>NZ_CP107254.1:1414490-2828981 GCF_029229925.1 Halorhabdus sp. BNX81 | reverse complement strand
GATACTTTGGCATGGGATTTCAGTATGCGATCGGTCCCATTTCGTTGCTTTACTCGTTTAATTCGGATCTTCGCTGTTCGATTCGACAGTAGGAAGCACATGGCGAAGGGCACTGATCGGCACGATGACTCCAGTGGAAATGATCCCGAAATTGGGGTGAGTCACAATCCATTATATACTGTTGTATACCGCGTCACCATCACAAATTCGTCATATCCGCCCGTCGACAATGTCGGATCGCGGCCAAGCCGGCAAACCTGCGGGATTTCGCCACGTTCCACGACTGGTCCCGATCAGCCCACGCTCCACCCGGTGGTTCGCACGGTTCCACTTGAAACGAAGGGGTGGGGGGTGTAACCGACCATTCGCTAGTCACACTCTATCACGATTTTGGTGGTAGTGACGAGCAGGGCCGACAAAATGAACGCCGAAACACAACAAACACCAACGGGATAGGTTTGGATCCAGCCACGAACCGAACCCACCAACAGCGGGCACTGGAGCATTACTGTCATACCTCTCTCGAAGTAAATCATTACAGAAGGTGGGTTTGACACCGATTGTACGCCGAAACGGCCAGTTCGTTCAGAATTCGTTATATATGTCTGACGTACAGTTAAGTGAATTCGGGAAAGTCTTTTGCGCAGATGCCCCGATTCGCTCGGGCGCGGGAGGATAGGATGGGCCTGCTCACAGAACTCAGAGACAGCATTTCACGTGCCGCTTCGAGCCTGTTCTCAGAACAGGATCCGAAACGCATCGGCATCTACGGACCGCCCAACGCCGGCAAAACCACTCTGGCGAATCGGATCGCCAGGGACTGGACCGGCGACGCGGTTGGGCCGGAAAGTGCCGTTCCACACGAAACCAGACGCGCGCGCCGCAAGGAGAACGTCGAGATCGAACGTGACGGCAAGTCGGTTCAGATCGACATCGTCGACACGCCGGGCGTGACGACCAAGGTCGACTACACCGAGTTCCTCGATCACGACATGGAGAAAGACGATGCCGTCCGTCGATCCCGTGAAGCCACGGAGGGTGTCGCTGAAGCGATGCACTGGCTCCGGGAGGACGTCGACGGTGTCATCTACGTGTTGGATTCCGCCGAGGATCCCTTCACGCAGGTCAACACGATGTTGATCGGCATCATCGAGAGCCAGGACCTGCCGGTGTTGATCTTTGCTAACAAGATCGACCTCGATGATTCCAGTGTCAAGCGGATCAGCAACGCTTTCCCCCAACACGAGACCGTCCCGCTGTCCGCGCTCGAAGGCGACAACATGGACGAAGTTTACGACAAGATCGCGGAGTACTTCGGGTGATCGAGGATGGCTGAAGTCACAAACAAAGCACGCGACGGTGTCCAGATCGACCTGATCAGCGGCCAGCGGATGGACGGGATGGCCAGCATGGAGAAGATCCGGATGATTCTGGATGGCGTCCGTGACGGCAACATCGTTGTCTTAGAGGAGGGTCTCAGTCCCGACGAGGAGTCACGGTTGATCGAAGTGACGATGACCGAGATCAGTCCGGACGAGTTCAACGGGATCGAGATCGAGACCTACCCCCAGTCGGAGGCCAGAGACAAGAGTCTCCTCGACCGGCTGATGGGCAAGGAGTCGACGAAGAAACTCACCGTGATCGGGCCGGCCAACCAGATCGAGACACTCCACAAGGACGAAACGCTCATCAGCGCCCTCGTCTCCAGGAAATAATGCCCCACCAGTGTACGGAGTGTGGCACGGTTTTCGAGGACGGCTCCACAGAGATGCTCTCGGGGTGTCCCGAGTGTGCTGGCAACACGTTCCAGTATCACCCGGGCAGCGACACCGCTTCCGAGCCGGGCCCCGACGCGGAGCCGCCTGAGCGACCGCAATCCGAGGATTCGGTCGCCCGGACCGTCGGCAACGCGGCCCAGACGGTCAAGAACTTCATCGGCGGTGATGAAAAACCGGCGACCGGCGTCGATCCCGACGAGGCTGATCCGCTGTCACCATGGCCGAGCGATGTTGCTGGCGCTGCAACCGACACCGAAGACGTAGCGTCCACGGCTCGACCTGAAACGGGGGACGGGGTCACTGGGGGAACGCCGAGAAACAGCGCACGGGCCGATACGGCGACCGAATCGAACCGCAGCGGGACTGGCCCCACGGCCGGGATCGAGGACGAAGCCCAGGCGTCGGCCCGGTCGGCCGTCGTCTCGCCGGATGAACTCCCTGAATCGACCGGCAACGTGGCCGTCGGTTCGACAGGTGGCGATGCCGGAATCGCCAGCGAAGAGCCAGCCGCCGACCCCCGAACGGTGACCGAAGACCGCCCCGACCTTGCCGAACTACGTGAGGAACTCAACGATCAGTTCGAGTCCATCCGGATCGTCGAACCCGGCCAGTACGAACTCAACCTCATGGAGCTCTACGAGCGCGAGGAGTACATCATCGCGCTTCAGGAGGACGGTCGCTACCAGATCCAGGTCCCTGACACCTGGCGGGACTGAACGTGGTCGGGGACTTTGTGATCGGCTAGCCCCCGCCGCCGCGGCCCGTGAGCAATCCTTTTTGTCTTCGTCGCCGTGGGTAGACACATGAACTACCGGGAGCTCACCGGATCGCGTGAGTTCGTCGCCAGCCTGACCCACGGCGAGGACTGGCGCGGCCAGATCGAGGACTTCGCCCGCAGCGAGGACATCGAAGCAGCCGTCTTCTTCGGTCTGGGGACCGTCCAGGAGGCGACGATCTGGTACTACGATCAGGACGAGGAGGAGTACCGCGAGACGGTCTTCGACGAACCGCTGGAAGTCGCGGCCTGCGTCGGGAACATCTCGCTCGATGTCGACGGTGACCCCTTCGCGCACACGCACGTCGTGCTCTCTCGGGAGGACGGGACGGCGATCGCCGGCCACCTCGACGCGGGGGAGACGTTCATCGGTGAACTGTACGTCCGGACGTTCGAGGAATCGCTCGAACGGGTTCCCGACGAGACGACCGGCGGCGATCTCTGGGCGCTGTAGATGCGCGAGGAAGACGAGCGCTACTTCGCGCGCCTGGAAGACGAACTCGACCGGGCGATGGACGTGGCCCGGAACGCTCGGGAGGCGGGTGGCGATCCGACGACCGACGTCGAGATCCCGGTCGCCAAGGACATGGCCGACCGCGTCGAGAACATCCTCGGCATCGACGGGGTGGCCGAGCGCGTCCGTGACCTCGAAGGCGAGATGTCCCGCGAGGAGGCCGCCCTCGCCCTGGTCGAGGACTTCGTCGAGGGGACTGTCGGCGACTACGACACGAAGGCGGGCAAGATCGAGGGCGCGGTCCGGACGGCCGTCGCCCTTCTCACCGAGGGGGTCGTCGCCGCGCCGATCGAGGGGATCGATCGCGTCGAACTCCTCGACAACGACGACGGTACCCAGTTCGTCAACGTCTACTACGCCGGCCCGATCCGCTCCGCCGGCGGGACTGCCCAGGCGCTCTCGGTCCTCGTGGCCGACTACGCGCGAACGCTGCTGGACATCGAAGAGTACCACGCCCGGGAAGAGGAGATCGGTCGCTACGTCGAGGAGATCGAGCTCTACGACGAGGACACCGGCCTCCAGTACTCGCCGAAGGACAAGGAGACCCGTCACATCGCCGAAAACATGCCGATCATGCTCGACGGCGAGGCCACCGGCGACGAGGAGGTTTCGGGCTACCGGGACCTCGAACGCGTCGACTCCAACAGCGCCAGGGGCGGGATGTGCCTGGTCATGGCCGAAGGGATCGCGCTCAAGGCCCCGAAGATCCAACGGTACACCCGCCAACTCGACGAGGTCGAGTGGCCGTGGCTCCAGGATCTCATCGACGGGACGATCGGCGAAGACGACAACGAAGCGACCGACGAGGCCGACGCGGGTGACCCAGACGACGAGGCCGACGACGGCGAGGACGCTCCAGGCGAAACCGAGGGGCCACCCCGAGCCGACCCCTCGAAGAAGTACCTCCGGGACCTCATCGCGGGTCGCCCCGTCTTCTCCCATCCGAGCGAATCGGGTGGGTTTCGACTGCGCTACGGCCGCGCCAGGAATCACGGGAACGCGACCGCAGGCGTCCACCCGGCGACGATGCACCTCGTCGATGACTTTCTCGCGACCGGGACCCAGATCAAGACTGAGCGCCCGGGGAAAGCGGCGGGTGTGGTTCCAGTCGACACCATCGAGGGGCCGACGGTTCGGCTCGCCAACGGCGACGTCCGGCGGATCGACGACCCCGCGGAGGCCAAGGAAGTCCGCAACGGCGTCGAGAAAGTCCTCGATCTGGGCGAATATCTCGTCAATTACGGCGAGTTCGTCGAGAACAACCACCCGCTCGCGCCGGCCGCCTACACTGTCGAGTGGTGGGTTCAGGAGTTCGAGGCCGCCGGCGCGGACGTTCAGGCGATGGCAGACTCAGTCGGGGTCGACCTCGACGATCCGACGCCGGCCGAAGCCCTCGAGTGGGCCAGAGAGTACGACGCGCCGCTGCACCCGAAATACACCTACGTCTATCACGACGTGAGCGTCGCGGACATCGACGCGCTGGCCGACGCGATCGCCGAGGGCGAGATCGTCACTGGCGACGGTGCAGCCGCCGATCCACCTGCCCGGGACGTATCAGCGGAGACGACGACCGGCGATCTCGTCCTCCCGCGGAGTGAGACCGCCACGCGGACCCTCGAATCCCTGCTGGTCGAACACACCCAGACCGAGGCCTCGCTGATCGTCCCGACTTGGCGACCGCTCGTCGAGACGCTGGGCTTTGACGACGATCTGACGCGGACGTGGACGATCGAGGACCTCTCGGAGCGCGCCCGCACGTACGACGATGGGGAGAACGCCATCGAGGCCGTCAACGAGATCGCCCCCTTCGATGTCCGGGAGCGAGCGCCGACCCGGATCGGCAACCGGATGGGCCGCCCCGAGAAGTCCGAGGAACGGGAACTCTCCCCCGCAGTGCACACGCTGTTCCCGATCGGCGAAGCGGGCGGCAATCAGCGCGACGTCGCGAAGGCTGCCGGTCACGCCGACGAGATGGGTGACGCACCCGGTGAGGTCGATCTGGAAGTGGGCCGCCGGCGCTGTGTCGACTGTAGGACGGAGACCTACCGGGCACGGTGTCCCGACTGCGGTGGGACCACCGAGACGGTCTACGTCTGCCCGGACTGCGACCGCGAGGTCGACCCCGACGAGTCCGGCCGCGCCGAGTGCCCGCGGTGTGAGACGCTTGCCTCTCCGACGAGAATGACGACGATCGACGTCGGCGAGGTCTACCAGCAGGCCATGGACAACGTGGGCGAGCGCGAGGTCGCCTTTGACGTGCTCAAGGGCGTCAAAGGGCTGACCTCGAAGGAGAAAACCCCCGAGCCGATGGAGAAAGGCGTGCTTCGGGCCAAACACGACATTAGTGCATTCAAGGACGGGACGGTCCGCTATGACATGACCGACCTTCCGGTCACGTCGGTCCGGCCGGCCGAACTCGACGTCACCGTCGAGCAGTTCCGCGAGCTGGGCTACGAGGCAGACATCCGCGGCGATCCGCTCGTCCACGACGATCAACTGGTCGAGTTGAACGTTCAGGACGTCGTCCTCTCGAACGGCGCGGCCGAGCACATGCTCAAGACGGCGGACTTCATCGACGACCTCCTCGAGTCGTACTACGGTCTCGATCCCTACTACGAACTCGACGACCGCGACGACCTCGTGGGCGAACTCGTCTTCGGGATGGCTCCCCACACCAGCGCGGCGACCGTCGGCCGCGTCATCGGCTTCACCTCGGCTGCTGTCGGGTACGCCCATCCGTACTTTCACGCCGCGAAGCGCCGGAATTGTTTCCATCCGGAGACCAAGGTGTGGTTTGAAGACGAGTCCGATGAGTCGCGATATCAATCCATCGAACAACTGGTAGAGAGTCGGCTTGACGATCCCAGAATGGACGACTTTGGAACGGTGGTCGAAGAGTTACCAGGTACCGCTCATGTCCCGTCCATAGACAGCGACGGAACACCGGTCCGAAAACCGATCGAAGCTGTTTCGAAGCATCCTGCTCCGGATCATCTCCTCAAAATCGAAACGAAGAGTGGACGGACAATCACTGTCTCACAAGACCACTCGATGCGCCGATGGGAAGACGGCCCGGAGGAAGTCCCAGCGAGTGAGCTAACGTCCGGTGACCGATTACCCATGCCTAAATCGGTTGATATCGAGGGTACTCACCGGACGTATGATCTGCTCTCGGAATTCATGGCTTTGGATCGTCTCTCCAACGAAGAGGTAATGATCCGTGGCTTAGGGAGCGAACGTATCAAATCACTCTTCGACGAAGCGACAAAATCAGATCAGTATCTCAAACCAGTCGCAGAGTGCTTGGGAGTAAGCGATTCAACGGTTTACAATTGGGTTAACCGAGACAGCGTTCCGGTTTCAGTTTTGACGACACTGTTTGATGATGTGCCTAGCCGGGTTCCTTCTGATGTTCAGCTGGCTGTCAAACGAGATTCGGTCACGATTTCACGGCACCTCCAACTCGATGAATCGTTTGCTACGCTCTTAGGATACTACGCTGCCGAAGGCTTCACACGCTCTACCGAAAATTGTTATCAGACGACGATTTGTATCCCTGATGAGTCTGCTCGTGAGTTGGTCAGACAGGTTATCGATGAATCGCTATCAATTGAAGCATACGAAGAGAACGAGTGGAAAATGACGGTATCGAGTCGTCTCGTCGCTGTTCTGTTTGATGAGGTACTGGGTCTCGGAAGCTCCGCTGATGGTAAGCAGATCCCCGAATCCATTTTGACCGCTCCGGATAGCGTTCTTCGTGCGTTCCTATCGTCGTATTTCAGTGGTGATGGTAGTGCGTCCAGTGATCGAATCGAAGTTCGGGCGCACACGGTAAGTGATCAACTCAAAGATGACCTGGTCGCGGCACTGAAGCGATTCGAAATTGTCCCCAAAATCTTTCGTGAAACGCGGATCCCGCAAACCGGAGAGGTCGCTGATTTCTATGAAACAGAGCAGGAATTCGAGACGTGGGTCGTGAAAGTCACTTCCGAGAACGCGGCGCGGTTCGCCGAGCGGATCGGATTCCACTTGTCTCGAAAGTCAGAAGCGCTAACCGTAGCCTTAGAATCAACTGAACTCCGGACACAGCGACTTTGCGGTGACGGTGGCGACGTTTGGCTTGACGAAGTATCTGATATCCAAGTCGTTGAGAGTGACGTTGATCACCTGTATTCACTGACGGTCTCGGACACGCACACGCTCGTGGCAAATGATTTGTATACTGGCCAATGCGACGGCGACGAGGACTGCGTCATGCTGTTGATGGACGGCTTGCTCAACTTCAGTCGGAAGTACTTACCAAATCAGCGAGGCGGCCGAATGGACGCGCCCCTGGTGATGTCCTCGCGGATCGACCCGGCCGAGATCGACGACGAGGCCCACAATATCGACATCGTCGAGCAGTATCCGCTGGAACTCTACGAAGCGACCCGCGAGATGGCTCATCCGGAAGATGTCGACGTCAAGATTGCCGAGGACACCCTGGGAACGGAAGACGAGTACACCGGCTTCGCCCACACCCACGACACCAGCAATATCGCGCTCGGACCGGATCTCTCGGCGTACAAGACCCTGGGATCGATGGAGGACAAGATGGACGCCCAGCTCGAGATCTCTCGCAAACTCAGGGCCGTTGACGAGACCGACGTCGCCGAGCGTATCATCGAGTATCACTTCCTGCCGGACCTGATCGGCAACCTGCGAGCCTTCTCGCGGCAGGATGTCCGGTGTCTCGGATGTGGCGAGAAGTACCGCCGGATGCCCCTCACCGGCACCTGTCGGGAGTGTGGCGGCGACGTGAATCTGACCGTCCACGAGGGCTCGGTCAACAAGTACATCGACACGGCCACGCGCGTGGCCGAGGAGTTCGGAGCCCGGGAGTACACCAAACAGCGCCTGGAGATCCTGGATCGGTCGATCAAGCGCGTCTTCGAGGACGATACGAGCAGGCAGACGGGGATCGGGGACTTCATGTGAGTGGCTGGCGGGTCACTGAGGCCAGTCGCTCACGTCGCGTCGGGGTCAGGTTCCAGCCGGTAGCGTGTCGTCGGCTGCCCGGAGAACCGCGGGCCGGAGCCTGCGGTGGCGAAGTCAGCCGCCTCGGCGGCGTTTTGGACGGCAGCTTCGCCGTCAGGCACGAGCAGTTCGACGGCCATCGCCTCCCCGCGGGCGAACCGGATCGGTTCCTCGAGCAGTCGTGCACACGCCCCCTCGGAGCCGGCGAGTTGCGTGACGTAGACTGTCTCGTCGCGGGCGTCGAAGCTCACGAACCCGACGATCGACGACGATTCGTCGTCTTGGGTATTGCCGTCGTGCTCGACATCACCCCCTGGCCCACTTTCGATCGCGTCGGGATCGATGGCGACCCGGACCGTCCGGTCGTGCACGAGATTTCGCATCACGTCCACTGGCGAGTCAGCAAGTGCCGCCAGGGCATCGGCATCGGCTTCGACCGCCTCACGAACGTCCATGCGATGGAGTCACGACCCCGACGTAGTTAACTTTGGGGCGCCGGGTTGTCGGCCGACCTGCGACACCACTACTGTGGAATCAAATTATCGAAATATAAATACAAAATGATATGTATCCCACCCAGGAAGTGTACTAACGACTGTAAAGCAATGGTTACTAGAAGGCAACTCTTGGCGTCAGCCGGCGCGACAGTCGCTGGCGGAGTAGGTGTATACGTTTATCTCAGATCTCCAGTCGAGGGGACCGGCGGGTCCGAGGAGGGGACACTATGTGGCGCGTCGAACCGTGGGCAAACCGGTGAGACGTTGAGCATCGAAATGATTCGGGCTAACGAGACGACAGTGTCCGTGTATTACGACCTCGAAACGGACCAGTCCGGGGTCTCCACTGTCATTGTCGTCGACGGAGAGGTTCTCGCCCGCCAACCCTGGAACAGCCAAGCGGGTGAACTCACGTTTCAACACGAAGAGCCGACGAGATTCGATATCGAAGTGCGCTCGGCTGATGGCAGCGTATTGGACTCGACAGAAATCCTCGTCGAATGTGGGCCGGCCGAGGAGATCACCTGATTGTCAGCGAAGCACCGAAGTGAGCGCCGGCGTATCGATCCCATATGTACGTCTCTCCGGCTGTCCGGTCGATCCGTGAGCACCCGGCCGAGGACGAATCGGTCACGCTACTGGTCCGTGCGGCTGACGACGTCACCGCGATCCGCGACCGGATCGAAACTGTCGGTGGGACGATCGAGGAGAGCCTGGAGTTCGAGACACTGGCCGTTTCCGTCCCTCAAACTGCCGTCGGAGCGATCTGCGAGATCGACGGGATCGAATCGATCGAGACCGACCGGACGCTGACGATCGACGCCGACGGCGCGGGCGAGGACGTCTCGACGCCGGGGGAGTAGGACACTCCGTCACCTGGGATCGACCCGCACGCCGATCGCTGGAGCCAGACGCAAACGTTTTGCGTACCCGCCAACTACGCCGATTCAGCATGGCGGACTGTCCACTCGCCGACGATTGCCCCGAATTCACCGAGCGGATCGAGGGTATGGGATGTACCCACTACGGCGACCGCGGCGGGGCCGAGTGGTGCAACCACTACAACCAGCCGATCTCCGATCTGAAGTCCCAGCCGGTCAAGCCCGGCGAGGAAGTCGTCGTCACCGTCGAGGACATCCACGAGAGCGGGGCTGGCGTCGGCCGCACCGAGGACGGCTTCATCCTCATGGTCGACGGCGTCCTGCCCGAAGCCCGCGCCAAAGTCCGCGTGACGACGGTCCACTCGAACCACGCTCGGGCCGAGGAAGTCGAACGCCTCCCGCTCGAAGACGAGGAAGCCGAGGGTGAGGACGGCGACGACGTCGAAGAAGCCGGCGACGAGGACGACTCCGAAGCGGATGACGAGCGCGACGACGGGCCGGACCGGCCCGAACTCGGGAGCCGGGACAACTTCTGGGGCAGTTGAGCGCTTCGGTGACAGTCCGCCGATCCCCTTCGTCTCAGTGAAATCGATCCGTCAGCCCTTCGCTCGTGACGCTTTTCTCCCCGGCGACGTACGTCAGAATATGGATCTGCAACTCGAGGGCAACGTCGCGCTGGCGACGGCCGCCACCAGCGGCCTCGGTCTCGCGAGCGCCGAGGCACTCGCCGCGGAGGGCGCGCACGTCGTCGTCTGTGGCCGAACCGAATCACGGCTGGAATCCGCCCGTGAGCAACTCTCGGCGGCGGGACCGGGCGATGTCCGGGCGATCGAGGCCGACATCACCGATCCCGGCGACGTCGAGGCGCTTGTCGAAGCGACCGTCGAGACCTTTGGCGGGCTGGATCACCTGGTGACGAGCGCTGGAGGGCCACCGAGCGGGTCCTTTCTCGACACCCCGACCGAGGCGTGGGAGGACGCCTACGACCTGCTGGTGATGAGCGCCGTCCGGACGACGCGGGCCGCCTATCCCCATCTTGCCGAGAGCGACGCGGGCTCGATCGTCAACATCACGTCCCGGTCGGTCCGAGAGGTCATCGACGACCTCGTGCTCTCGAACGCCGTCCGGCGGGCGGTCATCGGGCTGATGAAGACCCAGGCCCGAGAGTTCGCGCCGGACGTTCGCGTCAACGCCGTCCTGCCGGGGGCCCACGAGACGGCTCGCATCGAGGAGTTGATCGACGATGCCGTCGAGCGTGGCGAGTACGATTCCTACGAGGAGGGCTACGACGACTGGGCGGCGGACGTTCCGATGGGCCGCATCGGCGAGCCGCGGGAACTCGGCGACGTCGTGGCCTTTCTCTCGAGTCCCCGGGCGAGTTTCGTGACGGGCGCAGCCGTTCCGATCGACGGCGGGTCGATGCGGAGTTGACCCAGTTGTGGATGCGGAGTTGATCAGCCGTCACCGCTTCAGCGGCCGTCGGGCCGCGTCATCGAAAGGGTGAGCATCACGCCGAGGGCGATGAGGGCAACGCCCATCGCGACGACGTACCCGATCGGCGGCATCCCGCCCCACGGCGGGTTCGGGTAGAAGAAGTCGACGATCAACACGACGATTGCGCTCAGCGAAGCGAGCACAGACAGGGCGAACAGCCAGAACCAGACGAAACCGCGCATACGTTGACTTCTTCGGGCGTCCTATTTTATGTTCCGGGAGGCATCCTGCCGGCAGCGTCCCGATGATCTGCTCGATAAGACACGCCTCAGTGGTAGTCTCGACTGGATAGATATAGCCCGAATCGACCAAGCCCCGACACCGAGATTGTTGACTCGCGGGGCACCTAGTCACTCCGGTTGACATATAGGAAATTCTTATATTCCAGGCGATCTACCGCTGACGTGCATGAACGTCGCAGAATACGTCCCCGCCGATCAACCGCTCGTCGTTGCTCGCCGGATCGGGCCGCGCGTCCTCTTTTTGGTCGGTTGTCTCCTTGGCGGACTGACCGTGTTGCGGGCGTCGAGTCTGGCTGGGATCCAGACCGGATCGCTCGGGGCCGGCGTGTTCGCGCTGGCGTTTGCAGCCACTGCTGGCAGGCAGTTGGCCGGTGACCAGCACATCCGGGCTGTGCCGTCAGGGCTTACCGCAGTTGCCGTCGGAACGATGGCTACTGGCACCGTGCCCGGAATCGATCCCGCAGCCGTCACCCTGGTCATGACTGGCGTCTATTTCGTCTGGCTTGTGATCGGCAGCATTACGCAGGTCGGCATTTATCAGGATGAAGAATTGTACGAGTTCGTGTGGAACTGACCGTCGGTTGTTGAAATACTGGAGGTGTCTCGCTGGAACCCACTCGCGTGGGGTGGTCAGTCGTGTTCACAGCTCGTCGAGTGTCAGCGTTCGAAACCGCCGGATGGCATACCAGTACCCGCCGGCAGCGACAAGACCCAGGACCGCTGTATACCCCAGGAGGGCAAGGACCCCGCCGAGAAGGTGGTCCGTGATCGCGACCCACAGGAGGACGAACCCGATTGCGCCGACGAGCAGGCCGCCCATGAAGAAGATCATCGTGACCACGAGCGAGGGGTGGGCTCGCTCGACGTTCATGTACTCGCGGCGCTCGAACTTCGGGACGGCCGCGCCCAGGCCGAGTGCGACCCCCGTCGAAGCGACGGCGAGCACCACGGCCAGCAGTATCTGGCCGACGATGAACGCCGGCTCGTGTTCGGCCAGCGCGAGCGGGGTCCCAACGCCGAGCCCGACGATCAGCCCCAGCACGATCCCGGCAAGCATCCGCCCTCGGAGCAGCGGGACGACCGACGACGTGCTCGAAAACAGCAACGGGAGCTGATCGCGGTCGTCGCCGAGTGGATTGAGACAGTACGCGCCACCCGCGAGGATGGCCCCGGCGATGACGGCCGCCGGTGGACCGATCGACAGCAATGTGTGGGGGGCTTCGAGTACCGTTCCGCTCATCCCCAGCGCGCCGAACAACACGGGCGTGAGATGGGCGAGCGTCCGCGGGTCGCGCCGCGTTCGGAGCAGGTACCGCCAGGCGATCCGTGCCGAGGGCGTACGGTTGAACAGCCAGGGGACGCCGTGGGTCCCCGCCACACGCGTGGTCGAGCTATCGCCACCAACGTTCCGGACGAGCAACAGCGTCTCCAGCCGGATCGTGACGACGAACCCGAGCGGGACGACAACGGCGAGCACGCCGGCGATGACGACGCCGACCGCCGTGACTGTCCCGCCCAGGGGAGCGAGCACGAGACCAGCGTAGGCCTGGACCGGATTGCCGGGCAGTATCGCGCCGATCGAGCCGGGTCCGAACCCATCCCCTCCCTCGAAGACTGGGGCCAACACCGCCTGGGTTCCGACGAAGACGGCGATCGTGAGGCCAAGGAACAGCCCCGCACGCACCCACAGCGACAACTGTACACGCTCGTTGAGGTAGCGAGCGGTGTCACCGACGAGTCGACCAGCCATCAGTCCCGTTCCCACCAGGGGCAGGGAACCGAGGCCGACGAGCATGGGGACGAGCATGCTCCCGGCACCGACGCCGACGCCGGCGAGCACCACGATCCCCGCCGGAACGAACCCGGCGAAGCCCTCGATCGTTCGCGTGAGAAAGCGCCCGATCGACACCGCCGTCGGCGAGATCGACGTCCTGACCAGGGGGCCGACGACGCCGACTCGCGACTGGTTGAACCCGCCCACGAACCCCACGTAGCCGCCCGCGAACGCGACCCCGAGGTAACTCGCGGCGAGCGTGCCGATCGGCGGCGATCCGGTCGCGACATTCCGACCGAACCCGGCCGTCTGTTCCCACAGCACCAGCGGAAACCCGAACACCATCAGGCCGATAACTGCGAATCCCACGAGCTGTCGGCCGTTTCCACGCACGTTCCGGATCGTCGTGCGCAACTCCGTCCGGGAGAGCGTCCACGCCCCTCGCCAGACCTCCCGTCTCGAACGCTTGCGCCCCGTCATTGCCAGGCTCTCTCGGGATCAGCGGTCAGTTCCAGGAACGCGTCCTCGAGGTCGGCCTCGCCGTCTTCGTCGGCCGCTGCGGCGAGCCCGTCGGGCGACCCCTCCGAGACCAGTCGGCCGTCGTAGAGGACGCCCACCCGGTCGGCGATCTCCTCGACGACCGGCAGGATGTGCGTCGAGAGGAATACCGTCGTGTCACCGGCGGCCAGGTCGACGATCAACTCTCGGAGGGTCTTGGCCGCCCGCGGGTCGAGGCCGGACGTCGGCTCATCGAGGAACACCACGGCGGGATCGTGCTGGACGGCCTGGATAAATGCCGTCTTCTGTTTCATCCCCTTGGAGTAGCCGTCGATCCGCCGGTCCAGATCCGCCGCGAGATCCAGCGATTCAGCTATGTCGAGCGCCCGGTCTTCGACGCGGTTCCAGGGGATCCCCCGCAGATCCGCGGCAAAGTGCAACTGTTCACGACCGGTCAACTCCCGGTACACCGGCGGCTCCTCCGGGAGGAGCCCGATGTGCTCGACGAGGCTCGATCGGTCGGTACAGTGGACGCCGTCGACGAACCCGTCGCCGTTCGTCGGTTCGATCAATCCCGTCAACATCCGCATCGTCGTGGTCTTCCCCGCGCCGTTGGGGCCAAGAAAGCCGTAGACGACGCCCGCGGGCACGTCGAGATCCAGCCCGTCGACGGCGACCGTCGCCCCGTAGCGTTTTGTCACTCCCCTTGCTGTGATCGCACTTGCGTCCGCTGTCATGACACGTGGTATTCAGCCACCCCTTATAATGACTCATCCACGACTGCACACGATGTAGTCATCCGGGTTTCGAGCCGGCCGGTCACCGAGAGTCGTTCGGTTCCCACGTTTCGATGGTCCCCGCCCGCACGTCCTCGACGCATCCCTGGCAGTCAGGGTGCTCCGGATCGACGCACTCCGGGCGACCGCTCCCGTCCACCCGGACGGCCCGCCGCTCGGCGTGTCGCCGGCAGACGATCCGCGCCCGCCCGTCCTCGGCGAGCGGGAGATCACTCCGGGCCGCGTGCTTTGCGCTTTCGTAGGCACGCCTGGCCTCGGCCAGTTGCCGGCCGGCGGACTCGATACCCGATCGCAGGAACTGCGGGAGCCGCTGCCCGTCCTCGGCCATGGTTGGGCTGTGAACTCCCTTCCTATGAATCTTCTCTCGGGAAACCGGGCTGCTAACCCTCCCCCTACTGTTTCACTTCCGCCGTGGTCGCCGCGACTTTATATAGGAGGCCGACCAACTGTCAATCGTCTCCCATCGAAAACACGCGGAGACAGCACAGCCATGACGGATTTGCATACCCACGCGGAAGAGATACACGAGCAGTTCACAGACCAGCTAGACGTCAGTGTCGACGATGTCGAGGAACGACTCGACACGCTGGTCAACGAGTACCAGGTCCCCATCAGCGAGGCCCGCCGGAGCGTCACCAACTCCTACCTCGACGAGGCGGGGCTGGATCGCGACGATATCGGCGGCGGCAGCGGCGGTAACGAGACCGTCCAGGCCGCCGACGTCGACGCGCCCGAGGAGTGGGTCGACATGACGGCGAAGGTCGTCGAGCTCTGGGAGCCCCGGAGCGACGCCGTCGCCCAGGTCGGCCTGCTGGGCGACGAGACCGGGACGATCAAGTTCACCAAGTGGTCCAAATCCGACCTCCCCGAACTCGCGGAGGGCGCGACCTACCACCTCCGGAACGTCGTCACCGACGAGTACCAGGGCCGGTTCTCGGTCAAACTCAACCGGACGACGGTGATCGAGGAGACCGACGAGGAGATCGAGGTCGGCGACGACGCCCTCGAGGTCGAGGGGGCCTTAGTCGACATCCAGAGCGGCAGCGGGCTGATCAAGCGCTGTCCCGACGAGGACTGCACGCGCGTCCTCCAGAACGGCCGGTGTAGCGAACACGGCGAAGTCGAGGGGGAGTTCGACCTCCGGATCAAGGGCGTCCTCGACGACGGCGAGGACGTGACGGAGGTCATCTTCGATCAGGACGCGACCGAGAATCTCACTGGCATCACCTTAGAGGAGGCCAAGGACATGGCGATGGACGCCCTCGATACGAGCGTCGTCGTCGAGGAGATGCAGGGGACGATCATGGGGCGGTACTATCGCGTCGAGGGGCCGACCTTCGGGCGGTACCTGCTGGCCGACGAGGTCGAGACGCTGACCGACGCGGTCGATCCTGAAGCGACGCTGATCAAAGCGAGGTCGATATAATGGCGGCGACACCGACCCGAGAGGTTGCCCGCCGCGTCTTCGCGGGCGAGTTCAACGACGCGACCTACACGTTCAAGGAAAGCGACGACGACCGCGCGCCGGTGTACGTCCTCCTGCCGACGGGCGAGCGCGCCAATCGCGTCTTCGTCGTCGGCACGCTGACCGAGACCGAGGACGTCGGCGAGGACAGCGAATATTGGCAGGGCCGGATTGTCGATCCCAACGGCGACACCTACTTCGCCTACGCCGGGCAGTACCAGCCCGACGCCGCCTCGATGCTGCGGGAGCTCGAACCACCGGCGTACGTCTCCATCGTCGGCAAGCCCCGGACCTACGAGACCGACGACGGCGAGGTCAACGTCTCGATCCGGCCGGAGTCGATCACGCCGGTCGACGAGACGACCCGGAATCGCTGGGTGGTCGAGACGGCCGAACGGACGCTCGAACGCGTCCAACACTACGGGGAGGCCGACCCGACCCAGGACGACTACGCGGCTGACGAGTACGTCCAGATGGCTCACGACGAGTACGAACCGGCGGTCGAGAACTATCGACGGCTCGTCGTCGAGGCCCTCGAAAGTCTAGAGGAGGAGACGGCCGAACCTGAGGCCTGAGGTCGCGGCGACTCTCTCCGCCGTCTGACAAATGATTAAGTAGGTGGGCAAACGATTGTCGCCAACCATGAGTAACAAGAACAAGACCATCTCCTTTCGGGTCAGCGAGGAGAAATTCGAGACCCTGAGAGAGATCGCCGAGGAGCGAGACCTTTCGCTGTCGGCCGTCTTCCGGGATTACGTCGACATGCTCGTCGACCACAGCGGCAAGGTCGAAGTCGTTCCGGAGCACGAACTCAGCGGTGAATCCGAAAGCGACGACGAGAGCTTCCCGCCGAAAGTCGAGGTGCCGAAATCGTTCATCCGCGAGCACGAGCGTCTCGAACTCGAATCCGACCACCTCCGGGAGCAACTTGAGGAGTACAAACGCTACGTGACAAAGCTCCGGGAGGAGGTCAACGGGGACGAAGAAGACGTGATTCAGCTCGAAGATCTAGACGGCGAGGAGGACGAGGACGAATCCGCCTATCGGATCGGCGAGTTCGACGAGCCGGTTTAACCCCGCTATAACAACTGCTCGCGTCTGTTTTGGGCCTGTCTGGCTGCGTCCGTCTCTCCCTCGACGTCCGCCAGTGATTCGACGGCTTCCAGCGTCCGGACCGCGCCGTCCAGAAACGAGAGGACGTCGCCGGGATAGGCATACAGCATGTAGTCGTCGCCCATCACGTCGACGATGGCGTCCGGGCCGAGGCCGTCGGCACGCAACTCCAGGAGGTAGCGGACGAATTTCTCCTCCGGATGACCACAATGGGGGGCCGACTGGCAGTCACAGTCCATGAAGTCCTCGGCGAAGTCGAGCACGCGATCCCGGGTCGCATCGTCGAGTTTGCCCAGGTTCTCGCCGTGAAAGAGGACGTCCAGCGTCGCGCCGGCGAAGGCGCTCTTCGGGAACGAGGTCTCCAGCTGGGAGACGAGTTGGCGGTGGTTCTTGATGTAGATCTTGTCGGTGATCGCCACGACAGCTCTATATTAGGCCAGGACGCCAAAAGCATCTCGAAGAAGATAGAACCGTCGGGTAGGCCGGCTGTTCGCTGTCTCCACGCTTCAATTTCCGTTTGAGACTGTTAGCTCCTTACGTCCGTTCGTCCCAGAGTGCTCGCGGGTCACTTCGTTCCCCGCTCGTAGAAATCGAGATCGCTCAAGAATTCGCGATCTCGCACAGTCCGGGTGCGAGAATCGGGCCCGGTCCTCGGGTTGTCTCGGCACGGGCTGGTTCGCGCTTTCGTGTCCACACACGCCGGAGTATGAACGTCGGGACAGCGCCCGAATGAGTCGTAACGTATTTGAACGACAGCGAGATAGATGCAATTGCTCTCAGCGTGTCCGGGTTGGGGTAGTGGTTATCCTTCAGCCTTGTGGAGGCTGAGAGGCGGGTTCGATTCTCGCACCCGGACCTTATTTCCGCGATCTAAAAGTGTGAATCATATCTGAGGCTGACGGCTCTCGTTTATCACTCGGTGCGGTGCCACAGTACTTGTGCAGGAATTTCAGTGTCCGACGTGTGAACGCGTGTTCGAAACGAGGCGTGGTCTTGGTGTCCATCTTGATACAGCGAGGGAATCCCGCCCTTCCCGTGAGTGACGAGTGTTCTGACCTAGTCAGAACCGAGGAACGAACAGGGGCATGGCAAGACCGAAGGTCTTGCTGCACCCGAAAATCTTCGATTTTCGAGGACGGGAGGGAATCGCGTACGCTCTATACAGCAATCCACCGGCTATCCCACATCTGACTCCCCAGTGTTATTTCACTATATGAGTAACTTTTATACTTACTCAAATACATATGGATACTGTGGAGCTTCGACGTACTGCCGTCGTGAAACTTGACGTAGGTGACGATGCTCACCGCCTTCTCCAAGAGACGATAGAGCGCTTCAAACAGGCCGCTCAGATGGCTGCAGACGACGGATGGAACGGCACTGAAGACGGCTATATCGTCACGTCGAAAACTGAACTCCACGACCGGACATACGACGCAGTACGCGAAGCGACCGACGAACTCAACGCTGACCTCGTCTGTGCCGCGCGGAATCGGGCCGCCGACGCACTCGATTCCTGTGTCGAGAAACGCAAAGACGGCGAGAATCCCTCGAAACCACAATTCACGTCGGATTCAGTCGTCTACAACCTGAACGCAATCACCTACTACGACGACTACGCCACGCTTGCCACTGTGGACGGCCGTATCGAAGCCGAGTACGTCCTCCCTGACGAAGACGTCCCACCGACGACATACTTCTGTGAAGAGTGGGAGAAACGCGAAGCGACGTTGCATCACCGTGACGGCGACTACTACCTCCACATCGCTGTCGTGAAAGAGACGGACACAGAGCCGGAAGATGCCGAGAACGGAACGGTTCTCGGCGTAGACTTGAATGTGGATGGACACCTTGCCGTCACTTCGAGTGGCGCGTTCATCGGCAACGCCGACTACCTCAACCACAAGCGGCGAGAATACGAAAAGCGGCGTGGAAAACTGCAACAAACAGGAACGCGGTCGGCGCATCTCACGATGAACTCACTCGGTGGACGATTCGCCAACTGGAGCGAAGACTACCTCCACCGTGTCTCGAAGGGACTGGTACAGGAAGCTCTCGCCCACGACTGTACGCACATCGCGTTCGAGAAGCTGAAACATATCCGCAAACGTATCTCGAACGCGTCAAAGTTCCAGCAGTGGGCGTTTCGCCGTATTCAGGAGTACACCGAGTACAAAGCTGCTGAGTATGGTATCGCCGTCGAGAAGATCGCGCCACAGTACACCAGTCAACGGTGTAGCCACGTTGACTGTAGCTTCACGCACGACGACAACAGAGACGGCGACGAGTTCGAATGTCTGAAATGTGGGCGCGAGTACCACGCCGACTACAACGCCGCGAAGAACATCGCTCGGAAACTACTCCAGAACTGGCACAAGTCTGGGTCTGGAGGGGTAACCAGTCATCTTGCCCTGAAGTCGGGGACGTTGAACGTGAACGGCATTTACACGCCTACCACCGTTTAGTGGTCAGAACGGGAGTCCACCGACAAGCTCCGCCCTTCAGGGCGGAGAAGGTGACGGTGGCGCGACGTACCGCGGTCGAATAACGATTGCCCAACTGCCGACACGTCAGTGGCCGTGCGGGGATCTGATGGTCGACCCAGGAAGAGAAAGGTATAGCAGTATCCCCCTCTCAGATGGGGCCAAGATGGCCACAGAGCACGATCAGCGCGAGCGCGGGTTCGATCACACGGAGATCGAACCCGCCTGGCAGGACGAATGGGACGAGGCGGACGTCTTCCGCATCCCGGACGACGCCGAGGATCCGGCGTACGTCCTGGCGATGTTCCCCTACACGTCGGGAAACCTCCACATGGGGCACGTCCGCGTCTACACGATCACCGACGCGTTCGCCCGCTTCGAGCGCATGCGCGGCGAGGAAGTCCTCCATCCGATGGGGTGGGACTCCTTTGGCCTCCCCGCGGAGAACGCCGCCGAGGAACGCGACACCAACCCCCGGGACTGGACGCTATCCTGCATCGACTCGATGCGCGAGCAACTCTCCCGGATGGGCTTTGGCTACGACTGGGAGCGAGAACTGGCGACCTGCGAACCCGAGTACTACCGCTGGAACCAGTGGCTGTTCGAGCGCTTCCACGAGGAAGGACTCGTCGAACGCCAGGCGTCCGAGCTGAACTGGTGTCCGTCCTGCGAGACCGTGCTGGCGGATGAACAGGTCGAAGGCGAAGCGGAACTCTGCTGGCGGTGTGACACGCCGATCGAGACCCGCGAGATGGACCAGTGGTTCCTCACGATCACCGACTACGCCGAGGAACTCTACGAGGCCTTAGACGGGCTGGACGGGTGGCCCAACAACGTCCGGGAGATGCAGCGCAACTGGATCGGCAAACAGGCAGGCGCCAGCGTCGCCTTCGAGATTCCCGGCTACGGCGAGGTCGACATCTTCACGACCCGCCTGGATACGATCTACGGCGCGACGTACTTCTCGCTCGCGCCGGGCCACCCCGTCGCCCGGGAGATCGCCGACGAGAACGACGAAGTCGCCGAATACGTCGAGATGGCCGAACAAGCCGACGAGGACGACCTGGACGTCACCTCGGGCGTGTTCACCGGCGAGTACGCCGTCAACCCCGCCACGGGCGAGGAGATCCCGGTCTACGTCGCTGACTACGTGCTGACCGATATCGGGACCGGTGCGCTCTACGCGGTGCCCGCACACGACGACCGCGACCACGAGTTCGCGACGGCCCACGACATCCCGATCCAGCAGGTCGTCGAACCGACCGAAGACGCCGATATCGATCCCGAAGACATCGACGTTCAGGAGGCTGCCTACACCGAGGACGGTGTGCTCGTCAACAGCGGCGAGTTCGACGGGCTGGAAAGCGCGGACGCCCGCGAGCGATTCGTCGAGGAATTCGACGGCGAGCACCGCACGGAGTACAACCTGCGGGACTGGGGCATCTCACGGCAGCGCTACTGGGGGACGCCGATTCCGATGGTCTGGTGTGACGAGTGCGGCGCGGTCCCCGTGCCCGAGGAGGACCTCCCCGTCGAACTGCCGGAGTTCGTCCACACGACCGGCAACCCCCTGGACGCCGCCGAGGACTGGAAGCACGTCGAGTGTCCCGAATGCGGTGGCCCCGCCGAACGCGAGACCGACACCATGGACACTTTCATCGGGTCGTCGTGGTACTTCCTGCGATACGCTTCGCCGGATCTCGAGGATGCCCCGTTCGACAGCGAGCGGGCAAGCGAGTGGATGCCGGTCGATCAGTACGTCGGCGGGATCGAACACGCCGTGATGCACTTGCTCTATGCGCGCTTTTTCACGAAGGTCCTCGACGATATCGACCTGCTTTCCGGGGTCCGGGAACCCTTCGAGAACCTCACCAACCAGGGGATGGTCCTGGGCGAGGACGGCAACAAGATGTCAAAGAGCCGCGGCAACGGCGTCTCCCCTCAGCGGATCATCGAGGAGTACGGCGCCGACACGGCGCGGCTGTTCATCATGGAGGCCGCCCAGCCCGAGAAGGAACTCGCCTGGAGCCCGGAGGGCGTCCGCTCGGCCCATGACTTCCTGCAAAGCCTCTACACGCTGGCAGTCGAGTACGAGGCGGGTGAGGTAGCGACGGCCGACGACGGGAACGACACCGACAGGGCGATCGCGGAGTACGTCTCCCGTGAGATCGAGGCGACCGCCGCCAGGACGACTGCGGAGTACGAGGACTTCCGGTTCAACCATGCCTTGCAGGCGGTCCGGGAACTCGTTTCCCTGCTGCGCCGGTACCGGGACGTGACAGCCGTCGATACCGAGACGTTCGAGCATGGACTGGCGACAGCAACGAAACTCCTCGCGCCGGTTGCGCCACACGTCGGCGAGGAGATCGCCGACGTTCTCGGCACCGACGGCTTGCTGGTCGAAGCCGAGTGGCCCGCGGGGGAAGCCCCTGAGGAGTATACCCTCGAACGCCGCCTGATCGAGGACACTCGCGAGGACGTCCGGGACATCGTCGAGACGGTCGGCATCGAGGATCCCGACGAGATCACGCTCGCGGTTGCGCCCGCCTGGATGCACCAGGTCGCCGAGATCGCTCGCGACGCCGAGAACGTCGTCCCGGCGGTCATGCAGAACGAGGACCTCCAACGCTACGGCGAGGACGCCGCTGACTACGCGAAGGAACTCGCCGGCCGGGGTCACGTCGAGGAGTTCCTCGCTCCCGAGCGCGAACAGGCCGCCCTCGAGCGGGCCGCCTGGTTGATCGAACGGGAGTTCGACGCCGCGGTTACGGTCCTGGCTGCGGAGGACGCGCCCGACGACCTCGTCGGCAAGACCGAACCTGGCCGCCCGGCGATCGACATCGAGGAGTGATCGCGACGGGCTACACTCCCGGGTCGGTATCGACCAGTTTGTCGCTTTCCCGACTCGTTCGTCCCGCGACCGCTGTCTGTACCGTTTCGACTGTCATTGATCCGCGGCGATCCGGCAGAAACGTAAGATATATGAATTGATCGCGGTTTTTGCGCATTCTGAAAACCATTCCCTCGCTGTCTTCCTGTCGGCTCGACCGAATGGCTCCAAACTTATTGCTGATATCGATATTATAAGAGTCATTTCGGGATCGAATGAGCTTGAAACGTGTCGTATATTTATTTAGTCCGATCCTAGATACGGTGATGGCAACACATGGCTGTCGACGACATTCGAGATCAGAAACTCGTCGAACTGTATCACCGGTACATCGGGGAACCGGAGTCCAAACGTGACATCTACGGTTATTGGCTGTTGCTTTTGGGGAGTCTCACGGGGCTGCTCGGGGTCTTCGTCTTCCAGATCGAACAGCACTTCTTTGCGGGGAACTTCGAAATCCGGGAGATCGCCATCGTCCTCTCGGCCATCGGACTTGCGCTGGGGTTGTTCGCCGTCGTCGTCCTCTTGCCGGTCCGGCGGCGTGGCATGCAAGCCAGTATTCTTGGCCTCGCTATTGCCTTTTTGAGTATCATTGCTTTCACACAGATCTATCCCGGGGCCTGGACGGTCGGGCCCGCCTACAGTGCTGAACTCATTGCCGTCTATACACTCGGTATCGGGATCATCGTCGCTGTCGCCATCCTCGTCCCGATCGTCACCGGCGAGAAGGGGCTGTTGGTCGAACCCGAACTCGGCTTGGGCGACGACGAGGCACCGATACTCGTCGGCGATGCGACTCGGGATGCGTTTTTCACCGTCTTCGAGACGCCGACGAACGACTGGACCTGGCGGACGATCCAGCGTGACGCGATCGGGCAGAGTGCCACGACGGTGGCGACCGACACCGACGCACGGATGGAAGTCCAGGCGGTCCGTGAGAAGATCGCCGGTGCCGGGCTGCTCGATATCACGACCGCGGCCTTCCGACTGTACCAGACCGAGAGTGAGGAGTGGGAGTGGTCGCTGGTCACCGCCGACGGGAGTATCATCTCGGCCAGCGATGACGCCTACGCGGACCGTGACGCGATCGAGTCGGCAGTCAACTTCTTGAAAGAGGAGACGCCGAACGCCAGCCTCGTCGAGATCCAGGGGGCGGCCTTCGACATCACTCAGGACGAGGGTGACCGCTGGCACTGGCGACTCATCGACGAACGCCACCGTCCACTCGCTGCGGGGCCCGACGCCTATGGTGAGGAGGCCAACGCCGAGGCTGCCATCGATCGCTTCCTCGAATGGGTCGAGGATCCACGCGCGCTCGCCGTAGAGACCATTGCCATCGAGCTGTTTGAGGACGGCGACGGCTGGCGGTGGCGCGTCATCGACGACGCCGACAATCCGCTGGTCACGAGCGACGGGACCTTCGACTCGCGCGGTGAGGCTGAGGCCGCCGGGACGACCATGGCCCGGCAACTCTCGGCGGCGGCCGTCATCGAACACGGCTCACCGGGATACGAGGTCTACGAAAGCGACAGTTGGTCGGGCGCTGATTCCGAGTTCGAACCAGCCAACGCGGGCTGGACGTGGCGACTCCGGGATCGTGCCGACGAAATCATCGCCACGATGCACGGCCACGCAACCGACGAAGGCGACGCCACGGCTAGTGCGGAACGCACGCGTTCGGCCCTGAGCGAGAGCGAGACGATCGAATTCGAGGGGGCGGATTACGAGGTGTACCCCGCCGACGAGCAGTGGCACTGGCGGCTGGTCTCGGCTGATCGTGATGTGCTCGCGGACAGTACTGTGGCCTTCGCGGACAGAGAAGAGGCGGAGACGGCGGCCGACCGCGTTCGTGAACAGGCGCTTGCTGCCGACCTCATCGAATTCGAGCAGGCCGCATTCCAGCAGTACGAGTCCGACGGCGAGTGGCGCTGGCGACTCATCGACGAGGACGGGAAGGTCATGGCCGACAGTGGCGAGTCCTACGAGGACAAAGCCGAGGTCACCGAGGGGATGCGGACGCTGAAAGAGAACGCGCCCGACGCGGAGGTTCTCGAGATCGACACTGCCGCGTTCGAGATCCACCTGACTGGTGGCGGCGATTACGCCTGGCGGCTTATCGACGAGGGCGGGAAACTCATCGCCGAGAGCGCCACGTCCTATCCCTCACGGGCCGAGGCCCGGGAGGCCGTTAACTTCCTGATCGATCACATCGACGACGCGGCCGTTCGTGCGATGGAGCATGCCACCTTCCAGCTCGTCAGCGACGAGGAGACCTGGGGCTTCTGGCTGGTCGACACCGACGGGACGATCCTCGCCGAATCTGTCGAGGAGTACCCCACCTACGACGACGTCACGACGACGATCGCCAACGTCCGCGAGGCGGGCGCTCAGGGATCGATCGACACGATGGGGGCAGTGACGGTACAGCTCCGCCAGAACGCCGGCTATCACTGGCGGCTCATCGACGGGGATCGCAACCTCGCCGCCGGCGGCGAACGGACCTACGAAACCCGGACCGCCGCCGAGACGGACATCGACCGCCTCATTTCCGATGCCGCCGACGCGCCGGTCTTCGACATCGGCCGTGGCGTCATCTGGATCGACCGGCGGGGCGAGCAGTGGCAATGGCGGCTCATCGACGCGGATCGGCGGGATCTCGCGGTGAGTCCCCGGACCTACGAGAGCCGCGGGGACGTCATCGACGACGTCGAGATGGTCCAGGCCCGGGCCGGCGATGCCGAACGGATGGATATCGAGACGCTTGCGTTCGAGCCCTACCGGGAGGGTGACCTCGCGGGCGAGACGTCCGTCGCCGGTGACGCGGATGGCGATGCAGCCGGACAGTGGCGGTGGCGACTCATCGACGAGGACGAGACGGTACGGGCGGTCAGCGCCGGCAGATACGAGACTCGGGACGCAGTCGCCGACGCCATCGACGAGGCGCGTGAGACGACCGGGAAAGCGAGCATCCTCGAGATCGACGAGGTCTCCTTCGAGTTCGCCCAGCGCGACGACGGCTGGATCTGGCGACTCATCGACGAGAACGGCTCGGCGCTCGCCGAGAGCGTCGAACCCCACGACACCCGCCAGTCGGCCCGCGAGGAGATGCTCACCGTCAAAGAGCACGCCCCCGAGGGCGAAACCGTCGTCTCCTGGTAGGTCGGCCCGGGATTCGATCGCGATGATCGCGCTCCACCCAACGTAGCCGGCGGATCTTGTGGACAGTGCGGACCTTTTATAGCCCGTCTGGCCATAGTCGTCGTATGAGCACGTCCGACGAAGACGGGGCTATCGAGGAGGCGCTCCGGACGGTGACGCCGCTGACGACGGAACGTCCCAACCTCCAGATGAACGTGGTTGGCTATCTTGTCTTGCTGCCGATCCTGCTGTTGCTGTTGCCCCTGTTACCGTTTGCGGTCCTGTACCTGCTCCTCTCGAAAGGTGCGAAAGCCCTTCGCGGATAGGCGGCCTCTCACGGTGCTGTTCGCCGGCCGTCGCGCGGCCCCTCAACGTTTTTCGACGAACGTCGCGTCCGCCGAGGTCCGGCCCTCGTTGAACGAGAGTACCTTCGCCCGGATGACATCACCTTCGCTGACGGCGGCCGGGACGTCCTCGGTAAATAGCACGAACCCCTCGACCTTTCCGACGGCGATGCGCTCGCCGGAGTGGTGATCGGTGAACTCGACGACGCCGAACTCGTAGACTTCGCCCAGTTCGACCGGCGGCTCCCGGCCCTGGGCGGCCTCGTGTGCCTGCCGCGAGGCGGCCCTATCCGACGACCGGCCCCACCACAGAATCACCACGATCGCGAGGACGAGGCCCACCCCGCCGGCGACGAACCAGATTTCATCCATGGCTCGCCTAGGGTCGTGGTGCTCAATGACAGTGGCGGTTGGTGGTTGGGAACCAAGACTGTTCGGTGGGGGATCGCCTCACTGTCGTGTCGGGGACGATGATACTGCTATAGAGTGCCCGATCTGTTAGCAACTACCGGATCGCTCCGGGGTCGGATCCATATATGCCATCATTCCCACTGTAGATCTCATTCTCCATCGTGCACTCGTCTATCTCCACACCCTCGTCGTCGGCGAGACTCACACAATACGAATGGCGATCTCGTGCATGACGATTTGATTTAAATAATCCACTTACTCTAGTCGATGTTCTGGCATGGATGGTGGCGCGTTACGTTAATTTCGGACGGGAGCTCCGTTGTGGAACCCCAGGTACCAGCCCAATATGTCGGCCTCGTATCGTCTAAGTAGTAATAATAGACCTGGAAATCGTCCACAGTAGACTTTGTCCAGAATTCGGGGGACGCAAAGATGACGTACTTTGGCACCTCTTTAGCCGTGAGTGAGACGTTCAATGCCTGTTCCTCAGAGATGGTTCCTAGACATCGACTATCGATAATCGAACCATTGTCTCGATAGAGTCGGATGCTTACGTTTGTGAAAGAGGGATATTCATTGAGTATGCCTCCAATCTCGATAGTCCCCGTGAGATTGAATCGTGGAGCTGTTGAAATATCTCCATCAAATTCGACATCCGTATGCTGTCTTGGTGGGTTCGGTGTTTGTTTCTCCTCGTGACCAAGACCTCCGGTGAAGACAAATATAGAACCACCAGCCACTACCAGAACCACGAAGATGAGACTCCCAACGAGGAGTTTGTTATTCAGGTTCATGGATCGTTAGTAACTCCTGAATGCTGAAAATCGAATATTCGCCGTTCATCGGTTGCCCAAACTTCTCTTCGGAAATGGCACTCATCAACGATCGTCGATATAAATCCCAGATCTCTTCCGGCGTCTCATCCGCGTCGCTTCCGATGAAACCGCCAATTACCGGTATCGGAATGGGCTCATCGTCCCCCCAACCAATACTCAATGCGTGGTTCAATTCGTGCATTTTCAATCCGTTGTTGTCGCATTCGGAGCGGTCTCCGTCGGATCTGATCCGTTCGCGAAGAGCTCTGCTGGTGGAAGGTCCTCGTCGCATCGCCGGGGCCTCCCGTCCCAAACCTGACTAAAGTCAACATTCTCCTTCGCTCGTTGGTCTTTGGTCCCAATCCAATAGAGTAAGCCGATACTCACGTTTGTATCGCAGACAGATTCGTCGGCCGTAGCTGTGATCACAACTGGGAACGCATCCGTGTGAAGAACGACCGATCTTGTACCTCCTCCAGAGATATTCCCTATATTGTGAGACCGAATTAGTTCGCCACGGTGATCGAACAAGACTAGCTCTATATTGTGGAACGTCGCACCCCAGAAGCCGTTTTTTATGGAAAGTTCAACTTCCCACTCGGAGTTTGCTTTCCTGACAAATGGATGGATACTCAGCTCCCATTCTTTGCCAGGAGTCCCATCATTTTCATTGCTGAGACAACCGCCTCCGACAACCAAAAGACCAAATAGCGACTGGAGATAGTAGCGACGCTTCATATCAAGACTCGCGGGATGGGATTTCCTTGAGGTCAACTGTACTTAGCTCTTCGATACTAAAGTGTAGGAGTGGAACCGAACTAGGATGGCCGATATCGGTCGTATCGAACGCCGTCCCACGTTTCATGATACTCCACCACGGATAGGCAGAAGCAGTAATCCCTCGCTTGGGCAATGAGACGTTCTCGGGCGTGGGATCGATACCGCCGGCCCACTCCGGGTGGCCCATATTCCCACTGTAGACTTCATACGCTTTCTGACCGACGAGATCGCCCAACCAGGGAATCTTCGTGTCGTCGTTCCAGCCGACAGAGCGCAATATGTTGTCATGCTCAACACACTTGCACCTACCGCGCATCATTCTCAGCTGGGAGAAATTCTTTTGGGGGCAACTCTTGATCACATTTTCGTCCGTCAAATACCCAGACATCTCTGGGATCGTCAAATTGATCACCCATCTGAGAACGATCCCCCTCCCAGTAGACTAATCCGATATTTACGTGTTCATTACAGGGGGATTCCTTTGCTTTCGCTGTGATCAAATATGGGAACGCTTCAGTGCTGAGTGCGACAGTTTTCTCACTGTCCACGGTCCCGACTTGCTGACTAATTAATTGTTCTCCCGACTTCCCAAAGAGGAGTATTTCGACATCGTGGAACGCAGATTCGAAAGAGTCGTTCTGGAGAGTGAGTTCTACTTCCCACGCTGAATCGTCAGCAAAAACATTGGGCCATATCATGAGATTCCACTGTTTTGCTGGCGTCTGCGTATTCGATGGCAATACACAGCCAGCCATCGGGAGAGATATACAAAACAGACCACCGATTACCCGTCTGCGTCTCATATTATGAGTCACGTGAGGGAATCTCTTCGAAGTCAACTGTACTCAATTCCTCAATGCTAAAGTGTAATAATGGGAATTGGTCCGGATGGCCAATTCTCCCGCTGTCGAACGCTTCTTCTCGCTTCATCACATTCCACCAGGGATACGTGGGGGTTGGGGTTGGATTCGGTAACGAGACGTTCTCGGGCGTGGGATCGATACCGCCGGCCCACTCCGGGTGGCCCAGGTTCCCACTGTAGACATCGTAGGCGTCGCTTCCGATGAAATCGCCAAGTATCGGGATTGGCACTGACGTGTCGTCCGCCCAGCCAGTCAAGAGCGTGTGTCCGAGTTCGTTGTTGCCTGGCTGGATATTATTCAGTACCATTGTCTAATTTTGGCGTGGCGTCGTCTGGTAGCAGCTGTTCTGGCGGCAGTTCCTCATCACAGCGACGGGGCCGCCCCTCCCAGACACGTTCGAACTCGTCGAATCCCTGGCCGCGCTGTTCGAGCGTTCCATTCCAGTAGGTCAAACCAATGTGCACGTTATCGTCACATGGGGTTTCTCTGGCTCTTGCTGTGATAATATATGGAAATCGTTTCGTTTCGAGAGTGATTTTTCTAGTCCCGGAGAAATCACCCAATGAGTGAGACGGGAGGAGAGACCCGTTATCATCATACATCACTATTTCCAGGTCGTGAAATGTCACGTCCCAGAAATCCACCCGTACCTCCATTGTAGTCCGAAACCCGGAATTAGTCCGGTTCACCGTTGGAAAAATACTAACTCTCCACTCTTTCGTTGGCGTCTCTTCATCTCCAATATTGACACACCCGGTAGTCATCACTCCCGCTGTAGCGAGGAACGTCAATATATCTCGGCGTAACATGTCAAGACCCTTTTGACGGTATTTCCCGGAAGTCTACCGTGCTTAATTCTTCGATGCTGAAGTGTAACACTGGCCATTGTCCGGGGTGGCGCTTATCAGTGGTATCGAATGCCGGACCGCGTTTCATTAGACTCCACCACGGATATGTGGGAGAGGAAACGTCCGGATTCGGCAACGAGATGTTCTCGGGTGTCGGGTCGAGACCGCCTGCTCTGCCCGGCATGCCCATGTTCACACTGTAGACTTCGTAGGCGTCGCTTCCGATGAAATCGCCAAGTATTGGGATTGGCACTGACGTGTCGTCCGCCCATCCGATACTCAATGCGTGGCACAGTCCGGGAAAAACATATCTTGATGACGCATTTCGAATCTGAGTGGGAGTTTTAGCACTCAACATCTTCGGGGGACCAGTCCTCCTGATCTTCTTTGTAAACCATCTTCCGAACCGTTGTATCCTTCGAACACGGGCTCCGGTCGATTTCGTACGTGATTGTGTGTGGGAATTTATCACACGTAAATCTGACTGGATCGTAATCGCCTGACTGTGTGAGATCGCCCAGAAATTTTCGGCAAATTACCGTTCCATTTTCTCCCTTCCCAATGATCGAAACGTTCCGAAATGGTTCCCAATCAGCTACAACACCGACCTGTGCGTTCATCGTGACTTCGTACTTTTCATCCTTTTCCGCCACATCCTGAAGATCCATACTGAGGGTTGCATGGGTGTTATTGGAGGTGCATCCGGCGGATGCCCCCATTGTTACTACCAGTAGAGAAAGAACTCGTCGGCGGGTGTACATATTACTCATTCTTTGATGGTATGTCGCTGAAGTCTACAGTGAACAATTCTTCTAGACTAAATGCAAATCGTCTCCGGTCCATTCGCTCGGGTTCAGCGGTGCTGCTCATGACACTCCAATCGTCAGATATTCCGCCCGGTTGCCCAGGCTGTCGATCGACTTCTTCTGGCGTTTCATCATCACCACCACCGACACCAAACTCACCATAGCAAGAGCCACCACTGTAACACTCGGCGATGTGGCCTGGGCCTTTGTCATCTAGCCAGCCGATACTCAACGCGTGACCGAGTTCGTGCATGGTCGTGCTGGTCATCGTTTCATTACTGTCCAGTTCCGGTTCGTCAGCGAGGATGACTGTGCCGTACGGTGCGGTTTCGATGATCCCTGCCTGGCCTGGGGAGCCGGTATGGCCTTCTAACCCGTCGACGCCTGGATCAATAAATGGATCGTGCGTCGAGACAATCGGGATTTCCGATTCGCGACTGTAGTTCGTCGCAAATAGCATATGCATTTTGCTAGTATCATTGTGATACTTGTTCTCTAGTTTATGGAGTTCAAAAGCGTTCAAGCCGGGCAATGTGATACGTTTCATACAGGTTTTATATGCCCACGTCTCGCCCCAGAGTTTACAGACATTCGTCACTTGATCTGTCGAGAGTGATTGATCCCGGTGGAAACTCAAATTGATGCCGTACAATGCGTAATTGTCTTTGATCGCATCCAATATGGGTTGGCCGCCAATCGTTCTATCATCGGGGTTGCGCCCCTCTATCCAGTCCACTTCGATTTCGAGCGACGTTTTCTCGTCCAATTGGTCGGGATTCGGGTCAGTTGGATCCGAATCCCAATGTAACTCGCCGATGTGAACGTTCGAATGCCGCTTCACGGAAGAGCCGGGTGCATTATCGAGATTCGCTCCCGGGTCCTCGGGGTGAACTATGTGCACACCAACCTGCTCGTCGACGCGTTCGTCATCTCCGCTAATACCGTTGCCCGACTGTAAGTGCTCTCGATAGAGAATCACGTTATCCGAATACCCGACATCGTGGACGCCGATCCAGCCGTCCCAGTAGCCGTCGCCGTCCGTATCGGAGTTTAGCGGATCAGTCGGTTCTTCTAGTATGTTCGCCTCTCTAACGTTGAAATTCGTGAACGAGACTTTACCACCGGTGGTCTCTTGGGTCGCTTTCGTGATCCCTCTCAGTTCTTGCCCGTCGGCCAATCCATCGTCGTCAAAGTCGGGATCGAGTGGGTCTGTCGCAAACGGTTCGGTGGGTTCGACGCCGTCGTCGAGGCCGTCGTCGTCAGTGTCCGCATCGAGCGGATCCGTACCCAGTTTGCGTTCGCGAGCAGTGATCAACCGATCGCCGTCGAAGTCCTCGTGACTGTCAATCGTGCCATTAGTAGCCTCGTTTACCGCTGTCGACGGTGCGTCACTGTCCGGATCCAGCGGATCCGTGCCCGTTACGTTTCCCTCGTAGGTATCGGGTAATCCGTCACCGTCTAGTCGAAGGACAACCGTACTTGCCTGAGATACCTTAGAGTGCGTGAGTGAGCCGCCATCGCTGCTGTTTTTCGACTTCTGGCCGGCTTCCCTTTCGACAGCCAAAATTTCGATCGTATTCACCCGCTCGGTGAGGTTGATGGGTTTCGCGAAAGTAGCGTTGGTGTAGTCACCGCGAAGCGGGAGGGCGACTGTACGGTCATCGTTGATCGTCGCGGTAACGTTCGTCGCGTCGAGGCCGGTCGGATTCGTGACGTTGCCGACGAGCGTGTACGCTACTGGCTCGCTTCCATTATGGATTGGATCCGTCCGTCGGGTCAGCGTCACGTCCGAGCCGACCTTGCGATCGATCAATCGCAACGCGGTCCGGGCCTGTTTGAGTGCAGAGCCGTACGTCCGGATGGCCTGCGCAGTCGTGCGGATGGATTGCGCACCCGACTTCTTGCTAGCACGATCACGAATCCGCTCGGCCCGGTCGAGTTGTCGCCGGGCGTTGTCGATGTGCGCTTCGACACTGTTTGTCATTCCCGGACCGAGGTCCGCTTCAGTCGCTGTGAAGGCATACTCGGCATCACGAATCACCTGCCGAGCGGACCGGTTGTCTGCTGTCGCCACCAACTCGACGATCTGGTCGAGTCGCGTGCTCTGATCAGTCCCGTCGAAGTCAGTCAGTGCGCGGAGCGCTGCTGCATCGCGAATGAACGCGTGCTGGTCGTCGATGCGTGTCGGATCCTGGTAATACGCGGACAACTCGTTCAGGCGCGAGCGGGCGCGCTCTCTGGCTGCTTCGAGATCGGTAGAAGGGGTTGAGAAATTCTCGACTTGTTCCATGGCTTGGGCTTTCAACATCACCGGCGGCCCGTCCATTGACACCTCGGGACAGTATCAACCGGCGCTGTATTCCCCGCGGTTTCTGTGACTGTCCCGGCAGAGACCGTCCCTGCTGGCACTATCGAGACGATCATGAGAACCGATGCAACGACCGCGAACAATTTCCATTGCCCACCACTCCAGGACATATTTGTCGAAAACATACACCATTTAAAAATAATTTCCGGTTAGACTTATCAAGGGACAAATTGTGAGCCGTCGCCGACACAACGTGAAGTCTTTTTAATGGATGCGGTCGTACCTCGCTCCAAGATGTTCAACGCCATCGTGAGTGCGGACACGCTACGGACGGCACTGGACTCCGTCAGCGTGCTGGTCGAGGAGTGTAAGCTGCGGCTCGAAGAGGACGGGCTGGAGATCCGAGCGGTCGACCCGGCCAACGTCGGCATGGTCGACCTGACGCTGTCGGCTGCCGCCTTCGAGTCCTACGAGACCGACGGCGGCGTCATCGGGGTCAATCTCTCGCGGCTCGAAGACATCGCCGGGATGGCCGATTCCGACCAACTCATCCACCTCGAACTCGACGAGGAGACCCGCAAGCTCGAGATCGCCATCGACGGCCTCGAATATACCCTCGCACTGATCGACCCGGATTCGATCCGCCAGGAGCCCGATCTGCCCGACCTCGATCTCGCCTCGGAGATCGTCCTCGAAGGTCGAGACGTCGACCGCGCCGTGACGGCTTCGGACATGGTTAGCGATCACGTCGCCCTTGGGGTCGACGAGACCGACGAGCTGTTCTACGTCGACGCGGAGGGCGACACCGACGACGTCCATCTGGAACTCGGTCGCGAGGACCTCATCGACCTGACCGCCGGGTCCGCCCGGTCGCTGTTCTCGCTGGACTATCTCAAGGACATGAACAAGGCGATCCCGAACGACGCCGAGGTCACGATGGAACTCGGCGAGGAGTTCCCCGTCAAGATGCACTTCGATATCGCCGAGGGGCAGGGTTCGGTCACCTACATGCTCGCGCCGCGGGTCCAGAGCGACTAGGCGGCGAGACTGGACCCGAGACCACGCTTTCGGTCCGGAACAGCCCGTCGGTTCGACCGCACGATGGCGACTCTCCCGTTTTGCGGCCGAACAGCCACTTTCGTCTTGCGTCCGTCTGACGTAGCGTTTTGTGTGTGGGGACCGACGGCTTCGGTATGCCGAGCCTCGGCGAAGCCTACGACGACGCCCGCTGGGGCGATCGCCGCCCGCGCCAGATTCACGCCGGGATCGCCGTCTTCCTCGCGGGTGCGCTTGCCGTCGTCGTCGCGATCACGCTCGTCACGACGCCACTCTCGGACGCGCTCGGGCTGGATTCGACGACGACCTACCGGGTTGCCGGAGTGGTTGCAGGCGTGGGTGTGCCGGGGACGTTCCTGGGCGTCGTCGCCGTGTTGCCCTCCAGTCGCCGCCAGCGACTCGGTGTCGCCCTCGGAACTATCGTCGCGCTTGCCGGCGTCGGGCTCTTCTGGTACGCCTATCCGGCCCACTGGACGGCAACCCAGCACTCGCTGGCCTTTCACACTGCGGCCGTCTACTTCCTGGGGGGCTCGCTCTCGCTTTGGTTCGTCTTTGCCACGCTTGCGAACTCCCACGTCCGGAACGACCCGCACGGCACCGTTCGCCTGCGCGTGACGCGCCAGGGTGAGTCCCGGGTCCTCGAAGTGAGTCGGGACGACTATCAGCGATACGCGGCCGCCATCAGCGACGGCGGCGAGGACGAGCAGGTCATCCGCGAAATCGAGTCGAAGTACGAGCAGTGAGTCATTTGCAGTCCCGAGGCTTTATCCCCGGACAGTCCAATCGCCATGTCGATGGAGTCGCTTCACGCCCGGTATCCGTTCCTCGACGCCTCCCGGCAGGCCGTCGAGGCGGCAGATGTCGATCTCGCGACGGTCGTTTCCCAGCGCGGCCCGGCCGTCGACCGTGGACGCGAGCGCGTGGAGTCGGCACTGTTCGACGGGGCTGTCGGTGATACCCACCGCCAGACTCGCGTCGAATTGCTTTCGTATCCAGTCGCGCGGGTCATCGTCTCGCTGATCGACCAGCCGGCGCTGACACATCGCTACGCCCGCGCGGAGGCCGAAACGGCACACGAACGTTTCACGGCGGAACTCGCCGCGGGGGAGTTCCGGTCGACCGACCGACAGCAACTCGATCTGCGGACCCTGCTCGCCGAGTTCGACCTGACGGGGGCTATCGAGGCCCGCGGGACCGGCGGACTGAGGGAGGCGGACCGCTTTTCGGTCGCCGTCGGGGCGTATCTCGACCTCGCGGCCGGGCAACGCGGCGAGCCATGGCGACTCGTCAACCGATCGCTTGCCGACGGCCGGGTGCCGGTCGATCGCGAGGAGTTGCTCGAACTACTCCGGCAGGCTGTCGAAGAGCGGATCTTTGCGGGATTGCCGCTCACCGTTCCGGAACCGATCGCCGACGCGCTCGCCGAGGATGTCGCGGCCGTCGAGGAGCGCCTGGACGAACTCGATCTGACCCGCGAAATCGACACTGTCGTCCCGGAACTGTTCCCGCCGTGTATGACCGCACTGCTCGATCAGGTCCAGAAGGGCGAACACCTCGCGCATCATTCGCGGTTTGCGATCACCTCGTTCCTGGCGTCGATCGGGATGGCGACCGACGACATCGTCGACCTCTACGAGGTCAATCCGGGCTTTGGCGAGGAGATGACCCGCTATCAGACCGATCACATTCGGGGGGAAACATCGCCGACGGAGTACTCCCCGCCCGCGTGTGCAACCATGCAGTCCTACGGTGATTGTGTCAACATGGACGACCTGTGTGAGGAGATCTCGCATCCGCTCAGTTACTATGAGGCGAAACTCGAAGACGCCGACGAGGAGGAGATGATCGACTGGCGTGAGCGCGACGCTGCGGACGACTAATCGTTTTGACAACTCCGAGAACCCGCTGCGGGTCGTTCGTCGACCAGGTCCATTACTCGCTGTCGTCGTCTTCCGTCGGATCGACCGCCTCGGCCGAATCCATCCGCGTGAGAACGAGTCCGACCCCGGACATGACGATGATGAACCCGACCAGTGCGGCGACCAGTGCGTATCCGCCGGTCGGCCCGAGGCCGCCGTCGGTCGAATACACCGTGGTAAGAACTGCTAACGCGCCGATAAATCCCACGACGATAGTGATAGATACAGCGGCCTCCAGGGCGGTTTGGCGCTCCATTGTCTCGCCCGTTCGTTCCACAGGGCGGTCCAAAAGCGCTTCGAAGCGCTGCTGTCGTTGGGGCCCATCCCGACGGCTCCACCCGGGGGCCGAGCGTCTCCAGCCCCACGTTTCAGGTGGAGATCCCGACGACCGGGCGACCGATCACTCGAGCATTTCAGCGGCTTCCTCCCGGGAGAGATCGCCGCGCTCGAATGCCGCGAGGATGTCGAGTGTCGCCGAATCCGGGCCGTCATCACCGACCTCGTCGAGGCGGACCTTCTCGGAGTGACCGACGAGTTCCGCAAAGTCAGTTCCCTCGGCGATCGCCGTCTCGCGCTTGACGCGGTAGTTGCCGCCGTCGGTCGTATAGAGGTCGGCCGGGTGGAAGAAATACCACTCCTCGCGGTCGAATCGAACGCCGATCCGCGGGCGCGCGCCGAAGTTTCGTGAGAAAAACAGCAGGGCTTCGACCTCTTCGCCGTCGAGATAGATGGGATCGCCGGCGCTGGACTTGGCCTCGATCGCGTAGAAGTCCTCGCCGTCGCCAGCCAGCACGTCCGGGAGTTCGCGCTCGGTGGCCGACCCGCTCGCGGGCGCACGCATCACGGCGAAGCCGGCCTCGTCGAGTTCGTTGACGAGTTCGCGCTCCCGGCGGTCGCCCTTGTCGTTCGAGGCTGCCATTGTCTGGTTGTCGTCAGCCGTGCTTTTGAACGCGTCGGATGGGCCGGCGACCCGACCGTCTGCTTCTTTGAACTCGCCACATCGTGTCGGGTTCGATCACTCGGTGTTGTTCCCGGACGATTGATCTCTATTGGCTGGTTTGACTTCTTCGAGGAACTGTTTCGCCTGCGTTGGGGATCCGAATTCGTGTGCGCGGGTACCGGCGACTCCGAGGCCAAGGATCAGTACTTCACAAAGCGTCCTTGACTAATTATTTTTAAGCGTGAGTTCAGTGTCGATGCGAATCTACCGTAGATTTTCACTAGGTAATTGCAGATCAACTGGCAGAAGCTTTCGCTGTCGGCCGAAGTCAGGCGCCAATGGCGAAAGCGACGTCACTTAATAAATTTCATCCACAAACTCGATAGAAAATAGGGCAGTGTCGAACGTATCTTTCGTGAGGTAAAACGCCGTACTTTTTCGTATTCAAACTGTTTCAGTTACGCCGCTGCATAAATAGCTGACGACTGTCTCAAATCCTTCGCTTTCGCATGGTACCAGCTTATATATACACTACCGTTTGAAATGCAAATCCGCTTTAATGTTTGGAAGCCTTGTCACCATTGGCAGAGCCTAGTGCTTGGTCTTCAATGCTTAGGTCATAGAACTTGATTAGTGCTGCTCCGTATGCAGCGCAGATCCAGAACAATACCGAATACTTCGTCATTTCCCCAGCGAAGGCCCCGATCAAACCTGATAATGCCCCAACACTACAAACGAGGACAAGCCAAGATAACCATGAGCTGACGCTCAACTCCGAGGTCAGGCCTGGACTTCGGATGAACCTATCATCGGAATCGGATGTCGGAGTAGTTGCGAAGAGCACTCCAAGAATGAGTGCTAATATGAAGACTCCAAATGCAGGAAATAGTTTCAAGCCCGTCAAATCCACGACTTCCATCGGTGGTGCCCAAACGAACATAACGAGCAAAGTAGTTGGGAGAATTATAAATGCGATCGTTGTAATCAATAAATCCGTTTTTACATTGTTGGATGACATTTATAATCCGGTATTCATCCCAAATGCATATAAATGTTCAGTACCTCACAAAGCGTCCTCGGCTAATGCTTCTGGAGCGTGAGTTCTGTGTCGAAGCGAACCTACTGTTGATTCTCACCAAGCAATCACGGATGAATTGGTGGGGGCTGTCGCTGTCGGCGGCACTCAGCCGCCGACTCGACAGCGTTGCCACTCACGAAGCGGCGTACTCGGTCGGTGACTACCGGTGGAACCGGTCGTCTGGTGGCCGATTCGCGGGGACGGCCCGACGCACCGCGAGGGCCGTCCACGCGGCCCGTCGAACCATATTGATGAACTCCTTGTAGGGCCACTACCAGAGGCGACGCCCGCCTCGGCGGGGCGTCGCCACGTATTCGTGGTGGAGATACCGCCAGGCGTTCTGCAACAGCAGACTCACCACGACGTACAGCAGTCTCACCGTTGCGTCTCGTGTCGTTGTCGTCGCTATCGCTTGCTCAGACAAGCGATAGCTCGACTCGATACCGAAGCGTTTGTTGTAGTGGTATCGAGCATCGCGTGGTGTCTCGATGAACGGCGCGTCATCGGCGTAGCCGTGACGCGCCACACCGTTCTCGTCGTACCGTCCATTTAGGTACGTACAGTCGATGTAGACGGGAAATTCGACGGTCCAGCTGTGACCGTCGAGTTTCCCTGTCAGGTCGTGGTTGATGACGCGGCTCCACCCTTTCGAGAGTTCCTGCTGAATCGTCTTCCCCCACTGGATGATCGGCATCACGTAGGCGTAGTTGTGCGCGTAGAGTAACGTGAGACACTTGCTGTCGTAGAATCCGCGATCAAGGTAGACGGCCTTGACCTCGATGTCAAAGCCGTCGAGCACTCCAAGAAACTCAGCGAGGACGCTGCTGGCGGTGTCGCCGTCTTTGAGACGGCGCACCGCAGCGTGTACCGTTTGTTCTTCACACGCGCGTATAGTGTCGCGTAAGCGTGGAACGCGGTGGTTCCACGCTTCGCTTCCGAGTGGTAGTGGCTGTCTGTATCGTCTTCGTCACCGTAGTAGGGTCGCAGGTGGAGGTCTGCGCAGACCTCCATCTGCTCGGGAAGCAGTTCGACGACATCCCGTCGAAGGAGCGTGTTAGCGACTCGACCGAGCCGTTCCGGCTCGAACTTCGTCCGCAGATGGTAGAGGATCGTGTTCGCAGATGGCGAGTCTTCACTGGAGTTGCACAGCGTGGAGATCGAGGTCCCGTCGGCGGTAGCGCCGACGAGGACCTCGTAGATGTCTTCTGCATCGATTTCAGCGTTGTTGGCGAGGTTCAGAGAAACTTCCTCGTCAAGTCGGTTGACGAGGAACTTAAGGAGTTGGTCTTCGTGGATTTCACTGTCTGCTTGCTGCTGGTGTTTGGACACATCTTCAGCAAGCAGACGTTCTAACTAACCGGCTTTGTGAGGTACTGAGGATATCGACCGTTGCTCCGATGCTGGTATTGGCTTCAACGTGACCGAAGGATTGACTCACCCAGTCGTCCCGACCGGAGATGCGACTTTCGACAGTGAACGCCGCTAGGTCGGTATCCCAACCGTAGAGTAATCTACTGTTCACGTCAACCCAAACTAATGGCTTCTCGTCCAGCGTTTCACTCGCGTCCATCCCTGGGATTTCGTAACTATCTTCGTGGACAACTGTGTTGTTGCGTTTCACTCGCGCATCGACTTTGACTTCCCCAGGCCACGATCTGTTGAGACGAACGAACCAGAGCCGGTGTTCCCGCTGGAATGGATCCAAGGCAATATAGCCCGCGCCACCGACCGCGGCGGTCCCGCCCAGCGTTGCGAGAAACCGACGTCGGTTCATTTCTGTGGGCTTGCCTTCTCAGTGGTGTTCCCGGACGACTGATCTCTATTGGCTGGTTTGACTTCTTCGAGGAACTGTTTCGCCTGCGTTGCGGATCCAAATTCGTGTGCTTGGACACCAGCGACTCCGCGGCCTAGGATTTCAACCGTTGCTCCGATGCTGGCATTGGCTTCAACGTGACCGAAGGATTGACTCACCCATTCGTCCCGGCCGGAGATGCGACTTTCGACAGTGAACGCCGCTGGGTCGGTATCCCAGCCGTAAAGTAATCTACTGTTTACGTCGACAAAAATCACTGGCTTCTCGCTCACACTTTCACTTGCGTTCATTCCTGGGATTTCGTAGCTATCTTCGCAAACGACTGTGCCATTGCGTTTTACCCGGGCATCGACTTCGACTTCTCCAGGCCACGATCTGTTGAGACGAACGAACCAGAGCCGGTGTTCCCGCTGGAATGGATCCAAGGCAATATAGCCCGCGCCACCGACCGCGGCGGTCCCGCCCAGCGTTGCGAGAAACCGACGTCGGTTCATTTCTGTGGGCTTGCCCTCTCAGTGGTGTTCCCGGCCGACTGATCTCTATTGGCTGGTTTGACTTCTTCGACGAATCCTTTCGCTTGCGCTAACGATCCGAATTCGTGTGCGCGGGTCCCGGCGACTCCCGAGCTACCATATATATCGACTGTTGCATGGATGTTGGTGGCTTCAACATGGTCGAATGATTGACTCACCCACTTGTCCCGGTCGGACCTGCGACTTTCGACAGTGAACACTGCCGGATCGGTATTCCACCCGTAGAGTAATCTCCTGTTCACGTCGACCCAATACAGCGGCTCCTCGTCCCCCCTCGGACTTGCGTCCATTCCTGGGATTTCGTAACTATCTTCGTGGACAACTGTGCCATTACGTTTCACTCGCGCATCGACTTCGGCTTCTCCAAACCACGTATTATTGAGACGAACGCACCAGAGCCTGTGTTCTCGCTGGAACGGATCTATGGCGATATAGCCCGCGCCACCGACCGCGGCAGTCCCGCCCAGCGTTGCGAGAAACGTCCGTCGGTTCATGTCGAGATCATCTTCGACCTGATATCGAATCTTGCAGTAAATCTAATAAATATATTCTGGTCCGGAGTCGTCACCGGTCACGACGAAAGCGAGCGGGAGATGCTGTACTCACGCGGTACTCAAAATCCATTGCCGATAGCGGTCTCGTCTGCGTTCTCACTCCTCACGCACGGTCACGACCGGCACCGGCGCGGACCGGACGGTCTTCTCGGCGACGCTGCCCAACAGGATTCGATCGACGCCGCGGCGGCCGGTCGTGCCCATCACGACGGCCTGGCAGTCGTACTCGTCGACGGCCGAGAGGATCTCCTCGTCGGGCGACCCGGTCTCGACGTGTGTGCTCGCCTCGACGCCCCGCTTTTCGGCCATGCTCGCGACCTCCGAGACCGCCTCGTGGGCACCCTGGTCGAAGTCGCCGCTGGTGACGTTCGAGCCGATATCCGGCCCGAGCGCGGCGGTCTCGACCACCGAGAGCACGTCGACCGCGGCGTCCATGGCCGCCGCGAGGTCGAGGCCGTGCTCGGCGGCGCGACGTGACGATTCGCTGCTGTCGGTCGGGAGCAGGATGCGCTCGTATGGGAAGGTAAACGCATCCTCTTCGATCATCCGGGCGGTCAGCACCGGCACGTCCGCGAGTCGGACGACCTTTTCAGTGACGCTACCGAGCAGGAACCGCGAGAGTCCCTCGCGGGCGTGGGTCGGCATCACGATCAGGTCGTAGCCGTATTCGCTGGCGTACTTGACGATCGTCTCGGCCGGCGTCCCCTGGACGACATCGGCGCTGTGGGCGACGTCGAGGGAGTCGAGGGTCTCGCCCACGTCGGCGACGACCTGCTTGCCGTGTTCGACGAGCCCGTCGACCACCCCCTCGTCAACGACTGTCACGCTGTACTCGTCGGTATCAGCGACGTAGAGGATCTGGATCTCGGCGTCGAAGTGGTGGGCGATCTCGCCGGCATGGTGGAGTACCTCGGCGGGTCCAGTCTGCTCGTCGACCGGGAGGAGGATCTGGTCGTACATAGGGTCGCATTCATTCGTTGGCAGGATAAAACAGGGGGACTGTCCGGGGTGGTTGTCCGGTCGCCGCCAGTGTCGACCGGTTGGCCAGGTATCTCGATCGGCCGATCGGGCTGGGACCCGCGACAGAAACGCCTATGCACGCGCCGCCCCGTCTCTGACCTACGCGTGGCAGAGCCAGTCGAGAGCCCAAAAGCGGTGCCCGTCGCCGACGTATTGCCCGACTTCGCGCCGGCGTTTCCCTTCGAGTCGTTCAACGCGATGCAGGCCGAGACCCTGCCGGCGCTGCTCGAGCGCGACGAGAACGTCGTCGTGAGCGCGCCGACCGCCAGCGGCAAGACCGCGGTCGCGGAGGTCGCCATCGCGAAGACCATCGATCGGGGCGGGACGGCGCTCTTCCTCGCGCCGCTCCGGGCACTCACCAACGAGAAGGAGAGCGAGTGGGATCGCTTTGAGGAACTGGGCTACTCGGTGTACGTCGTCACCGGCGAACGCGACCTCAACCCCCGCCGCGCAGAGCGTGCGGACGTTCTCGTCATGACCCCCGAGAAGGCCGACTCGGCGACTCGCAAGCACGACTCCAGCCGGTACAGCTTCGTCACCGACGTCGACTGCGTGGTCATCGACGAGGTCCACTTACTCGACGCCGACCGCCGCGGGAGCGTGCTGGAGGTCACCATTTCCAGACTGCGACGCCTCTGTGACCCCCGGATCGTCGCCCTCTCGGCGACGATGACCAACATCGGGGACGTCGCCGAGTGGCTTGAGGCCCCCGCCGAGAGCACCTTCGCCTTCGGCGAGGACTACCGACCGGTCCCCCTCAACGCCGACGTCAAGACCTACAGCCACGGCGAGAACGCCTTCGCCGACAAGTACCGTCGCCTCTACCGAGCCCTCGATCTCGTCGAACCCCACCTCCGGGAGGACGGGCAGTCACTCGTGTTCGTCTCCTCCCGGCAGGACACGGTCCAGGCGGCCAAGAAGACCCGCGACGAACTCGCCGAACGGGACATTCCGGTCGGTGCCCGGGGCGACTACGACTTTCACAACGACGCTTCCGAACTCAACAACAACACCCTCCGACAGTCGGTGCTCGACGGCGTCGGGTTCCACCACGCCGGGCTCTCCCGGGAGGACAAAAATCTGGTCGAGCAGTGGTTCCGCGAGGGAAAACTCGCGGTCCTCTTCTCCACCTCGACGCTCGCCTGGGGCGTCAACCTCCCCGCCCGGTGTGTCGTGATCCGTGATACCAAACTCCACGATCCCCTGGAGGGCGAGGTCGACATGAGTCCGCTGGACGTCCTCCAGATGCTCGGGCGGGCGGGCCGGCCGGGCTACGACGAACACGGGTACGCCTGGGTGATCACCGACCGCAGCGAGGCCGACAAGTACCGGCGACTCCTCCGAGACGGGAAGGAGATCGAGTCACGGCTGGCCGAGAGCCTGGATGCCCACCTCAACGCCGAGATCGCGATGGGGACGATCCGGGATCTCGACGACGTGCTCGACTGGCTGGAGACGACGTTCTACTACGTGCGCGCGAACAATGCCCCAGATCGCTACGACGCCGCGGGATCGCTTCGGGAGCAGGCCAGTTCCACGATGCGTGGGCTGGTTGATCGGGGCTTCGTCGAGATGGACGACGATCTCCGGGTCTCGGCGACCGCCCTTGGCCGCCTCGCCTCGCGTTTTTACCTCCGGCTGGATACTGCCCGGCACTTCGGCGATCTCGCCGACGCCGCGGGCGAGGCCGAACTCACCGAGCGAGACATACTCTCGGCCGTCGCGGGGGCCGGCGAGTTTGACAGCGTCAGCGCCCGAACCGACGAACGCGACGCTGTCCACGCGGTCCTGGGCGACGACCGAACCGATCAGGAGACCGTCGTCGACGTCGATCTCGATTCGGGTCAGCGGAAGGTGCTGGCGATCCTGGAGGCCAGCATGCGGGGAACGACGCCGACCGAACTTCAGAGCGACGCCTGGGTGATCCGCCAGAACGCCAATCGCCTCCTGGCTGCACTCCAGGCCTTTCTTGCGGAGTTCGACGGCGCACGCGCGGCGAATCTCGCCCGTCGGATCGAGGCCCGCGTCGAACACGGCATCAGCGACGACGCGGTCGGGTTGACGGCCATCGACGGCGTCGGGTCCGGTCGGGCGAGCAAACTCGCCGCCGAGGGACTGGCGACGCCAGCCGACGTGGTCGCGGCGGGTGTCGAGGGCCTGGTCGACGCGGACCTGAGCGAGGGCGTCGCCGAGCGCGTCCTCGAGAGTGCACGTGACCTGCCGGTGGTCGAGATCGACTGGGGTGACTTCCCCGAGTCGATCCCCCACGGCGAGAACGAGATGTGCGAGGTGACGATCCGGAACACGGCCGGCGGCGGGCAGGCTGGCATCCGCGTGACCGTCAACGGCGTCGAGATGACTGCGAGTGAGACCTACCTTGGCGAGGCGACGCTTCCGGTCGGCGTCTTCGGGGGTGACGCCGACGAACTGACTTTCCGCGTCGAAGTGGCGTTCCCGGAACTCCCGATTCAGCCGGTCGTCGAGACGCGGACGGTCGAAGTTGTCTGAGCGACGACCCTGTCGAAACTCCGGGTGGTATATGGGTACAAATCATATCGCCAGTTCCATCGCAATCCAGCAGTATGGTACTGGGGAACATGGTGCCGAGGTGATCGTTTGTCACTGTGTCCTCCTACATCAGGTGGAATGCTCCGTTCAGATCATTCGGCCCACACCACTCATCTACGCACTCTCTCCTTCTCCCACATAATATTCCACGGCGGTCAAAAGCGATCCGTGGCTCCCTGGTAACGGCAAATACCACGGCGTTGGATCTATCACGTCCATTTCTGCTTCGGTCCGGAGCACTTTCTCACCGTCCGCAAACTCGTCAGCGACTCTGGCTGCGCTCGCCGCGAACACAGTCGGTGTTGCTTGTGTCTTCGCCCACGTGTGTTCCCATCTGATAGCATCAGCCGGATGGCCGTGCTTGATCAGCTGAATTTCGTCGGGCTCGTTGCTCCAGCTCAGATCAATACTGACTGGCGTGACACCGGCATCCATCGAGAACCCCGTAATGTCGGAAGGGGCTTCGTTTTTGTAGGTTGGTGCCCCCTCGATCTGGCGAACTTCGTTTCTGGTGGCCACTCCGTAGTCATGGGTGGGCTCAAATCCCTCGAGCTTGTAGTTCTTGAAACCGTCCTCATCTATGGCTTCGCCTGGCCGCAGTTCGTACTCGCTCAGCGTGCTGATGAGTTGCTCGCCGTCTCGTTTCTGCCGGAAGACATACTCATCGACGAACAGTTGTCCGTACGCCCGTTCCACATCCTTGTTGGTAAACTGATCCCGTCCTGCGGGCTCTCCGATCGTGACTCTGCGACCACTCGTATCAGGACACCCCCACTGGTCGGTCCACGCTTCGAGATTCGTGGCATCCGAGAACAGGCCGCTTGGCTCGAAGCACCCGCCCGATCGTGCTGAAACCGTTCGATCAGTTGCGCCTTTCAATCCTTCGTGTACCCTTTCGACGGCGCTTTGAGCGGGACTTTCGTCACTGGCCGCGCGGGTTGTGGCCTCGCTGTCACGGCGTTGGCGTCCCCTCGTCGTGTCGTGGGATCGTCGTCGTTCGTCGCCACGGCCGGTACTGACACTCCCGAGTAGGTAATCGACATGCCCGCTACTATCGACTGCAACTCGATAGCCGACGACGGCTTCGTTCTCTCCGGTCACCGGCGACGGCATCATCGCAGCAGCATCTCCACCGTTCGACTGGGCCGAGATCTCGTCTGTATTCTTCAGTGCCCGTCGATTGGCCGTTTTGATGTCCGCCTCTGAGAGGGGAGATTCACTCGCGCCGAAGACGGTCTCGCTGACGGTTGTCGGTCCCATCACACTGCGTAATACAGGAACGCTTGCCAGTGCGAACGACGTAGACGCCAGCGAGAGGAACTTCCGTCGACGCATTATATACAATCTCCAATCCGATTATCATATCAGTCTTTCTATCCTGCTATCACATCCGCATGTTCGTGTCGGCTGAGTGGCCCCATGCTCGGGACAACCCGTTTTCGCCAAGCCGCCGCAGTGGTGTGGCTCTTCTCTTGCCTAACGACGGATGCAAGTGCACATTTCGCGTGGGCATTTTCACCCGGTGGGATGTCCAGCCAGGTGGCGTTCTCGTCGCCGATGGTATCAGTAGAACGAAATCTTTTATAAATATGCCTACAACCAATTCACACATGTCACTGTCAAGAGATGCGCTCCTATTCAGTATCCTATTGATGGTGTGGGTAGTGCAAATTGAAACAGGGGGAGTTGACCCCATCGCGGAACAGCAGGCAAAACTTCCGTTATTCATCGGCGGAATCGCGCTACTCGGAAGTGTTCTTTCGTCGCTGTACTCCATGCTTGAAGAGGCTGAGCCTGAGTCCTCGGGGTGACACGGACTACTACTGCGGTGATCTAGCCCCCATTCGACCGGGTATTGAGATTTTTCAAGTACCTCCTCTTTGGAATTCAGGAATAGGCCTGACGCTGCCCGCCGGCGGCGATGCCGAGGAACTAGAGTTCGCGATCGAGGTGGCGTTCCCGGACGTGCCATTGGGCCGGTGGTGGAGGGCCGGTTGGTCGCGGTGGAGTGAATCTGAGCCTACCTGTTCGACCAGGTGTCGGTCGGCAATTCACCACGTCGGAAGTTGAAGTCGATGTCGGTCGGCGCGCTCAGATTGTCCCGAAGTTTCCAGAGTGTGAACGTGTAGTCGTAGATTGACTCCGGTTCGCTGGGGTCCGGATCCGAATTACCATCGGGAGATGTTGAGGCACCTTTTGCGTAGACGTGTATCGCTTGCCCGTCGATTCTGACATCTCGGTATTTTCCCAGAGCGTAGTCAAACGGGAGCGCACCGACGATCGCCGTGAAGAAGTATTCGCCCGGCTCGAACCGCTGTTGCAATTGGCGCATACTATCCTGTTCGTGCCCCGTCAGATTTGGCCATCTAACGTTCCGATCGATCCAGTCCGGATCGGTCGCGAGCCAGCCGTCCGCGGCCGGTGCCGCATCGAGGTTCGGTTGCCCCTTCACGTACGGTTCAAATGCGCGCCAGCTCAGATTCGTTCGTTTTCGCGCCCTTGGCTCCCCGAGAAGGCGACTGATTTCTGCACAACCGGCCGTCGATCCGAGTGCTGTCGCTACCACGCCGAGAAAACGCCTTCGGTTCGTTTCATCTTGTTTTGTTTCCATTCTGAGAACTTGTTATTCAAACCGGGTCTGGGTCAACCCACGAGTCACCATCATCCATCTCCTCCTCTGTTGCGTGTGTTTCAGCTCGCCACACTTTGGTTTCGCTACCGAACGTAATTGAGGCATCTCCACTCGAACTGAAACTCTGAAACCTGGGCCCGGCTGTCCTTGTATTTGGAATCCACGCCACGCTTGGCAAGCCCAGTTCGCCAACGATCTGTACTCCAGCCATACTTTCTTCTTTTTCTACTGACTAATTATATGTTGCATCCGATTTTCCCGCATACTGTCGTCTTCGTCTTACAGATACGGTGGGTATATTTTGGTCCGAATAGCTTTTGCCAGCCACCCTTCTATTCGACCGTCGTGGCGATCACCGACAATATCTACATCAAGAACCACCGCCAGTTCGTCTCTCCGCTGGAGATGTCCTTCCCGAAGAGTGCCTTCGCCGGCGCGTTCCCCTTCGAGACCTTCAACGCGATGCAGGCCGAGACATTGTCGGCCCTGATCGAGACCAAGGAGAACGTCGTCGTCAGCGCACCGACCGCGTGAATGTTCTCTCCCCCCATTCTCGCGTTGTCTCTGGATCGCCCGCCAAGATTTGGTCTGGGATTTGATCTCGACATCCGTCCAGATATCTTTCAGCGATTCGCGGGCCGCACGCTTTTGCTCCCGATCGGCTGTGGTATCGCTGAGTAGCCGGTGAGCATTCCTGACATTGAATCCCGTTCGTTGCCGAGCAAGACCAAATTATCGAAAATCATAGCTCAGAGACGATCTCCCACGAGAGATAAAGCGGTATCGTATAGCTCAGAGACGATCCTCCACGCGAAATATAGCGGAATCGCATAGATCAGTCCGAGGGCTATCAAAGTAATGAAGGCCCCCAAAGATGGAACGTCACCTGGATGTGGATAGACTTCAATGTATATTAGAGCTAAAAACCAGAGCTCGCCGCAATTGAAAATGAATGCTTCAGTATCCATTGTATTTACTAACTTAAATTACTTTTTTAGAGCGTCTTCTGGATCATGGGGATCAGCAAAATCCCATAAAGTAGACGCGCCGGTGTCTATATTTATACCAAGCTTATCTGTAATAATTTCGACACTATCGATCACTCCTTTCCCCGTCCATGTAGTAAGCTTTTCGCAATGTTCATAGTATCCTAATACTGTTCCTGCAACCCCATCTAAATTCTCTAACTCAGCATAGAGCTCAACATATGACTCGTTCGGAAGAACTACTGGGTCGGCTTCCAGATCGACCACTCCGATAACACCACCACCATCGCCATCCAAAGTTCCTGAAAAGAAGTCCCCCGAATGAGGATCTTCAGCGTAGATGTCTGGCTCACCGACTGACGACCAGTGGTCGGGATTGAAACCCACACCGATTGCATCCTCCGCATATGTGGCCGATCCCCAAGATGATTCGACATTTCTCAGATTCACCATAACATGCACACTGATTTGGTCTGTATTAGGGATAGCGACAGTAGCTGTACTTATCTCTGAATCATCTTCGATATACCTGTCCATTGTTTCAAGTTCATCATCTTTCTCCGATGTATCTTCTGCTGAAGATGAAATATGGGAATACCCCCGACCCGATTCGGACAATATTGAATCAACTCCAGATGATCCTTCTTTACGAAATGCCTCACTCATTTTCTGATGCAAATCAGAATTCTTGCCGGACGGTGTGAATGAATTCTGTTGCTTGTCATCTTCTTCCTTTTTTCCTGCATGCTGTCGTCTTCGTCTTGCAGATACGGTGGTACTGCTTCCGACCCCAACGACCCCAGCGGCGACTATCCCAGTTGTTTTCAAAAACGATCTCCGACTCTTTTCATGGTTTTCAACCATACAGGGTGATATCATAACAACACAATAAGTCTTTTCAATCTACAATCTGGTTAGACCATTATAACTTACATAATTTCTAATTTGGATATAACTATAATAGATATTACTTATTAATATATTATATTATATAGTGCGGATGAATGTACCATCTATACTATTTTCCTAATCGATATATGAGTGTCCGTCTCAGTCACGTGGGTCACGTTCGAACGTGACCGACGGATTAGCTGGCGTTACTGGTCTTTGCGACCGACACGGCCCCCTTCTCGGCGATGACTTTCTGTGCGTCGATTGTCCCGCTGACCTGCAGTGTCGCACCTGGCAACACTCTGACTGTTTCGGCACTCTGCATATCGCCGGACACGACTGTTCGGTTGCCCGTAACAACCACCGTCCCGGATGCGTTGATTCCGCCGTGGAACGTCGCGTTCCGGGCGATCACGTTGTGACCGTTCACCTTCCCATTGACTGCAGTCCCGTTCACGACGAGGGTACTGTTCGAGCCGGCGCTGATCCCGCCGTTCGTCTTGCCATCCACAAACACGACTGACTCGGCGGCGACCGTTCTGCCGGGCTGTGCCTTCCGTGCTATTTCGACCTGCCCGCCCTCGACCGCATGCTCGATGTCGGGCTGGACGCTCGCGTTCGACGATAGTACGTCCGAAAGGCGTGCATCCACGAGTGCACGTGCGTCGGCCGTATCAGTCTCGTTCGCGTCGGATTCAGCATCAACCTGTGCATCTATCCCCGCGTCAGCTACGACACTTCCACTTTCTGCGACGTCGACGCGTTGTGCTTCGATCGTCCCCTGCACGCGTAGTGTCGCACCGGGCAGAACTCGGATTAACTCCTCGCACTGCAGATTTCCGGATACGATTGTTTGATTACTTGCAACGACGACGGTCCCAGAGGCATTGATTCCACCCCGGAACGTTCCGTTCCGTGCGATCACGTTGTGCCCAGCCGTCCTCCCACTGACGGACGTGCCGTTCACGACGACGGTACTGTTCGGGCCAGCGTCGATTCCGCCATTACTTCTGCCTGTGACGTACAACACAGAATCACCTTTGACTGACCGGCGACCGTACGCCACGCCGGCTGTCCCGACACTGTCAGTGATAACTGCATCGTGGATGTCAGTTCGAACCTGCTTTGGCAACTGCTCCGCAGGTAAACGCTCCGCAACCGCGATCGTCGCGATGGCCGTACTCGCCGAGAAGCCTTGCAGGTCGCTGACGGTCAGGGTTGGATTGACCGCACCCGGCTCGGCGTAGCTCACAGTGGTCGTCGGCCTGGTCGTCGTTCGGTCAGTGGTTCCATCACCGTCAATATCCCACTGATAGCTATCGATTCCGAGATCGTCGAATGAATTGCTCGCGTCAAGCCGAACAGTGCTGTTCACGGTGATCAATGTCCGATTTGCCGTCACAACGGGTGTTGGACGACGACTCCCGACGACGACCGCGTCCGTCGCCGTCGTCTCGACGTAGTTCCCCGCCTTGTCGATCGCTCGCACGGCGACGCTGAGGCTGCCGCGGTACTTCTCCAGCGGCAACGTCGCTGTATACTCGCCACTAGCCGTCCGGTGTAGTGGGACTTCCTGCCATTCGGTTCCACTCTCGAAGGGCGTACCGGTCGGTGAACCTGTGGTGTTACGCGTCCCGACGTAGAGCGTGGCGTTTCTGAGGCCACTGCCGGCATCGCTCGTTCGAATCGTCACGCTCAGATTGCCGTTCGGTACGACGTTGGTCGCACTCTGGCTTTCGAAGATCACGTCCGGAACGGCCGGCGGTCGCCGATCGCTCCCGTTCGTCGACGCCGCGAACGTCGTCACGGTGTCGTTCGACAGCGGCGACATTCCATGTTGGTCCTGTACGCGAAGCCGCACCCTGTCGATCCCTTGCTGTCGGGCCGAAAGATATGCCGTCGCATAGTTTCGAGTTGTCGTTTTTGTCCGGTTCCCGTTAATCCAGACCGTGTACTGTTCGCGGGGGCTATCACTCATCACGTACCCACGTGGTGGCTGGCCGACCGTCGGGAATATTGCCGCCTCGAAATAACGGTCGGAGAGGGACCACGACTTGAGCATCGACCGATAGGGCTGTTTCTTGACAGCTGTTCGGATCGCTTCGCCGCCTTCGAGAGATCGGACGAAGGCCTGTCCCGTTGCCGTCCACCTGACGTATCCGGACTGGCCGAATGCAACCGAATCGTGATATTGGACGATACTCGGTGATACGCGAATCGTCTGCTCGTGACGATCGGCGAGCCCTCCGGTTGTATATGCCTGCGCGAGCGAGACGTCGTCGAACTCATCAGCCGCCAGCGTTGCCGAATACGTCTCGTTCGGTCGACCACGGTAATAGGAGACGTGTTGAGTCGCAAGGTTCTCCACGTTGACCGTGTCGTGCCTGTGAGAATCTTCGATGGTCTCGGAGACGTGTTTCAGGTGGTAGATCGTCGGCGTATCGAACGTCCTGGCCTCGGGTGAGACTGTGATCACTCGCCGAACTGCGTAGGTCATCCGCTCGGTCGGACTCACACGCACCGTTCCAGTTCCGGCGTCGTTGGCGACCAGTCGCACGTCGTACGGTGCGCCATCGACGGTGGCGTTTAGGGCCACTGTCCGGTTGTGTAATGCTGACGCGGGCTCCGGCAGCGATGACGTTGCGATGCTTCGTCGCACTGTCCGGTGTTCGTCGAGGATGATCGTCGCCTCCCCCTGTACGGTCGTTTCGTTCGCTGTGACAACTGGCTGGCCATTATGCCGGCTCGTCGAGACCGCAACGTACGTTCCGGGTTTCGAAACGGAGAATGTGGTTGTCGATCCACCGATTTCACGGGGGCCGTACACGCGGTCGGTGTCGGTATTCACTACTGCGACTGTGTCGTTGTTCTTCGATCCGAACCCCCGCTTTTTGACTGTAATCGTTCGCGAAGGAGTGTATCCGAAGATCGCTGTCTTGTTCCCGACTGTGATCCGTCCGGAATGTGGTACCGAGACTTCGTCAGTCGGACGCACTGTGACTCGAACAGTCGCTGATTCGGCAGGCTCTAAATGTAGCTGTGTCCGGTTGAGCGAGATGTCATCCGGAGTACCTGATTCGACGGAGCGAACCTCTGCGGAGATATTCATTTTCCGTGATGTGTTTCCGAGATTTGTGGCCGTGAATGTCCGGGATTCACTCGAACCAACTGTCACGGTGTCAAAGTTTATCGTAGCTGGTTCGACAAGCACCTGTGTATCGATCGCTGCCGAGGCATTCACGATGCCCGCCCCTTGCGTGTACACGTCGGCACCTGAGAACGGATCCGCGGTTGATGTGATCGCATGTTTGATCCGCTCGTCACTCCATCCGGGATGTGCCTGTCGGACCAGCACGCCAGTCCCAGTGACCAGCGGTGTTGCAAAGGATGTCCCCTTCGACGTCCGGTATCCGCCGTCGGTACCAGGAGCACGGACGCTTGATCCTGGAGCAACAACGTTCGGCTTAACGTACTTCCCGTGCGGTGTCGGGCCTTGCGGGGTATACTGAGCAAGCTGTTTGTCGCCGATACTCGAACCGACCGTCAACACTTCGCCGAGTGTTCCGGGTGAGGTGATCGATCCATATCCGGGCTGTTTCCCGGACGAAGTAACTACCAGAACGTCCTGCTGTGATGCCCTGGCGATACTTTCTCGGAATAGGTCGTTCTGGCGAGTGCTGGTCGCCGGGTGTCCGAGGCTCATCGAAATGGCGTCTACATCTCGTTCGAGAGCGTATTCGATGCCGGCGATGACGTTAGCAACGCTTCCGTCCCCAAACCGATCGAGTACGCGTGCATCAACGATATTCGTGTTGGGGGCAACGCCGACGTACGTATCGTTTGAGGCTGTTCCATCGCCAGTAATCAACCCGGCAACGGCGGTACCATGCCGGGCGAGGTCAACAGTTGTCCCCTCTCCAGTGAAATCCTTCTCGGCAATTTCCGAACCATTGATGTCCGGATGGGATTCGTTAACGCCGGAGTCCAGAACTGCGACGGTTAGCCCTTCTCCTGTGACGTTGTATCGATTCCGTGCAATCTGGGCATCGATCGCCGTTCTGCTGGGTGCTGCTGTGGCCTGGACTTTTGCGTTATAATACACGTGCGCAATCCGATCGCTTGTTTTGAGGCGTTGGTACACCTCTGTCGCCTGCGCCTTGGGGATAGTGATAGACGTACTGTTTATAATATCCAGATTATGGGTCGTACGACTGCCCGATCGACGGAGTAGCCGCCGACCACTATGGCGGCTTTGACCGTCACTGGTCCACTTGACGATGATCGGCAGTGATCCGCTCTCTCGATCAGTGAGGTTTTGCTGGCGAAGGAGGTCAACGTTGAAAAGCGTCCGATCGAACCGTGAACGGTTGACGCCGTCGGGGACTACATAGACGCTGGTATCCGTCTCGTAGATCGTGCCGTTCGTATTGCCGAGGAAACGATATTGTGTCCCGTTAGCACTGTCGACAATGGCCACTGTATCGCCAGTGATGAGAGTGACATACTCGACTGAAGTCTGGTTGTTTTCCGTTGCCGTAGACTGTAGTCCCGTATTCACTGCTGGATCCGACAAATTTTCCACGGCAGTGCTCGCTGACGCAGCACCGGTGGCTGACAATACCAGTAGAATCAGGATCGCTCCGAGGAGAGCAGCAGTCAGAACTGAACTCTTTCGTTGTCCTTGCAGCTTGTACTTCATTCCACTATAATTTCCATTTCTTTCAATAATTCTCATCACAACTCCAGATTATATAGTGTATATATAAATTTAACGGAAAGTATTTTTGAGTTGAGGGTCCATGATTTCGATGGATGATTTATGGTGATTTCAGCTAAACGCATCCACTTCTCCTCTGTCGACCAAGCGACGTGTGGACTGAATCATACTGACCGATGCTGCTCCGACGAGTCGTCTGTCTGCCCGACGCGGGCTTACGCTCTTCTGACTGGCGTGTCGTCGCTGCAACCGTTGCTGGGGCCGAGTAGGGTCCGACTCCGGTCCAGTTCTCGCAGCTGTGCCCTCATCCTCGCAAGCGACTTGTCGGCGCGCCCGTCCTAATCACTCCACGGGTTCGATCCGCACCGTCGCGCCCCCGTCGAGATCCGCCAGCGGACGCACGTCTTCGATCCGCGCGAGTGGCGCGACCGGGGCTGCCGCTTTCGGTGTCTCGTCGGTGCTTGCGGGTGTCGGCCCCCAGAACAGTGCGATCACTTCACCGCCTGCCCAGTAGGCGATCGTGCCGACCGGCACTTCCTCGCTCGTCGTCTCCGGCTGGCCGTCCAGACTCGCGTCGAAGTACAGTTCGTCACCCCACCGGGCCGCCTGGCCTTCGACCGGCAGGGCATCAGCCAGGGCGTCCCGAAGGTCGGGACTCTCGTCGAGCCATTCGGCTTCGAGCGTTCGATCGTCGACGGTGAGTTCGAAGTCCGCCATCAGCTCCAGGTACGCTTCCGTCCCTCTTGTAGCCCTCCGACCGAAGCTGGCCCGATCGAGCCTTTTTCGCCTCAGTAGCACGTCATTCGGTGTCGGCGGGGCCACCGCTGGATCGAACCACCCTGGACGGGATTCGACTCCGAGCTAGCAACCCCAGTGTCGAACCGATACTTTTCTCCGAAGACCGGTTGGAGATGGGATATGGCGCTGCCGAACTCGATTCCGTCGGTGGGGGGTGGCGACCGGCCGAGCGGCCGGTGGTGGGTACGCCTTTCCCTCGTCGTCGGGCTGCTCGCCGGTCTCACCGCAGTCATTTCGATGGCCGTGGTTCGTCCGGCACAGTTCTCGGTCGCCACCGACGTCTACGCCCGGGCGGGCCGGGCCATGCTGGACGGCGAGGCGGTCTACGCCGTGAGCCCGACCGGTACCCCCGGATTCACGTTCAAGTACCCACCTGTCGTCGCCGTTCTCTCGATCGGGTACGGGCTCATCGGGCCGACCGCCGCTTACGTCACGCAGGTCGGCGTCAATCTGCTCGCACTCGGCACCCTTGCGTGGCTCGTCCTGGATCGCCTCCCAACGAAGTCTCGGATCGACCGGCGACTCGCCGCGCTCGCGATCCTCGCCGCCGGGCCAGTCACCAGCACGTTCGTAATGGGACAGATATCCCCGGTCGTGGCCCTCTGTGTGGGTGGCGGCTTCCTCGTCGCCCTCACCGACCGCGCCTGGCGAGGAGGGGTCGGATTCGGGCTGGGGGCGCTCATCAAAGTCTATCCCGGCGGGACGTGGGCCTGGCTGTTTGCCCGGCGCTCCTGGCGGGCACTTGCCGTCGCGATCGGGGTCCTGGCCGTCGGGTGGCTAGGGAACCTCGTGGTCGGCATCGAGTTGACCCAATCCTACGTCACGACGGTCCTCTTTGAGGAGTCTTCGACCGCCGTCTTCGCGGGTGGGCCGCCGCTTCGACCGGCCCACGTGACCGTCATGCGTCCGCTGTCGGCACTGGGCGTCTCGGGCCCGTGGCTCTGGATCGGGGCCGCTGGCCTCCTCGGCCCGCCAGTGCTCGCGTGCTATCGTCGACTCGACGAGCCGGCCGGTGCCGAGACGGCCTTTCTCGCGACGGTGATCGGCCTGCTGGCGGTCGTCCCGCTGGAATGGTTTTACTTCACGCTCGCTGTCGCGCCCCTCGTCTTGGTCGCCTACCGGATCGAGAACCATCCGGCAGTACGCGTCCTCGCGATCGGCACGATCCTGCTCTGGCTCGCTATCCCGCCCGAGCCCCTGCTGATGATGACGAGCGACCTTCCGGCCGGGCTGGGTGGGGCTGCCACATGGCTGGCTACGGACGTCCTGCGACGGATTCAGCCCCCATTGATCGGCGCGTGCCTCGTGCTCGGGGCCTGTGTCTGGGTCCAGCACGACCTGGCGCGCGGTCGGGCCGTCTGTCGCCGGACGGCCGACGAGGAGACGTCGTTCACTCCGGACTGAGACGGTCGGTGCTTACAATCGTTCGAGCAGGCGCTCCCGCAACTCCGCGACGTCCTCGGCGACGACGTCCGGAATCGAGCGGTCGATGTCGTTGTGGACGCCGGTGAAGCCGATCGTGAACGCGCCCGCCGCTTTGGCTGCCGACGCCCCGTTCGTCGAGTCCTCGATCGCAATACAGTCCGTGGGATCCTCGCCGGCAAGCTCGGCCGCTCGCTCGTAGACATCCGGGGCGGGCTTGCCCGCCTCGACGTCGGCCGCGCTGACGATCGCGTCGAAATCGTCTTCGAGGTCGAACCGGTCGAGCACGACATCGATCCAGTGATGTGGCGAGGAGGTCACCAGCGAGACGCCGTGCCCGTCGGCGCGAACGTCCCGGAGCAGTTCGGGGACACCCGCGACGATCTCTGCCTCCTCGCCGTAGATCTGCCGACCCGCTTCCTCGAAGAGTTCGAGAAATTCCTCGCGAGAGATCGCCGCGCCGTAATTGTCGTCCAGATAGTCGTAGATCTCGCGGTAGTACATGCCCGTGGTCTCCTCTGGCGGGACCTCCTGATCGGGGACCGTCGCCGGGTAGATGTCCTCGCTCTCGTGGCGCTTCCAGTGGGCCTCGGAACTGACGATCACGCCGTCCATGTCACAGAGGACTGCAGTCATACTTCGACGTTCGCCAGGCGAGACAAAGCCGTGGCGGTTCGTGGGTGGCCGAGCAACGGTGTCGCTGTGAGTCTCGTCAGTGGCCCTGGATCGCGTCGACGACCATCGCGGCGGCCACGATCGGCTCTTTCGGGACGTCGCTCGTATCGTCGATGACGATGTCGTAGCGGTCTTTCAGCGAGAGTTCGCCGTCGATCCGCCCGACGTGGTCGCCGTCGAGGTCCGTGATCTCGTATTTGTGTGGAATCCAGCCACCGAAGGGGACGTACGCTCGCGCCAGCGTCACCATCGCGCCCCGGGAGTTGATCTCCGCGAGTTTGGCCTCCGTCCGGGCGTCCCGGATCTTCCACGTGTCCTGGAAGATCGAGTAGTCGTTGTCGAGGATCACGATGTCCTCGCCGGTCCGGGCGTCGCTGAGGACGTAGTCGCCGGCGACGTCGAGGATCCCGCCCGCCGTGACGGTGAAGACCTCCTCGCCGTCGGCGTCGACGAACGGGAACTTCTCTTTCAGCTTGAACAGCTTCTGTTTGCCCCGAAGCACGACGTTCCCCTGCTCGTCCTCGGCCCGGTACTTGTTGCGAATCAGCGACTGGACGACGGTGTAGCGGTCGTCGGTCAACTCGATGCCCTCGATGTCGTACGACTTGGTCATGCCTGCCCTGGTTTGACTCTGGTATATAAACCCACGGACATGGTTGGCCGTCCGGCGCGGGCTGCTCGGAACGATCGCCTCGGGCTACCGTGACCTGTCGCTGAACCCCCAGACGCCACTTTCGGCCGTCTGTGCCCGCACCTCGGCCGCGGCGAACCGATCGTACAGCCCGAACTCGGTCTCGTACAGCCGCGCGTAGCCCTTCTCGAGTAACTGCTCGCCGAACACCTCGCCGTCGACCACTACGTAGACGAGCAGTCGGCCGTATCCCCCACGGCTACCCGCCACCTCGTCGGTGACGATCCGGACGTCCTCGCCGGCCAGTCGCCGCTCGGCGAACGCCGTGGCGTTGTCAGCCCAGCCGCGAAGCCACGCACGCCCGCCCTCTGTATCGGGAACGCCGTCCCACTCAGCGGGAGCCACTTCCGCGTAGGGTTCGGGCGTGTCCACGCCGAGCAACCGGACCCGCTCGGTGGACCCATTCGCGAACCGGACGTCCATCGTGTCGCCGTCGATCACCTCGACGACCGTCACCGTCCAGGTCTCCTCCGCCGGGAGTACTGGCGTCCCCGTCGCCGGCGTTTCCGCGGCGGTGCCACCGGTTTCTGGTGATGTGGCCGTCCCGGCGTCCGGCTGGATGCCCGGTAGCGTACAGCCGGCCAGCAGGACGGCGATCACGACAACCACGCGGGGTCCTTCCATACAGATATCATGTGTGCCGGGGACACGAACCTTCGGGCTCCGGTACACACTGTTCGGGGATCGCTTACACCGTGTGCGATCTGAGCGACCTCCATCAGGTTTTTCGGGATCTATACGTACTGTGTCACATGCAGACGCCCTCCACCTCCCGGCTTCGACCGCTCCTCCTGGTGTCGATCGCGATCCTCGCGGTCCTCACAGGCTGTGCAGGAGTGGGGAGCCAGCAGTCGGACCTGCCGACGGCGGAGGCGGTCGAGGGGTCGCTCGCCGATCTTGACGCAGTGAATGCGACGGTCGTGTCCACACTGGACGGGACACGAATCACGGCCCGGCAGACCGTGTTCGAGGTCGGAACCGACCGGCGTCGATCGACGACACAGACCGGTGAAACGCGGTCACTCGTCGTCGCAAACGACTCCGTGACGTGGCGATACGACCGAGCCGCGAACACCGTCCAGCGGACGCGACGGGTCGAGGGGGACCAGCAGTCAACCACCAGCATTTCGCGAGCGATGCGGTCGATCTTCGGGCGATTGAACGCACCGGCGGACGAGTCCGAGCGGGAAGCGGCACTCGATCCACTCGTTTTACCCGCTGCCGGAAGCGGCGGCCCACAGCCGTTCACTGGACAGGTCGAGAGTTTCGAAAACGCCTCGCTGCACTACCGAGGGACCGGGACAGTCGCCGGTCGCGAGGCGTACGTCGTGGAAGCCGTCCCACAGGCGGACGTCAACACGGCCAATATCACGCTGTGGATCGACCAGGAGTGGTACTATCCGCTCCAGTGGAACTCGACGATCGTCGTCGATACGGAGCGACGGACCGTGAGGACGACCTACCGGAACGTGACGTTCAATCCCGCGATCCCGGCCGGCACGTTCACGTTCGATCCGCCGGCGAACGTGACGGTCACCGAACGGAAGATCGTCAGCCGGACTTTCGGGACCAGCGGTGAACTGGCTGCCGCAAGCGAGATGGCGATTCCCGATCCGGACGTGCCCGAACCCCTGGAGTTCGATTCCGCGCGATATTTCGACGACAACGGCACGGTCCGCACGTCACTCCAGTATACGAACGGGTCGGCGACCCTCCGGGTGACGAAGTCCGAACCGAGAGGCGACAGTGGTACTCTCCCCGAGGGCGATCGCCTCGACATCAACGGACAGGAGGCAGTGATCCAGTCGTTCGAAAGCGGCACGTCGCTGATCTGGTCCTGTGACGGATATCGCTATACGGTCTTTGGCGACGCCCCGAGAGAGACGGTCCGCGCCGTCGGCGAATCGATCGACTGCGGGTGAGCGGACGCGCCGTCAGCGGCGCTGTCAGGACCGTTCGTCGTCCGGAGTTCGCGGATGCACGTCGATCCCGTCGGAGCCGAGGTCGAAGTCGAACTCGCTGACGGTGGCGTGGAACCGCTTTCGGTGGTGGCCGTCTGGATCGAACTCCAGCTCCGTCCGGACGAGCCCGTGCTCGGCTAAGCGTTCGAGCCGTCTGTATATCGTCGGCCTGGACATGTCAGTCGCCGCACTGAGCTCCCGGCCCGTCCGGGGTTGCTCGACTACCAGTGACAGAAGCCGGCGAGCGTACGTATCCCCGAGCAGGGCGAGTATCGTCCCGCTTGGGACTGTGTCCGGTCGGGGTTCGTCTCCACGATCGACAGCGCCGTTGGGTGAGGGAGTTCCGTTCGGCGTTGAGCGGCGTCCCTTCATGGCCGGATAGTCGTGCTGTACTCCCCTGAGTTCCCAGGCTAGGGATACTGAGTCGGTACCGTGGCCGTCCCCGTCGGTGGCGTCTGTATAACTAGCCTCCAGGGCTTTAGGCGACCGGGACGAACGGTGATCACCGCCATCGCACAAATGACGTCCGCAAGACCGTTCTCGATCGGAGCGCTACAGGGGCCGGACACAGCACCACGCGAGACATGACCGACAACCCCACGAGCATCGTCGACGCCGAGCAATGGCCCGACCCGGTCTGTCACTACGGGATCGAAGACGGAACCCCGGTCGTCGAAACGGTCAACGAAGCCTTCGAGACAACCTTCGGGCCCGTGGATGCGGGCGAACCGGTGGCCTCGCTGTTCGAGACGGTCGGGCTGTCGATCGTCCAGGGGCCTGACGAGCCGGCTGTCGTCGGGACGGCCGCCGATCAGTTCACCGTCGAAACGGGCACGCAGCCGTCCGAGTCGGGGGCGGCGTCGCATGACCGATATCTCCTGCGGGTCGTCCCCACGGACGGAAACGCCGGCGGGGTCCTCCTCTTTACTCCTGTGCCGACGGGGATCGCCCGGGCGGCCGACGAGATCAGGCTGGACCACGTGGCAAGTGTGATCAGCCACGACCTTCGCAACCCGCTGGATGTCGCCAAAGCCCGCTTGCGCGCGGCTCGGGAAACCGGCGAGGTCGAGCACTTCGAACACGTCGCTGACGCCCACGACCGGATGGAACGGATCGTCGGGGACGTGCTGACGCTGGCCAGGGGGGCCGACGTCGTCCAGCCGGATGGACGAGTCGATATCTCGGCCGCCGCCGAGCGGGCGTGGGCGACTGTCGAGACCGACGACGCCGACATCGTCGTCGAGAAATCGCTGCCCACGGTCGTCGCCGATCCCGACCGCCTGGGACGGCTCTTCGAGAACCTCTTCCGAAATTCGATCGAGCACGGCGGGACCGACGTGACGGTCACTGTCGGGCCGCTCGCTGACGCTCCCGGGTTCTACGTCGCCGACGACGGTCGCGGCATTCCGCCGGGGCGACGCGAGCGCGTTTTCGAGCCTGGATTCAGCACCGACGATCACGGGACCGGACTCGGGCTGTCGATCGTCGCCCGGATCGCCGACCACCACGGCTGGTCGGTCGCGGCCACCGATTCCGCGAGCGGGGGCGCTCGCTTCGAGATCACGGGTCTCGACACCGGTTGATCGCCGAGTCGGGTTTCCCGCTCGGAAACACGGTCTACCGGTTCTTTTGTTCGGCGAACTGATTCGAACCCGGAGTCTGTTCACACGGCTCTGTGAAACGATGAACGTAGACGAATTTACCGCCGAACACGCACCGACAGAGACCGAGGAGACGTTCGACCTGGAGAACAAATACACGCTCGACGTGGCCGTTGCAGGGTCGCTGCTGGCGAAAGCCGGCTCGATGGTCGCGTATACCGGGGACCTCACCTTCACCGGCCAGGCGACTCCGGAAGGCGGGATCACCGGCTTCATCAAGGAAGCCGCGACCGGCGAGGGGACGCCGATCATGCGCGTCGAGGGATCGGGCCACCTCTATCTCGCCGATCAGCGGAAGGAAATCCAGATCCTCCGACTGGACGACGGCGAATCACTCACCGTCAACGGCGAGGACATCCTCGCCTTCGAGTCGGGACTGTCCTACGAGATTACCGAGATCGACAGCCTCGCCGGAGCCTTTGCCGGCGGGTTCACCAACGTCGCACTCGAAGGCCCCGGTCACGTCGCGCTGACCACCCACGGCGATCCGGTCGTGATGGAACCGCCCGTCACGACCGATCCGGGTGCGACAGTTGCCTGGAGCGCGACCGCGCCCGAGGTCGAGGTCAACACCAACCTCTCGGACATGATCGGCCAGGAGTCCGGCGAACGGTTCCAGATGGAGTTCACCGATCCCGGCGGGTTCGTCGTCGTCCAGCCCTACGAAGAACACGCCTGAAATTCCGTCCGAGTCGCTCGGCCGTCAGCCGTCAGTCGCTGACCGGTCCACGTCGGGCCGTCGATCGGTCGCCTCGAACACGTCCGCCAGGAGCTTGCGCTGTCCGGCCCGGAGGTGATGCAACAGCGTCGGCCCGGTGATCCCGAGGGCATCGGCGACTTCCTCGGCGGAACTGCCGCGTGGTGATTCGAAGTAATTCGCAAAGAACGCCGTCCGAAGGGCCTCTTCCTGCCGGTCGGTCAGCCTGTCGGTCACGCTGTCCCGGACTTCCCCGGTCGTCCGTTCGTCCCGTCGGCGTTCCCGTTTTGCGATCACAGCGGCATCGTAGCGGCGGGTGATCGCGTCGGCGATCCGGCGGACGTCTTCCGACGGTGGGAGGTCGACGACGACCCGATCGCCGTCCGGGCCGAACGTGGCCGACTGGACTGTGCCGCCCTGACTGAGGAGTTGCCCGAGCGGCGTCTCGGCGCGCTGAACGACTTCGATCGAGCCCCCGCCGTCGTACTCGGCGACGGTTCGCGTCTCGATCACCGACTCGTGGTCCGCCAGCACCGCGCCGATTTCGTCCGGGGACCGCTCGGTCTCGGCGTCGACGTAACAGCGAAGCTCCTCGCCCTGCGCGAGCACGCCTGTCACGTCGATCCGGGCGTCGGTCTCGGTGGCCGTGGCGACGAGTGGCGCGGCGGGATCTGCCAACCGGAACGTGAGTTCGACGACCCGTTCGGACGAGAGCAACGACCGGTTGCGGGTCGCGTTGATGGCGAACCCGGCCATCTCCCCGACGGTCCCGAAACTCTCGCGTTCGCGTTCGGAGAAGGCGTTGCGTTCGGCCGCGTAGATACCGACGACGCCGTAGACGCTCGATCCGTACGTCAGCGGCACCGCGAGCAGCGATCCCAACCCGTCGGCGAACGCCGCTCGACGAATGTCTTCGGGGACGGACTTGTCCTCGCCGAGTGACCCGACGATCGTCGGTGCGCCCCGTTCGATCGTACGCAGTTCGGGGATATCCGCGTCGCCGTCGAGTGCCGTCTTGAGCTGTTCGAGCGTGCGGCCGGTCGTCCCAGCGGCGGCCTGCAGCACGATTTCCCCGGATCCGACCGCGCGCTCGCCGACCCAGGCGAACGCGTAGATGTCGGTCCCGCCCAGCCGCCGGCAGATGGTCTCGGCGATCTCCTCGCGCGTCGAGGCCCCGACGAGGTCGCCCAGCATGTCCGCGATGAGTTCGTTTCCGATCGTCAGCCGGCGGAGGTCCGATCGTAGCGAGTCGAGTCGCTGCTCGCGTCGGCGGCCGTCGGTCTCGTCCCGGAGGTAGACGTAGACGGCGTCGTCACCGGGGACGAGATCGACCGCGAGCCACTGATCCAGTTCCGGGTAGTATTCCACGAAGGACAGCTCCGCGTCCGGTGGCGTCTCGAACGCCTGAGGGACGCGCCCCTCGACGGATGCCGGAAAGACGGTATCGATCGGCTCGCCGGCACTGGCGGCCGCGTCCACCGCGAGCATGGACGCCGCAGCGTCGTTGCCGTCCCGAACGACGCCGTCCGGACTCACTTCGAGGATTCCGATCGGTGCGTGCTCGAACCCGGTGTCCATCGTGTTCCATCACCGTGTGGCGGGCTGTTAAGGGTGTTCCCCCCGGCGATCCGACGCTGTCGACTACAATCGATGCCCGATGTACCCGCCCAGGGCACTCAGCCCGACGACATACACGATGGTGAGGAGGACGCCGATCACGAGTGCTGCGACGGCGGCCCCCGCGGTCGCTTCGGGGAGGCCCGTGAACAGCCCGACGCCGACGAACGCGAGGGTGACGAGTGCCGGAACGATCGTGAACAGGCCGGCGAAGGCCCCGGCTGCGACGCCGCTCGCCTCGCGATCGGTCGAGAGGTGACTCGCGGCCGCGCCGCCCAGCAGCGGCGAGAGCGGGACGAAGCTGAGGACGGTGTTGATGATCGCGCCGACCACGCCGAGGATCCACCGCGGGGTGCCCCGGCCGTGGCGTCGGGCCCGGCCGTGGGCCACCACGACGGCGACGCCGATGAGCACGATCGAGACGCCGGTCGCGACGAGGCCGATACCGCCCCACTCGGCGAGTGCCACCACCGCGTCGATCGCCTCCCCCTCGGTGAAGCCGTCCGAGCGGAACTCGCTTTCCTGAATCAGTGTCGCGATCTCGGGGCGATCGACGGCGGCGTACAGGATCCCGCCGCCGAGGGCGATCAGGAACCCGAGGACGGCCAGCACCCCGCCGATCGCCCAGTCGAGCGGGCGGTCGAAAGCAGGGGGTGACCGCGTCGTGGCAGTCGTTTCAACGTCTCGTGGGGATGTTTCGATCGGTTCCATACCACTACCAATGGGGGAGAGAACAAAACCCGGGGCGGCGTGTTTCACCGGGGGAAACGCACAGATCGGGTCTTTCCGTTCCGCCGAGACAGCGGTACATAGGAATGACGTCGAATACTGATCGGCGGTGTGGCGTCGGCATTCGCGGCGTCGCGATGGCGATCGACTCGATCGTCTGGATCGCCCTGTTCATGGTCGTCGTCTCCGCGGTCGGCTTCGTGAGCGGCGACTTACAGACGACGAGCGAGGGGATCGAGACGAATCTCGAAGGTGGCCCTGCAGTCGTCGGACTGGCGCTGTGGCTCGCCGTCTCGATCTGCTATCACACGGTGCTGGAATGGCGGTGGGGCAAGACCGTCGGGAAGTACCTCGTCAGCATCACGGTGACGCGACCGGACGGCTCACCGCCGTCGTTTCTGGGCTCGCTCCTTCGGAACCTCTTCCGGCTCATCGACTGGTTGCCCTTCGTTTACCTGGTCGGGATCGTCACGATCGCGGTCTCGAAATCGGACAGACGGCTCGGTGACCGGGTGGGAAACACCATCGTGATACGAACCTGAGCGGCGGCTGGATTACCAGTATCAGGGGAATTCCTTCCGAGCGACGACGCCGGACGTGCCGTCGACGGTGGCCGTCACAATGACCGTATCGCCAGCAGGATCGACGTAGAGGTACATGTACAGGCCAGATCGGGGTGTCGTCGTCGAGGCCTCGGAGTCCGTTTGGACGGCTGAAAACGTGACTTCGTCGGCCTGGAGTTCTTTGACGATCCCGACCCGGACGCGATTGTCGCCTTCCACGTAGGTAAACTCGAAGGCCCCCTCGGGAACTGCTTTCGCGACCGCTTCGGGCGGATCGACGGCCTCGCTCGCGTCTGGCTCCCCGGTCGCCGTCCGGTCGGGCCGGGTGAACTCGAAGTCGAGCACGTCCTCGCTGTAGGTTCCGCTTGCGGTCACGCGTTCGTCTTTGACCGTCACCGAGTGGTCTTCGCTCTCGGACCCGAACCGGGATTCGAACTGCTCGGCGGTCGCGCCCTCGAGCGGACGCCGGGCGGCGAGGGAAGCCGTGACCTCGCCGCTGTCGGCGTCGAAACGCACCGACGCGAGAACGTCGTCGTCTTCCCTGAGGAGGTCGGCTACGGGACGCTCGGCCGGATCGCCGAAATACGCGTCCCCGAGGTCGATCGGTCCCAGCCACCCGCCCGCGACGTGGCCGTCGCCAGCCGTCTTCAGTAGCCACTCGAACGGTTCGGTCTTCTCGATTTCCCTGGCGCGGTCGTCCGCCGTGGCCTCGACGACGCCTCGGATCGCTTCGCTCGTATCGGCGACGAGGACGGCGGTCTCACTGATCGCCGTGACGCCGTCCAGTGTCTCGTCGTCGCTCGGTTCGTACAGGGTGAACTCCCCGATCGACCCGCTCTCTTCGAGTTGTATGCCACCAGTGGGGTCGTCGGATCCGGCACGCAACCGCTCTGTGGCTTCGTCGAGGTCGATCTCGCCCCGTCCGACGGCCACGGTATCCGCCATGAACAGCTCGTCGATACCGCGGTCGGGCTGTGCCGGATCGATGAGATAGTCGAGACCGGACACGGCAATGGCAATGGAGGCTCCGGCGACCAGCCGCCCGCCGATCTCAAGCGGCCAGGTGAGCAACGGATCATCGACACTGTCGGCGCCAGAAATCTCGGTCAGGACTTCGCCGGGGCCGCCGGTCGCGTCCGCGGGAAGGATCAGCGGCAACAGTTCCTCGCCCGCCGTCGTCTCTCTTGCGATACTGAAGTCCAAATAGCCGACACGGACGCCGCCAGCTGTCGCCGGGATCCACTCCGCGTAGGACGGCGTATCGTCGTCCGCGAGGCAGCCGCCGAGTGCGACGACAGTCGCGGCCGCGCCGAGTTCCAGAAACCGACGTCGGTGGAGGGCTGTCATGGGTATAGCGAGGGCTGGGCCGGTGACCGGCCAGCTTGACGGAAGCGTTTGGCGACCAGCGCCATAAACGATGTCTTTACACACCTCGTCGTGACCATAGTTACGTTCCCTCCGCCGTCCGCTCGGGACGGCTCGACGTGGCAAAGTCCGGCAGGTCGACGACCACGACGCTCCCGCGTGGCTCCCGGTCTCCGAACGATAGGTCTCCACCCAGCCGCGTTACGGTCCAGTAGACCAGCCAGAGGCCGATCCCACTGCCGTGTCTGACTGGCGTCTCCTCACCGTCGAGGAGGACGGCCCGCTCCTCGGGTGGGATCCCCGGGCCGTCGTCTGCGACCTCGATCCGCCCACCGGCGGCCGTCGAGCGGACGCGGATCGTCACTGACGGTGTCTCCCGGTCGGTGTGGGTCACGGCGTTCTCGAGCAGTTCCACGACCACGAGTTCGATGGCGTCGCGATCGGATCGGAGCTTGACGCTCGCCGGCGTGTCGAGCGTGATGTCGCCGTCCACGCCCCCGTCGGCGACCGACCGCACGATCGCGACGAGGTCACACGCTTCGCGATCGAGGCGTGCCTCCGTCAGGACGCGCTCGGATCGCTCGACGGCGTCGGCGAGCTCGACCAGCCCGCTCGCGAGCGTTCCGATCCGGTCGACGTACTGACTGGCCTCCGCCGCCGGGAGTTCCCCGTCGCGGATCGGTTCCGCGAACCCGCGGATCGCGTCGAGGTCGTTCCGGAGGTTGTGTCGGATCACCCTGTTGAGGACCTGAATCCGCTGTTCCCGGGTCCGACGATCCGTCACGTCCTCGAACCGGTAGGCACGGCCGCGGCCCTCGTCGATCGCGGTCCGGTCGACGACGAACTCCCGTCGCCCGGCGGTTGTCTCGAGCGTGATCGGCTGCTCGACAGACGGATCCTTAGGGATGTCTACCACGTCCGCGAGCGACTGGTCCCGGAGTCGGGTGGTCCCGACGCCGAAGGTGTCCGCGGCGGCCCGGTTCACGTCCAGCAGTCGGCCGGTTCGATCGACGACGATCACGGGCGCGGACATCGCGTCGAGAGCAGTCTCGCGTGCGAGATGCCCCGCCGCAGCCGCGCGTTCGAAGGCGTCGGTACCGAACGAGATCCAGGCGAAGACTGCGATGATAGCGATCAACTGGAGGAAGACGACGCCATAGATCGATGCGCCGCCCACTCGGCCGCCGTACCCGATCGAGAGCGGGAGAAACGAGATCCCGACCCCTGCGAAGACGAACGCCACCGCGGAGCCAAGCGGCAGGTCGTCATACGCCACCGCCGACCTGACGAGCAAGATCACGCCGAGCAAGCCCAGCGAGAACACGGTCACCTGCAGGCCGAACGTCGTGAGATACGACAGTTGCCCGAGCAGGCCCAGCCGTATCCTGCCCGTCTGCTGGCCCCACGTGACCGCCGTGCTCGCGACCGTCAGGCCGCCCAGGACCACGATCACCACCCAGCGCCACGGCGTGATCGCCGGCCCGCGGCCGGTGTACTCGAAGACGAACGCGATCCACAACAGCGACGCGAAGGCGTACCCCCCGATGAGGAGCAACTCGCTGACCGCGTCGAGTTCGATCGGCACTGCCCCGGAGCGGCCCAACGCGATCGTCGCGCCGAGGCCGGCCAGCAGCATGGCGACCAGCGCGTACGGCACGGCCCCCGGATGCTCGCGCCGTGCGGTTCGCCCCGCGATCAGGACCCCAGCCCCCAGCACGATGACACCGAGAACGGTCCAGACGGGGCGGATCACTTTCCGTCACCCCCGCCCGGTGCCGGTGGGGCCGCTCCGCGTGCGTCAGCCGTCGGGAGCCCAACGACGACCGCCCATCGCCCGTCGTCGGTCCGCTTCGCCGAGAGCTGTCCACCGAGTTGTTCGAGCGCCAGGCGTGTGACCGCAAGCGGGAGGTCGGCGTCGCGTTCCTGCTCCCCACACTCGGCCCCAACCGGGCGATCGTCGGTGATCCGGATTGCCGGCCCGTCAGTGTCGAGGGCGATCTCGACCCGCGTCACTGCGTTGGCACAAGCGTCTTCGAGCACTGGTTCGAGGAGCGACGATAGCAAGGTCGGGGTCACTGTGGTATCGATCGGCTCTCCGGGCACGTCGATCGCGATCTGTGGACCCGGCTCGGTGGCGATCGAGTCACGGAGTTCACGAACGACGGGCCGAATGCCGAGTCGCTGCTCCGGGGTGACCGCCCCCTCGGCGATGGCACGCTCGATCGAGCGCGTCCCCGCGACGAGCGTCGTGAGTTCGGTCGTCCGCTCCCAGATCCGATCCGCGAGCGCCGCGGCGTCGCCATCCCCCGGCTCGGCGGTCCACGACGCCGTCTCGTCGGCCACCGCGGCCATGCGTCCCCGGACCACCTCGACGAGGAACTGACTGAGCAGGGTTAGCTGTTCCTCCCGCTGTCGTCTGTCGGTGACGTCCGTACAGCGAACCAGATAGCCGAACGAACGGTCTCTCCCGTCGGTGACAGGATCGGCCGTCACGGACAGCGTCGTCCCGTCCGCGAGTTCGACTCGAAGCGGTTCCCCGTCCCCCGCTAGCTCCCCGGGAGCGACGGGCGTCGGGAAGAGCGACTCGATCGGCTCGTCCAGGGCCGACGCCCGCGAGACGTCGAACAGCCGTTCCGCGGCAGGATTGAGGTCGTGCAGCTGCCCCCGCCGGTCGGCGATGAGCACGCCGTCGGCCAGTTCGTCGACAACCCGATCGCGGCCCAGAACCCGTGCGGCCGGTGGCGTCTCGAAGACTGGGTAACGAACGACGGCAACCACCACCAGCCCACACCCAACCGACGTGAGCGCGGGCAGGAGGATCGGCCGTTCGAATAGCTGCGCGACGAAACTCCCGGCGAGCAACACGATCGCACCGGCGGACAGCAACACCGGTTCCCGGAGCGGGACTGCCTGCTGTCCGATCGACGTCCACAGGAGCAAGAACACGCCGATTGTCACCAGAAATCCCACCAGGAGGTACGCCACCGTCAACAGCTGAAAGGCGATCGTCGACGGGTCACCGAGTGCGACCCCCGCGATCGCGACGGCACCGAGCGACACCCCCGCGACGATCCCCGCAGTCACCTGCGTTACGCGTCGCGACCGACCGGTGTATCGAAACGCGAACAGTACCCACAGCCCGCCGACGATTACCGCGGTAGTCGTCCCGACGACGACCCACGCCGTCGCATCGAGGTCCCAGCCGGTCACCGCGAGCGCCGCGTTCGGCGGCGTGAGATCGGCGACCAGCAGGTGCAGGACGGTGCCCACGGCCGTGGCCAGGCCGACGCCCAGGAGTGGACGGGCACTGCCCCGTTCACGATCGCCCAGCAGGGTTACGATCAGCCCAACAGCTACCAGCGCCGCGAACGCGGTGATACCGAGGCGGAGTACAGTGAGGGGCGCCATGTGTCCGTGGTCTATCGACTGTCGCGTCGGTCCGAAGCCATCGACGTGGCGGCCCCGGCCGAGAGCAGGGGCCGACTATATCTGCCCGTGATCGCTGGCGTGTGGGTTCGACTGGCGGCCCGCGCCACTTGGATACCGGGGGTCGCGAGATCCGGCTGAGACGCGACTGCTCAGTCGTTCGCCGGGACGGGCGTCGACTGCTCGACGTGGGGGCCGGACGGGCGGGCTGATTCGAGGACCACCGTTATCTCGCCGTCGTCGAAGGTCACCGCAACCGAGTCGACGACGGGGCGATACACTTTGTGGTGGTGGCCCTCGGCCGCGTCGATCCGGTGCTCGGTTTCGAGCATCCCGAGATCAACGAGCGCGTTGAGCCGTCGGAACGCTGTCGGCCGGGACATGTCGGTTGCCGCCGCGACCTCCCGCCCGCTCCGGGGCTGATCGAGGACGGCCTCGACGGCCGCTCGCGTGTACTCGTCGCCAAGGGCTTCGAGCAGCGCCGTCGGGTCGTCGTGGTGCCATTCGTCGTTTCGATCCGTGGCGGAGGGGGTGCCTGCCGGTGCGTCGGGACCAACTCGGGGTCGGAGTGGTTCGCTCGACATCTGTACATCGGGAGAGGTGTCCCGGGGCCGTATCGATGGCAGCTAGCTATCGAGGCGGCGGTCTTCGACACCCTCTAGCTATACAGACACGAGCGATCAACGCCGGTCGGCACCCCTCGATTTCGGCATGGGGGCGAGGAACGCTGCTGTCCGTCGCCGGAAGGGCCGGCATTTATATAAAGAGCGAGGCGAATATCCCGACCCACCGTGGTCGGGGATGAAGCCGTCACACCAGGATACAAACCATTAAGTCGACATATCTCTAACCAATAGATAGCGATGGAATACAGCTACCGCTACCAAGCTTACCCGACACAAGCGGTAGCGGAGCGGCTGGAGCACCATCTCGATGTTCATCGCCAACTCTACAACCACGTCCGCTGGGATTACGAGAATAGCCCCGCGGACGACAAGCCGAGCGAGTACGAACAGAACAACAAACTCCCCGAGTGGAAGCGCAAGTGGCCGCTATTCAGTGATCTACACTCGAAAGCCGCCCAAGCCACCGTCGCACGCTTCCACCACAATCTCACTGTCTTGAGCAAACTCAAGGAGAGGGGGTACAACGTCGGTCGGCTCACACGCCAAGCGCCCAGTGATTACCGGAGTGTGACGTACAACCAAAGTGGTTTCGACCTCGATGAAAAGAGGGGCCACGACAAAGACGCGTCCGTCCGCTTCAGTAAGATTGGGTGGGTAAAAATCCGCTACTCACGTCCAATCCCTGACCACGCCACGATTAAAGAAGTCACGGTCAAACAGGAGACAACTGGCGAGTGGTTCGTCTCTTTCGGGCTGGAAATCGACGATGCTGCCCTCCCCGAGAAGCCCGACGTGGACTCGTTGGACGCGAGCAACAGCGTGGGTATCGACCTCGGCATTCTCAACTACATCCACACGTCGGACGGAACGACAGTGGAGTGGCTTGATCTCGAAGACGAATACGAGCGTCTGCGCCGCGAGCAACGCACCCTCTCACGAAAGGAGAAGGGGTCGAACAACTACGAGAAGCAACGGAAGCAGGTCGCTACGGTGAAGCGTCGGGTTCGTCGCAAAGTGCTGGACTACCAGCACAAGATAACGAAGTATCTCGTCCGTGAGTATGATGCGGTGTTCGTGGAAGATCTCAATGTGAAGGGGATGCTTCAGGGCGATGGAAACGCCCGGAACAAGCAGAACGCGGCGTGGCGACAATTCATCACGCTCCTCGAATACAAGGCCGACCTGCACGGCACGCACGTCGTGCAGGTCGAACCCGAGGGAACAACCAAAGAGTGTGCTCGGTGTGGCGTGGAAACGGCGAAACCCATCTGGATCAGGGAACACTCCTGCCCCTCCTGTGGATTCGAGACGGATCGGGACGCGAATGCGGCGATGAACGTGTTGCAGAGAGGCTTTCAGGAGTTAGGGCTGGGATGGCCCGAAGACACGCCTGTTGAGACTGTGACCGCTACGGACACGATTCAGTTTGAATCTGTGTCTGCAAGTCACGTCGTGGAAACAGGAAGCCTGCCCTCGTGAGAGCAGGATTCCCCGCGCCACCGTGCGCGGGGAACATTCAAGAGCGGTCGCCGCGGAACTGTGCCCGATGGGTGCCACCGACGAACTCCCGAACGCGCTGGTGGTCGACGACGAACGGGAGGTCGCGGACGCCTACGCGCTCCGCCTGCGCGGGCTCTGTGACGTCGAGACTGCCTACGACGGCGAGACAGCGCTGGAGACCGTCCGCGATCGCGAGATTGACGTCATCCTCCTCGATCGGCACATGCCCGGCATATCCGGCGACGACGTGCTTGAAGAACTCGCGGCGATGACGTTCACCGGGCGGGTCATCATGGTCACGGCGATCGATCCCGACTTCGACGTCCTCGACATGCCGTTTGACGACTACCTCTGTAAGCCGGTCGATCGCGAGGACGTCCGGGCGGCCGTGACTCAGCAGTGTACCATCCTCGGGTACGCGACGCTGGGGGAGTACTTCAGCGTCGAAGCGAAGCGACAGGTCATCGCGGCCGAACTCCCGGCCGATCAGCGCGAGTCCCACGAGGCCTACCAGCGCAGGCAGGAACGGTCACGGCGGCTTGAACGACGCGTGCGCCGACTCCTGGGGGAAGCGACGGAACTACTCGACGCCTTCGACGACATTGCGCGCGAAAGTGGGTGATCGCCGTCGGAAACAGAACGGAAAACAGGGCGGGTTAGGGTGGGAAGCGACAACCGGCGGGCAAGCCGGGGCCGGATACTGACCCCCCGCCTCCGACCTGGGCGGGCACAGGCGGCTACGCGGTGATGGGCCGTCAAACAGTGGCCAGCGTTTCCGGACGTGAAACAGTCTCTGACGGGTCGTTTCGGGGCCGGTCTACGGGTTCCGGGACGAAATCAGCGTCCCGTGTGTCCGTGCGTGTTCTGTTCGTGGTCACGGGAGACGTGCTCGCGCACGTCGGAGAGCGAGTCGAACCGTCGGGGACAGTGGGAACATTTCAGGAGCGGCATCGTGACACCTCCACGTTTCACCGTATTCGACCCACGCTCATATACCTGACAGAAGGTCAAAGGGGCGTTTGAACCGCGTTCGGCGGCGGTGTTGTCCGGGGGCCCAACGCACCCGTTCACTCACCTGCGCTGTCGTCGAGATGCCACGAGAGTCCGAGCGTCTCCGTGATCGACCGGGGATCCGAGAGATGCGGGACGACCATCGCAACGCTCTCGTTGGCGTCGTCGTCGGTATCGACCATTTCGGGACCCGGGACGAACAGCTCCATCGTCGTGTCGTCCGTCAAATACACGTCGAAATCGAGAGTCTCAGTTCCGAGCAGGCGATCGATCAGTCCTTCCGAGCGCGTGATATCAGTGATCGCATGCTTCTCTACTTTCGCCTGTGGTTCCCCGAGGAGACGGTCGTAGGCCACGAGCACGTCGTCGTAGCAGTGGTATTCGAGCGTCCCGTACCGGAGATAGCGCGTGGTTGCTCGCACTGCCACGAAGAACCCGCCCAGGCCGAGGCCGACGACGACGATCCCGACGCTCGACGCGAGCACGCCAAAGCCGACGATCAAAGCGGTGACGAACCCGATCGCGCCAGCCAGATAGGCGAGCCCGTGAAGCAGGGCATCGACGATTGCCGCCGTCCGACTCATCGATGTCCGGAGACCCGGTTCCGCGTCCGGCGTCTCGACGGGTTCGGGTTCGATCTCGGTGCGTTTGCTCCCGTAGAGCCGCGAGAACAGGCTCCGGCGGTCGTCGTCACGTTCGAGTCGGCTCGCCCGGATGTCGTAGGCGAGTTTCCCGACGGCGAGGACCAGCACCGACCGCCGGGGATCGAGGATTGCAGTCGTCTCCACGGTCGATTCAAGCGAGAGAAAGGCCATGAACAGGAGGCCGACGACGAAGAGGTACTTGAAGGGAACGAGCAGCAACGAGCGAGGGGAGTGCTCGCGATACCCGTTTCCACGGAAGTACTCGCGGTAGGTGTCGATCCCGCGGGTGAGAAACACCGCGGCCCCCCCGAGGAGGAACGCAGCCGCGTCGGCCTCGGTGACCGTCGGCCGCGTCAGTGCGAAAGCGACGAACGCCAGTCCGACGACGACGGGTGCGATGACGACCGCGAAGACGAGCGTCGGGACGTTCCGCGGGTACACCGGCGGGAGCCGCCCCGGCACTCCGACCGCACCGCGTTTCTCCTGGAGTGGCCCGAGCAGCCTGAAGCGGTCGTCGATGGCGTTGTTGGGTCGCTTGTGGGCGAAGGGGATCTTGACTACGGTCCAGACGCAGATCGCCGCCAGCTCGGCCTGGTAGACGAGCAACAGGGCCGTCGGCGACCACCCGAAACAGAGGACGCCGGCGATCGGAAGGAGGTTCCCGACGACGACGGGGAGGTCACGGAGCCACGCGGGAGCGGGCAACGAATCGATGGTGGAGGGCGGGACGCGCACGTGTCGGGGTCACAGGTGGCGATCCTCTTCGGTTTGTCGGTCCAACGGGTCGACGGCGGTGGAAAGACCGACTCTCATGGGTCGATCTCGACTGGATCGAAGATGTCCTCGATAGCGCAGTCGAAGTGCTCCGCAAGGGCGAAGGCGAGTTCGAGCGACGGGTTGTAGCGATCACGTTCGATCGCGTTGATCGTCTGACGCGTCACGCCGACCGCCTGCGCGAGGTCGCCCTGGCTCACGCCTTGGGCTTCCCGTCGTTCGGAGAGGTCATTACGCATGGGTCAGTACTGTCGTTTGACGATCCCGAAACAGACGCCGTACAGCAGGAACAGCGCCGAGAGCGTGAGGACGATGCCCGAGACGACGCCCGAGATCTCGAGGACGTCGCCGGCGTCGAGAACGTAGACTGCCGGCAACACACTCAACCCGACGACCATCGTGATCCCGATGAGTAGCCCGCTGGCCCGGTTGTGGAGTTCGTAATCGCGCTCGTCCTGCAGTGTCCTGTCGCTCCAGACGGGCCCAACCACGGCAATGCCGCCGGCGAACCATGCACCGACCATGTAGACGACGGTACCGGCGAGGTGCTGCCCAACCGCCAACCCGGCGAGGAGTGCAAGGATGGCGACGGCGGCGATACCGTAAACGAGCCCCCGGTAGCGTTGACGGGTCAGGTTCAGTACGTTTCCAGTAGTCACGGTTGAGCCTCGTTGTCGTCAAGGCTGTTTTACACCGCGATCATATAGTTGGTGTCATCCGCCGTCGGGAGCGAACCGCACGATCGGTAACGACGGATGGCGTCGATCGGACACCGTTACGGGAGACGATAGGTTTCGAGCCGATGGACGGCGAGTCGGTAGGCGAGCGGGAGCGCGAGGGCTGCACTCGCAAGGGCGAGCCACGCGACCGTCTCAAGCATCCCTGCACCGATATCGAGTCCGAACGGCAGCCACTGCGACACCAGGGCAGACCCCAGAACCCGAGCGGTCCCGTCGGCGACGAATGCGACAGCGAGGACGACCGTACTCAGCACGATCGAGAAGAGGGTGTAGGCACGCTTGCTCGGCGGGACTGCCTGTCGACCCCCGTCCAGACTGATCCCCTCGAAGCGCGGGAAGACGGACCCGATTCCGGTCGCGAGGACGGCGCTTCCCGCGACAGCACCGACGCCGGCGAGGGCGAGGGAGGCCAGCACGGCCAGGGAACTGTCGGCCAGGTAGCCAGCCCCGAGCGCGATGCCGACGGTCGGCGGAGCGGCGACGAGCGTGGCGGCGACAACGGTGCCGTGGACGACGTGTCGGCCCCGTGCCGGGGACGTCAGCAGCCTGGGCAGCGTCCCGCCCTGGTTCCCCAGTGGATTCAGCGGCACGACCGCGCCGGCCGCCCACGCCCCGTACCAGACGACGAACCAGGGAACGTACCACGGGACGGTGCCGGTCGTCACCGCACTCTCGACGAAGAGGATCCCGGCCAAAAGCGGCGGAGCGACGAAGACGAACTGGAACGGCGACCGGACCGCCCGCCTGAGCGTCGTACTTGCGACGCCACGCGTCGCGGGCGTTCGACAGAGCACGTCGAGCACGTCGTCAAGCCGGGAGTCGGGGGCAGCCGGCAGATCCGGGTCCTCGTCGTCAGTCCTGCGGGCTGGATCTGCGAGCCACGCGTAGCGAGCGATCGGGACCGAAAGGATCGTTCCACCGACGACGACCAGCGGGGCGACGGCGAGGAGCCAGAGAACGCCGGCGACGGGTACGCCGGCACCGGGCGTCGTCACAACGGTGAGATGCCCGAACCACGTTAGCGGGGGCGAGGTCAGAACTGGGTGGAGGGAGACGACCAGGGTGACCAACTCGCCGGTCACCGAGAGCGTGACGTACGCGAGGCCGATCCCGACGCCGAGCACCGTCGTCAGCCGCTTGAGGTTCGCCGAGCGGCGGACCACACCCTTCAGCGCCAACCCGACCGGGTAGCCGACCGCCGTCGCAGTCGTCGGTATGAGCACGGCCGCACCGGCGACTCCGACCAGCGGGAGTGGTGAGCCAGTCCCGACGACGAGTCCCGCACCGCCGGCCAGGCCGAGACCGATCGTGTACACCGAGAACTTCGCGGCGGCCGACAGCAGGAGTCCGCCCACAAGGTCCGCGGCGGGTCGGATCGTGAGGTACTGTCCGCCGTGATCGAGATCGCCGTTCGTCCCAAAGGCGTCCCCCGCGAGGAAGACCGCCAGGAAGACCCAGACCACGCTCGTCGCCAAGACGAGCCACGTCGGGAGTCTCTCCCCGGCGGCGATCGCCGCGCCGACGTCACTCGCGATCGCGTACGTCTGGACGAGGAAGAACGCGCCCATCACGCCAACGACTGCGCTAAAGGCGAGCCAGAGATCCTGGTGTCTGACCCAGCGATACCCCCGCAACAGGTCGATCCGGGCGACCTCCAGGCTCCGGGCCGGGACCGGCAGGAACGAGTACAGCCACCCTCCCACCGACCGGACGCCGCGGTCGCTCGACGCACTCGTCGAGGACCGCGACAGCACAGACGACTCCTCAGCCATCCGCCCCACCTCCGCCGGCGGCTGCCTGGGTGGTTGCCGACGATGCCGGTTGATCGGCGGGCGATCCGTCCCGTTCGGCAGTGATCTCGAGGAAGGCCGTCTCGAGATCGGGCGACGCTTCGGCCCGTCGCTTCAATTCCGCGGGCGGGGCCTCCGCGACGAGCGTCCCCTCGTCGATGACGCCGACGGTGTCGGCCAGTTCCTCGACGACGGGCAGGATGTGCGTCGAGAGGAAAACGGTCATCTCCCGGGTGACGAGATCGGCGATCGTGTTTCTGACGGTGCGGGCGGCGCGCGGATCGAGGCCGGCGGTCGGTTCGTCGAGAAAGACCACGTCGGGGTCGTGAAACAGCGCCGCGATGATCCCGACCTTCTTGGTCATCCCTGTCGAGTAGGCTTCGATCCGGCTATCGGCGTCTTCGAGCAGGCCAAATCGACCGAGGAGCGTCTCGATCCGCTCGTCGGCTCGCTCGTCGTCGATTCCGTGGAGACGGGCGACGTGACGCAGGTGCTCCCAGGCGGTGAGTTCCTCGAAGACTGGCGGGTCAGCCGGGAGATAGCCGATCCGTTGGGTCAGTGCCGGCCGGTTCGAGATCGGCACGCCCGCAACCGTCCCGGACCCGGCTGTCGGTTCCGAGAGGGAAACCAGCATTCGCATGGTCGTGGTCTTCCCGGCTCCGTTCGGCCCGAGAAATCCGTAGACGCTTCCTCGCGGGACCGACAGCGAGAGGTCATCGACCACGGGGTCCTCGCCGTAGCGCTTCGTGAGGCCGTCGGCGACGACAGCTGGTTCCGTCATTGTGGCTCCCTCCTCGAACATGGGACACCGGGCGTTCGTCGACCACATGGCGATGCGTGCTGTGGGGACCGTGTTGGGGCGGAGTCGTCCGTCATGGGTGTAAACAACTCTTTACAGTAAAGCATGTTTTACACAGGGGGATAAATGTGATGGTCGGATTGCTCGGGGAGCACCGCCGATTCAATCGTTGCAGACACACTGAGTAGCGACTACCGCAATGCGACGAGGCCGTCGATCTCACCGAGCCGGTTGCGTACGCCCATACTTGCGTTTCCGGGTCACACCGATACCATAGCTTGCACGGTTTCCGAATCCGAAACGCCGAACAATCCGTATATCTCTTGGCGGCAAACGCCGGAACGGACGTCCTGTCGACGACCGTCCAGCAAGCCCGTCGATCAGTGCGACCCAGTCGAGCCACATCAGACATTCAATCCATGCGCCCTCCCTTCGCCCTCGTCGTGATCGCCGCCGTCGTCATCGTCCGTCCCCTTCGGGTATCACTCCGTCCGGGGAGGTGGGGATACTCCCGCCGTTGCTGTAACGGCCCCGAAACTGACAGACAGTTCCCGCCACCGATGACCCGAGACATCACCATCCGCGAAACGAGAGACGATGTCTGACAGACGACAGTTTCTCGGAACAGTCGGGAGTTTGCTTGGCATCACGTCCATATCAGGCTGCTTCGGGCTAGTGATGACCGACAGTGCCGATCCGATCTATCCGGGCGGCACGGTGGTTATCGAGAACACGGCCGCGCGTTCACTTCCGGTCTCGGTAACGGCCGTCGAAGACCGATACGAAGCGTCCCTCGAAACGATCGTTCCCGCCGGCGAGACCCGGGTCCGGCGCGAATTCGTTGTTGCCGAGGCCGGGGACCTCGTTACGCTTGCGGCACGCCTCGGCGACAGTGGGGGCCCATACCCCTTCGAATTCCTCCCGGCCGGCGGCGAGAACAACGCCCGGCCGGAAGTCGCCAGGCTGACGATTCGAAACGCTGTCGAGCCGAGGGCTGATTGGACTGCAGAGCGTGCTTCGCGGTGACCCTCTCGCTGGGCCGTGCCCGTGCTCACGCCGGGATCGACCGCTGCACTTCTGCAACACCGTCGATCAGCCGTCTGTCGTTCCGTTCGCCGTCGCCCGTCAGTCCGGCCGCGCGTTTATACCGGAGGGGGCGGCCAACTGGCGTATGCACGATGGCATTCACGTCGTCGCCGGGGAGTGTACGACTACGTTCGACGGTTCTCGCGTCCGCGAGCACGAACAGCGCGGGCAGGTCCTGGTCGTCGTCAAGCCGGACAACACGGTCCTGGTCCACGACGCCGAGGGGTACCAGCCGGTCGCGTGGCTCACCCGGGCGGAGACGGTGACGATCGACGGAACCCACCTCGCGGCGACCGACGGCGACCAGCGCCTCACCGTCGAGATCCACGACGAGACGGCGAGCGGTCGCTACCCTGCCAGCGCCGCGGGGTCGCCCGTCGGCGAGTGTCCTGACTGCGGAGCGGCCCTCGTCCGGGTTACCGACGCCGTCGCCTGCACGGGTTGTGACGCCCGCCATGGACTCCCCGGCGACGCCGAAGTCATCGACGATCACTGCGAGTGTGGCCTCCCGAAAATGCGGGTCGAACGCGGTCGAGCATTCGAAGTCTGTGTCGACCGCGACTGCGAATCGATGGACGACGCCGTCGCCGAGGTCTTCGACCGCGAGTGGGACTGTCCGAACTGTGAGGGCGATCTCCGGGTTCTCCGTCGCGGCGGCTTGCTCGCAGGTTGTGAGCATTATCCCGAGTGTGACACCGGCTTTGCGTTCCCCGCCGGCGTCGTGGTCGGCGAGTGTACCTGTGGCCTTCCGCTGTTCGAGACCGCCGGCGGGCGGCGGTGTCTGGACGCGACCTGTGAGGCCTGGCGGGACGGTTCGGGCGGCGTTCCGGCGGAACCCTGACACGGCGATGGGCCGTTTCCCTTCGACCGGCCGCTGTGGGCTTGGACCGTAGCGCCTTTGCCCGCCCGCCGGCAGGTCAGACCATGGAACTGGTCCGTGAGGGAGACGTGGTCCGCGGGGGTAGCGAGGCTCGCGAGCGCTTCTATGACTCCCGTGGGTACGGTCATGTCGAGGCCGGCGGGCTGGTGTTGGCACCGGTCGAGGCCGCCCATCTTCTCTACCGGGGTGACGTCGAACACGTCCGGGATGCCACAACCGGCGATGCGTTGGACTTCCGGACGCTCGTTTCCTCGGCCGCCGTCTCGGAGATCGCCGTCTTAGTCTACAAGGACCTCCGGGATCGGGGGTTCTACCTCTCGCCCGCCCGCGAGGGCTGGGTCGACGATCCAGCGGGGGCCGACTTCGTTGTCTACCCGCGTGGACAGGGGCCCTGGGACGACGATGTCGCCTATCGGATCCGGGCGATAAGTGAGCGGACGGCCGTCTCCGCGGCCACGCTGGGCGATAGCGTCCTGGCAGTCGTCGACGAGGAGTCGGCGATCACCTATCTCGAAACGGGCCACCCCGAGATCGACGGCTCGACGACGGTCGACCTGTCGACCGGGGTCGCGGCCGACCTGCTGGGCGACCGAGTCCTGGTCTGGGACCCGCCAGAAGCACTCTACCACGAGGGGTTCTACGGCCAACCGCTCGACGACGAGACGGGCGAGCCCATCCAGCTCTCGCTGATCGAGGCCGCCGCGTTGGCCCGCCAAGGCGTGCTCGACGTCGAGGGCGGTGCGGACGCGATCGTCGAGTGCGGTCGCGAGGTCGAGGGCGAGCGCTTCGACCGTCGCCTCGCGGTCTATCGGGCACTCCGCGAGCGTGGCGTCGTGCCCAAGACGGGCTACAAGTTCGGCGCTGATTTCCGGACGTACGCCGACGTCGAGACCGTCGACTCGCTGGGCCACTCCGAGTTGCTCGTGCGGGTGTTACCGGCGAATCACGCTTTCACGCCGCGCGATCTCGCGCTTGACGTCCGACTGGCCCACGGCGTTCGAAAGCGGATGGTGTTCGCGCTGGTGGCGGAGGCTGACGCGGACGGCGACCCCCGAATCGAGTGGCTCGAAGTCGGGCGACTGACGCCATAGACGGTATTGGCCGTCCCTCTCTCGTCGATCAGTCGTCTTCATGAAGTGCTTCGAGACGTGATTCGATCCACTCCAGGACAGTAAAGAGGACGCCGAGATGGTGTGATTCGTCGATCCCGGATTCCTCGATACCCGCGGCGTCCGGCGGTGGATGGACGTGTGCTCGTGGTGCCTCGGGCTTCGGGTGGCGGTCCCATCGGCATTGCCAGTCGTCTCGTTCGTGGGTTTCGAGATAGTGGAACGTGTAGTCGCCACCCTCGAACCAGCGAACGTCCAGTCGGACGTCAGTGACTGATCGAGGGTACTGGCTGGCGTCGAGATGGACTTCGAGCAGCCGAGGCGACATCGAATCCGGCTCGAATGCCCACCCCACGACGAGTGGGTGTGTCTCGGCGCGTCGGGCAAGCAAAGAGAGCGTCGCCACGTCGAGCGCTCCACTCGCCTGATCGTGGCGGGATCCACCCGCCGTCTCGTCGTCGTTCACGCCCGCGCCTCGCCGTCGAGTCGTGTCTCGGCGCGCTGGACGGCCCGACGCAGGACACGGATATCCCGACGAACCGTCCGCCACTCGTTCAATCCTTCCCAGTGGTCGTGGAGTGCGTCGTGATCCTCGGTTTCGACATCCTCGCTCGTGACGGCGTCGGGCTCCGGGACGCCGTAGCGCGTCTGAAAGGCCTCGTCCGCTTCGAGCAACGAGTCCACGCGCTCGCGGAGCTCCGCCGGTCGATGCTCGCGAGCGAGGCGCTCGACGCGCTTCCAGGTCAGGTAGGCGTCGTTTCGCCGGTACGTGGCCGGGCGTCCGTCGTCTCGCCTGGCGACTCCCATCTCGACGAGTTGCTCCAGGGATTCTCGGGCACCCGTCTCCGAGCAATCGGCTCGCTCGGCGATCTCGCCGGCGGTGCCCGGTGATTGGGTGCCGACGATCACGTCGTAGACTCGCTGAAACGTCGTCCGCTCCTCTCGCCACCGGCTGCCCGGGCTCGTATCGATCATACGATTGATACGGCATAACGAGTTATATATGTTTTCACGACCGGATATATTGTCTTTGTGGCGATGTCCTGCCTGTTGGATCGTTCAGGCGTGTTGTGATCCACTCTCGGGCGTGTCGTCTCACAACAGTTAAACCCCTGCTGGTGGAGACGTACGCACATGGCGTCCACTTCCCCCGACGTCCGTCGCTGGCACCCCCGGGAAGTGGACAGTGTCGCCGTCGCCGGTCGGCGGGCGTAACTCGTCGCCCGGCGGGCGATGCTCCCTCCGCTTTCTCGGCCCGGTGGCTTCGAGCACCAACCACACGAGACACGACACCAATGACGCGAGACTCACACACCGACGACGAACCGACAGACGACCGACGGCGTGAACAGGCCACCCCCCGACTCCGCACTGACGGCGGCGCAGCCGCCGGTGCCGACGACACGACGCTTGATCCGTGGGGCTCCTCGACGGTCGCCGACTACCGCAACCTCTTCGAGGAGTTCGGCATCGAGGAGTTCGACGAAATCCTGCCCGATGTCCCTGCGCCCCACTATCTGATGCGCCGCGGGGTCATCTTCGGCCATCGTGACTACCGGCCGGTCGCCCGCGCCATGCGCGACGACGACCCATTCGCCGTCCTCTCGGGATTCATGCCCACCGGCGACCCCCACATCGGCCACAAACTCGTCTTCGACGAGATCATCTGGCATCAACGCCAGGGCGGGGACGCCTACGGCCTCATCGCTGATCTGGAGGCCCACGCCGCCCGCGGACTCACGTGGGACGAGATCGACGAGCACGCCCGTGACTACATCCTCTCGCTGCTCGCGCTGGGCTTCGACCCGGAGGAAGGGACGCTCTATCGACAGTCCGAGAACCGCGAGTTGCAGGATCTGGCGTTCGAACTCGGCGCGGAGGCCCGCTTCGCCGAGTTCGAGGGGATCTACGGCTTCGACGGCGAGACCGATGTCAGTCACATGCAGAGCGTCGTCACGCAGATCGCGGACATCCTCTACCCGCAACTCGACGAGCCGAAACCGACCGTCATCCCGGTGGGTCCCGACCAGGATCCGCACATGCGCCTGGCGAGAGACGTCGCCGCCCGGATGCGCTATTTCGGCGTCACGAAGGCCTACGCCTCCTTCGAGACCGACGACGAGGAGCGAGCGCTGCTTGCGGAGGCCTACGAGACGCTTGCCGGCGACCATCCGGGAGAGACGATCCGGTGTGGCGACGCCGCGACCTACCTCGACAACGAGCGTGATCGCGACGCGACTGACGGTGGCGCGATGACCAAAGATCGCCTCATCACGATGCTCCGGGAGGCCGGCAAGGAACCGCTCCGTCCCCGCGTCCGGTTCCTCGACCGCAACGCCACCGAGGAGGCCTTCGAGGCCCTGATCGAGGCCATCGACGGCGAGAAGCGGGTTTACGACGAGCACATCGACGCCTTCGAACTGGATCACGAGGCCGCCGCGGCACTCGCCCGCGAGGTCGAACTCGCCAACGGCGGCTACGGCTTCTTGGCCCCCTCCTCGATCTATCACCGCTTCATGACCGGTCTGACCGGCGGGAAGATGTCCTCGTCCGTTCCGGAGAGTCACATCAGCCTGCTCGACGATCCCGAAGACGGCTACGACAAGGTCCGGGCGGCGACGACCGGCGGCCGCGAGACCGCAGAGGAACAGCGCGAACTCGGCGGGAAACCCGACGAGTGCCCGGTCTACGAACTCTACGCCTACCTGCTGGCGGATGACGACGACGAGTTCGCGACCGAAGTGTACGAGGAGTGTGCCGGCGGCGAGCGACTCTGTGGCGGCTGCAAGGAACAGGCCGCCGAACTGATGGAGTCTTTCCTCGAAGATCACCAGGAAAAACGCGAGGAGTGGACTGAGAAACTCGACGAACTCGATATCGACTTCGATTCGAGCCGTAAACGAACTTGATCGACCGTCCTCGATTCGCTACTTCTGCCACCGGGTGAGTCCGCCTCCCCTGGCGATCCGAACCCCTCGTCTCGTTTTTCGCTCACCCCTCATTCGCTAGAATCCTCTTCGGCATCAGTTAGTCGCGTTACCCTCTACGCTGGCGATCCGGACGCTCGTCGTCCCCGAAACGGCCCTGATCGACCGGGTTTCGTTCGCTTCGGACGCGACGAACCGGAGCGACCCGACCGACGTGGACGCGTTGGCAGCCGGGAGCGGGCGCGACCCGACGAGTGTTCCGTTCCGGCGCACCCGAAGTTCGAAGCCGTCCGCCGTCGGTGCAACCGCGACCCGGCGACCGTCGATGCGGGCGTCAGCAGTCGCGGGGGCCGATCTGAACGACCGCGTCGTCGTGCCCTCCGTGCGGAGGTCGACGGCGTAGACGCTCTCGTTCCCCACGACGCTGACCGCCTGCCGTTCAACATCGACTGTCTGCTCCCAGTCGAGGCCACCGACGCGGACGGTCGCCGACCCGTCGTGGGCCAGTCGATCCGGGCTGATCGCCTCGATCCAGACCGCCCGGCGCTCGCTGGCGACGATGACGCCGCTCGACGTTCCGTCGAAGATTTCGCTGTCCCAGGTGAGTGCTCGCCCCTCGCTGACGTTTTCGGCGTAGGTGATCGTGTAGTCCTGTATCTCGACCTCGCCGGTGTCCGCCAGCGAGGCCGTGCTCACGGTGGCCGGGCTGAACAGGAGGCCGAGCAGTGCGACCACGGCGAGTGCGCCAAGGAGCGTCCCGGTTGCCTTGCCTGGACGGGGGATCGACGGCACTGGAACGCGTCCGACCCAGCCGCCCGTCGGCACCGCGGCGATGAGGTGGCCGAGGGCCCATTTCAGGAGTTTGAGAACCAGATAGCCACTGCCGGCGACGACGCCGAGCGCTAACGCTCTGGCGGCCAGTTCCGAGATCGGCTCGACGAGGACGTACGCCACGAACGTGAGTCCGACGATCAGTACCTCCCGGACCCACGTCGGCATCGAAACGGCAGCGACCCGACGGCGGAGTGCTCCCGGAATCACGCCGGTGTCGATATCCGGTTGCCAGGACAGCGACAGAAGCGCGCGTGGGGCCGAGATCCCCGGCCGCGCGCCGGTCGCCGCAAGCGTCACCAGGAGCGTCCCGAGCAGTACCATCACGACGCCCGCACCGCGATACAACACGTAGACGCCCTCGACCCCGGAGCTGACCACCAACCACAGCGACTTCGTGAGGGCGAAGGCGATCACCGCGCCGAACAGCCTGACCGGTTCCGGCGTCCAATCGTACCGACGGAGGAGGCCGATTCCCAGTAGGATGCCGATGAGGAAGCCCAGCAGGTGGCCCTGGAAGGCGATCCCGGCCCAGGAAGGTGGCGTCGGCGGGCCGACCGACCGCGTCGCCTCGACGACCGGCTGTTCGGCGGCGTCGACGAGGACTCCCAGCGCGTCGTGGGCGACGATGGCGAGGACGGCAGCGAGCGGTCGCGTCATCAGAGCGAAACCAGCGAGGGCGTAGACCGCCCCCGAGTAGCCAAGGACCCACCCGAGGACGAACGGTGAGGGGACCACGGCCAGGCCAATCATGCCGAGCGAAATCAGAAGGATTCGGACTCCCGGGCGACGCAGTCTGTTCCACCGTCGGGAGGCAGTGTCGTCCCTGTCCCCTGGGTAGTGGCCGATTGCGTGCTCGACGATCGCGCCGAACACCACCAGCCCCGTCATGTTCCCGAGCAGGTGAGCGGGACCGGCATGTGCCAGTCCCGACGTGAGGAGTCCGACCGGTTCGAAGAGGCTCCAGGAACGGAAGGGGATCGTCAGTGGCTGGCTCCAGTGTCCGATGCCGCCCTGGACGAACAGGTAGAAGCCGACGACCAGCGCCGCCGTCGCGAACGTCGCCCAGGGGACCCCCCGGACGAACCGATCCCGGGTCAGAGACTCCCAGCGCCCGCGACCGCCGACGAACCACCAGTAGCCACCCGAGAACACGACGACTGCGGCCAGGAGGACCATCCAGGGTATCATCCGATTGGCCCTGTCGGACAGTGCGTGCTTGAATCGTTCGATTCTCCAGATCTTCGCCAGTAATGCCTACGATGGAACCATCCATGAACCCGCAGCCGGCCGGACAATCCGAACTGCCGTCCGCGAATGGGTACCTCGCAGTGATATTCGCGGAAGATGGGAAGACCTTTTTCCGCTGCCGTTGAACGAACAATCACTTCGTGTCTCGTCCCGAGTCCTCGATCGACAGCGCCGTCCAGTCGATCAAGCGTACCGGTTCCCGCGCAAACCCTGTCCGAGGCGTTATCCTTCTCATCGGCCTGGGGCTTGCCCGCCTCGGGTTGATGGACGCCGAGCGGGCACGCAAAGCGACGGATCTCTCCTGGCCGCGTGTGGTCACTGGGATCGCCCGGATGTCGAAAAACGCGGCCGACGTGGCGATGGTCGGGGCGGCCTCGGGGATCGCCACCAAGCCGGCGATTTCGGGTGTCGGTCTGGCCGGCCCGTTCTGGGGGCTGGCGTTTGCTTTGGGCGGCGGCTTTGCCGCCGGGACGATCGCGCTGGTCTCCCAGCGATTCGGGGCCGAGGAGTTCGGCCAGCTCGGCCAGGCCGTCCGTTCGAGTTTCGTCGTCGTCGTTGCGGTGACCGTCCCCGTCGGCGCGGCCTTTTGGTTGTTCCCCGAGTGGCTCATCAGCCTGCTCAACAGCGATCAACCGGTCATCACCTACGGCGCGACCTACCTCCAGATCCTCGGCCTCGGCGTCCCGTTCGCGGGGCTCAACCTCGTGGGCAGTCGCGTCCTCATCGGGGCCGACGACGCCCAGATCCCGATGATACTCCGTGGCGGCGGTGCGGTTCTCAACATCGTCCTCAACGGCGTGTTCATCTTCGGGATGGGAATGGGCGTGGCCGGTGCGGCCTGGGGGACCGTCGCGGCGAACGTCCTCGTCACGTCGCTGTTCATAGTCGGGCTTATCGCCGGCTGGCTCCCCGGTATCGGCCAGTTCCCGGTCTCGGTCTCACCGCGTGGGACGTACTTCCACTGGGACGACATCACCGATGTGGTCTCCATCGGCACGCCCGTCGTCGGCCGGAACATGACCTGGACGGTCGCCCGCTTTCCCATGCTGTTCATCGTCGGGATGTTCGGGACGACCGTCCTGACGGCGTACACCGTCGCCCGGCGGATCTGGGGGCTGATGAACGTTCCCGGATGGGGCTTTGGCCTCGCGGCGTCCAGTCTGGTCGGCCAGCATCTCGGCGAGGACGACGAGGAGACAGCCGGGGTCTACGGCCGGGAGATCGTCCTCATGGCGGTCGCGACCTACGGCGTCTCGGCCGCAGTCGTCGCCCTGGTTGCTCGGCCAGGTGTCGTCCTGCTCGGGGCCGAGGGCGAGGTCATTCCGATCGCCGTCGGCATGGTCTTTGCCGGATGCCTCGCGATCATTCCCCAGGGCGTCAACAGCACCATCGCCGGGGCCCTGGACGCCAGCGGCGACACGAACTGGCCGTTCATTTATCAGACGCTGGGCGTCTTCGCCGTCTCGATTCCGGCCGCGTATCTCGGTGCGAAGACATCGATCGGCGTCTGGGGCATCTACGTCGCGTTCCTCGGCGAGACGCTCGTGCCTGCTGTCGGGAACTACTACCGCTTCTCGACCGGCAAGTGGAAGGCCATCAGCCGGGAGTACCGCCCTGAGACGGCGCTGGACGACTGATCGCTGTAGTCACGGGACGCAACGTTTTTGTGTGATGGCTTACCAACCCAGGGATATGGCACCGAACGCCCACGCTCGGTGGATCGCCAGCCAGTCGCGAGTCGGTCGGGCGTTCGGCTTTTTTGACGGGTTCTGACGATCGGTGGACTCGGGGGTCGGATTGCCCCCTTGACGAAACCGACGTCGCAGGTTGCGCTCCGCTATGAGTGAAATTGAGAACCGTTATCCGAACAACACACGGTACTCCGACAACAACTGATGGAACTCCCGAGCGACCAACTCGCGGTGGTCGAAGCCGCGAGCGCAGACGACCGTCGCACCGTCGAACAGCTGAGCGAGGAAACCGGCCTAGCCACCGCGGCCGTCACGCGGGCCGCCTTCGAACTCGAAGCCGAGGGGCTGGTTGCCGTCACCGAAACGACCGACGAATCCGTCTCGCTGACTGCGGAGGGCGAGTCCTATCTCGACGCCGGTCTGCCCGAACACCGCCTCTACTCCGCTGCCGTCGAGGCCGGTGCCGACGAGGGGGGCGTCTCGATGGGGCAGGTCATCGGGGCCGCCGATCTCGATGGCGCGGCCGTCGACATCGCGCTGTCGAACTTCGCCCGGAAGGGCTACGGCGAGATCGATTCCGGCGAGATCAACGCTGATTCCGGCATCGACCCGGACGACGACCCGGAAGCTGCCGCCCTGAAGGCCATCGATGCAGGCGACGCTGTCGGGGACGACGACGTCCTCGACCACCTCGACCGACGCGGGCTGATCGAGCGCGATGAGCGCACCGTCCGGTCGGTCGAACTCACCGACGCGGCTGTGACGGAACTCATGGCCGGGATCGAGGAGGCCCAGGAAGTCGATCGTCTGACGCCCGATCTCCTCACCAGCGGCGAGTGGGAGGATGTCGAATTCGCCGACTACAACGTCGAGGCCGACGCCGAAGCCATCGACGGCGGGAAGATGCACCCGCTTCGCGGGATGGCCGAGCGCGTCAAGGAAGTCCTCGTCGGGATGGGCTTCGAGGAGATGAACGGTCCCCACGCCGACGCGGAGTTCTGGATCAACGACGCGCTGTTCATGCCCCAGGATCACCCCGCGCGCACGCACTGGGACCAGTTCGCGCTGGACGTCCCGCCGATGGACGACCTGCCCGACGAGGTCCGCCAGGATGTCGAGGCAGCCCATCGGGAGGGTGCTGGCCCCGATGGCGAGGGATATCACTCGCCGTGGGGCGAGGAGATGGCCCGCCAGGTCGACCTTCGTGGCCACACCACGTCACTCTCTGCCCGTCACCTCGCGGGCGTTGCGCAGGGCGACCTCGAACCGCCACAGCGCTTTTTCTCCGTCGAGAAGGCCTACCGCAACGACGAAATCGACGCGACTCACCTCCTCGAGTTCTTCCAGATCGAGGGGTGGGTGATGGCCGAGGACCTCTCAGTGCGGGACCTGATGGGCACGTTCACGGAGTTCTACGAACAGTTCGGGATCACCGACCTGGAGTTCAAGCCGACGTACAACCCCTACACGGAGCCGAGTTTCGAGCTCTTCGGCGAGCACCCGGTCACGGGCGAGGTCGTCGAGATCGGCAACTCCGGCATCTTCCGGCCCGAGATGCTCGATCCCCTCGGCGTCGAGTGTGACGTGATGGCCTGGGGACTCGCCCTCGAGCGGCTGATGATGCTCGTCACCGGTGCCGAGGACATCCGGGACGTTCACGGGACGCTGGCGGACCTTGAGTACCTGCGAACCGAGGAGGTGCGTTACTGATGCCCACTGTCGACATTGACACTGACGAACTGCGGGAACTGACCGGCCACGGCGAGAAGAGCGATGACGACCTGCGCGATGATCTCTTCGAACTCGGCCTGGAGTACGAGGGCGAAACCGAGGACGGCGAGTTGCGCTTCGAGTTCGAACCCGACCGCCTCGATCGCCTCTCCGTCGAAGGGGTCGCCCGGTCGCTGCGCTACCAGTACGGGGATTCGCGGGGCGTCTACGTCCCGAAGACCAACGACGCCGACTGGACGATCCGCGTCGAGGACGTGCCCGAGGAACGCCCGTATGTCACAGGGGCAGTCGTCCGCGGGCTGGATCTCGACGAGGCATCGCTGGACTCGCTGATCCAGCTTCAGGAAAAACTCCACGCAACGATAGGTCGCAAGCGTGCGAAGGGCGCGATCGGGGTGCACGACCTGACAATGCTGAAAGGCGGCGAGGCTGCCGACGACAGCGAGGGCAAGTCCGTCCGCTACACCGGGATCGACCGCGACGGCGACACCTTCGTGCCACTGGAGGGCGACGCCGAGATGACGCCCGGCGAGGTCCTCTCCGAGCACCACATCGGCGAGGAGTACGCCGACCTCGTCGCCGAGTACGACCGCGTGCCCGCGATCTACGACTCGATCGGGCTGTTCTCGTTCCCGCCGGTGGTCAACGGCCGCCGGACGGAGGTCTCGACCGACTCGCGGGATCTGTTCATCGAGATGACCGGCACCGACCAGTGGACGATCGATCACATGCTCAACGTGGTCTGCTACGCCCTGGACGCCCGCGGCGGGACGATCGAGGATGTCCGCGTCGAGTACGAGAACGCACCCGAGGAGTACCGCGACTCGCTCCTCTGCCCCGATTTCTCGACGAAAACCAAGACCGTTCCCCATGATCGGATCGAGCGCACACTCGGGATCGACCTGCAAGGCGAGGACGTGATCGACCTACTCGAACGATCCGGACTGGACGGGGAGTCTACCGAGACGGACGGGTCGCCAGCTTACGACGTCACGATCCCCCCGTATCGCGTCGACGTCCTCCACCCCGTCGACGTGATCGACGACATCGGGCGGGCCTACGGCTTCAATAACCTCGACCCGCGCTATCCCGCGGTCGGGACGATCGGCGGGCGACACGAGCGCGCACGACTCGAGGAGGCCGTCCGGACCGCGCTGGTCGGACTCGGCTTTCAGGACCTGCTGAACTTCCATCTGACGAGCGCCGAGGAACTGCATGACCGCATGGGGATAGCGCCAGGCGTGGACGCCCTGGGTGGCGGCGACCCTGTCGAGATCCGCAATCCCTACAGCGAGGATTACACGGTCGTCCGGACGTGGCTGCTCCCGTCGATCATGCAGGTCCTCGAGAACAACACTCATCGACGCTACCCCCAGGACCTCGCCGAGGTCGGGTTCGTCGCCCAGCGTGACGACGGCGCAAACACTGGCGTCGCCGAAGCCCGTCACGTCGCGGGCGCGCTCGCGCGTCATGACGTGTCTTACGAGGACGCCAAGGCTCGCCTCCAGGCACTGGTGGCGGACTTCGATGCCGAACTGGAGACGCCACCCACGGCGCATCCCTCGTTCATCGACGGTCGGACTGCTGCCGTCGAGATCGATGGCGACGCGGTCGGCGTGATCGGCGAAGTTCACCCCGCCGTGCTCGTGGAACACGATCTGGAACTGCCGGTAGTGGCCTTCGAGTTCGACCTGGCGGCGTTACAGTAAGCAAGCGGTTTTTCGCCCACGTTTTTGCGCGAGAAGCTTTGCTTCGAGCGGAAAAAGGTGGTTGAACACGATCTGGAACTGCCGGTAGTGGCCTTCGAGTTCGACCTGACGGCGTTGCAGTAAGCAAGCGGTTTTTCGTCACCGGAGTAAACGTTCCCGAGCCCCACACTCGCTTCGCTCACGTGGACCACGCGCGCGAGAAGTGTCGATGTCGATGGAAAAGCCGGCAGTCAGTGGTGGGATACTCATTGCCACGGGTGTTAGGATTATAATTTAACTCTGCAGTATGGATTTAGGTTGGATTGTATTACTTTGTCCGATAATTCTGTGAGATGACGCCAGTATTTCCGGTACAATCCGATATATAAGGAAACAACTGTTATAGGGAGTTGAGTAACGATGTCGACCACCGACGACACCGCGACGCCCGCATTGCCAGCCAGTTCTCGCGAGACGGATCGCGAACTGGACCGGGCCTACGATGACCAAGACGATCCGTCGATCCTGACGGTGTTTCCGGCTGACGCCGAATGGCCGGAAATCGGAACAACGTGGATCTCCGTTGACGTAGACTACGCGGTGTCAGCGGCCGACTGGCGATAAGAACTTTTCTCGGAGTATTCTGCTCGGCTCTTTGCCTATAGGTCCGCACCGACGGCGTCCTCGACGCTGTCGAAGCCGTCGCGTTCGAGTAGCGTCGCGAGCCCACGGTTGACGTTCCGGGCGATCGTCGGCCCGCGGAAGATGAAGCCGGTGTAGATCTGGACCAGGCTCGCCCCGGCACGGATCTTCCGGTAGGCGTCGGCTGCAGTGAAGACGCCGCCGACACCGACGACCGGGACGTCCGTTCGGCGGGCGACGAACTTCACCATCTCGGTCGCCTGTTCCTCGATGGGTCTGCCCGAAAGCCCCCCTTGTTCGACACGGTCCGGACTGGTGAGCGTCTCCGGCCGGTCCGTCGTGGTGTTGGTCGCGATCACGCCGTCGAGATCGTACTCCTCGACGAGCTCTAACGTCTCCTCGATGGCTGGCTCCGGCAGGTCGGGCGAGAGCTTCACCAGGAGCGGACTCGCGCCGGCGTCTTTCAACGTGCCGAAGATGTCTTCCAGCGACTCGCGGTTCTGTAAGTCTCTGAACCCCGGCGAGTTGGGACAGGAGACGTTGATCACGAAGAAATCGCCACCCTCGGCAACCTGCTCGTACGTGTAGCGGTAGTCCGCGGCCGCCTCCTCCATCGGCACGTCTTCGCTCTTGGCGAGATTCACGCCGACCGGGATCGAGACGTCGGTGTGATCGAGACGCTCGCCGATGACGTCCGCGCCCGGGTTGTTGAGCCCCATCCGGTTGATGACTGCTTCGTCCTCGACGAGTCTAAACACGCGCGGGCGCGGGTTTCCATCCTGGGGCTCGGCAGTGACGCCGCCGACCTCGACGTGACCGAAGCCGAGCGCACCCAGCGTGCCAGGTGCCTCGGCCGTCTTGTCGAAGCCGGCCGCGACGCCGATCGGGTTTGGGAATTCACACCCGAAGACCGACGTCCGCAGCCGATCATTGTCGACACCGAATGCGCGGGCGAGGGCCGATTCGATCGGCGTCCCGTCGACGAGCGACAGTCCCTCGTGCGCGAGCGCGTGTGCAGTCTCGGGTGATAGCTTGAACAACAGCGGCTTGGTGAGGTTATAGGGGTTCATGGTATGTCGATCCCGGGTGCGGCCAACCCGCGAAGGGCCTAGAAGTCGTGTTCGACGTCCTCCGGGTTTGCTTTCTGGATGATGATCTTGTTGTCCCGGACTCTGACGAACACTTCGTCGCCGATCTCCATCCCGGCGACCGCCAACTCGTCCTCGTGAAGGTTGATGTGGACGTTGTGGTATTCCCCGTCCTCGTCCTTCGCGCCACTTGGGCTGAGCTTCTTCTTTCGCACCATCGCGGTATCTTAACCTGTGGTTGGCCGGAGGACACACTTAAGCCTACCGTGCCGTCCGTCTCAGGCGCCTCATACTGTGGACTCTGGGACATCGGTCTCAATGGGGCGCGCGCGAACCGCGCGCTGTCGGTCGAATGCCCGGTAATCGGGCGAATATCGCCGCCCGTCAATTTTTCACATAAATATTTTGTGGCAATCGCCCCCCGAATCGGGGGGTATTTTTATAGTGTGTCATGTTCTGGGTTGACATGGAGTATCGAAAACCATGGCACGTGATACGGACAAACGGAACTTTGCACTGCGCGAATCGGACGGGAACGAGTCGAGTGTCTTCTCGGGGGGGACACCTCGCCAGGCGGCGCTGAAGGCTGCACGACGGCTCGATCCGGCACCGAGCGAGGACGCGGCCGATCCCGAGACGATCCGGCTCCGTGAGAAGGGGACGGAGAAGGTCCACGTCTACGAAGGCTGGGCCTGGGAAGAGGACGCGCCCGACGACAAGCCCGACTGGATGCCCGGTGAGATCACCAAGGGCAACGTCTCCAAGCAGGGTGTCGAGCATCTCGAGGAAATCTGAGGCAAGCCCCACCCGCACATCACTTTTCGGCGGTTTCTCGGAGTCGATAGTCTCTACTATCCCGACAGCCAACCCCCGGTGCGCGGCTTTCACTCGGGGTGACCTGACGCACGACGCGCGGGATGACCGCTCGACCTCCGGCCGCGCGACATTCTTCCTGCTCCGGGAGTCACTACAGCTCCGGAAGTAACCACTCCCGTGTCCGGGCTGGCCCTCCAGCCAAACGGTCGTCGACTCGTATGGCCTCAATCTTCCCTTGTCTCACACACAGACCCCACGTGTTGGCGGGTGTGTGGGCCCGCTGCCGATACCACGCCCACCATGTCACGGTACGACATCCCTCTCTGCTTGTAATCGCATGACGTGGCGGGTCTCCTTCGACGGGTTTAAGTAATTACCTCCCATCTGCATAGATACGCAGCGACGAAGGGCGAACGGCGCCCCTCCGACCGCGTCGCGCCACTCGCGTGGTGCGATTCGATCCGATGCCCTTAAGTGTAACAGGGCACTTCGGATTGAATACGAACGTGGTTCGGACGGGGCACGGATCGCCCCGGTCGCACCCCGGATCAAGTCCGAGCCGGTTCGAAGGGTTTATAGCCCTTCTCGGCTTACGATTGGGTCCGGAAGACATGAGGATTCCACCCCTGCGGTCCGCCGTATAGATGGGATCTGATGTTAGCCCTGGTAGTTCGGTGACACCCGACTGGGGTGTCAGCGAACGTGCTTACGATAGCGACGACACCCCTTTGGGGTGTCATCCCGCCTAACCCTCCCCATTCCGGGGAGACATTCCGGTTGATCCTGCCGGAGGCCATTGCTATCGGAGTCCGATTTAGCCATGCTAGTCGCACGGGTTTAGACCCGTGGCAAATAGCTCAGTAACACGTGGCCAAACTACCCTGTGGACGGAGATAACCTCGGGAAACTGAGGCCAATATCCGATACGACTCGCCAGCTGGAGTGCGGCGAGTCGGAAACGTTGCGGCGCCACAGGATGTGGCTGCGGCCGATTAGGTAGACGGTGGGGTAACGGCCCACCGTGCCCATAATCGGTACAGGTCATGAGAGTGAGAGCCTGGAGACGGTATCTGAGACAAGATGCCGGGCCCTACGGGGCGCAGCAGGCGCGAAACCTTTACACTGCACGACAGTGCGATAGGGGGACTCCGAGTGCGAGGGCATATAGTCCTCGCTTTTCTGTACCGTAAGGTGGTACAGGAATAAGGGCTGGGCAAGACCGGTGCCAGCCGCCGCGGTAATACCGGCAGCCCGAGTGATGGCCGCTATTATTGGGCCTAAAGCGTCCGTAGCCGGCCAGACAAGTCCGTTGGGAAATCCACGCGCTTAACGCGTGGACGTCCGGCGGAAACTGTCTGGCTTGGGGCCGGAAGATCTGAGGGGTACGTCCGGGGTAGGAGTGAAATCCCGTAATCCTGGACGGACCGCCGGTGGCGAAAGCGCCTCAGAAAGACGGACCCGACGGTGAGGGACGAAAGCTAGGGTCTCGAACCGGATTAGATACCCGGGTAGTCCTAGCTGTAAACGATGCTCGCTAGGTGTGCCGCAGGCTACGAGCCTGCGCTGTGCCGTAGGGAAGCCGTGAAGCGAGCCGCCTGGGAAGTACGTCTGCAAGGATGAAACTTAAAGGAATTGGCGGGGGAGCACTACAACCGGAGGAGCCTGCGGTTTAATTGGACTCAACGCCGGACATCTCACCAGCACCGACAATGTGCAGTGAAAGTCAGGTTGATGACCTTACTGGAGCCATTGAGAGGAGGTGCATGGCCGCCGTCAGCTCGTACCGTGAGGCGTCCTGTTAAGTCAGGCAACGAGCGAGACCCGCACTCTTAGTTGCCAGCAGCATCTTGCGATGGCTGGGTACACTAGGAGGACTGCCGCTGCCAAAGCGGAGGAAGGAACGGGCAACGGTAGGTCAGTATGCCCCGAATGTGCTGGGCTACACGCGGGCTACAATGGCCGGGACAGTGGGACGCCAGTCCGAGAGGACGCGCTAATCCCCGAAACCCGGTCGTAGTTCGGATTGAGGGCTGAAACCCGCCCTCATGAAGCTGGATTCGGTAGTAATCGCGTGTCAGAAGCGCGCGGTGAATCCGTCCCTGCTCCTTGCACACACCGCCCGTCAAAGCACCCGAGTGGGGTCCGGATGAGGCCGTCATGCGACGGTCGAATCTGGGCTCCGCAAGGGGGCTTAAGTCGTAACAAGGTAGCCGTAGGGGAATCTGCGGCTGGATCACCTCCTAACGATCGGGATCGGGGCGTTGCCCCGACCCACCTGCACGTTCGCCACCACCCCAGTTGGGCACCTATGAACTACCAGGGCTAACATTGTACGGCGGAAGGGCCCATAGCTCAGCGGTAGAGTGCCTCCTTTGCAAGGAGGATGCCCTGGGTTCGAATCCCAGTGGGTCCATAGCTCGTATCCGATCGAATCCGATCCCCTTAAGTGTGGGACGGCGCTTCGATTGGGTACGGACGACCGATGCACCATCCCGTGCGAACGTGGATGGGAAGGGTTGATGCACGCACCGCCACCGACGGGCGTGTGTATGAGACCGTGTGTACGTGCGATCCAGGCGTCCACTGGACGCGTTTACGTCGAGTTTACACTCGACGTGGCTGCTGTACCAGCTGGTGGATGGCTCGGCTCGGGCGCCGACGAAGGGCGTGCCAAGCTGCGATAAGCTCAGGGGAGCCGCACGGAGGCGTAGAACCTGAGATTCCCGAATGGGAACTCCTCACCGCAATTGCCTTGCGCAATGGGGAACGCCGGGAACTGAAACATCTCAGTACCGGCAGGAAGAGAAAACGAATGTGATGTCGTTAGTAACCGCGAGTGAACGCGATACAGTCCAAACCGAAGGCCTTACGGCCAATGTGGTGTTCGGACTGGCACTCATCGTCAGAACGTCTTCTTGAAGTCTCCTGGAACGGAGCGCGATACAGGGTGACAGCCCCGTAACGAAGTCAAGTACGACGTGCGCCAGTTCCCGAGTATCGGGGGTTGGAAATCCCTCGTGAATTTGGCAGGCATCTACTGCTAAGACTAAATACGTCCCGAGACCGATAGTGAACAAGTAGCGTGAGCGAACGCTGAAAAGTACCCTCAGAAGGGAGGCGAAATAGGGCCTCAAATCAGTTGGTGATAGAGCGACTGGGCATAGAAGGTCCCTCGATAAACGACCTATCCGCGAGGATACTGTAGGACTCGAGGGAAGCCGGTGTTCAGTCGTACGTTTTGAAAAACGAGCCAGGGAGTGTGCTTGTGTGGCGAGTCTAACCCGATCATCGGGGAAGGCATAGGGAAACCGACATGGCCGCAGTGCTTTGCACGAGGGCCGCCGTCTTCAAGGGCGGGGAGTCACACGGGCACGACCCGAATCCGGACGATCTACGCGTGGGCAAGATGAAGCGTGGCGAAAGCTACGTGGAAGTCTGTTAGGGTTGGTGTTTTACAATACCCTCCCGTGATCTACGTGTAGGGGTGAAAGGCCCATCGAGTCCGGCAACAGCTGGTTCCAACCGAAACATGTCGAAGCATGACCTCCGCTGAGGTAGTCCGTGGGGTAGAGCGACCGATTGCCGTGTCCGCCTCCGAGAGGAGTCGGCGCGGCTGTCAAACTCCGAACCTACGGACGCCGTCGACGCGGGGAGTCCGGTATGCGGGGTAAGCCTGTGTACCATGAGGGAGACAACCCAGAGCTGGGTTAAGGTCCCCAAGTGTGGATTAAGTGCGATCGAAGGTGGTCTCAAGCCCTAGACAGCCGGGAGGTGAGCTTAGAAGCAGCTACCCTCCAAGAAAAGCGTAACAGCTTACCGGCCGAGGTTTGAGGCGCCCAAAATGATCGGGGCTCAAATCCACCACCGAGACCTGGCCACACCTGTCAAAAGGTGGTTGTGTAGGTTGGCGTTCTGCGCGGGTGGAAGCACGGGTGAGAACTCGTGTGGACCGCGTAGAAACGAAAATCCTGGCCGTAGTAGCAGCGAAAGTCGGGTTAGAATCCTGACGGCCTGAAGAGCAAGGGTTCCTCGGCACTGTTCGTCAGCCGAGGGTTAGTCGATCCTAAGATCCGTCGCAACTCGAGCGGATCAAAAGGGAAACTGGTTAATATTCCAGTACCACCGTACACTCAATGTCGACGCCTTGGGGTAGACCGAGCCGGGCACTCGCCCGGTCGAATCGTCAAAACTCGTGGAAGCCGTAATGGCACGAAGCGGGCGAACGGCGAGATAGAGCAATTTGGTTCAACCTGGGGCCCATGAAAAGACAGTACGGTGCTCGTACCCAGCACCGACACAGGTGCTCTGGCGGAGAAAGCCAAGGCCTGTCGGGATCAATCGACGTTAGGGAATTCGGCAATTTAGTCCCGTAAGTTCGCGATAAGGGGTACCTGCTCGGGAAACGAGCAGGTCGCAGTGACTTGGAGGCTCGGACTGTCTAGTAACAACACAGGTGACCGCAAATCCGCAAGGACTCGTACGGTCACTGAATCCTGCCCAGTGCGGGTATCTGAACACCTAGTACAATAGGACGAAGGACCCGTCAACGGCGGGGGTAACTATGACCCTCTTAAGGTAGCGTAGTACCTTGCCGCTTCAGTAGCGGCTTGCATGAATGGATTAACCAGAGCCTCGCTGTCCCAACGTTGAGCCCGGTGAACCGTACTTTCCAGTGCGGAGTCTGGAGACCCCCAAGGGGAAGCGAAGACCCTATGGAGCTTTACTGCAGGCTGTCGCTGGGACATGGTCGCTAATGTGCAGAATAGGTAGGAGACGTTACACAGGTACGTGCGCCAGCACGCCACCGAGTCAGCATTGAAATACTACCCGTTAGTGACTGTGACCCTCACTCCGGGAGGAGGACACCGATAGCCAGGCAGTTTGACTGGGGCGGTACGCGCTCGAAAGAATATCGAGCGCGCCCTAAGGCCATCTCATCCGGGTCAGAGATCCGGAGAAGAGCGCAAGAGCAAAAGATGGCTTGACAGTGTTCTTCCCAACGAGGAACGCTGACGTGAAAGCGTGGTCTAGCGAACTCATTTGCCCGCTTGATGCGGGCAATGAATGACAGAAAAGCTACCCTAGGGATAACAGAGTCGTCACTCGCAAGAGCACATATCGACCGAGTGGCTTGCTACCTCGATGTCGGTTCCCTCCATCCTGCCCGTGCAGAAGCGGGCAAGGGTGAGGTTGTTCGCCTATTAAAGGAGGTCGTGAGCTGGGTTTAGACCGTCGTGAGACAGGTCGGCTGCTATCTATTGGGGGTGTTTGGTACCTGACGGGAACGACCGTATAGTACGAGAGGAACTACGGTTGGTGGCCACTGGTGTACCGGTTGTTCGAGAGAGCATTGCCGGGCAGCCACGCCACACGGGGTAACGGCTGAACGCATCTAAGCCGGAAACCCACCTGGAAAAGAGGTACCGCTGAGGTCGCTCGTAGAAGACGAGTTCGATAGACTCGGGGTGTACGCACCGAGGTAACGAGGTGTTTAGCCCGCGAGAACTAACTGACCGAAGCCACCATTCATACCGCATGTAAACGCGACGTAGTCGCGTCCAGGCGCAAACTGGATCGCACGTACACTGGTTTTGCATCGACCGATCGCTGGCCTCGCGTGGTTCGATTCCACGGATCGGCGTTAAGGCGGCCATAGCGGCGGGGCAACACCCGTACCCATTCCGAACACGGAAGTTAAGCCCGCCTGCGTTCCGGCGAGTACTGGAGTACGAGAGTCTCTGGGAAAATCGGTTCGCCGCCTCCATTCATACTTCAGCCCATCCGAGAGTGACAACACTCTCGGGTGGGCTTTTTGTATTTTTATAAGGAGCTGCTGCCGAGAGTGGCAATGCTACACGGGGCTCCAGTACAATACAGAGAGAATCCAGCCGACGGTCAGGCGCTCGGTCGGGAGGATTCCGACGTGCCGATCGCGACAAACAGCGCGCCCGAGACAGTCAACAACAGTGTGGCGAGCCCGCCGGGGAGGTCGCCACTGGTCAGGAACCAGCCGGCCGCTAGTAGACTCGCGACGACGAGTCCTGTGCCGAGAGTGATCAGTCGCCAGTCCCCCGCGTCGAGCAGTTCGAACGGTCGATCGTGCCGTGTCATTACGAGCAGCAACGATACAAACGGGCAAGAATGTTTTTATATTCTGAACAATTCTTGTGGTTTATTATAATTCGTAATGGATTCGTGAGGCGTCATACTGTGTGGCGACCAGACCGCTATGTTTATTGGATCGCTGGAACTAGACGAAGTTGCGCCAAGGTGGCAGAGTCCGGCCTAACGCAGCGGCCTGCAGTTCAGACAGACTCACTTCGTTCGTCTGTCAGCGTCGCACGTTCTTTCATCACGTGCGACAGCCGCCCATCGCCCGTTTGGGCGAAACGGCCGGATCACAATCCATAACTTGGCCGATCACCGATACAATACTGTGCCAAGGTGGCAGAGTCCGGCCTAACGCAGCGGCCTGCAGAGCCGCCCATCGCCGGTTCAAATCCGGCCCTTGGCTCTCCTTACTGTCCGAATCAATCGACTTTCAGGGGGAGAGAATACATCCAGTTGCTCCCTCGGATTCGATACTGCTTGTGGAATACTGTTTCGGATTCCTGCTTCAGATCGATTTCGGACCGAGGATTTCGAAGTTGTTGGGGCAACCGTCTTGTATGCGGGCGGACAAGCGCGCGTATGCACGATCTTGATGAATCCGATCTGGAGATCCTCTCGATGCTTGCCGAAGATGCTCGTCGGCCCTTCAGCGATATCGGTGAAGCAGTCGAGTTGTCCGGACCGGCAGTCTCCGATCGGGTCACGCGCTTACGGGAAGCGGGCGTTATTCAGCGGTTCACGATCGATGTCGATCGGACGCAACTTCGTGCTGGCGTCCCCGTATTGGTGCAGGTCGAACTCTCCGGGAACTCTGTTGAGACGGTTCGGGAACGTGTCCGTGACGCGGATGGGATCGAACACGTTTTCGTCACTGCGGAGGCTGACGTCTGGTTTTACGCGCGCGCCGAGGCCCAAAACGTCCGTTCGTGGGTCGCTGGATTGCTCGCTGACGTCGACGTTGCGGGGTATTCCGTCACCCTGGTCGACGATGTCGAGTGGACACCGTCGATCGAGGGGTTGGAATTCGCACTCACCTGTGCGGAGTGTGGGAACACGGTCGACAGCGAGGGAGAGACGGCACGGATCGACGGCGATGTCTATCACTTCTGTTGTCCGTCCTGTCTGGATCGCTTCGAGACCCGGTACCGGCGACTCGAAGAAGGAGCGTGAGACGGGCTTTGGAATCGAAAGTATTCCGTGAGGTATAGCCGACTTCTCGAAGCGGAAAGTTGCCTAAAGCGTGAACCCGTACGTATACATATCATGGCTACACGAACGACCCATCTCGATATCACGGGGATGTCCTGTGCGAACTGCTCGGGGACGATCCAGGACACCCTCGAATCCCTCGACGGTGTGATAGAGGCAAGCGCCAACTTCGCCACCGACGAGGGTTCGATCGAGTACGATCCGGAGGTGGTAACGCTCGGTGAGATCTACGAGGCGGTCGAGAATGCTGGCTACGGCGCAGTATCCGAGACTGTCACCGTTGCGATTTCCGATATGTCGTGTGCGAACTGCGCGGAGGCCAACGCGACCGCCCTCGAAGACACGCCGGGCGTGATCGGGGCGGAGGTGAACTACGCGACCGACGAGGCCCAGGTCACCTACAACCCTGCCGAGGCTTCGCGAGCGGATCTCTACGATGCCATCGAGGCCGCTGGCTACTCGCCGGTCCGTGAGGACGACGCCGGGGCGGACGCGCGCGACGCAGCACGGGACGAGGAGATCCGCAAGCAGCTTCGACTGACGCTGTTCGGCGCGCTACTGTCGGCCCCGATGTTGGTCTTCATGGCCGACAAACTCGTCCTCGGCGGCGGGATCGTCGCCGGCGTCGAGTCCCTCGTCGGCATCAGACTGGGCTGGGTGGAGTTCGCACTCGCGACGCCCGTCCAGGCGCTGCTTGGGTGGCCGTTCTACAAGAACTCGTACAACGCGCTGGTGAACAATCGCCGGGCCAACATGGACGTGCTCATCGCGCTTGGCTCCTCGACAGCGTATTTCTACTCGATCGCTGTGCTGGCCAACCTGGTCGCGGGCGAGGTTTACTTCGACACCGCCGCGCTGATCTTGGTGTTCATCACGCTTGGCAACTACCTCGAAGCCCGTTCGAAGGGCCAGGCCGGCGAGGCACTCCGCAAGCTCCTGGAGATGGAAGCCGAGACGGCGACGCTGATCGGTCCGGACGGGACCGAACGGGAAGTCCCGTTGGAGGACGTCCAGACCGGCGATCTGATGAAGATTCGGCCGGGCGAGCAGATCCCGACCGACGGCGTCGTGGTCGATGGCCAGTCGGCCGTCGACGAGTCGATGGTGACCGGGGAGTCCGTCCCAGTCGAGAAGAGCGAGGGCGACGAGGTGGTCGGGTCGACGATCAACGAGAATGGATTGCTGACGGTGAAGGCGACGAAGGTGGGCGCGGACACCGCCCTCCAGCAGATCGTCCAGACGGTCAAGGAGGCCCAGTCCCGCCAGCCCGAGATCCAGAACCTCGCCGACCGGATCTCGGCGTACTTCGTCCCGGCGGTCATCGCGAACGCCGTCTTCTGGGGCGTCGTCTGGTTCGCCTTTCCCGAAGTGCTGGCTGGGTTCGTCGACGCGCTGCCGCTGTGGGGGCTGGTCGCCGGCGGCCCCGAGATTGCCGGTGGGGCCGTCTCGGTCTTCGAGTTCGCCGTGATCGTCTTCGCTTCGGCGGTGTTGATCGCCTGCCCCTGCGCGCTCGGGCTGGCGACGCCCGCGGCGACGATGGTCGGGACGACCATCGGCGCACAGAACGGCGTCCTGTTCAAGGGTGGCGACATCCTCGAACGCGCGCGAGACGTCGACACCGTCGTCTTCGACAAGACAGGGACGCTCACCGAGGGCGAGATGGAACTGACCGACGTGGTTGCCCTCGACGGGGAGGGGAGCCCGGTCGGGAACGGTGACAGCGAGGCCGCCGCAGACGGCGGGTCATTGACCGAACGCGAGCGTCACTCCGAGGAAGACGTCCTCAGACTCGCGGCGGCGGCCGAGAGCGGTAGCGAACACCCCCTCGCCAGGGCCATCGTCGACGGTGCCAAGGAGCGCGGGATCGAGGTGCCCGAACCCGATGACTTCGAGAACGTCCCCGGGCACGGAATCCGGGCCACCGTCGGTGACAGCGAAGTTCTGGTTGGGAACCGCAAACTCCTCGAAGATGAGGGGATCGACCCCGCGCCCGCCGAGGAGACGATGGCGCGTCTCGAACGCGAGGGCAAGACGGCGATGCTGGTAGCGTTGCGCGGTTCGAAGCGGAGCGAGAACCGCGATGCGAGCGGCGACGAGCCGCGAGCCGACGGCGAACTTGCGGGCGTGGTCGCCGACGCCGATACGGTGAAGCAAGGCGCAACGGAGGCCGTGGCTGCACTTCGCGAGCGCGGTGTCGAGGTCATGATGATCACCGGTGACAACGAGCGGACGGCTCGCGCCGTCGCCGAGCAGGTCGGGATCGACCCCGAGAACGTTCGCGCGGAGGTGCTTCCCGATGAGAAGTCCGATGCCGTCGAGCAAATTCAGAGTGACGGGCGCAAAGCGATGATGGTCGGCGACGGGGTCAACGACGCGCCGGCCCTCGCCGTGGCGCACGTCGGGACGGCCATCGGATCGGGGACGGACGTCGCGATCGAAGCAGCGGACGTGACGCTGATGCGCTCTGATCCACAGGACGTGGTGAAGGCGATCCGGATCTCCGACGCGACGCTGCAGAAGATCAAACAGAACCTGCTGTGGGCGCTGGGATACAACACGGCGATGATCCCGCTGGCCTCGCTCGGGCTGCTCCAGCCCGTGCTGGCCGCCGCGGCGATGGCCTTCTCCAGCGTCTCCGTGCTGACCAACAGTCTGCTGTTCAGGCGGTACACGCCCGAGGAGGACTACCGGATCTTCGGTCGGCTCCGGTGACGGGCCGCGGGCGAGGATCTCTCGTCATTCACCGCTGTTTCGGACTTCCGTGAGAACCGTCTCGGCGACCTCGCGCGCCTGGTCGGTCTGTCCGTCGGCGACGAGCGCACGGATGCGATCCGACCGCGCGATAGCTCTGAGCGCGTTGCGTCGGTGCGGGCCGTCGACGCCCTGGTCGGCGAATCGCTCGCGCAGATCGCCGACGAATCTCGCAAGCGCGCCAGCGCCGTCGATCTCCCGTTCGATCTCCTCACGCAGGACGCCACTCACTGCCGGGGCTCCCCCTTGGGTCGAGATGCCGACGACGACCGGGTCGTCGCGGGCGATCGCCGGCAACACCACCGCTCCCGGTGCTCGTTCCCCGGAGTGATCCGCGCGGTTGACCAGTACTCCTCGATCTTCGGCAGCACGCTCGACGGCTGCGTTGACGGCCCCATCGTCGGTGGCTGCGACGACGAGCGCCGGCTCGATCCGGTCGAGCCACTCCGACACCTCCGTCGGATCGGGACTGGCACGCTCAAGTGTCGCCTCGCCAAAGTCGGCGTCCGCGAACTCGGGGGCCACGACGACGACCTCGGCCTCGTGGTCGAACCGGCGGGCCTTCCGTGCGCCGACGGGCCCACCGCCGAAGACGAGCACGCGGGAATCGCTGAAATCGTGGAGCAGGGGAATCATTGGTGACCGGTTCGTGTGGTGAGCGTTTAGTTTCGGCGAAGCCCGGTACATGGAGGGTTTCAACGGTCGAACGCTGCGAGTCGCGGCCCGAAGTGGTCGAGATCAGTCGCCGGCAGCGCCGCCACGGTTCTCACTCAAGTGCTCCCAGATCTCCGTACAACCGGCTCCGACCTCGACGTCTTCGAGGTGGTCCTGCTCCGATCGTTCGTCTCTTGGGGTCGTTGCTGTCGCCGTCTCGGAAGTCTCGGTCATCGAATCCCTCTAGTCTGCCCGACTGCATAAGGCCGTGTTCCGGCGTAATCCCTACCCGTTCTTCTTCTTTGGGGCAACAATTGCTGGTTATGTCGAACGACAGCTACCGACGGGAGGCACCGGAGTATGGCGATCACGCTGCTTCGCCGTCGGGGAACGACTGTGACGAGCGGCAATCGCCGCGGGTGCCGACGGGCTTACCGCCCGCCGGGGACAACGCCGACCATGGCGACGGACGTCCACCAGCTCGACGACGGGGCCTGGGTCAGTGTCAACGACACTCGCGAGGTGAACGTCAGCGACCTCTGGCGACTCACTGGCGGGGATTTCTGTTCGTGTCAACTCACGGATTTTCTCGCTGAGGGGTTCGTCGAGGTCGGCGTCGACGGCGGGAACGTCGAGGCGCGCATCGCCGGCCAGTGCATCCAGTGTGGGGCGAGCGGCGTGACCGGCTGGCTCACGCTCGGCCGGGTCGACCCCGAAACCGGCGAGTTCCGGGCTGTCGTCCCCGAGAGCGTTCACCGGCCGTCCCGACGACGGCGACGCGCGCCGACGGCGTGAGGGCTCGGATATACCTGCAAATATTGTCGCACTCCCGGAGAGGCGGGGAAGGTTGACGAGGTGGCTGTGGGTATACGTCCGGGTCGCATCTGGATGGACATGCCCACGAAGGTCGAGCGATGGAAGGACGAAACCTACGGGATGGAGATACGCGACCACCTCGAACGATTTGCCGAAGAGGGGTTCGACGCCATCCCGGAGGACGAACGCGACGCGTGGTTCGAGCGGTTCAAATGGTGGGGACTGTACCACCAGCGGAAGGGCCAGGAGAGTTACTTCATGATGCGGATCGGGACGCCGATGGGCCGGATGACGCCCGCACAGCTCCGGACCGTCGGCGAGGTGGCCCGCGAGTACGCCACCGGCCCCGTCGACAATCCCGAGTTCGGCGACGCCTACGCCGACTTCACGACGCGCCAATCGATCCAGCTCCACTGGATCAAGATCGAAGATATCCCTGACATCTTTGACGAACTCGAATCTGCGGGTCTCTCGACGATCCAGGCGTGTGGTGACTCCTGGCGCAACATCGTCGGCTCGCCGGTCGCCGGCCGAGACGCCGACGAACTCGTCGATGTCTGGCCCATCGTCGAAGAGCTCCACGATCGTTTCAAAGGAAACGATCTCTACACGAACCTCCCCCGCAAGTGGAAGGTCGCCGTCACCGGCGACCGTCGCGGTGCCGGCCAGGGCGATATCAACGACCTCGCCTTCGAACCGGCGGTCAAGGAGATCGACGGCGAGGATGTCGCCGGCTTCAACGTCAACGTCGGCGGCGGCCTGGCCCGGAAAGAGCCCCGGCTGGCCCGCAGCATCGATGTCTTCTGCCGGCCCGAGAATGCTGCCGAGGTCGCCGCCGGCCTCTCCGGACTCTTCCGGGACTACGGCGACCGCGAGGACCGTTTCAACGCCCGGATGAAGTTCCTCGTCGACGAGTGGGGAACGGAGAAGATCCGGTCGGTGCTCCAGGAGGAGTACATCGACTACGAGTTGCCGACCGCAGGCCAGGGGCTCCGGGAGGAGTACGACTACAACGCCGGGCGGTCGGACGCACCGGGCGACTACGTCGGCGTCCACGACCAGGCCGACGGGAGGAATTTCGTCGGGCTCTCGGTGCTCGTCGGCCGGATGGCCGCCGCGGACGTCATCGAACTCGCGGATCTGGCCGAGGAATACGATTCGGAGATGATCGGCCTGACCCAGCGCCAGAACGTCATCGTGGGTGACATCGCTGACGACGATCTCGATGACTTCCTCGCGGAGTCGGTCCTCGAGAACTACTCGCCCGACCCCCATCCCTTCATGCGTGGCTCGATCGCGTGTACGGGGACCGAATACTGCTCGCTGTCGATCGTCGAGACCAAGAATCGGATGGTCCGGTACGCTCGGTGGCTCAAAGAGAACGTTCCAGTTCCTGAGGGCGTTTCGGACTTCCACATCCACCTCTCTGGGTGTACGGCCTCGTGTGCCCAGCCCCAGATCGCCGACATCAGCCTCCGCGGGATGAAGACCCGCAAGGACGGCGAGGCGGTCGAGGCCTTCGACGTCGGGCTGGGCGGCGGCCTCGGCGAGAATCCGCAGTTCGCCGACTGGGTGGAGATGCGCGTCCCGGCCGACGAGATTCCGGGCTACATCGCCAACCTGCTGGAAATCTACGAGGCAGAACGCGACGGCCAGGAGTCCTTCCGGGAGTTCGTCGCCGACCGCGAGGAGGACGAACTCACCGGCCTCGCCGAGCCCGAAGAGACGAGTTACGAGGACCCGTACCTCGGCAACACGAAGATGACGTGGTATCCCTACGCCGAGGACGAGGAGATGAGCGCCTCGCCCGCACCGACGAACGCCAGCGGCGAACCCATCCCTACGGACGATTGACATGGCCGATCGCGTGCTGAAGGTCAACGCCTTCACGACGTTCGACCTCCTTGCGGGGAGCGTGGAGGGACACGGCTTCGCGGAGGAGGCCTTCGCCACGCTGAACGTCCGGACCGCCCGGGAGAACCCCGAAGACGTCACGCTCGAACTCGAACTCGACAACGTCGAACTCGACTCGGTGCCGGCTCACGCCGACCGCGTGACGCTCTCGGCCGCGGAGGCCAGAGAACTCGCGGCCGAGCTGGAGGCGGCGGCGAAACGTATCGAGAGCGAGGACGAATCATGACCGAGGAGGACGACGCATGACCGAACAGGCCCTCGTCGTTGCGGCACACGGATCCCATCGGAACCCCGACTCCGCACTCCCGACGCTGTCCCACGCCGAGACCATCCGCGACCGCGGGTGTTTCGACCAGGTCCGGACGGCCTTCTGGAAGGAATCGCCGAGCTTCCGTGACGTCCTGCGAACCATCGACGCCGAGCGGGCCTACGTCGTCCCGCTGTTCGTCAGCCAGGGCTACTTCGTCGATCAGGTCCTCCCACGGGAGTTCGACCTCGGGATTGACGACCTGGCCGGCGAGCCAACCGCCCCCGAGATGGTCTACACCGACCCTGTCGGAACACACTCGGCCATGACCGACGTCGTCGCGGCCCGCGCCCGCCGGTACCTCGACGACGTCCCCGAGGGGGACGCCGCGCTCGCGGTGGTCGGCCACGGCACCGAGCGGAATCCGAAAAGCGCCAAGGCCGTCTACGACCACGTGGAGGCGCTCCGCGAGCAGACGGACTTCGCCGAGGTCGGCGCGTTGTTCATGGACGAGGCCCCGGCGGTCGAAGACATCCTCGATGAATTCACAGCCGACGACATCGCCGTCGTCCCGCTGTTCATCGCCGACGGCTTTCACACGCGCGACGAGATCCCCGAGTTGCTGGGGATCACCGACGATCCGCGGTCCGGGTATCCGGTCCCGGGAACGGTTGACGGTCGCCGGATCTGGTATACCTCGGCCGTCGGGACCGACCGCCTCGTGCCCGACGTCATTCTGGAACGAGCCGGCGACGCCGGGGCCGACCTGGACCGAGACGTCGAGCAGGACCAGCCCGTGCGGCCAGACGCGGCCGAGGCGTTCCTGTCGTGGCTCGACGCCGCCCCTGCCGACGGCGACCGCCGCCGGCGGGAGTGGGGTGACCTCCTCGTGAGTGTCGCGGATGGCGCGTACGAACTCCGTCACCGCGACGATCGCGACGCGTCCCGGGCGACACTCACCGAGCAAGAGCCCGAGACCTTCCGGTGGTACGCCCGCACCGACGGGGAGGGCCGATTCCGGCCGTTCGCCGGCGAGCGCTCGCTCCCGACGGGGTGGGTGCTCCCGGACCTGGACGCAACTGGACTGCTCCGGGCCGTCGCGGCGGTGTACCCGGCCGCTATCGAGACGTGGGCCGACGATCCCGACCCCGTGGCCTTCCGGGACGTCGCCGCCCGCCAGACCGGGATGTACGCCGGCGTCTCGGAGCTTTCGAGTACTGAACTCGACGACCTGACGACGGCGGTCTGTGGCAACTGCGCCAAACAGCGTAAGTGGGACGAGGACGGCGAGGGCGGCGCGGAGCGCCTGTCTGCCGACGCTGTGGAAGGGAGCGAGCCGCCAGCCGACGGTGGCGAGAGCGAACTTCCCTGCCGGGAACCGTGTTCGTTCTTGATCGCCGCGGCCAGAGAAGTGCGTTCGGGAGACGAATTTGACGAACAGCCACTCGATCAGCCCGAAACCGACGTTCCACCGGGCGATCTGAGCCAGCCGAGCAATCGCTACCGGATCCGGTACCGGGAAGTACGGGGAGTCACACCCTCCTCACAGGAGTCCCCATGACAACGAACGGAACCGTCTACCTCGTCGGCGCGGGCCCGGGCGACCCCGAGTTACTGACGGTCAAAGCCCGCCGGCTACTCGACGAGGCCGACGTCGTCCTCCACGATTCGCTCGTGGGCGATGGCGTCGTCGACTCGATCCCCGATGGGGTCCGGGTCGAGAACGTCGGCAAGCGCGCCGACGGCGAGCGGACACCGCAGGCGGCGATCAACGAACGCCTCGTCTGTGAGGCCTCGGCCGGCCGGGATGTCGTCCGCCTGAAGGGTGGCGATCCGACGCTGTTCGCCCGCGGCGGCGAGGAGGCCGAACACCTCGCGGCCCACGGCATCGCCTTCGAGGTCGTCCCCGGTGTCACGAGCGCTATCGCCGGCCCGAGCGTAGTCGGCATCCCGGCGACCCACCGCGATCACGCCTCGGCGCTGGTCGTCGTCACCGGCCACGAGGACCCGACCAAGCCCGACTCCTCGCTCGACTGGGATGCCCTCTCGCGGATCGTCGCCGCCGGCGGCACCCTCGTGATCCTGATGGGCGTGGGTCGGCTGCCCGACAACGTGGCCGCGCTCCGGGCGGGCGCTGTCGACGCCGAGACGCCCGTCGCGATGGTCGAGCGGGCGACCCTGGAAGACGAGCGGGTCGTCACGGGCACGGTCGAGACGATCGAGACGCGTGCAGCGGCCGCGGGGATCGAACCGCCCGCCGTGACCGTCGTCGGCGACGTCGTCGACGTCCGCGAGACGGTCGCACATTGCCTGGGGGAAGCCGATGCGGTGGCCGAGGCCCCTTTGGCCGGCACGACCGACGGACTCGCGGAGGTGAACCGCCAATGAGCGACTACGCCGAGTGGCCCCTGAAGCGGCTGATGACCGAAGTGGTCGGCTCCGGGACGAAGTCCGCCGAGGACATGACTCGCGAGCAGGCGACCGAGGCGATGGAACGGATTCTCGACGACGAACCCGATCCGACGACGCTGGGTGCGTTCTGGCTCGCCAACCGCTGGAAGCACAATACGAGCGAGGAACTCGCTGCCTACGTCGACGTGATGGCCGACTGCGTCGAGACGGGGGTCCCCGACGTCGATCCGGTCGACTGCGGCGCGAACTACGACGGGAAGGAGCGGACGGCGATTTTAGGTGTCGCTGCGGGCGTCGTCGCTGCCGCCGCTGGGACGCCCGTCGTCGTCCACTCCGGCGATCGCGTTCCGACCCAGAAGTGCGACGCCTACAAGCACGTTCTCGACGAACTCGGCGTCCGGACCGAACTTCAGCCCGACGAGTCCGCCGCGATGGTCGAGGAGACTGGTTTCGGGTTTTACTACCAGCCGGCGTTCAATCCCGCCATCGACGATCTCTTCGACCGCCGGGATCAGATGGGCGTCCGGACGTTCATCAACACCGTCGAGACGCTCGCCAACCCGGCCGGTGCGAGCGTTCACCTGGGCTCGTTCTATCACCTCTCCTTCGCGAAGAAGGTCGTCGAGACCTTCGAGCGGAGTGTATCTCACGATCTCGACCGCGTCATCATGTTCCAGGGGATGGAGGGTTACGACGACATCCGACCGGGCTACACGAAGTTCGCCGAGTGGACCGAAGCGGATGGTTTCGAAGGTGACGAGATCGAAACGGCTGCCTACGGCATGGACTTCGAGACCGACGACCTCGCCGTCGATGACGTGGCTGGAGACAGCGCACGCCTCACCCGCGAGGTCCTCGCCGGCGACCGGACGGATCGCTGGCACGACGCCGTCGCGCTCAACGCCGCGGTCCGGATCTACGCCGGCGGCGACGTCGACACGCTCGATGCGGGGCTCGATGCTGCCCGCACAGCCATCGACGACGGCTCGGCCGCTGGCGTTCTTGCGGACCTGCGGGGGTTCTGAGATGAGTGAACGAGACGATTCGGGCGGTTCTGAGATGGGCAAGAACGATGACGATGACGATGTAACCCGGCCAAGCGACGTCGGTGGCAGCGACGCACCGCCGGTCGACGCCAAGCCGTACAAGATAATCTTCGAGGCCAACCGGTGTTTCGGTGCCGGGAAGTGTGCCGCTGAATCGCCGGACTGGGAGCTAGATCTCGAAACCGGCCTGGCCAAGCCCAGTACCTACTATTTCGGGGAAGACGACCTCGATCATCACGTCCGGGCCGCCGAGAGTTGCCCGGCGAAGAAGGGCCGCGGCGTCATCCACGTGATCGATCGACGGACGGACGAGGAGATCGCGCCCGATCCACACGGCGACGGCCGACTCAGCGTCGACTGGTAATCACTGCTCAGCGCTGACTGGTGATCGGTGAGAACATCGTCTGGCAATTATCGGTCGCCGGCACCCAGCGCACTCTCGCCGACCGGGTCCTGCCCTTCGATCAGTTCCTGGCCGTCGAGATACGGGCGGAGTGCTTCCGGTACCGTTACCGTCCCGTCGTCGTTCTGGTAGTACTCCAGGATCGCCACGAGCACCCGCGGGAGTGCGACTCCAGAGGCGTTGAGCGTGTGGAGGTACTCCGCGGATTCGTGGCGCTCAGGCCGATATCGAATGCCCGCCCGCCGGGCCTGGAAGTCCTCGAAATTGGAGGCCGAGGAGACTTCGAGCCACCGGCCGCCTTCCGCCGGTCCATCGTCCATGTCGTCGCCAGGGGCCCAGACCTCGACGTCGTAGGTCTTCGCCGAGGCGAAGGTTAGATCGCCGGTACAGAGGTCGAGCACGCGATACGGGAGACCGAGCCGCCGGAGGACCTCCTCGGCCTCGTCGAGGAGGCCGTCGAGTCGGTCGTCGCTCTCCTCGGGCTCGACGAAGTTGACCAACTCGACCTTGTTGAACTGGTGGACGCGGACGATCCCGCGGGTCTCTGTGCCGTGCTCGCCGGCTTCCTGCCGAAAGTTGGGCGTGTACGCCTGATGCTTCAGCGGGAGGTCGTCGTCGAGCAGGATTTCGTCGCGGTACATGTTCGTCACCGGGACCTCCGCGGTCGGGCACAGCCAGAGATCCTCCTCTTCGAGCTTGTAGGCATCGTCGGCGAACTTCGGGAGTTGGCCCGTCCCGGTCATCGACTCACTGGAGACCGGGATCGGCGGGAATACCTCTTCGTAGCCCTGCTCGCGGTGGATGTCCCGCATGAACTGGATGAGCGCGTGTTCGAGGCGTGCGGCGTCGCCCTTCAGGAAGTAGAAGCCGCCGCCGGAAACTTTCGCGCCGCGTTCGAAGTCCAAGATGTCGAGTTCTTCGCCGAGATCGTAGTGGGGCGTGACGTCCTCGGGCAGGTCCCGCAGATCCTCGAACCCCCACCGTCGCGTTTCCACGTTGTCGCTTTCGTCCTCGCCCTCGGGAACGCCCTCCTGGGGGATATTGGGAATCTCCAGCAGCCGCTCTTCTAACTCCCTCTCGAGTTCGTCGGCGCGTTCCTCGACCTCCTGGAGCTCGTCTTTGAGCTGCTGGGAGCGCTCGATGGCTTCCTGGGCGGCTTCCTCGTCACCTTCCTGCTTGAGCTCGCCGATCTTCGAGGAGACCTCGTTGCGGTCGTGTCGCAGGTCGTCGCCGCGGGCTTTCAGTTCGCGCCACTCCTCGTCGATCTCCAGAATCGCGTCGAGATCGACATCGTCGACGCCGCGAGCGGCGAGGGTCTCTCGAACCTCCCCGGGGTGCTCGCGGACGTACTGGCGTGATAACATGGACGCCCTTTCTCGGTGGCGTCTCAAAACCGTATCGCTCTGGCCGGCTGCCGGCGACAGCGGTCGCTCGTCGGTCAGCGGCTCCGAGAAACTCCGTCTATATTCCTACCTTGTAACCAGAGGTACTTAAAGCGCGGTCAGTGATCTGACCGCTTTCTTCGATCCTCTCATTCGAGCAGGTCCTCGACGAACCGAAACCCGTTGATGAGTCCGCTATATTCCGTCGAAGTATTCGACAACGACTGGGCGGAGCGCTTGGAGGATGATCTCGGCCGCAAGCGGTGACATGTCCAGATCATCGGCCATCGTGCGGTGGGTCACTTCTCCGCGTTCTCTGTCCACCGCGTAGGTGAGTGCCGTCGCGAGTCCGTCGATCCCGTGACGGTCGATGTACGTATCGATGTCGTCGTCGGTCTCGCGGCGACCGACGGCGTCGACGAGCGCGGACGTGATGGTGTATTCCTGGGCGTCCTCACTGCTGGTGAGCGTCAGATCGATGTCACAGGCTGCGTACGTCCGTGGCTGTTCGTCACGAACCGTCTCGATGACGCCGGCGTCGACGAGGCGGTTCACGTAGGCGTACGCCGTCCCCTGTGCCAGATCGAGGTCGGTCATCAGTTCCTGAACTGTCGCCTCGCCCGAACGGGCCAGGGCGGCGTACAGCCGGGCCAGCTGTGGGTCCTCCAGCAGGTCCGCGACCGAGAGGAAATCCCGAACGACGGCTCCGTCGGCCCGGTTTGACGTCCGTGACATGCGTGAGCTACCTGTTTACAGATTACACTGAATCAGTAAAAGCGTTCGGTTGCAAACTCTTTTCTGCCGCTCTCGTCTCCTACCCGATCAGTCGTACTTCGGTTCCCGCTTCTCGGCCCGTTCCAGTGCTGTCTCGACGATCTTCCGGACGTCGCCGTGGAAGACGCCGCCGTGGCCGCTGTACATGTGTTCGACAGTCTCGGGCATCCGATCGAGGAGGTCCTCGATGCTCTCGATGAGGCGCTCCCGGGACTGGCCAGGATTGTCGGTCCGGCCGAAACTCCCGCCCTCGAAGGCCCCGTCGTCGTGAACTACGGTATCACCGGAGAAGAGCGTACTCGTGCTCACCAGCGAGACGTGGTCGTCGGCGTGGCCCGGCGTGTAGACGACCTCGAAAGTTTCGTCGCCCATTTGGATCGTGTCGCCGTCGTCGAGTCCGTTCGTCCGCCGGGGGTGATCGGCGTTGGCGTAGAGCTTGGCGTCGAAGGCGTCGAGGACCGCATCGAGTTGCGCGACGTGGTCGCCGTGCTGGTGGGTCAGGACGACTGCGTCCAGGTCGTCGGTATACTCCCGGATCACGTCGACGATGCCGTCCATCGCGCCGGCGTCGACGAGCGTCGGTCGGTCGCCGGTTGCCAGATAGACGTTGGCGGTGAACGTCTCTGCGTCGGCTGTCACGTTGTGAACGTCCATGGTCGTAGATAGGGCCCAGCAGCGGGTTGAGTCTGGCGGTAATCATGCCAGGCAGTAGCGTGTGATTTTTCACCACGAATCCCGTACCTTTACACGACATGGGGTTTGGGAGCTACGACGAAACCGAACAGGAGAATCAGGACCTGGACGCTGATTTTGATGATGACGACGGGGTCAACGCTGCGGAAAACACACACGACGGCGACGTTGAGTTCGAATTCACGGCCTCGAACGACGAACTGATCGATCAGTTATCGGATATCAAGGAGAACACCTAACGTGAAATCGGGGGTTCGCGCCCTCGGAATCGCCGAGTCGTTCACCGGGGAGTCGAGTACGCTTGCCGGCGCAGTTGTCCGCGCCAGTCGCGTCACCGACGGCTTCGTCTTCGGCTCCTGCACGGTCGGCGGACGCGACGCGACCGATGCCATCGCCCGGATGGTCGAACGCCTCGACCGCGCGGACGTTCGCTACCTGCTCGTCGCCGGGATCGCCCCGGCGTGGTTCAACGTGCTCGACCTGCACCGTCTCCACGAGGAGACCGGACTGCCGGTGCTCTCGGTTACCTTCGAGGAGAGCGAGGGGCTGGAACCGACGCTCCGCGAGGAGTTTTCCGGGGAGGCGCTCGCCTGGCGACTCGATACGTACCGTTCCCAACCGGTCCGTGAGCGCGTTTCGGTCACCGACGAAACGGTTTTCGTCCGGAGTGTGGGCTGTGGCCAGAGTGAGGCCCGCGAGGTGGTCCGGGCGTTCACCCCTGAGGGTGGGCGACCCGAGCCGCTGCGGGTCGCGCGGCTGGCAGCGCGGGCGGCCGATGGAGCGTTCGATTCCGCCGATCGATAGCGACGTTTTTGCGGGCCCGGCCCGCAGGCTCGGGCATGGAGCACATGGACGGCCTCTCGGTCGAGGGCTGTGAGCGGTGTTCGGAACTCCTCGCTTCCCGGTCCCGGATCGTTGACGGTGTCGGTCCAGACGACGCTGATCTCCTCTTCGTCGGCGAAGCCCCGGGCGAGCGCGAGGACGAACAGGGCGAGCCCTTCGTCGGCCGTAGCGGGACAGTCCTCGACGACGCCCTGCGGGACGCCGGCCTCTCGCGGGCGGACGTCCGGATCACCAACTGTGTGCGATGTCGACCACCCGAGAATCGCGATCCGACTGCCGAGGAGCGCTCGAACTGTCGCCCGTACCTCGATCAGGAGATCGGCCTGGTCGATCCCGCGGTGATCGTCACGCTCGGCAAAGTCCCTGGCGAGCACCTCCTGGGCCGGGATCTGGCCGTCACCAGCGAGGCGGGTTCGATCGAGGAGATCGAGATCGGGGGCACGCGCCGGCGCGTCCTCGTCTGCGTCCATCCGGCTGCGACGCTGTACGACCGCAGTCAGCGCGAAACCTTCGAAACCACGATCCAGCAGGCCGCTGACCTGGCTGGCGACGGTGGCCAGGCCGAACTGGGTGACTTTTGACCGGCGACCCACTGCCTCGTCTCTTTAAGTACCTCTGGTTACAAGGTAGAGATATAGACGGGGTTTCCGTGGCTGTTTCTCATCGACACGAGCGATGGCGTTGCCCCGGACTGCGTGCGTCGCCCGTTTTTGGTTTAAGTGCCTCTGGTTACAAGGTGAAGATATAGACGGAGTTTCTGGTAGCTGTATTTCGACGGTTCTCCCTCGGGGCCATCCGGAGCCAGTGGATTCAACTGTGCGTAGCGACGACTGAGATGTGATGGACAGCAGGGGAGAGAACCACGTCGGCCGGGCCAGAGAGCCAGCCGATCGCGAGCGCCGGGAATGGCGCGAGCAGCGGGAAGTCTCGACGAAGCCGGGGGACGGGACGCTCTCGCGGGCGCAAGCCAAGCGGGACGCGACGATCAGACAGTTCGATATCGTTTCGCCGAGCGCCACGACGATCGGTCGGCCGGAGGACCCGAACTCGGATCTGAGTGAGCGTCTCCGGCGACTCCACGACGAGCAACACCCGGCGATGACCGGCCACGCCGAGCGGATGCACCGTCTGGACAAAGCCCGGATCACTCACGCGCTGTGCAGTGCGCTGGACGTGACGCCCTGGGAGCGCGACCGCACGCTGGGGATCATGACCGAGATCGACCTGACGGCCTTCGGGAGCCAGCGTGCCATTTCGAAGGTGGCGCTGGTCGTCATCCAGTATGTCGTCGATCTGGAACGCCAGCGCCAGCTAGGGTTGACCGATCCGGACCGGATCGCCGCGCTGAGCCCCGACGAGATGGCGTCGCTGTACGATCGACTCGACTCGATCACCGATGACGACCGCTACCAGCGGCTGCTTTCGGCCCACGGCCTCGATCAGACGAGCGTCAACCGACTCGACAGGGTACTCAAAGACCAACTCGATGAACACGATCTCCGCGACGCGGTGTACGGCCGCTCGCCGTACCACGATCCGAACCTGCCCCGTGAACGCGAACCGGGCCCGTCGACTGCGGGATCCGATGGTCCTAGCACCGGGGATACCGGCCCGGGACAACCGGACACGTGAGGCTGGGTCTGCCTGCCCTGTGAAGCTTGCCTGACCCGTGATCTCGAGCCCGGCGTCTGACTGACCGCGTCACGTCTCGAAGTGCGCCGGATACGCGTCTTCGATCTCGGTGAGCCGGGATTCGAGCGTTTCGATCCGCTCGACGAGTCGGGCGAACTCGTCGCTGTTTGCGAGTTCGTTCTCGTCTTTTTCGACTTCGAGGACGTTGCGCTTGACGCGGGCGCTGCTGAGTTCGCGCTGGAGCCGCTCGTGCTCGTCGAGCGCACAGAGCTTTTCGACGGTGGCTTCGAGGTTTTTCGCGCCGACTGGTTTCGTGAGGTAATCGTCGATACCCAACTCCAGAATGTCGTAATCCGGTGCCACGGCGGTCACCAGGGCGACTCGGCAATCCAGCCCCCGGTCTTCGATAACGTCCAGCACGTCCACGCCCGAGAGCCCAGGAATCCGGCGATCCAACAAGACGACGTCGACGGTTTCCTCAAGCGCATCCAGGGCCTGCTCGCCGTCGTAGGCCACCCGAACGTCGTAGTCTGCCTCCAGCAGTCGTGCGTATCCCTCGGCGGTCGCCCGTTCGTCTTCGACGACGAGGACGGTCGTGTCGGACTCGGGAGTCGGTGACACGTTATTGACATTGTGTTTTGGTACCAAAACACTTGTGCTGGTTACGACGTATGGTGGCTATCGACGATCGGCCGGCCCCCGAACACACAGGAGCATGCCGGGGTCCGAACAGTATCATGCAAAATAATCCCACGCATAGGCTTAAGCCACGTGGCCCAATACGGATTCACGAGAGGCACTTTTCGATGGCCTGGCAAACGACCTGGATGATCGTGCCGCTGCTCGTTGCCGCGTTCCTGCTGTTGGTGTTGGGGCTGTCGATGTTACTGTTGGTGACGCTCAACCGCATGACGGCCACGATCGGGTCGTTGTTGGTTTTCTGTCTTGCGGGAGCGACCTGGGCACTCTCGGCGGCCTATCAGGTCGCCAATACCGGCGGCCCAAAGCGGATCTGGTTTGCGATCGGGTCCGGTGCCTTCGTCGTGCTCGTCGTCGCGTGGGTGGTGTTCGCGCTGGCTGCCAGCGAACGCCAGACGTGGCTTGCCCCGTCCCGACTCGTCCCCATCCTCGCGGTCGGTGGCGTCCTGGCCGGCGTGTTCGTGACGAACCCGCTGCACGGGTGGCTGTGGGATGCAACCGTCGTCGCGGACGGCGACCTCCGCCTGCTGGATATCGATCCGAAGCCGGGCTACGTCATAGGCCAGTTCGTGTTGCTGGTGGCGACGGGGGCAGGCGGGGCCTGCCTGGCGACTTTCGCCAAACGCCACGAGCGGGTGGCCTCCCTTGCGGTCGCGGGTATCCTGGGGGGCATTACCCTCCCGGTCGCGACCGGCTTGGTCTACCGCCTCGGCATTGGCCCGGGGTTTGACCTCACGCCGGTCGCGCTCGTAATCACCGCGGGGACGCTGACGTATCTCGTGTTCACCCAGGAGTTCATCGGGGAGGTCCCGCTCCCACGGTCGGTCATTTTGGATCGCATGGACGAAGGGCTCGTGGTCGTGGGGACGCGGGGGCAGATAACCGACCTCAATCCCGCAGCCAAGTCGATGCTGGGGATCGACGACTCGGCCCTGGGGGCGGCCGTCGAGACGGTGCTGCCGGAGTGGCCGACGCTGGATGGCGAGCGGGTGACTGTCGACGTCACGATCGGGGGGAGCGACCCACGGCATCTCCGTTTGCGCGTCGCGCCGCTTGCCGGGGATCACCACGCCGAGATCGGATTTATCTCCGATCGGACCGAACAGCAAGCCCTCCAGGCACGCTATCAGGCCATCATCGAGGAATCCGCCGAGGTCAACGTGTTGTTGGACGAGACGGGGACGATCACCTACGCCAGCCCGTCAGTCCACCGAATCCTCGGCTGGGAGCCCGCCGAACTGGAGGGACGCGATGGGTTCTCGATTGTCGCCCCGCGGGACCGCGAGCGCGTCCGCGAGGAGTTCGAGGCGGTCCGTGAGGATCCGTCCTCCCAGCCCCGTGTCGAGTATCGAGTCATCGACGCCGACGGCGAGGAATGCGTCTTCGAATCGCTGGTCCGAAACCTGCTCGACCATCCACACGTGGAAGCGATCGCCGTCACCTCACGCGACGTCACGGAGCGCCGGCAGCGAGAACGGGAACTCGAACGGATGAACGAGCGCTTAGAGGAGTTCGCCTCGATTCTCAGCCACGACCTCCGGAATCCCCTGGAGGTCGCAAAGATCCACACGACGCTCGCCGAACGCGGCGAGGCGGACGCCCTCGAGACGGTCCAGGGGGCCCTCGACCGGATCGACGCCATGATCGACGACATCCTGACGTACGTCCGGGAGGACGAGTCCATCGATCCGGAATCGGTCGATTGTCACGCCGTCCTCAGGACTGCCTGGGAGACTGTCCACACCCGGGACGCAACCCTGACCGTGACTCTCGAGGAGGCGGCCGTCATCCGGGCGGACCGCCGTCGGCTCCGACGGGCCCTCGAAAACCTCTTCCGGAATGCGATCGACCACAGCGGTGGGGACGTTTCCGTCAGGGTTGGTCGAACGGATGACGGCTTCTACGTCGCCGACGACGGGCCGGGCATCCCGCCGGACGAACGCGAGGCGGTCTTCGACAACGGGTTTACCACCGCCACGGAGGGGACTGGACTCGGGCTGGCGATCGTTCGACGGACGGCACAGGCCCACGGCTGGACGGTCACAGCCACGGAGAGCGCCGACGGCGGCGCTCGGTTCGAGTTCGCCGGCGTCGAGTTCGTTGCGGGGTAACAACGCGTGTGGCCACCCCGATCGCGCAGGTGGCCGCCTGTCGAGGTTTTATACGGCAGGGCGAGTGACTATCTACCATGGCCCGTCCCGGTGGGACTCCCCCGCCCGGCCCGGCGGAGCGGGAGTCCAGCACGTGGTTTCGCTTCAACGGGCGAGCGCCGACGGAGGGGATGGCGCCGTGTTGATCCGCGACGTGATGAGCACTGATTACCTGACGGTGTCGCGTGACCGGAGCCTCAGGGCCGCCGTCGAAATACTGCTCAAGGACGGCCGGGAGTCGATCATCATCACCGACGGCGACGATCCGGACGGACTGATCACCCAGCGGTCGGCGCTGATCGCCTGCTACAAGACCGATGATCCGCTCAGCGAAATCCCCGTTTCGGGGTTCGCCTCGGGGTTTCCGACGTCCGTGAAGCCGGACGCGACAGTGTTGTTCGCCATCGGTCAGTTGATCAACGCCGATACGGACGTCCTGCCGGTCGTCGAGGGCCTTGAACTGGTCGGCGTCGTCACCCGCGAGGACATGCTCAACGAGTACACGAACCTCCGCAACGAGGCGTTCAACACGGTCGAACAACGCAAGGACTGGGGACCCGAATGACGCGGTCGATGTCGGCTCACATCGCGATCACCAACTATGACAGACGACACTGACGTGACGGTACTGATCGTCGAGGACGAACAGCAAATCGCGGACGGCTACGCGTCGATCCTGCGCGAGCACTACACCGTCGAGACTGCCTACTCCGGGGAGCAAGCCCTGGAAGCCATCGACGACGATGTCGACGTGGTCCTGCTCGACCGGATGATGCCGGGGCGCTCGGGGAAAGAGACGCTCGATGCCGTTCGTGCGGAGGGGTACGAGTGCCCGGTCGCGATGGTGACGGCCAAGACCCCGGATCTCGACGTCATCGAGATGGGTTTTGATGACTACCTCACCAAACCCGTCGACGTCGCTGAGCTGGAAGACACTGTCGAGCGTCTGGTCGCGCTGGGTGAACTCGAACCCGAGGTCAGGGCGTACGTCGCCGATTCGATCAAACAGGCCAGTCTCGAAGCAAACAAACCAGCCGCCGAATTGACCACAAGTGAGAACTACCAGGCACTGCGCGACCGGCTCACCGAACAGGGGGCCGAACTGGGAGACATCTCCGCTGCGATGACTGACGAGGAGTTCGAACTCGTGCTCCAGACGATTGTCAGGAACCTCGGGGACAGCCAGGACGAACCGACGTATCAGGTGTAAGCGCCCGCCTGGCGCTTCCAGGCCGTGACGTCGACCGAAAGGACCGTCGTGTCGTCGTCGGGATGCACCGTCTCGATGTCCCAGCCCAGCGTCTCCAGGACGAGTCGGACCTTCAGCAGGTGTTTCGATCGCTCGAGGAGATCCTGATCGCGATACTGGTCAGTCAGGGCCGGCACGGTCAGGTGCTTGGAGAGATGTAGCCTCACCCCCGCTTCGGTGGACTCAAGCCGGATCCGCCCTGCCGGCCCGAGCGCCGCACTGAGCTGTTCAACCAGCAGCGTCGTCCGGAGTTGATCGGTGGTGATCGTAACCGACTCGCCCGTGACCTGACAGTCAGCGTACTGCTTTGCGAGGCGTTTCAGGTCGACTTCGGTGAGTTCGCCGCCGGCCTTGACGACCGCGAACAGTTCGCTGAAGTCCTCGACCAGATCCGTGAGACGTTCGACCATCTCAGTCTCGACGTCCCGCGCCTCGGTGAACGACCGGTGCATCTCCGCCCACGTGTTCGCGAGCCCTTCGAGTGACGTCCGCACTTCCTCGCGATCGGCCCGTCCGTCGGTATTCGTGCCTTCGATTTCGGCCCCCGGACGGACGTCCAGGCCGAACAGCCCCCCGAGTTCCGACAGCCGCTCGCGCCCGGTCGACTCGGCTGTGAACGCCTGTTTCATGTGGGATTCGATGGCGACCTGGATCTGCGTGCGGTTTCGAAAGTTGTGGTCGTACATGCCATAGAGATGTTCGATGGTATCCCGCACGTTCTCGATGAGGGCCTGTTGTCTGGTGAGCGCGGTGATGTCCCGCGAGATACCGATCAGCCCGATCACGCGCCCCTCCGGATCAGTAATTGGGTGCTTGCTCGCAGTGACGTGGATCCGCTCGCCGTGGGCGTTTTCGATCCACTCCGGCTTGCGCTCCACCGCGCTGTGACCTTCGATCACTGCCAGATTGTCACGGTAGATTTCCATCGCGGTCTCCGGCAGGAAGGTGTTGAACTCGCTCTGGCCGATCATCACTTCGGGGTCGAGATCGTGGAGGGCGGCTTTTGCCTCGTTCACCCGGACGAAACGCGCGTGGCGATCGAGGACGTAGATGAGGTCCTCGAACTGCTCCATGAGCGTCTCATACGCCCGTGGTTCGATCGACGGTTCCATACCGAGCCGGCCCTCGGCTGGTTCGACCGGGACTGTCGCACCCAGATGCAAGCTCTTGAGTCGCGCTTCGAAGTGCTGTCTGTCCGCAGGGTGGAGGAACACATCGGCACCGGATAGCATCGCTTCCGAGACTTTCCGGGGTCGATCGTCGACGTAAAGGACGGCATGCGGCGGGGTCTGGTCGGCCGCGGTCTTCACTGCAGCTAGTCCCTTCGGGCCCCCTTCGATGATGAGGTAGTCCGGCGGGTTCGACCCGGACGCGACGGACTCCACTGCGGACGGATCGTACACTGAAACGCGTCCGACGACCCGCTCGCAGACGGAGCGATAGGTGTCGACGCCATCGACGACGCCCGGGACGATGCCGACGTGGGCATCCTGAAGTGACAGGTCGTGCATAGTCTGAGTTTTCTGTCGCGTGTCATCGGCGACAGGCGCGATACAGGACTACGTCTCCGTCTATCCCAATCAAACTAGGGGCCCGATCGGAACCAGCCGGATGGACTGGCTGTGCTCGACCGGCCCGGCTGGGAGATATCTGGGTCGAAGGAAAGTCCCAAGACCCGAGCCGAACTACGGGCTGACATGAGCGACCGCGAGCAGGCGGCGGCTGACGTCGTCGTCGTCGATTACGGACTGGGGAATCTCCGGAGCGTCACGCGTGGGCTCGAACGCGCGGGCGCAGCCGTGACGATATCGGACGACCCGGTGGCACTCGATGCCGCCGACGGGATCGTCCTCCCCGGCGTCGGCGCGTTTAGCGAGGGGATGGACAACGCCGGTCCGTTCCGGGACGCCCTCGTCGAGGCGGCCGAGGACGGTCGCCCCCTCCTGGGTATCTGTCTCGGGATGCAGATGCTCCTCACCACGAGCGAAGAGGCCGAACACGCCGGCGAAGGTGACGCCGAGGGGCTGGACCTGATCCCCGGGACGAATCTCAGATTTGACGGCGATCGGAAGGTTCCGCACATGGGCTGGAACGAACTCGCCGTCGAGCGCGAGCATCCCCTGTTGGCGGGTGTCGACGGCGAGCACGCGTACTTCGTCCATTCCTACTACGCCCGGCCGGACGACGGGGCCGCCACCGCGGCGAGGACTGACTACGGCGAGCGCTTCGCGAGTGTCGTCGCCAACGAGGCGGGCAACGTGATGGGAACCCAGTTTCACCCCGAGAAATCCGGCGAGACGGGGCTTGCCATTCTCCGGAACTTCGTCGAGTACTGCGCCGACCAGTAGCGTCGCGGTTCGTCCACTTTACAGCGCGTTCACGACTACGAGTGCCGACCAGACCAGCATGGCTGCGCCCATCGCGATGCCGACGTAGCCGACCGCCGCGAGGATTCGTGGGGAGAGCTGCTCGGGATCGATCCGGTCGGGATCGTTGACGACGCCGTACCCGAAGCCGATCAGCAGGACGCCGATGACCGCGTGTATCCCAATCATGATCGTGGATTGACCGCCGAAGGCCACCTGTGTCGCCCCGACGGCGATGTTGCCGAGGCCGAGCATGACGACGCCGTAGCCGTACCGCAAGCGCGTCTCCATGGGATATCGTCGTCGTCACCTCCCATAAGTTCCGGACATACTCCCCAGCGGTTTTATACTGGCTCCGGTCGGGAACGGACGTATGAAGCGAACGATCGAAACCGAGGCGGCCCCCGCCGCAGTCGGGGCGTACAGCCAGGCGACCGCAACCGATGAGCTTGTCTTTACCGCCGGACAGATCCCGCTGACGCCCGACGGCGATTTGCTCGACGACGCCGACATCGACGTCCAGACCCAGCAGGCGCTGGACAACGTCGAGGCAGTTCTCGACGAAGCGGGCGCGGGCATGGACGACGTGCTGAAGGTAACCGTCTACGTCGACGACATCGAGAACTTCGAGGCGATGGACGCCGCCTACGAGACGTTCTTCGATGAAGATCCGCCGGCCAGAAGCGCCGTTGAGGTCGCCGCGCTGCCGAAAGGCGTCGGTGTCGAGATCGAGGCCGTGGCGGCCGTCTGAGATGGCCGGCTACGACATGGGATGGCGTCAAGCCCTGGTGTGGGGCCTGGTCGGCGGGCTATCGTTTCTTGTGTTGCTCCAGGGCTACGAACTGTTGACGCCCGAACGCGTCGATCCGCTGGTCAAAGCCGGCGTCGCGCTGGTTGTCACCGGGATCGGGGCGGTGCTGGCGAAGTTCGTCGAGCCCCGGTTGCGACAGACGCTTTGAGGGGGTCGGTGCTCGACCGAGAGCGAAAACGCTTAACCACACCGCCACTCATCTGGAGATGCGAGCCAGGATGGCCGAACGGTAAGGCGCACGCCTGGAAAGCGTGTTCCCTTTCGGGATTCAGGGTTCAAATCCCTGTCCTGGCGTGGGCGACCCGACCCTTGTGCGGGTCGCCGAAGTAGTGAACGGGGAGAGCGCGGTCGAACGGAGTGAGACCGCGGGAATCGCGAGCGGGGAGTGAAACGACCCGTGAGCAAAGCGACCCGTGAGTGCCGCGAACACATTACCGAGAACCGCGTAGCGTGTTCTCGGTTTCTGTGAGCGAGTCTCAGGGCCGGGGTGTCCCAATCCCGTGGGACTTCCTTCGCCGTCCATGTGTTTCGTGAACAGTTATCATTAATATTCGTCCCGCTTTCGTGGCGAATTTTCCGTAGAGCGGGGATCTCCGGGCGAACAACCGGGGAATTTGTCCGGGAAGTCTGTTTCGAACAGCAAAGTTAACAGTCAGGCGTGTGTACCGTGCTCCTGATGCCCACTGTAGAATACCTCAACTACGAAGTGCTGGACGATCACGGATGGGACATGGACGACGCCGACCTTTTCGAGAAGGCCGAGTCGTCCGATCTCGGTGAGAACGACTACGGCGAAATCGACGTCGCCGAAGGCGAATACATTCTGGAGGCCGCAGAGGCCCAAGGCTACGACTGGCCGTTCTCGTGTCGCGCCGGTGCGTGTGCCAACTGTGCTGCCATCGTCAAGGAGGGCGAAATCGACATGGACATGCAGCAGATTCTCTCCGACGAGGAAGTCGAGGACAAGGGTGTTCGCCTGACGTGTGTCGGGACGCCTACCGAGGACGACGTCAAGATCGTCTACAACGCCAAGCATCTGGATTACCTCCAGAACCGCGTCATCTGATCGGTTCGCTTCCAAAACCGCTTTCTGCGATCCTAACGCGATCAGCGACTGCGACCGTCTGCCGGGAGTCGACAGGCCAAACAGGCGAGTGCCTCGGGCGTGACCCGGGCACTCACCCTGTCGATTCTCGACCGTCCGTGACTACGCCGGGCACTTCCTCGACAGCCTCCGGCCCCGCCTCGACGATATCCACCCCGGAGAACACGACCCGGGCACCGCCCCGGGACCCCTCGGTCATGCTCACCGACCAGCCGTGCGCGCTCGCGATCGCGTCGACGATGGCGAGCCCGAGACCCGTACCGGTCTCCTCTGTCGTGTAGGCGTACTCGAACACCCGCTCGCGTTCGTCCGCCGGCACGCCCGGGCCGTCGTCCTCGACGTAGAACCCCTCGGCGTGGCGGCCGAGCGTGATCGTCACGCCGGTCGCGTCCCTACCGGCCGGCTGGTCGTCCGACGGCTCGTCGTCGGTCGCCCCGTCGTCGGCCGTCGGTGAGGCGTGCTCCACCGCATTGCGGATGAGGTTTTCGAAGACGTTCTGGAGGCGCCCGGGGTCGGCGTAGACGACCACGTCCGCGTCCGGTTCGATCTCCTCGGTGGCGGACGGAGTCGCCGTCGACGCCCAGGCGTCCTCGAAGACGGGTTTCAGCCGGACTCGTTCCGGTTCGTCGATCGTGCGGCCCTCCCGGGAGAGCGCGAGGACGTCGTCGATGATCTGGCCCATGCGCTGTTGGGCGTCGAGTGTGGCTTCGAGGTGCGAGAGGTCGCCCGTTTCGAGTGCCAGCTCCGAGCGCCCGTTGGCGACGTTCAGCGGGTTCCGGAGGTCGTGCGACAGCGTGCTCGCGAACCGTTCGAGCTGTGCGGACTGCTGTTTGAGGTCCCGGATCTGTCGGTTGATCGCCGTGACGTCCCGGATCACGAGTCCGTACCCCTGCGTGTCTCCCGCCGTCACGAGCGGGGAGATGCTGACCTCGAACTCGCGGGACTCCTCCCCGTAGTCCGTGAACGACTGGACGATCGTGTCGTCTTCGACGATCGGCGGGAGGCGTTCCTCCAGTTTCGCGCTGTCGGCATCAGCGAGGGCGGGGAACGTCCCGACGGCCGCCCGGTTGACATCGAGGATCCGGCGGTCGGGGTCGACGACGACGATCGGATCTCGCAGGTCCTCGAAGACGCGTTTGCGGGCGAGCGAAAGGATGTCGAACAGCTGGTAGCGAAACACCGCCCAGGCGACGAACGCGAGCGACCACGCCGAGGCGATGTTGCTGGCGCCGTCGAGGGGCCCCGGGATGACACCGGCGTTCCAGCCGGCGACGGTGAAAAGCGGGGGCAGGAACCCGACGATCAGCGCCAGCGTCCGCTTGCGCTTGGCCGGCGCTTCGACCGCCGCGTGATAGCCCAGCAGCCCCATCGCGCCGAGATAGGGGACCGTCTGGAAGAGCGCGAAGATCGGAAACAGCGGCGTCGGCGTCGCGGCCACGTGGTGGAACGGGTCGGTGGTGATCGCGTACTCGTAGACCAGGCCATGGATCGGGTCCGTCAGCTGGATGGCGGCGAGGACCGCCAGCAAGCCCCCGAACGCCAGGAGTCGGGGACGCGTGAGCCAGTGCCCGCGGTCCGTATAGCGGATCGCGAAGAGAAACCACAGCGGGACGATCACGGCGACGACCGCGGCGTGAAGGACGAAAAACGCGATCGCGAGCGTCCGATCGGTCGCGACGATCTCGCCGACGACGAACAGCCCCACGAGCGGATACAGCGACAGCATCAGCGCGAACACCCGCGCGGCGCGGTCCAGATCGTGCGACCACAGCCACGTGGCCACGGAAACGGCGAGGCCGCTGGAGACGAGAACCGCGACCACGTAGAGCGACGCTTCCATCGACCCCGTTTTTGTCGCACTGCTATAATATTCTTGGGACGTACCCGGGGAGTGAACTGAGGGCCGCGATTTGTGGGGGCGACCAGGTGGGGGCAGTTCCACAAGGGCTAACTCCCGCCCCCGAGAGTGACGAGTGTGAACGCGACGCTTCCGGATCTGCTGCGGTTGCTCGTCGTCCCCGTCCTCGGGTGGGCGGCCTGGCGTGACGTGCGTACGCGTCGCGTCCCGAACCGCACCTGGCTCCCACTGGCCGGTCTCGGCGTCGTCCTGCTGGTCTGGGACGCGTGGCTGGTCTGGACGGACGGTCTCGTCGTCGATCCGCGCGTGCTCGCGCCGACGCCGGCCCTGTTCGTCTTCCAGGTCGCCTTCAGCCTCGGGTTGCTCGTCCCGCTCGCGTACGCGTTCTGGTGGATGGGCGGGTTCGGCGGTGCCGACGCGAAGGCGCTGATCGTCCTCGCGATCCTCTTTCCGACCTACCCGACGTATCTCGTCGCGGACATGGCGCTGCCGGCGATCCGGCCGTCGCTTGGGGTCTTCGCGCTGACGATCCTCTCGAACGCCGTCCTCGTCGGGCTTGCGTATCCCCTCGCACTCGCCGTCCGGAACGCTCTCGGTGGCCATATCGACAAAGCGATGGTCATCGGCCGGCCGATCGCCGCCGAGGCGGCGACCGAGGAGTACGGCCGCCTGCTGGAGACGCCCGACGGGTTCACCCGTCGTGGCCTCGACCTGGACGCACTCCGGATGTATCTCACCTGGCGCGGCCGCTCGCTGTCCGAACTCCGTGCCGATCCGGACGCCTACCGCGATCCGGCGTCGCTTCCCGACGACCCCAACGATCCCGGCGACGGGTCGATCCCACCGGACGGTGAGGGGCCGATCCAGCAGTCTGAGCACGACGGAACGACCCAGACCGACGGCGGGGAGTTCGAGGACCCATGGGGAGCCGAGGCGTTCTTCGCGGACATCGAACACTCCGCCTACGGCACGACGCCGACGGAGTTGCGGGAGGGACTGGAAGTACTCGCCAAGGGCGACACCGTCTGGATTACGCCGGGCATCCCGTTCCTGGTGCCGATGTTCGGCGGGCTCGTGGTGAGTCTGGTCGCCGGCGACATGTTGCTCTGGGTGCTCGAAGCCGTCGGGATCGGGGCGCTTGGGTGATCCGGCGCGACACGATCGCTGGGCGAGTGGGCCCTCCGGGCGCTCTCGGACGTGCCCGGTTCCCGTGACAAAAGGCCTATGCGCGGAGACGCCGTCTTTCCGGGTATGGTTGCGAGTGACGCCCACGATGTCCCCGACGTCGATCTCGCCTTCGCGGACAACGAGTACCTGCCGGCGGTCGCCCAGGACGCCGAGTCGGGCGATGTCCTGATGCTTGCCTACGTCACGCGGGAGGCACTCGACCGGACCCGCGAGACCGGCCTGGCACACTATTACTCCCGGAGTCGTGAGGAACTCTGGCAGAAGGGCGAAACGAGCGGGAACGTCCAGCACGTCGAGGAGATCCGGGTCGACTGCGACGGCGACGCACTGCTGTATCTGATCGAACAGGACGGCGGGGCCTGTCACACCGGTTTCCGATCGTGCTTCCACCGGACGATCGACGGCGAGGTCGTCGGCGAACGGGTCTTCGATCCCGATGATGTCTACGAATGAGCACGCAATCGACTGACCCGGGCGAGGGGGACGAACCGTCCGTCGAGACGCTTGTGACGGCGCTTCAGCGGGCGGCGACGGCCCACGAGGAGGCACGTGATCGCGTCGAGGCGGCCGGTGAGAACCGACTGCAGCAACTCCGGGAGCACTACGAGGAGATGGCCGGTCTCCTGGACCGCTACGAGGCGCAGGTCACCAGTGACGGCGAGACGGACGTCGACATGGAGGCGTTCATCGAGTTCCAGGAGGAGATCGCCAGGTTCGTCGAGACCCTCCCGGAGGACATCGATCATCGCGAGGCCTTCGAGACCGTCGACGAGACGATGCACCAGAAGTGGCTCAAGAGCGCGGACTTCGAGACGGCGCGTGCGGCTCTGGAGCCCATCGGGGACCTCGTCGAACGCCTCGAGGAGCGCGAGCGGACGCTCGAACGATACCGCGAGGCCCGCCACGACGTGGCCGTTCGCGAACGCGAACTGGCGGCTCGCATTGCGGAACTCGAGGACCTGGTCGCACTCGGCGACGCTGATCTCGACGCGCCCGTCGAGACCCTTCGCGAGCCGATCGAGGCGTACAATCAGGCTATCGCCGAGGCGTTCGACCGCCGCAAACACGAGGATTCGGCCCGGGAACTGCTGGCGTTCGCCGAGACGACGGCGGCCTATCCGCTGGTCAACTATCGACTGCCACCCGAGGATCTGGTCGCGTACGTCACGGACAGCGAGGCCGGCACGGAACCGATCCCGACGCTGCTCGAATACGCTGATTACTCCGTCTCGAAACTCGAACACTACGTCCCCGACGCCAGACGGCTCAAGCGCAACGTCGCCACCCACCAGACGTACCTTCGGCGGCTCGATTCCGGCCCGCTCGAGGTCTCCTGGCCGCCACCCGCCGCCGAGGAACTCCGATGGCGCTGTCGGGAACTGATCGCCCTCGTGGGTCGGATCGCACCCGAGGCGGTAGTCACCAAACTCCGGACGGTCCGGGGGCTGGCGCGGACGAGCGACTACGAGCGGCTGCGCGAGAGTATCCGCGCCCGCGAGCAACTCACCGACGCGGAGCGCGATCGTCTCGCACGGGGGGACGTCGAGGCCGAACTGGCTGCGTTGGGAGACGAACGTGACCAGCTTACTGCGGCTCTTGAGGCGCATCCCGAGCGCTGAGGGCCGCTCGACGGCGACAGTGTAGTCTTATGATCCCTCCGGTTGTACCGGCGGTCATGCGACAACGACACGAGTGGTTCGGCCCCGACGCGTTGGCCACGCTGTATCGGACGTATCTCGTCGGCTCGCTGGTGGTGACGATGGGTATTCCGATCGCCGTGACAGCCCTCGCCGAAGACATCCCCTGGTACGTTCCTGCCGGGCTGGCTGGCCTGACGATCGGTCTGCTTGCGTTCATCTGGTGGTGGTCGGCCGCGTACGCCCGGTCGGTCGGCTTCCGGCTGACTGACGACGAGATCGAGTCCCGCGGCGGCGTCTGGTGGCACAGCCAGTCGACCGTCCCCTATTCGCGGATCACGAACGCCGAGACCAAACAGGGACCGATCACCCGCCGCTTTGGCGTCGGCAGCGTCGCCATTCAGACCGCCGGGCAAGGCGCACAGAGTACGGCCGAACTGACAATACAGGGGGTCGCCGACTACGAGGAACTCCGTGAACAGATTCTCGAATCCGTCCGGGAGGGGGGACCCGAACCGGAGGGGACTGGCGGCACCACACATACCGGGACGGCCGACGAAGCGACCCTGGATGCGCTCCTCGATGAGGTGCGGGCCATTCGCGAGCGACTCGAGTGACGGTTCCCGGGCGGTCAACTGGCACCTCCGTCGGATTCCGATGGCTATTACCCCCGCCGTCACGCACGCACGGATATGACTCAGGCGCTCATCGACGCGTTACGCGATGCCGACGCCGTCCGTTACGGCGAGTTCGAACTCTCACACGGCGGGACGAGCGAGTACTACGTCGACAAGTACGTCTTCGAGACCGATCCCACCTGTCTCGGATTGATCGCCGAGGCGTTCGCCGAGGCACTCGACGGGCGGAAACTCGCCGGCGTCGCGCTGGGCGCGGTCCCGCTGGTGGCCGTCACCAGCGCCGAGACCGATACGCCCTACGTGATCGTCCGCAAGCAACAGAAGGAGTACGGGACGGGCAACCTCATCGAGGGCGAACTCGACGACGGCGAGGAGGTCGTCGTCTTAGAGGACATCGCCACCACCGGCCAGAGTGCGATCGACGCCGTCGAGGCGCTTCGGGAGGCTGGCGCAGTTGTCGACCGCGTGCTGGTCGTCGTGGACCGCCAGGAGGGGGCTCGTGAAAATCTGGCCGAGCACGACATCGAACTCGAATCGCTGGTGACTGCCGAGGAACTGCTCGCGGATGTCGACGGCGAGGCCTGACGCCCCCTGACGGCCCGTCACCCCCCGATTCACCCGTGAGTGTTCCGACGATCCTGTATAGATCGCGCCTTGTTACTATCGAAATATTCACGGTCGGGACGTGACAGTGGACATGTATGAAGCGTCTCGAAAAGACCACCCTCCAGTTGCGGGCCGTCTCGGTGCTCCGGCGGCTGAAGGCGAGTCGGACCTACGACGAACTCGCCGCCGAGACCGGGCTGTCGGCAAGCGATCTCAACCGGTACGTCAACGGCCACGTCCTGCCGGGCGTCGAGCGTGCCGGGGAGATCGTCGAGGACCTCGGCCGCACGACCCTCGCCGCCGAGATCGAATCCCGTATCGAACGGAACGAAGACGGATACGTGGATAATACTGACGTGGTTTTCGACCAGCCGCTGCTCGACCTCGTCGCCGGCGTGGCCGCCGAGACGTTCGACTTCGAGCGCCCCGACGCGGTGCTCACGGCCGCGACTGACGGCATCACGATCGCGGGGGCGATGGCCCGTCATTTCGACGTCCCGGTCGTCTACGCGAAGAAGTCCCGCGAGACCGGCGTTTCGGAGTTTATCGATGCCCGCCAGCGACTCACACCCGGCATCGAGATCACCTACTCGTTGCCAGCAAGCGCCCTCGATGCCGGTGACGACGTCTTGCTCGTCGATGACTTCGTCCGCTCGGGGTCCACCCAACAGCTCCTGCTCGATCTCGCGGACCGTGCCGGCGCAGTGGTTTCCAGCGTGTTCACGCTGATCGCCGTCGGCGAGGACGGCCTCGATACCGTCCGCGAGTCGACTGGGGCCCCTGTCGTCGCGTTCACGAGGCTACCCGAAGCCAGCGAACCCGATATGTATCCACGAACGTGAATACTTGTTCCGTAACTATATAAAGCATTAAGTCGTCGCTGTGCAAGGTAGTCGAATGTGTTAGATACATGGCGGTAACAGACACACTCGCCGATTACTTCGAGTTCGAGGAGCACGGCACCGACCTCCGGACGGAGATCATCGCGGGGATTACGACGTTTCTGGCGATGTCGTATATCATCGTCGTGAATCCTGCGGTACTCTCAGAAGCAATCAGCGTAGGGGAGAACACGTTCCAGATGCTGGCTGTCGTGACGATCATCGCGTCCGTCGCAGCCATGCTCGTCATGGCCTTTTACGCCAATTTACCGTTCGGCCTGGCGCCAGGAATGGGCTTGAACGCGTTTTTCGTGGTGGTTGTCACACAACTGGAAATCCCCTGGGAGACGGCACTCGCTGCTGTCCTTATTGAAGGCCTCCTGTTTATTGGGCTGACGGCAGTCGGGGCTCGAGAGTATGTTATCAAACTGTTTCCGGAACCGATCAAACTCGCCATCGGGGCGGGTATCGGGTTGTTTCTTGCACTGCTGGGGCTCGAACAGATGCGGGTCATCACCCAGACGGAGACGATCAATCCGCTGATCGGCACTGATCCGATCGCTATCCTCGCCGTCGCCGGCATCATTGTCACTTTCGCGCTGTGGGCCCGCGATATCCAGGGATCGATCGTTCTTGGGATTCTGTCCACCAGCGTCGCGGCATACGTCGTCTCTGCGCTTGGCGTCATGCCGGCAGGCAACGGCGGTGAGGACGTCCTCCTCGTTGAAACGGCGACGCTTGCGCCGGGTCTCGACAACATTGCCTTTGACTTCGCGGCCTTCGATATCTCACCGCTCGCCTTCGCGTTCGTCGACGGGCTACAGAACGTTGAGGGGCTGGCGTTTGCACTCGTGATATTCACGTTCTTCTTCGTTGACTTTTTCGACACTGCCGGGACACTGACTGGTCTTGGCCATGCTGCCGACTTGACTGACGAGTCGGGGAACCTCCCCGAGATGAACAAGCCGCTGATGGCTGACGCCGTCGGGACAACGGTCGGCGGCATATTGGGTACCTCCACCGTTACGACCTACATCGAATCCTCGACCGGGATCGGCGAGGGGGGTCGAACGGGTATGACGGCATTGGTGGTTGCCGGGCTGTTCCTCATTACGCTGCCGGTCGTGCCGCTGCTCGATGTGATCCCGTCGTTCGCACCGTACATCGCGCTGGTCGTCGTCGCGGTGATGATGCTCCAAAACATCACAGATATCAACTGGGGCGACACGGTCCACGCCGTCCCTGCCGGCCTGACCATCATCATCATGCCGCTGACCCAGAGCATCGCCTACGGTATCGCTGCCGGGCTTCTCACGTACCCGATCGTCGCCTTCGCTGCTGATCGGCGTGAAGAGGTCCATCCCGCTCAGTGGATCATGGCACTGGTCTGTATCGGGTACTTCGCCGTTCGCTTCCGCGTCCTCGTCTGACCGGGACGGGAACGGGCTCGAATCGAGACTCGACATTGGAGACACGGGAGAGAACAACCGACACCGACGGTCTCTTTTATTTCCCGCTTGTTGGATGGGACATGTCGAACCTCGAACTCTACGAACTGGACGGCTGTCCGTTCTGTGCGAAAGTCACGAAGAAACTCGACGACCTCGACCTCGAATACGAGTCCCACATGGTTCCCGCCGCAAAGAGCGCCCGCGACGAAGTCGAGGCAGTCAGCGGTCAGCGCGGCGTCCCCGTTCTGGTCGACAACGACAACGGGGTCGAAGGGATGCCCGAGAGCGACGACATCGTCGACTATCTCGAAGAAACGTACGGCAGCGGCGCGTGAACCGCCTCGGCCTGTTGCGCCTGTCGATCGGGTTTTCATGACGGTTTTCGACCGGGGTGACGAGTAGCCACAAGCCAGACTCATACATTTCTATTGGATGACATTTTTGCGATGTGTCTTCGTTCTCATTAGAGAGATCGACCGACTCCGGCGGTAACCTTTACAACCGGCGGCATGGAACCACATGATATCTGAATGAGTGAGGACAACTCGGCCGACGGTCCGGCGGTTGGTGAGGCAGTGTTCGTCGTTCTCACGGTCGTCGCCGTTGTCCTCTCGGCCGCGTTCCTGCCTGTCTTCGATGTTTTCGACATGCTCGGCGGGGCCGATCTCTCGGAGAGCATTGGTGGCGGTCAAGGGGGCGGTTCGGGCGGTGCCACGACGCCCGCCGACAGCGGTGAGGATACTCCGCTTGCGGAATCCGGGGCCGGTTCGCCCGTCGGCTCCGGCCTCAGTCTCTCCCAATCGCCGTCGGAGCTCCCGGTCGCCGGCGGTCGGGATCCGGACGATGGGCTCGAAAAGACCCCGCTGTTCGTCGTCAATTCGTCCCGGGACACCTACTGGCGCCAGACGGCGTACATGGGCTATACGGGCACCGGCTGGACCCGATCGGTCGAGACCCGGCCGGTCGAGGCCGGCATTCCGTACGACAATCGAACGGTCGATGGCCGCACGTTCGACTATCGGATCGAACTGCTGACCCGGGCGGGGTCGTTGCCGACGGCCTGGCAGCCAGACACGGTGACTCTCTCGAACGCGTCGACGGCTGGCCGTCTCGAAGCGTCGACTGTCGGTGGCATCACCAGCACACAGCCCTTGCCGTCGGGGACCACCTACGAGGCCCGGAGTGCCACGCCGCCCGATGATCCGTCGACACTGCGGGCTGCCGGGCGGTCGTACCCGGGCTCCATCATTGAGACGTACACCCAACTGCCGGCCGAGACGCCCGATCGGGTCGAATCGTTCACCCGGCGGTTGACGGCCGATTCGCGGACACCCTATGACGCCGCGAGGACTGTCCGTGACTGGCTTCGGACGAACAAAGCCTATTCGCTGAACACCTCGATCGATACTGACGAACCCATCGCCGACCAGTTCCTCTTCGAGGTCGAGAAGGGCTACTGTCAGCATTTCGCGACGACGATGGTGGTCATGCTCCGGAGCCAGGGGATTCCGGCGCGATACGCCGTCGGGTTCGCCGGCGGGGAGCAGGTCAACGAGAACCAGTATCTCGTCACCAGCGACAGGGGCCACGCGTGGGTCGAAGTCTACTTCCCCGACGTCGGCTGGGTGACGTTCGAACCCACGGCGTCGGGTGACCTCCCCGTCGACATCCCCCAGCCACCCTACAACATTTCGCTGAACCGGTCGGCCGTGGCCGGGGCACCGGTTTCCGTCACCGTCGAGAAAAACGACAGTAGCGTCGTCGGCGCGCCGGTATTCGTGGCAGGCGACCACGTCGGCTGGACGGATTCGGACGGGCGGATCACGACCCGATTGCCGTACGTCCGGAACGTGACGATCGTGGCACGACCGCCGGGGTCGGGAACCAAGTACGACGATCGGGACGACGAGCAGCGTGTCGCGGTCGGCTCCCGGCGTGCGCCCGGGCCATCCCCGGTGGGATCGTCACCGGTGGCCGCGATGTCCACCCGATCCTCCCTCGATCCCCGCCCGGGGTCCGTGGCCCAGTTCGGACTGATGTCCGGTCTCCAGGGATCGAGACGCCAGACTGAGGACGGCCGCAACGAGTCCGCGGAGACATACTTTGCCGAAACCAACGGGACGATCGCCGTCCTCGACGACCAGCCGGTCAGCGACGCGGCTCTGCTCTCGGTCACGGTCGAGGACGTCCCGGTCAGGAATGCGACGGTATCAGTTGACGGAACGGGTGTCGGAGCGACCAACGCGACTGGCCACTTTGAACTCCCCGTCGCGTCGCTTTCGCCGGGCGACTACCGTGTCACTGCGACTCGCGGAGCCGTTGGCGCGAACACCACGATCATTGTCGCCGAACCGTCCCGAACCCCCGAGCCGACGACACCCGAGCCGACGGACAGCCAGGCGATCTCCCTCTCGGTGTCCCCGTCCCTGGGGATCCCGCTTCCATTCGGTCCGGCGACGGTCACGGCCACCCGACAGGGCGAGCCGATCGCCGACGTTCCGGTTTCAGTCAGCCCATCGTCTGCCGATAGGGCCGCCGACTCGACGCCAGTGGGCCGCACGGATGACAACGGCACGCTCGGGGTGACGTTCCCGATCGCCGATTCGGTCACCGTCGCCGGCGTTGGCCCGGGGGGATCGACCGCCGAAACGACGGTTCGCGGGCTCTATGCGAATGCCGTCGGCGGCGGTACCGCGCTCGTTTCGACCGTCGTGGCGGTGCTCGTCGGCCTGCATCTCCGTGGCCACTCGTTGCAGTCGATCTGGACCCGTATCGTCTCCCTTTCGCGGTTCGGTGTGGATGCGCTCCTTCGGCTCTCGGCTGCTATCGTCAGCGCCGCCCAGTCCCTCGGGACAACTCTCAGACAGGCCCTCACGGCCTTTCGGTCGCTGTCAGTGCTTCACCCGGAGACCTGGCGGCGGCTGTTGTGGCTCCTCGACCCGCGACGACTGCTCGCGTGGCTTCGGGGGCTCTTCCGGCGCGTCGGGTCACAGGCAGAGACCGGCGAGGAGTCGGCTCGGGCCGCCGGTGCGGCGACGACCGAAGACGGGACCGACGACGAGGTGCGTGCACCGCCGGGATTGCGGGCCCTCTGGCGGCAGTTCGTCTCGCTGGTCCGGCCGTCGCGACCGTCGACACGGACTCCCGGGGAGATCGGCCGGCGTGCGGTCGCGCGGGGATTGCCCGAGCGGCCGGTGCGATATCTGACGGCGTTGTATCGACGGGCGGAGTACGGTGGCGAGCAGCCGGATCAGTCCCGTATCGAACGCGCTCGGGACGCACTCGACTCGATTCGGGCGGGTGAGGACGAATGACATCCGGTACGCGGATCGCCGTCGGGTTCGGTGCCCTCCTGGCGCTTGGGTTTGCCGTCCTGATCGGCTACGCCCCGGAGGCGTTACCTCCTGCCGTCCAGCAGGCCGTCCAGACCGCCATCGGGGACCTCGACCCGTCGTTTTTCCTCGTGGCTGTCGGGGTGATGGTCGGCATCCTCGGGCTGTTTTCGTCGTGGTCCTGGCGGACGACGACGCGATCGGCCCGGCTCGTCGACGCTGACGTCGAGACGCCCGACCGTGATGTCCGGCTGGCGGGTGCCGCGCTCACTCAGCAGTTCGAGGCGTGGCGTGACGGTGCGGCGTCGCTCTCCGGGGGCTCACTCGACGGGCCACTTCGGGACGTCCTCCTTGACGTCTACGCCGCCGAGTTCGGCGACCGTGAGACGGCAATCGAGTATGTCGATCGCGGCGAGTGGACCGGGGACCCGCTCGCGGCCGCGATGCTCACGGAGACGGACGAGGTCGATTATCCGCTGGTCCATCGGCTGTACGCGTGGCTATACCCGGGCCGGGCCTACGAGCGCCGGGCCCGTCGAACGTTGCGGGCTGTCGAGGCTGCCTGTGCCCAGCGGTATTCGGACTACGATCCGCCGGACCGGTCTTCGAGCCGGCTCGAACGGCTTCAGTCGGTGGTTTCCGGCAGGGGTGAGGACGAATGAGGGTCGAACGCTTCCGGAGTATGCGAGCGTATGCGATCATACTGATCGCTGCCGGGATCGTGACGGCGACGCCCATGCTGGTGATCGCCGCGACGCTCCCGCTCGTGTTCGTCCTCCAGGGTGCCGTTGCCCGCAGTCCCTCGGTGGAGCAGGTTCGCGTCCGGCGTGACCTCGACCCGGAGACGCCGCTGCCCGGCCAACCGGTCGAGGTAACCCTCACGGTGGAGAACGTCGGCGACGGGGCGATCCCCGATCTCCGGTTCGTCGACGGCGTCCCGGACGAACTCGGCGTCACGGCGGGATCACCCATCGGTGGCGGGTCGCTTCGGTCCGGGGCGAGTCTCTCACAAACCTATACACTCGTCGCCGACAGGGGTGTCTACCAGTTTGACCCGGTTACCCTCCGGGCACGCAACCTCAGCGGGACTCGCCGCTCGACTGAAACCGTCGAGCCGTCCGGCGAGGATCGCTTCGAGTGTCGTGTCGCGATCGAGGACGTGCCGATCCGTCAGGACACCACCGCGTATGCCGGCCAACTGGCGACCGACACCGGCGGCCCGGGGATCGAGTTCTACGCGACACGCGAGTACCAGCCCGGCGACCCGGTCAAACGGATCGACTGGAACCAGTACGCCAGGACCGGCTCGCTCTCGACGGTGGAGTATCGCGAGCAACGTGTTGCACACATCGCGGTGATCACTGACAGCCGGCCGCCCGCCCACGTTGCGGCCACACAGACACAGCCGACCGGCGCGACGCTGTCGGCGTATGCCGCGACGCTCGCCGTCGAGGTGCTCGCCGGCGAGGGGCATCACGTCTCGGCGGGTGCGCTCGGGATCGCCGATCCGGAAACGGGGACGGGGCCGCCCGCGTGGGTCGGCGTCGAGGAACGCGCGTCGTTTGCCGCCCACGCCGGGGCAGTGTTCAACGCCGCCGCGACGGGGACGAAGACGACCGACCAACGGGCGACCGCGGCCGATGCCGGGGCGGCCGGGACCGACCAGCCGACGGCGGCTGCCGACGGGGGCCGGCAGTTTCAACGCCTCCGGGCACAGCTCCCGGCCGGCGCGCAGGTGCTGTTGTGTTCGCCGGTCACCGACGACGCCGTTGTCGACCTCGTCGAACAGCTCCGGGCCGAGGACCATGCGGTCACGGTGCTCTCGCCCCAGACGGCTCCCGGGACGGTCGGCGGTCGGGTCGCCGCCGTCGAGCGGGCTGGCCGGATCGATCAACTCCGCATGCTCGGGGCGGCCGTCGTCGATTGGTCACGCGAAGAGAAACTCCCGATCGCGCTGGCACGAACGCTCGAAACGGGGGTGCGGTGATGGCGGGGTCCGGAACGACCCGCATTGCGACGCTGGTGATGGGGCTTTCGGTCAGTGCCGGTGTGTGGTTACTGGTGGGAGCCGGTGGCTCGATGCGGGCAACGGCGGTGTCCGCGCTCGCCGGTGGCACACTCGGTATTGCGGTCCTTCTCAGCGCTGGTGAGACGCCACTTCGACGGGCTGTTTCGACCCTGTTCGTCCCCGTGACGGCCGTCCTGCTGGTCGGCGGGTTCGGCCTGGCGATATTCGATGGAGTACTGGGCACTCTTGGGGACGGGTTTCGTGTCCCTGTCGTCGGTCGTGCGCTGCTTGCTCACGTCGGTGTGGCCGTCGCTGCCAGTGCTGGTACCTTTGGAGTCCTCGGAACGATCACCGACGGCATCGGGGACGGTGCCGTCGCACGGTTCTGGAAGACTGCCATCACCACCGAGATCGTCCTCGTCGCGGCGCTGGGACTGCTGGTTGCCCTCCGGTTCGACGCGCTCGACCTGCCGACCGGCGACCTGTCGGCGGCCGCCGATCCGTTCCTGCGGCCGGCCGATCCGCGGGTCGCGCTGGTTACCTTCTGGCTCATCGTTGCCGGCGGCCTCGTGATGGGCCGTCGAACGCTGTCGGCCCTGCCGCTGGTCGAACTCGCCGGTCGGTCGAGCCGGCCGCAACTCGAAACGGGTCTCGACCGTGCCGACTCGGTGCTTCGATCGGCGACGGTAGCCGTGGTCGCGGTGACGTTCCTCAGTGCTCTCGGCTTTGCAACCGACCCGGATGCGGGTGTCTTTGCGATGGAGTCGATTCAGCCGGTGCTTTCAGTGCTGGAGAATCAGCCGCTTCGTCGGGCGCTCGTTGCCGTCACGCTCGCGCTCGGGGCGATCGTCCTCGTCGTCGGTGGGCTCCAGCGGGTGACTGGTAGCGTGACCGGCCTGTTGCGGCGGCTCATCCCGTCGATCCTCGGCGGGGTCGTCGTGATCGTGGCCGCCTGGTTCGCCTCGCCGTTCGTGGCGGGCCTGCTCGCCGACGTGCCGGCGACGTATCGCCCGTCGGCTGCCTCCCTACTCGACGCCCTGACACCGGCCGGGGCGTTGCTCGCTGCCGTCGCCGTCGCCGTGTTCCTCCTGGCTGTCCTGCTTGCAATGTTGGTCGGTGCCGGCGGCGTCAGTTACGTTCCGGCCCGCAACGGTGGGGGGGCGATCGCCAGTGCCGGCCTCGCCGTGGGGACGATCCTGGTCGGCGTCGCCGGTGGCGGGCCGGTCGTCGTCTTCGCCGGCGTGGCACTGTCGATCGTCGCCTGGAACGCGAGCGAACGCGGTGTGACGACGCGTGCCGAACTCGGGGCCCGGGGCGCGCTTCACCTCGACGTGGTTCACACCGTCGCCGCGCTTTCGGTTGCCCTCCCCGGGATGGCCGTCGCGTGGCTGTTGTATTCGAATACGCTTTCGGATCTCGCTGTGCCCGGGGGGACGCTCGTCGGCGTCCTCGCGACGCTTGCCGCCTCGCTCGTGTTGCTCGTCGCACTTCGTGGCTAATCCTCGGCCTGGGCCGTCGCGCCGGGGACGTCGACGTTATCGAGGATGTCAGCCACGACGTTGCTCGCCTCGACATCGCGGATGCCGGCTTCGGCGGTCAACACCAGTCGATGCGTCATGACCGCGGGGGCGATGGCCTTGACGTCATCGGGGGCGACGTACGTCCGTCCCGCGACCAGCGCCCGTGCCCGGGCGGCCTCGAAGAACCGCTGGATGCCACGCGGGGAGACCCCGACGTCGACACGTGGGTCCTCCCGACTTCTCCGTGCCAGATCGACGAGGTACTCACGCACGTTTGTCTTCATGTCGACGTGTTCCGGGAGCGATCGGAGCTGTGTGACTTCCTCCGCAGTGACGACTGACTCGACGGTCGGCATCATCGCGGTCCGGCCCGCCCGTCGGTCGATGAGTTCGAGTTCGCCCGCCCGGTCGGGATAGCCCATCGACGTTTTGACGACGAAACGGTCCCGCTGGGCTTCGGGTAACTGGAAGGTGCCCTCCTGTTCGATCGGGTTCTGGGTCGCGATCACAAAAAACGGCTCCGGGAGGTCGTAGGTCTCCCCGCCGACGGTCACCTGTCCCTCGTCCATGGCTTCCAGTAGCGCCGACTGGGTTTTCGGCGGGGCGCGGTTGATCTCGTCGGCCAGGACGATGTTCGCGAACACCGGGCCGCGCTGGAAGCGAAACTCGCCCTCGTGTTCGTCATAGACGTGAGTGCCGGTGATGTCGCTCGGCAGGAGGTCGGGCGTGAACTGGATCCGGTTGTACGTCAGGTCGAGCGCGTCGCCGAGCGCAACGGCTGTCAGTGTCTTGCCGGTCCCCGGCACGTCTTCGAGCAGGACGTGCCCACGGGCGAGCAGTCCAGTCACGACCGTCTCCAGGAACTCCCGTTCGACGATGACAGCACTCCCGATCCGGTCGATGACGGCGTCGATCGCCTCGGTCGCCTCTTCGGCACGCAAGGAAGTACCCATTCGCCTATCGCTATAGCCGATCGGCCCTTATGTGTACCGACCGTTTGTCCGCGTTCGGGAACGGCGATGCGCTCGATTCAGAGATACTCGAAGTCCTGCTCGCTCGTCGAGAAGCCCACGCGGTCGTGCGCCCAGTCGAACGTCGACTCGGCTCGCTTTTCCTGGAGGAACTCGACGATCGTCTCGCCGACATCCCCACCGTAGAGGTTCGGCCCGGTCTGGATCTCCTCGCGGACGGTGTCGGTCTCGGCGACGTACTCGATCATGTCGGTGACGAACTCGCCGTCGATCGGCGGCACCAGGAGGTTCGTCTTCGCCTCGAAGACTGTCTCCGGGCGGTCGGTGTTGAACCGCGCCGTCAGGCAGATCGCCTCGTCGATGTAGTTGAGTTCCTCCTGCATGCTGCCCGAGTCGGTGAACTCCGCGAAACACTGCCCGGAGGTGAGAAACTCGTAGACGTGGGCGTGTTTCTTCCAGAGGCCGGTAAAGAGGAAGTTCTCCCGGTTCTCGGCGAGCTCCAGCAGCTTCTCGCGGTAGCCGTACTCTTTGAGGGCCTGTTCGGTCGCGGTCAGCTCGACGAAGTTGACGTTGTAGCCGGCCTCGACCAGGCCGATGACGCCCTCGACGATGGCTTCGAAGCGGTCGGGCAGGAGGTTCGCCCGGCGGTGGATGTCCACCCGGATCCAGTCGTCGCGTTCCTCCAGGACGGGATAGATGTCGAAGATGCTCTCTTCGAGATCGGCATCGCGCTTCATCTCGATGGCGTCGACGACGCTGTTGCCGACGACGGGGATGCGCTCCTGTCCGTCGACTTCTGCGGGGTAGCCCTCGTTTTGGAGGTGCTCGCGATTGAGTTCGACGGGGGCGAACTGGTAGATCGAGCCCGCCGAGCCGACGAAGGTGTCGTACTGCTCGGGGAAGGGTTCGGCGCGGTTGATCGACCACTCGCCGTTCCATTGGGCCTCAACGAAGGCTTCGGGATCGGCGTGGCTCTCGAAGTCCGGCGACATCCCCCGGAGGCCCGCCTCGTTGTGGGCGACGGCCTGGTTCGTGGCGAACAACCACGCCTGCGGGACGATGCCGGCGGCGTGGGTGTCGCCGTGGACGATCGGCAAGACTGTCGTGTCGGGCCACTTCTCGGCGAGGTGGTCGGTCAGTTCGTCGATCCGACGGTGGACCTGGGCCGTCTTCTCTGAGAGACTGCCACGGATCGAGAGGTCGACGGCGACGCGATCCTCGATGCCGTACTCGGCGAGGCCGTGGCCGAGGACGTCGTCGTAGTGCTGGCCGGTGTGGAGGACGAACGTGGGCACGCCGGCCTCGCGGGCGGCCGTCACGACGGGGGCCTGTTTGTAGAAGTCTGGTTTGGTCGCCGTCACGACCGCGAGGACGAACTCCCCCGCGTCCATCTGGCGGGCGAGGCGATCGTCGTAGATCGTCAGGTCGCCGGGCATACGACCCTCTGGGAGGACCAGGGGGTAGTGCGTTCCGGTTCTCGGTAGGGACGAAGAGAAATCGCCGGTTCAGGCAGGCTTCTCGCTGCGTTCGCGGATCAACTCCCGCAGTTCCTCGGCCACCTCGATGTCGTCCATCTCCTCCTCCTCGACGAGGGCCGTCCCTTCCAGGGACTCACGGGTGGCGCGCTCGACGACGTAGACCGATCGGGCACCCGTGACCCGGCCGACCGACGCCATGATCCGGGCGCGCTTTCTGGCGGCCTCGTTGAGTTCCGAGTGACCCGTGAGCATGCGATCGGCCTCGCCGTCGTCTTCGTCTTCGCTGACGGTCTTGAACGGTGCCCGGTTCGTCGGATGGACGTCGAACCCGACGCGAGTCAGCACTGTCACGAGCTGTTCGTCGTCGGGATCGACCTCCGGTTCGTCTGGCATCGAGTCGTCCTCCCGGACGTCCTCGCCCTCCTCAAGGACGTTGACCGGTGAGGTGAGTGGCTTATCGAAGAGGTCATCGAGTGCGGCCGCAACCTCGACGCTGGCGTCCATCCCGTTCTCGTACTTCGAGACGGTCCGTCGGGAGACGCCGAGTTCGTTGGCGAGCTTGCCCAGGCTCCAGTCGCGCTCCTCGCGGGCGTCGGCGAGGATGTCGCTGTCGATGTTGACGTACAGCCCGCCTGGGGCCGCATAGATGAGCGGCGGGACCTCTTCTACGAAGTAGTCCATGGCCGTGTTCGGGCTGAAGACGGGCACACCATGGCGGAAGTACACGACGCCCGGCTTGAGCTCCTCGTCACGTGTCCGGAGGCCGATCACCAGCGGGGTCGCCTCCAGATACTCCCCGAGGCGTCGCATCTCAGCGCCGGTGTGGCCGTCGAAGGCGTCGATGTTGCCGAGGATCTTCACCAGGATGGTGTCCTCCCCCCGGCGAGCCGCGATGTCGAAACTCTTCGGTCGAATCGCACACCGGTCGCTGACGAGGAATCCCGCGTCCTCCAGCATGGCGATGACGTTACCGACCAGTGCCGACCGTGACATAAGTTTGCTACTGTATGTAATGTGATCCTGCTATAAATGCGTTCCGCCGGCTCGTAACGCCGTCTTTGCCCGTTTTTCCTCTTTGAACTAGAGTTGCTCGACGGGCTTGCCGTGGTGGGCGGCCCGCCCGTCCCCCCCCTGGAGTCGAAACCCGTTAGTTCGCCCGTGAGGTACGATCGGCCGTGACAGTCATCGGTATCGACGACACGGACTCCCGGACGGCGGGGATGTGTACGACCTACCTCGCCGCCCGGACCGCCGATCGACTGGCGGCTGACTGGGCGCTCCGGCGGCGGGTACTCGTCCGGCTGAATCCCGCTGTCGAGCACAAGACACGAGGGAACGCCGCACTCGCGATCCACACCGATGCACCCGTCGATGCCGCCCGGGAAGTCGTCCGCGACGAACTCCCGCTGGCCGAGACTGACGACCCACGCACGAACCCCGGCGTCGTCCTCACGAGTGAGTCGGCGGCTGAGGTCCCGGAAGCCGTTGGCGACTTCGCTCGCGACGCCGTCCGGGACTTTCACGACGTCGCCGACGCCCGCGCCCTGATCGACCGGCTTGAGTACGACACCCTGGAGGCGGGCAACGGCCGCGGGCTGATCGGTGCGCTCGCGGCGCTCGGGGCCTGGCGGGCGTTCGACGAATGGACGTACGAGCATATTTCTTATCGCGAGGTGGACCGCCGGGGGACACCCCGCGAGGTCGACGCCGAATCCGTCTTCGCGGCCGCCGAAGCGGGCTATCCCGACGCCTGGGACACCGTCGACCGCGACGAGGGCGAACTCGTCTGCGTTCCCCACGCGCCGGGGCCGATCCTCCACGGCATCCGCGGTGACGACGCCGACGTCGTCCGCGAGGTCGCCGCCGACATCGAGAGTGAATCCATCGAGCGAACCGCCCTGTTCGTCACCAACCAGGGGACCGACGCCCACCTGCGCAAGGGGGCAGTCGAGACCGTTCGGGACGGCCGGGCTTACCGGGTGACCGGAACCGTAACCGAACCGCCCGAGACCCGCGAGGGCGGCCACGTCTTCCTCACGATCGCTGGAGAAGGTGGCGAGGACCTGCCTTGCGCCGCCTTCGAGCCGACCAAACGCTTTCGCGACCGCGTTCGCGCGCTTCGGGTCGGCGACCGCGTCACCGTCTGTGGCGAGGTCGGCGACGGCACGCTCAAACTCGAGAAGTTCGCCGTCCGTGATCTCGTCGAGACTGAGCGCGTCACGCCAACATGCCCCGACTGCGGTCGGACGATGGAGAGCGCCGGTCGGGGACAGGGCTATCGCTGCCGGGACTGTGGCACGACGGCCGCCGGGAAAGCCGAGCGTGAAATCGACCGCGAGCTGGAGGTGGGATGGTACGAGGTCCCGCCGTGTGCCCGCCGACACATCGCCAAACCGCTCGTCAGGGGCGGGTACGACGCGCCCGTCCATCCCGAGCGGTGACCGATAGCGGACGCCAATCCATCCGCTCTCGTCTCGACCCCATCCGATGTGGTTTTCCGCGTCGACGGCGTCTCTCCGTGTATGAACGCAGATTCGCCGTCGATTCGCCGCCGAACGACGACACGGAACCCGGTGAGTTTCCCATGAGCGGGAAGGACAAGTACTACAACCGGGCCAAACAGCAGGGCTATCGCGCCCGTTCGGCGTTCAAACTCCGGCAACTCGACGAGACGGCCGACTTACTGGGTGCGGAGCGGACCGTGGTCGACCTGGGCGCGGCCCCCGGTGGCTGGCTCCAGGTCGCCGCCGAGCGCCTCGGTGACGGCGGCCGCGTCGTCGGCGTCGACCGCCAGCGCATCGACCCGCTGGAGGATCCTGACGTTCCCGTCGAGACGATCCGCGGCGACATCACCGACGAATCGACGGTCGAAGCCATCACCGACGCCGTTGGCGAGGCCAACCTCGTGCTCTCGGACATGGCCCCGAACGTCACCGGCGAGTACGACCTCGATCACGCCCGGTCGGTCCACCTCGCCCGCCAGGCGTTCGAGGTGTCTCTGGACGTTCTCGGGGCCGGCGGCGACCTCGTCGTGAAGGTCTTCGACGGTCGTGATCTGGATGACTTGAAAAGCGACATCGAGGGAGAGTTCGAGTACGTCCGGGAGGTCCGGCCCGATGCCTCGCGGGATTCCTCCTCGGAACTTTATCTCGTGGCCAAACATCACCTGACAGCCCCCGTCCGGGAGGGCGATACGGTCGAGGTCGAGATCGTCGATACCGGCGAGGAGGGCGACGGGATCGCGAAGGTCGAGGGATTCACGCTGTTCGTCGCCGGTGTCGAGGAGGGCGAGACGGTCACGGTTCGCGTCGACGACGTCAAGCCCCAGTACGGGTTCGCCCAACCCGTTCAGTAACTTTAACTGAGCAGGTATTTTTTAAATTTTCATGGAGAGATCCGCTCTTTCGCGGAGACAACTCCTCCAGGGGTTCGGCGTCTCGGTCCCCTTGGCTCTCAGTGGCTGTTCGACCTCGGGCGACGAGACCGACGCGAAGACGGAGAAGCTACGCCTGAACGAACTCATCATAGAGAACCTCGAGGAAGGGACGCCACACACGATCGAGGTCGTGGTTTCGATCAACGGTGGGATCCGGTACTGGGACACCCATCAGCTTGCAGGGAGGCCCGCCGGGGAGGACGTTTCTCAGGAAGACGCTGGCGAGAACTACACGACTCTGGACGTGGCCCTTCCCGACGAACCGATCACGTTCACGGTCAGCGCCCGCGTCGATAGCGAGCGGACGGGACGAACGTCGTCCGCGAACGGGATCGAGTGGAACAAACTCGACCACCCTGACGAGAACATGCCATGCGTTAACGTACGGGTGCGGATCACGCCGAGCGGCGAATTGGTCGTTCGGAGCTACGAAACGGACTGTGGGACAGAAGACGGACAATCCACGCAGGGGGCCAGTTGACGACAGAAACGAACTCCTGAGCGGAGTTGTCGACGTGACACGTCCACGGGGACAGCTCCCGTCGAGTGAATGTGCGATCAAACCGACCGATTTGAAGACCCCCCGGTCCCTCTATGGAGGTATGCGTATCGCCGTCATCGCCGACATGCATGGGAACAAAGTGGCACTGGAGGCCGTCGCGGGGGACATGCCCGAGGTCGACGCCGTCGTCTGTGCGGGGGACGTGGTCGGGTACAATCCCTGGCCCGGGTTCTGCGTCGACTGGATCCGCGAGCGCGACGTGCCGACGGTCAGGGGGAATCACGACCGGGCGGTCGCCACAGGTGAGTACCCAGGCTTCAACGACATGGCGGCGGCCGGCGTCGAACACGCACGCGAGCAACTCTCGGATGGACAACGGGAATGGCTCGGGGCATTGCCGACCGAACGGATGCTGTTCGACGGCCGGGTGAAGATGGTCCACGGCCATCCGGACAACCCCGATCATTACACCCATCCTTCCGAGTTCAGTCCGGGGCTGCTCGGCGAGGAGGACGTCCTGGTGCTCGGTCACACGCACGTCCAGAGCCACGAGAAATACGGCGACGGCATCGTCCTGAATCCTGGCAGCGTCGGCCAGCCACGCGACGGCGATCCGGGCGCGGCCTACGCACTGGTCGATCTCGACGCGATGACCGTCGAGCAGCGTCGTGTGCGCTACGACGTCGGCGCGGTGATGGACGCCGTTGAGGAGGCCGGGCTCCCGCGGCGGGTCGGGACGCGCCTCTCACGCGGGCAGTGACAGCTGTCACCGGCGGTTGTGACGTTATTCCTCGGCGATAGTCGCTGCCGTCCGCTTGCCGCCGGCGATCCGACCCACGATCCCGGCTCGACTCATGAAACTCGCACAGATCTCGATCCCGTCCGGAAGCGAGAGTTCGTCCAGCGCAGCCCACGATCGATCGTATGCCGGCATCCCTGGCCGGAGGACGGCCGCGTCAAGCACCGTGGCCGCCGCGCCGGTGACGGTCTCGAACTCCTCGGCCGCTCGTCGTCCGATGACCGCGGGGTCGGCGTCTAAGAACTCCGAATCGCCGCTCCCGACGTAGGACGTGAACACGCCATCGCGGCCGAGCATGCTGTGATTCCAGGTACTGCCGTCCGTTTTGAATCCGTCGTCGATGATGTGAAAGCCATGGCCCGTGCCGTCGAAGTCCGAATGGAGGTGGACGACGCCGATCGGGTTGTAGGCGAACTGACTGACCGTCCCGGCGGCCTCGCTGTCGACGTCTTCGAGCAGCGCAGCGGTCGTCGGGGCCGGCGTGGTGAACACGACGGTCTCGGCCCGCTCGGTCCCGTCCTCGGTGTGGACGAGATAGTCTTCGCCGTCCCGCTCGACACCGGTCACGGGAGTTTCGAGGTCGATCGATTCGGCGTGGGCGTCGTACATCGCCTCCGGGAGTGTCTGGAGGCCGTCCTCGAAGGAGACGATCGGCGGGGTCTCGGTGCCCTGGAGCAACTTCTTCAGCATGAACACAAGCAGGCTCCCCTCGACGCCGAAGCGATCGAGCGCCTTGCCAAGGGAGTACTCGACGTACATGTCGTCGGCGTCCGTGCCGTAGAGACCGCTGTACAGCGGGCCCGCGAACCGGGTCGCGACTTCGTGCCCGAACTTCCGGGTGAGGTACGCCTCGACGGTCTCGTTCGGCTTTGCCCCGCCAGTCAGCGGTTCGAGCAGGACGCGGGCCTTGCCGCGCCAGGAGAGCAGGTCAGTCGTGATCGCGTCCCGGACTGACAGTGGCATCCGGCGGAGCTGTCCGTCGTCGTAGGCAAAGAGGGGCTGGTCGTCGTCGCCGAAGCGCAATTCGTCACGAAGATCGAGCGTCTCGACCAGCGATTCGACGGGTTTCGAGAGTCGGAGTCGCTGCGGTCCCCGTTCGAGGACGTGGCCCTCGACGGTCGTCGACCGGACGATACCGCCCGGCTCGTCCGAGGCCTCGAAGGTCCTGACCTCGGCCCCTTGCTCCGCGAGAAAGTGCGTCGTCGAGAGTCCGGACATCCCGGCCCCGATGACGGCGACCGTCATGGGGTATCCCTGCCGGGCGTCTCCGGCGACGACAGCGTGCGCATGGAATCGTCGGTCATACCTTGCAGCTACGGGCTGGTGGTATTAATCCCCATGGAAGGCTTTTGACCAGGCCGCCTCATCAACCGTGTTCGAGTGGCTCGACCAACTGCCAGACGTCCGTCTCGGGATCCAGCCGGTGGGGTTCCGCGCCGCGTTCCGTCAGGATGCCCGCGTGGTAGCACATGGCTTTGAGTTGGAAGACCGTTGGCGCGTGATAGACACTGCCGTCCCTCAGTGCGGATTCTCTGAGTTCACCGTCTTCTGTGAGCACACGGGAGCGGGCCGAATCGCTCCCACGGATGAACAACTCGACGGTGAACGTCGGATGGTGGACGTGCAGCCAGGTGACCAGCTCGACGAGCGAGGGCTCGGGGATGCGGTCGTCGTGCATCGTCTGAAGCTCCTCGACGATGAGCTTCGTGGCCGGATACGACCACAGCACTCGCCTGGTGAGCTGGCCCCATTCGGGCGCGATTTCGACAAATCGCTTTCGGGAGCCCTGCCAGGCGTCGAACGCCACGAGCGCGTCTTCCACGGTCCCGTAGCGATGCCGGGCGAATCGCACGACTTCCCTGCCGAGCGGGGTGAGCGTGGTACCGTCGGGAGCCTCGTCGATCAGCCCCAGGAACGCCGCGCCCTGTCTGGCCCCGTCGGTGGCGCTGACCACGTATTCCCCAAGCACCTGATCGGTCGGGTCCGGATGATAGAGTGCGAGGGGATAGGCCAGGTAGTTTTTGGGATGGTTGAGGCTGAAGGATTTCTCGGCGACGCCCTGGGCCGTCGCCTGGAACCGGATCGCCGCCGCCTCGTCGACCGTTCGATTGCCGACGACGCGGGGCACTTCGAGTGGATCGACGGCCCCGCCACTATCGACGCCCAGGACGCCGACGTTGAGTTCGCGTGCAAGCGTCTGTGCGGAGTTGGAGATCGCCGGCTTCGGGGCGGCGACGTAGGCCGCGTTTGCCTCGCCGAGTCGATCGTACGCCTGGACGATCCCGCGCTCGACATCGACTGTCCGGCCTTCGGTGTCGCCTTTCGCCTCGATCGCGACCAGCGGCGGGTCGTCGCCGAGGCGCTCGATGGCGATCAGTTCCGTTTCGAGCTGTCGGACGCCGACCAGGTCGGGATACCCGGAGCCGATCTGGACGTGGTTGAACGGAGCTAGTTGCTCCCGAACGGCCGGCTCGATCGGCTCGCCGGCGAGCCACTCCTCGCTCGCGAACTGCGTGTCCACGACCGCGTAGGTATCTTCGGCCGTCGGTTCGGGGAACAGTCGCTGTTTCGCGTGAGCGAGCACCTGCGGCTCGGACAGCGCCGCTTTCGTGGCCATACTGCTCGCACGGACAACGGCGGCAAGAACCTTCGGCCCGGAAAGCGGTCCGACTGTCGCTCTGGGGACAGGGGTTCAGGGAGACGTCATTCTGTCAGTCCTCTCTGGCCAGGTAACCGCCGAGGAAGCCACCGATCGCGCCGATGCTTGCCGCCGGGCCGTCTATCTTTGAGGCGGCCCCTTTCGAGACCTCGACTCGAACCCTTTGGAACGTTGGATTCTCGTTCGCATTCGAGGAGGGATTGCGGCACGGACTAGGGGGCACGCACAATCAGGGGCTGATACAGATCGAGTGTCAAATCTCCGTCCTCAGGCGGAGGTCAAGCCTGCCGGAAGCCTATTCCGCGTTGCTCCCTGTTTGACTGTACAATGCGGATCCAACCACAGTGGCCACGCGCCAACTGTCGGTCTCGACTGGCCCCATTCCTCGCCGGTGAGGCGATTTGAATGGCGGACGACGCGCCCTCGCTGGACCGGCGGGCGTTGCTCGGTGCCGTCGCGACGGGAGCAGCAGCTTCACTCGCCGGCTGCTCGGTTCTCGAATCGGGTGCGGACGCGACAGTCGAGTCGGTCGCGGACGAGCGGGCGCGCTCGCTCGCCGAACAGTTCGCGCCGGCGCTTTACTTCGACCGCAACGAGCGGTGGTTCCCGACCGATCCGCGGGCCTACGAGAGCCAGCAGGACGGTCGGACCGTCGTCGACGGCTTCGACGCGCTCGAGGGGTACGTTCGGGCGGGCGGCAGCGACGATCCGCCGGCACCGACGGCGTTCTATCACGTCGTCGAGTACGCAGCGTCGCCGCTTGCGGTCGTCCAGTTCTGGCTCTATTCCGCGTTCGATCAGTTCACGACCAACTTCCACTGGCACGACTGGGAAGTGCTGCAGGTCTTCCTCGATACGGAGACCGACGAGCCACAGCTGTACGTCGCCAGTTCCCATTCGCGATCCGTGCCGAACAACGAGTACCTCGACCCCGACCCGGACCGACGGCCGCGCGTCCTCTCGGAGCTGGGATCCCATTCGAGCGGGCTCTCGGTCAACGACGACGCCGATTCCTTCCAGCGACTGGCCTTCGACGACAGCGGCGCGGACATCACCAACAGTCTTCTCGAGGGAATAGAGAACATCGCGTCGATCCCGCTGGCGTATGGACTTCCCCGCGACGAGGGACTGCGACTCCCGTTCGTCGTCCCGGAACTCGATGGCGACCCGCTGGTCGAGCACGACCGCCTCCCCTCGGTCGACGCCTCGAACCTCCTGCCGGATGGACTCACGATCCGGTCGTTCGACGACCTGACGTCGCCGCCGACGGAGCTGCCAGCGCGGGAGACGGGTATTCACTTCGAGTATGCGGGTCGCGACGGCGTCGACGCCGACCGGACCTACGATCTGGTTTCGAGTGCCGAACTCGAACACATCGATGACTTCACCGGCCCACAGTTGAGTTTCGAGTTCGCCATCCCCGAGTTCGCCGAGGATCAGATCGCCAGCCACATCACGACGACCGGGGTCCCCTGGGCGGACGACCGCTACGACCAGCCTGCCAGCGACATCAGCGAGACGGACCACCGGCAAGCGCTGGCCGACCGCTACGAGGCCATCGGCGACCCGTCGCCGGTGAACCAGGTGGTTGCAGGGGTGACCAACGCCGTCGCGGCCGAGGACGCCCCCGAAGACGAGGGACTCACGACCGTCCCCTCCCCGCTTGAGCTGTTTGCCCTCTTCGAGAGCGAGCCCGAAGCCGTGCCGACCTTCCAGGGCATCGCCGTCATCCAGGATGTCCCCGCGGGCGAGCACCGCCTTTCCATCAACGGCGCTGGTGTCGCTCCCCACAGCGAGCCTGTCACTGTGGCGGACGGCAGCGGCACGACCGTCGCAGGATCGGCGGGTGAGATTCCGGTGGTAGCGCGCGAAAACGCGACGAAACTGGAGATCGACCCCGACGGGGCCGACAGCGACCTCGATCGCCTCGCCGTCGAGGACGACTTCGCCGGCCGGCTCTACGACGCGCCGCTTTCGGGCCCCGACGCCGTCTATCTCCACCGCGGCGGGGCCTTCACGACCGAGGTTCGGGACACCGACGACGAGGTCGGTGCGTTCCGCGTCAACCCCGGCGAGGAGGCGCGCACGCGTCTTGACACGCCCAAGACGGGCAAGGAGTCGCTCGCGACGTATCTGGTCGATCTTGCCGAGGAGACGCGGGCGGAGGTGGCGGCCGTCGCCGAGGAAGTCGATGGTGATACCGTCGACGGTGGCGATACCGACGACGCTGGGGGATCCGGAACCGATGGGGACGCATCCGACGGTCAGGGTGGCCCTATTCGGGGGCTGGTATCGGTGCTCGATGCGATCGTCCAAGCGGCTCGGCGGGCGGCCAAGAATGCGGCAGCTGGCGACCGCGCCAATGCGGATCGCCAGCTCGAGGCGGTGGCGACCCGACTCGACCGCGTCGAAACGCGTCTCGATGAAGCCCGGGGCTCGCTTCCGGCGGAGTTGGCTAATGCTGCAGAGAATCGACTCGAGCAGGTTCGGCGACGGACTTCGCAGGCGAAAACCGCAGAGAAGCTCTGATTGGATAACTCAACGACCCCGGAGTCTGCCGGTCTGATTTCTGCGGCTTGTGGTTTTGCTTCCAACAGAAGTGCCCCCTCCGGATTATGAACTACGCCCAGAAATGCTCGCTTCGCTGCGCCTTTCTGGTCTAGTTCAAATCACGCTCGGATACCATTTGCAGAACTCGTTGGGTTCGCTTCGCTCACCAGTCGAGTTCAGAGAAGTGCCGCCTCCCGGATTTGAACCGGGGACAGCTCGATCTTCAGTCGAGTGCTCTCCCAGTCTGAGCTAAGGCGGCGCATATCCAGAGACGACGAGGGGCGAAAAAAGGATTTCGAAAGCCGGCGGCGGTCCGTTACGCGTTCGCCAGCCCTTCAACCAGGAACTCGGCGGAGGTTCGCGTCGTGGCCATGGGCGTGTCGTGGACGTCACAGATACGTAGCAGTGCCGTAATGTCGGGTTCGTGGGGTTGGGCGGTCAGCGGGTCACGAAGGAAGATAATCCCGTCGAGTCGGTCAGCGGCGACCTCGGCACCGATCTGGGTGTCGCCGCCGAGTGGACCGGATTGTTTGCGTTCGACGGAGAGATCGGTCTCTTCCATGATTCGCTTGCCGGTCGTCCCCGTACAGACGAGTTCGTATTCCGAGAGTTGAGGTTCGTGCTCTTGAACGAAGTCGATCATCTCGGGCTTTTCGTCGTCGTGGGCGATGAGTGCGATTCGGGTCATACCCTATCCTCGATGTCCTGGGGTAAAGACGTTGAGGAAATCGACGGCGCGCGGGCACCGATTCAGGATTGGGCGTGGACGTCGACGTCGCCGGTGTGATGGACAGTCACTTCGTGGTCCTCGACGCTAAAGGAGAGGTCAGTCGCGTCGGTGTCGTCGTCGAACAGCTCGACTAGCGCTTCGATGTCGACGTACGACGAGAGCGAGTCCAGGTCGTCTTCGTCGTAGTCAGTGTTTTCGAGGACGGCGTCGACGACGAGTTCGTCGACGGGCTGTGGGCGCACCCATTCGTCGCCCGCACTTTCGGGAATGATATAGCGGTCTCCCATACTCATATATTGGTCCGGATGGGCCTCGCGTATAAAGGAACACCCACCAGTTTCGCGCCCTGAAAGAACGTCCCCGTACCACGGCCGTGGGATCGTGGCGGGCCCGGGACCGTGAATTCACTTCGTTTGGCTTGTGGGCTTGCTCTCCGTGACTTCTCTTCCCATCCACTGTTCTCCGGTCTCGTGTCGTTTCAGCAGGACTCACAGTCCGCGCTCGCATTGTCCTCACAGACTGTTTTCGAGACGAGCGTCCAGAGGCCACGACGGAGTCGTTCGGACGCGGCTTGCTGTGAGATGTCGAACTCGGCAGCGAGTTCGGACAGCGACGTGTCCCGCGGAATCGAAAAGTAGCCACGGTCCCAGGCGAGCATGAGGAGTTCCCGTTGTGATGGCGTCAATCCGAACTCGTCATCGAGTGCGGCCGCGTCGTGGTCCCGGATCGAGGCGACAGTGACGTCGACGCCGATCTGCTCACAGTGCGAACAGAACGCCGACAGCTTGTTCCGATCGGGAATCCGAAACCGGACGTTCCAGCCGTCACCCTCGCTCGTGGCGGCGAGCAAGAGGGCGTCGTGTTCGATCGCGGCATTGTATACCGCGACTGTCGGCAGGCTCGCGTCGTGGATCGATCGGTACAGCGTCCCGGACGGTGTCGATGACAGCTGTTCTACTGCCGAGACAGTCCGGTCCGATCGGAGCGCCGCCCGGAGTTCGTCCCCGGCGACGCCACGGGCCCAGAAGAAGAGCCGCAGGGGGACCGACTGACCCGCGTCGATCCCTTCGACGTCTACCGAGAGCTCCGGATGCTGTTCGAACGTCGGCCCCAGCAACTCAGCGTCGAACGTACAACACGCGATCATTCGAGGTGGGCCCTCATTCGTGTCGGCTGGTCGTATCGATGAGGCATAAAACGCGCGGTTCGAACGAACATACGTCCGGCGGACGACCGCATCGCTGGCCAGTTGTCATCCCTGAAGGGTAGGACCGCGTTCAGGGTTCCCCCCTTTCCCAAACGGTGTCGACTGCCGGAGCAGGTGAATATGTCAGAGGCACGAGCTCCGGTCGGTCCCGAACTGTGCCGACACCGTACGCTTACTCCAGCGCCCTGGAATATAATGATGATACTTGTGTATTCATGCACTATATAAGGTGGTGGTGGGCTCACAGCCGCCTGTCACGATCAGGACTGACGGCGGTGGCGCCGATTCGCCCCGAAGAGCGTTCCCGGGGTACGCCAGCGGTCGTTCACGAGAGGTGTTCGCCCTGATAGTCGCCCTCGTAGGTGCCTGAGTGGGCAGCGTCGGCGAGGACGAGCTGGGCGATGCGAGCGCCTTCTTCCAGGTCGATCTCGTGGTGGACTTCGAGCAGTCCCTCGCCACGGCCCTCGTAGCCGGCGTCCCAGACGGCGGTGTCGAGCATGCAGGAATTGCGCAGCAGCGACGAGCGGGGGAGCAAAAAGCCGACGTGGTTCTCGGGGATCCGGACGGTCTCGGCGTACCGGACCACGTACCCACCCGGCGGGAGGTGATACCAGCCGTCCGCGGATTCGACCGGCTCGCGTTCGCCGATCGACTTGCCGTCCCGGCCGATCCGACCCGGCGATGTTTGCTCGAAGACGGCGTCCAGGGTGAGGTCGACGCCGTTGGGCTGGCACTGGTCGTCCCGGAGCTCGCCGAGCTGTGCAGCGACGAAGTGGCCGCTCTTGAACATCGTCTTCGGAATCGGGGACGACGACAAAGAACGTTCCGGGCCCACGGACACAACGACGACCCCTGTGCTACCATGCCGCGGCGGTTCCAGTCCCGTGATCGTGCGCCCGCACTCGATTTTCACGGTCGATCACCGGGGTTCGGAAAACCGCCGGACGGCGAACCCGCAGCATTCGCGCCAACACCGGGGATTTATGTCCATGCGTGGCCTGTCTCCGGACGATATGGGACAGACGCTCACAGAGAAGATTCTCGACGATCACCTCGTCGACGGGGACCTCACCCCCGGCGAGGAGATCGGGATCGAGATCGATCAGGCACTCACACAGGACACGACGGGCACGCTCGTGTGGCTGCAGTTCGAGGCGCTGGACCTAGAGGAGGCCCAGACTGAACTCGCCGCCCAGTACTGTGACCACCAGACCTATCAGTTCGACTTTAAGAACACCGACGACCACCGATTCCTGCGGTCTGCGGCCGGCAAGTACGGCGCGTACTTCTCGCGGCCGGGTAACGGCATCTGCCACCAGGTTCACAAGGAACACTTTGCCAAGCCCGGCAAGACGATGCTGGGCTCGGACAGCCACACCCCGACGCCGGGCGGGCTGGGCGAACTGGCGATCGGTGCCGGCGGGCTCGATCTGGCGGTCGCGATGGGAGGCGGGGCCTATTACATCGAGATGCCCGAAATCGTCAACGTCCGCCTGGAGGGCGAGTTGCCCGCGTGGGCGACCGCCAAGGACGTCATCCTCGAACTCCTTCGCCGACTGACGGTCAAGGGCGGCGTCGGCAAGGTCCTGGAGTTCTCCGGACCGGGCGTCGAGTCGCTGACGGTGCCCGAGCGGACGACGATCACCAACATGGGGACGGAACTCGGCGCGACGACGTCGATTTTCCCGACCGACGAGGAGACCAAGGATTACCTCGAACGCCTCGGTCGCGGCGAGGACTACGTCGAGATCGGCCCGGACGAGGACGCCGAGTACGCGGACCAGATCGTCGTCGACCTTTCCGAACTCGAACCGCTGATCGCGACGCCGTCGATGCCCGACAACATCGTCCCGGTGCGTGAGGTCGCGGGCGAGGACGTCGAACAGGTCATCATCGGCTCGTGTACCAACGGGGCCTACGAGGACATCCTTCCGTCGGCGAAGATGCTGGAGGGTCGCGAGATCGACCCGACCACGGAGATGATCGTCGCACCCGGCTCCAAACAGGCTTCCGAGATGCTCGCCCGCGAAGGGTGGGCCTCCGAGATGATGGCCGCCGGCGTCAACTTCTCCGAATCGACCTGCGGGGCCTGTATCGGGATCGGCCACGTCCCCGCAAGCGATTCGGTCAGCCTGCGGACGTTCAACCGCAACTTCGAGGGACGGTCGGGCTTAGAGGACGACAAGGTCTACCTCTGTTCGCCGGAGGTCGCCACCGCGGCGGCCATCGCCGGCGAGATCATCGATCCGCGCGACCTGGCTGACGAACTCGACATGGACTACCCCGGCTTCGAACTCCCCGATGAGTACTACGGTGCGGACACGGACATCATCGAGCCCGAGAACGCGGTCGACGACGAACTCATCAAGGGCCCGAACATCGGCGAGGTGCCGCTGAAGGATCCGATGGACGAACGGCTCGAAGGGTCGGCGCTGCTCAAGATGGACGACAACATCACGACCGACCACATCATCCCGGCGACCCAGGACATCCTGATGTATCGCTCGAACGTCCCGAAGCTCTCGGAGTTCACCCTCTCGCGGGTCGACGAGACCTTCGCCGACCGCGCCCTGGAGGCCGACGGCGGGTTCCTCGTCGCCGGCGAGAACTACGGTCAGGGCTCCTCACGTGAGCACGCCGCTCTCTGCCCGATGTATCTCGGCGTCGAGGGCGTCCTCGCCCAGAGCTTCGCGCGAATCCACAAGGCGAACCTGTTCAACTTCGGCCTGCTGCCCTTAGAGATCGACGAGGAGACCTACGAGAAGATCGATCAGGGCGACGATATCGAGATCGTCGAGGACGTCGCCGCTGCCGTCCGGTCGGGTGCCGAGGAGTTCACGGTTCGCGTCAACGACGAGTGGGAGGCCACGGCGACGCTCGACGCCTCCGACCGCGAACGTGAGATTCTGGCCGACGGTGGCAAGCTGCCACACACGAAAATGAAGTACGCCGACGACGCGAGCGACGCGACGCCGGCCGACGACTGAACGCGTCGCCGCACTGTTTTTTTCGGCCACCTCGATTTACCGCTCCGGCGTCATGGACGACGCCGAGTCGATCGTCGCCCTCGATAGAGTGGACTCAAGTCAGTCACCCACCGGTGATTCGTCCGTCGGTTGCTACCACATGAGCGTCGCGGTGGCGTTCCACTAGACGCGATCGAGCAGGCGGCGAGCCTGACACGACGGCAACCCGAGATAGAGCATCGCGGCCACGCCGGTGAGTCCCGCGAGCCCCAGGATCGCGCCGTCGAACTGGCCGGCGTCGGCGAACACGCCTACCATGGTCGAGGCGAGCGAACTCACGACGAACAGCGCCGTTCGGACGACGCCCCAGGCGGTCCCCTCGACGTCGGGCGGGAGACACCGGATGATGAACGCGTTCGAGACGGGTGCAAAGCCCATCCGAACGCCGATCAGGAGCACACTCCCCGCGACGAGCAGGCGGTGATCGAAGACCACGAGTCCGACCAGCGGCAGGACGCTGACGGCGGCGATCCCGGCCAACACCCGCGCGGACCGGCGGTTCGTGGCGATCCGGCCGGCCAGCCACTGGGAGAGTGCGCCCACGAGAAACAGGCCACCGAACAGCACGCCGGCCTCGGACTGGACGAAGCCCTTGTGATCGACGAGATACGTGGTGACGAGGGCGGTGATCCCCTGATACCCGAAGTACATCACGATCGCCGCGAGCGTCGCCAGCCCCGCCTGGCGATTCCAGATCGACTTCGCGGCGACCGACAGCGACGCTCCGATCGACTGTGTGGCAGCCGAATCGTCGGTAGTGTCACTGGTGTCGTCGACATCCTCCGTCTCACTTTCGCGTTCGCTCTCGGCACGCCCGGCCGTGAGATGGACCGCGATGCCAGCCAGAGCGAAACCGGGGGCCGCGAGGCCGAGCGTCGCCCGCCAGCCGAATCCGTCGACCACGAGCGAGGCGAGCGCAGGCAGGACGGCCGCCCCCAGGCTGCCGGCCGCGAGCGTCAGCCCGATCGCCCGGTCGGCTCGATCGGCGAAGACGCGGGCGAGCAAGGTTCCCCGTGGCGGACCGTAGAGTCCGGTCGCCCCCCCGAAGAGCCCGGTCGCGACCACGAACAGCCCGAACACTGGGGTGAACGTGAACGCGATCAGACTGGCCGCTCCCAGGAGCAAACTCGCCGTCAGCACCCGCGCCTCGCCGAGCCGGTCGGCCGCGATGCCGGCCGGAAACTGCATGATGCCGTACGTCGCCCACAGCACCGTGATGGCGATCCCGGCCTGGGTATCACTCGTGGACGGGAACGACGCCGTGATCGTCGGCAGAATCCCCGGTAGGACAAAGCGCAACCCCTGGGCGAACAGCCACCCAGCGGCGACGCTCAGGAGAACCAGCCCACGGCCCGATCCACCGCGCTCGGTCATTGCCGTTCACTTCCGACGGATTCGACGGGCCGAGTCGCTTTCATGTCCCGGTCACACTCCTGTTCGATCGACCGCGTCCCACATTCGCTCGGGTCGACTCAAAATGGGGTGTCCGCACGGCCGGTGGCCCCCCTTTCGGGGGCTTGTCGTCGGTCGACACTCGCTGTGGGCGGTCATTACTGCTGAGTCGTCGCTGGGCCCGGAAAACGGCAACGATTGCCGCAATGTCCACGATTGTTTATCGCCAAAACGGTGGTGCCCCGGGTCGAACAGCCAAGCGCCTCTATCTATCGAACTGTTGATACGACACGTTCGGACACGAACCCGTAGCGTCGGCGGTCAGAATGGTCCCGTGGATGCGACCATTTTCGCGGCCGTGTTGCCGTATTGATTGGACTGGTTCTGTCGTCCTTGCCTGGTCGTCCGAGGGGCTTTCGACCCTTCGGTTACCGCGGATAGAACATGGTCTCAGAGCTGTCGGTTCCACGCTGCGGTCCCGAATCGATCCTTCACGAGTACCTGAGCGCTCGCACGTTCGTCGTCAGTGAGCGAGCGCTCGGTCGCGCCCGCCCGCTCGCGAACCCCGCGTTTCAGCGCATCGATGACGGCTGATCGGGAGGCTTCGACGTGATCGGCGATCCGGGCGACTCGCTTTTCGGCGGAGGCGATCGCCTTGTCCGAGACTTTCTCCTCGCCGACGCGCAGAACCCGCAACATCTCCGCGATGTCCAGGTCGTAACTCATCGTCGTGTGATGGAGGACCGCGCCATCGGTGCGACGCTGTGCTGACCCACCGATCTTGCCCTCGGCGTGAGCGATGTCGTTCAGTGGCTCGTGGGCGACATCGACGCCCAGATCCCGAAGCGCCTCGATGGCCCACTGATCGAGGTCGGCGTAGCTCTGCCGGATGTCGTCGCTCACCATCCCGGCGGGCAGGTACAGCGAGAAGGTGACGACCGCCCCCGGCTGGACGAACATCGCGCCGCCGCCAGTGATTCGCCGGACGACGTCGATTCCCTCGCGTTCGACGTACGTGGGGGCGACCTCGTCGGCGTAGGCCTGGAAGCGCCCGAGCGCGACCGCCGGCGAGTCGCGGTACCAGATCCGCAGCGTCGGCCCGATCTCGCCGCGTGCGACGCGATCGAGCAGGACGCGTTCGAGCGCCTGCTGGGTGGCCTCACTGTAGGTCCCCGAGTCGATAATCGTCCAGGGCTCGTCGGTCTGGCGTGTCTCAGCCGCAGATTTCTCAGTCATCGAGAGCCTCCATCGTCAGATCGGCGACGTCAGCGGCCGAGAAGCCGATCAGCGTCGCGTCGATGTCCTCGACGGCCGTCAGGATCGTCTCGCGGTCGACCTCGACGGACTGTCCCTCGATCGCGGTTTCGATGTCGGCGCGCGCCGCGGGCGGTTCGACGAAGAAGTCGCCGGTGACTCGGACGTCCTCGATCCGGTCGTCGGCCGCGACGTCGACGCGGACGAGTTTGCCGTCGGGTACTTTCTTCGAAGCTCGTGGTGGCATAGTGGGGAGAGTGACGTGGGCAGAGTCAGTTCGCGGTATGGATCGCCTCACCACGGGCGTTCGCGGCGGCCTCCATGACGGCTTCCGAGAGCGTCGGGTGGGTGTGGACGGTCTCGGCGATGTCGGACAGGCGGGCGTCCATCTCGATGGCGAGGGAGACCTCGGCGATCAACTCGGAGGCGTTCGGGCCGACGATCTGTGCGCCCAGGATCAATTCCGTGCGTCGGTCGGCGACGATGCGGACGAAGCCTTCGGTGTCGCCAAGCGTCAGCGCCCGGCCGTTGCTCGCGAGGGGCATCCGGCCCACGACCGGGTAGTACCCGTCGTCGCGGGCCTCGTTTTCGGTCATCCCGACGGTCGCGACCTCGGGGTCGGTAAAGACGACCGCGGGCATCGCCTGATAGTCCAGGACGGAGGGTTCGCCGGCGATGGCCTCGGCGGCGACTTCGCCCTCCCGGCTGGCTTTGTGGGCCAACATGGGCTCGCCGACGACGTCGCCGATCGCGAAGATGCGCTCGCAGGTCGTCCGGCCCTGGGCGTCGGTCTTGACGAAGCCCTCGTCGTCGAGTTCGATCCCGGCCGCTTCGAGGTTCGCGGTGTCGGTGACGGGTTCGCGGCCGCCGACGACGAAGACCTTCTCGGCTTCGAGCGCGTTGCGATCCCCGTCCTCGTCCTCCGTATGGACGACGATACCGTCGTCAGTCTCTTCCCAGCTCGCGGCCATCTCGCCGAACCGGAAGTCGATGCCGAACTCGGCGGCGCGCTCCCGGACGAGCCGGGAGATGTCGTCGTCGTAGCCACTGAGGACGTCGTCGAACATCTCGACGACCGTGACGTCGGTCCCGAGTTTTTCGAAGACCGTCGAGAGTTCCATCCCGATGTAGCCAGCGCCGATGACGACCAGCGAATCGGGCCGCTCGTCCAGGGCGAGGGCGTCACGCGAATCGAGGACGTACTCGCTGTCGAAAGGGAAGTCGGGGATCTCGATCGGCCGGCTCCCCGTCGCGACGATCGCGTTCCCGAAGTCGATTGCCGTCTCGCCGTCGTCGGTCGTGATCTTCGCCCGCCGGTTGTTGACGAACTCGGCGACGCCATCGACGACGGTGACGCCCTGTGCGTGACAGAGTTGCTCGACGCCACCGGTGAGCTGGTCGACGACGTCGTCCTTCCAGCCCGTCAGCTGCTCGACGTCCACGGTCGGGTCGGCGCTGATCCCGAGGTGTTCGGCGTTAGCGGCCTCGTAGGCGATGTCTGCACCGTGGATGAGCGCCTTCGACGGGATACATCCGTAGTTGAGGCAGGTCCCGCCGACGGCGTCGTCTTCGACCAGCGTCACGTCCAGGCCGAGCTGGCCGGCCCGAATTGCCGCGACGTAGCCCCCGGGGCCGGCCCCGATGATGAGGACGTCGGTCTGTTCGGGGACGCCCTCGACGCTGCCCGGACTCGGGACGTCCGCCGGGGTGCCCTCGCCGACGGGTCGGACCGTCCGTTCGGACGCCCCGCCTGTCGGCTGGGTGGCCACACCGACAGCGTCGGCGGAGTCGTCGTCGGGTTCCGACGGTCTGTCCTCGGTGGGTTCCGGCGGTTCGGTGGGTTCGCCACCCTCGGCGTCTCCACTCTCGGGGACGTCGTCGGGATCGGCGGCCTCGTAAGTGAACAGCGTCTCGCCGACTTCGACGTCCTCGCCCTCCGCGGCGGCGCACGCTTCGATCGCCATCGTCTCAGGGGCGGTCACCTCGACGATCGACTTGTCGGTCTCGACCTCGGCGAGGAGCGTGCCCTCGGCGACCGTCTCGCCGGCCGCGACCTCGAGGGCGACGAGTCGGCCCTCCGTGGCCCCGTCACCGAGATCAGGGACTGCAAAGGCTGTTGACATCTGAAATAATGGAGGGGAGTCCTCAGGCGCCTTTCTCGGCTTCCAGTTCCTCGAGGATCTCGTAGGCCTCGATCGCGTAGGTCATCGCCGGACCGCCGCCCATCAGGACGGCGACTTCGAGCGTCTCGATGACCTCCTCGCGGGTCGCACCGGCCTCGAGCGCGCCGTCCATGTGCCAGAGGACGCAGTGTTCACACCGCGCCACACACCCGACAGCCAGGGACATGAGTTCCTTGGTCTTCGTATCGAGCGCCCCCGGGCTCTCTGTGGCTTCGACGTAGCCGGCGAACCCTTCGAGGTTCTCGGCTTCGCCAACGAGTTGGTGGAGACTTTGCTTCATCTCGGCGAGTTCGTCGGATTTCGACATCACATATATATTCGACTGTAGCGGCATAAATCGCTCGAAATATGGCGTTAGAGCGCCTAAAACGCATGAAATCGGCACATACTGGTAACTGTTGGCCCCGCCCCGATCGACGATATCGCGTTCGATCCGCGGGGGCACTCCCACGCCGACGACATCCTACTACTGGCGACCAGCAATTCGCCGTCGGACTTGGACCCGTCGTCCGGCGTGACGATCACATTGGCCGCGGTATCGATTGCCCGCTCTCTTCTCTGGTGGGCGAGGTCGCGCTTGCTATCCCACGTCTCAGTCGTGGACGCGACGGCGCATGCCGGTAGGGTTGCCTTCGCCGGTCTTGTCTTATTCGACCATTACTATGGGTTGGATACGTATAAATATAGGCGTAACACCGTTAGGACACCCTCAAAATAGCTACTCTTGGTGACAGGGTCCTGCGTATCCTTGTGACATACGTACAACAGCCAGGCTCGGAAACTGGTGGCATTCCGACGCTCGCGCCCGGTGCGGTGGGCCACAAGCACTCATAACCGATCTGTCGCCTTCGGGGGGGACGATTCAACCGTTCGACGAGACCCGCACCGTCGTTGCTCGTGCCGGTGTCTTTCGTTCCTGATTGTTTGTAGCTGATTTACTGATCGGAATCCTTATCCGTATTATTGGGTAGTATTTGGATGAATACACAAGACTATGAGCGCATCGACGACACGGACCGGACGGACGGAGTCGCGGCTGGCCGGTATCCCGGAGTACTTTGGACCGCAGTGGTTCGGTTCGACGATGGGGACCGGTGCCTTGGGTGTGGCCCTGGCGCTGGTCGCTGCCGAGTACTCGCTCGGGCCGGTCGCCACGCTTGCACAGTTTTTCGTCGTGTTGACGGCCATTCTGACGGTCGTCTTCACCATCCCCTGGGTACTCCGAATCGTGACCCACCCGGATCAGGTCCGGACGGATCTGTCACATCCGATCCGGAGTCAGTTCTTCCCGACGATGCCGATTACGCTGATCGTTCTCGGTGTTGGCATTGCTCGGACGATGCAGGGTGTTCTTCCGGCCCCTGTTCTCGAATCAGTGCTGGTCGGGCTGTTCGTGACTGGCAGTATCGGTATCTTCGGGTTCGGACTCCTGTTGGTCACGATCATGTTTGCCAATGATAATATCGGCTCCCACCACGGTGTGTTCGCGTGGTATATCCCCCCAGTTTCGCATCTCGTGATCCCGCTGCTGGGGTTCTGGCTGGTCGAAAACTACTACGCCGGGAGTGCACTCGGCCAGTTCATCTTCGTCGTCTCATTGATGGCGCTCGGCGTCGGGAGCTTCATGTTCATTTTCTTCGGCTCGATCATCCTCCATCGCTACGCCTACGAGTCGTTGCCGGAGGAGAAACTCGCGCCGACGTTCGTGATCGGGCTCGCGCCGACGGCCGTCCTGGTCATTGCCATCGGACGGTTCATCCGTGCCCTCCAGGCGGGCGTCGGATTCGACCTCGCCGTCGAGCCCATCGTCGCGAGCATGAAACTGCTCGCGATCGTTCTCTGGGGCTTTTCAGCCTGGTGGTTCCTGTTGACGGTCGCTATCCTGGCTTATTACCTCAGCCGTCGCGATCATCCGTTTTTCTTCACTTGGTGGGCCTACACGTTCCCGACTGGTGCCTTTGCGATCTCGGCGGGTGTGATGGGCCACCTCCTTGAGGTTGCGGCCTTTGAAGCGATTCTGGCCGGTGTCACCGGGCTGCTCGTGATCGTCTGGACCGTCACGGCCCTTTTCACCACCCGGATGATCCTCCGTGGGCACGCCTTCACACCGGAGTGACATCCTTCGTGCCCGCCACAACGATCAACCGAACAGCAGCATCGACGCGAGCAAGGAGAGCAAGCTCACGACGAGCAGCGACGAGAAGACGACCAACACTGGTTTGATCCCGACCGACCGCATCTTCCGGAGGTCGATCTCCATCCCGAGACCGACGAACGCCACGAGGAACAACCCCTGGTAGCCCGACGTGAGGAGTGCAACGTCGTCCGAAGAAAGCAACCCGAGACTCGCGATTCCTGCCATCGCGAGAAAGCCGATGACGAACTTGGGAAACTCCTCCCAGAGGTATCGCCAACTGGCACCGCCGGCCTGTCCGGTATCGCGTTGTCGGGCATAATACACCGCATAGAGGACGGCGACGACCCCGATGAAGACGTTCCGGCCGAGTTTCGTCACGGTGGCCCACTCTCCGGCCTGTGGCGAATAGGCGAAACCGGCTGCGACGACGGGCCCCGTCGAAACCATACTGACTCCGGCCCAGGTGCCAAAGACGATGTCCGGTAACTCGAGGCGGCGACCGATGATCGGATAGACCGCCAGCGTGGCGGCATCGAACAGCAGAATCGTCGCGACGGCGTAGGCGATCTGCTCGCTTTTCGCGCGGACGCTACCGGAGACGGCGACGATGGCTGAAACCCCACACACGGCGTACCCGGCCGCCAACAGCGACCCCAACCGCTCGTTGATCCGGAAGACATTGCGTGCGATCGCCTCACCGATCACAAGGCTGATCGTCAGAAACCCGACGACGAACACCAGCAGTGCCGGCCCGACGCTGAACAGCTGTCCGATCGCGATCCGTGCGCCCATGAGGACGATACCGGTTTCCAGCCAGAGCTTGTGCGTTGCGATGCCGCTTTTCGCCCAGGCCGGCGTGCCGACCGTATTGGCGAGGAGTGCACCGAGCCCAACCGCCACGATCAATTCATTGATCGGCACGACTGTCCCCGCAAGCAACTGTGCGATCCCACCGCCGAGTGCGAGCAACACTATGCCGGGAATCACCCGAGCGACTGATCGTCTCATCGTCTACTACACATTGTGTACACTCTATTATGTTACAAGTCGGCTAGAAAACGATGACAAAAGTGACGACAACCATACCCAATAAAACGGCTTTCCAGCCCCGTTCAAGCGATTTCCACCCTCTGCTGAGTTGGCCGAACTGTGGACGCCGGACAAAATCGGATTCACTCATGCTGACAACAGCCTATAGAAGCGTCATAGATACCGGAAATATTTATATAATTGGTTCGGCAAACCCTGCTAAAAATACTGGTAAATCGGCTTCGTCACGCCGGAACGACACGCCGAAACGGCGGCGGCCGGACGCGTCTTCGGGAACGTCGAGAACTGGTTCGACGGGGCTGAGTAGAGTGCGTCGCGCTGGAGTTGCCTGCGAGGCTACTGCTCGGAGAGGGTAAACCACCAGTCGTACTGCTCGTAGCCCTCGTCGTCGGCCTCGCTCTCGCGCTGTTCGACTGCCTCCCGACTCCCTGGCGGCGGCAGGAGGACGCGATCGCCGAAGCGCTCGTTCTCGGGCCAGTTTGCCGGCGTAGCCACGCCCTCGTCGTCGCTCTTCTGCAGGGCGTCCAGCGAGCGCAGGATCTCGTCGATGTTGCGGCCGATCTCCTCGGGGTAGTACAGCACCTGCCGGACGACGCCCTCGGTATCGACGACGAAGACGGCGCGGACAGTACTCGTTCCGGCGCCGGACTGGATCATGCCGAGTTGTTCGCCGACCCGGCCGCTCTCGTCGGCAATGATCGGGAAGCCAATCTCGACGCCGATCTCTTCTTCGATCCAGTCGACCCACTTGAGGTGGGAGTGGACGCGATCGACCGAGAGGCCGATCAGATTGGCATCGCGTTGCTCGAACTCCTCGCGTCGGTCCTCGAACGCGACAAATTCGGACGTACAGACCGGCGTGAAGTCGCCCGGATGGCTGAAGAGCACGACCCACTCGCCCGCGTAATCGTCAGGGAGGTCGATCTCCCCGTGCGTCGTCTCGACTGCGAGGTGGGGGAACTCATCGCCAATCAACGGGATACCGCTCGCGTCGTCTGTCTCGGATTCCATTGCATTATCTTGTACTGGCTTCACAATATTAAAAACTTCGCTTCGCTTTCAGAAGGATATTTTGCTGAAGTACAAATCATTGCTTACTACCTGTCGAATTCGCCATCTCGATTGTGGCTCCCCGGACGATGGAGGCGGCGACCATCGTGGACAACGACGGGTGTCTCGGTGGCGTGAAGTCCGGTGGAGAACTGGGTGTTTGACCAACCCGGCCGTCGGTCGTGACGTGTATCTCCAGGTCGATCCCGCCCGACAGACGCGGGCGTTCGCGGTCGTCGGCGACGCCAACGGTCGCGAGCCGATCCTCCACGTCTCGAAACACCAGGCCGCGACTGCCGCCGAGAACGTCCTGGCCCATCGCGACGGGGACGCGCTCGAGATCTACCAGCCCGTCCACCATCACGTCATGTTCTCCGGGCTGGGACGGCTCCCGTTCGTCCGGGTCGGTCGCGTCGAAGCAGTAACGGCCCGCACTTTTTTCGAAAAAGACCTGTTTCAGTCGGAAGCGATCGGCGACGGGGCGGTGACGTCCGCGAACCCGTCGAACGTCGGCGCGAGGAGTTCGCCCGCTCGGCCCTGGATACGTCGACCGCTCGCCGTGAGTTCCTTCAGCGGCTGGAGCACGGAGAGGTCCCCGATCAGGACTCCGCCGACGAGCATGCCGTCCCGGAAGGCCAGCCGTCGCCACTCCGTCTCGCCGTACTTGCGTTCGCGGTAGGTCTCCCCGAGGCCCGGGTGACCAAACGAGGCCATCGGGAACGAGAAGTGCGTCACCGTATAGGAGGGGACGAACTCGAAGTGCTCGCCGGCCCCGGCGGGGGCGAGCATGTTCTCGGCCGCGTGTTCACCCTGTGCGGCGGCGCTGCCCCACGAGCCGTTCTTGACCGGCCGACCGAGCCGTCGGTCGTGGTACTGTGCGACGTCACCCGCCGCGTAGACGTCGGGGTCGTCCGTCTGGAGACGACCGTCGACGACGACGCCGTCCTCGACTGTTATCGGCGTCCCTTCGAGGAACGCGGTGTTGGACTCGGTCCCGATGGCGACGCCGACGCAGTCGCTGTCGTAGACGTCACCCTCGGAGTCGACCGTCGCGACGACGTGGCCGTCGTCGTCGGTCTCGAAGTGATCGACGGTGGTCTCGAGGACGGGCGTGACCCCGCGTTCTTCAAGGGCGTCGTGGACGATTGCAGCGCCGGTCTCGGACATCGCTCGCGAGAACCACCGGTCCTCGCGGATCAGGTAGCTCGCGTCGACATCCTGGGCGGCCGCGATCGCGGCGTAGTCGATGCCAAGCAGGCCGCCGCCGACGATCGTCCCGGTCTCGGCGGCCGCCGCCTTCTCCCGAATCCGGCGTGCGTCCTCGATCGTCCAGAACGACGTCACGCCCTCGGCGTCGGCGTTGGGCACGGGCAGCGACCGCGGCGTCCCGCCCGTCGCCACGAGGAGTTTGTCGTAGTGGTAGCGCTCGCCCCCCGCAGTCACGACCGCGTTGTCGTCGGTTTCGATCGTGCTCACGCGCGTATCGAGTTCGAGGTCGATGTCGCGCTCGTCGTACCACGCCTGGTCGTGGATCTGGACTGTCTCCTCGGGGACGGTCCCCTTGGCGTACTCCTTGATGAGGATGCGGTTGTACAGCGGCTCGCTCTCGGCAGTCAGGACGGTGATCGCGGCGTCGTCGGCCCGCTCGGCCAGGACGTCGGCCGCGGAACTCCCGGCGACGCCGTCGCCGATGACGACGTAGCTGTCGTCGCGATCCTCTCGAATGGAATGTGATGTCATGGTGGGTGTGTGGAAGGCGGTGTGATGCGTGCCGGCGAACCGGCAGTGTTGTCTGCTATATACATGACTAAGGGTTGAATACACATAAATCTAGGCGTAATAAATAACATGAAGGTTGAGTAATAATGTATATTGGTGATAGAATATCCGATCGATATGGTCTCTAGTGTACAATAGTTCGGATTTCAGTCGGCGAGCCTGGATTGTTCGCTGCTCGGTCGCCACGCTATTCGTCGCGGGCCGCAGTATTGTGTGGATCGAGCGAACAAGTGGCTTTTCAATCCCCGTCGGCGGCGACTGCCGGCGCGCTCGCGACGATGCTGCCCTCGGGGACGCCGACGTCCGCTGCGACGACGTCACATTTCACCATAAACAGGACGTAGATCGGTGCGTCGATCTCGAAGTCATGGAGTTCGGCCACGAACGTGATCGAGCGTCTCGCCGCACGTGACGCTTACTCGGGGACTGCGAGCTGGTCGTCGTGTTCGAGTCGGTCGATCAGTACGTCGCGCATCAGTTCCATGCTCGTCGCGACTCGCTCGTCGCTCAGCGTGTAGTAGCTGTGGACGCCGTCGTTGCGCTTTGTCACCACTCCCTGATCGCGCATCAACTTTAGATGCCGTGAGACGGTTGATTGTGGGATCCCGGTCGCCTCTTGGAGTTCGGTGACTGTTCGTTCGCTGTCGTCCTTGAGCAGATCGAGCAGTTTGAGTCGCTTCGCGTTAGAGAATACCGTACAGAGATCCGCTTGCTGCTCGTACAGCGAATCTTCCGTGTGCTCGATCATCGGTGACCCGCCTACGCCCGTGAGACTGATACGTGTTTCTCCCCGCTGAATCGATCGCCGAGCGGTACTTGCCCATCTCTCTGTGACGGCGGTTTGTGCTAGGCCCCGTCCACACTCTTTATATCCGAATATTCGGAAAACCAAATACTAAGTGTGAGAAGGAAATAGTGTCGGTGATGGCACAGACATTCCAGGAGATCGTGGTCACCGAGGCGACTGCGGATCGGGCGCTCGAACGCATCTTCGGGCTGAACACATCCGAACAGGCCGTCTATCGGGCGTTGCTCGCAGCGGCGGAGCCACTGAGTGCCGAAGCACTCGCTGCGGAACTGGACTGTGCGCTCGCGACTGCCTACCGGTATCTCGAGACGCTGGAGGAACACAAACTCATCACTGAGGTCACAACCTGGGCAGGCACCCAGCAACCGGCTGTCTACGAGGCCGTCGGTCCTGATCGAGTGGCAGAGCGCATGGAGGACTGTCTCGAGCGCGCCTATCAACGGTTCTCGGCGGAAATCGACTCTGTTGTCCTGGATGCTGAAGACTGTCCGCCCCTGGACTTCCCCACCGTCTGAGGCTTCCGTTCTCCGACGAAATCAGGCCGACAGCTTACAGTTCGATTTGTGAGCCGACGCCGATGCGACGGTAGTCCTCGCCGAAGGCGTCTTCGAGTGCTCGCTCGGCCACGTGACCAGTACAGTGCGTCGGCGCGATCCGCTCGATCCGACCGTCGAGCCACTCCACGATAGCTTCGATCGTCTCGGGGTCGGGCGACCGGAGATGAGTCCCACCGACGACCGTCCGGACAGGGTCCTCAAGCACAGCCTCGGCATGGGCGATCGTGTTCCGGAGGCCAGCGTGACAGCAGCCGAGGACGAGACTGATGCCGTCTTCACTCTCGACCGCCAGCGCCTGGTCGTCCCGGACCGGGTCCTCGACGCGCTGGCCGCCCTCGTCGACTCGTTCTCCCGTTCTACTATCGGGGTACTCCCGCGGGATCTCCCCGAGTGCGACGATTCCGTCCGCCACTTCAATTGGGTCTGTGTGGGTGGTGATCTCGGCGTGGGTTTCGAGCCATTCGCGGGTGTAGGGGAGCCCGATCGACTCCTCGCCATGGTATTTCGCCTCGAAGGCGTCGGGGTGGACGTAGATATCCTTGAGTTCTTCGACGAACGCCGGCAGTCCCTTCGTGTGATCGTAGTGGCCGTGGCTCAGTACCGCCGTCTCGAAGGGGCCGACACCGAGCTTGCGGGCGTTTGCGGCGGCGATTCCCGACTGTCCGGCATCGAACAGACGGTCGCCGACCGCCGCCGAGAACCCCCACTCGGCGCGGATCCCCTTCGGCCGCGAGCCGCTGACTCTGTTGTCCGCCAGTATCGTGACGGTGGTCATACGTCGTGGTGGTCGTCTCCGTCGTGGCCGTGATCGCCGTCGCTGTGGCTGTGACCGCCACCGCCGTGTCCGTGCCCACCGTCCTCGTCGTGATGGCCACCGCCTTCGTGGTCACATCCGTCGTCGTCGTCCGGCCCGACCGGTGTCAACTCGCCGTCCCGGAGTGCCTCGATGGCGTCCCGGACCGTTCCGTCGGCGTCACAGTAGACGTCGATCCCCAACGCGTCGAAGCGCTCGGCGGCCTTCCCGCCGAGATTGCCACAGATTAGCGTCTCCGCGCCCGTCTCGGCGACGACGCTCGGCGGGGAACGGTTGCCGCCGTGGTGGTGGCTGTCGTTGTCGACGACGTCGACTGTCTCCGCGTCGGGGTCGTACACCGCGAAGGCGGGTGCGCGACCGAAGTGCTGGGATACTGATGCGTCGAGACCGTCACCGTCGGTGATCGGCATGCAGATTGTCATGTGTTGTTGGTTCGAATTGCTGGTGTCGCGATGGTTCGTCGTTTGATTCACTGTTCGTCTCCGCCGACCTCCCGCGCCCGTCCATCACGGTCGGCGCTGGGACCCTCGATTCGGCCACCGTGATTCTCGCGGCGGTCGTCCGTACGGTCGGGCCGATCGAAGTTGGGCGCGTATGGCTTGATATCGAGCACCGGCGTCCCGTCGATGGCGTCGAGTCCGTGAACCCGCAATTCCCGACCCTCGCGTTCCAGCAACTCGACCGTCGTCGTCCCGATCGGGCTCGGGCGATTCGGACTCCGGCAGGCGAAGATCCCGCGTTCGGTTCCGTAGCGTCGCGGCCCCCGAAGGCTCGGCTCCCCGGATTCGTGGAGGTACCACAGCACGGTGACGTAGTCGTTGTCCGCGATGCGGTACAGCCCCTCGGCGTAGTCTTCGTCGATGACGATCGTACTCTCGTGAGCGGCCATCTCCTCGGGACCGACAGGTGTCTCGAAATCGTTGCGTACCGTGCCGATCTGTGTCACTTCGTATGTCATGGTCACGTGATCGGTTTCAGTCGTCGGTCGATGCTGGCTGGCGCTGTCGGGCAGACTGTTCCGCAGTGTGGGTTTTCTCGGCCGGCGCTTCGGGCACGATCAATTGCCGGTCGCGGTGCCCGCGGACGGACGCCTCGACGCCGTAGACCGTCCGGATCGTCTCGGGTGTCAGGACTTCGGGTGGCCCGACGGCATGGATCTCGCCGTCTGCGAGCAGCGCGATCCGGTCGCAGTACCGGGCGGCGAGGTTGAGGTCGTGAATCGCGACGATGCCGGCCACTTCGCTGGCTCGAATGTGCTCGACGACGAGGTCCATCACCTCTAACTGGTGGCGGAGGTCCAGCGCACTCGTCGGCTCGTCCAGCAGCGTGACCGACGGATCGCCGACCAGTGCCCGCCCGAGACGGACTTTCTGGCGCTGGCCACCGCTGAGTTCGCTGACCTGGCGATCGGCGAGATCACCGATGTCGAGCCGATCGAGGACGCCCGCCGTTGCCTCTCGGTCGCGTGCGCTCGGCGACCACCCACCGTGGGGTCGTCGGCCCTGCATCACGGTCTCGAAGACGGTCGCCGGGAACGCGCCGGACTCGGCCTGCGGGACGTAACTGCACCGCCGGGCGCGCTCGTCGCTGGTCAGTTTCGCCACTGGATCGCCGTCGATCCGTACCGTTCCCGCGTCCGGCTCCAGAATGCCGTTGAGACACTGCAACAGCGTGCTCTTGCCCGAACCGTTGGGGCCAAGCAGTCCGAGCAGTTCACCCGACTCGACCGAGAGATCAACGGCCGAGAGGACCGGCTCGGCGTCGTAGCTGAACCGTAGGTCTGCGATCGTGAGTGTCACCAGTAGTCCCTCCCCTCGATCACGAGGTAAATGAACAGGGGCGCGCCCAGAAACGAGGTCAAGATCGACACTGGCAGGACGACCGGCGCGACGATCGTTCGGGCAACGGTGTCGGCGACGACCAGCAGCGTCGCGCCGACCAGCGCCGAGGCCCCGAGCAGATATCGCTCGTTGCCGCCGATCACCATTCGGACGAGGTGCGGGGCGACCAACCCGACGAACCCGATGATACCGACGAAGGAAATGATGGTTGCGGTCACGACCGAGGCCAGCGCCATCCCGCGGATCCGCACCGATTCGACGTCGACGCCAAGGCTGGTCGCGGTTTCGGTCCCGGCGTCGAGAACGTCGTAGTTCCAGGCGTTGCGGAGGAAATAGGCGAACCCGGGCACGACGACGGCGGCCATCAGCCCGACCTGGGGCCAGCTCGCCCGGCCCACGTCGCCGAAGGTCCAGTAGACGATCGTCGCCACTTCGGTGTCGCTGGCGAAGTACTGGATCGTCGTCATCCCGGCGGTGAACAGCGACCCGAGCGCGACGCCGGTCAGGATCATCGTCTCGGGGGTCGCCCGGCGGTAGGTCACCAACAGGAGGATGACGGCGGTCGAGACTATCGCCGCGAGAAAGGCCGCGATCGTCGTCAGATAGGGCCCCAAAGAGCCGAGTTCGGAGAGGCCATCCGCGCCGATCCCGATCAGGACGATCGAGGCGGCCGCGCCGAAGGCCGCAGCCTGGGAGATTCCCAGCGTGTACGGCGCACCCAGCGGGTTCCGGAGGACGGTTTGCATCGCCGCGCCCGCGATCGCCAGCCCGCCGCCGGCGACGATCGCCGTGAGCACGCGGGGCACTCGGACGTTCCAGACGATCGAACGCGCGAGATCGCTCTCACCGCCAACCAGGGCACTGCAGACGTCCACGAGTGGGAGCGAGACTGAGCCGATCGCGAGTCCGGCAAGTGACGCGATCACCAGCAACCCCACTGAGACACCGAGAAACCCGAGTCGCCGGGCGGTCGATTCGCGGTGGGCCGCCAGGGCTGGTTCAGTCACGTCAGATCACCGTTCCATCGATCCCGTTGCATCACGTCAGATCACCGTCTCGTAGGCCGGGTACGCTTCGAGCAGCGATTCGTACAGTGGAGCGCCGAGCATCGTCTCGAAGATCGTCTCGACGGTCGATTCGAAATCCACGTCGCCGAAGCGATCCGGGTACAGCGTTTGCCCGACGAAGTAGGCGTTCGCCAGGATCGACCCGTAGTTGTGATGGTAACTCGCGTGGGGGAGGATCGTATAGATCTCGCCATTCACCGCCGCCGAGAGGTCCTGATACGCCGGGTTGGCTTCGAGATCCTCGACGGCGAGCCCGAGATTGTCGGCGGCGACGAACATCCGCGCGGGATCCCATGCCAGCAGTTGCTCCTCGCTCACCTGGACCGAGGCGGCGTCGGTGTCGATCTCGCCGGCGACGTTTTCGACCCCAGCGAACCGAAATGGCGGGAATCGCTTGCGAGTCGTCTCGATCCCGTGGCTCCCCTTGTAACTGATCGCGCCGACGTAGGCCTGCTCGGCCTCGCTGTCGGCCAGATCGGCCGTCCGGTCGGTCAGATCGGCGACCGTCTCTTCGACGAACGTGATCACTGCCTCGGCGCGATCGGCTTTGTCGAGGATCTCGCCGAGGAGCCGCCAGGTGTCGAACATCGTCTCGCGGGCCGCGTTGTCGACGATATCGACGATTTCGAGGCCAACTACTGGCGTCTCGGTCTGCCTCTGTAGCGTCTCGGCTCTCGATGGATCGCCGTAGTAGCAGATCACGTCCGGGTCAACCGCAAGGATCGCTTCCGGGTTACCGCCGGCGTTCGGCCCAGCCGAGCCGATAACTGGCCGCTCCTGGAGGCCCGGATTCGCCAGGTTGTACGGGGCCGACAGCATCGACTCGGTCTCGTCCTCGACGCCAACGACACGATCGGTCGCATCGAGATAGGCGAGTTGCCTGAGTGCGCCCGGGCCGACGCCGACGATATCCTCGACCGTCCCGGGGACGGCCACCGTCCGGCCGTACCCATCGGTAATTTCGTTTGCGTCAGCCTGCGTGTCAGTGCCCGATGCTCCCAATCCGCCCGTACAGCCTGCCAGCCCCACCAACGAACCGGCACCGATCGTCTGAAGCACGCCTCGTCGTGTCACCATTGCCTGTCGAAGCGGTAATCGATGCCGGAATAATACTCTTTCGGATTTTAGTAATACTCGGGGTGGCTGGCGCTACCCAATTACTTTTTACACTGCTGGGGTAGGTTCCCCCATGGGGTCCGGTGTCTCGGAAACGCCGTCGTCGTCCGATACTTCCCGCGGGCCGCGCCGCCGAGGCGCTGATTCTTGCTCGCGTCGGCCAGACGACCTTCGGGAAGACCGTGCGGTAACGCCCGTCGTATCCAACGTTCTGCTGGTCGCGATCGCGATCATTCTGGGAGTGACCGTGTCCGTGTTCGCACTCGGGATCGTCGAGCAGGTCGGGCAATCCCCGCCGACGGCCGCTTTCGAGACCGATTACACCGCGGACAACGGACTGGTCCTCCAGCACAGGGGTGGTGATGTCCTCACTGTCGACGGACTGTCGGTTCAGTTGGGCGACCGGTCGTACCCGGTGACGGATTACGTATCGAGCCAGCGCCTGAACGCGGGCACCGAAATCGGCCCGCTGTATCCTGCTGACGCCGCGGAGGCTCGTCTTGTCTGGGAGCACGATGACTCCTCCTCGATCGTCTATACCGCAACGCCGCCCCGAGAGGGCACCGTCCCGTCGTATCTCCGCTTCGACACAGCGACCGTCCAGTCCTACGGCAGCGGACAGGACTACGACGACGAGTTCACCTATTCGACGGGCGCGCGAGAAGCAGTCCTGACAAACAATACCTGGAAGCTGGTCGAGTTCGATCACGACGTTACCGACCAGACCGTGCTGGAGTTCGACTTCCGGTCGAGCACCGAGGGCGAGATCCACGGGATCGGCCTTGAGAACGACGCAAGCATCTCCGACGACCGGATCTTCAAGCTGTTCGGAAACCAGTCCTGGGGCATCGAGTACGACGAAGTGGACTACGCGACGACGGACGGGTGGGTTCACTACGAGATCCCCGTCGGCCAACTCTACGGGCCGTCCCAGTATGGGCAAGCCGACTTTCTCGCGCTCGTCAACGACATCGACGACACGGACATCGCGACCGACTCGCAGTTCCGGAACATCCGGGCCTACGACGCCCCCGACCTCGGTTCGTCGATCCAGTTCGAATTCACGGTTGAGGGCACCACCACGACCGAACCCGTACAAAGTTACGGGTCTCAGGACAAGGACTATGGTGTCGAAGTGAGCGACGACAACGCCACGCTGACGCTTTCGAACAACACGTGGGCCTCCGTCCCGATCGACAAGAATGTCACCGCGGACACCGTCCTCACTGTGGAGTTCAACGCCACGAGCAAAGGAGAAATCCACGGCATCGGCCTCGAAACCGGAGATTCAGAGGCTGAATCGCGGTTCGTGCGTTTCTACGGAAATCAGTCGTGGGCGCAAGCGGCTGACTCCTATTACTCGGCTGGCGACGGCTGGGTCACCTACGAGATCGACGCTTCCTCACTCGTGTCTGCCGGCACGGATGTCTCCCATCTCGTGTTCGTCAACGACGACGATAGCGACGCCAGCGGCGTCTCCCGCTTCCGGAACGTCACGATTTACGAAGATCCTTAGCCACCAAATTTTGTTCCGGTTGTGTGGCACTCCGATCCGGCCGACAATTTTTTGTGTATGTGTACACAAACACAAAACATGGGAACGAAAACGATCGGTGTCAAGGACGACACCTACGAGCGGCTGAAAGGCCGCAAACGGGACGACGAGAGCTTCACGGACCTCGTCGAGCGACTGCTTGAGGAGACGACGGCCGATTGGCGGGCGGGGTTCGGGACGCTCGACGAGGACGCAGCGGATGCACTCGAGGAGACAGTCCAGGAATCCCGCGATCGGACGAGTGCGGGACTCGCGGCGCGCCAGCGGACGGCGATCGAAGAGTTAGCCGACGCCAGTGAGCCGGAGGACCCGGATGAAACTGCTTGATACGACCTTTCTGATCCACTACTGGGGTGGCAGGGAGGCAACGAAAACGTATCTCGAGGCGCACGAGGACGCCGAGTTCATCACGACGACGCTCAATCTCAAGGAAATCGCTGTGGGGTTGTCTCTCCAGGGGAACCTCGATCGCCACCAGCTTCTTTCGACGTTCGAGTGGGTGGAAACCGTCCCCTTTCAGACTGATCACGCCGTCGTCGCCGGCGAACTGGAGGCCGCCCTCCAGCGGGACGACGCGATCAATCAGGACAAGATCAACGCGCTGGCTGGCGATCTGCTGATCGCCGCGGTCGCGAAAGAAACTGGTGCCACTGTCGTCACGGAAAACGTCGCTGACTTCGAACTGTTCGACGGCGTCTCAATTGAGGGATATTGAATTCCGGAGACGCGAGCTAGGGACTTGGTCGATCAGACTTCTTCGACCGCAATCTCCGCTTTCACGCCCTCAACCTCCCACTCCTTGCGATAGCCGTCTTCGGCGTCACCGAACGCGTCAGCCCGGACTTCCTCGGCGATCAGGTCCTCGCGTTCTTCGACCAGCCCTTCGACGCGCTCGTCCGCGATGTCGTACTCGACGGTAATCCGAGCGTCCATCGCCAGGTCGAGATCTTTCCGCATCTCCTGGACGCGCCGGACGACCTCGCGGGCGTAGCCCTCGCTCTCGATGTCCTCGGTCAGCGTGGTATCGACGTAAACGACCCCGCCCCCATCCAGGGCCTCGAACTCCGTACTCGCGACGCCGTCGGGCGTGTTGCGGACGAACTCGACCATTTCCGCCGTGAGATCGACGCCCCGTCCCAGATCGCTCGCGACGGCCGATTCGAGGGCCTCGATCGAGGGCTCGGCGACGCTGGCGTCGTTGAGCGCGTTCATGATGGCTCCCGCCTCGTCGCCGAAGGCGGGGCCGAGCTTGCTCATGTCGGCCTCGGCGCTGTAGGTGAGTTCACCCCACGCCTCGTCGGGGGCGACGACTTCGATTTCGCGGGCGTTCAAGCGGTCGGCCAGCAGGTCGGACTGGAGTTCGATCGAGCCGCCGACCTCCTGGTCGTCGACGTCGACGACGACGCGCTTGACCGGCCACCGGAGTTTCCGCTCGGCCTGCTGGCGGGCGTTCGACCCTGCCTCCTCGACCGCCCGGACGACGCTGATCTCGTTTTCGAGGCTGACATCCCGCAACGTGTCGTCGGGTTCCGGCCAGTCGCACATGTGGACCGTGTCGTAGCCGGCATCGCCTGTGAGGTACTGGTAGATTTCATCGGCGATGAAGGGGGTGAACGGAGCCAGCAGCGCGACGGTCTCCTCGAGCACGCGATAGAGCGTGGCGTAGACGGCCGTCTTCGAGCCGTCTTCGCCCTCCGCCCAGACGCGATCGCGGACCGCCTGGACGTAAAAGCGGGAGACGTCCTCGACGACGAAGTCCATCAGCGCCTGGATCGCGCGATCCTGGCGGCGGTCCTCGAAGTGTTCGCCCATCTCGCTTTCGACGGTCTGGAGCCGGGAGAGCACCCACTCGTCGATCTGTTCGAGTTCGACGTCTTCGACGGTCGTTTCCATTGGATCGAAGCCGTCCATCCGCATGTACGGCAGCGGGAACCGGAAGACGTTCCAGAGGATGTTGAGGTTGCGCTGCATCGAGTCCATCCCGTCCCAGGAGAAGCGCATGTCCTCGCCCTGGGGGTTCTGGGAGAGCAGGAACGCCCGCATCGGGTCCGCGCCGCCTTCCGCGATGGCCTCCTGTGGCTCGACGGTGATGCCCTTGGATTTGGACATCCCGCGACCGTCAGGCATCATCGCGTAGCCGTGCATCAGCACCTCGTCGTATGGGATCTCGCCGACTGCCGCAGTCCCCATGCCGAGTTGGGACCAGAACCACCCGCGAGTCTGGTCGTGGGCCTCCATGATGAGGTCTGCCGGCCATAGCTCCTCGAAGTCCTCAGTCTGTTCGGGATAGTCCAGCGTCCCCCAGGAGGCAACCGAGGAGTCGAGCCAGACGTCGAAGACGTCCGGCACGCGCTCGTAGGTCCGGCCGTCCTCGGTGATCGTCAACTCGTCGACGGTCCCCTTGTGGAGGTCGACAGCTTCGGGTTCGATCTCCTGATCGACGCGCTCGGCGAGTTCTTCGCGGTCGCCGATCACGATGGCGTCGTCCATGGAGCCATCCCAGTCTTCAGCCGTCCAGATCGGGATCGGGATCCCCCAGTAGCGCTGCCGGGAGACGTTCCAGTCGGGTGCCTCCTCGACGAAGTCCTGGAAGCGATTGTCCCGCGCCCAGTCGGGGTGCCACTCGCTGTCCGCGATGTTGTCCAGCAGCTCGTCCTTGATGTCCGTCACCGTGATGAACCACTGGTCGGTGACGATCTGGATGATCCCCGTGTCACACCGCCAGCAGTGCCCGTAACTGTGGTGAGTGGTATCCCGCGAGAGGAGGTTGCCGTTCGCGTCGAGGTCGTCCATGATCGCCGCGTCGGCGTCCTTGACGAACTCACCGGCGTATTTGCCAGCGGTGTCATCGTAGACGCCGTCGCCGCCGACGGGACAGAACACGTCCAGCCCCAACTCCTGGCCGCGCTCGAAGTCCTCCTCACCGTGGCCGGGCGCGGAGTGGACCAGCCCCGTCCGGTCTGCCTCGACGTAGTCGGCGGTGTAGACCTGCAGGGCGTCCTTGCCTTCGGGCGCGTCGGGGACTTCCTCACGAAGCGGGTGCTCGTATTCCCAGCCGACCATCTCCTCGCCAGTCGCCTCGTCGACGATCTCGTAGTCGTCGTACCGACCCTTCGAGAGGACGTCCTCGACGCAGGACTCGGCGATCCAGAGTACTTCTGTCTCGCCGTCTTTGGTCGCTTCGACGGCCTGGTAGGTCAGATCTTCGTCGACCGCGACGAAGGTGTTGGCGGGGATCGTCCAGGGGGTCGTCGTCCAGATGACGAGGCTGCCTTCCCGATCCTGCAACGAGAACTTCACGTAGATCGACGGGTCGGAGACGTCCTCGTACTCGACCTCGTTGTTGGCGATGGCGGTCTCACACCGGGGACATTGGGAGATCGAGCGCTTGCCCTGCTCGACCAGTCCCTTCTCGTGGGCCTGCTCGAAACCCCACCAGGCGGCCTCCATGTACTCCGGGGTGACCGTCTTGTAGGGATCGTCCCAGTCCATCCAGACGCCGAAGGACTTGAAGTCTTCCTGGAGCCCCTCCAGTTGCTGCTCGGCGAAGTCCTTACACTCGTCGATGAAGTTCTCCTCGCCGAATTCCTGGATATCCTTCTTGTTCTCGAAGTCGAGTTTCTCTTCGACCTTGGTCTCGATGGGCAGGCCGTGCATGTCATAGCCCGGCCGGTCGGTGACGTCGTAGCCCTGCATGCGGAGGTACCGGATGTAGGCGTCCTTCAGCGTCTTGTTCCAGGTCGTCCCCATGTGGGCTGCCCCGGAGGTGTAGGGGGGCCCGTCGACGAAGAAGAAGTCCTCGCCGTCGGCGCGGTGCGCTTTCGTCTGTTCGTAGGCGTCGACGGCGTCCCAGTGGGCGAACACCCGATCGCGGACGCTGTCGGGGTCGTACTGGTCTGCCACCTCGCCGAAGCGCTCGTACGTCGGCGGATCGCGATCCTCAACGTCTGTCATACTTCTTCACTCCATCGCCGGGATTAAAGGCAAATCGATCCCGTCATGGGGAACGTTCACGTTGGGATTGCTTCTTGGGATGTAGGCTGCGTTGGAAGCGCGGTTGTAAACAGCATGAAAGCCCCCGCTCGCTCGACTGTCCGGGACTCGCTGCGGTCCTCGGCTTATCGCCTGCGGTCCTTGGCTTCGTCCGGGCCAGGTCGAGCGAGCGGCCCCTTTCAGTCCCACCCGTGTCGGCTTCTTCCCTGGCTATAGTGGGTGGGACTGAAAGGGGCTGGGCGTTCCGGGAAGACGGGCGACGCTAGGACCGGAACGAACGTAGTGAGTGAGGACCGCAGCGAGCGCGTGGCCGAGCGGTGCGCGGTCGAACGCAGTGAGACCGCGGGGATTGCGAGCGGGGAACGGAGTGACCCGCGAGCAGCGAGGCCACGTCCACTCGAACGGGGAGAGCGAGGCGTGAGCGAACGCGAGCGCCTCGTTTGCGAACGGGGAATGCGAGGTCGAGCGAAGCGAGACCTCGGTACTTCGAACGGGGAGTGAAACGACCCGTGAGAACGAAGTGACCCGTGAGCGAAGCGACCCGTGAGAGCCCCTCGACTGGAACGCGCAGGGGCTTTCGAGCTGTAGACGACAGAATAGCACTATTCAGCCGTCATGGGCGAATCTGGTCACCGCTCAACCCCCGGATTTTTCGCGCCGGCGCTTGTCTGTGATGCTATGGAGTACCGAACTCTCGGATCGACCGACGTTGACGTTTCGGCGGTCGGTCTCGGCACGTGGAACGTCGGTCCCGTCTGGAGCGACGTCAGCGACGAACAGGCCAAAGACGCGATCCGAACCGCGCTGGACGCGGACGTCAACCTGCTCGACACCGCCGAGGTCTACGGCGGCGGCCGCGCCGAATCCCTCATCGGCGAAGTGCTCGACGAGCGCGACCGGGACGGCATTTTCGTCCCGACGAAGGCCGCCCCCGACGAGGACGGCGGTCACTCCGAAGCGGGCCTCCGGGAGTCCATCGCGGGCTCGAAAGAGCGCCTCGGCGTCGAGACGCTCGACCTCGTCCAGTTGCACTGCCCGGAGACACAGGCCTTCTACAACCCAGATACCTTCGAGACGCTGGAAGAGCTGCGCGAGGAGGGCGAGATCAACCACGCGGGCGTCAGCGTCGAGAAGGTCGAGGAGGCGACGAAGGCCATCGAGTACGACGTCGTCGAGACGGTCCAGATCATCTTCAACCCGTTCCGTCACCGACCCGCGGAGCGGTTCTTCGAACGGGCAGCCGCCGAGAACGTCGGCATCATCGTCCGCGTCCCGCTGGCCTCCGGGCTGCTCGCCGACGTCTTCGACGGCATCGAGGACTTCGACGAAGGCGACCACCGCAAGAGCGCCGCCGAGGGCGGCGTCGATGCCGGGATCGGTCGCGCCGGCGGCGAGACGTTCGCCGGCGTGCCCTTCGAGTCCGGCCTCGATGCTGTCGATGACCTACGGCCGCACGTCCCCGAGGAAATGTCGATGGCGCAGTTCACCCTCCGGTGGATCCTGGATCACGACGCCGTCTCGACGGTCATCCCCGGCTCGACATCGCCCGCGCACGTCGAGGCCAACGCCGCCGCGGCCGACCTCCCCGAACTCTCCCACGAGACTCACGGCGCGGTCCGGGACATCTACGAGGCACACCTCTACGACCACGTTCACCATCGGTGGTGAGGCCGTCGTTCCGTCGTGCAGGGAAACCAGCTGACCAGCGTCGTCGGCCAACGTTTTAGCCGCCGCCGACCCCAGCAAGGATATGGAACCGACCGACGCCCACCGGGCGACGTTCGAACTCGGGATCAAGTTCGGCGCGCTCTATCACCAGTTTGCCGGCACGCCGATCAGCCCCGCGAGCGCCGCCGAGCTCGCGAGTGCCATCGAGAGCGCGATCGAGAACCAGCCACATTGCGAGGCCGTGACCGTCGAGATGAAGACCGAAGCCATCGAGACGGCGGTCGACCCGGCCGTGGGCTACACGGAGTTCACCGGCGAGTTCGCCGACGTGGAGATTCTCGTGGACTACGAGGGACTGGAGGCGAGGGGTGTCATGGAGATGGACGACGGTTATCCCCGGATGCGGCTGGTCGACGTTGACAATTCGATCTGAACTTCTTTGACGGTCTTGGAGGCTGTTATCGAACACTGCTCACCCCATCTCTGGTAAGATTGAACGATAGATATGGCGCTTACTTAACGGCTGTACTGTGTTTTTAGAGCTGGCAGGGGCTTTCTTTACCAGGGAGGTGGTATGAGGGGCGTATGGCTACGGACGAGGAGGACGTTCCTGATGGTCGGTGTGGGTTTACTTTGCAACCAGAGGACGTTAATATAGATGAGTATTATCACCAGTCTCTTTGGCATAAACATGCAGAAGCCGTCAGTTGCTGGCGACCTGTGTGGGATGAGTATGAGGAAACTGGCCGGTGTTTTTGGCACGCGGACGTGGATGACAAGACCGTTGAAGACCTTCAGCATTACCGTTCTGATTGTCCTGAACGGCTAGACGGAGCCATTCTTCGCGGTATTCAGGCTGGTGACAAAGTTTCTTTTGGAGAGTGTGGATTACTGGGAGTTGAGTTTGAGGGTGGAGAGTACAGGCGATCTGATTTCACAAGGTCTGATCTCAGATGGGCCCAATTTACGGAAGTCAACCTGAATTTGGTTGATTTTTCGAATGCTGATTTTAGAGATGTTCAGTTTATTGATGTGGACTTCCAATGGACTGACTTCTCGGATACCGATCTTGAGGAGGTTATATTTTCCATTGTCGATTTAAGGTGGGCTAAATTTACGGATACCGAGGTAAAAGAAGTTGAATTTTTAAATTCAAATCTTCTAGGAACTGATTTCTCAGGGACCAAGTTTTGGAAAGTCGAAATTCAAAATTCCGATCTCCAAGGAACTGACTTCTCGAATGCCGATTTCAGGAAGATTGATTTGTTAAATGTCAATCTAAACAGAGCAAAATTTTCGAATATGGACCTCAAAGGGGTCGATTTCACAGGTAATGACCTTGAGAAGGTAAAATTCTCGAACATTAAATTACACAAAGCTGACTTCTCAAATGTCAATCTACAAGGGGCCGAATTTCAGAACGCCGACCTCAAGGAAGCGGACCTCTCTGATGCAGGCCTTCAGGAAGGACACTTCTCCGAAACTAATCTCCATGGGGCTGATTTCTCGGATGCCGACCTTCAGGTAGCTGTCTTTATAGATGCCAAGCTTTGGAAATCCGAATTCCTTGGGACCAATCTCTGGGGGGCAGAATTTTCTGAAATCGATGCGAAGTTTGCCACTTTTGAAAATGCAAACCTTCAAGATGCAGTATTTTCAGCTGCGGACTGCCGATATGCAATCTTTTCTAGCGCACTCCTATATGAAACGGTCTTCGAGGATATGCGCATTAACTCGGGAACAATATTTTACAACAGAGAACTCTCCTCCAACAAAAAGAGTGAAATATTGTCGTTTCTTGGCCGATTTACTTCATTTTTGTCGGTCGTACCCGAATCCAGGCCATCGTCTTCCTTTCGGCCAGTCTGTGTTTACGAGGCAGACCCATCTATAGAAGACTCCGGAGAATCATTAGATTCAAAGTCGCTGCTACCAGGTACTGACCGCTTAGAGGCCGCTAGATGGGTTTATAGGCGTCTCGAAACCCTCCACGAGAAGAATGCGCTCTCGGAGGAGGCACGCAAGTTCCATATCAGCAAGGAGGAAGCCGAGCGAAAGCTGCTGAAAGAGCGCGGCGACCCACGCCGGTACGTGAAGACACTCATGTGGGCGCTGTCGAAACACGGCGAGAGTGTCAAACGTTTATTGACGTGGTGGTTCGGCGTGATCGTCCTCGCGGGGCTGGCGTTCCCGTTCGTCGGTGGGGTGAAGGAACCCGACGGCACAACGTACGCGATAGCGTCGCTAGGGGAGCTAGAGACGTGGGCTGGCGTCAATGACGTGCTGTTGAACGTCTACTTTAGCGTGATCACGTTCTCGACGATCGGTTACGGGGACCTCTCGCCTGCGAGTCCGTGGTCACGGGTACTTGTCGCAGGGGAGTCGCTGGTGGGGGCGATTCTTGTTGCCTTGTTGGTTTTTGTGCTCGGGCGGCGAGTGGCGCGGTAGGTTGCTTAAGTGTCTTGTTCAAAGAAACCATTGATGAAACTTGAAAATCAAAAACAGCAAATTTCGTAATTTCCATTCTAGCTGATCGGGCCAGATTTCAAAATTTCCTGCATATTTAAGACAATAGGGACTATTACTAATAAGTGGGTTAGCCGGTGGTCCCGACGAGGACTACATAGCAATGGTCCGGTGGCTTAACACTTAAGGGTTCGTAGACCCGGGTGAAAGTGTCGCCTGAGTGCTCTGGGTACTTTTAAACTGTTTAAATAAGATAAGTCGATAACTTCGACGGCCTAGACCTAAGTCACATGGGGACGGACACCACCGGTATGGCTCTCGCAGCGATCGACCGCATCGACGACGCCGTCGACATGACCCGCTCGTTTCTCCTCCCGTTCGACGGTGGGCGGTGGCTCCGTCTCGCCGTCGTCACCTTCTTCTTGCTCGGCGGCAGCGGCGGTGGGAGCGTCTTCTCGACGACAGGTAACGTTCCCGCCAGTGCTGGGTCGGTCCCCGGCGACTCGCTCCCGGCATTCAGCGTCGAGCTGCCCGAATTGACGGCGACAGCGATCGCCGTCGTTCTCGGTCTTCTCGCCGTGCTCGTCCTCTTCGGGCTGGTCGTGGCGGCGATCGGCGCGATCATGGAGTTCGTCTTCGTCGAGTCGCTGTCAGCCGATGACGTCGCCGTCCGGGCGTACTTCGGGCGCTACCTCGGCCGCGGACTCCGACTGTTCGCCTTCCGGCTCGTTCTCGGGGCTGTGGCGTTTGCGATCTTCGGCGGGGCGTTCTTGCTATTGTTCGGTGACGTGATCGCGGCGCTGTTCGCGGGCGAAGCCGTCTCGCCGTCGATCGCCCGGATCGTCGCTGGCGTCCTTCTCTTGTTCCTGCTTGGCCTTGTCGTGGGCATCCCAGTGGCCCTGCTCAACGGCTTCACCACCGAGTTCGTCGTCCCGATCATGCTCCGTGAAGATCGAGGCGTGCTGTCGGCCTGGCGGCGCTTCTGGCCGACGCTCACCGAGCAGTGGACCGAGTATGGCGCGTACGTGTTGGTCGCCTTCGGCCTCCACATTGTCACCGGAATCGCCGGGAGTATCGTCCTTGGGATCGTCGCTGTCGCGTTATTGGTTCCGTTCGGCATCGTCGCCGTGCTGGTCGGTCTAGGTGCGTTGCAGGGCGGGGTGATCACCGCCACAGCGGTCGCGGTGCTTGCCGCGTTGCTACTCGCGTATCTGCTCGTGGTCTTCGTGGCAGCGGCCGTGATCTACGTCCCGATCCGGGTGTTTCACCGCCAGTTCGCGCTGCTGGTGCTCGGGGACACCAACGCCGAGTTCGACGTGCTCGCCGACCGTCGCCCCTCGGGCGCTGATTGAGGGAATATCACCCCGAATTTCGGGCAATCTTTTAACCGAGAGCGTGTGAAGTGGTGTCTATGAGTCAATCGACACTCGACGACGACGATCTCTTCGGGGAGGCAGCCAATGAAATGCGCAGCGACGTCGAGGAACACCTCGCGGCGGCCCGCGACGAACTCCCCGATCCGGACGCGATCTGGGACGTCGAGGCCGACAACACGCTGGGTGTCCTCAACGCCCTCCGATCCGAATTGGAACCGGGTGAAGCTGAGGCCCACCTTCGGGACGCCAAAAAGTGGTACACGATGGGCGAGCGGGCCGATGCCTTCGACGATGCCGGCGATCTGGAGGACGATATCGAGGCTGTCGAGGGACTCATTACCGACCTGACCGATGCTCGCGAGCAGGTGAGCGACCTGGCGGGTACTGTCCCCGAGATCCGGAGCGAACTCGAATCAGCGGGTGACGAGGAAAGCGACAGCGACGAATAGGGACTTACGCCGTCGGGCGGTCGCGCTCGGCCACGTCTTCGAGCAGTGTTACCAGCTCGTCCCGGGCCGAACGGAGGAGTTTCTCGCCGCGTTCGGCGTCCGCCACAGTTGGATCGCCGACGACGCCGTTGGGCGCGAACTCCTCGACGTCGTAGGCGAGATTCACGCTGCTCGTCCACTCGCCCCAGCGCTCGGCGGCACCCTCGCGGGCAGCGCCTTTCTTGTCTTCGTCGACGAGTTCCGGCGCGACGTCTTCGAGCACGCTGGTTTCCATCGGCCCGGCGTGTCCCATCGAGATGTCATCAGGATCGACCGCTTCGAACCAGGTGAACGGGACCGCGTCGGCGTCGTCGTGGCGGGTGATTCGAGCACAGATTTCCTTGAGTGGGCCGACGTTGCCGCCGTGGCCGTTCACGATCACGACCCGGTCCCAGCCGTGGTGTGCGAGGCTGGCGACGGTCTCGCGGACGGTCGCACGGAAGGTGTCCTCGCTGACCCATAGCGACCCCGCAAAGGCACGGTGTTCCTCGCTGACGCCGACCGTGATCGGCGGCGCGACGACGACTTCGCCCGGATAGGCCTCGACCGCCGCGTCGGCGACGGCCTCGGCGATGATGGCATCGGTTCCGAGGGGTGCGTGCGGGCCGTGTTGTTCGGTGCTTCCGACGGGGAGGACGGCGAGGTCGGTCTCGACCGCTTTGGCGTCGGGCCAGGTCGACTCGGTGAGGTGCATGTCTCCACGGGGCGGCCGCGTCGTGAAAACGATTCCTCTCAGTTCGCGACGAAATCGGGAATCGAAACTCGGTCCCCGGGGTCGATACCGGTCGAGTTCGTCCAGCCGTGGGGGACTTCGAGCACGTACTGGCCCTGGCCGCGGTACTGCTGTTGTGGGTCACTCGGGTTTTCGGGCAGCCTGGCGTGATGAATCGTCGTGATTGTACCGTGGGTGTCCAGGAACAGAATGTCCAGCGGGAAAGACATGTTTCGCATTACGTAGGGATAGGTGCCGGATTCAGGGTGGACAAAGAGCATACCCTCGCCATCCGGGAGCGAATCGGTTTCACTCAGACCAACGTAGCGTTCACGTTCGGTGTCGGCCACGCGGACGTCGACGGTCGTGAGGTCGGATCCGTTTTCGTCATGGATCGAAAGGGTGGCGTTCTCGTAGGACAGCGGCGAGAGCAGGGGTGCCAGTGGGCTGGTCGGACCCGTCAGTGCCAGCACTGCTGCCAGGACGAGCAGTGCGACGACGACCAGGTTGACGAGTCGACTGCGATCCATGTCTGGCAGGATGGGAGGGGGAACTGAAAGCGTTCGGATCAGAAAGCAAGGGTTATTTCGCCGGATGCAGTTTTTCGGGATACGGGTCCGTGGTCTAGGTTGGTTATGACGTGGCCTTTACAAGGCCGAGGTCGGTGGTTCAAATCCGCCCGGACCCATTCTGCGACGAACGGACGTGAGGAGCGAATGGCATGGCGGTTTGAACCCTGAAAGACGAACAAAGTGAGTCTTTCTTTGGTTCAAATCCGCCCGGACCCACTGAGTTTTCGCGGCGCTCACTCACGAGCGCCGCGTGTGCGAGGCGGACGGCGGATTTGAACCCTAGAAGTCGCAGCCCGCGCAACGGAGTGAGCAGGAACGTCTTCGTTCGGTTCAAATCCGCTGAGAGAGCACAGCTCTCTCAAGCCGTGCTTCACGTTGTTCGGCACGGCGCCGAGAGAGCGGAGCTCTCTCGAGCCCTCGTTCACTCCGTTCACGAGGACGCCCGGACCCACTTCTCGCGCCGCTCTCGGGCGTTTTCCTCTGTCCATCGATCGCGACTTTCCAGCACTGGTGCGAACAATTTCTGCGAGTGGCCGTGGATTTTTACTGGGGCGCTGTCGGTCTGTGCCTGCCCGGTATGCACGCCAAGGACTGCTTCCCAGCAGTCAGTCGTCCGCTACCGCCTTCGTCTCGGGTTCGACGTAGACTTTCTGGATATCGGGATAGGCGTCGATAATGGCGTTCTCCATGTCGGTGATGTGGGTGTCGATCTCGCTGGTGTCGAGACCGGCATCGAAGGCCACGTCACTGGAGACAACCACGTTTTCGGGGCCGAAGTAGACGGTCCGGAAATCGACGATTTCGGCGACGCCGTCCCACTCGCGGATGATTTTCCGGAGTCGCTGCTCTTCGGCTTGTGGGAGGCTCTCGCCCAACAACAGGCGTTTGTTCTCCCAGGCCAGGGCGATGGCAAAGCCCATGAGCATGAGGCCGATGAGCAGGGCAGCGGTCGCGTCGAACAGCGGATTGCCTGTGAAATCCGTGAGGAACACACCACCGAGGGCTAACACCAACCCGATCAGCGCGATGGTGTCCTCGGTGAACGCCGTCAGCGTCGTCACGTTCGACGTTTTCCGGAACGCCTCGAGGAACCCGCTCCATCCGTATTCGTCGATATCGGATTGCATACCTGCATATGCCTTGCTAAAGGCCCATCCCTCGAAGAGGATTCCACCGACGAGGACGATGTAGTTCACCCAGATTGCGGGGACCGTCATCCCGAACTGTGTCACGGTGCCGGACAGCGCAGCCGCCTCGTGGTGTAGGATCGCGTTGAACCCGTGTTTGGCGCTCTCCCAGCCCGCGATGCCGAACAGGAGCACCGACACGAGGAAACTATAGAAGAACTGGGCTTTCCCGTAGCCGAATGGATGCGCACGGGACGCCGACTTCTTCCCGTATCGGATGCCAACGAGCAGGAACACCTGGTTGCCGGTGTCGGAAATACTGTGATACGTCTCGGAAAGCATCGCGGGGCTTTGGGTGAGCAGAAACCCGATGAACTTCAGGACGGCAATAGCCCCGTTCGCAAAGAGGGCAGCGAGGACGACGGATCTACTATTTGCCACTGAACGAACATTGTTGCTCTCTCTGAAATACCTTTTCAGACATTTCGGATATCTGAATGACGTCCCGTTTCAGTCCCCATCTCTGTGTTATCGTTGCTATTTGGTGACAATGTTCGCCGGGTGCTGGAGTCCCCGTGGCGCAACTGGTCTTCGATTCGGTAGCCAAACCTCGGCTGTCCCGCACCCAGAAAAGTGTTATACGGCCGTCGCGTACGGTCGGTAGATGCTGCTGGTCCTGTGCGTGGATCTCGATGACGACGTCGGCCGGAAGACCGGCATCGAAACGCCGGTCGTGGGTCGCGACGCCGTCGAGAGCGCCGCAGTCGAGTTCGCGACGGCCGATCCAGAGGACAGTGACCTCAACGTGTTGTTCGAGGGGATTCACCTCTATGACGAACTCGATCGCGCCGGCGAGTCCGTCGAAGTCGCCGCCGTGACCGGGATCGAGGGGAGCGACGTCGCTGCCAATCGGGCCGTCGGTGTGGAGATCGACACTGTCCTCGCGGGATTGACGACCGGGGAGGATGTCCGGGCGATCGTGGTGACCGACGGCGCACAGGACGAGAGCGTCGTTCCGGTCATCCGCTCGCGGGTCGACATCGACGGCGTCCGGCGGGTCGTCGTCCGCCAGGCACAGGATCTGGAATCGATGTACTACACCATCAAACAGGTGCTCAACGACCCCGAGACTCGGGGGACGATCCTGGTCCCGCTCGGGATCCTGTTGCTCATCTATCCGCTCGCCGTCATCGCGGACATTCTCGGCATGCCCGGCGACGTGTTCGGTCTCGCGTCGGGGTTGCTTGGCATCTACATCCTCTCGCGGGGACTCGGACTCGGGGACGCCGTCGACGGGGCAGTCGACCGCGCCCGATCCGGGCTGTACGCTGGCCGGGTTACAATCGTCACCTATGTGGTTGCCGGGGTGTTGCTGGCGATCGGTGGCGCGAGCGGGTTGGAGATGCTCGATACCGTCCGCGGGGGGCTGGAATCTGCGACGCTGGGTGCGACTCAGGCCGTGGCCGCGGTGCTCGCGGGGGCGATCCACTGGCTCGCCGCCGCCGGGATCACTAGCAGCCTCGGCCAGGTGACTGACGAATATCTCGCCGGGCGATTCCGGTGGCGATATCTCAACGCGCCGTTCTACATTCTCGCCATTGCCGGGGTCATCCACGCCGTCAGTCTGTACGTCCTCGGCCGGGTCTCCCTTTCGTATCTCGCGGCGATGCTCACCGCCGGGACGCTGTTGGGACTGTTCAGCACGCTCGCGTTCGCCATTGCCGAGTCCAGACTAGAGCGTGGCGAGGCGCCATCGAGTGCCTGAGACAACGTACGCCATCCGGACTCTATCGACTGGTTAGGGGCGTTCGAACTCGGCACGGAACCGACGAACGGGTGGCGTTTCGTCGTCGTAATACTCTTCGAAGCTGCGGAGTTCGAGTCCTGCTGCCGTGAACTCCTTGACTCGCTGCTCGGTCAGTGGCCACGGCAGCTCGCCCGTCGGCTCGTCGTTGTCGCGTCCTCGACTGATGACAAGCAGCCTGCCAGACGGCTTGACGAACTCCGCGATCTGCTCGATGGCGGTACGTCGCGTTGCTGGAGGAAGCACCTGCAACGTGTACGATTCCAGGACGAAATCGAATGCCCCGACCCAGTCCGCTGGTGGATCAAAGAGGTCTGCTTCGTGATACGCCGCCGTCGAATCCGGGAACCGCTCGCGACACTGTTCGATCGCTGCCGGTGAGATGTCGAATCCCATCACGTCGAATCCACGACCCGACAGTGCTTCGACGTCGTCGCCAAGTCCGCACCCGACTACGAGTGCTCGTTTCCCCGTTGGATCGAGTGGCGTCTTCTCGAGCCACTCGAGAAGGTTCGGATTCGGCTCCAGATCCGCCCAGGGCACGGCAGCTTCCCCGTTGGATCTTTCCGAATAGAGAACGTCGAACCACGCCAGTGGTTTCCCTTCGGTCGTGTATTGCTCGGCGAGTTCGCGGGCCCGGTCACGATTCTCCATGTGACCGAACTCACCCGCCGCTGTGATAATGCTATCCGATCGGCGACGCAGTCCGGTACGAGACATTGCCGTCTCTGGATGCCTTGTGCCTGCAAGGAAACCCGCCGGTTTGGACCAGTGGATGATGACAAGCCGAGCGCTTTTTGTAAGTCCTGACCAACCCTACGGTTGGGGGCACGTAGCTCAGTCCGGACAGAGCGTCGGACTTCTAATCCGACGGTTCGTGGGTTCGAATCCCACCGTGCCCGTCCATCTTTTTACTTCGTCGGGTTCGCTCGCTCCGCTCGCGAACCACTCCTCGCAAAAAGCTGGGCCAAAAACGACCCGAGCGGTCGCTTCGCTCCCGCTCGGCGAACCGGCTCGCTCCGCTCGCCGGATGCTGTTTCCCTCCCACGGCAAGCCCGAGTCGAAACTGGCCCAGGCCCCGAATTCCAGTAAGTGATGGAGAATCTTGGGCAAAAGCCCGGTAACGGAGTAATATTTCGGAGCGTCATCGCCCGGTACGTCACCAAGCCGCGGTGGCGTCTGGTGCGATTTCTCTATTCGGCGAATTCGAGATTGGTGTGTTTGTAGGCGTACGTATTGATGTCCTGATCATCGCAGTAGGACGCCAGCTTCGCCGGATGGATCTGTCTCCAGTCACCCGGTCCTTCATCGAGTAGGTCGACAAACGAGACATCGACTGCCTCGTAATCGAACTTCTCCGGCGGAACCCGCTCGATGACGATCGCTTCATCTCCACTATCGTTTCGAACGCGGTCCCCTGGCGTGAACGGGTTACTCGGTCGCTGGTCCATCTTGGCGGCGCTCGGCCCCAGCTCGAGCAGCTGGTTCATCGGCCTCGATGCCAGGTGGTCCAGCTTTTCCGGCTCTTCTCCCGAGAAGTCGTGCTTCGTCGCCGCTTTCGATTGCAGCGTCTCGATCCGTTCCCACCCCAGGAGGATCAGCGCGTCCTCGTTGTCCCGGTGCCAGGCCATCACGACGATGTCGTCATCGTCGTCCGTCTTCAGGACTTGCTCGGGCAAGAACGCGGACACGTCCCGTGAGGTCTTTACGTCTATTTCGTAGCCGAATAGCTCGAAATCATACCCAGAGAACGATTCAGGGTTGCACTTCCGTAGCGACGAAGCGTTCTTCCAGTCCCACATCTCGACGGGGATGAACTCCCGACAGAACTGCTCGAAGGCGAGTTCGCCGAGGTTGCCGATCCGCTTGACGTCGGCGTTCCCCTGGCCGGTGATGTCGACCTGGAGTTTCGCCTGGTGGCTGGCACGTTCATAGTCGATTTCGGAGGGCGTATACCGGTACATCTGAAAGCCTGCTGGCGATATCGAACGTCGCTGCCCTAATTCTTTCTAGATGTGTTGTAGGAACGCCATTCTGGCTTGTGATGTGGGTGCGAGAGAGTATTTCTATGCATATTTTCACTCATGACATAGATACAATCTTTACTAACGTTATTTAATTCATATAATTTATATTCATACAGGTGAATTATCTTGCTATGGAGGTTAGTAGTAACTACGGCAAGTTTTCGATCCAGGACCTTCTAACTAAAATAATACCTGGATTTATTATTATATTACCCTTCTTACTTTCTTTAACGGTTGAATATCAAAAACAGCTTACTGAGAACTCTACTATACTTGGATTCGTAATATTGGGCCTATCATACATTTTTGGAATTATTATTGAACATCTTCAGTCGACCACATTTCGGGTTCCGTCCGATCTTCGTATTCATTTAGCAGACCACTTTGATATTGATTCATACGTCCCCCTCTCTAGGAAAATACGGAATTCTGCTTCAAATACCTATTTATCAACGGTTAGTAGATTCCCCCGTCCTATCCAGCGAGTTTTACCTTCGGTTGATCGGTTCGAATATGGCTATCTTATCGATAGATACGATTGGGAGTTTAAACAAGCAATAAAAGAGGATCTTGAGTTAAATATTGGAGAAGATGATATACGTGCAATTTATGACCTGTTACTTATTCATATGGATGGGAAATTGTCGGAACGAACTCTCAAATACAAATTAATACGCCAATTTGATATAAATATGCGGATATCTGCCTCTGCTGCTTTGATTCTATATGTTGTTGCATTAGTCATCGAACAGTCATACATTACAATTGTATCTACAATAATAATATTTATTTTATCATTTTTGGTATTGATTTTACACTTGTATCTTGGGGATTCTGGATATTACTATACTGACTTACTGATAAAAGAGTATTATTATGATAGAGTGTCTCGATGTGGAGAGGACGGTAAGCCGTCTTGAATTTTATGGGTTTAAGTCGCACGAGATTGCGTACCGCTCTCGCTTCGCTCGCCGGATGTTCGCGCTTTTCGGGGGACTCGAACTAATATATGCCGAGCGAAGCGTGGATCGAACACAGTAAGAGCCACAATGCGAGCCGCGAAGCCGCGAGCGCAGCAAGGTCTGGCATCGAGTGAGAATCCCCGCGTGTATGTTCCTCGATTTTACGTCGCCGCCTTTCCTCGGCTGCCGCTGGCGGCCTGTGGGAAGGCACCTCGAAAAACTGCCGCCCCCGTAGTCGTCCAGAATCCCCGGCTCATAACTCGATCCCCTCACATCACGCGCCGTCTATGAGTTCCGGGACAGATCGTCAACCAGACGATCGACGGCGTCGTCGATATCCGCGATCTGATCGGTTTGGGCGTCGATTTCGTCCGCGATCGCGGCTGTTTCAGAAGCGATTTGGTCGGCTGCAGCCGTCGATTGATCGACCATCGAGGCGACTTCCTCCGTCGAGGCCGCCTGCTGATCCGTCGCATTGGCCACCTCAGCGATCCCGTCGCTGACCTCCGTGACGGAGTCGTGGATCTCGTTCAGGATGTCGACCGCCTCGTCGACCGTTTCGATCCCGTCTTCGATCCGGTCGTTATTCCGGTCCAGCGACTCGACGGCGTTGCGGGTGTCGTCCTTGATCCCGTTGACCATCGCCTCGATCTCGCCGGCGTTGGATTGGGCTTCCTCGGCGAACCTCTTGATCTCGCTCGCGACGACGGAGAACCCCCGTCGGCTTCGCCCATCCGGGCGGCCTCGCCTCGTCGGGTTTCCTCGGATAGCAGCGCCATCCTGTGGGAGCAGCGTGGCGGCTTCCCCGCCTCGAGCCGAGACGGCGAGACCGTCTCCCTCGAGACGCCATCCGGTTGCGGGCCGAGGGCCCGCAACTCAATCCTCGAGAGATGTGCGATCAAAAACGGTCCGTTCACGCCGTTCGGTGATCACTCCTCGAACCCGTCTTCGAAGACGAACGTCCCATCTTCCTGAACCACTTCACCGTCGACCTCGATGAAACTGTCTTCGCTCATGTCGACGATCATGTCGACGTGCTGGGCCGACTCGTTTTGCTCGTTGCCCTCGCCGACGTTGTCCTCGTAGGCGCGGCCGACGGCCATATGGACGGTGTCGCCCATCTTCTCGTCGAAGAGCATGTTGTAGGTGAACCGGTCGATGTCGCGGTTCATCCCGATGCCGAGTTCGCCCAGGCGACGCGCCCCGTCGTCGGTGTCGAGAATGCTCGTCAGCAGCTCCTCGTTCTTCGAGGCGCTGTGCTCGACGACTTCGCCGTCTTCGAAGACGAGTCGTGCGTCGGTAATCTCCCGACCCCGGCGGTAGACAGGCTTGTCGAAGAGGACGTTGCCCTCGACGCTGTCGGGGACCGGGGCAGTAAAGACCTCGCCGCCGGGGAGGTTGTGCGTGTCCGTGTCGTTGATGACGTGGTTGCCGTCGACGGACATGGTGACGTCGGTGGTGTCGCCGCTCACGATCCTGACCTCGCTGGCGTCCTCGAGGATCTCGACCAACTGTGCCTGGAACTCGCGTTGTTCGTCCCAGTCTTTGAGGATCGCGTCGTAGACGAAGTTCTCGTAGGCTTCGGTGCTCATCTCGGCGAGTTGGGCGTCTGCGGGCGTGGGATGCTGGGTGAGCGTCCAGCGGTCGGTCAGCCGTTCGTTGAGGATCGGCTGGTGGGCCTTCTCGTAGTCGGAGTTGACCTCGGGCGGGACGTCTTCCAACTCGGTGACGTTCGCATGACTGCGGATCACGGCGTGACAGTCGGCGGCCTCGACCAGCGCTTGCTCGTGGGCCGGCGTCTCGAAGTCGACGTCGGCGGCGTCGGCCGCCTGCAGGTAGCTCCGGATGGCGCGACCGCTGCGGTTGGTCCGGATCGAAACGGGGTGTGCGCCGCGGTCGCCGGCGATCTCGTACAGGGCAACGACGAGATCCTCGGCGGCGGGCTCGCTCTTGATGAGAAAGTTGTCCCCGGCACTCAGATCGACGGCGTCGGCGATGAGCTGTGCGTGTTCGCGGATGCGTGGGTCCATGATGGCAGGGACTTCTCGACCGTCAGCCAAACCAGTTTCGTCCCGTGGGTCACCCGCCGCGCTTGCCTTCACGCATGCCCTGGCTGAAGCCGGTCGCGATCCGGCGGACGAACAGGTAGACGAAGAAGACGAACGCGAGGACGACGACGACGATGCCGACGAGAACCGGGTCAACCATGACTCGCGGTTTCATCTCGGCGATAATATATGTTTCGTCGTTTGTTGTCATCTTCCCTCTCACCACCGGGCCGCCCCAGTTGTCTGCTTTCGCCGACGTGGACAAAACGGGTGGTCGGCGATTTCGGAGGGTGAGTCAAACGGTCGTTTGAACTTCCGGTATTCACTTTATGCGCCCGACCATGAATCCACATGCGCTACCCCCGCTTTGGCCCTCCATCACCGCGCTCGTCGCACTCATTTCCCAGCGACGCGCACCCGATCGATCACTGTTCCGTCCCGCTCCCGAAGTTCGAGCCGTATGGCTCCGTTTGCCGGGTGAACTTCGGCGTGGGTCGGCGGGCCGGCACGCGGATCGGCGTGGCTTCCCGGATTGAGGACTGGCAAGTCCCCGAGTCGCTCGATCGCCGGCCGGTGGGTGTGTCCGATGACGACAAGGTCAGCGTCTCGTTCCCGGGCAAGCAACGGCAGCGATGTCGGGGTGTGTTCGTGTCCGTGGACGAGAAGCACTCGCCAGTCGTTCCATTCGATAGTCCGGACGGCGGGCAACTGTTTCTGAACTGCAGTCGTGTCACTGTTGCCGTGGACCGCGGCCAACTGGTTGGCTCGGCGCTCGAAGGCCTCATAGACCGCCCTCGTCGTAAAGTCTCCCGCGTGGAGCACCTGGTCGGCACTCGTGAGTGCGTCGGCTGTCCGTCCGGCGAGCCGTGGTTCGTCCGTCCCATGAGTGTCCGCGAACACAGCGAGCACGGTCCTCGATTGGATCAGACGACCGAAAACATTCTCGAACCGTGGCGACGGCTCAGAGGTCACGTCGCCGGAACCAGTACTGGCCGAGGCCGAGGGCCACGACCGCACCGGCCAACAGGAGGCCAGCCCCAGCGATGTCGTAGGTGCCATCGACGAGGATGCCGGGCGGATCGAAGTACCGCACCGGGGAGAGTGCGCCGAGCCAGTCGTACTCAGTTGTCGAGATGACCGATTCGAAGAGCCAGCTGAAAAAGAGCAGCCCGAGTGCGACCCGCCCGGCGGCTCGGCCCCGGCGTACCACCACGCCCAGCAGGATGCCACCGGCGCTCCAAAAGAGGAGATACGGGATGGAGAAGGCATGCACGATCGCGAGATCCACGACCGAGAGTGATTCTCCGATCGTGAGCGATGCCACGTACAGCACGACCGGGACGACCACGTTGAGGGCGGCGATCGGGACGAGAACGGCGAGGAACTTCCCCAACAGGACGCTCCGCCGGGGGACAGGACCGGACAGCACCGTGTCCATCCGCTCGTCCCGGAGGTCGCCGGCGACCGTCCCGGCGGCGGTATAGGCGAGATAGCCCCCGAGACCGACGATCCAGCCGAGCGTGTAGAACTCGCTGGCGAGCAGCCCCTCGATCGATTCGAGGCTTTCGAAGCCGAACAGTTCGGTCACGACCGGCGGCATCGCATCCAACAATTCCGAGAACCCGGCGTCGATCATCTGCGGGCCGACCCAGACGTACAGGAGCCCGAACAGCGAGAACAGCACTGCGAGAACCGCCGTCATCCGGAGTCGGTTACGCCCCTCGAAGCGGGCGACCACGAGGAGCGGATCGTCGTCGGGATCGCGGCCCGTCACCCTGCCGTGAGTGTCGGTGCTCATTCGACATCGACCTCCGCGAACAGCCAGGCACTCCCGACGACGAGGACGACCGCGACACCGGACAGAACTGCCCCGCCTGCGGGGTCGTAGGTCCCTTCGGTGAGGATCGCCAGCGGATCGTAGTATCGCATCGGCGTGATCCCGCCCAGCCACTCGATATCAGTGTTGGTTACCAGCATCTCAAAGAGGAAGGTTCCGACGAGGGTTCCGGCGGCCACGCCCTCGGCGAGACGTCGCCGCGGTGCGGCAACGGACGCGAGCATGCCGAACGCGCCACAGGCCAACAGATAGGGGACCGACAGTACGTGGACGGCCGCGAGGTCGGCGATTGGAATCGTCTCGTCGATGAGCTGGATGGCTCCGGCCACGCCCGCAAAGACCACGACGTTGACGACGACGATCGGCGTCAACAGCGCGAGATACTTCTCGACGAGGAGTTGCCACCGGGAAATCGGCGCGGCGAGCAGCGTGTCCATCCGCCCGGTCTCGACGTCGCCGGCGATCGAGCCGGCCGCGGTGTAGGCGACGTACACACCGAGACCGAGCAGCCAGACGTACTCGTAGAGTTCGAGTGCGATGAACCCCTCGATGGTCCCCATCTTCCCCAGTCCCATCTCTTCGACCATCGCGGACGGGAACTGCTCTAACAGCGCCGCCATGTCGACCTCTCCGAGGATGCCCGGCGCGATGAGTGTCATCATCCCGCCGAAGGCTGCCAATCCTAGCCCGATGACTGCCGAGGCGGGGAACAGCCGTTCGGACTCGAAGCGGGTGGTTTCAAACATCGGCCTGCTCCGGACCGTCGGTCACCTCGTCGTTTTCATTCGCCTCAATATCGCCGTTCTCGACTGCTTCGACGCGCTTGGCCGGGTTCTCCCCGTAGAATCGCATGAACACGTCTTCAAGCGGTGCCTCTTCGATGCTCAGATCGAAAATATCGTATTCGAGAAGTTGTCCGAGCAGCGGCTCGTAGGCTCCGGTGTAGGTGAACGTAATGCTCGTTGCCTCGTTTTTCGCCGCGGCCGGTTTGTCGTCTTCGTCGCCGGCGTCGCTGATCTCGAGGTCGTGGATCCCCGAAAGCGCCAGCTCGTCTGCCTCGAAATCACCATCGAGGCGCGCCCGGACAATCTTCCCACTCCGATCTAGCAGGGATTCGACGTCTTCGAGTTCGACGAGATGGCCGTCGCGGATGATCGCGACCCGATCACAGACCTTCCGGACCTCGCTCAGGATGTGCGAGGAGAAAAAGAAGGTCTTCCCGCGGCCTTGCTCGGTGCGGATGAATTCCAGCAGTTGCTCCTGTTTCAGCGGATCGAGCCCGGATGTCGGTTCGTCCATGATGAGCACATCCGGGTCGTGCATGAATGCCATGACGATGGCGAGCATCTGCTTGTTCCCGCGGGAGTACTCCCGTACTTTGCGGTCCAGCGGCGGATCGAACAGTTCGAGCATCTCGTCGCTGCGAACGTCTCCACGGAGCGCCCCGTGATAGTCGAGCAAGCGGCGACCGGTCACGTTCTCGTTGAAACTCGGCTCGCTCGGCAGGTAACCCACGTCCGCGCGAACCTCCCGGAGCGCCGCCCCGTCTCTAATGTCGGCTCCCAGAACGGTCGCCGTCCCCTCCGTCGGCGATTGAAATCCCATGAGTGTCCGGATCGTCGTCGTCTTCCCCGCGCCGTTCGGGCCGAGAAACCCGAAGACTTCACCCTCCTCGACGGCGAAGGAGAGGTCCTCAACGCCCCGCACGTCGCCGTAATACTTCGTCAACGCGTCGGTCTGGATGGGCGGCATCTGTATTGTTTGGACCACTGATGGCTGGACTATAAATTTATCACCTGGCTGTGCACTTCCGGCCCACCGCCACTCGGCTGGGCCGGAGGAGTACGATCAAGGCATGCCCCTGTACCGACTCCCGTGAGTGAATGGGCGTGCTTGGTGGGTTCCACCATGCTGTTCGACTCTCCCCGTCCCGTCAATTTGACCATTGCTTGTTCACGGTCCGTACGGTCTGCCTTGCTCTCATCCGCTTTTTCGGTTGTGGCGTCTGTTTCCACAGTAGCCACGTCAAATCAGCCGGCCTTCCGTTGCAGGTTTGACTGGCATAGCTGTAACTCTATAGTGTACTATATAATGATAGTTCATAAAGTATAAGTTAGCAAGGTCCTATTGCTGACCTGGTGTGCTAGTATGTCAACAGAAGACGACCAAATGGATCGCGAAGCGGCAGAGGAAAAATTGCAAGAAGTAGTCAGCGTTGTCACATCCGAAGCGTATCTCGACCAGTTGGAGAAGGTTCGTCAGGCCCCGCCCGAGGAACGGATGGAAGCGGGGGCAAGATACCTCACACCAAGTGCGCTTCGTGAAGCGGGTGTCGAGGTTCCGGAAGACATGCGGATAAGTAGTCGGCTCTTCGACGATCAGATCGGCAAAGAAACCGAATTCGGGAATCCGGATGCGGATCAACCCAATGTGATTAGCGATCTTTCAGAACTGGATCCGGAGTATCTTTCCCGACTCCGTGACGTGGATCCCGACCTATTTGAGGATATCATCGACGAACAGCATGTCGGATTCGGGTCGGAAAACCCACTTGCAGCATGCGCATGCGCAGGTGGCTTCGGCGTATGTGCAGGTGCTGGTTGGTGATTCAAGATGGCGTCCAATCAAGAGTCACAGGGTCAGGTTGAGACATCCGAGTTGACTCGAGAGGATCTACAGGAGGTAATGATGGACTACTATTCGGACTTACTCGATGTGTTTTATTCGGATGCATTCCAGGAGCTATACCAAGAGATGCAAAGCCTCCCGGAAACGGAGCGACCGCAGTTCGTCGAAGATGTCTTTCTTGATGAAACGGTCTTACAGGAGCAGGGAGTGAACGTCCCGGATGACGTTTTGATCCAACGGTCTTCGTTCGGCGACCGTCGGCCGACATTGTTCTGCCTGAAAAAATACCTGCCCGAAGAATATCAGGAAAAGTTTGCCTGGCAAAATGTCAATCTTACCTTCGATAACGAGCACGAAAACTGGCCGATGTTCGAAGGCGAAGATGCCTGGCGAAAGCCAATGCATTACGATCTCGAGAAGCAAATACTTTCAAAGGATCTTTCCTCAGAAGGGTCTATAGAATAGTATCCGCGTATATGCTTTCTGAATTATAGCTGACGCCATTAGTGCGTTGGAGCGGGCTTGAACCACGTCAGGACGCGCTCATTTCGGTGCGCGCAACTCGTCTGCTTCAAATCCTTGTGACCATAGTACCGGCTCGCGAACTTGCTCGCCGGAAAATATGGGTTGGGGCGTCCTCGTGAGTAGCGAGACGCGACCGGTGGGAGCGTCTCGAGAACGCGAACGAGGGCTCGGAAGCGCTTGCTCTTCCGGCGTCGTGCTGAACAACGTGAAGCACGCCTCGAGAGAGCTCGCTCTCTCGGCGGATTTGAACCGCGAGGACTTCGCTTCGCTCGTCCTCTGGGCTCAAATCCGCTTGCCCACACAGACGCCGCTGGCTCCTCACTTTGTTCGTCGCAGTCGGCGTCAGAAGTGGGTTGGGGCGGATTTGAACGCCTCCCTCCTCAGCGCCTCTCGGGTCTGCCTGCGGCAGATTCGGCGCTTCCGCGATCAAGATCGGATGATAACCACCTCGGAATCACCATCCAGGGTCGAGCGATTCGGAAACTCCGATGACTCGACAAATCACAACCGAACGCGCAGTCGAACGGTATCTGAATGAACGGCGAGCAGACATATCCGAGTCTACCTACTACAACCACTCGTCCCTGCTATCACAATTCATCGAGTGGTGTGAGAGCGAAGGTCTGGACACTGTCAACGAACTCGATGGCTTCCACATTTCCGACTTCAAACTCTACCGACGAGACGAGGACAATATCAACAGTGTCACGTTGTATAACCAGATGACCGTCCTTCGGGTATTCCTTCGATGGTGTGAATCCCGAGATCTGGTCGAAGGGCTTGCTGAGAACATCTTGATGCCCGTTCCCGAAGATGACTCTCGGAACACGATGATTGATTCGGAAACGGCGGCACAGATCCTCCAGTTCCTCCAGAAGTACGAATATGGAACGTTGAAGCACGTCGTTTTCTCCCTCTTGTGGGACACCGGATTCCGCATTGGATCGCTTCGAGCAGTAGACCTCGGCGACTACAACTCAGAGGAACAGTACATTGAGGTGCGCCATCGTCCAGAATCAGAAACCCCGCTCAAGAACAAATACGGAGCAGAACGCGAGGTTAACCTTCACGAGTGGGTGTGCGACGTGCTTGACGACTACATTAGGATGCATAGACATGATGTGACTGACGACCATGGACGAGAACCGTTGATAACAACGAAGCAAGGGCGTCCGGTTCACTCGAATATCCGCGGTCATATCAACTCAGTAACCCGTCCGTGCGTGTACGCGGATCAGTGCCCTCACGACAGAAGTCCAGACAGTTGCGAAGCAGCCCAACGACGTGATACCGCCCAACGATGCCCTGACTCAATCCCACCTCACGCGATCCGGAGATCTGCGATTACAGCGTGGCTCAACGACGGCCACACGAAGGAACTCCTCTCCGACAGGATGAACGTCTCCGTGAAGACACTGGAGAAGCACTACGACGCCCGGACTGAAAGTGAGAAGCGGGAACTACGGCGCGAAGAGTTCGGAATGGAGTAGAGATCTACTCCTGAAGCGGTTCTTTATGTTGTTCTTTTTGGTCTTCAGACCAATATTTCGAGTACTTATCAGCGTACTTTGATGCAATGTCCTTGCTTGATTCTTCCACCAGTTGAGTGTCTTCAGGTGTTGTTTCCTGATTACTCTGGTTCTGTTGTTTTTTCTTCCTTTCTTTCTCACTCACAAACTCTACCACATCATCCTCTGACTTGTCTATTTTATTGGATTCATTCCGATCATGCATGGTCCCTTTGCTATCTCCTGTAGTCCCTGGTGTAGATTCACCGACCAGAAAGTCATCGTCTTCCCGTCGCTTGTTACCCATCATCACTTATTTCACGGCCATAACACATCAGCTTTGGGCTATCTCCTCTTTGACAAGCCAAGCAGCGTATTTATAAGGTAATCAACACATTCCCCTGGGTTCAAGCGTCCAATCCCTTTGCAAGAATTGAATAGATCGTATCGCATTCGCACGGATTCCGGCATCTATTTCCGTCTGGGCGTTGTTCTTACAGTACAGGCAGATTCTCACGGTTAGTTCTCCCGTCCAGTCGTAACTACCGAGTATCACTTAGCGGAGTCAACGCATGGAGGGGGAGAGTAGAACGAACCGCTGAGAGTCTTCGCTATCTTCTGACCCATGAGTACGAACACAACTACAGCGGCATCTCCGACCAGTACAGCGTCAACATCTAACACTAACTACTACCCGTGCGTCCAGTACGGTTTCCCTGTCGAGAAGGGGCCACGTCGCACACCGAAGCTCCGGACGATTTTCGAGCCGATCCCTGATGACGCAATCACTGCAAGCCCCATCTACAAGGTCCCGCAAGAACAGTACGAGCGGCAAGACGAGTTCGAGACAGGGCACGAGGTAAAGGGAGAGTCTTCGATAGCGAAAGAGATTCAAGACGAGTGTGAGGCCGACGACCGGGTACTCTACCCGATTCACATTGAGTCCGACGCGTATCAAGATGTAGGGCCGGAAACACTCATCTCGTGGTTTCGAGAGTTTGTTGAGGATTACCTCGAAGTGTCGTTCAACACGTGTAGGCTCTATTTTTCAGGGAATCGCTCTATCCACGTTCATGTTCCCCGGTTCGTATCAGGGGAAGCCAACAGGGAACAGCTCAAGGAGTTGGCTGAGTCCTTCTGCGAGGAAACAGGTGCTGACCTCGATACGGCCCTGTACTCGCGGAAACGACTATTCAGGCTCCCCGGTGTCGAACACGAGAAGTCCGGCCTCCCCAAAGTCGAGATCGCCTCAACGTGGGATCATACCCGTATCTTCCGCAAATCCCACGAAACGAACCCAAGCGTCTCAGTATCATATGCTGATGTTCTGTGGGATGTATTCGTTCAAGAATCGTTGACTAACGGAAAACTCCCTCATTCAGCGGATCAGCCACGGGATCTATTCGCGATGCTTAACCCCGACGAGACCGTGTTGGAGTTGATTTCCGAAGGTCAGGAAGAAAAGGCAGAGCAGGAGAACGCAATCGAAACTCCACTCATCGAGCAGATGGAGTTCCCCGCGAAGACCTACGACGTGCCAGAGTGGATACAGTACAATGGGCACCAATATTCTCCGTATGCACTTGCAGCGGGGAATCCTCGGAGTGTCGCAGCACTCGAAGTCAAGGGAGGTGCGTTTGCCCGAGAAGACAAGCGAAACGGCGCTCCTATGGTTCCAGTCAGGTTCTTTGGCGCGGTTGGATGCAACGGACAGTTCACTAAAGAAACGGAACACGGGCCTCTCCAACTCTCTGAAGGACCTGGGAAAGACTACGAGAAATGGGCTGAGAACGATTTCGAAGCCGGCGACTACGTGGTGATCATTGGGGGGCAGAGCAGGAGTTCCATCATCCACTCAGTGGCGAAGACCGAAGCACTCCAAGTGGGGTATCGTCTCATTCGAGAGGATGGGGGTCGTCAAGACGCACTCACGTATCTCTCTGAGCAAGGCTACGGCATTGGCACGTCCGGTTCCGCGGAAGCCAGTGCATCCACGTCGAAAGACCTCGCTGGGAAACCTCATGAGATCTGGCCTGCACGAGAAAGCCCGGGGACCAAAGCTGAAGCACTCCAAAAAGTATCTGAACGAGAAGGAATCGAAAACCTATCACACAATGAGAGGGTCCGAGTTGCTTGCCGTCATCTCCGATACGGATGGGAACCGACATGGGAATGGTTCGAAGACCAATTCGGGACCCAATTCAAGCCTCACGTCACCTGGGAGTTTCTGAGTGGGATAGTCGAAGACCCGGACTTCGGAGAGTACGATCACGTAGAGGTGCCTGCAAAACCGTCGTGATCTTTCTCCTCCCAATTGTATTGTATGCTTGAGTGCATTGATGGTGTTCTACGTTGGTGGGTAGGTTAAGGTAAGGAACACACCATTTCCCATAGTCATTACTTGTCTAACCTTTTCTTATATAGTATATAATTAGTTAAGTTACAGTATCTATAATCTATAATAACTATATCTATAGTAAGTACAAGTACTATAGTAATCATAACACACCCCCACCAACTAAGTCATTGTGCAAGAATCGCAGTACTCCGTCGGGATGATTGTCTACTTCCAAGACACTGCTTATAAATGGCATTAGTCTAAAATATATTATGTTAAAATGATATAAATACGGGCGAAGCATCCAAGCACTCGGTTATATTATACCCAGCGTGTATGATCACAGGTAATGTAACAATATCCGAAATTCCGCCCAATCATGAATGGGATTTCCGCCAGTATTCGGATTCCCGTCATTTGCAACCCTGAGCCAGAAAATTCGCAGGCGAAGTCACCTAACAGCTCTCTCGCCACTCCGATCAATGTTCTAACTGCTTGCTCTCATGCATTGAGTGCGGCGCTTTCCCTCCCTCGATGCGTTCCTACTCCGGATCCCTTTCCGCTGTGTCGTCACACACGGCGTCTGTGAGTTCCTCGTATAGTTTGGGATGGTTGGCCCGGAGTATCTCAACGTCGGTCGTCAGCTCATCCTCGATGCGTTTTCGAACCCGTGACGCTGCCTGATACTTTCGGTCATCCCCATGTTCGCCGGCGATCTGTTCCCGTTCGGTTTCGGTGAGGAGTGCGCGGGTTTTCGCCATATTGTGTCTTCGCCCGCACATGGGATAAGTCTGTATATTTACTAACGTTAGCAAATATACTAACCTTTATGTGCATGGGGTGCGTACTGTTGAGTACGAAGCGCGGTGTCGCCATCGCAGAAATGGCCGTGTGCTGGAACACACGACCGCGCTTCTGGAACACAGAAGCATGACAGACAACAACTCTGCGGCAGATAAACGCATCGTCAATGAACTACAGTTCGGCGCGAAAACCTCGAAGCGTGTGGGCTGGGAGACGTGGGAATTCGAAATCGAAGGCCCGCATCTCGTCCGTGTGACGAACGCGTCATACGGATTCGAGAAAGACGATCACAGTTACCTCGTTGGCATCGAAGAGCGTGACGGGCTGCTCGTTCCCACTGAGTGCGAGTGTCCAGCGGATCAGTATAACGAAGAGTATGACTGTAAGCACAAAGTCAGCCTCGCTACTATCGGTGGCCCTGTCGTTTTGCAAGCCGCTGTTGACTACGAAACCCCCACGGTAGACACCGAAGGAACCACCCCGCAAACGTTAAAAAGTAAACTCCGGACGGATGGGGGTGTTCTCACTGACCAACCTGACGACGAACCAAACCCCCTCAATGCACCGGAACGCTCCGAGTGTGATTGCGACGATCTACACGGTGACTTTCCCTGCGCTGACTGCTATATTGACGGACGGAAAGAAATCTCCAAATAACATTTTTCAAATATAGTTTGGGCTGTGTGTATGGTTCAGGTTATTTTCTGCTGTAGTTTCAAATCTTCAAGTCGACCCTTGGCTATCTCCAAGTACTCCTCATCAACTTCAATACTTATTGAATCTCGCCCATTTCTTGACGCTGCAATTGTGGTTGTCCCAATACCTGCAAAGGGATCCAGTACAGTGTCACCAACAAAAGAATACATTCTAATTAGACGTTCTGCTAATTCTTCTGGATATGGAGCAGGATGGTCCCCTGAGTTTTCCCCTTGAATATCCGTCCATATCTGTCGAAAGAATTGACTGTGATCATCGACTTGAATTGTGGAGAGAACTCGTTCAGCGGATGATGGTGAACGGTATTTTTCCGGTTTACGGAATAACAGAATATACTCTATGTCATTTTTTATCACTGCTCCCGGTTCGTAGGGCTTTCCCAGGAATCTGGCATTACCTCCTGCCTCTAATGCTGCATTCCCAATTTTTGCCCAAATTATCGGCGCAAGACTGTCAAATCCAATACTTCTGCACTGCTCTTGAATTGATGAATGCAACGGTAGCGCTCTGTGACGGCCTGCTTCCCGTCTTGACTGTAGTACATCCCCTACGACTACACACATTCTACCCCCAGGAATTAATTTGTCATAACACTCCTTCCAGACACTCTCAAGCTCATCGGTGAATGTTTCATATTCATCGATTAATCCTAGCTGCCCATTCTTCTTATTATTATAGTCTTTAATATTAAAATAAGGGGGGCTTGTGACAACCAGCTCTACGGATTCATCTTCGATATCACTCAATTCTCTTGAATCTGAATTGATGAATGAATGATCTGTCGGCAGCTTCTGGACAGTATTTTCTATTTCTATCATTTTCTCCCAATCTCTAGCCAATTCAGGAATCGCTGTCCTCAATTCTTGGTTATTTTTGTCTAAAAGATAACTACAAGAGTCTGGGATAAAATCCACCAACTCATCTTTTTCGACCATATTAGAGACCTATTGGCTCGAGCAAAATGCTTTTCCCTTCTCTACGTGATGGAATCTATTGAAGGGTAATTAACACGCATGATGGATGTTAACGATGACACGTTCTTTATGGTCCAGCTCCCCGAAGGAAAGACTCTCCACCAAACCAAAGAAGAGGCGATCTCACAACTCCAACAGCAGGCTGATGGATTGGAAGCAGAATCTAGCGACGTGAATATTGTCAAAATTGCTGTAGAAGATGATGATTGGACAATAGCTGAGATGTCGTGGCAGACAATCGCTCTCCAATTGATGGGGGAATAATCTATGGAAGTAAAACAGATTGACCCGAACGAATTAGAGATCGATCCTATTAATGAAAGGAAAGAAAATATTGGCCCCGATAAGGATGATAATTCACTGGAAGAAAGCATTCGAGAGCAGGGCGTAATCCAACCCCCAGTCGCTCGTCTGGAAGGTGAAAATTATAAAATCGTAGTTGGTCAACGACGAACTCTTGCAGCACAGAATGTTGGTGTAGAATCCATCCCAGTAATCATTATGGACTGGGATGATTCGGACGCTCTCGCGGCAAGTGTAACAGAGAACGTTGACGCTTTCCGAAAATCTGTATCAAGGACAGACCGTGCTGCGGCAGTTCAACGATTGATGGAAGTGAACGGTTGGAATGCAGATGACGTTGCTGAGGAACTAGGGGTTAATCCTAGCACGGTACGGGAATGGCTAGAACGTACAAATCCTGAGTGGGAAGATACTGTCGTCCACGTTGATGGAGCAGATAAAGCTCCGGACGAAATTCGGGAATCAGTCGATGAGGTTGATGACAAACAGTTGGCGAGTATTCGCGCTAATACTGAGTCAAAAGAAGAAAGAGAAGAGATTGTTAAAACTCTGTCGAGATCTGACCTTAGCCAGCGTGATGTCCTTGAGGCAACAAAGCAGGCACGTCGTGATGGAGAGGCGGATTTGAAAGAAATCATCAAAGAGATGGATGATGAGAAATCGGATAATGAAGGTGAAATTCGGGTCCGCACTAGAGTTACGTTCACTGGAAATCAAGCCGACGGACTGAAAGACGCTGCGAAGGATCTAGGAACTTCTGAAGAGGAGGTAGTTCGAAACGCCATCCAAGAATACCTCAAATCGAATGGATACGTGTAGTTTCACTTACTCACCCGAAATTTAAATTGTCTTCGTGTTATACTCCTTTCTGGAGTGAATAATAAATTGTGAGCTCAACTTCATTTGACATTGAGAACATAGTCCGCCCAAATTTCATCGATGAGCAGGGCCCACAGGCAAGTCGAAAATTTGTAGCATATTCTTCAACTTATGGTTTGAGAGTTGCTATGGGCTGGGTCGATAGGCCAGATAGTATCCAAGAACTCAATGCAGAACGCCGAGAAATGAACGATGAAACAGATGTTCCTTCTGTGGCTCAATCTCCTGCTTCAGATGTTATGGAGGCCGTCGAGCTTGAGGGTGTTCGTGTCTCTGTCAAATATGACCGTGCAGAGCAACAAGGTGATCCGTTACCTTGGTCCGATATTCGACCATTACTCGATCAGCCTGAGACTGTTTATGATCTTCCCATCCAGAAAATTGTAGTTAGATTTGAAGATGAAGACTTCAAGCAAATGTGGATCGACAAGCTCGATGATGCTATAGATGATCCCAACTTCCCAACCAGTTGGGTTGAGTCTCCCTTTTATGCTGTTTTAGAAACTGGCATCCCTGACAATGACGCCCGTCAAAAAGTAAAGGATGATCATGAAAATCGGTATTTCATGCCCAAATCTAATACAACATCTAATGGGAATCCAGGTCTGGCATGGACGCCAAGAATTCTCGATCTTGATAGTATTTGGTCACACCGAGGTTGGACGGAACGATCAGATCCACAATTAGAAGCTTGGTCTGACCGACAAAGTGGGGGGAACTGGACTCCATACAGGCTTGAACAGCGTCTCATGAACTTCTTTGAACCGGAAGAACAGTATACTGGCATGATACGGGATAGCGCCCTCATGAACCGGTGGAGAGACGTTATGGCTAACAGCCAGAACCACGATTATACCTCGTTTAAAACATTTGAATGGGACGACGAAGAGGAGTGGATGCTCCAGAATTAATTTCATATGGACGATTTAGGTAGCAAAAAATTCGATCCAGATGAACTGGTTATTGATCCAGTAAATGAGCGTATATCAAATACTGGCTTTCATTCAGAGAAAGATGAAGCCTTCCTGAAAAGCATTGAGGAGAATGGAGTACTTAATCCTGTTGTAGTTCGTGAAGTTGATGGAGAATATCGGGTAGTAGCCGGGCAGAGACGAACGTTAGCGGCACAACAGGTCGGCCTTGATGAAATAAGAGCAAATATTCGTGATCTGGATGATAAAGAAGCTAGACTTTTATCAATTACCGAAAATGCAGACGAATATCAAAAGGATGTACCTCCTGGTGATCGGGCTAAAACTATTAAAAAACTTATAGATGATGGGGTCGATATCCCTCAAATAGCACGTCAAATGGGTTGCTCTGAACCAACAGTCGAAAGATGGCTCGAACCTGCTCGCGACTATTGGGAAGATACAGAGTTCGAGCCGGACCCAGATCAGGAGGAGGAGTCTCTACTTGACGAGCTTTCTTTAACTTCAATGCAGTTGATTAGGGAAGCAACTGAAGGTAGTGAACAGGCCGAGAAAATTGCTAAGAAGATTATTAAAAACAATGTGAAGGTGGAGTTAGTGAGAGAAGCACATTCTGTTGCAGACACTCCTTTTGAATTTGAAAAAGAAATATCGAAAATCATCGACCAACTAAATTCGGATGTTCAAATAATCAATGAGAAGGTTACTTTTTCGGGTGATGAGGCTGAGAAGCTTGATGATGTCATGAAAGACAGAGGTGTGCATGAAAGAGAGGCTATCAGAATGTTGGTCAGAGAACGGTTGAAAAAAATATCAAGCTCCAGAGATGGCGAACTCATTGAATTCTATTTACCGAGGGAGCCTTCCGAAAAGGCCAAAGAGTTAACCTCTGGGAGCGATGTCTCAGTAAATGTTCTATGCCGGAAGATTGTTGAAGAACGGCTAACTTAAGTTACTTTCTGGATCACTCATCTCCTCGGCAACCTCTCTGTCCAGTTTAATTCGCGGCTACCGGTAGTTTATTGATGCTGACGCGTCTCCTTGAAAGTGAATCGCTTTACGGCCCTGTGGTGACTCAAGAGAAGCTGCTCCGCAGTTTAATTGAGAACGGTGAAAGGAACAAAACCCCAGTACTGCTTGGGGATCGTTTCCTTGAGGAATGCGCGTAGCGCAAGTGGGTTGGGGCGGATTTGAACCGCCGACCTCCTCCATGTCAAGGAGGTGTCATAACCAACCTAGACCACCAACCCTGGCTCGCTCGTTGCACTTTCAGGTAGATGGCTGGTACAATTGAAGGTTTCGAAACGCCACGCGGCGAGCGGCCGGGGTGGCTGACAACTTCGTTACCGCTACAGGGCCCCTCTTTCCGGCGTTGGGGGATGTTCGGACACCACAGCGTGCCATTACCCGCTGTAGGCCGTGTACGTGTCCCGATCGGGGAAGAACTGCTCGGCGTCGTCGTGGGCGACGGTCGCGACATCGGTCCCGTCGAGTTTCTTGACGTGGGTGTACATTTCGCCGCGCTCGAGGGCGGCCTCGACCAGCGGCGCGGCGTACTGCAACTGGTAGGTCCCGGCCACGAACAGGACCCGTTGGCGATCGGGGTCGATGCACTCGGTGACGACGAACGCGTGCCCGGAGCTGGTCGCCTGATAGACGACGGTCTCGGTGAACGCGACGTCTTCGGCGAAATCTTCGTACTCTTCGGCTTGATTGCTCGGGACGATGTACACCAGTCCCCACTCGTCGGCGTCGTCGCTATCGGGCGCTTTCGGCGTGGTGTCGTCGCTATCGGGCGCTTTCGGCGTGGTGTCGTCGGACGTGAGCACGAGCGTCTCGAACCCTGATTCGGCCCGATCGCGCGCCATCGCTTCGACGTCTTCGAGGGTCTGTTCCCAGCCGCTCCGGGCCGCGTCGCTGGTCCGAAGTAATCGCTCACCATCGTCGAGTTCGACGTCGTCAGGGCCGAGTTTGACCATGTCTTCCGATACACTCCCACGCCAATAAAGGTGGCTCGCCGCTCTCTCCGGGTCCCGGGTTCAATTCACGGCCACGCCGAGGCCGACTTCGAGGAAGATCGAGACGCCGATGACGACCAGACTGGTGACGAACACCTTCATGCCTCGGCTCACGCGATCTTCGAGTGGAACCTGGCGACCGTCCAGCGGCGGAAGTTTCTGGATCCGTTGCTCGAACCCGAACGCATGGCCCCCGTCGAGACTCATCGAGAACAGTCGCGAGATCGGTCCTCGGCCGTGGGGCGTCGGCTGGATGGCGAACGAGCCGACGCCAAACAGCAGAAAGCCGACGACGAAGAGGGCATACTTGAGGGTTATCAGCCCGTCGCCAAATGCGAGGGATGGAATCGCGAGGACGATCACCACCGCCGTCGCGACGCTCCCCACCCAGAGGGCGAACTCGACGTAGCGGTACCGTCTAGGCGTCACGGGTTCGGTGGTCGAGGACTGGGTCGACGTCCTCGTATTCGGCGTCGTGACGGTGGCAGTAGCTCATATGGTTGTTCTCCCCGACCGGGTGAAACGCCGGCCGCTGGAGGTCACAGACGCCGTTGAATACTTCTCCGAGGTGACTCCGTGCCTCCGCGGGCCGCCCGTCCTTGACCAACTCGGCGGCGGTCTCGATCTGTTCGCGAACGTCCGCAGGGACGTCGAGGTCGCCAAAGAGGTCCGTGACTGTCTCGTCGATGTCGTCGTACGCCGAGAAGTTACCGAGCTGTCGTCTGAGCCGGTCGACTGCCCCGAGATTCATCCGAGATCGTTCGCGGACGACCTCCCGGAAGCGCTCGATCGCGTCCCAGACCGCCTCGTCGACGTCCTCGTAGCCCTCCGGCCGGATCTTGGCCGGACACCGGGTCGAGAACTGACAGCCTGTCGGCGGATCCCGCGGGCTGGGTGGCGTTCCCGGCAGCGTGATCCGGTGAGAGGACCTCGAGGGGTCGGGCCGGGGAATGGCGGAGAGGAGCGACCGCGTGTAGGGGTTGTGGGCGTTCTCGTAGACCGCCTCGGTGTCGCTGAGCTCCATGATCTTCCCGAGGTACATGACCGCAACGCGATCACAGATGTGCCGCACGACCGAGAGGTCGTGGGCGATAAAGAGGTACGTGAGGTCGAACTCCTCTTGGAGGTCCTCGAGCAGCGTGATGATCTTCGCCTGGACGGAGACATCCAGCGCGCTGACCGGCTCGTCGAGGACGAGAAACTCCGGCTCGAGAGCGAGCGCCCGCGCGATGCCGACCCGCTGGCGCTGGCCGCCCGAGAACTGGTGGGGATAGCGATAGTAGTGCTCCTCCCGGAGCCCCACCGACGTCAACAGGTCCAGCACGCGCTTCTGGCGCTCCTGTTTGGTCCGCCAGTCGTGGGCGTCCAGCGGCTCGCGGATGATCTCCCCGACGGTCATCCGGTCGTTGAGGCTGGACTCGGGGTCCTGGAAGACCATCTGGGCGTTGCGACGCCAGTCTTTCAGGTCCTCGCCCGACAGCGTCGTGATGTCGGTCCCGTCGAAGGAGATCGTCCCCTCGGTGGCCTCCTCCAGGCGGACGAGCGTCCGGCCGAGCGTACTCTTCCCACACCCGGACTCGCCGACGAGGCCGAGCGTCTCCCCACGTTTGATCGAGAAGCTCACGCCGTCGACGGCCTTTACCGACGGATTGGCGAAGACGCCGCCACCGCCGTAGTGCTTCTTTAAGTTCTCGACCTCGATCAGCGTCTCGCCGGTCTCGGCCACCTGGCCAGTCCGTTGTAGGTCGCCACTCATCGGTGCTCACCTTCCGTTTCGATGTCTTCACCGCTCGCAAGTGCGCTGTGGTGTTCGAGCCGTTCCGCCTCCGTCTTCCCTTCCGGGTACAGCAGACACGACGCCGTGTGTTCGATTGTCTCGCCGACGTCGATGTGCTGGGGGGCCATCTCGTCGCAGGCCCCGAACGCCTGCGGACATCGCGGGGCGAACCGGCAGTGGTCCGCCGGCGCGTTGGGCGTTGGCACCTCTCCCTCGATCGTGTTGAGCCCCTCTTCGCGGGAGTGCTCGCCCGGGATCGATTCGATCAGCGCCCGCGTATAGGGGTGTTTCGGGCGCTCGAAGAGGTTCTCGACCGACGCCTTCTCGACGATCTCGCCCGCGTACATCACGTTCACGCGGTCGGAGATGTCGGCGATGACGCCCATATCGTGGGTGATAAAGAGGATCGCGAGATTGCGTTCCGCCTGGATCTCTTTCAGCAAGTCCAGAATCTGCGCCTGGATGGTCACGTCCAGGGCGGTCGTCGGCTCGTCGGCGATCAGCAGGTCGGGTTCACAGGCTAGCATCATCGCGATGACGGCGCGCTGGCGCATCCCGCCGGAGAACTCGTGGGGGTACTCGTCGAGGCGACGCTTCGCGTCGGGGATGCCGACCGATTCGAGCAGGTCGGTCGCCTCCGCGGTCGCTTCCGCGCCCGTGATACCCCGGTTGATCTCTAGGGCTTCCCTGATCTGATTGCCGATCGTGTAGACGGGGTTCAGCGACTGTTGGGGGTCCTGAAACACCATGCCGATACCACTCCCGCGGACCTCGCGATAGGCGGCGTCGGAGAGGGCGGTCAGCTCCTGGCCGTTGAAGTTGATCGACGACTCCGGGAGTACCTCGCCAGGGGAGTCGATTAGTCCCATGATCGAGCGAGCAGTGACGCTCTTGCCCGAGCCCGATTCGCCGACGATACCGACCGTCTCGCCGGGGTAGACGTCGAAACTCACATCGTCGATCGCTCGGATCGTCTCCCGGTCGGTATGGAAGACCGTCTGGAGGTTCCGGACCGAGAGTAGCGGGTCGCCCTCGCCGCGTGCGCTCTCGGCGGTGCGTTCACGGGACATCACGCACCACCTCCTGCGGCCGCTTCCTCGGCCTCGGCGCTTTCGGTCTCGGGGTCGATCGCGTCACGGATCCCGTCGCCGAAGGCGTTGAGGCCGGTGACCAGCACCACGATGATCAGCCCCGAGAACAGCGAGATGTGCCACGAAGAGGTGGCGACGTAGTCCTGGCCGGCCGAGATAGCGCGTCCCCACGCGGGCGTCGGCGCGCTGATCCCGAGGCCGTTGCCCAGGAACGACAGCGCCGAGAGGCTGATGATGATCCCGCCGGTCGTCATCGAGGCGTACACCAGCAGGTAGCCGACGATGTACGGCAGCATGTGCTTTCGCATGATCGTGCGGGGCCGTTGGCCGAAGCTCCGGGCCGCGTCGACCCATTCCTCCTGGGCGACCTGCAGCGCCGGGCCACGCACGGCCCGCCACAGCAGCGGCCACGTGGTGAAGGCGAACACCAGCGCGAGGATGAACCCGCCGTTGAGAATCCCACCGAGCCAGTGGTTCGCGAAGACGGCACTCACCATGATTAACAGGATCAACCGCGGGACCGAGACGATCCCATCCGCGGTCGTGAGGATCGTGAGGTCGATCGAGCCGGCGTAGTACGCCGAGACCATCGACAGCACGGCGGCGATGAGCGCCGCGAGCCCGATCGCCATGCCGGAGACGATCATGGTGATACGTGCCCCGGCCATGAGGAACGTGAACAGGTCACGTCCGTTGTCGAGCGTCCCGAACGGGTGGAACCGCCCATAGTCGTCGTATGTCATCGGCCCGACGTTCTCCCCGCTGCCCTTGGATTTCGAATTGAAGTTGGCGTCGCCGACGGGGATGGACTCGACTTCGCCGGTCTCGGTGTCGAAGTAGTTGACCTCGAAGCTGTAGGAACTCTTGATGTTCTGCTCGACAGTCGTCGGGCCGAGCGCCGGCCCGAAGATCGCCATCGTCAGATACAGCAGGAGGACGAGGATCCCGAACTGCCCCCAGCGGTGGCCCTTGAGTCGGCTGACCATGTCGTCGGTCGGCGTCCAGTCGGCCTGGCGGTAGTGCTCACGGTAGACCTTCCAGCCGCGGAACAGCCAGTACGCCAGAAACAGCGCGTAGGCGACGATAAGCGTGAATCGCAACGCCCACGCGAGGGCGGGTTCGAGGCCGAGAAAGGTTCCTTTCCAATCGAACACAACCGGGAGGTCCGCGATGATTGCCGGGGGCTCGATCCCCAGCACTGTCCCGTCCCAGCCAGCCCCCGGTCCGAGTTGATACCCCTGATTGGGGATGGTTCCCCGGCCGAACAGGGTCGGGATCGAGCCCGCACCGTCGGCGAGTCCCACGAGGAATTCGGACCCGCCGGCCTGGACGTCCAGAACGCTCTCGGCAGCCCCCGGCGAGACGACGCCGACGAGCAACTCGACGGCTGCCGTGATCCCGACGAAGACCCGCTCGAGCAGGGCGACCGCGAGCGCCGCGTACGTCCCTAACTCGACGGCGATCAACGCGATGAGCACCGCGGCCCACCGGAGAAACGGCCGCGGGGACTCGGCGATCCGCGTCCGGAGCGCTTCGGTCTCGTACCCAGTCAACTCCTCACGCGTCGTGGTCGGTGGAGTATCAGACATCGAATATCACCTCTCCGTATCCTCAAGCGAGATCCGTGGGTCGATGAACGTATACAGGATGTCCTGCGTGATGTTGACCGTGATCTGAACGATGATGAACAGGAACACGAGTGCCATCACAAGCGGGATGTCCGGACCGAGGATCCCGCGGAAGAACATGTTCCCGAGCCCCCGGATCGAGAAGACCTGCTCGACGAGCACCGACCCGCCGATCAACAGGTAGAACTCGCCCATGATGATCGGGAGGAGCGGGATCATGGCGTTGCGGCCGACGTGTTTGGTGACGATTCGCCGCCCGGAGACGCCTTTGGCCTTTGCCGTCTCGACGTACTTCGAGTTGATGCTCTCTAGGACCGCGGTCCGCCCGATCCGGATCTCGTTACCCATCGACGACGAGCCAAGCACCAGCGCCGCCGGCAGGATCCACTTGATCGCGATGGCGATGTTCGTCAGCTTCGGACCCGTGATCGTCGCTTCTAACCCCTCGATGCGGGTGAAGAGATCGATGGGGCCGAGCATGTTCCCGACTGCCGGCGACGTCCCGATCACATCGGTCGAAATGAGGAAGTCCTGGTAGAAATACAGGGCCCCGCCAGCCGAGAGCAGCCCGGAGATCATCACGGCGAGCCAGAAGTTCGGCATCGCCCGCCAGATGATCCCGCCACCCGAGGTGAGATAGTCCCGCCAGGTGTTGGCTCGGAGGCCGGCGTACAGTCCGCCGGGGATGCCCACCGCGAGCGCCACGACGACCGACCAGAACCCGAGCCACAGCGTCACCGGCATCCGGTTCAGGATGAGCTCGCCGACCGGCGTCCCGCGCTGGATGATCCAGGACTGCCCGAAGTCGAACGTCACCAGGTCGGTGAGCACTTTCAGGTACTGTGACCACAGCGGGACCTGCGAACCGTCCTGATAGATGATCCCGAGCGCGACCTTGAGCTGGTGGATGTCTTCCGGCGTCGCGTCCTGTCCGAGGATGTTTAAAACGGGGTCGATCGGTCCCAGGTACAGGATCATGAAACTCATTGTGATCCCGAACAGGAACACGGGGACGGCGAGCAACAGGCGCTTGAAGAGATACAACAGACGGTTCATGTGGCTACTCCTCCGGCAGACGGCGGGGTCAGTGTCCGATCCCTCGGAGGAGCGTACAGGCCGTTCGCGTTCCCCTGACGGTCCGGTGACGGTCCGGACGACGCTGCGGTACGAACTGCTTCGCGGAACAACATCGCCAGCCACGACGATGACGCCATCCTCGAGGGCATAAGTGAGTTATCCGGTCGTGATTTCGGCTTTGCGGGTTTAACAATAACGATTGCATTCGGCTTGTCGGGGTCCAAATCCGTAGAGTCCGGGTTTATCCCTGGTAGTTCGACTCGTAGCCCTCGGCCCCGCCGGGGAAGACCTGCTTCGGGAGCAGGTGGTAGGCCGCCTCGCCGCGACCCTTGAAGACGCTTTCGACGAAGTCCTCGCGGGTGAGCACGTAGGCCATCGCCTTGCGGACGGCCTTTGGCACCTTTTCCATGTGGAAGCCGATGTAGTAGGTGTTGATGCCCGGCGTCGACGACATGTTCAGTGTCTCCCCGTTGTCCAACGGGCCGTAGGTTCCCAGGACCTGGCTGTCCTCGGTCGACTCCTCGGTGACCAGTTCCGGATCGTACTGTGGCGTCGGGATGACGCCGAAGTCGGCGCTCTGGTTCAGGATGTAGTTGTACTGTGCGGAGTCTTCGGTGATGATCGTGTCGTGGAGGTCGAAGTCCGCGGCCTCGCCGTGGTAGTCCTCGAAGGCCGTCGCCTGGAAGGAGCCACCGTTGCCCTCCTGCCAGGACTCGAAGACGAACGGGCCACAGCCGACCGGGTTCGTCGAGAACTCCGACCACTCCATCTCGCCGTCGTGACCCTCGATGTCGCCGACGATGCCCTCCGGGACGACGGAGAACGCCGAATAGGCGAACACTTCGAGCGCGTACCCGAACGGGCTGGAGAGTGAGACCGTGAACGTGTAGTCGCCCGTCGCCTCGACGGCCGTCGAGTCCGGCACGACGTTGCCGTCGTCGTCGGTCTCGTGTTCGATCCCGAGTACCGACAGCGGGAAGTACGTGTTCGTGGAGTTGCTGGACTCGATGAGCCGGCGGAACGAGTAGACGACGTCGGCGGCGGTGACCTCGCCGTAGTCACCGTGGAACTGGATACCCTCCTTGAGCGTGAACTCGTACTCCGTGAGGTCCTCGCTGACCGAGTAGTCCTCGACGATGAGGGGTTCGATCTCCGTGGTCCCGTTGACGTAGTTCATCGGCGCGTCGAACATGTCCATGATCTTGCCCCCGCTGGCCGTGTTCCCGGAGGCGATCGGGTCCAGGGAACTGAAGGTGCCGGAATGGCCGTTGAGGACGTCGTCGTCTTCGATCGCGTTGACGAAGTTGCTCGCCTTCGCCCGCGAGGGTCCCATCCCGCCGGGCGCGTCGAGGTCGACGTGGTCGTACCAGAACAGCTGATCGACGGTGTGATAGACCGGGAGCAGGGCGGCCGCGTCCCACAGCGCCCGCTCGATGTTGAGCGTCGCTTCCTCCCGGATGCTCTGGGCTTCGTCGGTTAGCTCCGGGTTGTTCTGGATCCGATCGAACTGCTCGATCACGTACTGGCGGATCTCCTCGTCGCCTTCGGCGTCCTCGGACCAGAAAAGCGTCTCGCCGTTTGGCGTATAGCTCTCGGCGTCGTAGATCGTGTTCTCCGGATCGACCAGCTGAAGGAAGTTCTGGGCCGCAGGATAGTCGGCGACCCACCCGAGCGTGTAGGCCTCGTGGTTCCCGCTCTGAGTGGTCTCCAGCAGCGCCCCGAAGTCCGAGTCGCTGATGCTCATGTCGATGTACGCCGACTCCAGGCGCACACTGATCGAGTCCGCCATCTCCTCCCACGCACCGCTCTGGTACTGCAACCAGTCGAGATCGAAGCGGTTGTCAGGTCCGTAGCCCGCCTCCTCCATCACCCGCTGGGCCTCGTCGACGTTGGTTTCGTTGATCCCGTACGGGAACGAACTCGGCGGCTCGTATTCGGTGTCGCTCGACGTTTCCTCCGGTTCGTCCGTCTCTTCGGTCTCTTCACCGTCACCACACCCGGCCAGCCCAATGCTCGCCGTCGCGGCACCGGTCGCCGCGAGGAATTTTCGTCGGTTCAGCTTTTTTCCGTCTGACATGATGTGACCCTCTAACAAAGACACGTGCTTAAACGTACTGGTATTGGCTATACTTCCAAGAATATGTGCATCAATTGGTGCCATCTTCTAATTATATAAATCTGTTAAACTTGTTCCCAAACTACAATGTTTATCATTTCCTTTCGGAAAAACACGTGCTTGCATCCCCGATCGGGGCCCCGTCACGCTTAAGCGGAAACTGCTCGAACACCCCCGAGATGCCTGGACCGACGTTTCTCGACGGCGAGACGGTGGCCCTCCGTACGATCGAGGACAAGGACCTCGAATTCATCCAGCGGGAACGTTCCGACGCAGCCGTCTGGCGAACGCTCGGCTGGCCGTTCCCGTCCAATCGAAAACAGCTTACGGAGTTCTTCGAAGAGACGATTTCCGACGAGGAGGCCATCCATCTCATGATCACGGTCGCGGAGGAGCCGGTCGGGATGGTGAGTTTTCACGAGATCTCGGCGGATTCGTGGCGCGGCGAACTCGGGTACTGGGTGGCGACCGACGAGCAGGGCAAGGGCTATGCCACCGACGCCGTCGGGACGCTCGTCGAATACGGCTTTCGGGACCTCGGTTTCCACCGGATCGAAGCGAAAGTCTTCGACGGGAACGAACCGTCCCGCCGGGTGCTGGAACATCTGGGGTTCACCCACGAGGGTGTCCACCGCGAAGCTGTCTTCTCCGACGGCGGATTCCGGGACGTCCACTGGTACGGCCTGCTCGTCGAGGAGTGGAGCGGGAAGGAATAGCCAGCGTTGCAGCTTCAGTCGTTGATTCGGACGGCTTCGAGCCGGACGTCCGCTTTGGGCTCGTCACGCGGGCCGGTCTCGACGCTCCCGAGGTCTTCGAGGACGTCCATCCCGTCGATGACCTCGCCGAAGACAGCGTGATCGCCGTCGAGGTGTGGCTGGGCGGCAAGCGTGATGAAGAACTGCGAGCCGTTGGTGTTGGGCCCGGAGTTGGCCATCGAGACGACGCCGGGGCCGTCGTGGCCCAGATCGCTGTCGAACTCGTCGTCGAAGGTGTAGCCCGGGCCGCCGCGGCCGGTCCCTGTCGGGTCGCCCATCTGGACCATGAACCCGTCGATGATCCGGTGGATCGGGGTGTCCTGATAGAAGGCATCGCCGCGGATCTCGCCCGTCTCGGGGTCCTCCCAGGTCGGGGTTTCGGGGGCCGGCTCGGCGTCGGCTGCGGGGTCGTGTTCCGCGAGGTTGCGGAAGTTCTGTACGGTGGTCGGGACGCGCTCGTCGTACAGTTCGATCTCGATGTCGCCGTGGGTCGTCTCCAAGGTCGCGGTTAGCTCACTCATGCTCGTGGCGATGGGTGGGATAAAGATAACCGTGGTGGTCGCGGGTAGCCGTCTCCAGCCGGGCCGTCGATGGCGGGAGTGGTCTCTCCCCCGACGGTGTCCGTCCGGTCCGGTCGATGGGACTGGCCATTCGTCGGGATCGACAAGCGGTGGCTTTTACTTATGTAATTTAGAAATGTCGTCCATGGCGGATCGTCGATCGGACGCTGGGAGGGGGGACGTACCGGGGACCAAACTGGGTCGAGAGCCGTTCGAGACCGCCGAGTGGTCCCTGCTGAACTGGATCGTCATCGGTGTCTTCGGCGCGCTCTCGGCCGTCGGGATCGTCCTTTCGACGGGCATCGTCGAGTGGGCGGTCGCGATCCCCCCGGATCGAACCGATCCAAACCCGGTCGCGGTCCCGATATACGTCTACCTCTACGCTGGGTTCGGGGCGCTTGGATACATTTTCACGAAGTTGATGGGCAGACTCGACCGGTACACTGAGTGGAACCGGTGGGAGGACCTGGTCGGACTGGCGATGCGGATCCCGGCCGCGTGGATCCTCGCTGCGGGTGTCTACCTGCTTCTCGGGGCGTTCGATGGCGTCGAGGGTGTCGCAGGCCCGCGGTTCGTTGCGGGCGTCGCCTTTCTCGTTGGGCTGTACGTCAACGTCGCACTGAAGGCACTGGGGAGTCTCGCGGATCGGATCCTCGGACGCGGGCCTCGCCAGCCGCAGTGATCTAGTTCCGGACCCGGTTTAGGGCTTGACCAACACCTTGATCGCCTCGCGCTCGTCCATCGCCCGGTAGCCCTCGGGCACGCCGTCGAGGTCGACCGTCTTCGTAAAGATCGGCGACGGGTCGAGCGTCCCGCCGAGAACGTCCGCGAGCAACTCCTCGGCGTAGGCCCGGACCGGCGCGATCCCCCCGTTCAACGAAATGTTGTCCATGAACAGTCCGAAGATGTCGAGTCCGTCGTCCTCGATCCCGTGTGGGACGCCCACGTACCCTACGGCCCCGCCAGGCCGACAGACCTCGATCGCGGTGTTCATCGCACCCGTCGATCCGACACACTCCATGACGTGGTTTGCACCGCCGTGTGTAACTTCCAAGGCGCGCTCGACGGCCTCCTCGCCGCGCGCGGCGATCGTGTCTGTCGCGCCGAACGATTCGGCGAGTGCGAGGCGGTCCTCGTGGTGGCCCATGGCGATGATCCGTTCGGCACCCAGCCGGCGGGCGGCGAGGACGCCACACAGTCCGACTGCGCCGTCGCCGACGACGATGCACGTCGAGCCGGCGTCGACGCCCGCACTGACCGCGGCGTGATGGCCCGTCCCCATGACGTCCGTCAACGGCAGGATCGCCTGGAGCGTCTCCTCGTCGTCGGCATGGCGGTCGGGCACGCGGACGAGCGTGCCGTCGGCCTGGCGCGCCCGGACGTACTCGCCCTGTGCGCCGCCGTCGTCGCCGCCCCAGAACCCGCCGTTCACACAGGAAGTGTGGAGTCCCTTCCGGCAGAACTCACACTCGCCACAGCTCGTCACGAAGGGGGCAAACACGCGATCGCCGGGTTCGACGGCGCGGACTTCTTCGCCCACGTCCTCGACGATCCCCATCGGTTCGTGACCGATACGGGAAGGGACCTCGCGGTCCTCTGTCCCGCGATACGGCCAGAGATCCGACCCGCAGATCGCGGTGTGCGTGACGCGGACGATTGCGTCCGTCGGGGCGTCGAGTTCCGGTTTCGGGACGTCTTCGATACCGATCTTGCCGGGGCCACGAAAGACGGCTGCGCGCATGTACGCCGTGTCGGGCCAGAACGTCTTAAATCCGGCACTGGTGGCCTCTCCAGTCCGATCAACTCGTTGCGATCGTGGCGACGTTACACACGACCACGACCACCGTGACCCCGCCGAACCCTGCAAGGGCGGCGTATCTCTGCTGTTCGTCGACGAGATACCAGGTCGTCACCAGGACAGCCACTGCAGCGAGTTTCAGCCCGACGAATCCCCCAACCCCCAGTGTTTCGACGAGCGCTCCTGCGAGCACGTTGCCTTCCGACAGTCCTCGCCGGAGGCCGACCGTCGTCGTCAGCACGTCCAGTATCGACGCCGTGATCACTGTCGCCCAGAGGGACACGGACAGTGTCGAGAGCGAGAGCCACTCGCCAACGCAACCGATCGATTCGAAGCGATACCGTGTCGAACCCGCCCCCTCGGGTGTCGTCTGACGTTTTCCCATCGTTCCACCATCCCCGGACGACGGCGTCCAGTCGCCTGGCTGACGGGTCCTCCTCCCCCCGGATGATGGATTCCACTCCCCCGCACGCTGGATTCCACACCCCCGGATGGTGGACTCCACCCCCCGATGCTGGATTCCACGTCCCCCAGACAGTGGATCCCAACCCCCGGTTGCTGGCTTCCACCCCCCGGCTGCTGGACCCTCCACCCCCGTCCGGTCATCTCTCCTGTCACCCACCAATGCTTTTATTGTTTCGGTTTCGACTGTGAACACCTGTCACATCCCTGCGAGCGTGATCGTGTTGAGTCCAACGACCACCAGTGACACCATCGAAAACCCCCAGAGGACGAGTCTGGCGGATGTCTCGGCCAGGGAGTGCCAGGCGAGCACCAGACAGACGAGGGCGACCAGTTTGAGCGCGCCGATCCCCGGCGTGCCATAGGTGGCCATGAACGCCCGTGCGACCGCGTTTCCCTCGGACAGCCCGGACGCCGTTCCGACCATCGTGGTCACGATGTCGAAGGCGGAGCCCACGAGGACGACGATCCAGAGGACGGCATCGGCTTCCGGCAGCGGGCGCGGTTCCAGAAACGCCTCGAACGCGGCGAGCCCCGCTTGAAACCATCCCGGAACGACCCGCTCGGGGAGTGTCCGTAATTCGACCATGTTCACCGGATTGGCCTCATCGCCTGGGGCCCACTGCCGGCGGTGGCGGTTGGCGGTAGTTGAGGTAGAACGTCCGCCCACAGCCGTCCTGGCCGGGCTGTGGCCCGTCACTGTGGTCTGTTGTGGGGGAGGGGTTTCGGTCCCGTCCGGCGGACGCGTCATCCGCGACGTTGCCGAGACAGACGAACTCGATGCCGTCTGCGGCTTCGACGTCGTCTGTCGTGGCGGCGTATTCGTGGTCGGCGAGCGGGTGGCGCGTCACAGATGCGTCCTGCAATGCCGGGTCCCGGTCGACGCTCGTGACGGCCCCACAGTACGGACAGTGATACGTGACTTCGACCATACGTGTCGTTGGGCTTTGATCGATAAAGCTCCCCGGTCGCCACACCGCCGCTGCATCGACCGGGTGGGCAGTTTCTCGATCCCTTTTCACGCCCGAAACCTTATGGGACGTGCCATACCAACTTCGGACACGCAGATGTCAGCCAGTGTTGCTCCCATCGTGCTGGTGGTTGACGACGAATCAGACGTCGCCGACGCCTACGCAGCCCAGCTGGAGGGGCAGTTTACGGTCCTGACAGCCTATAGCGGCCAGGAAGCATTGGAAACACTCGACGATACCGTCGACATCGTCCTGCTCGACCGCAGGATGCCGGGGCTCTCTGGCGACGACGTTCTCGAACGCATTCGTGAGCGTGGCCTTGACTGCCGGGTCGCCATGGTGACCGCCGTGGATCCGGATTTCGACATCATCGAGATGCCCTTCGATGCCTACATCACCAAGCCGGTCTCCCGTGACGATCTCTTCGAGACGATCGATCGTCTGTTGACCTTCCAGTCCTACGAGAAGCAGTTTCAGGAGCTATACCGGGTGATGTCGAAGGTTGCCACGCTTCGGGCCAACAAAAGCGAGACCGAACTCCAGCACAACGACGCCTATCAGCGACTCCTCGACCGGCGTGACGATCTGCGTGATCGTCTCGACGAGACGATGCTTTCCTTCGATGACGACGACTTTACGACCGCGTTCAAGCAGTTCAAGGACCAGGGGGAGTAACTGCTGGCTCGATCCATCCTTGCGATCGGTTTCCGAAGGTGCTGAGAGCGGACGCTGTGGGACGGCGATCCGGTGGGTGGTGTTTAGTTTAGCAGGAATCGCTTGCAACAGCCAGAAAGCCCCCGCGCTCTCAGCTGCCGCGACTCGCTGCGCTCCAGTGGGTGCTTGCGTCGTCGGGGCTTGCTGAGAGCGCGGCCCCTTTCAGTCCCACCCGAGGCCGGTTGGTTAGCCGGCATGGGCGGGACTGAAAGGGGCGAGTGGCTCCGGGAAGACGGCCGAAGTAAGGCGCGAGGCGCTACGCGCCTCGGCACGCGCGAACGGGCCCACGGCCCGTGAGCGGACACCGCAACGGAGTGAGGAGCGCAGCGAGGTCGTCGGACGGCGACGCCGTCCGACTGTCCGAGGGACCGGCGGTCCCTCGCTACCCTCAACCGGAGCCACTCGGGGCTTTCTGGCTATCTCACCCAAGAATCGCTTAACTAAACACCGCCATCCGGTGACACCGAAGATCCAAGTGCGAGGACGACAAACGGTACCATATGACGCCCGTCTGGGGCTGGATCGTCGCATACGTCCTGGGATTTCTGCTCTTTCAGTTGCTCATCTACTGGTATCTCGGGGAGGCCGGCACGTCGATCGAGCGGACGACCCCGGATTCCACCGACCGGGAGCGCGGATCGCGGACGATCGAGCCGCGGGATCTCGACAGCCTCGAACCGGGCGAGACGATACGGTGTCGACACTGCGGGGCTGTAAACGAATTCGATCCGAGTTACACCTATTGTCGGGCCTGTGCCAGGGAATACCGGTAGCCGAACTCGACGATATCAGTCCTGAGAACGATGAAGAAACACCTTAGTGGCGACAGTGTCTTCTTCACGTATGCGTCTGGCCAGTGGCGTGCCGGGGTTCGACGAACTCGTCGAGGGTGGATTGCTGCCGAATCGGCTCTACGTGGTAAGTGGGCCACCGGGCAGCGGGAAGACCACATTCTCGTCGATGTTCATCACCCAGGGTGCCAAAGAGGGGGAGACCTGTCTGTACGTGACGATGCACGAGACGAAGTCCGAATTGAGCCAGGATATGGCCGGGTTCGAATTCGGGTTCGACCGGGCCATGCAGTCGAATACGGTCCAGTTTCTGAACCTCGTGACCGAGAGTGGCAAGCGAACCATCTCGCAGTTCGGGAGCGATGGCGGTTTGACAAATCGGCTGGTCGCGTATATCGAAGCCAACGACATCGACCGCGCGGTCATCGACTCGACGATGCTGCTCCAGCACTTTTTCACCGACGTGTCCGAGGAGATCACGGGCTTTCTGTCGGCACTCAAACAGACCGACGCGACGATCGTCCTGATCTCCGAGATGACCGATCCCAGCGCCTACTCCGACGAACATTACCTCGCACACGGCGTTATCTTCTTCCATAATTTCCTGGACTCGGGAAGCATGACCCGCGGCGTGCAGGTCATCAAGATGCGCGGGACCGCCATCGACTGTGACATCCGCGAGATCGGCTTCTCCGAGCAGGGCTTGCGGGTGTTCCCCGATAGCAAGGTTCAGACATAATGTACGAACGCACCTACGGCACAGACTGGGAGACACTCGGGAAGGACGAGGCGACCGAGCGGGCGTTCGCACTCGGCGTGGCGGCGGTGCTCGGCGAGCCTGATCCCGAGGAATACGAGCGGGTTCTGGGGACGACCGGCACCTCCTACGATCGGAGTCTCATCGAACTCGCCTATCAGGAAGGCAAACGCAAGGCGTCGGGGCGACGCGGCGAGTTCGAGGAGTCGGCCGGGGTCTGGGCGGAACTCGTCGAACCTGACGGGGAGAAGACGACGGTCGACGAGACGGACGTTCCTGACCGTCGTGACTCGCTCCCGCCGGCGCTCGACTCCATCGAGATGCTCGAACAGCGCTTAGAGGACGGCCTCGAACGCGAGGAGCTGCCCGATTTCCTCCGGAAGTGACCGTTCTCCCGTCCGGCGGCGTTGTCTCTGTCTCCTCGCGGGCTATCGCGACTGACTGTCGACTGTCCGTTCGATTTCCGGCGGTTCCGTTCCGGCCCACTTCCGCCACTGTTCTTCGAGGGCGACTTTGCCGATCGACTTCGCGATCGCAGCCCCGCCGGCGAGTGGGTCGAGCGTCGTCTCCCCCACGCGCTCGCGGTAGTCGATCGGGATCTCCGTGACGCGATACCCGCGCACGACCGGCCGAAGGAGCAACTCGGCTGAGAGCCCGGTGTTCTCGGTCCACTCGATCGAGTCGATGACCTCGCGGCGATAGGCCCGCATTCCCGTGGTGGTGTCGTGGACGCGCTCGCCGATCAGCGCACTCGCCAGCCACGCGAAGGCGTGGTTCCCCAGGCGATTGAAACGGGGCATCGTCCCGGCCCCGCCGGTGAGGCGGTCGCCGCTAACCATGTCGTAGCCGTCGTTGATCGCGTCCAGAAAGTCCGGGAGGCGTTCCATCGGGTAGGTGTCGTCGCAGTCGGTCGTGACGACTACCGGCCGGTCGGGTGTCGTGATCGCCGTCTGTACTGCCACGCCGTAGCCCTGTGGCTCCTGCTCGATCACGCGCGCGCCGTGCTCGCGAGCCACCTCCGCCGTCCCGTCGGTCGAACTGTCGACACAGACGACTTCGGCCTGCCCGTCGGTCACGCGCTCGATGTCCGCCAGTACTGTGCCGATCGCCTCGCGTTCGTTGTACGTCCCCATCACGACGCTGACGTCCGAAAACGTATAGCCGTCCCCGCTGGCTTTCTCATCGCTCATTACGCCACTGTTCGTCCGGGAACACTTGAGCTTTAGGTTTGCCTAAAGAAGGAGTTCGTTAGCGAACCGTCCGCTACACCGGCGAGTTCAGCGCGCCGAAGTACACCTGCCAGGCCAGCAGTGACTTCGCGACGAGACTCAAGACGATGTAGCCGACTTCGCCGAAGAGGTAGTCTTTCCACTTCCAGACGCCCCGGTACTGCAACAGCATGTTGATCGCAAAGAGGTTGAACAGGACAAAGAGTGAGACGTAGATCACGATCACGAAGTCCGGCGGGCTCCCCTCGCCGAAAGTGAAGGTGCCGATGATGGTGACGGCAATCGCGATCCAGGGGACGATCCCGGCCAGCGAACCGACGACGAAGGCGCTCCAGTCCGTTTCCCCGGTCAGTCGGTTGTGGCGTTCCATCACCAGCCCACAGAGGTTCATCACGGCGACCAGGCCGAACAGCGCGATCAGCGTGCCCAGATCCCAGACCCCGGCGAGCATCGCGATCAGGACGATCATCAGCGACGCGCTGACGGCGTACTCGTACCATCTGTAGGGGTTCATCCCCTGCTCCAGATAGGCGACGTACCGATCGTACAGCACCGTCGAAATCAATGCGTGTGCGATCGCGGAGATGAACAGGAACCCGGCGGCCAGATACGCGAGTTCGATGGTCCCGATCGACTCCATAACGGGCGAGAGTGTCTCGGTGGTCGTATCGAACTCCTGGTAGACGGCTGTGATCGTCCACTCCCGGGAGGAGCTCAGGTAGACCATCAGCGCGCCCTGGACGAAGTGCAGGACGGCCATCGCCGCGTTGAACCGTCGAAGATTCCAGTCGCTGGCGTCTGATGTAGCCATGATCGTGCTTCTCAGCGGATTATAATCATTCTTTGCCCGACTGTCCGGTCTCTGTGCCGGCCAGGAAATCCCGGCACGTGCCAGGGGAGGCCTGATTCGGCTGGTGAGATCTGACGAGTCGTCGCCGATAGCTTCCCTGGGGAGGTTATCAATTCTGATTCGTCGAGGGGGACACTCAAGTCCACGTTTCTCCCCATCACATATAATGAACAGTGCTCGAACTGACGACGAGAACCGTGTGGTCCCGGATGATCTGGACCTTCTCTTACAGCTGACGGAGTACACGGACGACTCTCTGTGGATGTTCACCCCGGACTGGGAGAACGTCATCTTCGCCAATTCGACGTACGAGGATATTTTCGGTGAGCCGGTGGCGTCCCTCGAGGCGGACCCGACGAGCTTTCTCGACGCGGTCCATCCCGACGACCGAGAACGGGTCGCCGACGGGATGGAACAATTGTCCGCCGGCGAGTCGACCGATCTGGAGTTTCGCGTCGATCCGGCCGAGGACTACGGGACCTGGGTCTGGGTCCAGGGCAAACCGGTGGTCGACGAAGCGGGCGAAGTGACCGCTCTCGCCGGGTACACCCGCGACATCACCCGCCGGAAGGAATACCAGCGGGAACTCGAACACCACCGGGAGGCCCTGGAGAAATCTAACGAGAGCCTCCGGGAGTTTGCCTACATCGCTTCTCACGACCTTCAGGAACCACTGCGAATGGTGTCGAGCTACGTCGACCTGCTCGAACGGGAATACGGCGACCAGTTCGACGACGAGGCCGAGGAGTACATGGAATTCGCCGTCAACGGCGCAAAGCGGATGAAGCGGATGATCAACTCGCTGCTGGAGTACTCCCGCGTCCACACCCAGGCCGAGGAGTTCGACGAGGTCGACGCCGCCGAGGTGTTCGAAAGCGCCCGCCAGGACCTGGAACTGCTGATCGCCGACCACAGCGCCGAGATCACGGTCGGGGACCTGCCGACCGTCAGCGCCGACCGCGACCAGCTCGGCCAGGTCTTCCAGAACCTCGTCAAAAATGCCGTGGAGCACGCCGAGAAGGACGGAACCCCACGGATCGACGTGACGGCCACCGACCGCCCGGACGCCTACGAGTTCGCCGTCTCGGACAACGGGCCGGGGATCCCGGCCGACGAACAGGACGACGTCTTCGAGATCTTCAGGCAAGGGGCGAACGCCGAGGCCGGCAACACCGGGATCGGGCTGGCGATCACCCGCCGGATCGTGCAACGCCACGGCGGCGAGATCTGGATCGAATCCGAGCAGGGAGAAGGCGCGGCGTTCAAATTCACCATCCCCAAGGGACTGAACGTCGCCGAATCGGAGGGTGTCGACCATGAGTGAGACCGGCCAGCCGGTCGAGATCCTCCTCGCGGAGGACAACCCGGGGGACGCCAAACTCACCCAGAAGGCCTTCGAGGAGGGGAACATCCTCAACAATCTCCACGTCGTCGAAGACGGTGCCGAGGCGATGGACTTCCTCAACCAGCGCGGCGAGTACGCCGAGAAGACGCGACCTGATCTGGTGTTGCTCGACCTCAACATGCCGAAAAAAGATGGTTGGGACGTCCTCGAAGAGATCAACGACGACCCGGAACTGCGCCGGATCCCCGTGATCGTGCTCACGAGTTCCGAAGCCGAGTCGGACATCGTGAAATCATACGACCTGCAGGCCAACGCCTACCTGAGCAAGCCCGTCGATTACTCGGGGTTCATGGACGTCGTCAGGAGCTTAGAGGAGTTCTGGCTATCAGTCGTCAAGATGCCACCGAAGTGACCCATGCCCGACGCAGGCACATCGATCGACGTCCTGTTGATCGAGGACAATCCCGGCGACGCCCGCCTCGTCGAGCACCATCTCAACGAATCCCACGTGGCCGACATCGTCGGCGACGTCACCCTCGAACACGAGGAGACGCTCGCCGAGGGGCTCCGGGCGATCGAAACGGGCCGACACGACATCCTGTTTCTCGATCTAGGGTTGCCCGAGAGCACCGGGCTGGCGACGCTTGGGACCGTCCAGGACGAGGACCCACGCGTTCCGATCGTCGTGCTCACCGGCCTGGACGATCGGGAGACCGCCGTCACGGCGATCCAACGCGGGGCCCAGGACTACCTGCTGAAGGACGATCTCGACGCGGACGATCTCGCCCGGTCGCTGCGCTACGCGGTCGAGCGACACCGGCAGGAAGCCCAGCTTCGCCTCCAGAACGAGCGCTTAGAGGAGTTCACCAGCGTCGTCTCCCACGATCTGCGGAACCCGCTCAACGTTGCCCACGCCCGGGTGAACATCCTGCGGGACGAGGCCGACAACGACCACCTCGAGACCGCCTCGCGGGCGCTCGATCGGATGGAGGCCCTGATCGAGGACCTCCTGACGCTGGCCCAGCAGGGCCGGACCATCGATGACCTGTCGACCGTCCGCCTCGACGTCGTCGCCGAGGGCTGCAGGGAGAACGTCGACACGGCCGACGCGGCCGTGATCGTCGACACTGACGCGACCGTCCGTGCCGACGGGAGTCGCCTGCAGGAACTCCTCAGCAACCTCCTCAGAAACTCGATCGAGCACGGCGGGGCAGCCGTGACGATCACGCTCGGCGACCTCGCCGACGGGTTCTACGTGGCGGACGACGGCCCCGGCATCTCCGCCGACGACCGCGAGCAGGTGTTCGAGATGGGGTACTCGACCTCCGAGGGTGGGACGGGATTCGGTCTCATGATCGTCGAGGGGATCGCCGAGGCCCACGGCTGGGACGTCCGCGTGACCGACAGCGAGGCCGGCGGGGCACGCTTCGAGATCACCGGCGTCGACGTGCACTGACTCCGTCACCCATCACGTCACAGCCGCTTTTCGACGTGATCGGCTGCCCGCAACGACAGCGCGGCGATGGTTAGCGTCGGGTTCATCGCGCCGCCGGTCGGGAAGACGCTGGACCCTGCGATCCAGCAGTTCGCGAGGTCGTGAGTTTGCCCTCGGGCGTCGACGACGCTCCCGTCCGGATCGGTTCCCATCCGCGTCGTGCCCATGTGATGGAACGCCGGCCCGGTATTCTCGGGGCCGATCTGCCAGGTGATCTCCGCGTCGAGTTCATCAAGAATGGCTTCCTGGATCGCGTTGGCTCGCCGGAGCGTCCGCCGGGTGCGATCGTCCAGCCCCCAGTGAATCTCCGGGACGGGATTGCCGTGGTCGTCGGTCCGCGAGGGGTCGAGCGTTACGCGGTTCTCCCGGCGCGGCGTTTGCTCGACCAGGGCTCCCACCGTGAGGTGGCTGCCGTACGTGTCACTGATCCGATCACGAAGTTCGTCGCCCCACCCGCCGTCGGACAGTGCAACTCCAACGGGTGAGGGGCCGCCGTAGTTGCGGAATTCGAGCTTGATCGGCCCGAGATCGTCCGCGCCGGCGTCAGCCGCAGGGATTCCCCGGTCCGTTCCGGCCGCCGGCTCGTCGTAGAACTGGTGGGACTCGGTGGTGTTGAACCCGACGTGGTGCTGGCGGGTCTCCCGGTCGATCACGCCGCTCGTGCCCGCAAACAGGTGCTCGTGGAAGTACCGACCCACGACCCCGCTCGAATTCGCCAGGCCGTCGGGGTACTGCGGTGACTCCGACAGCAGGAGGAGTCGGGGCGTCTCGACGCCGCCGGCGGCGAGGACGAACTCCCGCGCCTCCTGGCGGTGCGTCTCGCCATCGGGCGTGGCGTAGACCGCGGCCGTGACCCGCTCGCCCGCGTCGTCGTGTTCGAGGCGCTGGACCGGGACACGGTCGATCACTCGCGCGCCCGCGTCCTCAGCCTTCTCGACGTGGCTCGTGGCGTCGTACTTCGCGCCGGAGGGACAGACAGGCTGGCAGGTGCCATATCCCACGCAGGCCGATCGATCGTCATACCGTTCGGAGTTGCGGGCGTTGGGAACCGAGTGAGTGGTAATTCCCAGGGCCTCACAGGCCTCGGCGAAGATCGAGTCGCTGTGTGAGGGGTCGAACGCCGGCATCGGATGGGGATCCTCGCGTGGCGGTTCGAAGGGGTTGTCGCTCGCGCCGGCGACGCCGAGTGCTCGCTCCGCCGCCGCGTAGTACGGCCGGAGGTCGTCGTACTCGATCGGCCAGTCGGCGGCGACGCCGTCCCGCGACGCGACCGCGAAGTCGCGTTCGTGGAGCCGCATCACCATGCCTTGCCAGTGCAGCGTCGACCCGCCGACGCCCTTCACCCGGGTGTGGTTCAGCGGATAGTGCCGATCGCCGCTCGACGTGAAGGCGTCGCGCTCCCCGCCCATCCCCCAGATATCGGGCCGGCCGTGGGCCGGGCGCAGGGCGTCCTCCATCTGTTCGATTCGCTGCTCGGGGTCGAATCGCGGGCCAGCCTCCAAAACGGTCACTTCGTGGCCACCGGCGGCCAGTCGATGGGCGATCAGCGCGCCGGCCGGTCCTGCCCCGATCACGCAGACGGCAACCCCGTCGCTCGGCGTGCGATCGGCGCTCACGACTCCGGCCCCCGCTGATAACTCGCGAGTCCGCCCGGGTGACCCGGGGGATTCTCGATCCCGACCAACTCGCCGCCGGTCGGTGAGGCGTACAGCGCGAGCAACAGGTCGTTGATCACGAAATAGCGCAGGCGTTCGGTGTCCTCCCCATTCGGATCGGAATCGGCCTTCTCGGCCCCCATCCGCCGGAGTGCCTCGTCGCGCTCGTCGGGCGACAGCGCCGCGAAGTCGCTCTCGAACCACGCCTGACAGTACTCGTCGAGGTAGGCCACGGCGTCGGCGATCCCCTCGGCGTGTTCGGGGCGGTCGGCCGTCCGGCCGCCGGCGTAGCGTGCGACGAACGGCTCGATCTCGCTCACATCGTCGGGGTAGAGCACCTCGGCGGCGGCCGAAAGCGTCTCGCGGTCGTGGTCGGTGAGCGGTCGGTCCGTCTCGGTGCCCTCGCCGTCTGTCGCGGGGGCGACGCAGCCGGCCAGCGACGCCCCGACGGCCGACAGCGCCGCGATCGCGTCCCGTCTGGTGAGTTCGTGGCTCATGGATCAGGGCTCCTGTGTCTCGTTCGTCGCTCGCAGTTCTGTCCGGACGAAGACGCCGTCCGGCGATTCTTCGGGCACGTACGTCGCCGCGCCGCCACACGCCTGGGCGTCGAAGCAGTATTCGACGCGGGGGGTCAGCGCGCGCACCTGCCCGCCCCCGGCTTCGACTGGAACCGACAGCCGGTATTCGAACCCGCCCACCCCGTCGTCAGCGAAGACCGTCACGTCGACCGCCTCACGTCCGTCGATCGCAGGCTGTTCCTCGCTGCCGGCTTCGAGGAGGCCGACCGCTCGGACGGTGTCGCCGATAACGAGCCGGAACTGCAGCTCGTCGCCAGTCTCTCTCGGGACGTAGTGGGCCGTGCCGTCGTCGGTCTCGACGGTGACTGTCGCGCTCGTGACGCGCTCGGGGAGGCCGACGCTGGCGTTTAGCGTGACGGATTCGCCCGAGCGCTCCTGGACGCGCTGGAGTCGGGCGGCTTCCGGCGAATCGCCGAGTGGATCCCAGACGCCCCGAAAGCCGAACCGGTAGAGATCGCGGTCGGGGAACGCCTCGCTGATCGCGAACGGACGACCGTCCATCGCGTAGACGGTCCGGCCGTCGTAGCCCGGATCGTTCCGCAGCGCCTGGAAGGGGTGGTTGAGCCAGGGGCCGTACGGCGTCGGCGTCAGCACGACGGCGTTGGCCGGTGGTTCGGGCTCGAACGGCGCGTAGGTCAGTTCGTAGGTGTCGGTCACGTCGGCGTTGCGCTCGACGGGTGCGGCGGCCCCACCGGCCGTGATCCCGCCGAGGACGAGCGTACTCACGAGGGTGATCGCGGCGAGGGCTGCCAACGCCGTTCGGCGCTCGAAGCGTGCCCCGAGGGCGTCCCGGAGGGTGTCGACGGTGGCCAGGGCGGCGACGGCCCCGAAGGCGGCCGTCGGGACCAGCAGGTCGAAGTGGTAGTACGGACCCAGCGAGGCGATCAGGCCGTCGCCGGCCGCGTCGAGGTCGCCGAGCAGGTTGTAGTTCCCCCAGAAGTAGAGGTTTCCGAGCGGGACGGAGACGCCGACGGCTGCCAGGGTGGCTTGCCTGGCGTCCAGCCCTCGCCGGGCCGCCACGCCGAGTCCGGCGACCGCGAGCGCCGCGCCGACGATCCCGCCGGCGATCCAGCGGTCGACGAACGTCGCGAGGACGTTCCAGTTGGCCTGCAGTGCAAGCCCGGGCGTGTATTCGACGCCGTGGTTGAGGAGTTCGCGGTGTCCGAACCCGAGGCCGTCCAGCGGCGCGAACGCCTCGTAGGGGAACGTCAGGGGTGAGCCGGTGACGGCGGCGTTGTACGCGAGGGTTAGTCCGACGCCGACCAGCCCCAGCGCGGCGGTCGCCGCCTGCCGGGGGATCGCCGTCCACCAGTCCCGGGCGAGCGTCCACAGCGCGTGAGCCACGAACGGCGCGGCGAAGAGGACCGCGGTGTACGGTCGGGCGAAAAAGGCGAGGCCGATCGCCGCACCTGCCGCCGCTGCCCACCGCCAGTCGCCGGTCCGGTCTGCCCGAAGGTACCCGTAGGCGAAGGCCAGATTCAGCAGCGTCGTCGGCGCGTACGGCAGGAAGGTTGCGGTATCGAGGAGGAAGAGCGGCGAGGCGAGCACGAAAACAGCTGCAAGGAGTCCAGTTCGGCGGTCGAACACTTCGCTTACAACACCCGCGACGCCCGCGAGGATCCCGGCCGCGATGGTGGGCAGTGCCAGCCGATAGCCCCCGAGCAGTTCCCCGAGGGCGAACAGCCCGGCGGGGACTGGGTTGTACTTCGGGTAGAACCCCTCGCTCTCGACGAAGAACCACGGCCGGAAGACGCCCTCGACGGGCGGGGTGAGGGTGAGTTTGCCCTCCAGCAGCATCGCGGCCTGCTGGAGGTAGACGCCCTCGTCGTGATTCAGTGAATGGTATGGAAAGAGGTTCGTCGAGACGAGCCAGACGGCGAGTGCGCCGGCGATTGCGATCGTGAGCGTCGCGAGGCGAAAGCGGCGTCGGTCCATCACTCGGCGGGAAACCAGGCCAGGGGGTGGTCGGTCGCCAGGCGGACCCGGACGCGCTTGTCCATCCCGAGTTCCTCGGCGTGGTTGTGCTCACAGTGCAGGATGGCCCCGGAGTCGAGTTCGACGGTGTAGACGAACGAGGGGCCGGTGTACTGCCGATCGACGATCCGACCGTTGGTGCCCGCCGGATCGGCCGGCACGGCCCGGATGTCGTCGGGTCGAACGAGCACGTCAACATCGGCTCCCTCGTATTCGGTGTCGAGGCCCTCGATCCGGTCGGCGTCGAGACAGCCCAGCGGCGTGTCGACACAGCCCTCGGCAAGGGTCCCGGAGACGAACCCGGCCTGGCCGAGGAACTCGGCGACGAAGCGCGATTCTGGTTGCTGGAAGACGACCTCCGGGCGGCCGATCTGCTCGATTTGCCCGCCGTCGATGACGGCCACGCGGTCGCTGATCGAGAGCGCCTCCTCCTGGTCGTGGGTGACGGAGACGGCGGTGACGCCGGTCTCCTTGATGATCCGGCGGACCTCCCGGCGCATCTCCTCGCGCAGGCCGACGTCGAGGTTCGAGAAGGGTTCGTCGAGCAGGAGCACGTCGGGTTCGGGGGCGAGCGAGCGCGCGAGTGCGACCCGCTGGCGCTGGCCGCCCGAGAGGTCCTCCGGGCTGGCGTTCTCGTAGTCCCCGAGGCCGACGAGTTCGAGCAGGTCGGCCACCCGCTCGTCGATCTCGTCCTGCGGTCGCTGTTGAATGCCGAAGGCGACGTTCTCGCCCACGGTGAGGTGGGGAAACAGCGCGAACTCCTGGAAGACCAGGCCCACGTCGCGGTTTTCGGGCTTGACGAACGTGCCTTCGCCCGCGACGCGATCCCCGGCGACCCGGATCGCGCCGGCGTCGGGTTCGTCGAGTCCCGCGAGCAACCGGAGGGTCGTCGTTTTCCCACAGCCCGACGGCCCCAACAGCGTGAGCAGTTCGCCGTCTTGAACCGTCAGGCTCAGCTCGTCGACGGCAGTTTCCGTGCCGAACGTCCGGGTGACGCCGTCGAGTTCGAGGACTGCCGTGCGGTTTTCGCCGGCTGTTTCGGCTGTGCCGGTCGTCTGGGGCTGTGCGTCGACTGGTGTTGATGGTTGTGATGCAGTCACGTGTTCGAACCCTCCTGGCTGAGGATGACGGCCATCGAGAGCGCGGAGATGACGATCAAGACGAGCGCGGGCACGGCCGCGCGACCGTAGAGGCCGGCTTCCCGCACTTCCCAGATATACGTCACTAGGGTATGATCGAACCAGAACGGCCGTAAGAGTAGCGTCGCCGGCAGTTCCTTCATGGTCGTTAGGAAGACCAGAGCCGCCCCGGTCGCGATGCCGGGGGCGATCAGCGGGAGCGTCACTGCCCGGAAGGCCTCCGTCCGGGTACGTCCGAGCGTCCGGGCGGCCTCGATGAGGCGGCGATCGACCTGCATCGTCGAGGTCCGGATCGCACCGATCGCCTGCGGAACGAATCGGACGACGTACGCGAAGACGAGAATCAGGAGCAGATCGTCGGCGGCTTCCGTCACCGACGGAGGCAGGCCATGCAGCGTGAACAGGACCAGCGCGAATGCGAGCACGATCCCCGGCGTGGCGTAGCCGACGTACGAGAGACGATCAGCCAGCGTCGCCAGCCGGGAGCGACCCCGTGCGGCCGCGACCGCCACCGGCAGCGCGACCAGCAGCGACCCGCCGGCAGCGAAGCCGGCCAGATACAGCGAGTTCCAGCCGTACGTCCAGGAAAAGGCCAGCCCGCCGGCCGTATAGGCACCCGCGTCGCTGAACAGCAACAATCCGAAGACGGCCACCGGGACCGCGATAGCGAGGGCAGCCACGATGAGGGGGAACAACGCGGCGACGTATCGCCACGCGCCGAGTTCGATCACGGCACCGCCACTGGTTCCACGGCTCTGATAGGCTCCCTCGTCGTCGGCTCCGACCTTCGATTCGAGGTAGAGGATCACAGCCGTCACGCCGAGCAACTGGATGGACAGCAGGGCGGCCCACGGGCGCATCGTATTGTAGCGCGCGTAGATCGCCTGGGTGAACACTTCGACGCCCATGAAACTGGGTGTCCCGAAGTCCGCGAGGGTGTACAGCGCGACCAACAGCGCGCCGGCGGCGATCCCGGGGGCGATCTGTGGCAGCGTCACCCGCCGGAACGCTTCGAGTCGCCCGGCGTCGAGCGTCCTGGCGGCCTCGATGAGGGAGGTATCAAGCGACAGCAGTGACGCTCGCGTCGTCAACAGGACGTACGGGTAGGTGTAAAGCGTCAGGACGATCGCCGCGCCGGCAAACCCGTCGATCAAGGGGAGCTGTTCGATCCCGAGTGGGGCGAGCACGCCCGTGAGGATGCCGCCCGAGCCAAAGGCCGAGAGGACCGCAAGCGCCCCGAGATAGCTGGGGATCGCCAGGGGAAGGGCTGCGAGGACGGTGAACAACCGAGCGAACGGGAGGTCAGTCCGGGCCGTCAGCAGGGCAATGGGGACCCCAACGAGGACGCTCGCCGCCGTGACGATGGTGACGAGTGCGACGCTGCGGAGGAGGATCTCGATCGTTCGGGGATCGACTGTGAGCGCCAGTGCGCGCGGGCCGAGGTTCAGGGCCTCCTCGAACAGCCAGGCTAAGGGTACGACCAGCGCGACGGCGATGGCGGCCGCGAGCAACGTCAGCCCCGAGGGGCGTCGGAAGCGGGACTCTCCCGGGAGGCGCTTGCGAAGGCGCGATAGTCGACCCTTCGTGCTCATCCCGAGACGCCGGCCTCGGACATCAGTTCCAGCGTCGGTTCGAGATCCGCCAGGTCAGCCAGATTGATGTCCGGGGGATTCAACTCGTCGACGGTCGGTAGGCCGCCGACCGGTTCGACGCCGGGAATCATCGGATAGGCGTAACTCACGGTGGCGAAGAACTCCTGGGCCTCCGCCGAGAGCAGGTGTCGCACGAAGTTCGTGATCAGGTCGTCTTTCTCCGTTCCTTTGACCTGGAGAACCCCGGCGACGTTGACCAGGCCCCCGGCGTCGCCGTTCGTGAACGCGAGATCCAGCGGGGCGTCGGGGCGCTGGTTTTTCACCCGCATCGCGTAGTAATGGTTGGCGAACCCGGCGGTCAGGTCACCGTCGGCCACCGCCTGGGTGACGAGGTACTCGTTGCGATGGCGATCGGTGCCGGCCTCCCGCATCGCTTCCAGCCACTGGCGGGTCGTCTCGGGCCCCTTCTGGAGCCGCATCGCGGTCACGAAGGCCTTGAACGCGCCGTAGGTCGGTGCCCACCCCATCGTTCCCCGAAGGGCCTCGGTCTCGGGGAACTGTGCGACTTTCTCCGGGATCTCGCTCTCGCTGATCACGTCGGTGTTGTAGGGGACGCTCCGGGCGCGGCCGGCGACGCCGACCCACGCGTTGTCAGCACCCCGAAAGTCCGCCGGAACGGGTTCGAGTGCCTCGTCAGCGAGTGGCTCGTAGGCGTCGTTTTCAGCCACGAAGCCGAGCGAGGCGGCGTCGATCGACCAGAAGAGATCGGCCTGCGTGGCCCCGGCTTCGACCTCCTCGACGATCGTCTGGGCCAGCGATGCCGAGGGCGAATTGCTGTCGAGGACGGAGAACTCCGGATAGATATCCTCTAACATCCCGATAAAGCCCTTGTAGATGCCGCCCTCGCCGCCGCCGATGTAGAGATTCAACGATCCCGAGAGATCCGGCAGTTCGTCGATCGACGTGCCGCCGGGGGCCGGTCGCCCGTCGACGATCGCGCCCGATCCGCGGAACTCCGACAGCGACGGCACGCCCAGTTCCTCGCCGCTCCCCTCCGTCGTCTCGCCCCCGAAGGGGTTTGCACAGCCCGCCAGCCCGCCCAGCGCAGCTGCGCCGGCCGCCCCCAGGAACCGCCGCCGACTCGTCGATCTCCGTGTCATGTTGGGTTTAGGTTTGCCTAAATACGTATAAACTCCGTGATTTCGTCCGGGGTTCGCCGGCGTCTTTCCGTCTTCGTCGCGGCCGGACCGGTCGTCACGATCGGTCATTCCGCGACCACCGCCGTTTCCCGCCGCCCGTCGGCATCGAGTTCCGCCAGGCAGTCCACCCAGTCGTCGAGGTACTCACCACAGTACGCGAGGAACTCGGCGTTCTCCCACTCGTCGTCCGCGCCGGTCTTGAGTTCCGTGGCGACGGCGCGGGCCACCTCGGCGTAGGAATCGGCGTCCGCGCCGGCGCGGTCGACGAGTTTCCAGACGTGTTCGTTGAGTTCGAGGCCGGCCACCTCGTTGGCCAGGTCGCCGAAGGTCGACCGCGGTGCCTTGTTGTGGTCACACAGCGGCGCGCCGTTGTAGATCCGTCCGCCGAGGACGTCGGCAGCACGCTTCAGGAGGAGGCCCGACCAGATGTCGTCGAAGCGCCCGACGTCCCAGGGGTTGTCGTCCATCGGGAACTGGTAGAACGCCGGGACGACCTCCCGGCGAAAGGCCAGGTTCATCGAGCAGACGGTGAGATAATTCCCACGTCCCGCGACGAAGTCGTCCCCGAAATCGTCCCGTGTCGTGCGGGTCTGGGCCTGTCCCTGGAGGTCGCCGTCCATGAGGATCCGGACCGCATCGAGGTCCGGGACGTTGGTCCACAGGCCTTGAGAGGCGACGACGCGCTCGACGCGCTCGGTCGTGACCGTCCGCTCTTCGTCCATCGCGCTGTAGGGATACCCGCGCGGATAGAGGTCCTTGGCCCCCTGGAGGACGTTCACCCACTGCTCGTCGGATTCGACGGCCGTGAGGTCGCCCTCGTAGGCGAGGTTGTCGAGGTGGGTTCCGAAGAAGTCGATATCGTCGTGTGGGGCGGTGTCGTCGTCGAGGAAGACGCCGTACTCGAAGCGTTCGTGCGCCCAAAGATACAGTAGGCCGAAGGACGTCTGTGCGTGACTGGCGTCGGGAATCAGGTGCCCGTACTCGCTGATCCCCTGTGCCTCGAACCAGTCTTGGCGGCCACTTCCGTCGAAGACTGCCCCGTCGAGGCCCTCCTCGTCGAGCATCGCTTCCATCGCCGCGGTATCACAGAAGTCCTCGGTGACGAGGACGACGAAGAGTCGATCCAGATCGAACCCGTGCTCGCGGGCGTTCTCGGCGTACGCCCGGAGGAACTCGTGGTTTCTGATCGTCGGGACGACGACGCAGATATCTTGGGTAGTCATCGGTACTCCCGATTGTTTAGGGTAGCCTAAAAACGTGGCGATCGGGACACATGCGTGCTTTCAGCGGTGGACGCGTTGATTCGTCCGTGGGGAGCTCGCGATCATGTATCGTCGCCAGCAGCGGTTGTCGTCGAGCTCTCGAAGTCCGTGACGTCGGGGATATCGACGTTCGTCTCCGAGGCGAGTGCGTCGACGTCTGACTGTTCCTCGGCGATGCCGGTCGTCATCAGCAGTCGGATGGCCCGGCGGACGCTGATGTCGATCTCGTGGATGGTGTCTTCCGGCGCGAGCACGAGTCGGCCGCCGGTGATGTTCGGGCTGTGCGGGACGAAGACGTTGTAGGCCTTCCCGGTGGCTGACTGGGTCGAGGCCGGGCTCTCGCCGGTGACGAACCCGATGGCGAACAGCCCTTCACGGGGATATTCGATCAGGACGACGTTCTCGTAGCGGTTCTCCCGGTTGCGCAGCGCCTGGGTCATCTGGCGGACGCTCGTGTAGATGACCCGCACGACGGGGACGATCCCGAACGCCCGGTCGAACCACGAGAACGCCCAATCGCCGATCGACCGCTGGGTGAGATACCCCAGGGAAGTGATCACGAATATCAGTGTCAGGAACGTGATGACCTGGGCGACGAGCGTGATGTTGCCCGTGTACTGGGCCAGCGCAGTCGTCGAGACGATCGGATCGACGAACCCCGACAGCCAGCCGATCAGCAGTCTGAGGGCGACGATCGTGACCACGAGCGGGGCGACGAGAAACAGCCCCGCCACGAAACTCCGTCTGAGTGTATGCGCTCGTGACACAGTACGGCCGAGTTCGCGGTCATGCCCCTAACGTTTACCGGTGGTCCGGGCGTCGCCGCGATGACGGCCGCCGACGATCGAGGTCGGCGCAACGTCCTTGAGACGTCAGCTATTGTCACGTCAGTCCCGCAGGCCAAGCGCCAGGGTCGTCGCGGCGACGACCAGCAGTGCCACGCCGGGGAGTGAGACCCCGACCGAAAGCGTCTCGTAGGCGACGTAGGCGACCATCGCGACCAGTGATGCGACGACGGTCACGATCGCGACGTGGAGGAACTCGGCGCGTTCGACGCTCCCACCGTCGAGTTCGGCGTCGATCGTGAACGCCCCCAGCGCGAACTCCCAGGCGAGGACGCTGCCCACGACCGCCGGGAGCAACCGCTCGACGGCAATCCCGACGAACGCGGTGGCGATCACGGCCCCGACCACTGCAACTGCCCCGAGTCCCGTCACCGTTCGCATATGTCGCGTCAGCCCGACCGCGAGGCCGGCGACGCCGATCACACATCCGACCAGCGAGACCGTCGTGATCGGGGCCACGACCAGTGTGACGCCGAGTGCGGCCACCAGCGCGCCCGCCCTGAGGACGGCCCCTGGCTGGTGGGTAAACCGCGACGGGGCGCTCATGCCGACCACCTCGATCCGGCCCGCGTGAGTGCAACGCCCAGTTCCTCCCCGTCCGCCCAGTCGATGACCCGGACGCCGGCCTCCCGTAACGCCTCGATCCGGTGGCGCCGTTCGAGGCGGACGAGTCGCTCGCCGACGGTGTCACCCGTCGTCACGTCCGGACTCAGCACCGTGACCGGATGGCCGTACGCGCGCAGCCGGTGGATCACGAAGCGGTAGGTGGGGTCGGTGAGCGCCGACACCAGCACGACCTGGGTCTCCTCGGGGAACCGGCGGTGGAACTCCCGGACCCAGCGTGGGCTAAAGGTATCGCTGTCGGGCGTCGTCGCCGGGAACGCGTCCGCTGTCGCCAGGGCACGCTCGACGTGCTCGCGGTGATCGTACCCCGTCCCCGGTGGGATCCACACCGGCGTCGGTCCGAGTGCAGCGATGCCGACCCGGTCGCCGGTCCCCAACAACGACCCACACACCCGTCTGGCAGCGGCGATCGACCGTTCGAGTGCGGTCGGCTCGTTCGGTTTCGGGGCTGTATACGACGATCCGGCGGTCTCGATGGCGATTGCGACCGACGCGGCTTGTTCTTCCCTGAACTCGATCGTCGTGAGTTCCTCGCTTGGCGACCGCGCCAGGCGTTTCCAGTCGATGCGATTCGTCGGGTCGCCCGATCGATACTCCCGGGTCGCGTAGAACGCCACACCTTCACCGCCCTCGGCGGGGATCCGCCCCAGTGACTCGCTTGCGTGTTCGAACAGCGGGACGTTCACGGGCGTGGCCTGCAACGCCGGAATACAGGAAAGCGACGTGTCGGCGTCTTCGACGGCCTCAACGAGGTGCGTGCGCGCCGACCGACCCGCGTAATCCCGGACGATCGCGTAGACGGGATCGAACTCGTGGGTTCCCCGGCGGGCAGTGACGGTGTACTCGACGGTCGTCGCCTCGCCGGGGCGAAGCGCCGTCCCGCGTCGGGGCGATCCCTCGGTCACTGAGAGGCCCTCCGGGACGCCGTCGACGACCCGGAGGTCGGGTAGCGTCCGGTCGCCGTCGTTGCGAACCGTCGTCGTCACCGTGACCTCGTCCCCGGGATCGGGATGGCGGGGGTCGAGCGTCCGCTCGACGGTCAGCGTGGCGTCCGGTGGCGTCACGAACCGGGCGAACGCCAGGACGCCGATCGGGACTGCCCCGGCGAGTACGACCCCGGAATCCTGGACGAACAGGCCGAGGCCGACCAACGCGACGCCAAGCGGGACCAGCGGTCGAAACCGCGCGGCGGTGACGACGTCGTACAGCTGACGGCCGCCAACCGTCCCCACCGCGAGATCGGCAGTCGAGTGTCGCTCCTCGGTGTCTCGGTCCTCTTCGAGGGCGAGACGTCCCTTGCCTTTCCCTTCGATGAGCTCGGATTCGCCTTCGAGCGTGGCGACTGTCCGCCTCACGAGGCGCTGGAAGTCCGAAGGGTCCTCGCGCAGGACGCCACGAACGCGCCCGGAAAGCCCCTCGGCGATCTCCGCGTCAGCGTTTCGCAAGAACGCCGAGGTCGGCCCGTCCCGTGGCCAGTCGCCGGCGTCGATCGCGGCCATCGCAGCCTCCGGGGTCGTCCCCCGTTGGCGGGCGAGGATTCTGGCCGCGAGTTCCCGAAGCCGATCGTGGATGTTGGCGCGATCCGGGAGATAGCCGGTTCCACTGCCGTCGAACTGCGCGAGCCTCCGGTCGAATGCGTTCCCCGGTGTCGGCGGTGTGGGCGTTCGCTCGACCGCCGGGGGTTCGACGTCGCTTGCCGTCCGCCAGTCGCGGTAGACCAGCAGCGCCATCACACCGGCGAGTACCCCGCCGCCCGCATACAACACTCCTGTCAGACCCGAGACACCACCCGCGGTAGTGGTCATGATCGCCACGCCCCCGCCGGCCAGCGACGTGAGCCCGATCACGACCGCGAACCTGCGCAGTCCATCGTTCACGAACCCTCACCTCCTTCAGCCGCCGCCTGCTCGGGACCGTGCGTGGCCTCGATACGTTCGAGCGCGGCGACGGCACGCTCTCGGCGCTCGTCGGTCAACGGCGCGTCACCGTACCGAACCTCCTCGAACGTCTCGGTGAGGACGCCGACGTCGTCGGGATCCATCCCCGCCTCGATCGCCGCCGTTTCGAACTGTCTCGGGGTCGACTCCTGGGGATCGCCGACACCCAGCAGCGTGACCATCGTCCCCCAGGCCCGATAGATCGCGTTGTCGGCCGCCCGCGGCGTTTCGGCGGCCTCGATGCGATCAGCGGTGTCGCCGGCGACCGTCGCGAGGCTGGACAGTTCGGCGTCGACAGCGCCCGTCTCGCTACCCGCCTCGGCGGACAGGACCGACCTGAGCGCGTCGGACCGCCAGGCGAGGAAGGCGAGGACGGCCACGACACCCCCGACGATGATGATCGTCGTTGCCCCCCCGGCCGGAAGGGCCAGCGGCGTCCCGGACCCCTCCCCGAACCCCGTCGTTCCCTGGGGGGTCGAGGGTGTTTGCGGCGTTAGCGACCTGTCCGGCGTCGGCGGCCCGCCGGTCGATAGATTGTTGAGCAACATGACAAGCAGCCAGAATCCGGCGGCGAACGCCGCTGTCCCGGCCGCAATGCCGACGAGCAGCTTGAAGCTTTCCCAGGGCTCGCTGGCGAACTGCACGAGCGTCGCCAGCAGTCCGATCAGGACCATCGCGGTCAGGATCGGGCGCAACAGCGTTTCGACCGCCTCGGGTTGGGTATCCCCGCCGTCCAGCGGGGGCTGTTCGAGCCCCACCCGGTCGCCGCCCTGCTCGGCGGTGAACAGCGGTCCGACCGCCACGGCGGCGAGGATCACGGCGAGGATAGCCAGCAGGGCGATCGCTCCCTGGGTGCGGTTCTCAGCCATCCTCCTTACGCACTCGCGTCCGCCTGGACTGTCGGGACCGGCGTGTCCTCGACGATCTCCCGGACGAGCTCGCGCTTTTCGATCTCCTGGACGGTGGCCTCGGGCGTGAGCACCAGCCGGTGTGCCAGGACCGGCTCTGCCATCCGGGTGACGTCGTCCGGAACGACGTAGTCCCGCCCCTCGATCACGGCGTAGGCCCGGCTGGCCTCCAGCAGGCGCTGGGTCCCCCGTGGGGAGACCCCGGTTCGAATGTGGTGGTGCGAGCGCGTCTCCCGCGTGACGTCGAGCATGAACTCCCGGAGGTCTCCCTCGACGCTGACCGTCTCGGGGACGTCTCGGAGGGATTGGACTGTCCCGGATTCGAGTAATTTCTCGACCGACGGCGTCGCCGCGTCGCGGGCAAGTCGGCGATCCAGGATCGTGCGCTCGCCGCCGCGATCGGGATAGCCGAGCTGGGTCTTGATCAGGAAGCGGTCCTTCTGGGCCTCGGGCAGTTCGAACGTCCCGCTCTCCTCGATCGGGTTCTGGGTCGCGATCACGAAGAAGGGGGCGGGCAGCGGGTGGGTGTCGCCCTCGATGGTGACCTGGCCCTCCTCCATGGCTTCCAGCAGCGCCGACTGGGTCTTCGGCGGGGCGCGGTTGAGTTCGTCCGCCAGCACGACGTTCGCAAAGAGTGGCCCCTGGCGGAACTCGAACTCCCGGTCGCGCTGGTTGAACACCTGACTGCCCATGACGTCCGCCGGCAGGAGGTCCGGCGTGAGCTGGACGCGCGAGAACGACAGCCCCAGCACCGTCGCCGTCGAGCGCGCTGTCAGCGTCTTGCCCGTCCCCGGTACGTCCTCGATCAGCACGTGTCCCCCGGCCAGCAACCCGACGAGGAGGTCCTCGAAGAACGTCCGGTCGGCGACGACCGCCTCGTTCAACAGGTCGATTACCTCCCGACACTGCGTTGCCGCCGCGTCGATATCCATGTCATGTGGTGACGGCCCGTCCACGTTTATAATTGTATAGGATTTTCTGCCGGAGAAAGGGGTGATGGGTCTGGATTGGGAGTGACGGTCGGCGCAACGGTGGTGGGCGGTGCGATGGCGCTGTCTGCCGAATCCGTCAGCGGTGCTCACACGTCTGAGAGAGTGTCTATCGAAGTGCCGGCGACGCCTACGGAAGGTGTCTGGCAGACTCCAAATGGGCTAGAAGTCACGCTCCCAGCAGGAGCACTCTACGCGTCTGAAATCTCGGACGGACGCGAGTACACACGTGGTTTCGGCTGGGAGTACATCGCCCAAACGACGAGTCTTTCGCAGGCGGATGTCCAGCACGTCATCGAAACCGGGACAGTTGTCGAATACGGCCACAACAAGCACGTCATCGGCGATACCCTGTCCGAGAAGGACAAAGCAATTCTGACGATCATCGGTGGTGTGGCGGTCGCCGCCGAAAGCTATGAGTCAGTGACTGATACCTGTGGAAGGAAGGTCCACATTCCAGATGAGTCGGCAAATCCTCATCCGTACAAGGATGGAATCACCAAGGACGACATCATCGATGCACTAAAAAATACCGCCGATGGAAATATCTGGACAAACGGGTACCTCTATGCATATATATGAAGCATCAAACGGCGTATGGCACATCGAGAGGGTGAGCCCGGACAACCCATTCGTCAATCTTATTGTCAGTACTAGCTTAACTGATCTTGGGGAAGATTTTGATTGGGATGATGCAGAATACGTGCATGATCACCTGGAGGACGACGGATACCGAGAGTATGACTGCTGAACATGAAATATAACAATCGATCTGAACTTTATCGTGAGGCAGAAAGCGCTCGTGAGAGTGGAGACTTAATCGAAGCGGGGGAGAAACTTCTGCAACTCACCCACTATGGAATTGTCAACTCTGGCCTCCACCATGTTGGTATGCTATCGAGTTTGACTAACATGAAATACGCTGTCGTCTGCTATAGAGTCGCGGGAAACGACGAGCGGTGTGAAAACATTGCTCGACAGGGGATATTGATCTGTGAAGACGTTCTCGCGGATCGTATCGACGGCGACGACGTGGAACGGCAAGCCTGGTCTGGCCTTGCCCACGAACACATCGGCGATCTGCGACGGATCGCAGGGATAGACGATCCAGACGCGTATCAAACAGCCAAACAGTACTACGAATCGGTAGAGGCAGCCAGCACGCTAGATCTGGTCATGGCGTGGGCCAACGAGAACGAATTCTATCAGAGCTCGAAATATATCGCTCATCTTGCGGATGCGGCTGGCCAATCTATCGATCCTGAGACAATTCGGGACCTCCGGAGTCTCTCGCTGACTCGTCGGATTACGTTTCGACAGTCTTCCTTCGGCGACATCCTGACACAACTTGATCAAAATGATTTGCTCGAGTGGACCGGTAACCCGCTTGCAATTCCAGATGACGAAGAATCATCCCACCTGTGACTCTGTTTTGAATGGTGTTTTCTAGATCGATTGAAAAAATTGCACCGATCAATCAAACAATGCCATGAATTATCGTCGAAAGCGGCAGCCAGATGACCCAGACAGAGTTGACGAGTCACCAGACACAGGGTGTTACTGATATGAAAGATAGATTTGTTGATATTCGGGAAGCCGCAGACCAGAAACGGGCAGAGGGGCAGTATATTTCCGCAGGAGATGGATTCACAAGGGCTGCCTTTGGATTTATAAGTGAAACAACATACGGGGATGATCTGGAGAGCGGAAATTTTGGCCAGTTCCTCTACTGTCATCTAAGTTCAACATTATGTTATAGAATTGGGGGGCAAGCACAGCGGTCCAAAAACCGATATCGACAAGGTTCGTTAATCGCGTCAGACTTGTTAGGTTATAACTGTGATGAAGCCGCACTCCGGGGTCTAATAAAAGAATTCGAAGCAGACCTCAAAACGATCTCTGGCGAAGAGGAAGGCGGATTATATCAAAACGCCATTGAAGAATACTCGAAGGCAAACCACTTAGATATGTGGCAATCGGAAATGGCCTTCGATTGGGTGTATGCGTTTTTTCGGCGGGTTGGTGATAGTAGTTCACACCAGCCCAGTGATTGGGATGTGATTCATAGAAATCCTATTGATCGAGCGGACTTTAAAGAGAATACCTTTGGGGATATGGTCAGTGAACTGATTTATGACGGCGAATGGGACTTTGAAAAATCATTTTAGAAGGATATCAGGCATTTCTGGGCTGGAATAGTATTTGTACAGGTACCCGTCCGGGAATCAGATTGAGCAATCTAGAGACCCATCGTTTGTCGGAAAACTGAAAATGATGTTGACCATACTACCGAAAGCACGTCATCGGCGATCCACTATCCGAGAAGGACAAAGCAATTCTGACGATCATCGGTGGCGTGGCGGTCGCCGCCGAAGAGTTTGATCGTGCTGTCGAACACGAATCTAATGAAGCAACGTGCAACACGAATGACTTTGTCGTCGAAACCGACAATAATCGAGGAGGAGAAGGAAATCCAGAACACACGATTCGCGACGAAAAGCCGATAAACGACATCGACAAGATTGACGAGATAATCAGGAACCCAGATAGGATCCTCGATTATTCCAATAATAGATATTTGATCAAACAATTCGATGATGGATACGGGGTGATTGTGACTGGGAAACACGGTAAATTTGACAACCTCTATGAGTTGATCACACAGCTTACAGATGATGATGGTAGCCTGTACGATTCGATGGACGATGCAGTTGACGACATCAAAGATGAAGAAAATGGAAGAGAACCAAACCGAAATATAGACTGTTGACAATGAAAGAACAAGCAAGAAAATTAAGCCAGGATGCGCGAAAAGCCCGCGATTCGGGAGATCTGATACAATCGGGGAATCTGTATACTGCGGCAGCACACGAACACGCCGGTACAGTCACAGAACACATCTTTCCGGAAACAGATCGAACACGGGGAGCAGTCAGTGTGTTAGGTTCGGCTGCGCTCTGCTATCGAATCGCAGGCGACGATTTCCGCACGCAGAACCGCTGTGATATGGGTATCTTGCTCGCTGAAGACTACCTGGAGTATATTGAGCGCCAGGAATTCGGTCCTCAGTCGTTTGGCGCTTTTCGACGCGGTGCATGGCCCGAATTCATCGGGGATCTCCGGACGATCGCACAGCGAGAGAACGCCGATAAAGCCTACGACCGGGCCCACGAGATCTATGCGTCGGCCGGCGACTACGAAATCTCGACCGGTGAACAGGAACATATGCGACTTACGAGTTTCTTCGAAAGCGTCCGTCGGGGGCTCGGCCACGATATATCGAATGACGCACTCGAACTCCAACCAATGGGCCCTACCATGACCGACTGGCTCGAATACAAGCGCGAACGGCTTCCTGCGTATCTTGATCAACTGGAAGCACAAGGTGAATGGCCACTCGAATAGGATTGAAGCGGTCACTCGGCACACCTTCGAATGCCATCTCGACGAGAGAAGTTAGCCATTGATTGAGGCCGGATATTCAATGGAACGTCCAGACCTGGGGATTGGTATGGACCCCAGCGATTTCAAGAGTGCAATCCAGAGAAGACGGAGACACCGGCAAGAAACGATTATGGGTCCGACCTGAGAATCGTTGCATATGACCTTCAGGTTGAAAATCGAGAATAGACACTGTTCGACTCCTCACAATGATTAAAGACTGGGTGGCGATCCATCAGGAAGCAGAGGACGCCAGGAAGGCCGGAAAGCTATCCATCAGCGGCGATCGGTATCTCCAGCTCAGCTACGTTCGGATCGGTAATGCCGCGCTCACACCCCAGAAGGTGCTTCTACACCTGAATAATATGAAACACGCTGCCGTCTGCTATAGAATCGAAGGAAACGACGAGCGGTGTGAAAACGTCGCTCGACAAGGGGTATTGATTTGTGAGGACGTTCTTGCGGGTCGTATTGAAGGCGACGAGGTGGAGCGACAAGCCTGGTCCGGGCTCGCACACGAACATATTGGCGATCTGCGACGGATCGCAGGGCTAGACGATCCAGATGCGTATCAAACCGCCATGCAGTATTTCGAGTCGGTAGAGGCAGCGGGTGCGCCACATCCAGTCATGGCGTGGGCTAATGAGGAGGAATTCTATCAAAGTTCGAAATTTATCGCTCATCTCGCGGATGCAGCCAATCAACCCATCGATCCTGACACAATCCGTGATCTCCGGAGTCTCTCGCTAACTCGCCGGATTACTTACCGGCAATCGGAGTTCGACACGATCCTCACAGAACTTGACAAGAGCGAGGCACTCGAGTGGAGTGAGCGCGTGTTGGCGACTCCCGGTTCTGATCCGTGAGTATATTGCGTCTTATATAATTTCAGTTATTACATAAAATGTATCAGATTCGTGTTTAGCTCTCCGTTTCGGGTGGCCGTTCGCGAGCGTTCCGGATATCGCCGATCCTGAAGCCGGAAACTAGAAACTCGGAAACCCGGAAACGACCCCCGGCCGCTTATGACGCTCGCCGCGAAATCGTCGCCTGATGATCGAGGACGCCCGCGTGCTCCGCGAGGAGTTCGTCCCGAACGACGTCGTCCACCGCGACGGCGAGGTCGACGCGCTCTCGGCCGTCCTCGAACCGGTCGTCGAGGGCCAGCCGCCCGAGTCCGCGCTGCTCACGGGCCCCTCGGGAGCCGGCAAGACCACCATCGCGAAGTTCGTCGTCGGCCGCCTCCGGGAGACCGCCCTCGACGTCGAGTCGATCCACGTCAACTGCTGGCAATCGTATACCAGATTCAAAGCCCTTTACCGGATTCTCGAGGGTCTCGGCCGGACGATCGACGTCCACCGCCAGTCGACGCCCCACGACGAACTCCTCGATCGGCTCGAAGCCTACGACGGCCCGCCGGTGATCGTCACGCTCGACGAGGTCGACCAGCTCGAAGACGGCCACCTGATCTATGACCTCTATCGCCTCCCCGCCTTCGCCGTCGTCCTGATCACCAACGACGAGGAGGAACTGCTGGCCGGCCTCGACGAGCGCGTCCGCTCCCGGCTTCACACTGCCCAGACGATCCACTTCGACCGCTACGACGTCGACGAGCTGACCGACATCATGGCCGACCGCGTCGACCACGGGCTTTCCGCTGATGCCGTCGACTTCGACCAGCTTCGCTGGATCGCCGACGCCGCCGCCGGCGACGCCCGGGTCGGGTTGAGCATCCTCCGGAGTGCCGCACGGCGGGCCGACCGCGACGGTGCCGATGCCATCGCCGCGTCCCACATCGAGGCCGCGATTCCCGAAGCCCGCCAGGAGGTCCGGTCGCGGGCCCTCGACGCACTGCACAAGGAGCAACGGAAAGTATTCGAAATCCTCCAGAAGAGCGACGGGCTCCCGCCGCGGGAGGTCTACGATCGCTACGTCGCGGCGGTCACGGATCCCCGGACGAAGCGGACGGTCCGGTCGTGGCTCCAGAAACTCGAACAGTACAACCTGGTCGAGGCCGACGGGAGTGGCCCGACCCGGACGTATCGCGTCATCGCCGAGGAGTAGCTGTGCGTTCGTCCACCTTCTGGGAGCGATCGCACCGCATCGCTGAGCGGTAACGGCCCACTCGCCAGATCGAGCCCACGTGCCGGAACTGATATTCCGATGAAAACTTATGCCGGTACCGGACGAACTCCCGGTTCATGCGCCGGCGTACCTTCCTCGGGACGGTCCTCGCCGCCGGGCTGGCCGGGTGTACGGCCCCCGCGAGCGACGAGACGCCTGGGGCAACGACGACCGTCGCGGGGCCGACGGTGGTGACCCCGCCCGAGCCTGACCCGGAGCGCGAACCGTTCCAGGCGGAGGGCTCGCAGCTCGTGACGGCCGCGGCCACCGACCGGGTCTACGCGCTGGGCGCGGGCGGTGGGGGCGGTGACGAGGAGTGGTTGTGGGACAGCTTCCAGTTCGTCTCGGAACCGGACGCCGACGGCCCCGCGCTCGTCGAGGGGACGCTCACCAACGAGGGCGACTTCGAGCGCGTGATCGCCTTCGAGGAGCTCTCGCTGTTCGACGGGACCGGCTGGTTCCGGCCGGACGGCTATCTGGACGTGTCGATCCCGGGCAGGGAACGTGACTTTGTGCATCTGCTGGAGCCGACGGCGGCACACGACTTCGCCGACAGGGAGTCGTCGTTCCACCGCGACGGCGAGGGCGTCTGGCGGGTCCGGGAGCACGCCGATCATGATATTCCGGACTACCTGCGCCTTGCCCCGGGCCAGACCATCTACGGGCAGTGGGCGCTCGTCGCCGACACCGTCGAGTTTGACGGCCGAGTGCCCGTCCCCGGGCGATACAGCACCGCCGACACCTCCGAAGTCCACCTGTCGATCGGCATCTGGGACCGGACAGCGCCCGGGCCGAGCGAGGAATCCATCCACGCGGGCCGGGACGTCCCGCCGCCGCCCCCCGCCCGCGAAGACGTGACTAAGAGGGTCTGGTACCACGAGGCCGGTCCCGAGACGCCGGTTTTCCTCCACCCGGAGACGGAGGCGGGAACCCTCCCGCTACGGGTTGACTTCACGCTCGTCAATCACACCGTCGAGCAGGCGTTCGGGCTCAACCCGTACAACTGGGGACTGTACAAATTGCACGACGACATGTGGTATCATATTGCACCCCAGAACATTCCGCTGCCAGGGGGATCGCTCCAGCCCGGGAGCATCGCTCGGAAAACACATACACTGTTCAACGGGCGGCGGCTCGGCGGTCCGCCCGGATTCGACGACACGGACGACAGCTACCGGCGGACGGTTCCGTACCTCGGGCCGGGGCTGTACGCCTACGCGCGTGACCTCATGTTCGAGGACACGTACCGCTGCTACGCGGCGCTACTCGAACTCGACGGCGACCCGGTCGCGGTGACGCCGGCCACGGATCTGTCCATCGAACGCGGCGGTGACACCATCGAGGCGGTCCATCCCGAGGTCGACACCAGCCGGCGGAACCACCGGCTCACCGTCGAGCGCGCCCCAGAGGCCGAGACCGACGAGCGAGTCCTCCCGGAACAGATCATGACTGTCGATTACGCGACGGGGCTCCGGAACGCCATCGGCCTGCTCGAGCCCGGCGTCGGGACCGTGCGCCTCGAAACCCCGACGTACGAGGTCAGTATAGCGGGAGACATCGCGGATCGCTCGCCCGTGATCCTCGAATCGCCCGACGGGCCGGTCACGATCCGGGTCGGGATCGAGGACCTCTGGGAGTGAGTCGCATGTGACGCTTCCGGAAACCCGCATGGCGGCCCGGCATCCGGAACCGACCCGGAAACGACGCCGATAGCGGTGCAGTCACCCGGTTTCACCCTGTTTTCGGCCGATCCGGAAACCATGAAACGACACACCAGTCGGTTTGACGGTCCCGGCGGATCGTTGTCGTATGGAACACGACGCGATCACCGGACGGATGGGAGCGGACAGCCGGCGAGGCGGATCGTCGTTCAGCGATCCACGATGGCCGGGTTCGAGTCGCGAGGACCTCCCGGGCCAGCGTGCCCGACAACGATCCAGTGGCGGAATCGACGACGCGGCGACCGCCGTGGACGTTGCCGACGGCCTCGCCCTCCCGGAACTCCCGACGCTCGAAGACGACCTCTATCTGCTGGAACCCGACGTGGGAACCGCGAGATCGCGACGCGATGCCGTCGTCGGCCCGCTTCACGCGCTCGCACTCGATACCGCGCTCTCGGCGGGCGGCGACGTTGTCTGGGTCGACGCGGGGGGCCACGCCACGACGCACGCCTTCGCCCGCGTCGCCCCCGCCGAGCGTGCGCTCGATCGCGTCCACGTCGCCCGCGCGTTCACGACCCACCAGCACTACACCTTGGTCGAGCAACTCGGCCGGTGGCTGGCCGACGACAGCGATGGCGATTCGCCCTTCGGCGCGCCGGCGACGGACCGCCCCGCAATTGTCGTCGCCCCGGCACTCGACGCGCTCTATCGCAAGGGGGAACTCCGGGATGGCGACGCCGGACGCCTTCTCTCCCATTCGCTGGCGACCCTCGCTGCGATCGCCCGCGAGCACGACATCCCGGTCGTGCTGACGCGGTCCAGGGACCCCGGCGACGCGGCTCCGATCGAGGCGGCTGCCACGACGATCGCCCTCGAAGAAACCCAGTTCGGCCCCCGATTCGAGTGCGACGACCTCGACTTCGAGACGCTGGTCTACCGCGTTGAGGAGGGCGTCCACCAGACGACGATCACCTACTGGGCGGAGATCCTCCGGGCTCGGCATCCCTCTCTCGCGTCCGGCGGCTCCGTCGGGGCAAGTGGATCCGGATCGACCGCACAGTCACTCACTATCGGGCCGGCGGCAATCAGGTGACCACGATGGGACGGACCAACCCCACGTTCCGGGACGTGCTCCGGTCGGTCGAGGACCGCTGGGCCCCCTTCCGGCGGGCGTTGCGCTACGAGGACCAGCAGCGCTTCGATCAGCTCCTCGGGGACGCCCGAACGCACGCCGACGCGGCGGGTAACCTGAACCACCATTCCCCGATCGTGCCGGTCCTGCTCGCGATCGCGCTCGCCCAGGAACGGCGGATCGACGAGCTCGAAGCGCGACTCGACGAACTCGAAGGGGAGATCGGCGAGCAGGCGGATCGCGTCGACGCCCTCGAAGCACAGATCGACGATCTCGGGCACCAATCCGACGAAATCTCGGCGGGGAATGGGACATCTCCACACGAAAGAACAGGGTGAAATTTCGGGCGATGGTCTTCACGATCGACTTCCTCGGCGACGGCGACCCGCTCGTGTGGTCGCTCGACGGCACCGTTGAGCAGCCGTCCTGGTCGGCGTCGCGCGCGGCCGCGTATCGCCCGACGGTGTACGCGGTCGCGGCGCGTGGGATGACCGACCGCGACCCCGACCGCGAGGCCTGCATCGCCGATTTGAACGATCTCCGGGCGGATCTCGACATGCATCCGGCGGTTGCAGACCTTCGTTTCGAGTGGAAGTCGCCGGGGTTTCGCTTTGCCGATCAGCCCGTCCTCCGGATCGACGTCGACCGGGTCGATGCGGTCCGGGAAGTCGCCCGCTTCGTCGAGGATCGCGGGCCGCCCGGTCGCGTTCCCTTCCGGGCGTTCGACGTGGACTTCTCGTCGGAGTTCCGGTACTGTCTGGAAACCGGCACCGATCCGACGCCGGAGCGGCCCCCGCGCGTCCTTCGGCTGGATCTGCCCCGGACTGCCGCGGCTGCGGGCGATCTCACCGCACTGGCGATCGGCGCGCGAACGACGGCCCCGACGGTCACTGCCGAGCCCACGTCGGCGGCGACGCAGCCGGCCGGCGACACCGTCGAGGAGACGCTTTCGACGCTCCGGCGGCGGCTGGCGGTCGAGGACCCGGACGTTCTCTGGGTCGAACGGAGTGACATCCTCCCGTTGCTCGACGAGGCGGCCACCGAGCACGGCGTCGACCTCGGCCTCCAGCGCGTCCCGAGCCGTGAATCGCGGGACGAAATCCCGGCCGTCCAGCAACTCGCGGGGGCGTCGACCTTCGAGTCCTACGGGCGACGGATGCACTCCCCGGCGCGGTACAACGTCCCCGGCCGGGTCGTGATCGACCGTTCGAACACGTTCTTCCTCGGCGAGACGAACCTCGCGGGGGCACTCGACCTCGTTGCCCGGTCGGGCAAGCCGCTGCAGGAACTGTCCTGGGCGTCGATAGGCAATGTGCTCACGGCGATCCAGATCCGGGCCGTCCGAAAGCGGGATGTCCTCGTCCAGTGGCGGGCCTGGCGACCGGAGCGGTTCAAGACCGCCCGGACGCTCCACGACGCCGATCGGGGCGGAACCACGCTCTCACCGATCGTCGGCGTTCACGACACCGTCCACGAACTCGACTTCGCGTCGATGTACCCCAACATCATCTGCGAACACAATCTCTCGCCCGAGACGGTCCGGTGTGGGTGTCACGATGGCGAGGACGTGCTCGAGTTGGGCTATTCCGTCTGTGATCGCGAGGGCTATCTCCCCGACGTCCTCGAGCCGATCATCGACGACCGTGCGGAGATGAAACGCCGGCTGGCCGAGGACGACCTCTCGGCCGCCGAGCGACGCGCACTCTCCGGGCAAGTGGACGCCCTGAAGTGGATCCTCGTCTCGTGTTTCGGGTATCAGGGGTTCAGCAACGCCAAGTTCGGCCGGATCGAGGTCCACGAGGCGATCAACGCCCACGCACGCGACGTCCTCCTCTCGGCCAAAGAACGCCTGGAAGCCGGCGGCTGGTCGGTCCTGCACGGCATCGTCGACTCGATCTGGGTGACGCCCCGCGAGGGGGCGACCCAGGAGCCACTCGACCCTATCGCTGCGGAAATCACCGACGATGTCGGGATCGCCCTGGAGCACGAGGGGGCCTTCGACTGGGTGGCGTTCTGCCCCCGACGCGACGGCGAGGGCGGGGCGCTGACGAAGTACTTCGGCAGTCGGCGCGATCCGGACGGGGACGACCCCTTCAAGGTTCGCGGGCTCGCCTGCCGGCAGCGCTCGACCCCGGCGTGGGTCGCGGGGCTTCAGCGGTCGCTCATCGAGACGTTCGACGGGACGCGCGATCCGAGCGCGGTGATCGACACGCTCGCGGCCCACCTCGCAACTCTTGCGGCCGGCGATGTCCCGACGACGGACCTGCTCGTCCGGAATCGCGCTTCGAAGGATGTCGACGCCTACACCCACCGGACCCGCACCGTCGCCGCGCTGGAGCGCGGTGGGGCAATGGGGCTAGACTACGCGCCGGGTCAAGACGTGGTCTACGTCGTTCGCGACGACGACAGAGAGGGGATGGACCGAGTGCGGCTGGCGTCGGAGATCGACGACGAGAGCGACTACGACGCGGGCTACTACCGCGAGGCGGCGATCAGGGCCGCGGTCGGCGTCCTCGGCCCGCTGGACTGGACGGACGCGGACGTCCGGGACGCACTCGCCGGCGAACGGGACGCGACGCTGTCGGCGTTCGACGGGGTCGATTGCGGTCGCGGTGCCGATTCGTCTCGCTCTTAGGGTGTCGACGGCTCATCCTCAGATGTCGATCGTCTCACCGATCGAGGGTGCCGTCGCGTCGAAACCGTCGCCGGCGAGTTCGGTCGCGTACTGCTCGCATTTGTCCCCATGGTTGACAAGGAGCGGGGTGTCACGGTAGGATTCGAGAAACGCGTGCAGGCCGTCCCGGTCGGCGTGCGCGGAGAAGTCGTAGGACTCGACCTGCGCGGCGACTGGCATCCGCTGACCGTCGATCTCGGCGCTGCCCGTCTCCAGCAGGTCCCGGCCCGGCGTCCCCTCGACCTGATACCCTGTGAGCGCGATCTTGTTGACCGGCCGATCCCGAATTTCGGGGATGTAGGTCATCGCGGGGCCACCGCTGAGCATCCCGCTGGTGGTGACGATCGCCGTGTTCTGTGCCGCGATGCGTTTCCGCTGGCCGTCGCGACCGTCGACGAACCGGGCGTGTGATTTGGCGCGCTGGAGAGCGTCGGAATCCCGGACGAACTCCGGATGCCGGCGGAGCATCTTCGTCACCTGCTTTCCCATCCCGTCGACGTAGCAAGGGATGTCGTGGGCTTCACAGATCATGAGCATCTCCTGGGTGCGACCGATGGCGAAGGCGGGGATCACGACGGTGCCGCCCTCCCACAGCGCCGTCTTGACGCTCTCGGCGAAGCGCTCCTCGAGGGTCGCCCGGTCCTCGTGGGAGACGTCCGAATAGGTGCTCTCGGTGAGCACCACGTCCGCGTCGGGGCGGGCGGTCGTGCCTGCGACTAAGCGTTGGTTGTCAGTATGGAAATCGCCGGTGTACAGCAGGCGCGTCTCGCCGTCGTCGACGAGGACGTGGGCGCTGCCGGGGATGTGGCCGGCGTTGAAGAAGGTGACCTCGTGGCCGGCCGCCTCGAAGGACTCGCGATAGCCGTGGGTCTCGCTGACCTGCGTGACGCGCCTGACGTCGACTTCCGTGAACGGGCAGTCGTAGGTGCCGCCGTGGAGTTTCAGCGTGTCCCGGGCGAGCGTCAGCGCGAGTTCCCGGGTCGGCGGCGTCCAGTGGATCGGCGGGCGTCGATCGCCCGAGAGCAGCGACGGGATCGAGCCGACGTGATCGAGGTGGCCGTGGGAGGCGACGGCGGCCTCGGGCTCGACGGTGCCGACCGGAAACTGCGGCGGGGTCTCGGTCTTCATCCCGTAATCCAGCAGCAGCGACTCGTTGACGAGGATCGCACTCCGGCCCACCTCGCCAGCGCCGCCCAGAAACCGGAGCTTCATTCGCGTCGTCGTTGTGCGTCGCCGGGTTTGGGTCCGTCGCTTCAGGTTGCATCCGCCGGCCCGCGCCGCGGCCCGGTGGCTTCGCTACGCTCGCCGTCCGGCTAGGCGTCGTCGGCTCGAGAGACCGTTGGCGGGTCGAGGACGAGCGCGCCGGCGGCGGCGAACAGGGCGAGGCCGCCGCCGAGCAGGAACGTCTGGTTCCACCCCAGGGTGACGACGGCCGCGCCGGTGACGGTCCCGCCGAAGACGCCGCCCCAGATCTTCGCGGAGTACAGCAGCGCGTAGTTGGCACTCGAGTGTTTCTCGCCGTAAAAGTCCGCGACTGCGCTCGGAAACAGCGTGTACTGCGGACTCGAGAAGAAGACGCTGAAGACGACCGCGCCGACGAACGCCGCGCCGACGCCGCCCCGGCCGAAGCCGACGACGGCGAACAGGCCGATCCCGGCCAGGGCGAACGTGCCCGTCATCGTCGCGGTCCGACCCACGCGGTCGCTGAGCCCGCCGACTGTCAGTCGGCCTACCGCGCTGGCGACCGGGAGCAACGTCGCGGCCGCGGTGGCGATGGTCGCGGCGAGGCCGAGCGTCCCCGCGTAGGAGACGACCTTCTCGATCAGCATGAGTTCGGCGCTGGCGACGGCGACGAACATCGCGTACATGAGCCAGAACTGCCGCGTATGCAACATCTCCCGCCAGGTGAACTGCCGGCCGGTGTGGGTCACGCTGTCGCCGTTGCCATCGGAGCGCCACTCTTCGGGCGGGTCCTGAAGCACCAGCGCGCCGACGAACACGACGGCGAAGATCAGCACGCCGACGTGCTGGAGCACGTCGACGTAGGCCGTGACTGGGCTCCCGGGCCCCGCGTTCGCCCGGACGTACGGGACAAGCGCGGCGCTCCCGCCGGCGAAGGCCATCGTGCCGACGCCGGCCGTGAGGCCCCGACGGTCCGGGAACCACTTCAGCGCGGTGTTGACGGCGACGGTGTAGACGATGCCGACCCCGAAGGCACCTAGCGAGTAGGCGAGATAGATCCCCCAGACCGTCTCCGCGACCGACAGCGCGAGGTAGCCGCCGCCGGCGAGGACGGCCGCGAGGATGCCGAGCGCTCGCGGGCCGTGGCGGTCGCGCCACCAGCCGACGGGGAACTGGCTGCCGGCCTGGATCACGACGTACAGCGTAAAGACCGTCGAGAGGGCGGCGCTGTCGATCCCCAGGTTGGTCGCGACGGGCTCTCTGAGACTGCTCCAGACGTACTGGTAGGGCCCGACGACGGCCATCATGGCCGCGGCCGCGAGTACCAGCCACCACCGCGAGAACCCGAGCGCTTCCCGGGCGCGGGCGGCGTGATCGACCCCCTCGCTCATTGCCGTCCCCCTCGATCGATTCCCGCCATGGCTTCGGACGTTCGGAGGCATGCGCCCCGATCCGATTATACCTGTCGTCACGCCAGTCGGCGACGGGGCGCCTGGTCGAGGCAGCGATCGCCCTCGTCTACTCTGTCAGCCCGTCACGACAACAATACACTGCGAAAAACGGGCGCTCGAGTGGCCCTCTCCGATGTCGCTGTATCAGTTCCCGCCGCGTTCGCTGCGAGCGTCGATCTGATCGCCTTCGAGGGCTTCGAGCAACTCGGAGTACCGGTCCCGGATCGTGACTTCGCTGACGTCGGCCGTCTCGGCGACTTCCTGCTGGGTGATGCGGTCACCGGTCAGCAGTCCGGCGGCGTAGATCGCACCGGCAGCAAGGCCGGTCGGGTTTTTCCCGCTGTGTTCGCCCGTCTTTTTGAGTTCCGAGAGTAGTTCCCGTGCCTGTCGTTCGAGTTCATCGCCCAGTTCGAGGTCGGACGTGAACCGCGGCAGGTACTCCGCCGGATCGGCCGGGGCGATCCCGAGTTCGAGTTGGCGGGCAAGATACCGATAGGCGCGGGAATACTTCTGGCGGCGGACGCGACTGATGGGCTCGAACTCGTCGAGACTCCGGGGCGTCCCGGCCTGGCGGGCGGCGGCATACAGCGACGCCGTCGCCATCCCCTCGATCGACCGACCGGGCAGGAGATTCTCGTCCAAGGCCCGGCGATAGATCACGCTCGCGGTTTCCCGAACGTTCTCCGGGAGGCCAAGCGCACTGGCCATCCGGTCGATTTCGCCAAGCGCTTGCTTGAGATTGCGATCCCGGGAGTCCGTCGCACGAAAGCGCTCGTCCCAGACCCGAAGCCGACTCATCTTCTCGCGCTGGGACGACGAGAGCGTGCGGCCGCTTGCGTCCTTGTCCGCCCAGCCGATGCTCGTCGAGAGCCCCTCGTCGTGGAGGAGCTTCGTCGTCGGCGACCCGACCCGGCTCCGTTCGTCCTTCTCGGCGGGGGTAAACGCCCGCCACTCCGGCCCATGATCGATCGCGTCACTCTCGACGACGACACCACACTGCTCGCAGACACGCTCGCCACGCCCGTCGTCGGTTGTGACTGTCCCGCCACACTCCGGACAGGTCTCGACCCGGCCGGACTGCTTGCTTTCGGCGTTCCGCTCGGTTGCGCGGTGCTCGGATACCGTTCGTACCGAATTGGTTCCTGACATGATGGTACTGCCGCCTGCCTCGTGTGTCCGTACGTAGTCGACGGGTGCATTTAGATGTTACGTCTATTTTTTACTCCAGTAGAAACAACGTGGGTACTCCGATCGTACTATTCGATACGTTATCCCGGCTTCTCGGCCAGGTTGGCGGGTATATCGCGTTTCAGCCGGTCGTCCGGGTCGTCACGTATGTTACGATTACCGTAGAAACGTCCAAAGGATTATTCAGACGGAGGACCAATCGTTTCCAACCGACGGGGCGTTCACACCACAATGACAGGGGAACTATCTGATTCGACTGCGGAGGATCGATCCGTCGTCGAGGAGGTCGTCGAGTTGCTCGAAACGCTTGATTTTACCGAGTATGAGGCACGCTGTTTCGTCGGGCTGGAGCGTCTCTGCCAGGGGACGGCAAAGGAAGTCAGCGAGGTCGCCGACGTCCCGCGCGCTCGTGTCTATGACTGTATGGACGGGCTCAAAGAGCGGGGGCTGGTCGATGTTCAGCAGGGGACCCCCCGGGAGTTCCGGGCCGTCGATCCCGACGAGGCGGTATCGATGCTCGACCGCCGTCTGTCGACGGTACTCGATCGGATCGGCACGCTGCTCCCCCGACTCCAGTCGCCGGCGGCCGACGAGGAGGACGGCGACGTCTGGGTCATGGAGGGCGACGCGGAGGTCAGCGAGCGCATGGAAGGCCTGCTCGACGACGCGACCGACGAGGTCTTGCTCGCCATCGCGGTCGAGGAGTTGCTGACCGACGAGTTGCTCACGGCGCTGCGGGCGGCCAGCGATCGCGGTGTCGACATCGTGATCGGCTCACCCGCCGAGCCCGTTCGCGAGCGGCTTCGCACGGCCCTGCCCGACGCCCGCGTGCTGGAAACCTGGACGTGGTGGGACTCCCACCCGATCCAACCCGGTGCCGTCAGCGCGATCCTCATGGTCGACGGCGCTCAGTTGCTCGTCAGTGCCGACATCCAGACGTCGCTGCCCGGCGTCCGCAAACACCGCGCGGTCTGGACCGACGGCGATACCGCCCCGCTCGTTGGCATGATGCGCCCACTGCTCGCCGACGCGATCCAGCGCGGCGGAGAACGAGCGGAAGCGACGTCGTGACGGCTTCGGACACCGCCTCCGGTCGGGCCGTCAGTACTGTGTAGCGGGCTCGCAACTCAAAATTGACACCATCGGTCCTGTCTCGAGCTTTGCCAGGCGCACGGGATAGATACCGACTGTATCTGTCCTAAACGTAGCTATACCAATCCAGATTCAGATGTTTGGCGTTGTAGATGATCTTCGTGTCGTCTTCGACCGGCGTGCCTCCACAGGTCAGTCGAACGTTGCCCTCTTTTTTCTCCTGCTCTGTGATGATTTCTTGATCGGGCATTTCGATTTCCCCATCGAGTACCCGTGCCCCACAGACCGCACATTTCCCCTCCCGGCAGTAAAACGGCCAGTGGTATCCCTCGTCTTCGGCCGCATCGAGAATGAACTCGCCCTCCTCGACCTCCAGGACGCCGTAATCCTCGTCGTCGAGGTCGGCAGCGGCAGCCTTCTCGAAAATGTTCTCGTCCTCGATGTCCCAGCCGTTCTCGTCGACCACGTCGAAATTGAGGTATTCTACTTTAGGCATCTTCTAGCAATTCAATATCATGGAGTATAGTACTTTATCAATCGATTTATCCCCTCTTCGGGCGGTAATCACCAATATCCTACTCTTCTTCGGAAGCGGCTGATAGAAGCCGAATCGAGCGAGCCAACGGCAGGGAGAGACGCTTTCGGGGGTTTCGGAAGTACTACGACCGGCTTCGGCGTGAGGGCGGAGTGTACGTGTTTGTGGCGTATCGGCCCCACGAGATAGCCGATTCGAATACACGTGCGGTAACTTATCATAAATCGGCAATACTTTTTCTTTAGACTGTATACTGAAATGTGAGGAGGTGAATGCAACAATGCCCAGTTCAAGTGGTCAGGAAGACGAAATGAAACTCGATTTTCTAATGGATAGATACAGTCAGCTTGTCGAGGAACAAATGACAACAAACGAGATAATACACACAACCTTCTATATTAGTATTGTCGTTTTCGGGGCCTTGGTTGGAGTACTCCCACAAAGCTCTACATTTTTGACTAGGGGTATCCTTTCAATCTTTGCCTCAGGGGTCTTTTTGGCCATGTTTCTTTGGACAAGGACATACTTAAATAGCCGAAAGGAAATATCCAATCATCTAGAAGATATAATAAATGAGTTTGAAAACGTGAATTTTGATTTCGAAACGGTTGATTCTCCGGATCAGTTTTTCTCGGCTCCAGCAGACTACCGCGAGGATTCTTGGGAGCAAAACTGGACAAAAGAAAGACTACTTCTGTTGTATTATCTCGGTCTTTCCATCGCCTCACTATCTATCCCGATTCTTGAACTCATTTATTTAAATATATCCACACTCCTCGCTATTATTCAATGATACTGGTAGTGCCGTAGTCCATTTCAAGATTAGATGTATCTCTAAATTTGTACGACCTGCAAGGGGTCCGCTCTGGCTCGATTTTCGCAACTGCAGGCGGTGTGTTTTAGGGAAGTAGCCTTAATGACTCCTCAAGAACCGATCTCCCGGAGTGTTGTTCTCGCGACGGTGATCGCCCTGGTCTCCCCGGCGCAGCGATCGGTACATGGGCGTCCTGTGATTGGTTCCGGACTGCTCTCTCGGCATCTGCGTTGATCGAAGTCTGTGCAGAACGACTCACCGGGCATCCCTCCGGTTACGGCAGTCGACCGACGTGATGGGTCCGACGGTGATTTTTGTTGACCGCCGATTTCGCACCCCCGTTCCCAAAAATGCGTTCTTGCCGATATTGGCAGATTGAGTGCCCCTTACTCTGGATTTGGGCGGCCACAGAACGCCTAATAGTTGACTGGGCCCGCTCGGATTGTGAACCACGCCCTGACGTGCTCGCTTCGCTGTGCGCGTCAGGTCTCATTCAAATCCTTGCTTTTCCAGTAGCGGGCGCTCGCGAGTTTGCTCACGCCACGCACATGGGTCCGCTCGGATTTGAACCGGAGGAAGACATTCCTGCTCGGACCTCCGGTCCTGCGCGGGCTGTGACTTCCAGGGCTCAAATCCTCGGTGGTGATACAGCGGCCGCTCACTGTCGTTCGCGGCACGCTGTATGGGCCCGCTCGGATTTGAACCAAGGACGAAGCGGTTATGAGCCGCTCTCTCTAACCAGACTGAGATACGGGCCCTCATCCCCGCTTTTTCCGTCCGCGAACTAAACTGTACCGTCTCCGAATACCGCGACGCGTCCCTTCCATCTATCCGCCGTCGCCCAACCGCCACACGCCTCGACACCGCCCGTCACCCGCCGCCGCGATGTCGAACCCCAGCGACTCGTAAAACGGCCGCACATCGGTATCGAACTCGGCGACGAGTCGTTCCCGCTCCTGCATCGCTCGCTCGACGAGTACACTTCCGATCCCCTGATCCCGACGTCGCCGGCGCACGGCCACGTTCACGATTTCCTCGCCGTCGAGTACCACCGCACCGACGACTGGCGAACCGTCCCGATCCTCGTCCGGTACAGCGACGAAGACATCCCCACGCTCGATGGCTGTCTGTACCTGGTCGTGGTCAGTCGCCAGGTCGGCCCCGTCGAGGACGTTCAAGACACCGACGAGATCGCCATCCTGGGCGGTGCGAATCGCCATCAGCCACCCTTGATCAGCCGGACGACGCGCACGTGTTCGGCGTCTACCGCTTCGTCCTCGGGGACCGGCCGTCCGTCGACGAGCACCGACACCTCGTGTGGACTCACGTCGAAGTCCGCGAGCAACTCGCCGTAGGTCGTCCCCGGCTCGACGTCGAACTCGCGCGTGGCCTCGTCGACCAGCTCCACCGTGACCTCCATATCCGTTCGTTCGCGTGCGTGACCATGAGCGCTTCGGGGTTCTGTTCAATCGGTCTTGTTTACCCGCGAATTCCTGGCGGTAGAATCGCTCTTCGGATTCAGTAGAACCTCTCTCGGTCCACCAGGCATTCGGTTGCATAGCCGGTCTTCGCCGAGTGCGTCCTGGTGGATCGAAAGGGCGAATCCCCCTCGCGCGTCGCTACGTGGGCGGTCGGTTTTACCGACTGCTTCATACCGTGGCGGCCGCGAGGCCGGTGCACCGGCCTCGAATGGAGACGGCGTACGCCGTCTCCCTGCCGCCACCCGGCCCCTATTCGAGCGAAGCGAGCGTATGTCACTCAGCGGCCGCGAGCCGCGTTGCCGACCGAAGGGAGGCAACGGAGTCCGGCGTCTAGCGAGCGGGAGGAACGAAGTGACGACACGCGAGCTGGTGTGGGCTTTCACCCGCTTCTCAATAGCGACCGTGAGCGCAGTGAGATCAAGCATCTAAACAAGTCCATATATCTGGATAATAGTCGGACATATAAATCTTGGAATTCAACCCCTTGGTATGTTTCACCTCTCCCAATTGCCGAACACAGCCATTGCATTCATTATCGGAATGGGGTGGGCAGTCGCGATTTTCGCTATCGATCGTCTGCAACCGCTTTCTTTCTTCGAAGAGGACTCATGGGGCTATATCGGTGCGCACGCACTGATCTATGGTGGCGTTAGCGGGACTTTCGTCCATGTGACTCACACTATTCTTTCCTCATTCCTGTATGGAATTGCTGGCTACCTCGTGGTTGCCAGTTTTGTGTTCCTCTGGCAGCGAGCCTTCTGAAATGGATGGGAAGTCACGAGCCTGTTGTCCAGAAAGAGTGTGATTTTCACTACCGGGTTGAGGTGACTGAAGACGAGACTGTCACTGCGAACCTGCCTGAACCGGTTGCCTTCGAGACGATCCATGCTGCCGGCATCGACTGTCATGCTATTCGCTGCCTCCCGTCGGTCGGCCGCGGCTCACGGCCTGCAGCTCTCACGGCTTGCTACACTCTCGAGTCACGTCGTTCTCACGGGTCGCTTCGCTCCCCGTTCGCGTTTTTCGAGGGTTCGTTCGCCTCGCTCACTCGGCCTCGCTCTTGCTGCTCGCGGGTCACTCCGTTCCCCGCTCGCAATTCCGAGGCCTCACTTCGTTCGGCCTCGTTATCCCCGCCTTTATGCCAACACACTCCCTCCCTTCCTCCATGAGCGAGGCCGAGTCAACCCGGGCGGGTCGACAGGAAGTCTGGATCGAGAAGTACCGCCCACAAACCCTCGAAGACATCGCGGGCCACGAGGCCATCGTCGAGCGACTGGGCAGCTACGTCTCACGCAACGACCTCAGCCACATGCTGTTCGCCGGGCCGGCCGGCGTCGGCAAGACGACCGCTGCGACCGCCATCGCCCGCGAACTCTACGGCGAGGACTGGGAGGAGAACTTCCTCGAACTCAACGCCTCTGACGAGCGCGGGATCGACGTCGTTCGCGACCGCGTCAAGAGTTTCGCGCGCACTTCTTTTGGCGGCTACGACTACCGAATTATATTCCTCGACGAGGCCGACGCACTATGCGTGCCGCCTGGAACTGAGGTTGTTACGGGATATCCGTCAAAACCGGAGGTAAAAAATATCGAAGACGTGGCGGAAGACGGAGAGCCGATTCCATCCGTCGATTTCGAGACCAACGAGATCCAATCCGACAAGGGACACCGTGTCGATTCCGGCGTCGCGGATTTCTTTGAACTCGAACTTGCGGATGGACGGACCATCCAGGCGAGCCTCTCGCATCCGTTTTTCGTGGTCGATGAAGGTGGGAAACTCGTCGAGAAAGAGCTACAGGAACTGGAGCCGGGTGACGAGATCGCGGACTTCAAAGACGACATCGGCGTTTCGCGGTGTGAATCCTGTAGCGACTGGACCGCGGGACGGTTCTGTTCGGTTTCCTGCAAGGACCAGGGACACAGTCGTGAGATGCAAGGTGAGGGCAATCCCATGTATGGGACGGAGTGGTCCGCGGAACGACGCGAGAAAATCGTTGAGAAGCTCTCCGACGGGAGACTTGAAGGTGAAGACAACCCGAACTACGGGGGCGATTTCCACGGTGTCTCCGTCTGGGAAATGGACGAAGAAAGCATCGAACGCTTCTGTGACAATCTTAGCGAGAAACGATCCGGGACTTCGTGGGACGAGTGGGTCGTTGACGCCGACCCCGAAGCGGTGAAAGAAAGGATCGGTCGGTCGAGCGCGCAGTGGTGGGCGAATCTGGACGAGGACAGGAAAGACGAAATCGTCCAAAAAGCGACCGAGGCGTGTGAGTACCCGGTCTGTGACATCACCGGCGATAACAACCCGATGCGTGACCCCGAGGTCGCACAGAAGGTTTCGGAAGCGTTGCAGGGGCACGAACCAACCGGCGGGAACATCAGACACAGCGACGAACTCGGCCATCTCGTCCGATCCGACTGGGAGTACGAGGTCGCGAAGGCGTTGCAGGATGCAGGCGTCGAATACGAGTACGAACCGGAGTTTGAACTCTCCGAATCAGTGTTCCATCCCGATTTCCTTATCGGCGATACCGTCGTGGAGGTCAAAGGCTCCGCCAAGTTGTGGGGCCAGACCGAGAAGGTGAAGGAATTCCTGGAAACGTACGGTGAGGAGTACACGTTTGTCGTCGTCGGGGACGGCGAACTTCCGCATCACGAACACTACGAGAGAGACGAGTTCGAACCTGCTCTCGTGACCGACGGTGGACTGGAGGCCGTCGAAACGGTCACGGTTCGAAATATCGAATACAGCCATCGTGGGAAGGCGTACAACATCAGCATGGAGGGGACGCCGAACTTCATGCTCGCCAATGGGATTTTGACCCACAATACTAGCGACGCCCAGTCAGCGCTTCGCCGGACGATGGAGCAGTTCTCGAACAACGTCCGCTTTATCCTCTCGTGTAACTACTCCAGTCAGATCATCGACCCGATCCAGTCGCGGTGTGCCGTCTTCCGGTTCTCGCCGCTCGCCGACGAGGCCGTCGAGGCCCAGATCCGCCAGATCGCCCAAGAGGAAGTCATCGACGTTACCGAGGACGGGATCGAGGCGCTGGTCTACGTCGCCGGCGGTGACATGCGAAAGGCGATCAACGGGCTCCAGGCCGCGTCGATGTCCGGGGATACAGTCACCGAGGAAGCGGTCTTCGAGATTACGTCGACAGCCCGGCCCGAAGACATCCGCGAGATGGTCGACCTCGCACTGGACGGCGACTTCACTGCCGCTCGATCGCGTCTCGACACCCTGTTGACCGAGGAAGGGATCGCCGGCGGCGACATCATCGACCAGCTTCACCGCACCGTCTGGGAGTTCGACCTCTCGGATGCGGCGGCGGTCCGCGTCCTCGATCGCGTCGGCGAAGCCGACTACCGGATCACCGAGGGGGCGAGCGAACGGATCCAGCTCGAGGCCCTGCTCGCTTCGCTCGCACTCGACGGTCGGGAATGACAGCCATCTGATCTCGCGTATTCGGGTGATTTTGCCGGTAACCGGGCTCAGCCGGAGACACTCGGATAGATGCGAATATTCCGATAGTTTTTTCGTCCACGGTTCTGACATCTCTGTCGATGTCCGTCCTCGATAGCAGGTCCCTCGCCATCTCCGACGACGGTCTCGGTATCGTCCTCCATCCCGGGCCGTACAAACGGCTCGTGTATCACGTGCTGGGCTTTCCGCTCGGCATCCTCTCGTTTCTCGGCGTCGTGATCGGGGTTTCGCTTGGGCTCGCCCTCTCGGTTCTGTTCGTCGGCATCGCGATCCTCGCCGGGACGGTCGGCTTCCTGCGTTGCCTCACGATCGTCGAGGCACGCCTGGCCGCGACATTCCTCGACGAGACGATCCAGTCCCCGTGGAAGCTGGATACCTCCCCTTCGGAGCCCATTTCCCACGTTCGGAATGCGTGCACCGATGAGCAGACCTGGCGCGCGTGTGCCTTCGCGCTGGTTCGGCTGCCAGTCGGCGCAATCCAGTTCACCGTCGCCGTGACGCTCACTGCGCTTTCGCTGGCGCTGGTGACCGCACCGTTGCACTACGATGGCGTTCAGATCTTTCAGTTCGGGCCGTGGTGGCACCTGGGGTCGCTCCTGGAAGCGTTGCTCGCGGTTCCCGTCGGCGTGTTGCTCTGGGCCTTCTCGCTGCACGTTTTCGAACTGCTCGCCACCGGCATGGAACGGTTCGCGCGTACATTGTTGACGCCCGTCGAGTAGGCAGGTCGTCGTTTGGGTGTGTCTCACACGCTTTCGATCATATCGTGCCGCTATGAACGACACAATGACGCGGCCGGAGCGCCCGTTTTCGGCCCACGGACACCTTTAGCTGCCCGAACAGCCCCTTCGGAACTGATTTAGGGCCGGACGGGCCACAATACAGTCAACGAATGAGTGATCTCGAGGAGGAATACCGGCTCGAATACTTCGAGGAGCACGGATTCCATCGCAAGGAGTGTGTGGAGTGTGGGGATCACTTCTGGACGCTCGACGAGGGGCGGACAACCTGCGGTGAACCACCCTGTGACGAGTACAGCTTCATCGATAACCCCGGGTTCGACGAGGCATTCGAACTCGGCGAGATGCGCGAACAGTTCCTTTCCTTCTTCGAGGAACACGATCACGAGCGCATCGAGCCCTATCCCGTCGCGGCCAACCGCTGGCGGGAGGACGTCCTCCTGACCCAGGCGTCGATCTACGACTTCCAGCCTCACGTCACCAGCGGCGCGTCGCCGCCGCCGGCGAACCCCCTCGCCGTGAGCCAGCCCTGCATCCGGATGCAGGACATCGACAACGTCGGCGTCACCGGCCGACACACCATGGCCTTCGAGATGATGGGCCATCACGCGTTCAACGCCGAGGAGGGGACCGACTACGCCTACGAGGGCGAGGTCTACTGGAAGGACGAGTGCGTCGAGTACTGCATGGACTTACTCGCCGAGGTCGGTGCCGACCGGGAAGATGTCACCCTCATCGAGGATCCATGGGTCGGTGGCGGCAACGCCGGACCCGCCTTCGAGGTGATCTACGAGGGCGCGGAACTCGCGACGCTGGTGTTCATGCAGTTCGAGCGCGACCCGGACGGCGACTTCGAGATGAAGGACGGCAACACCTACAGCCGGATGGACCGCCGGATCATCGACACCGGCTACGGGCTCGAACGCTGGACCTGGATGTCACAGGGCACGCCGACGGTCTACGAGGCCGTCTACCCCGACATGATCGACTTCCTCACGGACAACGCGGGGATCGATCATACTGCCGACGAGGAGGAAATCGTTCACAAGGCTGCGAAGCTCTCGGGCCGGATGGACATCGACGAGGCCGAGGATGTCGAGGCAGCACGGGACGACATCGCAAGCGAGATCGGCGTCGAAACGGAGCGGTTGCGTGAACTCGTCGAACCCCTCGAATCCATCTACGCGATCGCCGACCACAGCCGGACGCTCGCGTACATGCTCGGCGACGGGATCGTCCCGAGCAACGTCGGCACGGGGTATCTCGCGCGGATGGTCCTCCGGCGCACCAAACGCCTGGTCGACGAGGTCGGCGTCGACGCGCCGATGGACGAACTCGTCGACATGCAGGCCGAGCGGCTGGACTACGACAACCGCGATACGATCCGTGACATCGTCCGCACGGAAGTCGAGAAGTACCGCGAGACGCTCGACCGTGGCCACCGACGCGTCGAACAGCTGGCCGAGGAGTACGCCGACTCCGGCGAGCCGATCCCGGCCGCGGAACTCGTCGAACTCTACGACAGTCACGGCATCCAGGCCGAGACGGTCGAGGAGATCGCCGCCGATCGTGGTGTCGATGTCGACGCCCCGGAGGACTTCTACTCGCTGGTCGCCGAGCGCCACGAGGACGCCGAGGGCCCCGGGTCGACCGAGGAGACCGACCGGGACGATCGACTGCTCGAGCTCCCGGACACCGAGAAGCTCTACTACGACGACCAGACCCGGACCGAGTTCGAAGCCGTCGTCCTCGACGTCATCGAGCGCGCCGAGGGCTACGATGTGGTGCTCGATCAGACGATGTTCTACCCGGAAGGTGGGGGCCAACCGCCGGATCACGGCACGCTCTCGACGGACGACGGGACGGTCGACGTGACCGATGTCCAGATCCGTGATGGCGTTGTCCTCCACCGAACTGACGCCGATCCGGGCACGGGCGAGTTCGTCCGCGGACAGATCGACGGCCGGCGGCGACGCCGACTCATGGCCCACCACACAGCGACCCACATCGTCGTCCACGCTGCCCGGCAGGTTCTCGGCGACCATATCCGCCAGGCCGGTGCACAGAAAGGGACCGACTCGGCACGCATCGACGTCCGTCACTACGAACCGGTCTCCCGCGAGGAGGTCAAGGAGATCGAGCGGGTCGCCAACGATATCGTCACCGACAACGCCGCAGTCACCCAGGAGTGGCCTGACCGCCACGAGGCCGAAGCCGAGTACGGCTTTGACCTCTACCAGGGCGGGATCCCGGCCGGCGAACAGATCCGGCTCATCCACGTCGAAGACGATGTCCAGGCCTGTGGCGGAACTCACGTTTCCCGGACCGGCGAAGTCGGGGCGATCAAGATCCACTCGACCGAGCGCATCCAGGACGGCGTCGTCAGGCTGACGTACGCCGCCGGCGAGGCTGCCATCGAGGCAACCCAGGAGACCGAGGACGCCCTCTACGCGGCGGCCGAGGCGTTCGATGTCGATCCGTGGGACGTCCCGGAGACGGCCGAACGCTTCTTTACCGAGTGGAAAGCGCGCGGTAAGGAGATCGAGCAGTTACAGGCGGAACTCGCCGAAGTACGCGCGTCGGGTGATAGCGGGGGCGAGGAAGTCGACGTTGGCGGAACGACGGCGGTGATCCAGCGGGTCGATGGCGGGATGGACGAACTGCGGGCAACGGCCAATGCGATCGCCGAATCGGGGTCGGTCGCGGTCGTTGGTTCGGGTGTGGACGGCGCACAGTTCGTCGTGGCTGCCCCCGAGGGTACCGGCGTCAACGCCGGCGCGGTCGTGAGCGAACTCGCCGACCGCGTCGGTGGGGGCGGCGGCGGTCCGCCGGACTTCGCACAGGGTGGCGGCCCCGACGCCGAGGCGCTCGACGACGCACTCGAGGCGGCCCCGGCCGTGCTACGACAGGTTATAAACTAACCCCATCGACAGACGGCTTCCGCGTGGCGTCCATCACCTCGCGTTCCGATTGCTGACTCCGTGTGGCCGGTGTAGCGCGGGGGTTTATTCACGCTGAGTAAATTGTCTCCCCCCTTTACAAGTACCGGCCAACAATGATCGAGTGGGTCGGCACGCCGGCCCAATCCCCCCACAATGTCAGAGGCACCATGACTCCATCCCCCGGAGTTGCAGTTCACAGACGGTGCTTTCACCCCCCGATTTTCACCCCTTTTTGATTCAGTCAAAAGCGCCGCCACTACGTGCGTATCGCGATCGTGAAACTAGATGTACTTATCTGAACCCGACCAACTGAAAGTCACCGTATTCGCTGTCACGGGCAATGAGGAGGACGTGACCACTCGCGATGACCGGATCCGACGCGATCGCCGGAAGCGAATGTCGGGCGATCTCCTGCCCGGATTCGAGGTCGTATAGCCCGAGGCTCGGACCGATCTCCGAATCGTCCTGCGCCACGTAGACGACGTCGTCCGCGATCACGGGCGTTGCCGTCCGGGACGTTTCGACTGACCACAGCTGCTCACCGGTTGCTGCCACCCGCGCGACAATCTGGAACCCGTCAGGACCCAGTTGCTCGCCCACCAGGAGGGTCTCGTCGCCGACACTCATCGTTTGTGGCCAGTAGGGTCGGGTCGTTTCGTCGCCGGTTCGCTCCCACAGGACACTCCCATCAGTTGGATCGTACGCGCCAATGGCACCGCTTTGATCACCGGATCGTGTCCAGCCGACGAAGATGCGGTCCGAACCGACCACGAGGGATTCTGCTCTCGTCGGACCCGATCGTTGCCAAATGAACTCGTCCGCTTGCAGGTCGTACGAGTGGAGTTCACTCCCGCCGAAGTAGAGCCGGTCGTGTCCGGCGGCGGTCACGCTGACGAAGTCGTCGAAGGTCGCTGTCGTTTTCGAACAGACATGCCCCTCCTTACCGAGTGCCGTCAGGATTGCATCTTTCGAGGATCCGTCGGTCCCATCGCCATAGCGAATCCCGTAGAGACGATCATCGGACGGAATGGGTCTGCCCGCTTCGCTTTTGGACTTATCTAGTCCCGATAGCGTCGTGTTCCACTGTTTGGTCCCATCGGTCGGGTCGAATCCTGAAAGACTCCCGTTTCCGTCGTCAAGAAGCAGTCGGCCCCCTGTGAGATATGCCGAATCGAAGGGTCCCTGGTCAGGGGACAATGCTACCTGCCATCCCGGTTCCCCCGTGAAAAGATCGTACGTGACGAGCATCCGAGTCGAGGAGTCACTGCCATCTTCCCTCGTCCAGACGACCAGAATCCGGTTCCCGGCGACGACTGGGCCAGGACCGGCGTGACTGGCGTCTCGCTCCGGGAGCGGTTGCCGCCACCGTTCCGTGAGTGGTCGATCCGGGGCGGCAGCGTCGATCGCTCGGTTGGTGTTGCCGATGTCGTGGTTCGCCATCGGCCAGTCAGTCGGCGCTGGATCGAACGAGACCGGATGACACGGATCTGGCTCGGTAGCCAACGTACTACAGCCGGCGAGCCCGACTACAGCCCCCGTGGCGGCAGTCAGAAACGCTCGACGAGACGACGAAAAATCGCGCATACTGACCGTAGAAATCTCAAGACGATATGTTTTTTGATAACGAATAGCTTCGTATATTTGAGGTCGCCGTTCGCCCGTCACTTCCGCCACGGAATCTATCTGACTGCAGTTTAGTACGTGGATTCGAGGTATCCGAGAATCTCTTTTACCAGTCCCGGCTCGAAGGTCCAGTACCCGCGGTATTCGTTCGGCCCGACCTCTTCGGCGACGAGGGCAGCCATGCGATCCTCGTCGCCGTCGCCATCGTGGACGACGAACCACGAGTCCCGGAGCTCCGGGGTGTCGCCGGCGTGGACGGTCAACTCGTCGGCGAATGCCGGTGGGTCCCAGTCGTCGACGCCGTAGACATGGGTCTCAACGGCCGACGTAGCGAGCGTTTCGTATGCCGCCGCAGTCCCACGTTCGTCGCGCAACCGTGAGAGCCGCTGGAACGACGAGTGGAGGACGCCGCCGTCCGTTTCGAGCGCCAGCGATTCGATGTGCCTGGAGATATGGATCAGCAGAAATTTCTGTTTGTCCGCGACGGTGAAGGTCACGTCCGAGAGGTGCGCGACGACCTCCGGCGTCTCGACGTCTTCGAGGGGGACGGTTCCGGTCACGTAGAGATCCGAGTTGACCAGCAACAGCGTCTCGCTGATCTCGCCCAGCTGTGAGATCGCCAGCGAGCCGGATTGTTGGTCCCGCAGGAGGACGACGTCGCCCGGTGCCTCGGGGTCCTGGCTTTCGGTAATCGAGACGCTATCGTCCTCGAACATCCCTTCGAGCATTCGATAGAGCGGATCGACTGACTCGCGATTGAGGACTGTCACCGTCTTCTCCCGGTCCTCGACGGCGTCGATAAACGAAGAGATCCCCATTGGCACCCGGTTGGGTAGCCGGGGATATAGCTTCGGTGGTCGCCGCAACGATTCGGCTGCGATCGGTAGCCATTTCTCCGACCGCAAGCACTGCTGGAACATGCCGACAGTCGATACCGATGGCGTGAGCCTCCGATACGACACTACTGGCTCCGGCCCGGCCGTCGTCTTCGTCAACGACGTCGGCTTTGGCGCGTGGCTCTGGAGCTACCAGCACACCGCCGTCGCCGGCCCCTACGAGGCAACCGTCTGGGATCTTCGGGGGACCGGCGACGCCGACGCGCCCGAGGGCCCGTACACGCTCCCGTCGCTCGTCGCCGATCTCGCGGCAGTCGTCACCGCCGTCGATTCGCGGCGCGTCCACCTCGTCGGTGCCGGATTGGGAGGCGTCATCGCTCTCGAATACGCCCGCCACCACGACCGGGTGGCGAGCCTCACGATCCTCGGGACGGCTCCAGGGGACGCTGTTGACGAGGACGCGCTGTCGGCCATGGCCGCCCCGACGGACGATCCTGACGCGCTGGAGAAGTCGCTCGAAACGGCGTTCGCTCCCGGCGTCCCGGAGGCCCATCCGGACGTCATCGCCCGGATCGCCGAGTGGCGAGCGGCAGACGACGCCGAACCGGCCCGGTGGCGCGACCAGCAGGCGGCGTGGCTCGGGGCGTCTCTCGATGATCTCTACGAGATCACGACGCCGACGCTCGTGATGAGCGGCACTGCGGACGCTGTGGTCGATCCCGACGCGACGGCGGCGCTCGCCGATCGTCTCCCGCGCGGCGAGCATCGTCGCGTCGAAGGTGGCCACCTCTTTTTCGTCAGCGAGAGTGCGACCGTCTCCGACGAACTACTCGCGTGGCTCGACGAACACGCGGAGCGGGAACGATAGCGAGTGCTACCGGTGGGTTGGCAGGCAATCAGGTGAGACTTCGAACCCTGCTGGCGATGGGGCCGCCCCCGTCACTCGATCCCTTCGACATCGAGATCGTCCTGGACGGTTTCGAGCCACTCACCGTCGGCCAACTCCGCCATCTGCTCGCGAAAGTGTTCCTCACAGACCCCCACTGTGATGTCCCCCTTTTCGACCGCCACGTCCGCTTCCCGTTCGCAGTAGTGACACTGCATATCCCGAACCTATGAATCCAGAGACATTCAAGCCACCGTTATCGTCTGACGAACGGCTGACGGTCGGCGCTGTCCCGGTGAGCAGCGGACCCCGATCATGTCCCGGACACCACTGCGTCCAGGGCCGTGCAGACGCGTTCGTAGCCCGCCCGTCCAAGCCCCGCCGCCCCGAGTGTTTCCCCGTGGGCGTCGCTTCCGCCCGTCGCGAGGAGGTCGTGAGTGGCGATCGCGTCGTCGACCGGCGTTCGATCGACCGCCCTCTCGTAAGGATACTCCCGTTCGATCGAATCGAGACTCCCAGCGTGCGCCAGCGCGGCGTCCGGATCGTCGTACCGGAGCGGGTGGGCAAGGCCGACTAGCGCCGCTGCTTCCTCGAGCAGCGCCCGCCCGCGCTCGACGGTGGGGAGGTCGCGGGCGACGTAACAGGGTTGGTCCGTGCCGATGAGCTGATCGAAGGCGTCCTGGACGGTGTAGTGAGCATGGGTATCGGCGATCGCCCGTGCGATGTGTGGCCGGCCGATTCCGCCGTGACAGTCGAGATCCAGGTCGACGCCGAGGCGATCCTCGACGCAGTCGATGATCTTCCGGGCACGCTCGATACGGTCGCGCTGCAGGCGCTCGGTTTCCGCACGAAGCGCCGGCGTCGGATCGATGCCGTATCCGAGGAGATCGAGTCGCTGATCGCCGGTCGTCACCCGGAGTTCCATCCCGGCGATCAGCGTTACGCCGTCGCGTTCGACGACCGGCGCGTCGACGGGCGGGAGCCGATCGTGGTCCGTCACGGCGACTGCCCTGAGGTCGGCTTCTCGGGCGGCGTCGCTGACGGCCTCTGGCGGGAGGGTTCCGTCGGACCGCGTCGTGTGGACGTGGAGGTCAGCGACGATCATCGCTGGTGGGTGGCCCCCTTGTCGCTCGCTCGGAACACGTCCTGCCGTCTGGCATATTGAAACGTTGGTCCCCGTCGCACCTATCGTTTGGGTTTGCGCGGGTAGTGGTCGAGATTCATTCCGTCCGGCAATGTGCCGAGAACCGGCCACTACTCCGAGCGCAAATCGCGGACGTTCATGTACTCCCTGAGGGGATCGACATCGAAGTCCGAATCGGCGACGACCAGCTCGGCTCCCGTCGAGCGTGCCGTCGCAGCGATCATCATATCCCGGGGGGACAGTTGTACCCCGTCTGCCATCAGCTCTTGTTGCAATCGCACCGCCTCTATCGCGACAGTCTCGGAGAACTCTATGGCCTGCACGCGGCCGAAGTCCTGGCGTCGCTGGTAGATATCGGTCGGGCCGGGCGCGTGGACCTCGCCGACGAGGACTTCGAAGACGCAGATACTCGAGGTGAGAAGCGTATCTTGATCGTCAACGAACGCGACTACGTCGTCGACATCGCCCAAGTAGTCGATGATGACGGACGTATCGAGAAAACTCATCGGTGAGGCTCGAAACTCTTCCGGGACTGTTTGAGAACTTCTCGAGCGGCGTCTACCTGGTCTTCGTCCCAGACGCCAGGATTCATCGTATCGCTTTCGCGGGCGAGTCGCGAGAGCAACTCATCGTACGTTTCGTCTTCCTGCTTGAGCCGGTTGAGGAGTTCTTTTGTGTTGTCGGACACGCGGATTGTGCTTCCCATATGTATAATTCAATTATACAGGGTTGTAGGTGTTTCGCCGATCACTCAACCGGCAGAAAGACGATGGCTCAGGTGCCCTGGTCGAACTAACTCTCGAAGCCGTCGCCGACATCGGCCGGACAAGTCGGGCTCTCCGAAGCGTAGAAAGACGCGATCGACTCCTCGGAGGGAAACGCTTCGGTCCCTACGCCTAGACGGTGGAGAGCATTATTTTTGAAGAGGAGCTGACGACTGGATCAGTTGAGCGTACGCGCGAGCGAAGCGAGACGCGACCGGGGGGAGCGTCTCGGAAACGCGAACGGTGGAACCGTGAGCGAAGCGAGCGCGTTTCACTGCGAGCGAGCCGTCGGCTCGCGAGCAGGACGTTTTTCGCCCACGTTTTTACAAGGAGTGGTGCGCCGCAGGCGCACCCGACGCCGTAAAAAGGTGGTATGGGACCGCTCGGATGTTGAACCAGAGGAAGACATGCTCACTCGCTTCGCTCGTTGCGCGTGACTTCCAGGGTTCAAATCCTCGCTATTGCATGCTTCGCTCGTCACGTCCGTTCCTCGCAGAAGCATGGGACCGCTCGGATTTGAACCGAGGTCAACGGCACCCAAGGCCGCAAGGATACCAAGCTACCCCACGGTCCCGTACCCACAATTACGACGACGCGAGGTAAAGCGTTTCGTTCGTAATATTGCTAGAGTCGAGACCACCGGAGACAGCGTAAAAGCCTCACCCACACCAGCTGCCCGACCAGGAGACACGGGAGGGACTGAAATGGGCGAGCCTCCCGACTCGAACGGTCCGGGGCTTTCACGCGGTTTCTACCGACAGTCTCCCCGTTCAATCCCTCTTTCGATCTCACTGGCCAGAAAGCACATACGACGTCACGTAGAAGTACAGATATGGTAACAGGTATCGAAGTCGCGGCGCTGGTGGTCGTCCTCGGCGTCGTCTTTGGCGCGTACTGGATCGTCAAGGCAATCAAGCCGTTCGTCTGGAACGCGGTGATCGGCCTCGTCGTTTTCCTCGTCGCCGAGATGGCACTCGGACTGGAAGTGGCGATATCGCCGCTGGTGCTGTTGATCGTCGCCATCGGGGGCTTGCCCGGCGCAATCGTTGTGATCCTGCTGTCGGTGCTGGAGGTCGCGTTCGTCCCCGCCGTGATCATCGCGGCATTCTGACCCTGTCAGTACTGGAGTGATCGACCACAGGCGACTCTTCGCGACGATCTCCCTCTCCGCGAGCAGTGCTCAATAGGCGTCCATAGCCATCGGGAGCGATCCGATGAGAGACGAAGCCATCTATAGAGAAACAACGTTATATCGTATTAAATAGTCTATGGAGGGTTCTAAATCCGTTTCACGGAAAGGCTTTTGTCCCTGACGGAGCGGAAAACAGATGGATATGTCACGACGACCTGAATCGTCGGGAACGGCGGGAGGACGCCAAGTCGCCGCGTTGGTTGTGATGGCGATGGCACTGATGGCCGTTGGCGCGGCCGTGGGTCCGGGCGGTGTCACAGCGGCAGCCGCCCCGACCACCGAGCCGGCCGACCTCAACGAGTCGGTCGATCCCGGCGACGGGACCAACCTGACGATCATCCAGTACAACGACGTCCAGACGGCGATGGCCGATAGCGAGGCGATGGGGACGCTCGTCGGCGCGATCAACGACCGCAAGGCCGCACTCGACAATCCGACGCTCGTGGTCGGCGGCGGCGACGAGATCAGCCCGAGTTCACTCTCGGCCGTCTCGGAGTGGCGCGTCCCGGTCGACGTGTTGAACGTGCTGAACCCGGCCGCGGAGGTCGTCGGCAACCACGACCTCGACTACGGGTTCGAACCGGTCTCGAACGTCAGCGACACCTCCCAGTTCCCGTGGCTCGTCGCCAACATCCGCGCCGCGGACGGCGGGAACGTTCCCGGCACGCAGAACTACACGACCGTCACACGCGACGGCGTGAAGATCGGCATCCTCGGCCTCGTCGACGACGCCGTCAAGCCGAAGACGGCCGTCGACTTCGAGGAAGAAGGCTACGAAGTCACTGACTTCTCGAACGCCGGCAGCCAGGTCGCCGAGACCTTGGAGAAAGAGGAGAACGTCGACGTCGTCGTGGCGCTCACCCACACCGGCATTCCCGAGTCACGCGAACTCGCCAACGAGACGGACAACATCGACGTGATCGTCTCCGGTGACGACGAGGTCACCTACGGGCCGGAAGTCACGTCAGGATCGGTCATCGTGGAGGCGGGCGGTGAGGCCGGCCACCTCGGCGAGGTCAACGTCACGGTCAGCGAGAACGGCGTCGGCTTCACTGACGGCCGTCTCCACGACCTCGGTGAGGGCAACTGGACGGTCAACGAGTCGGCCCGGAGTGTCGTCGAAGCGGGCTTCGCCGAGCAACTCTCGCGGGTCGCCGGCGAGACTACCCAATCGCTGGATTCGACGAGCGCGAACTACGCCGACGATACGGGCTGGGGGCGGATCATCGGCGACGCGTTCCTCGAACGGACCGGCGGCGACGTCGCGGTGACCAACGCGGGCGGCATTCGCGGGAACTTCGTGATCGAGGACGGGAACATCACTTACGACGATGTCTACACCTCCCTGCCGTTCGGCAACACGCTCGTGACCAAGGAGATGACGGGCCGACAGCTCCTCGACCTTCTGGACAGTCAGGTCACGCCCCCGAGTGATGACTACGGCAGCCAGCCCCAGCTACAGGTCGGCGGCGTGACCTACGAGTTCCTTGACCGGCCTGGCGCGTCCTCGGCGATCGGCGATGTCTACGTCGACGGCGACCCGGTCGACATGGACGACACCTACGACGTCACGGTCAACTCCTACATGGCCGGCTGGGACGACCTCGCGCAACTCCCGACGGTCGACGAGGATTACACCCTCTATGGCACCGCGGTCGTCAACTACATCGAGGAGCAGGGCACGGTCTCGCCGCCCGAGGAGGACCGGATCCGGCGGGTCACCCGATCCCTCGAGGCCCCCTCGATCGCGGCCGAGGGCGAGATGACGACCCTCACCTACGACGTCCCTGACGCGGTCGACTCGATCAACGCGTCGACGTTCACGGTCATGAACGAGGACTCCGAGACGGTCGCCGTCGCGGACGCGACGCTTTCCGACGACCGGCTCATCGTCACGGTCGAGACGGCTGCCCTGGAGAGCCTCTCGGCGTCGAGTGACGCCGTTACAGTCTACGGCCACTACGCCGACACCGAGGTCGACGCGATCCGCAACGGCCACGACGATTCGGTGCTCAGCGCCGACGCGACGCTCGCGGTTGAGGCCGGTCCCGCACTCGGCCCTGACGTCTCCGAAGACCACGACGGCGACGGCCTGGCCGAGGACGTCGACGGCGACGGGACGGTCGACGTCACCGACGTCCGGACGCTGTTGAACAACCGTAACAGCCCGGCCGTCCAGAACAACGTCGACGCCTTCGACTTCGACGACGACGGGGCGGTCGACGCCGGCGACGTCCTCGCGCTGTTCCGGTCGATCTACTGAGGCTCGAAGACAGGACCCACTACCACATCCGGTGCTGCAGGCAGTTTGAGTCGCCCCGTTGATCCGGCATCCGGTACCTCGACGTGGCGTTCTTCGGTCTCTTTGCTATTCACGATGCTTCATCGACTGGCTACATTTTGACCTGCTCATCTCGAGCGCTCGATACAGGTAGCGGACTGAGTTGTCTGTGGATCCCGTCAATCCATCGTCACGTGTTGACAATCCGCTTCCATTCGGATTCCAGGCGAGCCGTCGGTCCCGTTCTCGACCCATAGCTCGATGCCCGCGCGATTCGGGTCATCGCAGGGCAACTCGGGTTGTTCAAAGCCGGGCCAGTCACGTTCGAACCGGGTTCCGTCGACGGACACGGTGACTGTCTCGGGGTCGGTCGATGCCTCGAACGGGGCGTCCTCGTCGGCTTCGTTGGCATCCGAGAGACGGTAGTCTTTCGCGAAGAGTACGTCCCCACTCCCGTTTTTGACCGTCACGCTGACGTCGTGGCTCTCCTCGCGTTCACCCAGATAGACGGTCACCCAGTGAGCAGGAGTCGAAGAGGATCCCTGCGTTATACAGCCACCGACGATGGCAAGCGCCGCACTCGAACTACCCAGGAAGGCTCGTCGAGTAATGGAGGGCATCAGACTGATGCAGAGAAGGGATTTAGGTAATAGTTACTATGAATGCTATATAGGTATGTATACGTCCCAGCGTCGTCGGTTACTGATCCCGTGAACCCACCCGCCGTTACGTTGTTTGACATCCCCAATCGACGTTACAGCCCCCAGAAGAGGGCGATGCCGAGCGTCGTGACGACGGCGAAGATCGCCTGGAGCGGTGCACCGGCCTTGACGTAGTCCATGAACTCGTAGCCGCCGGGCCCGTAGACGAAGAGATTGGTTTGGTAGCCGATGGGTGTCATGAACGCCGTCGAGGCGGCGAAGGTCACAGACAGCACGAACGAGAAGGGATTGGCTCCGAGCGCGACGGCCGCCTCGACGGCGACGGGGATCATCAACACCACGCTCGCGTTGTTCGAGATGACGTTCGTCAGCAGCGCCGTCACGACGTAGATCAGCCCGAGGACGACGATCGGTGGGAGCGAGGGGGCAACGGCGACGATCCCGTCAGCGAGCAGTGCCGCGCCGCCGGTGACCTCCAGGGCGATCCCGAGGGGAATGACGCCGGCGAGCAGGAAAATGACGTCCCACTCGACGGCGTCGTACATCTCGGCGGGTTTCAGACAGCCGGTGAGGACCATCCCGAGCGCGCCAGCCAGCGCCGCCACGGCGATGTTGATCGGGGTCAGTGCCGCCAGGCCGACGACGGCGGCGACGATCCCGATGGCGACGGGGATCCGCGACTCGCGGTAGTCGGGTCGGTCGACCTCCTGAGCGACGATGAAGTTGCGGTTGTTGTTGAGACGGTCGATGCTGTCGGTCGCCCCCTGGACGAGCAGGGTGTCGCCGACCCGGAGTCGCGTTCGATCCATCCGGTCGCGGATGACGGCCCCGCCGCGGCGCAGGGCGAGCACGGTCGTGTCGTAGCGTTGCCGGAAGTTCGCGCTCGCGAGCGTCTCGCCGACCAGGAACGATCCGGGGGCAACGACGACCTCGACCAGGTTGTGGCCTTCCTCGGGGGCCTCCAATTCGGTGTCAGTGACGGCCACGTCGCCCAGCAGGTCGAACCCGTCGACGTCCATGAGCTCCACGAGGGTGTCCCGATCGGTCCGGAGCGCGAAGACGTCGCCGGCCTGGATCACCTTCTGGCCCAGTGGCTCCAGAAAGACCGCGTCCTCCCGGATCAACTGGACGACGTCGACATCGAAGTCCGTGCCCTCGAGGGCCTCACCGACGCGCTGGCCGACGACCGGCGAATCATCGCGGACGACGACCTCGGTCAGGTATTCGGCCATGTCGTACTCGCTGGTGAGGTCCTCGGCGGGTTTGATCCGGGCTGGGACGAGTTGTCGCCCGATCGTCATGAGATACACCAGCCCGACGGCCATCATGATCACGCCGAGGTGGGTAAACTCGAACATCGAGAAGGCGTGAAGCTCCGGAATGCCGAGATCGCGGCCCAGCCGGGCCGAGAGGTCGCTGGCGAGGATGTTCGTCGAGGTGCCGATCAGCGTGAGCGTCCCGCCGAACATCGAGGCATACGACAGCGGCAGGAGCAGTTTCGAGGGGGAAGTCTTGCCCTTCTCGGCGAGATCAGTCACCATCGGCAGGAGGATGGCGACCGCGGCGGTGTTGTTGATGAACCCCGAGATCGGGCTGACGATCCCAACGGTCGCGCCCAACTGGCGGGTCTCGTCCTCGCCGGTGAACGCTCCGACTTTCCGGCCGAGGATCTGGATCACGCCGGTCCGCCGGACGCCGGCGCTCAGGATGAACATCGCCAGGACGGTGATCGTCGCGACGCTGGCGAATCCTGAGAGCCCGCGCTCGACGGCCGTCACCTCGCTGCCCGGCGCGCGCAGGACGTAGACGGCCGACTCGAGGACGCCCCACTCGACCAGCATCGTCGAGACCGGCTCGACGACCAGCAGTGCGATCATGATCCCGATGGCGGTGACGTCGACCGGGACGGCCTCCGTGGCGAACAGTACCAGTGCCGCGAGGATGATCGCGAAGACGATCACCATCCCGGGGTCCAGCCCACCTAGCACGTCCGTCACACAGTCGCCTGTGGACAAAAAGCCACCTCTGTCCCACCTGCCTTCGACCAGACACTGCTCGCCATCCGGTCGTCTCCATCGCCAGCACGCCGCCGGGAATCGTGTTCGCAATCAGGAACTTTATGTCGATGTGGCGAGGCGACACACGCATGGCAGTCCCCGACACCGCAGAGACGGTCCGGGCGGTCATCGACGAGATCCGCTCGGCGGTCATCGCCGACCCGACGGTCCTCGAAGAGGTCACCGCCGCCATTCTCGCCCGCGGCCACGTCCTCCTCGAAGACGTCCCCGGGACGGGAAAGACACTGACCGCACGCTCCTTCGCGACGGCGCTGGGCCTGGAGTTTTCCCGGATCCAGTTCACGCCGGACCTGATGCCCGCCGACATCACCGGGTCGTACATCTTCGAAGAGGGGGCCGAGGAGTTCCACTTCACCCCCGGCCCGGTGTTCGCGAACGTCGTCCTCGCCGACGAGATCAACCGCGCGCCGCCGAAGACCCAGTCGGCGCTGCTGGAGGCGATGGCGGAAGGCCAGGTCACGGTCGACGGCGAGACCCACGCCCTCCCGGAGCCCTTCGTCGTCATCGCGACCCAGAACCCCGTCGAACAGGAGGGGACCTTCGAACTCCCCGAGGCCCAGCGCGATCGCTTCATGATCAAGACCTCGCTGGGCTACCCCGACGCCGATGGAACCCGCGAGTTGATCGACCGCCGCGCGGATCGCGACCACCCGGACCCGACGGTCGATCGTGTCGTGGATCGGACGGCTGTCCTCGACTTCCAGGAGGAAGCCGAGACGATCACCGTCGAGGATCCGGTTCGGGACTACATCGCCGACCTCTGTCGGGCGACCCGCGAGGACGGCCGCGTCGAGGTCGGCGTCTCCCCGCGCGGCGTCCAGCGGCTGTTCGAGGCCGCTCGCGCCCGGGCCGTCCTCGACGGCCGCGAGTTCGTCGTCCCCGACGACGTCAGCCGGATCGCCCGCCCCGTGCTCGCCCATCGGCTCGTCTTGACCCCGGAGGCCAGTGTCGAAGGCGTGTCCCGACGGTCCATCGTCGAGTCGGTCCTCGGGACGGTCTCGGTGCCGGCGATGGACGAGCCCGCAGCCGAACAGTAGCCGGCGTTCGAGTAGCGCCGTTCCTCAGCCGAACAGGAGCCAGCTGCCGACCAGTACTGCGCCCAGCCCGAGGACGACGGCCAGCATCGCCGGGGCCGAGAGAACGGGTGCGAACAGCGCCGCGGCGACGAACCCGAGGGCCGCGACTACGAACCCCGCGACGGCGATCGCTCCACTCCAGCCAACGCGGACGAACTGCGGGAGGGGCCTGGCCCCGTCGCGACCGACTTCCCAGCCGAGGATTCGACCGTACTTGCCGACGTCCGTGACGAACGCGGCCGTGGCGAACAGGGTCAGCGCCGCGGTCGCTTCGAGTGCGGCCGCCACGCTGAACCCGCGTTCGAGTTCGACGCCCGCACCGGTCACGAGCCCGCCGATCCCCAGCGCGATCGCGACGGCGATCGTCGCCGCGGCTGAGAGCGCCGCGCCCCTCGCGTCGTCGGTGCGTTCGACACCGTAGGCCCACGCGAAGCTGCCGCCGACACCCAGGACCAGGGCAGTACCCACCAGAACGGAGAGCATCTCCCCCGTCGCGACGCCGAACGAGACTGCGAGGGCGACGAAGCCGCCGACGCCGAGGAGCGCGCCCGCGAGCATCGGCACGGCGAGGTTCGGCTGCGTGCTCGCCCGCGACCACATCTCCCTGACGACCGCTCCGACGGCCGCGAGCGCGGTCCCGGTCGCGATCGTGACGGCGAGGGGCACGCGAACGACGGCGCTCCCGGCGAGGGTCCCAACGACGTCAGCCATCCCCGGGACGTACCGACTCACGGACGCCCCGCCGGCGAGGACTACCGTGGCGATTGCGAGTGCGACGACGGCCCCTCTCCTGATCGTCCGATACCGCCCGAGTGTCTCCGGGCGAGTGAGCGCGGCGGGCGGGATCGCGAACGCACTCGCCGCGACTGCGAGTGCGGCGAGGACGATCGAAACTCTGAGACCGAGGCTGCCCGTCCCGCCGAGCCACACCAGCTCCGACACCGCCGCCCCGACGCCGCCGGCCGTCTCGACGGCGAGTACCACCGCCGCCCAGACCGTCGCGGCGACCGCGCCGTACATCGCTGCCACTCCCCCGCGTCCGACTGATTGTGGCGTGAGTCCGTCGACGGTGAGCAGCCCGACCCCAGCGCCGATCACGATCGCGACCAGGGCCAGGACACCGGCCATCGGGTCCGCCCCCGTCACGCCGATGCCGACCAGTCCGACACTACCCCCGGCGATCGCGACGTACAGGCCTGTCGTAAGCCCGATCCGCCAGTACGAGCGCGTGAGTCCGGCCATTCCGACGACCAGCCCGATGCCGAGCACTGCCCCTGGAATCGCGAGGGGGGCGTGGATCCCAAGCGATAGCACGCCGGCGATCGCGGCGATAACGACCGCCGCGGTGATCGGCTCCGGTATCCGGGGATCCAGGGTGGCTGTCGTGTGCTCACCGTCCCGATCGTGTCGTGCCGTCATCGTGTTCTCACCCCACTGATCGCGTTCTGCAGGACGACTCCGAGCGGTCGCGTCCGGTCCCAGTCGACGACGCGGGCCCCCGCAGACCGGGCACGGGCGAGTCGGGTTCGGCGGACGACCGCCTCGAACCGGCGCTCGAGACTGTCGTCGTCGACCGGGTCCGGCGAGACGACGCGAACGGTGTATCCCCGGGTTCGGAGGCGCTCGACCAGTTCGACCGGCCTGTCGTCGACGAACGACGAGAACAGGTAGAGCTGTGCTTCACCGGGCAGCGAGGGTTCGATCTCCCCGAACGGGTCCGTGGAGACGCCGAAGTGCCAGAAGCGACTGTTGGTGAGACGCTCGCTCGCTCGTGCCGACTCGAGCAACGTCGCGGCGGCTTCCCGGGTCCCCGAGTCGGTTCCCGGCGGGACGGCGGCGTGGTCGTCGTCGCCGACCGCGACGACCCCGGTCGGGTGGCCAGCCTCGACGAGCGTCTCGACGGTTCGCTCTGCGGCGTCGGTCGACAGTTCGGCGGCGGCAAGTCGGTCCCTGGACGCCCCGCGGAACTGGTTGCGCCGTGCGTCGACGAGACAGACGATCCGGGTCGCCCGCTCGGCGCGATACTCGACGGTCGTCAACTCTCGCCGCCGGGCGTAGCGACGCCAGTCGATCGAGCCCACGGCGTCGCCCGGCTCGTAGTCCCGCACGGCGTAGAACTCGACGCCGCTGCCCCCGTCGTCGGTCGGCACCGTGCCGGCGAAGTCGTTGGCCCCATCACGCAGCGGCACCGACTCGATGGGCGGCTCACAACTGAGTGCGTCCGCCCCGGTCGCCGCGACGTCCCAGGTCTCGACGACGGTCCCGGTGAGGTCCCGCGTCCGTGCGGTCACCGGGTCGAAGGTGTGCTCGCCGCGCTGGAGTTCCAGGTCGTACTCGAGGGTCACGGCCTCGCCGGCGTCGAGACTCACGCAGGCCCGGGGGGTCCCCTCGATGACCGGGAGTTCCGTCGGGACGCCGTCGACGACCCGGATGTCGACGATCGGTTCCGAACCGGCGTTCTCGACGGTCGTCCGGACGGCGACGACGTCGCCCGGATCGCCAGCGAGCGGCTCGTCGCTGCTCGCCGTCGAGTCACTGTCTCCGGCGGAACCGTCGACGGCGACCTCCCGAGTGGCCCGAACCGTCGCGTCCTCCTCGGTGCCGACAACGCTCGCGGCGGCGTACCAGAGCGGCACCGTCGCGGCGACGAGCAGGAACGGACTTCCGGCGACGAACCCGATCCCGGCGACGAGTAGCGTCGCCGCGAACGCCGACTCGGAGCGCCCGACCCGATCGACCGTGCGCCCGGTCATCGCGCCCCCTCCTGAACGGCTGCATTCGTGCGGTCTGTGCCGCTCTCCGCCGTGGTCCCCGCCGTCTCGGCGGCCCGCTCTGGGCCGGACGCTGTCTCCGTCTGCTCGGCGGAGGGATCCGCGTCGGACGCTGTCTCCGCCGTCTCGCCGGGCGTCGTCGCGCCGATCGCCTCGATCGCCGCGAGCGTGCGTCGAACCCGGCGGGTGTAAGCTGCGCCCGGGTCGATCGCGCCGCGGAGTCGTTCGGCGAGGGGCGGCGAAACTGTCGGCGAGAGAAACGCGGCCGCGACAGGGTCGTCGGTCCACTCGCCCGTCCGGATCGCGTCCCGAGCGGCTTCCCGTCCGAGGCCGTTGTTCGCGACCAGCGTCCGGATCGCCCCGTCGTGCAATCGGCCCCGGACGTCCGTTTCGGCCTCGTCGCGTTGACAGCGATACCGGTCGGTCGCCGCCTGCTCGATCGGATTCCCGGCGGAGACGTCTCGAACCGACCGAATGCTGCCACGTTCCGGCGGCTCACCGTCGACCAGCGGGTCGGGTCGGGTTTCCTCAGTCACTGCTCCTTTCAGCCCCCACCAGGCCGTCACCAGCACGATGGCCGTCCCGATCAGCGGCAACAACACTGCCAGGCCGTGTAATACGCCCAGCAGCGTGCCCGAGACGGCGACGAAACTCCCGACGAGTAGCGTCAGGACGGCCGCGGTCCCACCGACGAGGACGACGCCGACGCCGACGCGCTCCGGGTTCTCGAGACGGAAGCGACCTACTGTGTCGATCAGTGACTTGAGAGCGCTCATTCTCCGCTCACCCCTGTCGAGCCGTCCTCCGCTCCCGGTGGGTCCTCCTCGTCGTCCTCGAAGGTGATCAGGTCGCCAGCCGCCGCCCGAGCGCTGGCGACGCGATCGGGTGAGGGCTCTCGCCCGCCGTACTCGACCTCACGCACGATCGCGAGGAGTCGCCGGACGCTGTCTGCGGGGAACCCGTCTCTGATGGCCCGGCGAGCGACCGTCCCGGGCGTTACCGTCTCGCGGCGACTCAGGTCGAGCCGGTCGACGAACCCGTGCCAGGCCGCCCGAATCTCCTCTCTCGGGGTGAGCGAGACGGCGGGCTCGTCCGTGTCTGTGGGCTCTTCGACGACGTCGTCGGCTTCCTCGCTCTCGTCGCCGTTGAGCCACTCGACGAGCCGATTGGGGCCCAAACGCGATGTGCTGGAGCCGTTCGGCGAGCCGCTGACGGCGTCTCGAAGCGAGCCGAACGACGGCAGTGACACCGCGATCCCACCCAGCGACGGCATCGAGATCGCGGTTCCGATGGCGGGCAAGCGCCATCCACCGAGTCCGGACAACGACGGACGGCCGATCGACGCGACGGACTTCGGCCAGTCGGCGAGCGAACGGCGCAGGCGACCGATCGCGCCGGAGAGCCCTTCGAGGACGCCGGCGAGCCCGACGAAGACGGCGACGACGCCTTTGGCACGGCGTCGCTGCCGGAGCGCGGCGAGTTTGAGGTACGTCAGGACGCCGCCGATGACGAGTCCGGGGACGATCACGACCACGGCAGCGAGTCGGAAGTACAGGTTGCCGACCGTCGTCGTCGCCGATTCCGTCCCGACTGTCGCCCTCACGGTCGCCGAATCGTCGACCGGCAACCAGACCATCGCTCTGCCGTCGCCCCCAGTCGTGGCGACTGACTCACCGCTGATCTCGACGCGTGCGTCACTGACAGGTGCGCCGTCGGCCGAGACGACGACGTGTGCGGGGAATCCGGGGAACAGCATGGGTGTGGCGAAAGAGACTGTCGGCTCGGGGACGTCTACGACCCGCTCGGCGGTGACTGGCCCCCGTTCGACGCCGATCTCGACTGGCCCTGCCGAGGGCGGCAACGGGACCGTCGCGTCTCCCTCGCTGTCCGTCGAGGCGGCCTTCTCGCCGTCGACCGTCACGACCGCGCCGGGGACTGGCTCCGTCTCGACGCTGGCGGTGACCGACAGCGTCCCGTTCGGCGCGGCCGCGGACTGCTCGTAAATCGTCGCGTTCGTCTCGATGTCGACCGTCCGACTCGTCTCCTCGCCCTGGATCCCGATCGTCATCTCCTCGGCATAGGGGACGCGGACGTCGAGGTTTCCGAGATCGGTGTCGCCGACTACGTCGCCGTCGACGGTGATCGTTTTCGTCTCGAAGGGGTCGTCGGTATCGGTCCCGACTGTCAGCCGGGTCCCCGGGACGGGTGAGCCGTCGATCCTGATCAATCGATCCTCGTCCTCGTCGTCGCTCGGCTGTTCGTCAGTACTGGTATCGGCTGCCTGCTGGGCGGGATCGGTCGCGTTCCGATCGCCCGAATCCCACTGCCCGGCGACGACGTCCCCGCCGTCGGTCCCGGGCGGGTCGAGCCGCGGATCGGCAGCCGGGAGCGCACTCGCGACGACGATCAGGCAGACGACGGCTCCCAGCGCGAACAGCGCGCGGCGGGCGTCCGTCATCGCTTTCCCTCCCGTTCGGCCGTTCCACCATCTCGTTCGGCCGCCGCGGCCAGTTGCTGCAACCGGCGGATCCGTTCGCCGACCGGCGGGTGGGTGTGTCCCGTTGCGCCGCTGCGTTGCTCACCCGCCGTTTCGACCCCCGGCGTTTCGCCGTCGAGCCACGCCCGCAAGCGGTCGCGACGCTCGTGGTCGTCCGGCGGTCGGGCAGGGGTCGGGACTGAGCGAACCGCTCGACTGTCGATCAGCGGCGACGGCACGATCGACAGCGCCTGCATCGTGGTCGTCCGCAGGTCCTTCTCGGGCGTGTGGTGACCCGATTCCGTCAGCGAGGAGAGCGCGGTCGCCAGCGCCAGCGGTCGGCCGGTGATGTGGGCAGCCGCGGCGTCGGCGGCGTACTCTCGGGCGTGCGAGAGCGTTCGGGTCGCCCAGTCGGCGACGGTCGGGAAGAGCCAGAGGATCGGCGCGACGAAGACGTACGTCAGCGCGACCAGCGGGAGGAACCAGTAGAGGGCGACCTTCCCACGGACGGAGACGTCACCGGGCGACTGGATCGCCCGGCGTGCGAGTCGCGCCGCCCGATAGGCACGCTCGGCGATCTCCAGAAACAGCGTCGTGACGGTCATCAGCGTCACGTCCCGGTTTCCGACGTGTGCCACCTCGTGGGCAAGGACGGCCGCGAGTTCGTCGGCGTCGAGTCGCTCGATCAATCCGGTGGTCACGACGATCGTCGCGTCGGTGAACCGGCCGACCGTATAACAGCTCGGTTCGTCGTCGTCGACGACCCGGACGCCGGGTTCGGGGATGTCCGCTGTCATCGCCAGCCGGCGGACGATCCCCGCGACAGCATGATCCGCGTCTTCGCGCCCGCGCTGCGTGTGTGCGAGGACGCGCTTGTAGCCGTAGTACAGCTGTGCGCCGAGGAAGCCGGCGACGAGGACGGCGACTGTCTGCCAGGAGACGGGAAGCTGGAGGAGGTCGAAACTCACAGTCCCGTGACGTGCGAAGACGATCGTCCCGGCGACGACCCCAGGCAACAGCACGCCGTAGGCCCAGAGGATCGCAACCACGAACAGGACGTTCAGCCCGACGAGGACCCCGAGGACGGCACAGATCCGTGTTCGGTTTCGCATGGAGGGGATTGTCCGAACCTTGCCCTGTCTCCAGCAAAAGTTTTTATCAATGGTCGTCGGATCGACACTCCGGTTGGGCGAGGATGACGCCGGCCGGGGTCAGAATCCTCGTCGGCGAGTTCGACCTCAGCGACGATGTCGAAGGGGTCTCTTTCCTTGCGGATGCCCTCAGTGCGGGCGCTAACCCAGTGGCGTCAGACCGTAGCCACCACGATACCTCCCGGCCACCACAATATGTTTGTCCTCGGCTGACCAATATTACGACGATGAGCGACCGATTCGACCAGGGCGATGGTCCTCGCCGTCCGACAGATCCCGGACCGGTTGAGCCGGATCGGCTCCGCGAGGTGCTGGCCGACCATCCAGTCCGGGTGGCTGTGCTGTTCGGTTCACAGGTGACTGGTCGGATCGACCCGACCAGTGACGTCGATATCGTCGTCGAATTCGAATCGGCTGTCAAGGAGCGGACGGATGCGTTCCTTTCGCTTCTGACGGACCTTTCGGTCGCGCTGGACCGCAACGACCTCGACCTGGCGCTCGTCTCCGACATCGATCCACGCGTCGGTCGGGCGGCATTCGCCCATGGAACGGTTCTCGTCGGCACTGACGATCGGATCGAACGATTACGGGAACGCTTCGACGAGCGCGCCGACGAACGACGGTCCGAAGAAGCGTTGCGCGAACGCTTCGACAGGACGATCGAGAATATCAACCAGCTCGTCGAGACGGGTGGATGAGGCGTGTCGAATTCACACGACCCGGAACGGTTGGAGACCATCGTCGAAAAGGCCGAATACGTCCAGACGTGTCTCGAGGTTCTCGCTGCGAACCAGTCGGTCTCCCGGGAGTCGTTCCGCGAGCAACCGGAGACCCGTGACGTCGTCGAACGTCGCTTCGAGAAGGCAAGCCAGGCCTGCATCGATATCGGCCGAATGCTGGTCCGTGACATCGACGGGCACTCACCCGGATCGAACGCCGCCACGATGCGGCGACTCGGCGAGGTCGGCGTCCTGTCCAAGGAGACGGCCGAGTCGATGGCGGAAGCTGCCATGTTCCGGAACGTGTTGGCTCACGAGTACGGTGATGTCCTCGATCAGGACATCGTCTACGACGCCCTTCAGGACCTGGGTCGGTATCGAGACTTCCTCGTGGCGGTCTCCGAATATCTCGATGACGTTAACGCTCTTTGAGACCGGCTTTTCGTCCGGTCACAATTCCTCGTCGGCGAACTCGACTTCCGCCACGATGTCGAAAGGGTCCCTCCCCTTGCGAATCCCGTCGAGCAACAGGAACGCCTACACAAAGGTTGATCTCACATTTTGGCCTCACTCGATAGTGTCGAGCTTCTCGGCGATCTCTAAGGAGTTAATTAAATATCTTGAGCTGACGCGCGATGTGACACGATATAGAATGTGTTGTGTCAGATCTGTTTTTAAAAGATACTCACAGATAAACCGTTGGGGATAAGGATAGTTTGTTAAAAATACATTAATTTAAATATCAATTGTCAGGATCAAATGTAACCTGAATCCCTCCAGACATGTTTGTTTGTGGATCAGAGACCTCTACTTCATGGATATAACCCAGCGCACCATATCTATCCTCGCCACCGTCCTCCATATGGCCATACACTTGGTTGCCCCAAACATTGTCGTTGTCTTCAATAAAGTAGTGGGGTTCAATAATATCTCCAGCTACCGTGAATTCGTAATCCATACCGCAAGGGTCACTGCCGGTTACTTTCACGTTACCACCTCCGGCTCCACTGTTTTGCTTGAAAATCACCCCGCGACTAGTCCCCTTCAATGAAACAATTATCGACATCACCGTATCGGGGAAGTGATATTCGTCGCTATCAACTTCCTTTATTGTTCCCGTAGCCCAGTTCTTTAGTTTGTCTTCCCCAGAGGAGTCTGGACCACTAATGTTATCGTCGCTTTCGGTATTGTCACCTTTTTGAATGGGCGGTTTATTATTATGCGGGTCTGCCATCGTAATCTGATAGTCCCATTCGCCGCTATCAGATGTCACTACTACAGTTCCGGAAGTCCAGTCACTTTCAAGTGCCGCCGCTCCGGTTGTAGCTGTCGCTCCTCCCAAAAAGGTTGCTCCGCCCAAACCGATCTTTTTGATGACTTCTCGTCTAGACGTAGTCGCCTTGTTCTTGCCATCCGACATTGCAGATTGGTTAACTCATCCCTGTCTATTAAATTCTTTTATATCATATATAACTGTATGAGTATTCAAATTGAAGGTAAAGACTATATGACGTTAAAATCCAACAATACTTTTCGACCATATCCAGATAATAGACATCAGCCTTCACCCACACTCTAGCTTGCTTCGTCAAATCTCTTCATTTCTAATATGAAGAATGAACCGTGTAAATTACACGATTCGGCCGGTTGTGACCTCCATTGTTCCTTCACGGCTTCGCTTTGCACACGATTAGCGGTTCGGATTTGAGGCTTTTGTTTCGAAGGTTTCGCAGGAGAGTATCGACGTTCGGCATCACAAACCCTCGAAAACTGGCAGTGGCACTGTTGTGAATTCACTCTCACAGCTCCTCGTCGGCGAATTCTACCTCCGCCACGATGTCGAACGGATCCCTCCCCTTGCGAATCCCGTCGAGCAACAGGAACGCCCGGTCGGGCGAGAGGAAGTGCCGCGCCACGGCCCGACCCAGCGGCGTCGGCTCCAGGCCGTCGATGAACTCGTACTCGAGGAGCTTGCCGATGGCGTGCTTCGTGGGCACCTCCCCGAGCATCCGGTCGTTGAGGCGCTTGGCGGCGCTCCCGCCGACGACGACGTTCGCCAGCGTCTCCTCGACGGCCGCGCTCTCGTCGTACAGGCTCCTCACGGGTTCCATCTCGCCTTTCAGCAGCTTGAACGCGACCTCGTCCTCGGTCATCTCCTGGCTGTTGTGATAGACGCCGTCGGGCTCAACCAGCAGATACACCGTGCCCTTGTCGTGGTAATCGGGGCGACCCGCCCGGCCGAGCATCTGGGAGAACTCCTGGACGGTGAGCCACTCGATCCCCATCGCCAGGGAGTCGAAGATGACTTGCGAGGCCGGGAAGTCGACACCCGCTGCCAGCGCTGCCGTTGTCACGACCGCGGACAGTTCCTGATCGGCGAACATGGTCTCGACCTCGCCGCGGCGCTTGTTGTCCAGGCCGGCGTGGTAGGGGGCCGAGGAGTACTCCAAGCGGCGGGAGATCTCGTGACACCGCCGCCGGGAGTTGGTGAAGATGATCGTCTGGCCGCGATACCCCTTCGAGGATTTCGTGTCGAAAGCCCGCTTGACGAGTTTGTTCTCGATGTCGACCTTCTCGTAGTCGTCGGCGAAGGTGACGTGGCGCTCGATCGGAACGGGGCGCTCCTCGAACTCGATGAGTTTTGCCGACAGCGAGTCCGCGAGCGACCCTGGATTCCCCACCGTCGCCGAAAGGTAGATCCACTGGGTGTCGCCCGACTGGGCGCTCGAACTCGATCCGCCCCCGCCGGAGCGGTTCGAGCGGGCCGCCGTCCGCCCGCCTTCCTCACAGTAGTATTTCAGCCGCGAGATGAGGCCGTCGAGGCGATGGCCGCGTTCGCCCTCGCCGAGGGTGTGGACCTCGTCGATGACGACCGTCCCGATGTCACCGAGGTCGTGACCCACTCTGAGGGCGTGGTCGATCCCTTCGTAGGTACCGACGATGATGTCGGCGCTGGGATCGAACCCACCGCCGTCCCCGCGGATTCGGCTCGATCCAACCCGGAGGCTCACGTCGGCGATGTCGCCGTACTCTTCTTGGAAGTCCTGGTACTTCTGGTTTGCCAGCGCCACCAGCGGGACCAGAAACAGCATCTTCCCCTTGCCGTTGAGCACGCGGTCGATGCCGGCCATCTCGCCGATCAGCGTCTTCCCCGTTGCGGTCGCCGAGACCACGAGTTGGTCCTGGCCTTCGAGAACGCCGTTCTCGACGGCGAGGCTCTGGACGGGCAGGAGTTCGTCGAACTGCCCCTCAAGTTTCTGCTGCATGCCGGGGTGCAACGACAGCGAGTCCGTCGGCACTAGGTCGATGTCCTCGACCGTGGCGCTGATCTCGTCGAACTTCGTGAGTTCCGGGTCGAGTTCGCCCGAGAGGAGATTGACGATGCGTTCGAGGTCCTGGACGTCCAATAAGAGTTCTTCAAGTCGATCGCGGGCCGTCCCGGTTACGTCGCCGTGGTAGGCGAGTTCGCGTTCGAGTTCCGTGATCGCACACGACGGGCAGATGTCCTCGCCGTCGGCGTCGATCGCCGTCTCGCTCGTGATCGGCGAGTATTTGCCGGCCGACGCACAGTACCGGCAGGTCCGAACCACCTTCGCCTCGAGCTGGTAAGCGTCGAGTAACTCGCGGACGACGCGGCGACCCCGGGGCGAGGTCTGCTCGGAAACCCGGATCCGACCCGCCCGGCGGGCGAGTTCGACGAACTGGTCGGGGCTGCGGAGGTCCTCCTGGCTCCCTCGCTCGACCCGGAGGCGGGCGGGTCGGGGACCTGCCTCGGTCTCTTTGACCTCCAGGCGACCGCCGAGGACGCGCTCGCCGTCGCGCTGGACGACCACCTGGAAGTCCTCGCCGTCCTCGTGGAGGAACAGCGTATCGACCTGCGTGACCTGCTGGAACACACTCTACGTAGGGCAACGGCGGTACTTGAGTCGCTCGGAGACGCTTTCGGTTATCACACCACGGTCCAGCCTTCGCTGCTCACTGGTACCGCCCGCGGCCCTCGATTTCCCGGAGACGGTCCAGAACGGCCTCACCCCGCCCGCTCGACTCGCGGTAGGCCTCCTCGGCGGCCTCCTGGAGCGTTTCAGCATCGTCAGCGGTTCCAGCCAGCGACTGGGCGAAGACGTGGAGGTCCATCGCGTGATCCTCGGCGTGGCCGGTGTAGTAGCCCAGGCCGAAGTCGATGAGGTGAGTGCGATCTTCTGAAATTCTGACATTTCGCGTCGTCGGATCGCCGTGGACGAACCCCGCGTCGTGGATCGTCGCCAGGTGTCGCCCGACGTCCCGGACCCGATCGAGTGTCAGGGCCTCACGGAGATCCCGCTCGCCCACGCGCTCGAAGACCAGGACACCCTCCTTCGGATCGACGTCGTGGACGACCGGCGTCGGGACGCCGACGCGGCGCGCTTCGCTCGTGAGTCGGGCTTCTTCGCGCGTCCGCTCGGTCCGGAGGCGTTCGTCGAGCGTCGGATGGCGGTAGGTCCGTGGCTGGCGCTCCTTCCTGACGCGGCCGTCCTCGACAGTGACGGTCGCTTCGGCCCCCTGGACGGCATCGTCGTCCTTCGAGCGAGTCCACGACCCGACGGCCTTGTCGGATCGCCAGGTCACGTCAACCTCGTCGGGCCGGAAGTCCGGCCGAACCCGGGAGTCCTCGACGGCGATCGTATCGCCCGCGTCGTACATCTTCGCCCCCAGGACGGCGATCATCCCCGCGTTGTCCCGGAGAAATCTGGGTTCGGGCGCGTAAAAATCAGCCCCGCGCTGGTCGCACATCGCTCCGAGCATCTCCCGGAGGCGATCGTTCTGCCCGACACCCCCGCCGAGGACGAGTTCGTCGGCGTCCGAAAGCGAGAGGGCCCGCTCCGCGACTTCCGTCAACATCGCGAAGATGTTCTCCTGGAGCGAATAGCAGACGTCCTCTACTGGCTCCCCATCGTCAATCGCTTGCTTGGCGGCGCTCATGATTCCCGAAAAGGAGAAGTCCATCCCCTTGACGACGTAGGGCAGGTCGATGTACTCGCCGTCTTTTGCCCGCTTTTCGACCTTCGGCCCGCCGGGATGGGACCACCCGAGGTGACGCGTGAACTTGTCGATGGCGTTGCCGACGCCGGTGTCCATCGTCTCGCCGAGGACGCGATACCGGCCGTTGCGATACCCCAGAATATGGGCGTTCGCGCCGGAGGCGTTCAGACACACCGGCGCGGAAAAGCCCGACCGGTGGCGACCGATCTCCAGGTGGGCGACCATGTGGTTGACGCCGACCAGCGGTACGTCCAGGCGCTGGGCCAGCGCCCGCGCGGCCGTCGCGACGATCCGCAGACAGGGACCGAGGCCCGGCCCCCGGGAGAAGGCGACCGCGTCGACCGGCGATTCGTCGGGGTCTTCGCCCGCGTCGGCGGCCTGCTCGCGGGCGATGTCGAGTGCCCGTTCGACGACCTGCGGGATGGCCTCGCGCATGTGTTCGGCCGCCTCTTGTGGGTGAATCCCGCCGCTGTCGGGTTCGTAGGCGTCCGTCTCGATGGTGACGTCGTCGGCCTCGACGTCGTAGACGGCCGCGCTCGCGGCCCAGGCGGTTCCCTCGATGCCGAGAATTCGGTCCGCGGACGCGACGTCATCAGTTCCAGTCGGTGCCATTCAGTCTATCCGGATTCTGTGGCCGACGGAAAAGACGACTTCGATCCGGTCGGGATTCGTTGTGGGCCCCGGCCTCACTGGGTGACGTATCCGCCGTCGATGACGAGCGATTCGCCCGTGACGAAGGAGGCTTCCTCCGAACACAGCCAGACGGCCGCGTCGCCGATCTCCGGCGGTTCGCCCAGCCGGCCGATCGGCGTGGCGGCGATCGTCTGCTCGATCATCTCCTGGTCGGTGGCCTCGACCATCGGTGTCTCGATAACCCCCGGACAGATGGCGTTGACGCGGACCCCTGCCTCGCTGTACTCGACCGCGGCGGTCTTAGTCAGGCCGATCACGCCGTGTTTGCTTGCGACGTACGGCGTGAGATTCGGGAACCCGACCTGGCCCGCGATCGAGGACATGTTGACGATTGCCCCGCCGCCGTCTTCGAGCATCGCGTCGATCTCGGCCTGCATCCCGAGGAAGACTCCCTTCAAGTTGACGTCGATGACTTGCTCCCAGTTCTCGAGGGGTTGGTCAGCGGTGCCGGCGTTCTCGCCTTCGATCCCGGCGTTGTTGACGGCGAAGTCCAAGCCGCCGTAGGTGTCGACCGTCGTTTCGACCATCGCCTCCACTTCAGCGGGATCGCTGACGTCCACTTCGACGAACGTCGCCTCCCCACCGTCCTCGACGATCTCGGCGACCGTTCCCTCACCGTCCTCGACGTTGACGTCCGCGACGACGACACTCGCTCCTTCGTCGGCGAACCGCCTGGCCGTTGCCGCACCGATACCGGTACTTCCGCCCGTCACGATCGCGACGCCGTCCTGTAGCTCTGACATGCTCTCCGACGAATACTTGGCGGGACACACGCAAAGAACAGTGATCGGTTTCTCACGGTGTGAGAATAGCAGGCACAGCGTCCGCTGGCGGTCAAAAACCCGAGGGGAACAGCTTCTGCATACAAAGAAGTGTCTCGACGGTGAGTTCGGCCGGGTCGTTCAGGCGACGCGCGTCAGTTCCACTCGGTGTAGCTACACCGACCGCAATGCGTGCGGTCGCCGTGGTCGGCGAGGAACGCGTCGCCACACCGCGGGCACAGTTCACGGTCGGTGGTTCCGTCGTCGTTGTAGAGTTCGTGACGCGCCATCTCAGGCCTCCTCTGCCTCGGACTCGCCGTCCTCAGCCACTATCTTGTTGCGTTCGAGCATGTGGTCCTGTTCGACCTCACGCGCGTACTCCGGGTCGTCGTACACCTTCGCGTAGCCGACGGTCTTTCGCATGCCGAAGGTCGTATCGAGTTCGTGCACGACGACTTCTGCGGCGTCCTTGTTGAGCATCGCGGCCAGTGAATCCCGGATAGAGAGCCGCGACGGCGTCGCCTCCTCGTGGGCGACCTCGAATCGGACGTCGGTCCGATGCAACATCGGATTGTCCTCCTCTTCGATGATGTCGATGTCCATGGTTCGTTGTTCATATGTCCCCTACAAGCGTGTATAAGGATTTCGAAGAGGTCGGTACGGCCCCTCGCCCGGGCGAGGGTCACGCTTCGGCGGCAAGTTCGGCGAGCAAATGCGAGAGGTGCAACCGGTCGTCGGTCCCTTCCGCGAGGTCGAGATCGATCTCTCCGGCTACCCGATGCAGCCGTGCCAGCCGATCGCCGGAATATCGCGAGCGACCGACCCGGAGGAGTGCCTCCAGTACCTCGACGCCGCTGTGACCCTCGTCGACGAGCAAGTCGTCGAGCGTCGACCGTGCGTCGGTCACGTCGCCCGCCTCGGCGGCGGAAAGCATCGCCTCGACGGCCTCGTCGGTCCGGACCTCCCCCAGCGCCTCGTAGGCCGCGTTCATCGTGATCTCGCCCGATTTCTCGTAGGTCGTCTGGGCCCCCAGGATCGCCTTCCGAAGGTCGCCGCCGGCGTACCCTGCGACGTATTCCAGCCCCTCGTCGTCGTAGTCGGCGTCCTCGGTCTCGACGATCCGCCGGAGGACGGCCTCGGTCTCGTCGTGGGTCGGCGCGCGGACCGTCACGGGGAAACACCGCGAACGGATCGGCGGGATCAGCGTCGAGGATTGGCGGGTGGCGATGGCGAACTGCGTCGCCTCGTAGTACTGCTCCATGACACGGCGCAGCGCCTGCTGGAAGTCCTCGCGCATCCGCTCGGCGTTGTCCAGCAGGATCGTCTTGTACGACCCCGAAACCGGCGTGTAACTCGCGGCCTCCTTGAGCACGTGATTGATGAGGTCGGCCTTCGAGGACTCCCGGCGGCGTTTGGGCGTGATAAACCGCTCGAATCGGGGGTCCTCGGCGAGTTCTTTCTTGGTCAGATCGAAGAAGTCCGCGACGTTGATCACGACCAGATCGGCCTCGACGTCGGCGTGGGCCTCACGGGCGAACGCCCGGACTGCGGCGGTCTTGCCAGCGCCGGCGGGGCCGTGAACCAGCAGGTTCATCGGATCGTCGAGTGCCCCCCGGAGCTGGTCACGTACTTCGGGCTGTGGCAACTCGTCGATCGTCGGCGCGTGTCGCTCGGTCCACAGCGGCCCGTCCATTAGCGTCCCGTAGGCAACCCCTGGTCAAGTATTCCGCGATCGATCCGGGTGGTTACCGGTCGCCCCTCGCGGCGTCCGCAACGCTCACTCGTAGCGGAGGGCCTCGATCGGATCGACGCGTGCGGCCCGCCAGGCCGGGTACAGCCCGGCAACGACCCCGATCGTGATCCCCATCGCGATGGCGATGACGACCCAGTCGACGGGGATCGTGAACCCGACCTCGGCGTAGGCCGAGCCGGCGTAGCCGACGCCGAGGCCCAGCGGGATGCCGATCACGGCCCCCAGCGAACCCAGCAGGACGGACTCGGCCAGAAACAGCCCGAGGATCTCCCGGTTGGTCGCGCCCATCGACTTCATGATCCCGATCTCCTTCGTGCGCTCGGTCACGCTGACGAGCATGATGTTGGCGATGCCAAAGGCACCGACGATCAGCGCGAGCACGCCGATCCCGGTGATGAGTCGCGTGATGTCCTGCAGGACGGCCTGGATACCACCGACGACGTCTTCCGTGGACTGGACGGTCACCTGGCCGTCCTCGCCCGCGAGCTGTCGGGCGTCGGACTCGGTCTGAATGTAGGCCTCGACCGCGTCACGCACTTCCGAGACACGGCCAGCGTCTGCCACGATCGTCACCTGGGAGTACGCGCGCTGGTCGACGCCGACCGCCGGTGACGCCTGGGTGGTCCGGTAATGGGGATCGACGGGGACGTAAAACTCCGGGCCGGGCGCTGAGAGTTCCGAGAACCCACCGCGTGCCCCGGCCGTGATGCCGACGACTGTGAACGACGTCGTCCCCTCGCGAGCGACCTCGATCCGGTCCCCGACGGTCACATTCGAGTCGAACTGCGCGGCCGCGATCTCGTTGAGCACGATCTCGTTCGTCCCGGACTCGAAGGCCCGTCCTGCGACGATCTCACCGTCGAGGGCGGCGGCGGTGGTCGCCGTCAGACTCCCGGGTGTGACCGTCTGGTTCGCGTAGGTCAGCGACGAGATGGGTACCGATCCTCGTGGGAGCACCGCTCGCGTGCCGTCGATCGCCCGCAACTGTTCGAGGTCGTGCGTCGTGACGACCGGGGTCGTCAGCCCCACGTCGGCCCCGGGCGGCCCACCGCCCGAGAGGAACCCGCCACCGGAGACGATGTAGACCTCACTCGCCGATGTTGATTGGAACTCGCCGACAACGTCGGTCTGGACGCTCGCGCCGAAACTCGCGAACGCGATCACCGTCGCGATGCCGATGACGATCCCGACAACCGTCAGTGCCGACCGGAGCCGATGGCCGGCGATCGCTCGCACTGCCATCCGAACCCCTTCTCGCCAGTCCATTAGTCGTCACCTCCCAGGTGCTCGGTCCGCTCGCGGACGCCGTCTCTGACGTGGATGATCCGGTCGGCGTGTTCGGCGATCCGACGCTCGTGGGTCACCAGCAGAATCGTGTTGCCCCGGTCGTGGGCGTCCGCGAACAGCGACATGATCTCCTCGCCGGTGTCAGTATCGACGTTCCCGGTCGGCTCGTCGGCCAGGAGGAGCGCGGGGTCGGCTGCTAGGGCGCGGGCGATGGCAACTCGCTGGCGTTGGCCGCCGCTGAGTTCCTGTGGCAAGTGATCGAGTCGGTCCCCGAGTCCGACGCGTTCGAGGAGGGTGCGGGCGCGTTCGGCCCGCTCGCGTCGGTCCCATTCGGCGAAGACGAGGGGGAGTGCGACGTTTTCGCTGGCGGTCAGTCGTGGCATCAGGTTGAACGTCTGGAAGATGAACCCGATTTCCGTGCCGCGGAGTCGTGCTCGCCCGCTTTCGGAGAGTTCCGAAACAGCAGTCCCGTTGACGGTGACGGTCCCCGAGGTGGGCGTATCAAGTGCGCCGATGAGATTCAACAGCGTACTCTTCCCGGAGCCGCTGGGTCCCATAACTGCTGTGTACGAGCCGTCCGGCAGCGTCAGATCGACCCCGTCGAGTGCGGTCACTGTCCCGCCAAGAGAGTACTCCTTGCGGACGTCCGCGAGTGACACGACCGACTGGCGGTCCGCCGCTTCGTCCATATCTACATTCACGTTCTGGACACGTTTGAACGTTCTATCCGGTTCCCCTATCGCCCCTGTCCCGCCGTTTAAGTTGCTCAGGCTCCTGTAAACACTCGATGGATTCTACACGTCGGGGTGCGATCCGCCTCGTCGGGTTCGCCGCCCTCGTCGTCGGCGTCCTCGGCATCGCGGCCGCTGCCGGGTTCGTGGTCGCCGACGGTCCGACCGGCGAGGCCGTTCTATCGGATGTCGAGGAACAGTACCGGACGGCCGACTCGGTAGTCGTCGACGCGACAGTAACTGTCAACGGTGAAAACACTACCGGGCAGTTCTCCGTCGAGTCAGTCGCTACGGCCGAGGGACGGATGCGCGTCAACGTCTCTGACGGGGGCGAGTACCTTCTTGCCGGTTACGACGGCAACACGTCGTGGCTATCGAGTTCCGAACTCGCCTCGCCGCTCGTCGTCCGGGGCAGTTCCGCACTTGGCAATGTCTCGTTCAGTCGTTCAAACGGCACTGCCCCGATGGCTGGGCTGGACGCGTTTCTCTCCGAGCCAGACGCCGACCTGACGTGGGACGAGGGCCTCGACAACGAGTCAGTCGAACGGGTCCGCGACGCGGTCAACGAGAGTGACCTCCCAGCTGCATGGAACGAGAGTGCGGTTCAGGACGCGTGGAGTGACACTGAGCTCCCTGCTGAGTGGAACGAGAGTACGGTTTCCGAAGCGTGGAACGAGAGCGAACTCTCTGCGGACTGGAACCAGAGTGCGATTCCTGAGAAGTGGAACGACAGCGAGTTCGCGGTTGGAAACTGGAGCCACGCGTCGATGGACCACAACTGGAGTGCGGAAAATATCTCGCTCGATCCGGCCGAGTGGTCGGTCTCGACGCTCCTCGCTGAGACGAACCTGACCGCCGAACGGATCGAAACGACGACCGTAGACGGCCAAGAAGTCCACGTCGTGGCAGTCTCGACTCCCGAGCGCGATGGGGAACTCACGCTGTGGGTCCGGACCGACGACGCGGCCGTCGTCAAGCAGCAACTGACGACGCCCCAGGGAAGCCTCACTGTCGAAATGGAGACTCGATTCGACGTGTCGCCGGCCGACAGCACGTTCGAGCCACCGATGGCGTCGACCGAACTCGGGAGCGAGATACGCGTCGACTCGCTGGCGGCGCTTCGGGCGAGTGCCAGCGATCCCCTCGCTGTCCCCAGTGAGGACTGGCAGTTCGAACAGGGAAGCGCCCTCGAACGCCCCGTCTCCGTGACCATCGGCGAGTACACCGCCGATGGAACCGCGATCACCGTCCTCCAATCCGACTCGGCTGTCCTCCAGGAGTTCGGTGCTGACGGTCGAAGGAACTTGGCCGGCGATCGGTCCGTAACTCTCTCCGAACTCTCGGGTGCGCAGGCCGACATCCCGGGGCTTGGGGCGGACGAGTTGACTGTCGCCCAGTGGTCCGAGAACGGCCAGACTGTCGTCGTCGCCGGCGATCTCGACGAATCTGCGCTCCTCGAAGTCGTCAAGACCGTCGAGTTCGAATGAGGTCTCTGGCACCACTCCGCTGATGCTGTGGCTACTTCGGATCGAACCCCCGCAATGATGCCCACACCCCGACACTGTTTAGGCTCGCGTCTCGATGGACGGTCATGGATCGAATCGTCTCGCTGGCTCCAAGTGCCACGTCGATTGTCCAGGCCCTCGACGCCGACGATCGGCTGGTCGGGGTTACCGCCCACTGCGAGGTCGCGGACGTCCCTCGCCTCGGCGGCTGGCTGAACCCGGATCTCGACCGGATCGCCGATCTTGACCCCGACCTGGTGCTCACGAACGATCAGCTTCAGGCTGACCTGCGGGATGCGTTGCGCGATGACGGGTTCAGAGTCGCCCACGCGGAACCGGCCACGCTCGATGATGTCCTGTCGAGCTTCCGGACGATCGGCGATGCGATCGGGCTCCCGGAGCGCGGCGAGCGCCTCGAAGAACGGGCCCGCGATCGCATCGACCGGATTCGAAACGTCACACTCGACGGTAAGGACCGACCGGTGGTCTACTGTGAGGAATGGGGCGATCCGCCGATGGCAGCCGGCAACTGGGTGCCCGAGGCCGTCCGCGTCGCGGGCGGTCGCTACCCGTTCGTCGAGCCGGGCGATCGCTCCCGAAAGATCGATCGCCCGGCCGTCGAAGCAGCCGATCCTGATTTCGCGGTCGTCCATCACTGCGGGGCCGGCGAGCCATCGACGCGGGCGCTGGTCGAACGCGAGTGGGACCTCGACGCCGAGGTCTGTGCGATCGACGATTCGTTGCTCAATCAGCCGAGTCCACGGCTCCTCGATGGGATTGAACGGTTAGCATCGATCGTCTCCGCTGTCGATCCCGCTGTAGAAGAACCTTCGATCGCAGCCGGTCAGTGAAGTCACTCGCTGACCTGGTGGTGATTTCCGGGGTTGTGATTCAGTCACGACCTCGCCGATGATAGTTGGATTTCCCCGTGCATGCGATCCACTGCTTTTGGCGGTATCACACTGTTGCACCTTCAGTTGGCTATGGAATTCGAAATGAAATGATTTATATGGGTGGATGTGTCTTACTAGTGTGCTGAGAAAAGCACAATGAGTCGACACGACGGCGGAGATACACCGAACGAACGGCGCGGCGAATCGAACGAACACGAACTGCTCGGACAGGTTGATCGTCGGAGCTATTTGAAAGGGGCAGCGGCGACCGTGGCGACAGGACTCGGCGTCGGATCCATCGCGAGTCCGGCCGCTGCGATCACCGAGAACCAGACCGGGACTCACGACGGGTACTTCTACTCGTTCTGGACGAACGACCAGGGCTCGGTCGAAATGACGCTTGAGTCCGGTGGCAGTTACAGTGTCGACTGGAACGACACGGGTAACTTCGTCTGCGGCAAGGGCTGGCAGACCGGCTCGGACCGGGACATCGAGTATACTGCGAACTACAACCCGCAGGGCAACTCCTACCTGTGTCTCTACGGGTGGACGACGGATCCGCTGGTGGAGTACTACATCATCGAGGACTACGGCAGCTACAAGCCCGGAGACCAGTCCCAGGGGACCCACACCACTGACGGCTCCACGTACGAGATGTACACGTCCGAGCGAGTCGAGAAACCCTCGATCGAAGGGACGGCGACGTTCACGCAGTACTGGTCCATTCGACAGAACTCCCGGACGAGCGGCACCATCACCACTTCGAATCACTTCGACGCCTGGGAAAGCGCGGGCCTGAACATGGGGAGCCACGACTACCAGATCCTGGCCACTGAGGGCTACCAATCCAGCGGCAGTTCCAGCGTCACAGTCGGCAGTTCCGGCGGTGGCGGTGGCGGCGGTGGCGGTGGTGGCGGTGGTGGCGGTGGAGGCGGTGGCGGCGGTTCCGGCAGCCAGCAGCCCTACAACGGAACGCCGCACAGCATCCCCGGCACCATTCCGGCCGAGGAGTACGACCAGGGTGGCTCAGGCGTCGCCTACAGCGACAACACGTCCGAGAACGAGGGCGGTGCCATGCGGACCGGCGAAGGCGTCGACATCTCCTCGAACTCCGCTGGCTCGGGCTATTCGATCGGTTACATCGAGTCCGGCGAGTGGGTCGAGTACACCGTCGACGTCCAGCAATCCGGTGACTACACCCTCGATGCGCTGGTCGCCTCTGACTCGGGCGGCGGTTCCTTCCACCTCGAAGTCAACGGACAGAACGTCTCCGGGAACGTCAGCTTCGGCGCCACCGGGGGCTGGGACTCCTGGGAGACGGTTTCGACCTCGGGTGTCTCACTCGACGCCGGACAGCAGGTGATCCGCGTCTCCATGGACGAGAGCTGGTGGGACCTCAACACCATCGACCTCTCGCTTGACGGTGGCGGTGGCGGAGGCGGCGGAGGCGGCGGCGGTGGCGGAGGGGGCGGTAATGGCGGTACTGGTGGCGGTGGTGGCGGTACCAGCGGCGATCTCGTTGCGGAGATTGATCCGAACACCACCTCGGCCAGCACCGGCGACCTCGTGCAGTTCAACATCAACGACACCACTGGATCCGGGAACTACATCTCCTCGCTGGAGTGGGATCTCGGCAACGGTGTCACCGGCTCCGGCTGGTACATCGACGAACGCTACCAGTCCGCCGGCAGCTACACTGTCACACTCACCGCGACCAACAACGAAGGGACGTCGACGACTGACGAGGTGACCGTCACGATCACGTGAGGTGACTTTCCGAACGGCACTGGCGCTCTCTCGTATAACTCGCCTCGCTTGCTTTCGGGGCGTATAATTGCGGAATACACGGAGTGCGCTTCGACAGGTCGCCCTCGAAAGTCGATCGTTCGCCGGCTCGCAGTCAACTGTTACTGACTAGTAGCTCCCCCGAATATGTCGTTCCATAGAAATAGAATGATTTATATAGCTGGACTAATGTCATTTGTTTTGTTGGTATCTCACAATGGGGCAACACAAATCGGATGACTCAGGCAACGAGCAGGCAGTCGAATCGAACGCGAACGAACGGGTCGGACAGTTCGACCGTCGGAGTTACCTGAAAGGGGCAGCCGCGACCGTGGCGACAGGGCTCGGGATTGGCTCCCTGGCCTCCCCGGCCGCCGCCATCACGTCGAATCAGACCGGCAACGACAGCGGGTATTACTACTCGTTTTGGACCAATTCCGAAGGGACGGTCGAGATGACCCTGGGAGACGGTGGTAATTATAGCGTCGACTGGTCGGACACGGGGAATTTCGTCTGTGGCAAGGGCTGGGAGACCGGCGGCCGTCGTGACGTCGATTACACGGCCAACTACAACCCGTCGGGTAACTCCTACCTGTGCATCTACGGGTGGACGACGGACCCGCTGGTGGAGTACTACATCATCGAGGACTACGGCAGCTACAAGCCCGGCGACTCCTATCAGGGAACGCATACGACCAATGGGTCCACGTACGAGATCTACACGTCCGAGCGGGTGAACAAGCCCTCGATCGAGGGCAATGCAACGTTCACGCAGTACTGGTCCGTTCGGCAGAACTCCCGAACCAGCGGGACGATCACGACCGGCAACCACTTCGACGCCTGGGAGAACCACGGGCTCCCCATGGGTAACCACGACTACATGATCGTGGCCACCGAGGGCTACCAGTCCAGTGGCTCCTCGGAGGTCTGGGTCGGTGCCGATGGTAGCGGCGGTGGCGGTGGTGGCGGTGGTGGCGGTGGCGGAGGCAGCGGTGACACCGGTGGTTCGAGTGGCTCCTCGAATCCGCCATCCAGCGGCACCTACAGCATCCAGAACGTCAACAGTGGCAAAGGCATGGACGTCGCCGGGCAGTCGACGTCGGACGGTGCGAACGTCCAGCAGTACAGCTACTGGGGCGGCGAGAACCAGCAGTGGACGGTTGAGGATACCGGCGGCGGGCAGTTCCGGATCCAGAACGTCAACAGCGGGAAAGTGCTCGACGTCGCCAACCAGTCGTCCGAGAACGGCGCGAACGTCCATCAGTACTCGGACGGCGGCGGTGACAACCAGCGGTTCTATCTCCACGATCAGGGCGGCGGTCAGTACCACATCCAGCCGGTTCACAGCGAGAAGGCCGTCGAAGTCGAGAGTTCCTCGACCTCCGACGGCGGGAACGTCCAGCAGTACGACTGGCACGGCGGTAACAACCAGCTCTGGACGTTCGAGTCGGTCTAGTAGGGCTGTCGGGTAGATCATCGAGCACTCATTTTTGCTGTTGTCCACACTTCGACAGCTGCTGGTCGAACACCGTTTCGTGAAATCGTTGCCGGTGGGATTTGAAGCGAGTGAAGACGTTCCGGGATGCTTGCCCACTTCGTTCGCTGTGCTTCCGGGGCTGCGGCTCCCCGGTTCAATTCCCCACGTCAAGTATACGACGAGCGAAGCGAGTCGTTTCACCGGACGCGAACGAAGTGAGCGTCCGGCTTTTGGATACTAAAGCTTTCGAGGAGTGAGTTGCGGGCCGACGGCCCGCAACTGATACCGGTGGCGGCGAAGCCGCCACCCAGTTCGCGCCACGCACGAACCCGACGAGAAAAGTTTAGCGGGCCGGATGGGAATTGAACCACGGTCGTTCCCGTTCGCTCGCTTCGCTCGCTCACCTCCCTCTCCCTGATTCAATTCCCATGGGCGTTGTCACTGCTCACTATCGTTCGCAGGACAACGGGCCGGATGGGAATTGAACCCATGACCGTCTGGTTAAAAGCCAGACGCTCTGCCTGACTGAGCTACCGGCCCTCACTCGCTCATGGGGGAGTTGCCGGCTAAGTCCTTACGGTTGCCGCCGATCGGACTCCCCGACCGCGTCGTAGTGATCGGCCAGCGCCGCGGCGATGAGCGACCCGGGGGATTCGTCCTCCAATGAGGCTCGCCGCCGGAGTTCACAATAGGCCTCAACCGGCAACCGGATCGTGAGTTCGCCGAGTGGATATCCGGCTTGACCGAGGACGACGGCCGGATCCGCCCCGTCGGTGATCTCACTCGCCAGTGTCCGAACTTCCCGGACGGTCAAGCCATGGTCCAGGATCGCAAACGCCAGCAAGAACCGTGACGTCCCGCTGACCCGGGCGATGTGTTTGGCTGCGGTCGGCGCGATCTCGCCCTTCGCGACGTGTCGGCGGATCGACCGGGGTAAGTCGTGGACCCGAGACCACTTCCGGATGAACGAGACCGTCGTCTCGCCGCCGGCCCGTTCGGCAGCCGCTTTGTAGGAACCGACACCACGGACCAGTGCCGCACAGGCAGCCGCACCCCGGAGCATGTAGACGCTGTCCTCGTCGCCGACAGTGTTCTCGGCGAAGGCGCGGACGGTCGTCGCCGCCGCTTCGAGACTCTCGTCGTCGGTTGGATCGAACTCGACGGCCCGGTTCGCGTGCTCGCCTGTCGCGTCCGGGTCACCACGGATCACCGGTTGGCCGACCGGCGACTCCCGGTCAGTGGGCATCCCCGGCCCCTGCGTCTCGTCACTCATTCGTATGGTGGGACGGATTGTATGGCTAAAAACGTCTCGCCGCGATTCAATCGTCGGTGGCCGTCCGCTCGCGCTCCGCCGAGAGGTGTTCCCAGACTTCCGCACAGCCACAGCCGTCCTCGACGTTCTCGAGGTGCTCGTCCTCGCTGTCAGTGTCACTCATCGCTCAGTCCCTCCGCAAGTGTTGTCCAGGTTCGCGCTGCGATTAGCTGCCGTCTACTCATCGATCATTCGTAGCGCGTACAGCCCTAAAAGACCGCTCTCCGTGGTAATGCCTTCCCGAACTCCCATCTCGCGGCAAGAATATCCGGAAGCTACGACACTCGCCCTCTCACCCTACTCGCCAGCGTCGATTCAGGTCGCTGGCTTCTTCGAGAAGGGGCTGGCACTGACACAGAGTCAGCAATATTGGCCCATTTCAGTGAGGAAGCCGGAAGGGACTCCGTTTCTCCTGCTCGACGGCCGAGACACCACGTTGAAGACATTCCGCTTGTAACCCGCGAACATGTCAGCCTCGGAACTCGCTGCCGCAGTCCGCGAGGCGTTGTCGGTCGATCGTGAGGCGTTCCAGGCGCGGGCCGAGGAAGAAGCCCAGGAACTCAAAGCCGCCGTCAGAGCTGGAACCTTCGACAACAACCAGGCGATCATCGGCCTGGAGTTCGAACTCTACGCGGCCGACGACCGGACGGACGCCCTCCGTCGGGTGCCACGTCAGTTGCTCGAACGCATCGGTTTCGAGAAGGAACTCGGCCTGCACAACGCCGAAATGCAGACCAGTCCGCTGCCGTTGAACGATCACGGCCTCGAAGCCCAGCAACGACAGCTCCAGGCCAACCTCGCGCCGGCCATCGAGCGAACGGGGGCCGAGGACATCAGACTGGTGAGCGATGGGCTGTGGACGGTCCCACCCAACGGCGAGACCGCGGTCGAGTACCTCTGTGATTCCGTCGAGCAGGACGGGATCCGGATCGGGACGAACATGTCCGACAGCGTCCGGTATCATGCGATGGCGAACACGGACTACCCCTCGCGTTTCCGCCTCGACGCCCCGCACGTCTCCCTGGAGGCCGATACCGTCATGCCGGAGAGTCTCATCACGTCGATCCAGCCCCACTATCAGGTCCCGCATGCCCCTGATCTGCCCGAGCACTTCCGGTACGCCCTCCGGGTAGCCGGCCCACTACTCGCCCTGGGTGTCAATTCCCCATTTTTCCCGCCGGAGTGTTACGACGACGCCCACGATCGGGAGATCGTCGCCGACGCCCACATGGAACACCGGATCGGCATCTTCGAGTCCGTCCTCAATCCGTCCGCGGAAAGCGACGTCGAACCGAAGGTTCGGTTCCCCCGGGATCTGGATTCCGTCGAGGAAGCGATCGACCGGATCGTCGCTGACCCGCTGATCGTCCCGATGGACATCGATCGCGGGGACCGTTTCGACGATCGCTTCGCTCATATCCGACACAAGCACGGCAGTTACTGGCGATGGGTCCGACCGGTCTTCGACGGGGCGACACGCTCGGCGGCCAACGCTCGCATCGAGTTCCGCCCGCTGCCCGGGCAGCCGACAATCCGTGACGCGGTCGCCTTTACGGCTGTCTTCGCCGGGCTTCTGGAAAGTCTTCCACGTCGGGAACACCCCGTGCGCGAACTCGATTGGGAACGCGCCCGCGAGAACTTCTACGCTGCCGCTCGCGATGGATTGGACGCCGAGATGACCTGGATTACGGGCAGCGGCGAGACGACCGCGATCGACGAACTCTACGGCGACCTCTTCGAACACGCCCGCGACGGCTTGGAGTTGCGGGGGTTCTCGACGGAGCAAGCTCACCGGTACATCAAACCGCTTCGGGAGCGCCTGGATCGGCGGATGACGCCGGCCCGGTTCAAACACGACTACGTCCGCCGGCAGGTCCGTGACGGCGTCCCGCTCGGCGAGGCGATCTGGGGGATGCAGGCCGAGTACATCAATCGGCAGCGCGAGACCTTACTGGAGGGGACGTTCATCGACTGGCTGGCGTAGCCTATTGCCGTGCTGACTCGATGTATTCGAGGGCGGCTTGTGGCGTCTCGACGGCTTTGACGCCCGCAATGTCGTGCGTATCCAGGCCGGCAACCGGTTTCCCTGCGTCGAGCGCAAGCGCGATCTCCGAGAGCGTGCCCGTCGAGCCGTCGATGGCGATCGCGGCGTCGCCGTTGCCCACGACCAGGGCGTTACGTGCGTTGCCGAGGCCAGTAGCGATCGGCGTCTCGATGTACTCGTTGGCTGCCCCGCGGTCCGCTCCAGGGAGAATGCCGATCGTATGGCCACCCGCTTCCGTCGCGCCCCGGGCAACTGCTTCCATGACGCCACCGCGGCCGCCACAGACGACTTCGTGGCCGCGCTCGGCCAGCAACCGGCCGACTTCACGAGCCTGGTCGTACAACTCCTCGCCGACCGTACTCCCTCCGATAACACTGACGCGCATGGTTTTCAACTCGCTCGGCCGACCCGTAGCGATGTCGGTTCCACCTGGTCGAACATGTTCACCGGCAGGCCCAAACCTCGGCCGATCGAACGGCCGGTATGAGCGACGATCAACTGGCGGACCTCGCGGGATCGGTACTCGAACTCGAAGACTTGCTAGACTATCAGGACGGCGCGATCGTGAGCCGAACGCTGGTCGATCGGGAGGCCGCGACGCTAACGGTGTTCGCCTGCGACGAAGGCCAGACGATCAGCGAGCACACCGCGCCTCACGAGGCACTCCTGCAGGTACTCGACGGCACGGCCGAAGTCACGATCGACGGGACCGACTACGAACTGGCGGCCGGCGAGTCGATCGTCTTTCCCGCCGACACGCCCCACGCGGTCGCGGCAGCAGAGCCATTCAAGATGCTGTTAACGATGGTTCGGTAGATCGCTCTGCTTGCGTCCGGGAGCACACTACTCAGGAGCCCGGAAGACCCGGATCGTGTCGCGGTTCGTCCGCTCGCAGACGATCTGGGCCAGCCCCAGATCGGAGAAGACGGCCTTCCAGTCGCGGTGATAGAGCGGAAAGTCGTCGTTGACGTAGCTCACGTCCTCGGCGTCCGGGCCCCGATTCGGTCGATTGCCCTCGTTCTCGGCGGTGATCAGCAGGTCGCCGGTGACCCGGACCAACTCCTCGAACACCCATTCGTCGTCGGGATGGACATGCTGGAGGGTCTCGACGGAGTAGACGACATCGTAGGCGTCGTCGGGAAACTTCGGAAGATGGTCCTCGATCGCGCCGCTGAGGAAGGTCCCGGTGTCGGCGAGTCGCGGGTACTCCTCGGCCATGACTTCGAAGGATTCGTCGTTGATGTCGATCCCGGCGAGGTCCTTGTAGCCGACGCCGAGTAAGTGGTCCAGGTGGCGACCCGAGCCACACCCGATCTCGAGGATGCTCGCGTCTTCGCTCGCGTAGTATTCGATGACGGTCGCGAGCGTCTCGCTCACCTCGTTCTCTCCGATTTCGGCGTAGTATTCCGGCGAATAGGCGCCGTCGCGTTCGGCCCAGCTCCGGCGGTTGTCCTCCGGGTCCATGCGAGTTATGTCGGCGTAGGCAAGTGGGGGAGAAAAGGGCGACGAACCGGCCTGTCGCGATGATCGCTGTCCCCTAGGACGGTGGCATTCGCTACACTCATAATGATACTTCCAAGTATGATACTTCAGAGTATCAAACTTCAAAGTACGATCAGTCACGAGATCGACGTGGTGAGAATCACGACGAGCGAGACGCTGATCGTCGGCGAGTGCACGTTCACGCAGGCGCCGCTCGGGTACGACGCGTCCGCGACCCTCCAGGATCACGTCGAGGAACTTCGATGGACGCCAGAAGACGGGGGCGATCGGGTCGAGACGTACGCGCTCTTTTCCCGGAGTGGATTCACCTCGGCAGTCGAAGAAGCGGCTGACGAACGCGACGATCTGAAACTGTTCAGTGCCGGTGACGTCGTCGAAGCGCTCACGTGAGCAGGTTTTGGAGTGGCGGAGTGAGGGGCTGCACAATCATCACTGGCCCTTTCCTAACTGAGTGAAACAACGATCAGGTTTTGATATTGTTACTGGTTGGCGTGCAAGATGGAGGGCGCGAATCGGTCACCGTGGGGTGTCGGAATCAATACTGCTCGAATCGGTCGATACAGACGAACGCTTAAACGAAGTGCGCTGTGAGTGGATATAACGTGAAGTAACGCGTGGTTGGAGCGGTAATTCTTTCGGCGGTGTTTAGTTAATCGAGTCACGGTTGAGAACAGCCAGAAAGCCCCCGCGCTCTCAGCTACCGCGACTCGCTGCGCTCCGGCAGGTGCTTGCGTCGTCGGGGTGCGCTGAGAGCGCGGCCCCTTTCAGTCCCACCCTAGGCCGGTTGGTCAACCGGCATGGGCGGGACTGAAAGGGGCGAGTGGCTCCGGGACGACGGCCGAAGTAAGCACCGCAACGCAGTGAGGAGCGCAACGAGGCCCTCAATCGGAGCCACTCGGGGCTTTCTGGCTGTTGGAAGCGATTCCTGCTAAACTAAACACTGCCATTCTTTCTCGAACAAGTACTAACTGGCGCGGTCGTCAGTGCAATGTCACCGTCACCTTGAATTATTCGTCGGGGCCAGTTTCGGCAGCAGGCAGTGCCCTCGGTGTGAAGATTGTCGTGGGCGGCGCATACGATCCCGATCTTCGAACGTTCAATGAGTTATCAGCCGAACTCATCGTGGAGAATCCCTCGCAGATCGTAGAGATTCGCAATGACGGCACAGACGACCATCAACAGCCCCGCGGCGAAGAAGGCGACTAATCCCACAGTACTCTCAAAGAGTCGGTCGGGCATGATGAAGCCGAGCACAATCACTCCCATACAGATGACAGCGACGCCAACAACAATGGCTGCGCCAAATCCTCGGAGAGACGGGCGAGTCACCATACCGTAGTACATCCCCGCATAGGTGAAAACTGTGGGGCAAAATCGCACGCTTACTGAGCAATCGATTCACTAACATCCGCGTGACATCAACAGTGACCGAGTGATGCATAGATCCTCTATATCTTGTACAGTTCGATCCCAAAATTTCGAGACAAATACCGTGTTCGCTGTCTTCGATAAGTGTCTCGCCACGTCAGATTGACACCGCGCTACAGCGCTTCCTTGTACGCTTCGAGTGCCTCCTCGATGTCGTCCTCAGTATGCGCCGCCGAGACGAACTGCGATTCGAACTGGTTGGGCGTCAGGAACACGCCCTGATCTTTCATCGCCGGCCAGAACAGGCGCTCCCAGCGTTCGGTCTCGGCCCGATCCACGTCCGCGCCGTTCTTCGGGCAGGCGTCGTAGCTCGGACAGGACTCGCGCTGGCGACACCCCGACCCGCAGTGGTTTTCGCCGCTCGCCCCGTCGCGGGTGAAGATCACCTTGAACATCGAGTCCGACCCGACGACGGTGTACTCGGGGGCGCGATCCGCGACGATGTCGGTCAGGCCCTTGCGCATTTGCGCTCCCAGATCGTTGACGTGCTCCCAGACGTCGTTCTCGGCGGCGTACCGCAGCGTCTCCAGCCCGGCGGCCATCGTGACCGGGTGGCCCGAGAAGGTGCCCGACTGGAAGACGTCGCCGGCGGGCGTGAACTGCTCGATGATCTCGCTTTTCCCGCCGATCGCACCGACCGGGAACCCGCCGCCGACGATCTTCCCGAACGTGGTCACGTCGGGCTCGATGCCGAACTTGCCCTGGGCGCACTGCGGACCGCCGACCCGGAAGCCCGTGATCACCTCGTCGAAGATCAGAAGGGACCCGTAGTCGTCACAGAGGTCCCGGAGGGTCTCGTGATACCCCTCGACGGGATGGACGATGCCGTGGTTGCCGAGGATGGGTTCGGTCAGGACGGCCGCGATCTCGTCGCCGTGGCTCTCGAAGACGCCCTCGACGTATTCCTCGTCGTTGAACGGGACGGTGATCGTGTGCTCGGCGAAACTCTCCGGAATACCGGGACTCGACGGGCTCGTGTGACAGCCCTCGCCCTCGACGAGCGTCGACTCTTGAGCGCCGTGATAGGAGCCCTGCATGATGACGATCTTGTCCCGTCCCGTATAGCCGCGGGCCAGCCGGACGGCCGAGACGGTCGCCTCGGTCCCCGAATTGACGAAGCGGACCATCTCGACGCTGGGGACGTGTCTGGCGACGAACTCCGCGAGTTCGACCTCGACCTCCGTCGGCGCGCCGTACATCGGGCCCTCGGCGGCGCGCTGCTGGATCGCCGACTGGACCTGTTCCGGGAGGTCGTGGCCCAGCAGGAGCGGGCCGTAGCCCATCACGAAGTCCAGGTAGCGGTTGCCGTCGGCGTCGATGACGTGCCCGCCGTCGCCCTTTTCGACGAAGAAGGGGTACGGCTGGATCGCCCGCACGGAGGAGTTGACGCCGCCCGGGGCGACCGACAGCGCGCGATCGTACAGCTCGCGGGAGCGCTCGTGGTTCATGGCCGGTCGTTGCCGCCGGGGAGAAAAGTAGGTGTGGGTTCCGCCGGACGGATGTCTCCCGTCGCCTCGTCAGTCCGACCGATCGGCGTCCTCATCCACCGGCCGGCTGTCGTACTCCCAGATCAACTCGAAGTACCGGCCCAACCCGGCGACAAAGGAGCCGTTCTCGGTGACGGCGGCCTGTCGCATCGACAGCGGGACGTCCTTTTCCTCGACCAGCATGATCGCTTCGCCGGTCTCGTAGTCCATGCTGGGATCGACGATCGTCCCGCGCCAGGGGAGGGCCTTCTCGCTGTAGCGCAACGCGACATCCGGAAAGTCGGCCTGGAGCGTCTCGATCACGTCTGCCTGGGCGGTACGATTCTCCGCCGAGAGGTGGTCAGGATCGAGCAACAGGACTCGGATCGGGACATTGCTGTCGTAGGCAGCTTCGAACGCAGGGCGAACCGACTCGAAGTACGCGAAACTCTTCGTGATGACGGCGATCTCCTCGTCGGCCGACCCGTAGAGTCGGCGGGTTTCGGTCTCGCTTGGCTCGCCGACGTCGACGACGTGAAACAGGTCCTCGGTCGGCGTGACGTCCTCGCTGGCGCGCTCGTAGACGGGGCCGAACTCCGAGACGAACTGGTCGCGAAAGGTGTCGATCTCCGCCCGGGCCGACTCGAAAGACTGCCGGCGGTTCTCGACCGCCCGTTCGAGGATCGTCTCGGGGTCTTTGGCCTCGTACTCCTTTGGCCGGCCCGGGATCTCCTTGACGTAGCCGGCATTCGACAGCGTGTCGAGCACGTCGTAGATCCGGGCGCGCGGGATCCCCGTCGCCTCGGCGAGGTTCGGCGCGGTCGTCCGCCCGAGCGTGAGCAACTGCGTCAGCGCCGTGGCCTCGTACTCCCGCAGGTCCAGGGTCTCCCCGAGGTCCTCGGCGGTGTCGTCGGTCATAGTTCGGCTTTGGAGTCGGCGTGCAAATAAGGGATGGCTCTTTCGCCGGGCTCACGCTATCGACGATCCCCGTCCGTCTCAGAAGTCCGACAGCGTCGCCTGGAGGCCGGCGACCATCTCGGACTTCCGGCGCAGTGCCGTCAGCGACACCGGGAGCTGCTCGGTTACGCTCGTCACGGCGTCCCGGAAACTCCCGGCCTCGCCGTATCGGCCCGAAAGCGCGTCGGGCAGCCCCTCCGGATCCTCGAAGGCGTTGCGAACGCCCTCCCGGACCTGCCAGACGCCGACCGGGGCCCAGTAGTCGTCGGTCACCTCCCGAAGGACGAGACACTTGGCCTGTCGATCGATGTCGACGAGGTGTTCGAGCACCCCGAGTCGGGATGCATAGTAGGCCCCGGCGGTTTCCTCGACGTAGCTGCTCCGGCCCTCGTAACCTTCGTGGGCGCTGGCGAGGTAGTGCGTCTCCCCGAGGGGGTTCCAGACGCTCTCGGGGGCTTTCATCTCGACGAGCTCGAACTCCCAGTCCCCGGGCGTGAGGATGATCCAGTAGCGGTTGCCCATGTACTCGTTGTACCAGACCTGGGTCTCGTCGATGGTGTTCGCGTTGTGGATCCCCCCGTGGAGATACTGCCCGACCGTGTCGTCGACGGCGGTGATCGACCACCGCGTCGGGACGAGTCGCCGGTTTCGGCCCTGTCCGAGCGCGCCCGCCGAGAGGATGGTGTTGACATCGTAGACGTCGAAGCCCTTCCGGTAGAGGTACGTCATCGCGCCTTCCGCGCGCCAGTCGTCGTCCTCGAGGGTCTTCTCGACGGGACGGGGGACGTGGGGATTCTCGGCGAGTGTGGCTTCGGTCGCCCGTGCCCGCGGGCCCGTGGGCGTGGAGATGTCGTCAGTGGTCAGGTCGAAATCGGGCGTCCCGTCCAGCCCGATCTCGACATCGACGGGCCGGTCGGCGATGGCGACTTCACGCTGGGTGCCGACGAACCCATCCCAGACGTCATTCACGTCCACCTTCGCCGAGCGCTGGGAGTTCAGCAGGCCCGTCCGGCGCTGGAGGACGTCCTCGATCCCCAGGCCGTTGGCGTACCACTGGCCGCTGGTCGCAAAGTCCGTCGGGTCGCCGTCGTCGGCGACCGGCGAGAGCACGCCGGAGGAGACGTTCGGGTAGCCCGAGCGCCCGACGAAGATCTCGGGCGCGGTCGAGCCAAAGAGCGCGTCGCCCTGGAGGGTCTCCTCGAGTTGTCGCTCGACGTCTTCGAGGTGATCGGTGATCGCATAGGACTTCTCCTCGGCGAGGCGGCGCTTCTCGGCGGCCTCGTCGCGCTCGAAGCCTTCGATATAGTCGTCGAGCCGCATCTATCGGAACTATGACGACGAGAAGTATGAATCTACGGAACGACGGACTGCACGAGCGACGTGCCGCGCTGGTCAGCGACAGCTGCGGCGGTGGTTCGATCGCTCGGGTCCACCGTTTCTCGCGAGTCGGAGATCCATACACTCGGATCGGGTCCCAGAGTATTCACGACCACGACGGATCCGCCGGAGGGCCGTCACGTCGGGGACCTTTGGTCAGTGGGCCGTCGCGGTCAACGGGAAAGCAAGGAGGACCGGCGCTGTCAGAGGCACCGAATCCTTGGTGGGCCGGTGTTCACCGGGAACCTCGCAATAGCACGTACCGGGCGGTAGTACTTATTACCCGATCCAGACCTTCCGGGATGGCAGGTCGGGAAAAGAGTTAAATACCGTTCAGGCAAGCAACTGCGGGCCGAACAACATCAACATGAGGCTTCCGAACATCACGAGTCCGACCGAGACAGTCACGGTGCGGACAGCCCAGCGCTTGTTGATCGGCGTTCGAGACACGATTGCTTCCGTTCCCGTCCGGAGCAAGTGGCCGCCGTCCAGCGGAAACAGCGGGATCAGGTTGAACACGGCGAGATTGAGGTTGATCCAGGCAGTCCAGAACAGCAGGTTCGCCGCGACGAACACCCCGCCGCCGAGGCCGCCGAGCGGCCCCTGGATGGTATAGAAGTCAGCGATCGGCCCGAGGAAGCCGGCGAAGTTGAACGCGATGTTGGGGTTGACCACGCTCGCGAAGGGTAGCGTCACGATCCAGAGGATCTGCTGGGCGAGCGAACTGTCCAGGCCGACGTCGCCGCCGAGGATGCCGAGGTAGGTCTCGGCGGGGTACGATTGGATGCCGAAGTCGTTGACGACGAGGCCGCTGATCCCGGGCTGAATGCCGACGACGCCGAGAAACCCGGTGTCGTCACGTGGGTTCTCCCCGAGCGTGACGGTGTACGTTCGGCGTTCGCCGTCAACGTACGCGACGAGGTCGACCTCGTCGCCGGGTGCAGTCCCGTCGAGCGCATCGGTGAGTTGACTCTGCCCGACGATCCGCTCCCCATCGAAGTGAGTGATGACGACTGATTCGCCCGCCGGGCCGCCGTCCTCGGCGAAGGGGCCGTCCTCGGCGACGCGGCTGACGTACGCGCCGATCGGCCCGGTCGTCCGGTTTCCGTCGGCCGTTTCGAGTGTCGCAACCGACCGGTTCTCGATGGTCTCGACCAGCCCGCTGACGGTGTGGACACTCGTCCCGTTGACGCTCGTGATCGTGTCGCCCTCATCGACGGCAAGCGGCCCCTCGAGGAGGGCCACGGTGACGAACACCGACCGCTGAATGTATTTGGTCTCGCCGCCGTGGAGGGACACCGCGACCGTCCGGCTCTCGGTGTTCCCGAGTGCGTCGGTCAGCGTCGACTGGTTGGTCACTTCGGTCCCATTGATCCCCGTGATCACGTCACCCTCCCCGAGGGACGCGTCGGCGGCCGGCGATCCCGGGAGTGCGCCGCCGACGGCGACGCCCCCGACGGCCTGGATCGAGCCCGCGACCGGGCCAAAGAGCAGGAGAAAGGCGAGCGCCGTGACGACGAAGTTGTTGGTCACCCCGGCTGCGAACATTCGGGTCTGGGCGCCGCGGTCGGCTTCGGCCCGACTCTCCTCGTCGGGTTCGACGAACGCGCCCAGCGGGATGATCGTCAGGAGGGCAACGCCCATCGAGTCGATGTCGATGTTTTCGACCCGACAGAGCAAGCCGTGGCCCCCTTCGTGAACCACCATGCCGACGAGCAACCCGAAGATGATCTCCGGCGCGGCCGCGGGCGGGAGGAAGTCGTTGAGGCCCGGGATGACCAGGGCGTTTTTCGGCTCCTGGATCGGGTTCGCACCCGGTTGCTGGAGGCTCATGAATCCCGAAAACAGGACTGTCAGGAACATCCCGACCAGGACGAACAGCGCGAATCCGACCCCCACGTTTGCGAAAGCTCGCCAGAACCGCTTGGGACCGGCGAGCCAGTCGAGAAACGCCCGGCCACGCTTGGTATGGATCGTGGTGATCGGCCCCGAGACGTGGAGAAAGGATGGCAGAAAGCCGCGACGCTGCAAGGCCATCGCTCCCAGGGAGTACGCAAGAACGCCCGCGAGGACCAGCGTGAGCGTATCGACCATTACGTGTGGGGATGCCCTCTCCCGCAAAGAGGATTGCGTTACGAATTCACATTCCACAGCCCGGCGGCGACGACACGAACCTGACCCGTGTGACGATACGTCTAACCGACCGTTATCGGTCGCGTCGCAGCCGATCCACGACGAACGCCTGGTCGAGTTTCGCCAGGAACGGCCCGAGCTTGGGTCCTTCCTCGAGCCCGAACAGCAATCGATAGCCAGCCGCGAAAAACTCACTCACTTCGAGGTCGTATTCGTCGGCGAGTTCGTAGATCTTTGCCTGGATCGCCTCGCCGTCGTTGCCGGCTGCGACGAACTCCGCGAGGTCGTCGAGGGCGGCCCCCGTTCCGGTGTCGAAGTCCACGTCGGGCAACTCCTCGCGCTTGAGATCGTAGTTGAACGCGTTGTCGGTCCGGCGCGCCCACGCGCGAGCGCGATCGACGCGTTCGAGTGCCTCCTCGACCGCCCATTCCGGGGCGTCGTCGGGGATATGCCCCTCGCGACGGGCGATCTCCTCGCGGAGATCGGGATCGTCGGTCATCCCGAGCACCGCTGCGAACGTGTAGGGGATGCGAATCCGCTCCTCGCGCGGCTCGTCGACGGCAATCGGATACACCCGCTCGGCTCGTTCTCGTTCCGCCTCGTCGGCGTCCTGCTTGCCGAAGTAGACGGCTTCGAGCCGGTCGAATTCGTCGACGAGCTGGTCGAGGTGGGCGATCGAAAAGTCCCGCTGCTTGCGCGGGTCCTTGGTGAAGAAATACCGGAGGACGGCCGGCTCGACCAGCTCGAGCACCTCGGCGGCGGTGACGATATTGCCCGACGACGAGGACAGCGCCTCGCCGTCGAGGGTAAACCACTCGTAGACCATCGGCACCGGCGGCTCGACGGTGAGGACGTTCCGGGCGATGTCGACACCGGAGGGCCAGGAGCCTTCGGCGTGGTCCTTCCCGAAGGGCTCGAAGTCGACACCGAGGACGTCCCACTGGGCCGGCCACTCGAAGCGCCAGGGGAGTTTGCCTTCGCGCAGGCTCACCTCGCCGTCGTGGCCACAGCCCTCGATGGTCTCCTCGCCGACCGTCACGTCACAGCACTCGTAGGCGACCGTCCCGGCCGCGGGGTCGACGTCGGTGACTCCGTCGGTCAGGATGCCACAGGACGAACATTCGACCTGGAAGGGGACGTAGTCGTCGTCGACGCTCGCCTGGTAGTCACTGAGAACGTCGCGCGCGCGATTTCGGTTTTCCAGCACGTGACGCGTCAGGTTTTCGAAGTCGCCTTCGGCGTACAGTTCGGTGTTCGAGACGACCTCGATCGGGACATCGAGCAACTCCGCGCTCCGGGCCAGCAGGGTCGTAAAGTGTGCGCCGTAGGAGTCACAGCATCCGAAGGGATCGGGAACCGACGTGTAGGGCTTGCCCAGGTTCCGGCCGAGCGCCCCGGCGTCAACTTCGCCGAGTCCGACGACGTTCCACTCTAGGTCGGCGAGTCGCCGGGGGATCTTCCGCAGGCGGTCCTTGTCGTCGCTGGTGAACACCTGTCGGACCTCGTGACCGCGCTCGCGCAATACCTCGGCGACGACGTACCCCCGGACGATCTCGTTGAGGTGCCCGATGTGTGGGACACCTGACGGCGAGACGCCACCCTTGATGACGATCGGCTCATCCGGATCGCGCGCTTCGATCGCGTCGGCGACGGCGTCGGCCCAGAACGTCGCCGTGCCGTCCTCGATCGTGGCGTAGGGGTTCTGTTCGGTCATCGTCCTTCGCCCTCCGAACCCACGATGTTTCCGATGTATGTCATCGTATACGCCTCACGCTTCTCCGTTCGGAACGATCTCGGTCCCGTCGTGGGCGTCGTCTTCGACCGCCTCGCGAACTCGCTGGGGATCGCTGCCGTCGAGGACGATCGCCCGGATACCCGATCGCTCGATGAGTTTCGCCGCCAGGAGGTCGACCGGCGCGTTGGACCCGGCATTCATCTCGATATCGGCGATCACGTCGACGAGTTCACCCACGGAAAGCGTCTCGAACTTGGTGGCCTCAGCATCCACGTCGGGGTCGGCGTCGAAGACGCCGGGGACGCTCGTGGCGTACACTAGCAGGTCGGCGTTGACGTATTCGGCGAAGGCGGCGCTGACGGCGTCGGTCGTCTGCCCGGCGACGGTTCCGCCCAGGACCGGGATGTCGCCGCGCCGGAGTGCTTCCCGTCCGTCCTCGTAGGTTTCGGCCGGTTCGGGCGCGGCGCGCTCGCCGAGTGCTGCGATCAGGAGTCGGGCGTTCAATCGCGTCACGGCGATCCCCATGTGGTCGAGTTCCATCTCGTTGGCGTCGAGTGCCCGGGCGGCCTCGATGTACTCCCGGGCGACGGTTCCACCGCCGGTGACGACGCTGACTTCGTGTCCTGCGGCGTCCAACGCTGCGAGTGCGTCGGCGTAACCGGCCACGCGGTCAGCATCGAGATCGGGCGCGAGCACGCTTCCACCGATAGAGACGACGACGTTCATTGAATCGGCGTAACCCCGATTCACTCTTAAGGGTTATCAAGCGCGTCCCGCCCCTCTCGTCGCGCGACGCTCTCTGGACATGGTTCTCGGCGGCAACCCGGGCGTTTTCGACGCCCTGGGGACCGCATACGGGCGAGATAAAATCAATATTTCATATATGAAAGAAAGTCTAAGAAAAGTCTATAAAATATATCGACTGTTCTAAAAAGGTCCTAAAACGTAGCCGTCACCCCCACAAACGACTGAAACGTCCCGAAGCAACCCGAATGTTCTCCCCTTTATATGTAGCTGTAGTCGATACACAAAATCGAGGTAATTCACATGAGCGCACAAGCAACGCCCTCCCCGGAACGCGAGGAGTCGACTGCCAGCAAGGAACAGCGGCTACGCGCGTTCTTGAAGCGTAAAGCCGACGACGGCGAGATGTACTTCAAGAGCAAGTTCATCGCCGACGAGGTTGACCTCTCGCCCAAGGAGATCGGCGCGATCATGGTCAAACTCAGCGAATCGGCTCCGGACCTCCACGTCGAGAAGTGGTCGTATACGAGTGCGACCACCTGGCGCGTCGAAGCGGCCTGACTCACTGCTCTGCCCTGCCCCCGGCCCCGCTGGTTCCCCGCACGGGCGTCGGTGTTTTACGTCACCAACTCTTCAGAGCCACGTAGATGTCATCCGAGGAGCCGTCGCGTAGCCCTCCCAGTGTTGGGGCGTTGACGTCGGTGTTTCACGTCTACCGGGTCGAACGTGACGACGACGAGATTAGATACATCGGCGAGCCGCTGATCCCGGCGGGAGACCTCTCGAAGGAGGTCGCGCCGCTGTTCGCCCAGCGGGGATACGACGTCTCGGTGACGCGGCGTCACGGCGACGGTAGCCCCGCGCCGTATGCCCTGGTCGCCGAGCCGGAGTCTCCCGGTATCGACGGCATCCCGTGGGGCAATCTCGTCATGTTCGTCCTCACGGTCGCAACGACGCTGTATGCGGGGACGATGTGGTATTACATCGATATCGCGGGTGACCCGCTCAACTTGCTCCGGGCCTGGCCCTTTACTGCCGCCGTGCTTGGCGTCCTTGCGACCCACGAACTCGGCCACTACGTAATGAGTCGCTACCACGGTGTCGACGCGAGTCTCCCTTACTTCATCCCGGTCCCGCCGCCGATCGGGACGATGGGGGCGGTCATTCGGATGCGCGGGCAGATCCCGTCCCGGAAAGCCCTCTTCGATATCGGCGTCGCCGGCCCGCTGGCCGGCCTCGCCGCGACGATGGCCGTGACGGTGATCGGTCTCCATCTCGATCCGATCGCGGTCCCCGAGCAGGCCATCCAGGCGGCCGAGGGGGGCGCTTCGATCCGGTTCAACGATCCGCTGTTGCTCACGTTGCTGGCCGATCTCGTCGGCCAGCCGACCGGGTACGGCGAGGGGCTGGCTGTCAACCCGGTCGTCTTCGGCGGCTGGGTCGGCATGTTCGTGACCTTCCTCAACCTGATCCCCGTCGGTCAACTCGACGGCGGGCACATCCTTCGGGCAACGCTTGGACCGCGCCAGGAGACGGTCGCCGCGGCGGTTCCCGGGGTTCTGTTCGCGATGGCCGGCGGGTTGTACTTCCTGACGGAGTACACCCAGTCGACCATTCTCTGGGGGATCTGGGGCGTGCTCGCGCTGGTCATGGTTCGGGCCGGCTCGGCGACGCCGCTCCGCGAGGACTCCCTCGGAGTCGGGCGGCTGGCGATCGCGGCACTCACGTTCGCACTCGGGGCGCTGTGTTTCATGCCGATCCCGATCGAGATCGTGCTGGCGTGAGCTCCCGACCACGCGGGATGCCGGCGGCTGACGCGAACGCGATACGCTTTTCGGGCAGTGCCCAGTAGCTGGGACCACTACCCGTGGTCTCTCTCCCCGAACCGATCGCGTCGTTCATCCGATGGCTCCCCAGCGAGTTCTCGACAGCGAGCGTCCTCAAACGCGAACTCAAAGCCCGGCTCGTCCGGCCGTTCGTCCGCCAGGACTACGAGACGATCTCCTATGCCGACCGCGACTGGGACACGCTCGTTGTCCTCGATGCCTGTCGGTACGACGTCTTCGAAGCGAACAACCCGTTCTCCGTGCCGGCCGAGCGGGTCAACTCCAACGCGAGTCACACCAGCGATTTCCTCTCGAAGAACTTCGCCGGCGATCATCCCGACACCGTCTACGTGACTGCGAGCCCGCAGGTGGCCAATCACGGCGGTGACTTCGCCCACGTCGAACACGTCTGGCGAGACGGCTGGGACGAGGAAACCGACACGGTCCTGCCCGAGACGATGACCGACCGCGCACTCGATGTCGCCCAGACGTACCCGGAAAAGCGGCTTATCGTCCACTACATGCAACCTCATTACCCCTTCATCGGTGAGGCGGGGGCGGATCTCGCCGCGCAGGGCTCCTTTCTCGACGGCCGCGAGGATCGGGCCTATCCCTCGGCCTGGGAGCGTCTCGACGCCGGTGTGGCCGACGAGGACCAGGTCTGGGACGCCTACGAGGAGAACCTCCAGCGTGCACTCCCTGCCGTGGAGCGACTCGTCGAGGCACTCGACGGCAAGACCGTCGTCACCAGCGACCACGGCAACCTCTTCGGCGAGCGCGTCTCGCCGTTGCCGATCGATATCTACGGCCATCCGCCCGGGATCGCCGACGAGGAACTCACCGCCGTCCCCTGGGTCGAACTCCCCTTCGAGGTGCGACGGGAGATTCACGGCGGAGAGACGCGATCGGCCACTACCGACGACGGCGACGTCGAGGAGCGCTTGGAGTCGCTGGGCTACGTTTGAGCGGCGTCCGTTCGCCCCGCTCAGCCCGATTCGCCGTGCGTGTATCCTTGATCGGGAAGGGGCTCGCCGTCGAGTGCTACCGCTCCGTCGTCGGTCACCTGGCCGATCGCCGTGAGTTCCGTCGGTGACGCCTCGCGAGCGGCGTCGAGTTTTTCCTCCGGGATCGTACACACGAGCTCGAAATCCTCGCCGAAGGAGACGGCTAGCTCCTGGCGTTCCTCCGGATCGGTAATCTCGACGAGTGCGTCGTCGATCGGCAGCGGCGACTCGACGGCGAAGCCCACGTCGCTGGCCTCGGCGAGTTGGTGGAGCGAGCGGGCGAGTCCGTCGCTGGAATCCATCATCGCGCTCGCGTACGGGGCGAGCGCGCGTCCGGCGGCGACCCGCGGCTCGAACCGGAACAGGTCGTTGGCCCGGTCGTGCTCGCCCGCGTCGAAGAAGCCGAGCGCGGCCGCACTTCGGCCGAGCGTTCCAGTCACACAGACGATATCGCCGGGGGACGCACCCGAGCGCAATACGGGATCGTCGGCTCGCCCGACCGCTGCGGTCGCCGCCGTGAACTCGTCGTGTTCGTCCAGGTCGCCACCGACGTAGGCACCGTCGACTGCCGCACAGACGTCCCGCGCCCCGTCGACGAACGCCGTGATCGCCTCGCCCTCGAACGTCGGTGCCCCGTAGACCGCGACCGCCGCCGTCGCCTCGCCGCCCATCGCGGCGACGTCCGATAGTGACGCGCCGACGGCCCGCCAGCCGGCGGTGTAACGGGTCGTCCCGGTAGGGAAGTCCGTCGACTCGTGGAGCATGTCGATCGTGACGACGAGTCCGTCGACGACTGCCGCGTCGTCGCCCGCGGGATCCAGATGCTCGGCAATCAGCCCCAGTGCGCTCCGCTCGTCCATGGCCGGGATTCGGTCCCGTTCGTAATACGCCCGGCGATCGATCAGTCCGGAGCGTCGTCGGCCTGGCCCGGTCGAGACAGTCACCCGGTTCCGGTGGGTTCAAATCGCCCCCACTCGTGAGTCGCGGCCATGAACGGCGATCGGAAGACGACGCTGGCCGGGTTCGCCGGTGCGCTCGCCGTACTCGGATTGCTGTTCTGGGCGGTCGGTATCGACGCGTTGGTGAGCCATCTTTCGCGCGCCCGCCTCCCGCTGGTCCTCGCCGTCGTGACGATGACCTTCGTCTGGCTGTCCTGTTGGGGGATGTCGCTGCACACGGTCCTCGGTGCGCTCGGATCACCGGTTCCCGCCCGGACTGCGATCCCGGTGTTCTCCTCGGCCGTCTTCTCGAACGCCATCACGCCCTTTGGACAGGCTGGCGGCGAACCCGTCGCTGCGTTGCTCGTCTCGGAGGCCGCCGATAGCGACTACGAGACCGGCCTGGCTGCGATCGCGAGCGTCGATACGCTCCACTTCGTGCCTTCGATCGGGCTGGCGACGATCGGACTCGGCGCGTTCGCCGTCGAGTCAGCCAACCTGGATCAGAATCTCTACTTCGCGGCGGCCGCGGTCGGGTTGCTCGCGGCAACGTTCCTCGGGGCGACGCTGCTCGGATGGCGATACCGCTACGAGATCGAGCGTGTGGTCGTTGCCCTGTTGACGCCGGTGATTCGCCGCGTCGGCGACGTGCTCCCGCGGATCGAACCCCCGGAACGCAACGCTGTCGAGGATAGCATCGAGGGATTTTTCACCGCGATCGATCGGGTCGCCGGGAGTCGCCGGACGCTCGCGCTCGCCTCGCTGTACTCGACAGCGGGGTGGCTGTCGCTGTCGACGGCGCTGTGGCTGTCGATGGCGTCGCTCGGCCACGTCGTCCCGTTCGTCGCGATGCTGGTCGTCGTCCCGGTCGCCTCCATCGCGGCAATCACACCACTGCCCGGCGGACTCGGTGGGATCGAGGCTGCCTTTATCGCGCTGGTCGTCTCGACGACGGGGCTCTCCGCGTCGGTTGCCGGCGCGGGCGTCGTCATCTACCGACTTTCGACCTACTGGCTCACCATGCTCGTCGGGGGCAGTACGGCAGCCATTCTGGGAGAACGCTATCGATCTTCGTAACGACTGGGTTGCACCCTTGGCGTGTGAACGCGGCCCAGACGACCTTCCGGACAACGATGCGCTTAAATGACGCCACGGGGAAGGATACGTCAATGACGACGCTCTACGACGTCCCGGCCGAGGATCTCATCGAGGCCGTGGCCGAGGAACTTGCCGAGGACAGTGCGATCGAAGCGCCCGAATGGCTCACTTTCACCACCACCGGCACCGGTCGCGAACTGGCACCCGAGCAGGAGGACTTCTGGGAGACCCGCGCCGCGAGCCTCCTCCGGAAGGTCGCCGTCGACAGCCCGGTCGGCGTCGGTACGCTCGCGACCGCCTACGGCGGAACCAAGCAGGGAACCAACCGCTATCAGGTTCGTCCGAAACACCAGGTTGACGGGAGTCGCAACATCGTCCGGACGGCGCTCCAGCAACTCGAAGACGCCGGCTACGTCTCGACCGCCGAGGGCGAGGGCCGACGCATCACCGCCGAGGGACAGGCTCTGCTCGACGAGACGGCCGAAGCGGTCATCGAGGATCTCGACCGACCGGAACTCGAACGCTACGCCTAGCACTCGCCGTTTCCGCCCGGCGACCGCGACATCGGTCGCGGAGTAGCGAAATCGTTTTCCCCCGGAATCGACAACCTATCTACAACCATGAGTGGCGAGCCATCCGACGACGAACTCGAACAGCTTCGCGAGGAGAAAATGGAGCAGCTTCGCGACCAGGCCCAACAGGAGGGTGGTGGAAACCCCCGTGAAGCGGCCCAACAGCGCGCCGATGCCCAGAAGAAGGCCGTCCTGCGCCAGCACCTGACTGACGACGCCCGCAAGCGGCTCAACACGCTGAAGATGTCCAAGCCGCAGGTCGCCGAGCAGGTCGAGAGTCAACTCGTCGCGATCGCCCAGAGCGGCCGTATCCAGGGCAAGATCGACGACGAAAAGATGGAAGAGCTCCTCCGGGAGCTGACGCCTGACTCCAAGAGTTTCGACATCAAACGCCGGTAATGGAACTCGCGCTCTCGTTCAGCGGGGGCAAGGACTCCGCGCTCGCGGCGTTGCTCGCTGACCCCTTCTTCGACGTCACGCTCGTGGCGGCCACGTTCGGCGTGACCGACGCCGCCGAGAACGCCCGCGAGGCAGCCGAGTCCCTTGGTTTCGCCCACGAGACCGTCGAACTCGACCGCGCCGTCGCCGAGGACGCAATCGAGCGGATGGTCGACGATGGCTATCCACGCAACGGCATCCAGCAGGTCCACGAAGCGACCCTCGAAGCCGTGGCCGAGGTCGGGTTCGATGCTGTGGGAGACGGGACCCGGCGGGACGACCGTGCGCCGACGGTGTCGCGATCAGTTGCGCAGAGTCTCGAAGACCGTCACGGCGTCCAGTACGTCGCGCCACTCGCCGGCTACGGTCGAGAGACGATCGACGATCTGGCTGGTGAGTTGCTCCGGATCGAGACGGGGCCGAGTGAACAACTGGCGAAGGGCGACTACGAGCACGAGCTCAGAGCCGTGCTGGCGGATGAGTACGGCGAGGACGCAATTGGCGAAATTTTCCCCGAGCACGTCCAGTCGGTCGTGCGTGGACGGCGGGAGTGAGTCTCCAGCCAGTCGTATCCTCTTGAACTCTATTGCTTACCGGTTGCACGCTCGTGCCTGATGCAGGCAGCTGTAATGACATGGATGGCGCGTCATAACATCTATTGCGGTGGGGGTAGAAATGAGAGTAGGATGGCCGCAAACAACGACAAAGTCCAGTTCCGGGGGGAGACCGAGAAGGCGGCCTCGAAAGTCGTCGATCAGATCCGTCTCGGCGGCATCAACGTCAGTGAACTGGCCCGAGAAGGCCTCAAGGAGAAGCTCCGAGAAACGCTGTCGGACGAAGAAAAGATCGAAATCCACCGCCGATACGAGCAGGGCGAAATCTCCGAGGAGGTGGCGGAGGTGCTGATCGGGGACGGCATCGCGGAGATCGAGCGGGAGGCGGCCGCCTTCGAGGACGCGATGGAACTCGACACGAGTGGCGTCTATCAGGAATAGGGATGGCGGGAGACGAACAACGCCATCCAGTCATTGCTGACACAGATGCGCTGATCGCCGTCGCGAACACAGATCTCTGGGAAGCCATCGTTGATACTCTCCAGATTACGACGACGAATGTCTGTTATCAAGAGCTGTCTCGTCATATTTCAGAAACCTCGGCGCACGCCCCCGAAGGAACAAGGGAGTGGCGGCTGCATTATGGAAGCAAGATTGCCCGGGAACCGTTCGACGACAACACAAATGAGTCATTCACAGTCGTCACGTGCGTTCCGCGCCCACACGGCGAAGATGCCGGGGAAACGTCACTGCAGACCGAAATCGAACAACATCTGGACGAATATCGCTTCGCGATCCTGATGGACAAACACGGACGACGATCCATCAATCGAGTATTCGATGACGCCGATACAGAGACAGGAAGAGCAGTTGCCCCGACGTTTCTTCTCTACCTTCTGTTAGAGCAGGAAGCGTGTACAGAAGAAGCGTTCTGTAACGCATGCGGTGATATACTCCAGGGGGAAGGCTGGACAGGGTATCAAGCGATCACGGCAGCATGGGAAGCGATCCCGGTCGATTGCTCGAAGTATCTTCCGGACGAGTTCCTTCCATGAGACCAATCGACCATCGCGACCGCTTCTGGACGATTGCCGACGCCGAGCACGCCGCCGCATCCGCCGGTCTTCTCGGAGCTGCCACGGCCGACGCCATCGACGGCGGTTTTTCCGACGATACCATCGAGACGTGGATGGAGACTGCCGTCGATCCGATCGAGAACCGATCCAACCACGGCGACAGACAGGACTGACTTGGTCGCCTACGGAATAGAGTATCCGTCGGTGTTCCCGACGCGACCGGAAGGAAGGGTTCAAACGCCCGCTGGCCGAACGCGGTGGTATGTACGACGGTATCAAAGGGTTTCGCGACTTCTATCCCGCGGAGATGGCGGCCCACCGGGAGGTCATCGACACGGTCGAGGACACCGCCGCCCGGTACGGGTTCCGCGAGATCGCGACGCCCGCTATCGAGGAGACGCGGATGTACGTCGAGAAGAGCGGCGAGGAGATCACCGAGGACCTCTACAGCTTCGAGGACCAGGGCGGCCGCGACGTGGCGCTGACGCCCGAACTCACGCCCACCGTCGCCCGGATGGTCGTCGAGAAACAACAGGCCCTCTCGAAACCGATCAAGTGGTACTCGACGCGGCCGTTCTGGCGCTACGAGGAACCCCAGCAGGGCCGTTTCCGGGAGTTCTACCAGACCAACGTCGACATCTTCGGCAGCGAGGAACCCGAGGCCGACGCCGAAATTCTGGCCTTCGCCGCCGACGCGCTGACGAACCTCGGGCTGGACGCCGACGATTTCGACTTCCGTGTCTCCCACCGTGACATTCTGGGCGGTCTCCTGGAGGCCTTCGACGCCGACGTGGATCAGCGGGCCGCGATCCGGGCCGTCGACAAGAGCGCGAAGATCGAGGAAGCGGAGTACTACGATCTCCTGACGGAGTCCGGGCTCTCCTATGATCAGGCCGAACAGTTCGACGCCCTGCTGGCGACCGACGACCTCGACGAGTTGACCGACTTCGCGGGCACAGATCGCGTCGCCGACGCCGTCGAGAATCTCGAAGCCGTCCTCGCGGCCGCCGAGGACTTCGGCGTCCGACAGTACACGACGATCTCCCTGGAGACGGCTCGCGGACTCGATTACTACACGGGCGTCGTCTTCGAGTGTTTCGACTCCGTGGGCGAGGTCTCGCGGGCGGTCTTCGGCGGCGGCCGCTACGACGACCTCATCGAGAGCTTCGGCGGCCAGCCCACCCCGGCGGTCGGCGTCGCGCCGGGCGTGATGAACTCGACGCTGCCACTTCTCCTCCAGCGCGCCGGCGTCTGGCCGGAAGAAGAACTCTCGACGGACTACTACGTCCTGCAGGTTGGCGAGACCCGCTCGGTCGCGTCGCGGATCGCTCGCGAGCTCCGGGAACGCGGCCACGTCGTCGAGACCGACGTCTCCGATCGATCCTTCGGCGGACAACTCGACTACGCCGACTCGATCAACGCCGAGACGGCGATCATCGTCGGCGAGCGCGATCTCGAAAACGACGAGATCACGATCAAGGACATGGCCTCGGGCGACCAGGTTCAGGTGCCGGTCGCGGACTTCCCCGGCGACCACGACCGGCCCACGTACGACGATCTCGTCTGAGCTGCTGTCGTCTACTGAGGTCCGTTCGCTGACGAACACTTCTTTGGGTGTCGATACCATAGATCGCGTCGATGGCGGTCGAACTCCGTCCGGCGACGGCGCTGGTCGTCCTGGGAGCCGTGCTCCTGGCCGGATCGTTGGGCTCGTTCGTCGTGACCGAAGCCGTCGGCGAGTCCGCTGTCGAACCGACGTATCTCTCGCTCGAAGACACTGATCGACAGCTATGGTCGTATACGAGCACGGGCTACTCTTTCGATCGGGCAACGCTCGCGCTGAACGCACTCGTCTACGGCGATCCGTCGGCCGTCCGCGGGCAGTTCCTCGGGCGGGACATGGCTGACTGGAACGTCACGGACGAACCGACGGAGCCGATCGCCGCGGATCCGACCGCTGCCGAGGCGACAGATCCGGCGGTCCAGTGGGATCTCACGACCGGCTCGAACCGGTACGTCTACCTGGCCGATGCGGGCGGTGACGGGACGGCCGGCGAGTGGCTCACCGTCGACTACCAGGTCCACGACGGCACCTACCTCGGGAGCCGTCACCACATCCGGGCGTACACGTCCCCCGACGGCGACGGCGAGTGGACGGCGATGCAGGCCCACCACGAACACTGGGACTGGTTCATGGGCAGACACGTCGTCACGAGCGTCGAGAAGTCACAGTCCCATCTCGAACGCGAACTCGTCGCCGGGTCGAGTGCGCCCGAGATCCGGCGGATACCCGTTGGAGGGGACCAGTCTGACTTCGATCGCTGGTTGACGATCGTCGACCTCCGTGACCTCGGCGTGAGCGTCGCGTCCGTGCTGCCAGTCGTTCTCCTCGGCGCGTTCACCGCCCGGCTCTCGGGCGTTGCTTCGAGTGTTCGCGAGCGGGTTCCCACACAGGATAGCCGGACGCTCCTTCTTGCTGCCGGCATCGTGGTGGTGACACTTTCGGTCCGAGTGCTCGGTATCCAACTCGAGCGCGCACTCGACGTTACGCCGAAGACGATCGCCTTTGGGCTCTATCCCGTTCTCTTCGTCGGCCTTCCGACCGTGACGTACCTGCTTGCCCGACAGCTCGATCGCCCGCGGGCCTTTGCCGGCGCGTCGCTCGGGTTCGTGGCCGCAGTCCTCCTCGATTACTCGTATCTGGGGGTTTCACACCTCTCGCTGACGATGCTCGTCTACCGCGGTGCGCTGGCGGTCGCGCTCGGGCTGATCGCCGCCGGGAGTTCACGCGACGAACGCCGCGATCCCGAGCAGGTGAGTCACGTCCGTCTCGGCGTTTTACTGTGGCTCGTGGCGACGCTGCTGCCACTGTTGCGTCACACGCCACTGCCGGTCTGATCAATCGGGGCTCCGATACGGTCGCTCCCACGCCGGGGTGAGTTTCGCGTAGACGGCGATGCCGACGAACAGCACGAGGTAATGTGCCCACTGGGGGAGCGTCAGCCAGCGAAAGGCGGCCGCCGAGGCGATGATCCACGATAGCAACACGGCCGCGTCGACGAACAACTGATCGCGGTTGTGCCCCAGATACGCGAGCAGTCGACGCGATCGCGACTCGATTCTCGGTCGGTCGGTGTCAGCCACTGGCACCCAATACGTACTGCCGGCCCAAAATCCTTCACCTCGATTCGGGCGTCGACTCCGCGTCTACCGCTGTACCGTTGGGGGACTCCCAGGCCTCGTCTTCGATCGTCTCGACCGCCTCGGCGAGCGTCCGCTCGCGACGATCGAGATGGACGTAGCCCATGCCGGTCCGGGCGGCGAACTCGCGGTCGCTGTCGCGGTCGCCGACGTAGACGTACTCGCCCTCGCCCAGCGCGTCGGCGACCGGCTCGAACATCGCCGGATCGGGCTTGAGTCGATCGAGTGCTTTCCGTGATTGCCCGCGACCGACAGCCACGTCGAACGCCTCGTCGTAGCCCGTGGTTTCGAGGAACGCCTCGACGACTTCCTGGGGGGAGTTACTCACGCAGAACAGCGTTTCGTCGGTCACGCGCTCGATGGCGTCGAGGTCCTCGAAGGGCATGAGTTCGCCGGACTGGATGGCTGTGATCTTCGCCTCGGTGTAGTTGCGGGTTCGTGCCGCCCACAGGCGGTCCGGTTCGACATCGAACTCGGTAGCGACGGCTTCGAGGTCAGCCAGCGCGTCGGGGTAGAGTTTTCGCCGGTTGGACTCGGTCTGTTCGATGTCGAGTTCGGCCAACGCGGCGTCGAGTCCGCGGTCGAGCCACGCGAGATCGGCCGCCGAGTCCAGGAGGACGCCGTCGAGGTCGAAGCCGACGTTCATCGCTCGGTGATCCGTGCGTCAAAGCGAAATATCCCCCGGAATCCGTGCGTTGCAGGCCGAAATGTTAGTCAGAAATTATTTCAACGGGCACGATCTTTGGGGGAGATGAAACAGCTGATGGTCCCCACTCGACGGCAATATCTACAGACGATCGCAGGGCTCGGAGTGACCGAAATCGGTTCGACCACCGCCTCCGATGGGACAGCGGACACTACTGGGGAGGACTGGGGGCAGCTCGGATACGACAACGGGAACACGGGCCACGCTCGCGGGCATACAGGACCGACCGAACGCGCCGGCGTGGCTTGGCGGGCCGATATCGAGGGGCACTACTACGAGTCGGCCCCGGCGGTCGTCGACGGGACGGTCTACGTCGGCAGCGCCGATGGACAGATGTACGCCCTCGATGCTGCGGACGGCTCCCAGGAATGGACATTCCAGACCGAACTGAACATCTATTCCTCGCCCACAGTCGCGGATGGGGTCGTCTATTTCGGAAGTACTGACGGGAACGTCTACGCTGTCGACGCGACGGACGGCACCGAAGTCTGGACGTTTGAAACCCCATATAGTGTCCGCTGTTCGCCAGTCCTCGCCGATGGGACGCTCTTTATCGGCAGCAAGTACCGGCTGCTGTACGCTATCGACGCCGCCAGCGGGGTCGAGCAGTGGACGTACGGAACGGGAACGAGAGCAGGACCGTCCGGGTCACCGGCCGTCCGCAACGGGACTGTCTACGTCGCCAGCGATTATCGCCTCTATGCGATCAATACCGAAGACGGCACACGCCGATGGGAGTTCGAACCCGAGGGCGGAATCCGTGCGTCGTCGCCGGCAGTCGCCGACGGGGTCGTCTATATCGGTGGCGACAGGGGGGCCGTCTATGCGATCGACGCTGACGATGGCACGGAGCAGTGGACGTTCCAGACGGGCGAGGAGCGAACCTACCGGACGGGCAGATGGATCTGGTCGTCGCCGGCCGTCGCGGACGGGACGGTGTACGTCGGTTCGGGGGACAAACACGTCTACGCGATCGATGCGAGCAAGGTTCACGAGGAGTGGTCCTACCGGACGGGGAGAACTGTCAATACGGCACCGGCCGTCGCGGACGACACTGTCTACGTCGGGAACGTCGAGTCGACGCTGTATGCCCTTGACGGGACTGACGGGACGGAACGCTGGACTGTCGGGTCGATTGATATCCACTACTCCTCGCCGGTCGTTGCCGATGGCAGCGTCTACATCGGAAGCCCCGATGGACACGTCTACGCGCTCGATGAGGATTCTGGTGGTGGTTTCGACGTCTCGATCCCCGTCGTGGGGGGACTGGCACTGTTCGCCGGCGTCGGCGGGTACGGCGTCCATCGGATGGTTTCAGCGAACAGCGGACGATCCGATTCGACGAACGACCCTTGAGATGCCGGCGACGCCCACGGGAGGGAAGACGGTGTCGAAACCTCGAAGGGTCCGCTCCGTCGAACTCGACCCGTGACCGACGTTTCGCGACGGGCGTTCCGGATCGCCTACGACGGCCGCCCGTTCCACGGCTTCCAGCGCCAGCCCGACGTGGCGACCGTCTCGGACGCGATCCTCGACGCGCTCGCCGATCTCGAAGTCTTCGATACGTCCGCAAACGATGTTCCGCCGGGATACGCCGCTGCCGGACGGACTGACGCCGGCGTCTCCGCGCTCGCCCAGACCGTCGCCTTCGACTGCCCGGAGTGGCTCTCGCCGGCGGCGCTCAACAGCGAACTCCCGGCCGACGTCCGTGCCTGGGCGAGCGCCGAGGCTCCCGCCGAGTTTCACGCAACCCACGACGCCGTCGCCCGCGAGTACACCTATCACCTCCACGCGCCGGACGCCTCGCTGTCGCGGGCGAAAGAGGCACTCGACGCCCTCACCGGCGAACACGACTTTCACAACTTCACGCCCGACGACACGGGGACCGTCCGGGATCTCTCCGGGGATCTACGGCGAGAAGGGGACTTCCTGGTCGTCACGCTCCGCGCTGACGGGTTCCCCCGACAGTTCGTCCGACGGGCCGTCACCGTCATCGACGCCGTCGCCAGCGGGGCGGCCGGGACCGACCGGATCGAGCGGCTGCTCGGGGACGACCCGGTTGAGGGGCCCGCGGGCGTCGCGCCGGCTGCGCCCGAAGCGCTCGTCCTGACCGCTGTCGAGTACCCGGGTCTCTCCTTCGAACGCGACGAGTCAGCACTCGCGAGTGCGCGTGCAATCTTCGAGACAAAAGCGATCGACCACCGGACGAACGCCCGGGTCGCGTCGACGATCGCCGACGGGATCGATCAGTGACTGAAACGCAGCGCCGCGTTACTCCATCGCGTCGGCGGTGACCAGCGTGTCGTCCTCGAGGTAGTGCTCGATGTGGTGGGCGTCCTCCTCGACGGTGACGATGTTCTCGCGGATGATCTCCGCCGTGGTCGGGTCGCCGAGGTTGTCGAACAGCTCGACGTGCTCCCGGAGGGTCTCGATGATGTCGCCGTACATCTCCAGATCGTTTTCGAGAGAGGTCCGGATGTCGTAGACGTTCTCGTCTTCCGGTTCGACGGGGGACTCGGCCTCCAGCGTCGCGCCGCTGGCGTGGGGCACCCCACCCAGTGCCTGGACACGCTCGGCGAGTTCGTCGGCGAAGGCCTCGGCGTTCTCGGCCGCGTCGCCAAGGAACAGATGGAGGTCACGGAACTCCGCGCCCTCGACGTTCCAGTGGTGCTTGCGAAGCTGGTGATAGAGGACGTACGTCGCTGCCAGGTCCGTGTTCAGTGCGTCGACGATCTCCTCGGCGCGATCCGCGTCCATTCGCAGTCCGTCGGATCCTTCGACCTCGCCTGCCGTCTTGAGTACGTGCTCGCTCTGGCTCATACACGACAACGTACTGGTGGGAACTACTTAAAGGTTCCCGAACACGCAATCATATTTTGTCGATTTGGATCTATCTCTTTCCGTAATGGATAATTTATTTGGCAAGGCGGTGGTTTCGTTTGGGCCAGTTGGTCGTTCGTGGAGGTCGGATGCCGTTTGATCGACTGGACGGACGACTACGGACGGGAAGAACTCGGTGCGAACGAAACTGGGGAGCGATCGATGTGTGAGCGAAGGGGACGCCACCGATGAGGAGGCGCTAGCTACCGGTTTTCCTTGTACGCGCTGACGAGGTCCTGCATCGACGCCTGGGCGTCGCCAAACAGCATACTCGTGTTGTCCTTCGCGAACAGGGGGTTCGGAATGCCAGCGAAGCCGGAACTCAGGCTGCGCTTGTTGACCACGACGGTCCCGGCGTCCCAGACTTCCAGCACGGGCATGCCCGCGATCGGGCTGTTCTCGTCTTCGTTGGCCGAGGGGTTGACCACGTCGTTGGCCCCGGTGACGATCACCAGGTCGGTCTGGGAGAATTTCGGGTTGATCTCTTCGAGTTCCCGCATCTTGTCGTAGGGCACGTCAGCTTCTGCCAGCAACGCGTTCATGTGCCCCGGCATCCGGCCCGCGACGGGGTGGATGCCGAACTCGACGTCGACGCCGTCCTCCTCTAAGAGTTCCGCGAGTTCCGCGACGGCGTGTTGTGCCTGGGCGACGGCCATCCCGTAGCCCGGGACGACGACGACCCGTTCGGCGACTTCGAGCAGCATTTCGACCTCTTCGGGCGAGGTCTCGGTGATGTTGCCTTCGTAGATGTCTTCGACATCTTCGTCGTCGCCGCCCATGGTCCCGAAGAGGACGTCCAGTAGCGGGCGGTTCATCGACTCACACATGATGAACGTGAGGATGAGCCCGGCCGCGCCGACCAGGGTCCCCGCGACGATCAGCGCCGTGTTGTCCAGCACGAACCCGGTGGTCGCCGCCGCGAGCCCGGACATCGAGTTCAACAGGGCGATCACGACCGGCATGTCCGCGCCGCCGATCGGGTACACCAAGACGATGCCGAACACCGACGCCGCGGCTACCAGCACCCAGTAGGAGGGGAGCCACGTTGTCAACGGATCGCCCCCAAGGATTCCGGTCTGGACCACCAGGAACCCGCCGGCGACGACGGCCCCGAGCAGGAAGAGTCCCTGGAGTGCCTGGCCGGCCGTCCCGCTGAGAGGCGGGTCGCCGACCATGCCGTGGAGCTTTCCGGCGGCGATAAGGCTGCCGAACAGCGTCGCCGACCCGATGATGCCGGCGATTGCCGCCGAGACCGTCAGATCGGCCGAGAGGGATGCAGTTGTCGCGGGATCGACGGTGTCGACCAGTTCGGCCCCGGCGACCACTGCCGAGGCCCCGCCGCCGAACCCGTTGAACAGCCCGACCAGCTGTGGCATCTCCGTGGTCTCGACGCTGACGGCGAGCCAGACGCCGATCGACCCGCCGATCAGGAGCGCTGCGGCCAGCAACAGCGGCGAGACGATCTCGAAGTAAAGCACCGTCGCGAGGACGGCCAGGAACATCCCGCCCGAGGAGAGCTGATTCCCACGGGCCGCCGTCCGCGGGTGGGTCATGTCCCGCAGCCCCTGGATGAACAGGATCGCTGCGGCCAGATACGCGAGTTCGATCGCCGCCGGCGGGAGACTCCCGAGAACACCGTCGGCCATCTCAGCGACCACCCTGGTTGAACTCCGCGAGCATGAAGTGACTCACGAGATAGCCGCCGACGACGTTGATCGTCGCCATCACGACCGCCAGAAAGCCAAGGACGGTCGCCAGCGTGGTCTCGCCCGAGCCGGCGACCAGCACTGAGCCCAGCAGCGTGATCCCCGAAATGGCGTTCGAGCCTGACATCAGCGGCGTGTGGAGGTTCGTCGGGATCTGGGTGATGATCTCATAGCCCAGGAAGGCCGCGAGCACGAACAGCGTAAGGTTGGTGACGAGACTCATGGCTCTGCCCTCCTTGTGTGGGCTGTCCCGCCGCGGGGTGACTTACGCATCGTTCCCTCCATCGGTCGTTTGGTTCTGTCTGTCTCCATTCGTGTCGTCACCGTGCTCGTCGTCCGCGTCGGTGGCCTCCTCCCCGCCGTCACTCGAATCGCCCCCGTCGGACTCGCTATCGTCCTCGTGGGGGGCTCTGACCGTTCCGTCGTGGGTGAGCAGCGTCGCGTCGACGATCTCGTCGTCGATGTCGATCGTCAACTCGCCCTCCTCGACCAGAAGCTCGAAGAGATTCCGGAGATTGTTGGCGTACAGCTCACTCGCCGTCCGGGGCAGCGTCGAGGGCAGGTTCGTCGGCCCAAAGACCGTGACCCCTTCGTACTCGACTCGTTCGTCGGGTTGGGTGACGTCGCAGTTGCCCCCGCCGTCGGCGGCCAGGTCGACGATGACGGAGCCGTGATCCATTGCGGCGACGGCGTCTTCAGTGACGAGCCGGGGGGCCGGTCCACCCGGGATCGCCGCCGTCGTGATGACGACATCGGCCTCGGCGACGACCTCGGCGAGTTGGGCGCGCTGTTTCCGGTAGAACTCTTCGTCCATCTCCTGGGCGTGACCTTCCTCGTCGGCGGCGTCGTCGGCGTGGACATCGAGTTCGACGAAGTCCGCCCCGACGCTTTCGATCTCCTCGGCGGCTTCGGGCCGGATGTCGTAGGCCCGGACCGACGCCCCGAGTCGGTCAGCAGTGGTGATCGCCTGGAGGCCGGCGACGCCCGCGCCGATCACGAAGACGTCGGCGGGCTGGACGGTTCCCGCCGCGGTCATCTGCATCGGCACGAGCTTGTCGAGTTCGCTCGCGGCCTGCACCATCGCTTTGTAGCCCGCGAGGTTGGCCATCGACGACAGCGCGTCCATGCTCTGGGCGCGGCTGATCCGCGGGATGAGTTCGAGCGCGAACGTGCTAACCTGCCGTTCGGCCAGTGCCTCCAGAACGTCGTCATCGACGTCGTAGGGCCCGAGTAACCCGATGACGGTTTGTCCCTCGCGATAGACGGTGGCGTCCCCGTCCTCGATTGCGCCCAACGCTTCCACCTCGAAGATGACGTCAGCGCGATCGAACACCGCCGCCCGGTCGTCGAGGACGTCACAGCCTGCCTCGCGATAGGCGTCGTCGTCGAACCCGGCGGTCTCGCCGGCCCCGGCTTCGAGGAGTACTTCGTGACCATCCTCGAGGAGGTCCTCGGCGACCCCGGGGACCACTGCGACACGGGTTTCATCGCCGGACGCTGTCGGTACGCCCACGATCATGGCTGGGTGGACGATCTCCGCTGTAGTCGATCTCCCGGTACGACCCCGTTCGTGTGTGTCGGCCGATATATAGCGTGATGGCGTCCCATAGCGTAGTCGGTACTGGAGCCACTGGCTTTGCGGTATTATGGCTTTCGCAAATAATACGCCGACCGAAACCGAGAGTGTCAAATTTCAAATCGAGAATCGCCCGCAGGCGCGACGATTGCTCAGTCGATCCGCTCACCTGCCGCTAAATACTCCTCGAGTAACGACGGGAACGACCGTCCCCGCAGATACCGCAGACCGAAGTCCTCGGCCCAGTTGATGATGCCGGTATCTTCCGTGACGACGCCGGCTTCGAGTTCGCGCGCGAGGATCAACAGGTCGAAGTCCTCTCTGGAGTCGAGCACGCCCTGGCGGAGTGCCCGCCGATATTCGTCCCGGAGATCCGAGATGACCTGGTCGACCTCGCTCATGTGTTCGCTGTCCGTCTCCTGCTCGTCGCGTGACTGCTCGGCTTTGCGGACGGCCTTCTCCGAGACTCGAAGGCCGCGGTTGACCCGCTCGCTCATCTCGTCGATGAATCCATAGACGATTTCGGCCGGGATCATGAGTTCGTACTGGGCCGGACTCTTGGTGATGACCCAGGTGTCGAGTTTGGCGATCGTCTCGGTGCTCACGTCCCGATCTCTGAGCATCGTCGTGAGTTCGTCGTTGATCGAGGGCGGCATGTAACACGAGATGTTGTGTTCGAGTTTCGCCGCCGCGACGAGGTCGAGCAGGCGATCGACGGCCTCTTCGATGTCCTCGTCGTCCTCCCGGATCTCCGGCGTGATGAACACCGACGTGTCGAGGACGAATCGCTGCTTCAGCGGACGTTCGGCCATAGTGAACGCTTCTCACCCTGACCTCAAATGTGCTCCGGCGACGGCTGACCGTCAGGGCTGCCCTGCCACGGCGGGCGTGGTCACCCCACGGCGTACCTTTTTGCCCGGGGTCCGCGTACGTCAGGCATGGACTGTCCGGCATGTGGTTCCCGGATGCTCGCGTTCGCCGTTCCAGCCGACTTGCGGGAGTACCTCCCCGGCGAGGACCCCGGTGCGGCAATCTGTCCCCGCTGTCTGGAGCTCAGACCAGTCGCCGACCCGCCCGAGGAGTCGTCGGACTTCCGGCGGATCGACGATTCCTTTCCGGCCGAGTCCGAGGCTGCGATCCCGATGGCACTCGTCGTCGGGTTGCTCTCCTCGCTCGCGATCCACCGCCAGGAAATCTCGGCGCTGCTCGCGAACGTCGAACGCGCGGGCGTCGACCCGCTGCTCGTGATCGACCGGCTGTCGATCGCCGACGGTGTCGAGCCGTCGGTCGACCTCGAGGGGCGACGCCGCCAACTCGAACAGTTGCTGTGAGCTGTAGTACCCAATCAGTTAGGCATCGTGTATACTTACTCTCAAGCCATACTGTTGTGTGCGGAGGCAGAACCCTGCGTCCGCACCGAACGCCCGAGACGCCATTCGACGACCGATCCCCAACCCACTGGCGTTGTCTCGACGCCGTGTCGGCATTCCCCGTGCCGACGTGGCACTTTTCGACGCTCCCGACTGGCAACCCGATCAGATACCCGTCGAGTACCGCAGAATACCGGCGACGCCGCCGAAGGCCGTCAGTAGCTGTTCGCCCTTCTCGAAGTCCGTCGAGACGAAGACCGTCTCGGTCCCGCGCTGTTCGGCGATCGAGATCAGGTGTTCGATGGCGTCCTCCCGTTCACCAGTCTCGACGGTCTCGCCGCAGGTCGTACAGGTGTGTGCCGGGGTCTCGGTGCTTCGGTCGACGAGTTCGTGTTCCTCGTGGCCGTTCGGACACTCGTAGGTGACGGCGTCCTTTCGGAGATCCTCACTGATGAGGAGTTGTTCGACCGACCCCATCATGAGGTTCTGGCGGGTCTGGTCGAACCCGTAGGTCGCCAGATCGCCGTCGTGGAGTTCCTTGAAGAAGCGCTCCATGACCTGCTTGTCCTGGAGCATCTCGTGTTCGGCGAGAACGTCCTCGGCGGCGTCGACGAGGTCGTGCAGTCCCGACTCGTCGGTGTAGGCGACGTCGAACTTCCCCAGCACCATGTCGCCGATTTCGTGATGGAGGTAATCGCCGTCTAAGAACTCGTCTTTCGTCGGCGAGGGCCCGCCCACGAGGATGCCATCGAGATCGTGGCGCTCGGGGACGAACAGGTCGTTGGCCATGCCCGCGACCTCCTGGTAGAAGTTGTCGATCGCTTCCAGCCGCAACCGGGCGAAGCGCTGTGCGGACTGACCACCTTTGCGCTGCTTGCCGGGAACGAGCGAGGAGGCGGACTTGACTGGGTCGACGCGCTTGCCCCGGAGCCAGCCGACGTTGGCCTCCCGGCGATCGAGGACGATCAGGCCGAACAGGCCCTTGTCCTCGAGCATGCCTTCCAGCGGTTCGAGCAGGAAATCAGAGTCGCAATGATAGCGGAACGACTGGACGGGCTGGGGTGGACTTTCGAGGACGCGAGTGATCATGTCCGTCCGGCCACCGCCGGTGTCGACGGCTCCGGAGAACAGCACGAGGCCGTTTTCCGGCGGCTTGTTGTCGTAATACCGGAGTCGGTCCTTGATGCTTTTTAGCGCGTCCTGGACGTTCGTCCGGGTGTCCTTGGACTTGATGTTGCTCGCTTCGCTGTGCTCCTGGGTGACGTGGGCCACCACGTCGCTGATCAGCGTGTCGTCGGGTACGTAGATGGTCACCAGCTGGGTGCCGCTGCCGTCGTAGTCTTCGAGTTCCTCGATCACTTTCCGGAACTCGTATTTCTGGCGGTCACTCTGTTCCCCGTGCCCTTCCTGGCTACTCATTACGCGTCTCTAGTCGGATGACCGGTAAGTATGCTTTGACCGCGCCCGTCAGCCGCTCGCATGCACGTCTCGGCCGGCAGGTGTGGGTCGTCCCACTCGGCGGGCTTGCGTGCGCCGTCCCATTTGACCGGTAGGCGTGGGTCGTCCGGGACGGTGCAAGCGACTGTCTCCCCACCCGACACGTGGATCAGTTCGACTGCACGGAAACTGCACGGACGCGGGGCTTTATATGCTTGCCTCGTGACTATCAAAACACGCGAATGACGGGGCACGTCTTTACTGTCGCAGGCGGCAAGGGCGGTGTCGGGAAGACGACGACAGCCGTCAATGTCGGTGTCGCACTCGAGGACGCAGGGTACGATGTCGTCGTCGTCGATGCCGACCTCGGCATGGCGAACCTCGCGGCGATGGTCGACGTCGAGTACGACAGCAGTCTCCACGAGGTGCTCGCCGAGCGCGCCGCGGTCAGCGACACGCTGACCGAAGCGCCCGGTGGGCTGACGGTCGTCCCGGGCGAGCAGAGCCTGGAGGCCTTCGCCGACGCCGATCCCGCCAAACTTCGGAAGGTCATCAAGACGCTGAGTAACGCCTACGACGTCGTGTTGATCGACACCGGCGCGGGGCTGAGTCACGAGGCCACGGTCCCGCTGGGGCTGGCCGATAGCGTCCTGTTGGTCACGACGCCCGACAGCGTCGCGGTCGGCGACGCGAACAAGACCGCGGGGTTGGCCGAGCGCGTCGACGGCGAGGTCATCGGGTCGATCCTGACGCGGGCGACCGGCCCGGAAGACGTCGAACTCGTCGCCGACGATCTCGGGGCGGACCTGCTCGCCATCGTCCCCGAAGACTCCGAGGCGACGACCGAGGAACCGCTGGTGCTGAACTCCCCCGACAGCCCCGCGGCGGAGGCCTACCGACGGCTCGGCGAGATTCTCGAAGCTGTCCTGATCGGTGAACCAGCGAAATCCATCGACGAACAGGACACCGTCTGGTTCCCCGAGGACGAGGAAGACGAAGACGGCGAGGAGGCCGACGACGAAGAGTCCGGCGGCGTCTTCGGCGTTTTCGGTCGCTGAGACGTCCGTTCCGGCGGGGATCTCTTCTCCCAACCTGTCTTACATCGAATCCGGTGCCTCGACACCCAGCGCGTCGAGGGCGTTGGCGACGGTCGTTCGCGCCGCGGCGACCAGCGCCAGCCGGGCCGCCCGTGTCTCCGGGTCGGCGTCCAGCACGGGACACTCCCGGTAGAAGGCGTTGAACGCCTCGGCGATGTCGCGGGTATACGTCGCGACGACGTGCGGCCGGAGTTCATCGGCCGCCCGCTCGATCACGCCGGGGAACCGCGCGATCGCACGCAGCAGGTCCCGCTCCTCGTCGGTCGTGAGCGTCGCCGCACTGACCGTCTCGGGCACCTCGTAGCCGGCGTCTTTCCCTTCGTCGATGATACCACAACACCGCGCGTGGACGTACTGGACGTACGGCGCGGACTGGGCCTCGAAGTCCAGCGCGCGGTCCCACTCGAAGGTGATGCCCTTCGTCGGCTGTTTGGCGACGACGTCGTACCGGACGGCCCCGATCCCGACCTGGTGGGCGATGCGCTCGACGTCCGCCCCGTCGAGGTCGTCGCTCCGCTGGCGGTCCTCGAGGCGGTCCTCGACCTCCTCGCGAGCACGATCGATCGCCTCGTCGAGCAGGTCGTCGAGGTCGACACCCGTGCCCTCGCGGGTACTCATGCCGCCCTCGGGCAGGTTGACCCACGAGTAGAAGACCTGCTGGAGGCGGTCGGTGTCGTGACCGAGTAGCTCCAGCGTCGAGGAGAGTTGATCAGCCTGGAGCTTGTGGTCCTCGCCGAGCACCGTGACCGCCCGATCGTAGTTGTCGAACTTCCACTCGTGGTGGGCGAGATCTCGTGTGGTGTACAGCGAGGTCCCGTCCGACCGGAGGAAGACGAGGTTCTTCTCGAAGTCCGGCAGGTCGAGTTGCCAGGCGTCCTCCTCGAAGACGGCGGCGTCGAGTTCCTTGAGGCGATCGACGAGGTCGTCGGTCGACCCGTCGCGCATGAATCGGGTCTCCTTGACGAACTCGTCGAACTCGGCGGGCAGCCGTCCGAGGGTCTCGGTCATCCCGCCCAGCACGGTGTCGACGACCTCGCTCACGCGCTCGTAGGTCTCCTCGTCGCCCTCCTCTAAGCCCTGGAGGATCGCCCCGATCTCGTCCTCGGCGGCTTCCTGCTCCGATTCGCTGGCTTCCTCGAGGTAGTCGTTGGCTTTCCGGTAGTACCGGACCATCTCGTACTCGGGGGACTCACGCTCGGGTTCGGGGAGGTCGCTTTCGTCGAAAGTCTCGTAGGCCCAGGTGAAGACGGCGATCTGGCGGCCGGCGTCGTTGACGTAGTAGTGACGCTCGACGTCGTTGCCGGCGTATTCGAGGACACGAGCCAGTGCGTCGCCGACGATGGGGTTGCGCGCCCGCCCGACGTGGACCGGGCCGGTCGGGTTGGCGCTGGTGTGCTCGACGACGACGGAGTCGCCGGTGGCTTCGAGCGTGCCGTAGTCGTCTGCCTGGGCGGCTTCGAGCGTCCCTTCGAAGTACCGATCGCTCGGCAGGAAGTTGACGTAGGGGCCTTGGGTCTGGACGCTTCCCACGTAGTCGTACTCGGCTGGGTCGATCTCGCCCACGATGTCGGCGGCGATCTTCGGTGGCGGTGCGCCCGCCACGTCGGCGAGTCGATAGGCGGCGCTGGATGCCAGGACCGCCGGGACGTCTTCCGGGGGGCGTTCGATCCCCAGATCGTCGGTCGGCAGGTCGAGCGCCGAGAGTGCCTCGGACAGTGCGGCCTCGACCTCGTCGCGGAATGTCAGGAACATACCCACGGTATTCCACCGGCGACCATAGGGATTACGAGATGGCGAAGCGAGCAGCCCGGATCCCGGAGGGTACGGCGTTCATCGGAACGAACGACACTTCGAGTGACCTGTTCGATCGTAGTCTGTGGGTTATATACCGCTGGCCCAGCAATCTCGGGCCATGCAGACGGCAGTCCTCACTGAAGATCTCGAGTTCGAGTTCGAGGAGCGCGAGCGACCGACGCCGGCGAGCGACGAGGTGCTCGTCGAGATGACCGACGTCGGCATCTGCAAGTCCGACGTCCACTACTGGGAGCACGGCAGGATCGGCGACTACGTCGTCGAGGACCCGCTCCTGCTTGGCCACGAGAGCGCGGGCGTCATTGCCGCGGTCGGCGACGACGTCGAGGGAATCGACGTCGGCGACCGCGTCGCACTCGAACCGGGCATCGTCTGTGGCACGTGCGAGCACTGTCGCCGCGGGGAGTACAACCTCTGTCCGAACGTCGACTTCATGGCCACGCCGCCCTTTGACGGCGCGTTCGCGGAGTACGTCGCTTGGCCGGCGAACCTCGCCCACGTTCTCCCCGACAGCGTCTCCCAGGTCGAGGGCGCGCTGTGTGAACCCTTCGCGGTCGGCCTCCACGCGACCCGCCGGGGGAGCGTCGGCCACGGCGACACCGTCGCGATCCTGGGCGGCGGGACCGTCGGCTCGGTCACGATGGAGGCTGCCAGGGCGGCGGGCGCGACCGATATCATCGTCGGCGACATCGTCGACAGCAAACTCGAACGCGCCGAAGAACACGGCGCGGACGCAACGGTCAACGTCCGCGAGGGCGACTTCGCCGCGACCGTCGAGGAATACACCGACGGCCGGGGTGCCGACGTGGTCTTCGAGGCGACCGACTCAGAACCCGACGTCGAGGCGCTGATCGACGCGGCCCGTCGCGGCGGCACGGTCGTCATGATCGGCCTGGCCGACGAGGCGACGGTGGAGGTCGACGCCTTAGAGATCATCACCAACGAACTCGACGTGCTGGGTTCGTTCCGGGACGCCAACCGCTATGGCCCGGCGATCGACCTGCTGGCCGAGGGTGCCGCCGAGATCGAGTGGATCGCCGACTTCACCGAACCGCTTGCCAACGTCAGGGAAGCCTTCGAGCGCGCCCACGATGACGACGACGCGATCAAGGGCATGATCTCGATCGGGGAGTAGTAGGCTGCTGTTGACGAGCAGAACCGGGCTTGCCACCAGTGACGAGCTCGAAAACTGGATCAGCATACTTCTGGTCAGCGACTCCATGCGACCGCAAGTTGAAGTTGCAGAGCGTCCAAAGAGTCAGTATGGGAATCGTTCGAGACCCCGACCACAGTGATGGCACGCCGACGGTCGAGGGAACAGGGATCCGGGTGAAGGATATCGCCTCGGCGTACGAACACAGCGGCTACGATCCGGACGAGATCACGCAACTGTATCCCGATCTCACGCTCGCGGACGTCCACCGAGCGCTGGCGTACTATTACGACCACATCGAGGACTTCCGATCGCCGTCCTCGGAGCCGACCCCGGCATGACCCGATCGGTGTACTGTGACGAGAGCATGTGGATCCCCGTCGCTGATGGACTTCGCCGGCGTGGCTGGACGATCCATACCGCGAGAGAAGGGAACGCTCGGTGAACCTGACCGTGAACAACTGCGATACGCCGTCGAGAACGACTGGCTCCTGTTGACTTTCGACGACGACTTTCTCTCACTCGTCAAGGGCGAAGGACTGGAGCACACTGGAATAATTTACGTCAGACAGGCTGGACGACAGATCGGAGACGTGGTGAAAGTCGTCGACGAGCACTTACAACACCGCTCTGACGACGATCAATCGATTCAGTATCTGTAGATCGCACCGCAGTCCCCATCTGGCCGGTCTCGACAAATTCTCTCCGAGATCCGACGAACTCGATGTCCTCGGCTCGTTCCGCCATACCGACCGCCACGGGCCGGCAATCGACCTGAAGCGTGCTTTCCTGTATAGGTTCGTCGTCACTCACGCCATTTTCATAGCTTTCACTCCTAACATTCTTTACAGTCGACGACGTACGGTCACTCATCCATGTCCATCGATCGGGAAACCTTCGAGAACACACGCGAGGAGGAACTCGAGGGGCTCTCCGCCCCCGATCAGGTCTTGGGATTCCTCGCTGCGCACGAGGACCGTGCGTTCGAGGCCCAGGAGATCGCTTCTCAAACGGGGATCGAAAAAGGCGCAGTCAGCACTGCGCTGTCGCGATTGAAGGACCGCGATCTCGTCGAACACAAGGCGACGTACTGGGCGGTGACCGACGATGCCGATCGACTTGACGGGTACAGTGGCTACGAGCGAGCGACTGCCCTGTTCAACGAGCAATTCGGTGCGGAGGAGAAGGATGCATGGCGCGAGCACGCCCCCAGCGAATCCCATCCGAGCACGGAGAGCGAGCAGTGACTGATAAGGAAGCCGCCCCGATCTTCGAGCGGGGCGACGTCGTCTTCGGTGACGATCCGTTCAAGGGCGACGAAGCTGCTCGTCCGTGGCTCGTTCTCTCCAATCACGAGGGACGGCCGTTCCACGGCGAGCAGTACATCGCGGTGACGCTGACCACGAAATCCTGGCTGGACGGACTTATCGAGATCCCCGAGGACAGTTGGATTCGTGGCGGGACACCGGAGACGAGTCGGATCGTCCCGTGGGGCGTCCAATCGATCGACAGTGAGGACATCGACTTCTGGCAGGGCCGTCTGGAGAGCGGTATCGTCGACGAAGCGGTCACGGCGCTCGTCGACGAACTCCAGTAAGGCACTCGGAAGGGAGACTACATCTCGGGACTGTGGCTTTCCGTACCCTTTTGCGCCTCGATAGACTACCGAACTGCAATGACTGACGACGCCCGCCAGGTCACCGATCCCGACTACCACAGCGAGGGCCACACCGCGGCCCAGACCTGCGGGTGGACCGACAACGCACTCCAGGGCGAGGGCCGGTGCTACAAGTACGCGTTCTACGGCATTCGATCGCATCGCTGCATCCAGATGACGCCCGTCGTCCGGTGTAACGAGCGCTGTGTCTTCTGCTGGCGGGATCACGCCGGCCACACCTACGAACTCGACGACGTCGCTTGGGACGATCCCGAGGCGGTCGTCGACGCCTCGATCGACCTCCAGCGCAAGCTCCTCTCGGGCTACGGCGGCAACGACGACGTTCCGCGCGAGCGCTTCGAGGAGGCCATGGAACCCCGCCACGTTGCAATTTCCCTCGACGGCGAGCCCACCTTGTACCCCCACCTGCCCGAACTCATCGAGGCCTTTCACGATCGCGGGATCACGACCTTCCTCGTCTCGAACGGAACGGACCCGGAGATGCTGGCGGAGTGTGATCCCACCCAGCTGTACGTCTCGGTCGACGCCGCGGACCGCCGGACGTTCGACGACGTCGTCAAGGCGGTTGAGGACGACGCCTGGGAGCGATTGATCGATACGCTGGACGTCCTCGCCGCGAAGGACGACACCCGGACGGTCCTCCGGACGACGCTGATCGACGGCTACAACATGCATCGGCCGGCGTGGTACGCCGCGATGGCGGATCGCGCGGACGTCGACTTCTACGAGTTGAAGGCCTACATGCACGTCGGCCACTCCCGTGGTCGGCTGGACCGCACGGCGATGCCCGACCACGACGACGTGGTGGCCTTCACGGAAGCTGTCGGCGAGTTCCTGCCCGATCACGACGTCATCAAGGAGTCGACGGACTCCCGTGTCGCGATGCTCGCCCGGGAGGAGGACACCTGGGTCGAGAAACTCGCGCCCGACAGCGACTTCTGGGACGAAGGGGCGACGGCCGACTGGACACCGAAGGGCGGCCGGTCGTGAGATGTAGCAGACATATTGACTCAGAAAGGTTACAGGCCCTTGGACTACGAAAATCGGTGTGCTGCGTAGAGAGCGTGTATCCAGCAAACAGCTACATTTCTTTACCCGTCTTCAACAGTGAAATAGCCGGCTAGATAGATGTGCGTATAGAGCGTTAGATCGCTCCTCAAGATTGGTCCGCACTGTAGCGACCGTAAGCGTATGCGATCCACATGAGCGTTATCGGGAGTACGACGAATTTGAGGAAGTCGAAGAATAACAGATAGTAAACGAAGGTCTCTCCGAGCGTTCCGAGTCGAGGAAGCCACAGCGGAAAATCGCCTGCACCGTTGACAATCCCCTCAAGGGTGGATACCACGATACGTTCGCCGAACAGGATCACCGCGAGTAACACGGTGCAAGCGAAAACCGGGCGACGGAGTGACGGTTCAGCTCGGAGGGGACCGATCACGGACATGAATCAGAGTACACTATCTCGTGATAAATTTCTTGTGAATATTTTGTCTAGACCGGCACCCTTTTCTGCTACACTACTCGCCTTTACTGAGTACTCGAAGGGGACAGCTTCTGGAGAACATTCTATGCGAGATTCACGTCTTATCTCTCGCATGGCCGTCCTGACTGTACCCTAATAGGTGCGTGTGCGAATACTGGACTCCTTTTCTATCCCTATAGCCCTGTCCGTGGGAACGCCCGTCGCCGCTCCCGGTGTGTTTATCCGTAATCCCGTCCAAGCCGGCGGCGATGGCAGACCTCCCGGACGAGTCGATCGGATACGCCGAACTGGCGACGCTGAAACTGCTGGCGCTGGCCGGCGCGGTCGACGGCGACGCCAAGATCACCGGCTCCGGCCTCGCGTCGAAACTCGACGCCTCCACCCAGACCGCCTCGCGCCGCCTCCAGCGCCTGGAGGACGCCGATCTGGTCGCCCGGGAGATCGTCAGCGACGGCCAGTGGGTCCGGGTCACCGACGACGGCGAGCGCCTCCTCCAGGAGGAGTACGCCGAGTACCAGCGCATCTTCGAGCACGGCATCGGCGTCACGCTGTCGGGCTCAGTCGAGAGTGGCATGGGCGAGGGTCGCCATTACGTCTCGCTGTCGGGGTATCATAGACAGTTCGTCGACAAACTCGGGTACGAGCCATATCCTGGCACCTTCAACCTCACGCTGGACGACCGGAGTGCCCGCGCCCGGGCGCGGATGAACGCCCTCGATCCGGTCCAGATCGATGGCTGGGAAGACGGCGACCGGACCTATGGCCCGGCGTACTGCTACCCGATCACCCTCGAAAGCGATACCGCCACCTACGAGGGTGCTCACGTCGTCTCGCCCGAGCGGACGCATTACGACGACGCCGAACTGGAGATCATCGCCCCCGATCAACTCAGGACGGAACTCGGCGTCGAGGACGGCGATGTCGTGACGGTCCACGTTCACGAGCGGTGATCGGCCGGTCCTGAGCCACACGAACCGTGAACACTCTTAACGGAGGGGTGCTTTTGCGCGAGTATGAGTTTCGAGGACATGGACGTCGGGACGATCTGGATGGACGGTGAATTCGTCGACTGGGAGGACGCGCAAGTGCACGTCCTCACGCACGGACTCCACTACGGGACGGGCGTCTTCGAGGGTGTCCGGAGCTACGACACCGACAACGGCGCGGCGATCTTCAGGTGGGACGAGCACCTCGATCGGCTCTATCAGTCGGCCAAACCCTACGGGATGGAGATCCCCTTCGACCGCGAGGAACTCACCGAGGCCACGCTCGAACTCATCGAGCGCGAGGACCTGCCCTCCTGTTACATCCGCCCGATCGCCTTCTACGGCTACGACATGCTCGGGCTGAACCCCGGTGACGCCCCCGTGAAGGTCGCCATCGCCGTCTGGCCGTGGGGCGCGTACCTGGGTGAAGAGGCACTCGAAGAAGGCGTCGACGTGGCGATCTCCTCCTGGCGGAAGTTCGCCTCCAGCCAGATCCCGACCAACGCAAAGACCACCGGGCCGTACGTCAACAGCGTGCTGGCGAGCTTAGAGGCCGAGGAGAACGGCTACACCGAGGCCATTCTCCTCAACAAGGAGGGGCAGGTCGCCGAAGGCCCTGGCGAGAATCTCTTCCTCGTTCGGGACGGCGAGATTCACACGCCCGGTCTCGCCGAGTCGAACCTCGACGGCATCACGCGCCAGACGGTGATCGACCTCGCCGAGGAGCGGGGCTATACGGTCCACGCCGACGCGACCATCTCCCGGGGCGAACTCTACACCGCCGACGAGCTGTTCTTCTCGGGGACGGCGGCGGAGGTCACGCCGATCCGGAGCGTCGACGACACTGAGATCGGCCCGGGCACGAAAGGCCCGGTCACCGACGAGATCCAGCAGGCGTTCTTCGACGTCGTCGAGTCCGGCGACCGCGAGGAGTGGTTCACGTACGTCTGATCTCCGGGCGGGACGCGTCAGTCGGCGTCGCCCTCTCCGCCGTCACTCTCTCCAACCTCACTGACGACGTCCTCGACGTCGACCTGAATCGATTTTTCGTCGCTTTCACCGAAGCCGGCACTGAGAATCCGGGTCAGCGCGTCCTCGACACGCTCGTCGACCTCCGTGTATCGCTCGGGCTCGACCTCGACGACGAACCCCGTCGTGATGTTGGGTGCCGTCGGCAAAAAGAGGACGTCGCGCCCGTCTTCGGTAGTTTTGCCGGTCAGGAACGCGGTCATCCGCATCCCGTCCCAGACTTCGAGCTTGACGGGTGCCTGGAGTTCGTCGGTGCCCGAGAGCGCAGTTTCGGCTGCCATCTTCGAAGCGTTGTAGACCACGCGCAACCCCGGCAGCTGGTTCATGAGGTCGTCGATCGCGTCCTCGAGAATCGATCCGACAGCGGTCCGCATCAGGTACCCGACGGCGAACACCAGCAGGACGAACACGACGATCGTCAGCACGACCCGGAGTGGCGCAGGCTCGATCGGCAGTGGGATCCCTTCGAGCCGATTGTACAGCCACAGCAGGACGATCACGGTGACCAAAAGCGGCGTGATGACGATCAGTCCGCTGGCGAAGTCACGCTTCCACGTCGAGGCCATTGTGAAAATCCTGTCACGGGAGCGTAATGAGCCTTCCTGTTGTGCGCTCCGGTTCGTCTCACCGGAATGCATACGGCCTCGGGGCGTGTGCGTCGGACCATGATCCGTGCCCGCGACGTGATGACCGACGCTGTCGAGACGGTCGCCCCCGACGACGAGATCAGCGACGTCCTGACCCGACTGGCCCGCGCCGACTTCAACGGGTTTCCGGTCGTCGAGGACGGGGCCGTCGTCGGCGTCGTCACCGAGGAGGACCTCGTCGACATGTTCCAGCCCTCGAATCGAGTATTGTGGATCCCGATCGGGTTCCCGCCGTTCCTGGAGAGTCGGACCTACGGCTTCGATCTGTCGTGGGACGACCTCGACGTCGGCATCGACATGGTCAAAAGCGCCCGCAAACCGGTCAGCACGGTCATGACCGAAGACGTGGTGACCGTCGACCCCGACGCGGATCTTGATGACCTCCTGGGGCTGTTGGCCGACACATCCCGGAACATCAACCGGCTGCCGGTCCTCGAAGACGGCGAACTGGTCGGGATCGTGACTCGCCAGGACATCCTCACGGCGCTTGACGACGAGCGAAACGAGCGCTGAAAGGCATCGCCGCCTGCTGCCTGAGATGAAAACCAGTAGGTGCCCCTAGATCGAACGCCGACCGTGCGCTATCGAACCCGTATCGCCTTTCTGGCTCTCGGCGCGACCTGGGGTAGCCCATCGACATCCCAATGCCTCTCGGGTTCGTTGTCATCCTGATCTCTCATAACCGGGAGGCGTCCGCGAGACCAACGCCGGCTGGAGGGATGGAGGTGACCGGCACGCTCGCGTTACTCGCGGCCGTAGGTGTGGCCGACGTAAAGCGTCAGGACGTTGAGGGCGAGCAGGCTACCAAAGGCCAGCACCGCGGTCCAGTCGTGCAGTCCTGACAGCAGGAGGGGTACCTGAACGAACGGGAGCGCGATCGACGCCCAGAACGCGACGCCCTGGACGGGTTCGAGGAGGCGGCGTTTGCCGTGCTGTGCGCTGGTTGGGGGCGTGTGGTCGGCGAGTGAGGGGTTCGAATTTGACATCGGGGACACCGTCGCGTGTATCTGACCCATTGCGCGGTACCTCCATATAACCCGGCGAGCCTTCGGGCCGTTTCAGCTCGTTTTACCCGATGATTGGTATCTCAATGACATTTTATCATGGCCAGAAAACGGCTAAGACGTTTTATAACGCCCTCTCGTTCCGTTTGGATCAGACAGTCGAGACGCCCCCTCCTGTGGTGTGTTCGGGTGACGGTGCGCCAAGCTATTCACGCCGACCCGATCGTGAGATTGGCACACTCGTCGGGTTCGGTCGCCTGGCATGTCCGATCGCAGGGATGGTCGACTAACTCGGCAAGCCGGTTGGCACCGGCGTCGGGGAGTTCGAACCCGATTCGGTAGGCGTTGTCGACATCGACGTCGAGGTCAAGTTCGGTCTCGAAAAACTGTTCTGTTACACAGCGTCGCCACTGTAGGTGGCGCGCGAGAGTTTCCCCCGTATTGGTCAACGTTGTTCCCTTGTAGTGTTCGTGATCGACGAGGTCGCCATCGCCGAACTTTTCGACCATCTCGGTGACGCTTGCCCGGCTCACGTCGAGGTATTCGGCGAGATCGCCAGTCGCGACCTGTTCACGATCAGCCAGCGAACACTGCAGCAGGCCACAGAGGTACTTGCCGCCGGTCCGCGTGACCGAACGGGAGAGTTCTTCGAGCGATACGTCCGTCGCGTCGGTTCCGGTCTGAGTCATGTGTATCCCCTTTTCTCGCACCGTTCCGTCCGTGTGTTCGAGTTGCCCACCGGTCGAGCAGTCAGCATGAAAATACGAAAGACAGATGCATAACGGTTCTGGAAAACATCATCGGGTGAGAAGCCCACGAGACTGCCCCGAGTGCGGGGTCGACCGGCCGCTTTCGTTCACATTGCCGCCAGCACGGCCGTCGAGACCGTCGTGATGATCGCTTCCCACAGCGAGAAGCCGGCCACGATCTTCAGGACGTTGTCCGCGGCGAAAAAGCCAAACAGCGCCGCGCCGCCGAAGTGTGCTTTCCGGAGATTGACCATATGGGCAAACCGGTGGAAGAAGTACGCGTTCAGCAGACTGATCGGGATGATCGCCAACATCTCCCCGACCCAGATCGCCGAGGTCGCGCCGTAGTCGGCTGCCAGCCCGATGGTCACGAGCTGGGTCTTGTCGCCGAACTCGCCGGCGGCCATCATCGCGAAGATCGGAAGCCACCCGCCGAGCAACGCCGGTACCTTGTAACCGAAAAGCGAGACGTCGAGTTCACCGACCGGTTCTGTGACGCCACCGTCGGTCTCGGCCGTCGAGTCACTGGGGTCGGGGGCCGACCGGATCATCAGCGCAGCGAACAGCACGAACAGTCCGGCCGTGAACGCGGTGAGATATATCTCGGGAAGCGCGTTCTGGAGCGCGTTGCCGAAACCGATCTCCAGGGCGGTCCACCCGGCGAAGGCGGTCCCGGCGGCCGAGACGACGACCAGCGGATGGTATCGCGTCGAGAGGCCGGCGATGATGAACTGGACCTTCTCGCCCGGGAGCACAGCCAGTTGCATGCCGAACGCGACGACGAGGATCTCAAGGTACGCCGTCATAGTCCGGGCACCTCCTCCGGCACGGACTCCCCTTCCGCAGGCGGCGTCTCGACGTAGACGGACTCGGCGACCGCTGCCGAGAGATGCTGGGTCCCCTCGTCGTGTTCGAGGACGTAGACGTCGACGGGGGTGACATCGGTCACCGCCACTTCCCGACCGGGGACGATCCCGCTCTCGGCCAGGTACTGCAGGGTCTCCTCGTCGCGGTCCCGGACGGTCGCGACCACGACTGTTTCGCCGGCTTCACACGCCGACAGCGGACGGGTGTCGGCGGCGGCCGGCGGTTCGAGATCCACGCCCGGGATCGGCTCGCCGTGGGGATCGACCGGTGGATGGCCCAGCAGGTCGGCGATGCGCTCCTCGAAGGATTCGCTGATGTGGTGTTCCAGCCGCTCGGCCTCGTCGTGGACTTCCTCCCACTCGTAGCCGAGGTGTTCGACGAGGTACGCCTCCAGCAGTCGGTGATGACGAACCGTTTCGAGTGCAATCGCCCGCCCGTGCTCGGTCAATTCGACGCCGCTGTACTTCTCGCGTTCGATCAACTCCTCGTCGGCCAGCTTTTCGAGCATCCGTGTGGCCGTCGGGGCCGTCACGTCCAGGGCGTCGGCGATGGCCGACGTGCCGACCGGCGTGCCATCCTCGCGCTCGAGCCGATAGATTACCTTGAGATAGTCCTCCATGACATCGGTCTGCATTGTTGTCGGATTTAGCCGCATCAAAGTATTAAGTCTGGCGGAGACAACTTCTTGGTTCGAGATCAGCAATACGTCTTAGCGCGTTCCCGGAATCCCGACGCGATCCCGGAACGCCCCGCCCGACAGATCGAAACACATGGCTGGTTTCCGGGTCAGTGCGACGGGATCGGCGTCGGGTGCACGCAGGTGCCACTCGTCGGCAATCTCCTCGCGGAGGTAATATCCGACGCGCTCGTTGCCCGGTTTGACGTAGCGCTCGCTGAGGCGAATCGGATCACGGTCGAAGAGGCCGCCGGGCTCGCGGCCCGCGACGATGGCGACGTACTTGTCCTCGGCACCGACCCGATCGTAGTAGAGTGTGCCTTCGTCGGCCCGCTTGGTGTGGGCGTTTTCGGGATGGTCGGCGAGGAGATCCCGTTTCTCCGCCGGGGAGCGTCCGGCGGTCGTGAGGACCGATTCGACGGTGAAATACCCGATCAGGTATCGGTGTGGATGCCCCCCGGGCGGCGCGAGTCCGGCGTAGAACCCGACGACATCGCCGGGATCCAGCGCTTCGAGCAGCCGCACGTATCCCTGTCGCCGATCGGCGCTGCCGCGGTGTTCGCCGTAGGTGAGCGCATCGAAGTTCGGATCCCGATGGAGTGGCCAGTCGGCGATCCGGTCGGGATCGGTGACCCACTCTTCCTCACGGCCCGGAGCCGGCCGGATCTTCGAGAGGAGATCTGCGGCGACGCCGCCGTTCCGAAGCGGCCAGGTCCCGAACGTCTCGGATTCGTCGGTTTCGGGCGTCTTCTCCGGGATCGGGATGTACTCGAAGGTCCCGTCGTCGTACAGCGGGAGGTTTCGGCCGACGTTTGACTGATCCGCGCCGACGCCTGCGAGAACGACTGTCATCACTCCCGATTGGGGATTCCCGGACAAAAGCATCCGTGGGATGCACTATCGGGAACTCCTCTTGGCCGGCGGACTCCACGCTGAAAGCGTCGTCAGCTCAGAACTCGCCGAGGAGGTTCGCCATCTCGATGGCGCTCTCGGCGGCCTCGCTGCCCTTGTTTCCCTGCTTGACGCCCGCGCGGTTGATCGCTTGCTCGGTCGTGTCGGTCGTGAGCACGCCGAAGGAGATCGGGACATCGGTGTCCAGGGTCGCCTTGGCGACCCCCTTGGTCGCCTCGTTGGAGACGTATTCGAAGTGTGGCGTCTCGCCGCGGATGACCGCACCGAGTGCGATGACGGCGTCGTAGTCGCCGCTTTCGGCCATTCGCTTTGCGACGAGCGGGATCTCGAAGGAACCCGGGACCCGGGCCACGTCGATGTCGTCCTCACTCGCGCCGTGACGGGTGAGCGTATCGAGCGCGCCGTCGAGCAGTTTTCCGGTGATAAGGTCGTTGAAGCGGCTGAGGACGATACCGATGGTCAGTCCGCTCGCGTCCAGTTCGCCTTCCAGTTCGGTGACGTCGTAGTCTGTCATGGGTTGTAGAGTGTTGTGTCGGGTGGTAAGTGTGGCGTTGCGCGATCGTCTTCAGTCGGAGTTGAATACGTCGAGTTGGTGATCGAGCTTTTCGGCTTTGGTTTCGAGGTAAGCCTCGTTTTCGGGGTTGGGTTCGATCTGCAGGGCGTCGATCTCGACATCGAAGTCGAACCGCTCGAGCGCGGCGGCCTTCCGCGGGTTGTTCGTCAGCAGGCGCACGCGGTCCAGCCCGATGTCCCTGAGCATCTGGGCGGCAGCGTCGAATCGGCGTTCGTCGGGTTCGAACCCGAGTTCGACGTTAGCCTCGACGGTGTCGTAGCCGTGCTCCTGTAACTCGTAGGCTTTGAGCTTGTTGAGCAGGCCGATCCCGCGTCCCTCCTGATCGAGGTACAACAGGACGCCGCCCTCCTCGCTGATGCGCTGCATGGTCTCTTCGAGCTGGAACCCGCAATCGCACTTCAGGGAGTGCAAGGCGTCGCCGGTCAGACACTTCGAGTGGATCCGGACGAGCGGCCGGTCGGTCGCGGGATCGACGTCCTCGAAGTTGACCAGGGCGACGTGAGTTTCCCCGCGGTAGTCGTACCCGTACATGTCGAAGGTGCCGAACTCGGTCGGCAGGCGAGTGTCGACCTCCCGGGAGACGAGCGTCTCCGTCAGGTGGCGATATTCGAGGACGTCGGCGACGGTCACGATCGGCAACCCGTGTTCGTCTGCAAACTCCATGAGACGGTCCTCCCGGGCCATCGTGCCGTCGTCGTCGACGACCTCGCAGATCACGCCGCCCGGCCGATAGCCGGCGATTCTCGCGAGGTCGACCGCCGCTTCGGTGTGCCCCTCCCGGTCGAGGACGCCGTCGGATTTGGCCTCCAGGGGGAAGATGTGCCCCGGTTTGTCGAGATCAGCCGGCTCGGTCTCGGGATCGACCAGGGCCTGGATCGTCTCGGCGCGGTCGTACGCCGAGATCCCAGTCCCCGTCGAAGCAGCGTCGACCGAGACCGTGAAGCGCGTGGACATCTCTTCGGTGTTCTCCGAGGTAGGGACCATCTGTTCGAGGCTGAGGCGGTCGGTAATCTCCGGGGCGACCGGCGCACAGACCAGTCCGCGGCCGTGCTTGAGCATGAAGTTGATGTGCTCCGGTGTGACTGCTTCGGCCGGGACGTACAGATCGCCTTCGTCTTCACGGCTCTTTTCGTCGACCAGCAGGATCATCTCGCCGTCCTCGATGGCGTCGATCGCGGTCTCGATGTCGTCGAAGCGCGAGCGATCCCGATCCGATTCGATGACTGTCATTGATTGAGTTCTTCGAGTTTACGCATGAGGTCCGTCTCTCCTTCGCTTTCCCCGGCCAACCGCTCGACGTACCGCGCGATCACGTCGACTTCGAGGTTGACCTCGTCGCCGACGCCGGTCTCAGTGAGGGTCGTCTCGTCTTCCGTGTAATCGGTGATCGAGACGCTGAAGGTCCGATCGACGTCGACGACCGTCAGACTGACGCCGTCGACCGCCACCGACCCCTTCTCGGCGAGGTAGGGCAACAATTTCTCCGGCGGTCGGATCGAATAGATCCGGGCCTTCTCCTCGCGGCGGAGATCGGTCACGACGCCGGTCCCGTCGATATGACCGGTCACCAGGTGGCCGTCGAGGCCGTCGTTCAACTGCAGCGCCGACTCGAGGTTGACCGGACTGCCCGGCTGTAGCTCCCGAAGGTTGGTCCGCCGGTAGGTCTCGGGCGTCACCTCGACGGTGAACGTCTCGGCCGACTCGTCGATTTCGACGACGGTGAGACACGGGCCGTTGACCGCGACGCTGTCGCCGAGTTCGAGGTCGGTCAGTTCCGTCGAGTGGACTGTCAGGACGAGCGCGTTCGCCCGCCGGTCGATGGCCTCGACGGATCCGACGTCCTCGATTATGCCCGTGAACATCGTTCCCCTCGTGTCGCAGGAATTCCGGTTTGAGCCCGGATCGATCGGTCCCGTGTGACGGGCCCGTTCGACGCCGGGAATGTCGCGTTCGCGTCACCTCGATGCATTCCCATAACGATTGGCGTCGCACCCGTATAAAATAATTGGAATCGGTCCCAATTGTGTATGGGCTATAGTCGAGGTTGGTCGGCCACCGGGTGCGTCTGACGATGAATCAGTAGCCGCTACATCGTGATATCTGGGATACGTGACCGTGACAGGTGTCTCGATTGCTGTCGGAGACAAGGGCACGAGTGCTGTCGTCAGTCGCCTCTCCTCGTCGAGTACACGGATCGGCAAAGCGATGCGGGCGCTGGAGGCTGCGAAAACGTCGCTGAAGGCCGGCATCTCGACGAAGACGATGGCGCTTGCGGGCCGGGTCAACGGCCGCCTTCCCGACGCGGATCTCGACACCGGCCAGATAGCCAATCGCTTAAGCGAGGTATCCCAGCCCGTCCGCCTGCGGACGACAGCGCAGTTGCGCGAACTGGACTCGGACACTTTGGCTGGATCAATGACAACGGGGTCGTCTATAAGTCCGCCTCGAAAGCCGCTCGCGTCGTGCGGGCGACCGGCGAAACGGGCCGCGAAGCCCTCGAATCGCTCGGAAGGGACGGCAGGACCGCACTCCTGGAACTTTCCGAGGCGACTGCGATTGTGCGAACGTCGCTTCGCGCCTGGGACCGCGGCGATCTCTCGACCGATGAACTCACGGCGGCCTTACGACGGACTGACGCGATGGATGCTGCCGAGCGACGAGCCTACGACGATGTTCTCGAAGCGACCGGCGACGACACGGTCAAACAGCTCACCCGCTGAGCATCCCGCCGAACAGCGCCTTCCCGGTCTGGAGGTACGACGGCCGCGTCACGCGGTCGTGTTCCGCGCGCGTGAGTTTGAAGTCGAAGACGTCGAGGTTCTCGGCGATGTGTTCCCGGGAGGTGGACATCGGGATCGTGGCGACGTTCTCGTGCTGGGTCGCCCACCGGATCGCGACCTGTGGGCCGGTCTTGCCGTAGCGCTCGCCGATCTCTTCGAGCAACGCGTCGTCCAGCAACGCGCCGTTGGCCAGCGGGCTGTAGGCCGTCAGCATGACGTCCTCGCGCTGGCAGTAGGCGAGCAACTCCCGTTGTGGCCACCAGGGGTGAAACAGGACCTGGTCAGTCAGGATCGGCGCGTCGGAGAGTTCACGCGTACGGTCGAGTCGGTCTTTCCCGAAGTTACTCACGCCGATGTGGCGGGCCATCTCGCGATCGACGGCCTCGTTCAAGCCGTCCATCACCGTTTCGAGATCGGCCAGGGGGTTCGGCCAGTGGATCAGCAGTAGATCGACGTACTCAGTTCCGAGCGCTGCGAGGCTGTCCGCGACGCTGTCGACGATCGACTCGACCGATCGGTGGCGGGGATTGACCTTCGTCGTGAGGAAGATGTCCTCGCGCTCGACGTCGGCGTCGGCGATCGCTCGGCCGACACCGGCTTCGTTCTCGTAGAGCTGGGCGGTGTCGACGTGTCGATAGCCGACGTCGAGCGCGTCGCTGACAGCGTCGTAGGCGGTCTCGGGCTCCATCTGCCAGGTACCGATGCCGAGAGCGGGAACCTCGGTGCCGGCGACGGTTACGTGTTCCATGCCCGAAGCAAGGGGGCCGACGGCCAAGAAGGTACGGGCGGGCACCTGCTCGTCGACAGTGTTTCCCCTAGCCACGTCGGCACTACGGCAACAACCGACCGATCGGCCCGCGATTTTCCGCGATCCGGCGGTAGCCCCACTCCCGGAGGGAGGGGTATCCCGGAAGCGCCCGGAAGACGCCAAACAGCGGGGCCGGGACGAGTTCCGTTTCGGCCAGCGCGCGCTCGATCGATTCGCCACACGAGTAGACGGCGTCCTCAGTCACGAGGTGTGCACACGTCCGGTAGTCCGGCGGAAGCCGGTCGCGAAGCGACGGCGACAGCTCGGAGAAGCCGACGAGTTCGACGGCCCCGTGGCGAGCGACAAACCTCGCGGACCGCGTACAGAAGCCACAGTCGTCGTCGTAAACGAGCGTCGGTGCCATACGGAGTCTACGGGCGCGACCACTATATGGATGTGGCCACACGGATGCTACGACGGGACCGTCGGTACAAGCCGACACCTATACGGACGCGGTCGGCATACGTGGGGGTATGGAAACCTGGAAAGCGATGGCGTGGACGGCTGTCGTCGTTGTCCTTTTCGGAGCCGTCGTCTCCGTCGTCGACATTTCGGTGTCGGGGCCGACTGTGCTGGCGATACTGGCCGGGGTTGCCGTCGGGAGCGTCATTTTTTACGCGATTTCGAAAAAGGGGTACCAGTTCGGTCGCCGGCTTGGCGAACAGATGAGCGAGGACGAGTAAGGCCACCGCGGGCGGCCAACGCCGTCCGGGGGAAGTTTCTTGTCGACAGCCGGCAATCCCGAACGCATGGCTGAAGGTAATACGTTGCTCAATGCGGTCATTGGGGCGGTCGCTACCGTCGTCTTCACGTTCGTACCGTTCTCACCGCTGGTCGGCGGGGCCGTCGCGGGATATCTCCAGGGCGGTGACGAGTCGGCCGGAATCCGGGTCGGAGCACTGTCGGGGCTCATCGCTGCGATCCCGCTGGTGTTCGCGCTGACGCTGCTGGCGACGATCATTCCGTTCCTGCCGGCGTTCGGAACGGCCGGCTCGATCACGGCTCTGTTTGGCATCTTGGGGATCATCGTGCTCATGTTTGCCCTGGTGTACAGCGTCGGGCTCAGTGCCCTCGGTGGACTTCTCGGCCGTTATCTCGCTCGGGAGACAGATATCTGAGCGGGGACTCCGGAACGCCCTTGGCAGTCGCTGTTCCAACCCCTACCATGGTCACTTCGAGCGCCCCGGGCAAGGTGTATCTCTTCGGCGAGCACGCCGTCGTCTACGGCGAACCCGCCGTCCCCTGCGCGATCGAGCGCCGCGCGTCGGTGACGGCGACACTTCGAGACGACGAAGCGCTCCGGGTCGATGCCGGCGACCTCACACTCGATGGCTTCACTGTCGAGTACAGCGGGGACACGGCGGGAACGCCGGACGTCGACGTCGAGCAACCGCTGCTGGAGGCGGCGATGGGCTACGTCAACGAGGCGATCGAGCAGGCCCGCGACGCGACCGGCCGGCCCGACGCGGGCTTCGACGTCCACATCGACAGTGCGATCCCGCTCGGTGCTGGACTCGGCTCCTCGGCGGCGGTTGTGGTCGCCGCGATCGACGCCGCGACCCGTGAGCTCGGCGTTACCTTGGACTCCGAGGAGATCGCCGATCGGGCCTACCAGGTCGAACGTGCCGTTCAGGACGGGGAGGCCTCGCGGGCCGACACCTTCTGCTCGGCGATGGGTGGGGCCGTCCGCGTCGAGGGCGACGACTGCCGGCGACTCGATGCCGTCCCGAACCTGCCGTTCGTGATCGGCTACGACGGGGGATCCGGCGATACGGGCGCGCTCGTCTCGGGCGTTCGCGGGTTGCGCGAGGAGTACGACTTCGCGGCCGATACTGTCGAAGCGATCGGTGACGTGGTCCGTCGCGGCGAGGACGCACTTGCCGACGAAGATTTGGACGAACTCGGTCGACTCATGGATTTCAACCACGGACTACTCGCGGCGCTTGGGGTCTCCTCGCGGTCGCTCGACGCGATGGTCTGGGCCGCCCGCGACGCCGACGCCCGCGGCGCGAAACTCACCGGTGCGGGCGGTGGCGGCTGCATCGTCGCGCTCGACGACACTGACGGCACGGAGACCGCCCTCCGGTACACGCCAGGCTGTGAAGACGCCTTCCGGGCGGAACTCGACACCGAGGGGGTCCAGGTGGAGGACCGATGACCGCTCGTGGCGTTCCGGGGGGTAAGTCCGCATGACGACGATCCTCAAACTCGGTGGCAGCGTCATCACGGCGAAGGACACGCCCGAGACCGTCGATAACGAGGCGCTCGCGGCGGCAGCCGAGGCCATCGGGGCGGCCGACGTCGAGGACCTCGTGATCGTCCACGGCGGCGGGAGCTTCGGCCACCACCACGCCGAGGCTCACGGCGTCACCACGACGGACGGCACCCACGACGCGGTGGGCGTCTACGCTATCCACGACGCCATGCGCCGGCTCGACGATCACGTGGTCGAGGCCCTCCAGGCAGCCGGCGTGTCCGCCCTTCCGGTCGACCCGTTCTCGGTGGCTTCCCGGGACGAAACCGGCGAGACGACCCTGCCGACTGCTGTGGTCGAGCGCCTGCAAGCCGAGGGGTTCGTGCCCGTCCTCTTCGGCGACGTGGTCGTCCAGGCCGGCGCGGGCGCGACGATCCTGAGCGGCGACGAGATCGTCGTCTCTCTCGCCCGCTCGCTCGGGGCCGACCGGATCGGGCTCTGTTCGGGCGTGCCGGGCGTCCTCGATTCGTCCGGGGCGGTGATCGACCGGATCGCGGACGTCGGGGCCGTTGGCGACGCCCTCGGGGAGAGCGAGGCGACCGACGTCACCGGCGGTATGGCCGGGAAAGTGCGTGCCTTGCTCGACCTGGAGACCCCGGCGTCGATCTTCGGCCCCGCGGACCTGGCGGCGTTTCTCGCTGGCGAGGATCCCGGCACACTGATCGAGTGACCGATCGCGTCGCTCGCTGTGCAACTCCCCGAAATTTACTTCCCTCCGGTTTGCGTTGGCCCCGACATGGTTGCGATCAGCGTCAAAGAGAGTCTTCGCTACTGGGTGCGACTGTTCGGGTATTTTCTGGCGGTCGCCGTCGCCGGCGGTGCCGTCGCCGGTGGTGGGCTTGTCCTCCTCCGTGACGTTCCCGGGTGGATGCCCGGCGGGCGGGCACCCGATGTCGGCGTGAAACTGCTCGCCGGCGCGGGGCTTCTCGCCGTCGGCGCACTCGTCTTGCTCGCCGGATTTTTCATGATCGTCCTCGCGATCGTCGCCGATGGCGTCCGGGTCGGCATCGAGGCCGCAAGCCTCGAACCGGCCGGCGAAGACGGGACTGACGACGGCCCAGCCGAACAACCCGTTTCCGACCCAGCCGAGCGGAACCGTGCCCGGCGACGGGCCGGGCGTGCGCCGGTGGGCGGTCAGCCACACCGACCCCAGCGAGACCGCACGCGGGCGCAACCGGCTGCGGAATCGACATCGGAACGACGTGCGCCCACGGAACCCGACGAGGAGCACTGGATTCGTGAAGTCGAACGCGACCTGGAGGGCGAGGAGGGGCCCGAAGAAGCCCGGAGGGCGTCCTCAGGTGCGCCCGAACCCCCGGCCGAGGGGGCCGAACCGACGAGCCAGCCACCGGATCGACGAGCCACTTCCGAGGAGGAACCCGTCGAATCGCCAGCCAGCGAACGGGACCGGTTGAGGACCGAAACCGACGGGGCCCCGCCAGCGGATCGTGACGAGTCGGGTGACGACGAGTGGGTGAGTGGCAGTGCGATCGATGCGTCCGAGTCGACCCGCGAGGTCGAATCGGGGGACACCACAGGGGCTGTCGAGACGGACGTGTCTCCGCCAACGGATACCGCCGCGGTCGATGCGCCCGTCACCGACGTGACTGGCGATACCGACACCTCCGAGGACGACAATGCCATCCCGGAGTCGGCTGACGGTTCCGATCCGACTCCGGAAGCGGATGACCCGCTTGCCCCGGACGATTTCGAGCCCGAGGCCCCCGCCGACGAACCGGCGGACACGGCCGAGGAGCGCGATGAGACGACTGGTGCGTCCTCGGACGCGGCGGTGGAAAGCGCGGATTCAGTGCCCGAATCCACGGATAGCGACGACGAACAGGGGTAATTTCGGCGTTGGCCCCAACCCGCACGGTTTTTACCGCCGCGCCACATACCGGGTAGTAACCGAGCGCTCGGCCGCCCGTACGGACCGGCGGCCGACGGATGGACGTCGAATGCGATCGTCGCGACGGCGTCGGGCACTGCTTGCCCACGTCGTCGCCGGGTCGCGGGCCAGTGAGGAACGCTGGCTCGCGCCCCAGTCAGTCCGGTCGATCCGGATGGCGGTCGACGCTGCCGACACACTCGATAGCACCGTGCTGTCGGACGTTGGGAACCTCCGTCGGGTGGCCCACTCGGAGGAACAACTATGGAAATCGAGATTGCCACCATTGGCGGTTACGAGGAAGTGGGACGACAGATGACTGCGGTGCGGGCGGGCGAGGACGTCGTGATCTTCGACATGGGCCTGAACCTCTCGAAGGTCCTGATCCACGACAACGTCGAGACCGAGCGGATGCACAGCCTGGACCTGATCGACATGGGCGCGATCCCCGACGATCGCGTCATGAGCGAGATCGAGGGCGACGTCAAGGCCATCGTGCCGACCCACGGCCACCTCGATCACATCGGTGCGATCAGCAAGCTGGCCCACCGCTATGACGCACCGATCATGGCGACGCCCTTTACGATCGAACTCGTCAAACAGCAGATCCAGGGCGAGGAGAAGTTCGGCGTCGAGAACGACCTCGTGAAGATGGACGCCGGCGCGACGACCTCGATCGGCGACGACGGCGTCGAACTCGAGTTCGTCAACGTAACTCACTCGATCATCGACGCGATCAACCCGGTCCTCCACACGCCCGAAGGCGCGGTCGTCTACGGACTGGACAAGCGCATGGACCACGATCCGGTCGTCGGCGACCCGATCGACATGGAGCGCTTCGGCGAACTCGGCGACGAAGGCGTCCTCTGTTACATCGAGGACTGTACGAACGCCGGCAAGAAGGGGCGAACGCCGAGTGAGTCCGTCGCTCGAAAACACCTCAAGGACGTCATGTACAGCATGGAGGACTACGACGGCGGGATCGTCGCGACGACGTTCTCCTCTCACATCGCCCGCGTGAAGAGTCTCGTCGAGTTCGCCGACGACATCGGTCGCCAGCCCGTTCTTCTCGGTCGCTCGATGGAGAAGTACTCCGGGACGGCCGAACGACTCGACTTCGTCGAGTTCCCCGAGGACCTGGGGATGTACGGTCACCGCAAGTCCGTCGACCGCACGTTCAAGCGGATCATGAGCGAGGGCAAGGAGAACTTCCTGCCGATCGTCACCGGCCACCAGGGCGAACCGCGCGCGATGCTCACCCGGATGGGCCGTGGCGACACGCCCTACGAACTCGAGGAGGGTGACAAGGTCATCTTCTCGGCCCGTGTGATCCCCGAACCCACCAACGAGGGCCAGCGCTACCAGAGCGAGACGCTGCTGAAGATGCAGGGGGCCCGCATCTACGACGAGGTCCACGTCTCGGGTCACCTCAACCGCGAGGGCCACTACGAGATGCTCAACACACTCGAACCCGAACACATCATCCCGGCCCACCAGAGCATGGGTGGGTTCGCGCCGTACGTCGAACTCGCCGAGAGCGAGGGCTACGAGCTCGGCGAGGACCTGCACGTCACGCGAAACGGTAACGTGATCACCCTGGTCGAATAATCCGTTGCCGATGACGGATACTGTCGACTCGCAGGCGGTCATGGAGGCGATCGAGTGGCGACGCGGGCAGGTCAACGACGCGATTCCCGAGAACCTCCCGGTCGTCGAGCCCAAGAAGCTCTATGAGGCCTCGCGGTACCTGCTGGACGCCGGCGGCAAGCGACTCCGGCCGACGATCCTGCTGCTCGTAGCCGAGTCGATCGCCGACGTTCCCCCGCGGAGCGAGCCGTATCGGGAGTTCCCGGCTGCCGAGGGCCCGATCGACATGATGTCCGCCGCGGTGAGTATCGAGATCATCCAGTCGTTTACCCTCATCCACGACGACATCATGGACGACGACGACATGCGTCGCGGGGTCCCGGCCGTCCACCGGGAGTTCGACCTCTCGACGGCGATTCTCGCGGGCGACACCCTCTACGCGAAGGCCTTCGAGAACATGCTCGAAACCGGGTCGACCGGCGACCGGTCGGTCCGGGCGCTGTCGGAACTCGCGACGACCTGTACCCAGATCTGTGAGGGCCAGTCGATGGACATCGAGTTCGAGACCGACGAGACGGTCACGACCGAGGACTACCTGGAGATGGTCGAACTCAAAACCGCAGTGCTGTACGCCGCCGCGGCGTCGATCCCCGCGATCCTGATGGGCGAGGACGACTACGTCGATCCGCTCTATCAGTACGGCCTCAACATCGGGCGTGGCTTCCAGATCCAGGACGACCTGCTGGATCTGACGACGCCGAGCGAAAAGCTGGGCAAGCAGCGCGGCAGCGACCTCGTCGAGAACAAGCGCACGATCATCACCGTCCACGCCCGCAATCAGGGCGTCGACGTCGAAAATCTCGTCCCGACCGACGACGTCGAAGCCGTCGACGAGGCGACCATCGACGAGGCCGTTGCCGAGCTAGAGGAAGCCGGCAGTATCGACTTCGCCCGCGAGACGGCCGAGGGACTCATCAGGGACGGCAAACGGAACCTCGAAGTGCTCCCCGACAACGAGTCCCGGGATCTGCTGGAAGGGATCGCGGACTTCCTGATCGAACGCGAGTACTGACCGGCGACCCGGACATTTTCTCGACACCGGATATCGATCTGATAGCGCTGGCTGATCGGGACCCTCTATATGCAGTTGGTGGATTCTAGTTGGCCGGTCACTACTGGATTAGCGACGACTAGAATCCCGATCTTCATCCACACAAATGCTATTATAAAACGCTATAGTATCAATTAGTAATTCTTTTGTATATGGGCAATGCGTATTATATTGATGTCTCACGACAGATTGATCCCCGCAACATCGGACCGTCGTGGTTTTTTTGAAAGCGACTGCAGCAACCATCGGCATCAGTTCGATACCCGTTGGTGTCTCGGCGGAGTCGACGCCCGAACCTGTGGGTGTCAAAGGAACTCGTCGTCAACCAGTGAAACAAAAGCACATCGATAACGCCAGAACGCAAGCCTTGGATGGTATAGAGAACGGAGCCAGTGAAACTGACCAGATCGTGCTTGCAAGTGATCCAACTCCGGAGGAGGGATATCTAGCTGGGTACGCTCTTGTGGTCAAAAACGGTGCACCGATTGAACGAATTTTCCGTGTGAGCGAGCCACAGCCCATCGCCGAAATCCGGGGCGAATCGAAACAATCCCTCCAGCAGGCGTCCACGCATAGTGCCAGAAGCAAGCGGCCTGCAGAAACGCAAGGCAAGTCTCCGGGTGACTATCGGAAACAACAGGAACGTAACGCACATGAGTCGATCGAGCAATTTCTTGCGGAAAACGGAGGGAAATGACAATGCCAGAACCAGAATGGTCTCGGATTGGAACGACAACTGTGAAAGATACCGTCTCTGCCGAATTGGACAATGGAGAAATAAAAGAGGCTGGTAAGGTGGACTTGTTCGTCGAAATGTGGGAAGTGAAAAACGACAGTCGAGATGGCGAAAACTACATCGCCTGTACCCCACGGGCAGGAATCTATCCCGGTACTACATACGCTGCGGGATGGGATGGTACCGAGAACAACGAGACGACGATAACGCAAGACTGGGACGACAATGAGTCCGGCGGGTACGAAATAACCGATTGGGGACCGACGACACCGAAAACCGGTTCACTTGACTGGTCAATGTCCGCCTCGTACACGCCTGGAGGAGTACAAGGCGGAGTTTCGGCGTCCTACGACGTCCCGCATATTGCTCGTGAGATCGAGTCCGTTCCAAATGAGACCGTGGCCCACACATATACGTATCCATCTTCCCCATTCCAATTACTGGATAAAGAAGGTAAAAACCAGTTCGTTGAACTTGAAAATATGGGGGAGAGGTGGATCAAGAATGCAGAAGATGATGAAAAGATGCTGTCCGTAAGTCTTTTCCACGAATTTTATAATCGCTATTCGCCGGCGGACTATTGGAATTACACGGACTTACCAGTATATCCAACGTTCGAGACCTCCGTGTCTTGTGAGCGAAACCACTTATGAACAGTAGCATGTCAACCGACAGTGGGCGCAGAGACGGGACACCATGGATAGTCTTTGCTATCTATATCGTCAGTATTAGTATCGCAGTGGGCGTAAGTAATAGCAGTCCAAGTGCAACGTTTTACGTTGCAATTAGCCTATTCCCCGCAGCTATTGGGTTCATTCTACTGATCAGCTCTCATATCAGTGGACAGCAGGACGAGTCATCTAACGATCAAGAATAGCGGCAGTCCCTGGTATCGCCGGCGATACCGTATGGGGAGATCTGACGGTATATCTGTATCCCGACGACGTTTTGACGACCGCCCTGCAACCGCCAGGTAATGAACGAAGACCTTCGCGAGCGCGTCGAGGAAGCCGCCGAGGCCGACGCGCTGTTCAACGCCTTGAAACACGACAGCGACGCCCAGGTCGGGGCCATTATGGGGCCGCTAATGGGCGAGAACCCGGAGTTCCGGGAGCACGGCGACGAGATCCCCGGTGTCATCGCCCCGGTCGTCGAACGCGTCAACGACTTCTCGACCGGGGAGAAACGCGAGCGACTCGCCGAACTCGCGCCCGAACGGGTCGAAGAACTCGACGCCGAGGAGGAGGCAGACGAGCAGGCACTGCCGGACCTGCCCAACGTCGAGGACGACGACGAGGTTCGGATGCGGGTCGCGCCGAATCCAAACGGTCCCTGGCACATCGGCCACGCCCGGATGGCCGCAGTCGTGGGCTCGTACAAGGACCGCTACGACGGCTACTTCGTCTGCCGGTTCGACGACACCGATCCCGAGACCAAGCGACCTGACCTCGATGCCTACGACGAGATCCTCGATGCGATCGAGTACCTCGGGTTCACGCCGAATCGCGTGCTCAAGGCCAGCGACCGACTGGAGACCTACTACGCCTACGCGCGGGACCTCATCGATCTCGGCGGGGCCTACACCTGCTCGTGTCCGGGCGAGACGTTCTCCGAGTTGAAAAACAACGGCGAGGCCTGCCCGCACCGCGAGAAGGACGCCGCGACCGTCCACGAGGAGTTCGACGCGATGGTCGACGGCGAGTACGATCCCGGCGAGATGGTGCTTCGCGTGAAGACCGACATCGAACACAAGAACCCCGCGCTCCGGGACTGGGTCGCCTTCCGCCTCATCGACACCCCGCATCCTCGCCCGGAAGCCGAAGACTATCGCTGCTGGCCGATGCTCGACTTCCAGAGTGGGATCGACGACCATCTCACGGGCATCACCCACATCATCCGCGGGATCGACCTCCAGGACTCCGCCAAGCGCCAGGGATTCGTCTACGACTACTTCGACTGGGAGTACCCCGAGGTCATCCACTGGGGCCACGTCCAGGTCGAGGAATACGACGTTCCCATGTCGACCTCGACCATCAAGGAACTCATCGAGGCGGGCGATCTCGATGGCTGGGACGACCCACGGGCCCCGACGATCGCTAGCCTCCGGCGGCGGGGCATTCGCGGCGAGGCCATCGTCGACGCGATGACCGAACTCGGCACCTCGACCAGCAACGTCGACCTGGCAATGTCGTCGGTCTACGCGGCCAACCGCGAACGCATCGACGACGACGCCGACCGGGCCTTCTTCGTCCGGGACGGCGTCGAGATGGACCTCTCGGGTGGGCCCGAGCGCGGCCAGCCGCCGATCCACCCCGACCACGAGGAGCGCGGCAAACGGACGATCCCGGTCGGTGGGGCGGTCCTGATCGAGGAAGAGGACCTGCCGCCGGAGGGAGAACTTGTCTGGCTGAAGGGATACGGCTGTGTCCGCCGGACGGGCGAGCGGGCGTTCGAATACACCGACGACGACATCGACGTGGTCCGGGAGGGTGACGTGGACGTGATCCACTGGGTGCCGGCGGCGACGGGCGTCTCTGCCCGACTCCGGACGACCGAGGGCGACGTCACCGGCCACGTCGAACCGGGACTGCTTACTCACGGGGCCGACGAGATGGTCCAGTTCGTCCGCATCGGCTTTGCGCGTCTCGACGCGGTTCCCGAGGCGAGTGATCCGATGGATGTCGGCGAGGACGACGAGCTAGTCGCGTATTTCTCCCATCCCTGAGTGCGGGTGCGTCACTGGAGGAGAAAGCCAATGACGATCACGGAGCTGTAGACGACCAGCACGACGCCGACTGATTTCACGAGCCCGACGTGCCAGTCGGCCGGTTCGACTCGCCCGGCGCGTTTCCGGCCGATCGCGTCGATGATCTCTCGCCACCTGGCGATCGTGTAGCCCCACCTGACCAGGACCAGTCCTCCGACCAGTCCGATCACGGCTACCGCGACGGTACCAGCATTTGCCATGTTCGCCACTGTTCAACTACCGGGAGTATATAGTTATCGTCGAAAAAGGCATTTTCGCAAATACCATCCGCTATCACGTCACCCGTCGATCGAGAGAAAATCTCTCGTGCTTATGGGCAGAAGCAGGACTGACGTCGGTCACGACTTCGTCCTCACGGTCGGTCGTAAGTACGGAACCAGAGCTCTCAGACCTCTGCAACCAGTTCCTCGAACCGTTCGCGCACTTTCTCGACTTTCGGCGCGGCGTGCATCTGACAGTAGGCGTCTGAGGGGTTCTTCTCGAAGTAGTCCTGGTGGTTCTCCTCGATGCGGTAGAAATACTCACCACGGTCGAACACAAAGAAATTGCTCGATTACCGATTCCGATCGATCCACTCACAGAACTTCTCGAAGTCCTTCGCACCTGCCTGCTCCGCGATACTCCGAAGGGTTCCAGTATCGATTTCATCGTGCAGTGGCACGGGCACGGTCCGGGCGTCCGTATCGTGGTTTTCTGGCGGTTCCCACCGGAGAATAGCGTGGTCGCCATTTGTCCGATCCCACACGTAGATCCCACTGTTTACCATCACTTTCACCACTGCTTCACCGGAGAACGGTCCTCGGGACATGTTCACCGACTTACTCAAAAACGTCAGAATCGTCGAGAGAACCGGGTTCGTTTTGCTCCGGTTTGATACCGAGATCCCGCAGCTCTCCGTCGGTCGGTGCATCGCCTGCACCGTGATAGCCAGCCACTGCTTCGTCTAGATTTTCGAGCGCGGACTGTCGGGTCTGTCCCTGTGAGGTGACGCCAGTGTCCTCATCGCGTGCGATCCACCGGTCATCATCTTCCCCGAGAAACAGCGAGATGTTCACCGGCGGCGTCCGTTCGTCGCCGGGATTGTCCACGTCTGTACTCATACTATGGAAAACGTTCGGTTGATAAATAAAGCTGTTGTGAATATGGCAGGCATCAGTCGGCCAGTAATTGTTCGAACCGTTCACGGACTTTTTCGACCTTCGGCGCGGCGTGCATCTGACAGTAGGCGTCTGAGGGGTTCTTCTCGAAGTAGTCCTGGTGTTTCTCCTCGGCGCGATAGAACTCCTCCAGCCGTGTGAGTTCCGTCACGACCTCGTCGTCGTACTCGGCGTCGAGCGCGTCGATGTAGGCGGCGGCCGTCTCGCGCTGGGTCTCGTCGTGATAGAGGACGATCGAGCGGTACTGCGTCCCTACGTCGGGCCCCTGGCGGTTCAACTGGGTCGGGTCGTGTGTGGCGAAGAACACCTCCAGCAACTCATCGTAGGCGATCACGTCCGGGTCGTATTCGACCTGCACCACCTCGGCGTGGCCGGTGTCGCCCGAACAGACTGCCCGGTAGCTGGGGTTCTCGGCGTGCCCGCCGGCGTACCCGGATGTCACCGAGGCGACGCCGTCGAGTTCCTTCATCGCGGCCTCGGTACACCAGAAACACCCGCCGCCGAACGTCGCAGATTCCATACCACCTGTAGGGTCGCGACGCGTATCAGGGTGACGAGCGCGGCGAAAGCCGCGGAGACCGAGCGCGGCGAAAGCCGTGGAAAATATCGACTCGGATCGGCTTCAGTCGTCGGTCTCGGCGACGCTTGTTTCGGCGGCTTCGGCCTCTGCCTGCTCTTCGAGATAGTCGTCGGCGTCCAGGGCGGCCTGGCTGCCCATCCCGGCGGCTGTGACGGCCTGCTGGTAGTGGTAGTCGACGACGTCGCCTGCCCCGAAGATGCCGGGGACGTCCGTTTTCGTCTGACCGCCGCCGTGGCCGCCCACGGTCCGGATGTACCCCGTCTCGTCGAGTTCGACGTCGGTGTCCTCCAGATAGCCGGTGTTGGGCGTGTGGCCGATCGCGAGGAAGACCGCGCCGACGTCGTGCTCGAAGTGCTCGACCTCCTCTGCCTGTTCGGAGTCAAGTTTCTCCTTGGGGTGGCCATCGGGATGGCGGATCAACGAGACGCCTTCGATCCCATCTTCGCGGGAGCCGTGGATCTCGGTCGCCTCGGTGTTGCGCATGATCTCGACGTCGCCCGCGTCGACGTGTTCGGTGATTCGGTCGACCCAGTAGTCCTCAGCGCGGAACTCCTCGCGGCGGTGGGCGAGATAGACCGTGTCGGCGAACTTCGTCAGGAAGGAAGCCTCCTCCATCGCGGCGTCGCCCCCACCGATGACGAGCATGTCCTCGTCCCGGAAGAACGCGCCGTCGCAGGTCGCACACGTCGAGACGCCGTAGCCCATCAGATCGCCCTCGCCGGGGATGCCCAGGGTGCGTGCGCTCGCGCCGCTGGCGGCGATGAAGGCGTCACAGGTGTAGACCGTCCCGTCGGCGAGTTCGACTCGAAACGGCCGCGAGGAATCGTCGATCGACTCGACGAATCCCGTCTCGACGTCGGCCCCGAATCGCTTGGCCTGCTCTTTCATGCGGTTGATCAGCTCCGTGCCGTTGATTCCCTCCGGGAAGCCGGGGAAGTTCGCAACGTCCGTTGTCAAGGTGAGCTGGCCGCCGGGTTCGTCGCCTTCCAGGACGAGCGGATCGTTGTTCGCCCGCCCGGCGTAGACCGCGGCTGTCAGCCCGGCGGTGCCCGAGCCGGCGATGATGAGTCGACGGTGTTCGATCTCGTCAGTCATGACCGTTCCTATCGGTGGCGAGCGTTTGTAGCTTGCGTCCCAGGGAAGGCTCGCGGGATCGATCGCTGGCCCGGCCGGCACCCGATCCCCCCGCTCCGATCCGATTTCGGGACGCTGCGATCGTCTAAAATCAACTCGTTTCAGCCGAAATTGATTTGTGAGTGCTCTTTGATTGTTCGATCATTGTGCAACGGGGTGCCTTCATCGTCGTGGCCGTCCTCTGTGTCCTCGGTGGGGCCATTGCGGTCGGTCCGGGCGCAGCCATAAGTTGTTTTCCCGAGCCTGCTGTCGGCATCCACGTCGACGACGCGGGCGGGTGGTGGATTCCCGTGGAGCGATACGACGGCAACGTGACGATCTACCACCTTCCGGATCGGCGATCAGTCGCTGACAGCCATACCGTCTCCGTGCCCGCAAACCATTCGGAGCCGTCAATACTCGGTCTCGAACGCGGGGACGACGATCAGTGGTACGTACTCACGACCGACCGCGTCCACGTGTTCGGACCGGACTGGGCGCCGACGAACCGCTCGATCGATCTGCCGTCGTCCACTGGAGTGCGGCACGGAGAGGGAGGTATTGCTAGAGACGATGCGGGACGATGGTGGGTTGCCCTGGGCGATGTCCTCTACCGGTATAGCGACACCTGGGAACGCACGGCGACGCTGCACGTCTCGGCCGACGGCGTGAGTGCTATCGACGGCGACGTCCAGGTTCTCCAGGGAAAGACGGTTGCCCGTATCGAGGATCCGGACGGCGATCCGTCCGTGCGGTCGACCTGGTCGATGGGTAGCGAGCTTTCCGACCCGGCGGCGATCACCCGGCCCGACGGTGGCTGGAACGTGCTCGACTCGGACGGAACGGTCTATCGGTACACACCCTATGGACAGTACACCGGGGCTGCAACCGAATTACCGATCGACGCCGGCGACTGTCGCTGGTCGTTCGCGCTGTTCGGTGTGTTGTATTTCCTGTCGCCAGTCCTCATCGCGATCTGGGTGCTCCTCCCGCTCGCGGTGGTCACATTTTTCCGTCCCGTGCGGTGGCTCGAAGTACTCGGTACGTCCGCGGTCGGTCTCGTGGGCGCGTTGGCCGTCAGCAACTACTGGCTTCCCTGGCCGTTCGCAGTGCTCTACTGGCTGCCGGATCTGCTCGTCGGGACGCTGGTAGTACTCACAGTGATCTTTCTCGTTACCCGGTTCATCGACGACGCGCGCCTATCGGTGGTGGCTCTCGTTCTCGTCTCGCCGCTCGTCCTCGTCGCGTTTACTACCTCCCCGTTCGCCCTGTTGGTCGGACCGGCGATTGCACTCACGGTATTCCACTTGCTGGACCGCCGCCGAACGCCACCACAAGCAGGATGAACAGCCCCAGGAGCGCGCCGGCGGCGAACTGCTGTCGCGCTCGCTCGTCCAGTGGTCCCAAACTCGTCCGCGAAAGGAGGGTTCGTCCCCATCCCGCGAACGGCAGCGTCGTCACGACGGTTGCGACACCCAGCCCGACCGCGACGATCGTCGCATACCCGACGAGCACCGTCGGCCCCGCCCCCTTCGGCTCGCCGAGGAGTGCCGCCGGAACCAGCGCGAGCCAGGGGACAGCGCCGGCCCCGATCCGGAGTGCCTGCTCGCGGAGCGACGCCATTGTCTCCTCGGCGCTGGCGTCCGTGCCACCGGCAGTCGCCTGGTCGACCGTCATTTCAAGGGCCGTATCGACCACCGACTGGACATCGAAGAACGCCGACACTCGATCGACCGCGACGACGATCACGACCACGACGAGCGCACCCGTCCCAGCTGCGCCCAGTGCCCTGCCGAGGTGTGCGAGCACGGCGAGTGGATCGCCGCCGACCGCGACCGCCAGCCCGGGTGACCAGGAAAAGAGCCCGACGACGGATAGCAATCCCCCGCCGTAGCGGATAAGGAGCCACCCGGCCAGCAGACTCACTGCAAGCCACCCGAACAGCACCCCTTCGAGTACGACGCGCAACGGTGGAGTGACGAGTAGAACGCCGATCATTGCGCCGGTTACCCATCCAAGGGCAGTCACGCGCCAGTCGCTATGCAGGAGTCGCCCTTCGATCGGCGCGGGTCGGTGATCCCGTCGTAGCCGGGCGAGGCTTCGGGCGACCGCATAGACCAGCACGGTGAAGCCGATCCAGTGCGAACCGAACAGGTAGATCGGCGCACTCAGCCTGTAGAGAAACACGAGCACGGAGAATCCAGTGTCGGCGGCGGTAACCGGGACCACGATCGCCGCGTAGACGACGAGCAAGCCGCGGTTCCGGTACGCGATGAGCAGCGCGGCGGGGACCGCCACTGCGAGGTATGCGCCCGTCACGCGGATCGGCGGATAGCTGATCTCGAGAACGTTTTCACCCGCAATCACCCCGAGTAACCCCACGACGAGGAGGTAAATCGCCGATTCACCGACGCGATCGCCCAGTAACTCCGAGAAGACGGCTTCATTCTCCATGGATCCGTTCACCTCCTTCGAGCAGTATTTCGCGTCGCCGGCCGTCCGTGGTCGCCATTTGGCCACCCGGTGTCGTCGGACGGAATCGCGGGTCCGCGACCGGATCAGATTCCATGGCGGCCCCGAATCCGTCCATTGTTCTTACTGTTCTCTCCTGTTATATTAATCCTAGGGGTGAATCCGCAGGATCTATCTCGTCACCAGCAAACCCGCCCCGGTGACGGGCTGCGATCGGTCACACTCTCAGACGAAGCGCTCGAACACTTCGGCACCCGTCGCGACCTCCCAGAGGTGACCATCCGGGTCGGTGAAGTACGCCGAGTAACCGCCCCAGGCCGTCTCTGCCGGTGGCTTGGTGATCGTCGCCCCGGCCGCCGCCGCTTCGTCGATGAGTGCCTCGACTTCCGCGCGCGTCTCGACGTTGTGTGCCAGCGAGACGTCACCGGTGCCGGTCTCCGCGGGATCGAGGTTCGCTCCCGTGGCGTGGTCGTCGCGTGGATACAGCGCGAGCGCAAAGCCGTTCAGTTCGAACGCGACGAACTCGCCCATCCGTTCGAGGACCGGGAATCCCAGTCCGTCGCGGTAGAATTCGACCGACCGGTCGAGGTCCTCGACGCCGAGCGTGATGACCGTCAATCGTGGCTCCATGCCCGCCACTCTCGTGGCATTGCAGTAAGTTTTGCCGTTACCCGCCGGCCGAACCGCGCGAGTCAGGCCTCGGGTCGATCGCGCGTCTGCTGTCCGAGCGCCCGAGCGAGGGCGATCACGACGCCCAGTCCGGCCTGGACGTCCGGGTCCCGGACGGCCTTCACCAGCCCGATCGCGCCGACTCGCTCGGGGTCGTCGCTGCTCGCCTCGCCGAGTGCAGCCAGCACGTCTTCCAGCCCACGGGCGACGTCGTCGTCCGCGGCGGTGTCGGCGACCTCGCCCAGTCTGGTTCCGGTCGAGGCCAGGGACATCACCATCTCGTCGTCCATGGCTGCGCTTGCAAGCGAGGCCAACTCGGCCAGTTCCAGCAGATCGTCGAGCGTCCCCGTCCGCTGGAGCTGTGCGACCGTCTCGACGCCCTCGGCGAGGTCGTCGGCATTTTCGCCGACCGCTTCGCCGAGTTGAACGGTTTCGTCGGTCGCCATGCCGTCGGCGGCCATCGCGAGATTGGTGCCCGTGCCGGCCAGCGATTGGACCATCTCGTCGTCCATCGCCGACGTGGCGACGTCGGCGGCGTCCAGCAGGTCGTTGACCAGCCCGAGGCGTTCGAGCAATCGGGCGACTTCTTCGGGGTTGTCCGCGACCAGGGATTCGAGATCCGCAGGCTGGTCGGTGCCAGCTTCGGTCGCGTCGTCCGTCCGCTCGGTTGCGCCATCCGTCGGTTCCGATTCGGAATCGCTCACGCGAACCACCTCACAGGAGTCCCCTGGCGGTCAGCCAGTAGGACTCGTTGTACCCCAGTTTCGCCCAGTGGACGGGTTTCGAGGGTTCGCGCATCGTCGGCTCGCTACCGTAGCCGAACTCGACGAAGGTGGCCTCGTCCATCCCCGTCTCGATGAAGCAGACCGTCTTGCCCTCGTAGACCGAGGTTGGCGTCTCCCCGCGAACCCGGCTGGCGATGCGGTCGGCGACGACGCCCGCCTCGTAGTGGGCGACGCTACCGGCTTTGCTCGTCGGGACGTCGGCGACGTCACCGATGGCGTAGACGTCCTCGGCGTGTTCGGCTTCCAGCGTCGCGCGGTCGACCTCGACCCAGGTATCGCCCAGGCCGGCCTCACTCACGAGATCGCTGGCCGTGTGTGGCGGGATGGCGACGAGGAGATCATACTCGAGCTCGTTGCCCTCCATCGTCTCTAAGACTCCTTCGTCGGGATCGACCGCCTCGGCGTTGAAGAACGTCTCGAGGGTGATGTCCCGCTCGTCGAGTTTGGGCGTCGCCCAGTCGGCGATGGATTCGAGGCCGTGGGCCCGCTGAATGGGATAGGTGTAGGTTATCTCGACGTCCTCCCGGAGCCCGCGCTTGCGGAGCCAGTCGTCGGCCATGAAGACGAACTCCAGGGGGGCCGCCGGACACATGTGCGGGACGCCGATGACCGACAGCACGAGGTGACCTTCCTCGAAATCGGCGAGTTCGTCCCGCAGGGACTCGGCACCCTCGGGGCCGTAGAAGTGATGCCCGCCTTCCGCGAGACCCGGGACTGCCTCGGGATCGAGGTTCGCGCCTGTAGCGAGCACCAGGTGGTCGTAGGCGAGTGACTCGCCGCCTTCGAGCGCGACGGCCTTGTCGTCGGTGTCGATCTCCGTCACGCGGTCGACGCGCAGATCGACGCGTCGATCGAGGAGATCCGAAAGCGGTCGTTTGGCCTCCTCGACGGTCTTCTTCCCGAAGGGGACGTAGAGGTAGGCGGGTTTGTAGTGCTGGTGCTCGCCGTCGTTGATCACGGTCACGCTGGCGTCGCCGGCGTCGATCGCCGAACCGAGTTTCTCGGCGAGGCGGTTCGCCAGGACGGTGCCGCCGGTGCCGCCACCGACGACGACGATGTCTTCGGTCATGTGGTCTCGATGTAGATGGCCCAGTAGTCGTCTTCCGCTTGTACTTCGAGCAACTCGTGGCCGGCCTCCTCGAGCCACTCGGGTACGTCGTTCTTCGAGCCCTCGTCGCTCGTGAGCAACTCGATCGTCGTCCCTGCCTCGACCTCTTTGACCTTGCCGATCAGGTCCATCAGCGGACCGGGGCAGGCTGCACCGCGGGAATCGATCTCGACGTCGGGGGTTGGTGTGTCACTCATGATAGTCACCTCAGACGAACAGCACCTGTTTGTCGGACGCACGATTCAGGAAGCCGGCGACGCCCAGCGTGTCGTCGAAGATGTCGACGTAATCGTCGAGATCAGTCCCCATGAGATCCATGATCATCTCACAGGCATAGACCTCCAGCGGACCGATCCCCTTTGCACGCTCGAGCTGTTCGGTGAACAGCGGGACCTCGTCGCCACCGCCTTCGAGCATCGCCTCGCCGGCCGGCCCGGCGACCTGGAAGTCACCGCTCTCGACGCGGTCTTTCTCGAAGGCCGAAAGGCCGTTCATCGTCACGAACACCTGAACCGGCATGTCCGAGGAGGCTGCGATCGAACTGATCATGCTGACCGCCTGTACGCGCTCTAACTCGCCGGATGCAAGCACGACTGCATATCCTGTCATTGGTGTCTCACAGGTCATGATTGGGCCGCCGAGTTTATAGTATTTCGCAATCTTTCCAAGATAGTGAGAACAGTGGGTGAGAGACACACAGAGTTGCTCGCTACTGTGGCGCCAATCCACTCGGTCGTTTTTTGAGGTGGCCGACCGTCTGTCCGGCAATGACTGTCCGCGAGGTCGCCGTCAGGGCCTACAGAGAGGGGCTGCCGGCGTTGTCTGCGAGCCTCGTGGGTGGCCTGCTCGCAGGCGTTGTCCTCGGCGGGATGCGGGCGGAACTCACTGCCATCGACGGGTTGCTCGTTCTGGTTCCGGCGTTGCTCGCCACCCGGGGGAACGTCTATGGCTCGCTTGGGGCGCGGATCGCGACCGCGCTCCACCAGGGGTTTCTCGAACCGCGATTGGGCGATGCTGACGACCGACTCCTCCGGGCAGTGGCGGCGGCGATCGGAAACGGCCTGCTCGCCAGTGCCTTCGCGGCGGTCGTCGCGACGGCCGCGCTTGCCTGGCTGGCCCGGCCTGCCGCCGGCCTGCCAGTCCTCGTGACTGTCGCCGTCATCTCCGGGTTGCTCTCCGGGATCGCGCTGGCGACGACCGTCGTCGTGGTCGTCTTTGCGGGCTTCCGGCGCGGATATAACCCCGATACGCTGGTCGGCCCGCTGGTGACGACCGCGGGCGACGTCTTCGGGATGGCCGCCCTGCTGATCGCCGCCAGGGTGGTCATCTGGGGGGTGGGCTAACCGTGGCCCGCACGGCCTGGACGGTGCGGGCGATCACGCGGGCGATGTTACCGGTCTTGCTCGTGTTGACCACGATCGAGATCGGTAGCGGCCTCGTCCTGGAAACCTTCGAGGCCGATCTGCTGGCCTATCCATCCCTCCTGATTCTCGTGCCCGTCACCATCGGCACGGCGGGCAACCTCGGATCGATCCTCGCCGCGCGGCTCTCGACGGCGTTTCACCTCGGGACGCTCACCTTTGCCGTCGACGACGATCGATTGCTGGGCAACGCCGTTGCCACGGTCGCGCTCGCGCTGACGGTCTTCCCGGTGATCGGCGTCGGTGCCTGGGGACTGGGCGTCCTCACCGGCGGCCCCTCGCTCCCGGTGACGACGGTGCTGGCTGTCGCCGTCACCAGCGGCGCGGTGCTGTCGGTGCTGGCCGTCGCGGTGACCGTCGTGGCGACGTACGTCGCCTACCGGCTGGAACTCGACCCCGACGACGTGGTGATCCCCGTCGTCACGAACGTCTGTGACGTGCTGGGGGTGGTGGTGCTGTTCGTCGTCGTCAGAGTGCTTGTCTAGGCCCCGACATCGCTCAGGCCAGCGCCCGTAGCGTGCTCCAGAAGTCCGGTACGTCCTCGCCGCGCTCGACCCGGACCGGCGTAAATCCGGCCGCGCGGGCACCGTCGATATCGGCGTCGCTGTCCCCGACCATGACGTAGCGCTCGGCCTCGATCGCCTCGCGTGCGCGGTCGAACATCGCCGCGTCGGGCTTGTGTGCGCCGACGTCGTACGAGGCGATAACGGTCTCGAAGTACGAAAGCAGATCGTGGTGTTCTAGCTTGGCGCGCTGAAAATCGGCGACGCCGTCAGTCAACACGCCCAGCGCGTTCGCGTCGCCGAGCGCGTCGAGGCTTGCGCGAGCGTCGTCGCTGACCTGCGTGCGCTCACACTCGGCCTCGCGGAGGGCGTCGACCAGCGCATCCGGGTCGGCGTCGGCCTCGATGTCCTCGTGCTCACAGACGGCTACCATCCCGGCCCGGTAGGGGTCGGATTCGAGTGCGTCGAAGTGCTCGTCGAACGTCGCGAAGTACGTCTCGGCTGCCTCGCTCGGTTCGGTGACGTAGTCCGCGAGAACGTCCGCGACGACCTCCTCGTACGGTTCTGCGAACGTGAGTAGTGTCCCGTCCAGGTCGAAGTAGATGGCCGTCCCCATGAGAGGATTGGCTGATAATTCTCACCGCTATGTTTCTCTTCTTCGATCTACGGGTCTTCTGACTCAATTTCTGGAAATCCACGCTGTCCGTGATGGGTGAAACGTCATTCACAATGTTTTATATAGGGTATGTGTAAATGGAATATGATGAGTGGGAGCGACGACGAGTTTGATCCCGAAGTAGATCTCCTCCGTCGGTATCACGATATGCTCAATACGCAGATGAATTCCATCAACGAAATCGATAACAAAGCCTCGAATACAGCGAAGTTAATCGGAATTCTCTTTAGTCTCACCCTCACAGCCGTTTCTCTCGGAGTAACGACGGAGATCGTTCAGCTTTCAGATACGTCAATACCGTTTTTCGTGATGCTTGCTCTTTCACTCGTGACGTTTCTTCTTGCCCTTCTGTTAAGTATCACTACCTATCTGAGTAGCACGATCATCCATGGACCCACAGCCTCGGTCGGAAGCTACATGGCGAATTATCAGGTCGAGAGCCAGCAATATATCGATATTATGTTGCGAACCTACAGTAAGGCAGTCCGTGAAAACAAAACGGTGATTTTCAAGAATGCGAGCCGATTCAAGAAAGCACTTGCCGTGCTGATGGCTGGATTGATCTACCTGCTCACGTCCGGAATCCTCCTTGTCGTTTCTGTCCTCGAAATCGGTTCGATTTTTCAGTGGCCGATTCTGGCAGTATTTGGGGCCGCTGGCGGGATTGTCGCGTATTATATCGGCGTCAAAGACTACTTAACAATTGAAGCCGAAAATCTTGTCAAGAACAATGGCAACAGAGAATCAGAAACAGAACGCAAAGCCGAGGGGGGATCTGACGGAAGCTGACGGCGTGATCGAGGGGGAAGACGGTGCCCGGATGGAACTCGAATACATCCAAAAGGGTGGCAGTAAAGCGGAAGATGCAGGCGGCGATGACGAGGAGTGACGACAACAGGAGGGCGACCTTCGGGAGTCGGAAGCCGTCGGATTCACCGAAGACGATCGCTGAAAAATAATATCTGCTGATCACTAGCGTACGTTTTCGAACTTCTCATTGAGCAATCCAGCAGCCGTTCCAGCTGTATGTGGCAATAATCAGTTCTGTACCCGCATGAGTCGACGTAATGTTAGGCGCTCCTGTCGGGATCGATCGGCCGGCCGTCCTGGGTCGGCGGTGCGATGTGGTCGATGAACGACTCCACGTCGGGCTCTTCCACCCGGACGCTGACGTGGATCTCGCCGAGTTCGTCGGGTTCGCCGACCGAGAACGTCACCACGCCCTCGAAGGCCGCCTGTTTCTTCAGCGTGAAGCTGAACCGATCGCCCTGCAGCGTGTCGAAGAACACGCCCCGTGCGGTGTCGAGGATTTCCCGCCGGTGGAGGAGTTCCGAAAAGTGCGCTAGATCGTGCGTCTCGGCGTGGAGTTCGCCGGGTCGCTGCTCGACATCGGCGTTCGGGAAGACGTTCGTGATCGCGTCGGCGACCCGGTCGGTCACCTCGGTGTCGTAGACGGGGGCCGTGATCTCGACGTCGACGCTGTAGACTTCGCTCATGCGTTTCCCTCCGCGAGTTCGACACGCTCGTCGTCGGCCAGCGCCGACGGGCCGTCGGTCAATAGTGTCTCAATGCGCTCCTGGAAGTCCGCGAGGCTTCCGGTGTTCGTGATCGTGACGTCGGCCATCTCCATGGCCTCGCCCATGCCGAAACCGAGTTCGCGCTCGTCGCGGTCTTGCAGGCTCTCGCCCCCGTCCTCGACGCTCGCATCCCGGCCGCGGAGGTCGAGCCGGTCGGCCCGCGTCTCGAATGGGGCCTCGACGCTGACGAGCAGGAAATCCCCGCCGAAGGCCGCCTGGAAGCGTTCGACTTCGACGTCCGACCGGATCCCGTCGACGACGACGTGCTCGCTGTCTTCGAGTCCGTCCTCGATGTGGGGGAGCGACGCCTCGGCGATGGCGGCGGGGCCGTTCTCCGCCCGGAGTGCCTTCGCCACCTCCCCGTGGTGGGTCGCCGGGTCGAGTCCGCGGTCGCGACACGCCCCCCGGATCACGTCGCCCATCGTGACGACCGGCACGTCCAGCTCGCGGGCCACCGCCGCGGCCTCGCTCTTCCCGCTGCCCGGCAGCCCCACGATTCCGAAGACTGTCATTGGGATTGATTGGCCGAGGCCGGCTATAAGAACTATCATCTCCAGCTTCGACGCCAGCGTCGAGTCGACGGTGATCCCGGAGACAAATGAAATCAAACGAATGTAGGGAATTACTAGGGTATAGACCAGCCCCTATCGAAATTCGTGAATTTCTCGCTGGTCACGACATATTGTGACTGGATACCATGACGTATGTGCATCGGTAACAAACCTACATAAACAATTATTACGGTTCCGCTCTCACTGTTGTGTATGGCGACAAGCCAGCAATCCCAGTCGGGGTATCACACCTGTAGCTGTGGTGCGTCCTTCGAAACGACGGAGGACCTTCTCGAACACGGTCGAGACGCTCACGGCTTGCACGTATTCTAGGGGTGCTGGCGACGCGGCGGGTTTTTCATGGATGTCGAGCGAGAGTCACTTCTCCATCGACCCGAAGTAGGGGAGAGAAGTGGCGGGCAATCTCCGTCGACCACCTGGAAACGACCGTCCCGTGTCCAGTTTGGATCGGGTATCGTTGGTGCGCCGGAGTCACGAACGGGCTCACGGCCGAACTGCGAATCGTTCCGCCCGCGATCGATTCGACTCGACGAACAGTTCGGGTCGAGAGTCAGGTCGAGAAGCCGTACTCCTCCACCTCTTGGTCGTCCCCGTCCTCAGCGTTCTCGACTGCCAACCCAAGGATGTACGGCGTCACGATCGCGTCGAGGACGGCGATCCCGAGGACGACCCACCGGATCGTCCCATCGAGAAACAGGATCGCGATCGCCGCGAGTGCGAAAGCACCGGAGAGGCCGATCAGCCTGCGAACGCGTGCATCCGCCAGCGGGTTGTCGTCGGTCATGCGGCTGGCAGTTTTTGTGCATGACTGATAAAAACCGATGGTCGCGGCCGTTCGTGCCGAAAGTCGGCGTCCGTCTCGGTGCGCTATTCCTCGCTTGGATCGACTTCGGTGACCAGCCCCGGCTCGTCGCTCGCGATGACGATGATCTGGTCGGTGACGTCCTCCATCGTGTTGGCGAGGTCGTCGAAGAGAATGGCGAGTTCACGGTACATCAGCGCCTCCGCGGTCCCCTCGTCGGCGAAGGCCGTCCGGATGACGTCGTTTTTGATCGAATCGCATCGGCTCTCCATGTCCCGGATCGCCTTGATCTCACCGTAGAGGGTGTCCGAGCCGCTGGTCGTCCCGAGGCCGTGGACGAAGCGCTCGACGACCTCCTCTAGGGTCTCGGTCATGTCGGCGACGTGTTCGGCCATCTCGCGCAGTCCCTGGTAACAGTCGGTGTCAGTCGGCGGCTGCATCATGGCGATCTCGTCGGCGATGCGCTCGGTGACGTTCGCCAGCGAGTCGACCTGCTTGTAGAACTCGATGAGTCCCGACTGGTTGTAGTTGATCCGGGTGTTGAGTAGCCCCATGTCCTCGGGGTCGGAGTTCGTGATCGAACTGATGATCGAGCGGATCATCGTATCGCCCTCGCTCTCCAGTTCGCCGATGCGCTCGACGGTCGCCTCGAAGTCCTCACCGGCCTCGTACTCTTCGAGTAACTGTGGGAGCAACCCGAGACAGTCCTTGAGGGTATCGAGGTACGCGTCCGTCTGCGTTTCGAGCTCTTGCCCGAAGTCGGATTTTCCGGCCATGCGAGAGCCCAGGTTCCCCGAATGGAAAGAGTATTCGTTCCACTTCCGGCACGAAGCTGTCCGATACAGTTGTTTTCCCCTCTCTCACGTCAAAAACGGTCGATTTTCGATCGCATATCCACTGGACTCACTGCTCGTAGATGTAGACGGCTTGTTCCTCGGCATGCGTATCCACGACGATCCATGTCCCGTCCGCCGTCCTAACGTGTCGCTGAATCATCTTGACGCATTAGGACGGTATGAAGTGACCAAAAACGAAGTGTCTCATCTGCTCTACCCTGCTTGATCTTCGGATCACCGGCTGTGTCTTGGATTGGACAATGGCGAATCGACGCAGACAGTCGCCGTCCCACTTCGAGGTGGACTCCTTCACTTCGTTGCTCGCGGGCCAAAAGCCCGCTCGCTCCTACCGAGACGCTCCCTGCGGTCGCGTCTCGCGTCAGTCGTCTGCCTTGCCCTGTTCGGCGGGTCACTTCGTTCCCCGCCTCACTTCGAGGCGGAGTTCACTGCGTTCACTCAGCCTCGCCCTTCTCTATCGGGGCACCAACCAAATTGCCCCACTCGGTCCAGGAACCGTCGTAGTTGATGGCGTCCTCGTAGCCCAGCAGCTCGTGCAGGGCGAACCAGGCGACCGAGGAGCGCTCGCCGATCCGGCAGTAGGCGACCGTCGTGGAGTCGCCGTCGATGCCGTAGTCGCTGTAGAGCTCTGCCAGCTCGTCGAAGTCCTTGAACGTGCCGTCGTCGTTCGTGACGGCCGCCCAGGAGATGTTCTGGGCACCCGGGACGTGACCGCCGCGCTGGGCGGTCTCCTGGAGGCCCGGCGGCGCGAGGATGTCGCCGCGGAACTCCTCTGGGCTTCGAACGTCGACCAGCGGCAGGCCACGCTCGATGGCGTTCTCGACGTCCTCGCGATACGCACGGATGGATTCTCGCGGCCCACTTGCGTCGTACTCGACGGCCGAGAAGTCGGGCACCTCGCTCGTCGTCGGATAGTCGTTCTCGACCCAGTACTCGCGACCGCCGTCGAGCAGCTTCACGTCGTCGTGGCCGTAGTACTTGAACTGCCAGTAGGTGTAGGCGGCAAACCAGTTGGAGTTGTCACCGTAGAGGACGACCGTCGAGTCCTCGCTGATGCCGTGGGAACCCAGCAGGTCCTCGAAGTCCTCTTTGCTGAGGATGTCCCGCGTCGTCTGATCCTGGAGCTGACTCTCCCAGTTGAACCCGATCGCGCCGGGGGCGTGAGCCTCGTCGTATGCTTCGGTGTCGACGTCTACTTCCACCAGTCGATGCGCCGGATCGTCACTTTCGAATTCCGAAAGGTTGTCCTCGACCCAGTCCGCGGAGACGAGAACGTCGTTTGCGTACTCAGTCATGATGCATCCTACCCTACACACGGGACTAATAAAGCTGCTGACGTATCGGCAGGTACGGCCACTCCTCGCCCGTAGTGGCAGGTCTTGCCGTCTGGCGGCAGTACTCGATACGTCGGTCGAACACGAACCCATGCCCGCCCGTCGAACCCGCGCTGGGACGGCTGGGGCGTCCCCCCGACATGCAAATGTTTCCGCTATCTCCGAGCACTGGCAGGTGGGGGTGGCGTCCACACGTTCAAATCACGGGCGAGCGAACGGCAGGTAATGACTGATATCGTTTCGACAGCCTGGGTCGCCGATCGACTGTCGGATGTCCGCCTCGTCGACGTCCGGGACGCCTGGGAGTACGAGGGCATCGGCCACCTGCCCGGTGCGGTCTCGATCCCCTTCGATTCGTTCCGGGCCAGCGAGGGCGACGACGGCATGTTGCCCGGCGAGGATGTCTTCGCCGACCTGCTGTCGGATGCGGGGATCGCACCCGAGGACGACATCGTCGCCTACGACGACACCCACGGCGTCTTCGCCGCGCGGTTTCTCGTGACTGCGGAGCTGTACGGCCACGATCCCGACCGGCTGCATCTGCTCGACGGGGACTTCAGCGCCTGGCAGCGCGACCACCCGACGACCGACGAGGTGCCCGATGTAACTCTCACCGAGTACAAAGTCGATCGACCGGCCGAGTCGACGCTGGTCGGTCGCGAAGCCGTCGCGGCGGCCATCGACACCGACGCGGTGATCGTCGACACGCGCGAGCGATGGGAATACGAGGAGGGACACATCCCCGGCGCGGTCCAGCTCGACTGGCGGGACCTCGTCGACGACGAGACGCGCGGGATCAAACCACGCGAGGAGATTGAGGCGATCCTCGAACCGAAGGGGATCACGCCCGACAGCCGGATCGTCCTCTACTGCAATACTGCCCGGCGGATCAGCCACACCTACGTCGTTCTCCAGCACCTGGGCTATGGGAACCTTGCCTTCTACGAGGGAAGTTTGACGGAGTGGGAGGCTGCGGGCGAACCGATCGAGACTGTCGAGTAGGTCACTCTCGATCCTGCGGCCGTCAGGCCTCGGCGTCGGGGTGTTGTTCCGATGCCAGCAGTTCCACCGATTCCGCGAGCAGCGCCACCACGACCGGTCCGGCGATGATCCCGATCGCCCCCGTCGAGAGGATCCCGCCGGTGAACCCGATGAAGTAGAGACTCCCCGGTAGATCGGCGGCGACTTCCGAGAGCCGCGGCCTGATGAGCACGTCCGGCAAACCGGCGACGAACACGAGCCCGACCGTCCCCACGAGGATCGCCCCTGTGACGTTCTCGGCGAGGACTTCGGTGACGACGAGCACGCCGATCAACACGCTCGGCCCGATGATCGGCACGAACTGCAGCACGCCGCTCAGAACGGCGAGCGTGAGCGTCGCGTCGTACCCGAGGACGAAAAACACCGGCAGCGCAATCAGAAACGTCCCCACACCGGTTGCCCCCTGGAGGACGTATAGCCCGAAGAGCGTGTCCTGGAGTCGTTCGTGGAGCGCTTCGACGATATCGTGATACTCGACGGGAACGGTTCGACGGAGTGCCCGTGCGGGCATGGTCGGTTTGAGCAACAGCGCGTACACCAGCAGAACGAACAGGAAGAACTTCAACGCGAGCGCTGGTGCCGCACTCGCCGCGCTGATCGCCACGTCCTCGGCCAGTTGCTGTGCCGTCTGGATCATCGTCGACAGGTCGACCGTATACGTCGTTTCCAGCGCTGTCACGGAGAATTCCTCGGGAAGGTTTTCGATCAGCTCGAAGAAGACGGACCGCCGAACGTATACCGCGTATCCGAGGGGTGTAAGCACGCCCAGGGCCACCACAAAGGCGACAGCCGTACTCAGGCCTGCGGCGACTCGGGGGCCGACCCCCCTGGCCGACAGTCGACGCCGCACCGGATACAGGACGTACGCCACCGTGATGGCAAAAAAGACCGTCCAGAAGACACTCCACAGCGTCAGTACCGCAAGCGTGACTATCGCTCCGAACAGACCCACCAACACGAGAACGCGGCGAGACGGCGGCATGTCCCTCCTTCTCGGGGCACCCGCTTAACCTTTTTTGGGTCCGGACCGTGTCCCCCGACCGGTGGCTATGTTTGCCAATATTCTTCAATCCTGGGAGCTGTTCACATAACAAATATCCGTGTGCCCTCTGAATAGCTTCTCTCGTCCAACATCCCGGATGGATCTTGAATCGCGACCAGTCCATCACATTCTACCATATATGTTTTCATGGAGTGAGAATACGGTGCATTCCTTTACAGGATGTACCGGTAAGACTCTCTTATATGGCAACGCTAGAACGCGTCAAGCAATCGTTGCAGTCGGAGGAGTCCGAAATCGGGGCCGATTCGGACATCATTCCGGCCGACGCCGGGGTCGAGGACGTCTGTGACGAGGAGATCGAGACGGTCGAGGAGATACTCACGGACGTTCGCCCGGAGAAACGCGGTGTCATCCCGGCACTCCAACAGGTTCAGGACGAATACGGCTACCTGCCGAAGTTCGCGTTCGAACTGATCGCCCATCACTGCGAGAAGTCACTCGCCGACATTTACAGTACGGCCTCGTTCTACTCGCAGTTCCACCTCGAGCCACGGGGCGACTACAGCATCAGGGTGTGTACCGGCACAGCCTGTCACGTGGCGGGGGCCGATGCGGTGTCCGACGAGTTGCAGGACGAACTCGGCGTCGGCCTCGACGAGGTCACCGACGACGGGAAGTTCACGATCGAGCACGTCCGGTGTGTCGGGGCGTGTGGACTCGCGCCGGTCGTCACCGTCGACGACGATGTCCACGGACCGATCGAGCCTGACGACGCCGAGACGATCATCGAGGAATACAGCGAGCGAGGTGAGTGATCATGGCTGAAGTACTCCAGCGACCGACCGATATCGACACTGTCGACGGACAGATCCGCGTCGTCGTCTGTCAGGGAACCGGGTGTATGTCCTCTGGCTCCGACGAAGTGTACGAGGCACTCCGGGCGGAGATCGACGCGCTCGCCGGGGTCGACAACGTCGCTCTTTCCTGGAGCGAGGGCGATATCGATCACGAGGAACTCGGTGTCGAACCGAAGAAGAGTGGCTGTCACGGGTTCTGTGAACTCGGTCCGCTCGTCCGGATCGACCCGATGAACGTCCTCTACACGCAGGTCGACGTCGACGACGTCGAAGAGATCGTCGAGAAGACGATCCGGAACGGCGAGGTCATCGAGGACCTCTGTTTCGAGGACGAGACCGGCAAACGCCAGTCCCGGACCGACGACATCCCGTTCTATTCCGAGCAGCGCCGTCTGGCGTTGGGCAACTGTGGGCGCATCGACCCCGAGAGCGTCGAGGAGTACGAGGCCACCGGCGGCTACGAGGCGATGCAGACGGTCCTCACCGAGATGGACCCCGAAGACGTCTACGCGGAAGTTCAGGACGCCGGCCTCCGTGGTCGTGGTGGCGGCGGGTTCCCGGCGGGCAACAAGTGGATGTTTGCCCACCAGGAAGACGCCAGCGAGAAATACGTCATCGCCAACTGTGACGAGGGCGACCCCGGGGCGTTCATGGACCGGTGTCTGGTCGAGGGCGATCCCCACCGCGTCATCGAGGGCATGGTTATCGCCGGCTACGCCACCGGTGCCAACGACGGGATCATCTACCTCCGCGCGGAGTACCCGCTTGCGGTCGAGCGCATCCAGCAGGCCATCGAGGACGCCTACGAGGAAGGCTACCTCGGGACGAACATCATGGGCACCGGCTTCGACTTCGACTTCGAGGTCGAGAAGGGAGCCGGCGCGTTCGTCTGTGGCGAGGAGACGGCGCTGATGGCCTCCATCGAGGGCGGGGCCGGCCGGCCGTCCCCGCGTCCACCCTACCCCGCCCAGTCCGGCCTCGAGGACAAGCCGACGACGATCAACAACGTCGAGACCCTGGCTAACGTCCCGCTGATCATCACCAACGGTGCCGAGTGGTTCAAACAGTACGGTAGCGAGGACAGCCCCGGTACCAAGACCTTCGCGGTCTCCGGGGACTGCTCGGCGACGGGGCTGATGGAGATCCCGATGGGACTGACCCTCCAGGAGATCCTCGACGTCGCCGGCGGTATCGAGGGCGACAAGGAGTTCAAGGCGGTACAGATCGGGGGGCCCTCCGGCGGGTGTCTCGCGGAGAAACACCTGGACATGCCGGTCACCTTCGACTCCCTCCAGGAGGAGGGGGCGATGCTGGGCTCGGGTGGTCTCGTGGTGATGGACGACGAGACCTGTATGGTCGACGTCGCGCGCTTTTTCCTCGATTTCACCCAGGACGAGTCCTGTGGCAAGTGTCCGCCCTGCCGGATCGGGACCCACAAGATGTTGCGCATTCTCGAGCGCATCACCAACGGCGAGGGCGAACCCGGCGACATCGATCGCTTAGAGGAACTCGGCGAGACGATCGCCGAGAGTTCCCTGTGTGGGCTGGGCCAGACGGCGCCCAACCCGGTGTTGAGCACGCTCGAACACTTCCGGGACGAGTACGAGGCCCACATCTACGACGACGAGTGTCCCGCCGGCGAGTGCGAGATCGGCGGCGGGGATCACGCGGGCACGTACAAGATCGCCGCCCAGGAGTGTGTCGGCTGTGGACAGTGTGTCGACGTCTGTCCGGTCGACGCCATCTCCGGGGAGACCGGCGAGGCACACACGATCGATCCGGAAACCTGCGTCGGCTGTGGACAGTGTGTCGAGGCGTGTCCGACCGACGCCATCGACATGAGGACGTGATAGCATGAGCAAGGCAACCCAGAGTGAGGCCGAGACGGGCGTCACTCTCGAAATCGACGGCCGGGAGGTACAGGCACGCGATGGACAGACGATTTTGGAGGCGGCCCGGGAGGCCGGTATCGACATTCCGACACTGTGTGAGCACGCGAACCTCTCGAACGTCGGGGCCTGCCGGATGTGCCTCGTCGAGGTCGACGGCGAGCGCAACGAGACCGCGTGTACGACCGCCGTCCAGGACGGCATGGACATCTCCGTCGACACCGACGAGCTATGGAACCACCGGCGAACGATGCTGGAGATGATGTTCGCCGACCAGAACCACTACTGCATGTACTGCGAGATGGAGGGCGACTGCGAACTCGAGGACATGTTCAACCGCGCCGGCCTCGACAGCAGTCGCGTTCCCCTGGAGTACCCCGATATCGAGCCGGACACCTCAAACGAGTACGTCACGATGGATCTGGATCGGTGCATCGGATGTGGACGGTGTATCCGGACCTGTGACGAGATCGTCGGCAACGGGACGCTGAACTTCGGCAACCGGGGCCGGGAGACGACGATCGTCGCCGACGACGACGTCCCGCTTGGCGAGTCCAGTTGTATCTCCTGTGGATCATGCGTCCAGGCGTGTCCGACCGGCGCGCTGTACAGCCCACTCAGCGCCTACAAGGGCCGGGAACGGGACTGCGAGGTCGAGACGACGACCTGCAGCGAGTGCTCGGTCGGCTGTGAGCTCGAGGTCTTCACTAACTCCGGGCGGATCGTCAAGATCGAGGGCAACGAGGACGGCCCGGCCGGGGGGCAGCTGTGTGAGATGGGGCGCTTCGAGTTGCTCGCCGACGGCCGCGAGCGGATCACCGAGCCGCGGGTTGACGGCGAGACGGTCGACCTCGCGGACGCGATCGACCGTGCCAGGACGGCCCTGACCGAGGCCAACGGCGTCAACGCGTTCGCCTCCGATCGCCTGCCACGTGAGACCCTGGAGGCGCTGTCCGAGACGCTTTCCGAATACGACGCCAGCGTGGAGATTCCGGGGGCCGAACGCGCCGCACTCGAATCGGACGTCCTCGCGGCCCTCGAAGCGGAACTCGACGTCGAGACGGCCGATCTCCTCGTCGACTCGCTGCACGACATCGAGGACAGCGACACGTTGGTCGTCTACGACACGGGGATCGTCGAAACCCATCCGGTCGTCGCTTCCTACGTCCGCCGGGCGGCCAACGGCGAGACGACGCTGGTTACGATCGACGACGGGACGGATCGCCTCGAACGGTTCGCGGATCACTCGATCGAACTCGATGCCCCGACCGCGACGGTCACCGAGCAGGTGACCGATGTCTTCGAGGCGGGGACCGAGGCGCTTGCGGACGCGGCTATCGAGGATGTCGTCGACGTGTCCCTGGAACTGTCCGGGGATGCGACGTTTGTCCTCGGGCCGGATGTCGACGACGCCGAGACGATGGTCGACGTCTTCGGACTCGCGGCGACCAGCGACAACGATGTCCTCAGCCTCGGGCCGGGGCGTAACCGCGCGGTCGCGGACGTCCCGACTGACGACCTCGAAGCCGACGCCGAGGTCGCGTACCTGTTGGCCGCCGACGACCGTGGCGAGGATCTTGACCGTCAGATCGAACTCGCCCGGGGGGCCGAGACGGTGATCGTCCAGGCCACTCGTGAGTCGGCGCTGACGGAGATTGCCGATATCGTCCTTCCCGCGCTGGACTGGTTCGAGCGTGAGGGGACGACCGTCGACGCCGACGACGACCAGCGCGCGGTCGAGCGCGTTCTCGACCCGCGGGGGGAGATCGATTCCGACCGTGAGATCATCGCGGAACTACAGGAGGTGGCCGCATGAGCGCACAGACTGACGCGGAAGCCCAGGACAACGACCGGACGACCGTCGCGACGGTGTGTCTCGGCGGCTGTTCGGGCTGTCACATGGAGTTTCTGAACATCGACCACGGTCTCGTGGATCTGGTCGAGGACGTCGACATCGTCGCCAGCCACATGATCGTCGACGAGAAAGGCGTCCCGGAGGCCGACATCGGCATCGCCGAGGGCGTCGTGACCAACGAGGAGAACGTCGAGGTCGCCGAGGCACTCCGGGAACACTGTGACACCGTCGTCGCCTGGGGGGACTGTGCGGCACTCCGTGGCATCATGTCCCTGCGAAACTATCAGGATCGCGACGAGATGCTCGAAGAGACCTTCATGGGCGAGGCCGACGACGAGAGCGAGGTGCCCTTCGGAGATGACGAAGGTATTCCGAAACTCCTCGAAGACGCCCGACCGTTGGACGAGTACATCGACGTGGACGTCTACGTCCCCGGGTGTCCGCCCGACGCTGACGTCATGAAAGAGAGCCTCGAAGCACTGGCACGTGGGGAAACCCCCGAGATCGAAGGCGACAAACTGCAGTACGACTAACGAGGAAAACATGAGCAAGAAGGAAGTAATCGATCCGGTCACGCGCGTCGAGGGGCACGGCAAGATCACCATCCACCTCGACGACGAGGGGAGCGTCGAGGACGCACAGTTCCACGTCACGGAGTTCCGTGGCTTCGAGGAGTTCGTCGAGGGCCGTCCCATCTGGGAGATGCCCGAGATCACGGCCCGCATCTGTGGCATCTGCCCGGTCAGCCACCAACTGGCCGCGGCGAAGGCCGCCGACGACGTCATGGATGCCGACGTCCCCGAGAGCGCCCACAAGCTTCGGGAGTTGCTCCACATGGGGCAGGTGCTCCAGAGTCACGCCCTGAGTTTCTTCTACCTCTCCAGTCCGGACCTGGTGCTTGGCTACGACGCCGACCCCGCCGAGCGTAACATCGAGGGCGTGTTGAACGAGAATCCACAGCTGGCCGAACGCGGGATCGACCTGCGGAGCTTCGGCCAGAACGTCATCGCCGCGCTGGGCGAGAAGAAGGTCCACCCCGACTTCGCGGTGGCTGGGGGCGTTTCGAACACGCTCGACCGCGAAGACGGCGAGGAATTGCTCGAAGAGAGCCAGCCCCTCCCCGAATACCTTCGGGAGACGATCGACCTCCTGAAGGGGATCTTCGAGGACATGGACGACGACACGCTGGATTATGCCACCTACCCGACGGGCTATATGGGCCTCGTGACTGAGGAGGGTGGCCTCGAACACTACGACGGCGACATCCGGCTCGTCGACGAGGGTGGTGACCAACTCGAAGAGATCGACGACGGCGCGTACCGGGACATCATCGCCGAGCGCTCCAAGGAGTGGAGCTACCTCAAGTTCCCCTACTACAAGGAGCGCGGGTTCGAGGACGGCCAGTACCGCGTCGGGCCGCTGGCTCGCCTGAACGCCGTCGACGACATCGCGACCCCGCAGGCCCGCGAGGAGTGGGTCGAGTTCATGGACGCGGCCGAGGGGGCCGTCCACGAACGCTCGACGTACTACCACTGGGCGCGGCTCATCGAGATGCTCTATTGCGTCGAGCGCATCCAGGAGCTCCTCGAAGACGATGATGTCTACGAGGGCGCGACGAACGTCCCGACCAAGCCCAAAGCGGGCACGGGCGTCGGCGTCATCGAGGCTCCACGGGGGACGCTCATCCACGAGTTCACGATCGACGACGGCGGGATCGTCGAGGACGCCAACTTCATCGTCGCCACCACGCACAACAACGGGGCGATGAACCGCGGCGTGCTCTCGGCCGCCGAGAAGTTTGTCGAGGGCCCCGAAATCCCGGAGGACATTCTCAACAAGATGGAGAGCGTCATCCGATGTTACGACCCGTGTCTGTCGTGTTCGACCCACGCCATCGGCGAAATGCCTCTGGAACTCGAACTCGAACAGGGCGGCGAGACGGTCGCCTCGACGAGTCGCTGAGAACGGCGGACACGACACCACGACACCGTCCCACGACACGACACCACAACACCGCATCCCCATCATGAACGCACTCTTACTCGGCCTGGGCAACGATATCAAGCGCGACGACGTGGTCGGTCTGGACGTCACGGAAGCGCTCGGCGAGCGCTTTGGCGACCGGCTGGACGTCGAGACCTACACCTCCGGCCGGCTCATGCTCATCCAGGAACTCAGCGGGTACGACCGGGTGTTCCTCGTCGACGCGATCAAGACCGACGGCGGAACTCCCGGCGATTACTACGAGTTCTCCCCGAGCGAGGTCGAGCCGGGCGATGACTCGGGCGGGCTGGCAACCCACAACGTCGGGCTGGGGACGCTCCAGACGCTCGGCGAGGCGATGGGGCAATCCATGCCCGAGATCACGATCTTCGCGATCGAGGTCGAGAACCCGTTCGAGTACGGCGAGGGGATGACCGACGCCGTGAGCGAGGCTGTGCCGGCGCTCGTCGACGAAATCGGTGACGACATCGAGAAAGCGCTCGCGGCAACCGCGACGGCCTGACTGTTCCGGCGACCCTCTTATAGCCCCTCGTCGACGAACGGTGCTTCCATCTTGCCGATTTCGAGGATCACCTCGTCACCGGTGCCGAGTATCTCGATCACCTCGCCGACCACGACGAGGTCGAACTCGGGCGTTGGGCCGACGGCGAGGGCGTCGCCGATCTCGATCTCCTCGAGAATACTCTGGAAGTGCACCCGGGCACGACAGTCGGTCGGGTGGTGGACGTTCGTGAGCGTGACCTCGTCGACAGTGACGTCGACGCGCTCGTAGTTCTGGGCGACGACGACCTTCTCGCCGTCGGCCTCCTGGTCGCGCTCGAGCGCCTGGAAGGCCATCTCGGTTGGCTTGTATCCGCCACGTGGCCCCGGGACGCTATCCACGAGTCCGAGCGCTGACAGCTTCCGCATCTGATTTTTGACCGACCCTTCCGTTCGGTTTACCTTCTCGGCTATCCGGGCACTTTTGACCGGAGACTCGGACTCCGAATACTCGTTGACCAGGGTCGTCAACGCGCTCTGGTGTGGCGGGGACAGATCGAGCGTGTTCGAATCCATCAGTGATGAGTAATAATGATAGACAGCTATTTATAGGGTTCGACATGCGACATTCTGGCGCTGTCCTTCACTCGAAGTTGGCGAGGAAGTCCTCAGCCGACGCCCGCCATGCCTCGACAAGTTCGTCCTCGAAGGCGTCACCCTCGCCGACCTCGATCCCGTCGTGTTCGTCGAGCCATGCGACGGTCCGTTCGACGCCCTCCTCAAAGGAAACCGTGTACTCGAAGTCCAGATCGCGTTTGGCCTTGCTGTTGTCGAAGACCGTGCTGTACTGGAAGTGATCCCGGAGCATCTCCGTGCGGTCGGGCGCAACCTCCCGGAGGACGTCAGTCGGGATGTGGACGAGGTCGGGCTCCGGTGCGTCGAGCGCGGCCGCCACCCGGCGGTGATACTGGTTCCAGGTGATGACTTCCTCGCTGGTGACGTGATAGGTCTCGCCGTAGGCGACCTCGTTGCCGACGGCGTTGACGTACGCCGCGGCGACATCGTCACGGTGACACGAGCCCCACAGCGAGGTGCCGTCGCCGTGGACGACGATGGGTTTGCCCTGGCGAATCCGTTCGATGTAGTAGGTCCCGCCGCCGAAGGTGTGGAAGATTCCCCCGCCCTCGCCGTAGGTGCTCCACGGGCGGATGATCGTTACGTCGAAGGCACCCTCGGCCTCTGCTTCCCGGAAGCGATCTTCGGCGGCGGCCTTGCCCTCGGCGTAGTCGCTGACCGGCGGCTCGCGCGCGGCGTCCTCAGTGACCGGATTACGCTCGGGCGGGCGGTGATAGACGTCGACCGTACTGGTGAAGATGAACTGCTCGATCTCCCCGGCGAAGGCCCGGATATCGCTTTCGGCGTCCTCGCTCCCGAAACACATCATGTCGATGACGACGTCGACCTCGACGTCCGCGACTGCCGATTCGAACGCGTCGTGATCGAAGCGATCCCCGTGGATCTCCGAGACTGCATCGGGGATGTCGATGTCAGTCTCTCCGCGGTTGAAGATCGTCACGCCGTGGCCTGCCTCGACGAGTTGTCGCGTGATGCCGGTCGAGATGACGCCAGTACCGCCGATAATCAGTACGTCCATAACTCGGGTCCGGGCGGGAGCTACATGACGGTTTGGCCTCGGTTGGTCGTAGCGTTTAGTTTAGCAGGAATGGAATGTGAGTGCCAGAAAGCCCCGAGTGGCTCCGGTCGAGGGTAGCGAGGGACCGCCGGTCCCTCGGACAGTCGGACGGCGACGCCGTCCGACGACCTCGCTGTCTCCGGAAATCGAAGATTTCCGGGATGACGAGACGGACGAAGTCCGTCTCGAACCACGCTCCTCACTTCGTTGTCGTTCGAAAGGCGCTTTGCGCCTTTCGTGATGACGAGAGAGCTTCGCTCTCTCGAACCACGGTGTCCGCTCACGGGCCACAGGCCCGTTCGCGCGTGCTGAGGCGGCTCTGCCGCCTCGCGTCTAGCGTCGGCCGTCTTCCTGGAGCCACTCGCCCCTTTCAGTCCCGCCCAGGCCGGCTGATCAACCGGAATCGGGCGGGACTGAAAGGGGCCGCGCTCGCAGCGACCCCCGGCGTCCGCGGCTCTGCCGCGTGGCTCGGGAGAGCTTCGCTCTCCCGGTGACGTAAGCACCCACCGGAGCGCAGCGAGTCGCGGGAGCTGCGAGCGCGGGGGCTTTCTGGCTGTTCGCAACCGCGACCTGTTTAATAAAACACCACCCGGTTGATGGCGGCGTTTCGTACCGTCCTCGAAAACTGCAGCCAGCACAGTGTTTACCCGTTGCTCGCCCCAAGCCAGCATAGAACGCCATGAGCGAGTCCACAACCGACGCGTCCGACGAAGGCGACGCGACCATCACCCTGTACCGACTCCAGGCCTGTCCGTTCTGTGAGCGCGTTGCGCGGACGCTCTCGGAATACGACCTGGACTATCAGTCACGCTTCGTCGAGCCGCTGCACTCCGAGCGCAACGCCGTCAAGCGGGTCAGCGGCCAGCGCGCGGTCCCGGTGATCGTCGATGACCGGACCGGCGTGACGATGAGCGAGAGCGAGCGCATCGTCCAGTACCTCGATCGGACCTACGGGGAGGCCTGACATGGAGTTGCCCTTCGACGTCGTCGACCTCGGCCCGGCCGAGCATCCCCAGCCCGGCGAAGCGGCCCCGGACTTCGAGCGCCCGCTGGTCACCGACGAGTACTGGGAGGACGTCGCGCTGTCAGATCTCACGGCCGACGGTCCCGTCCTGCTCGTCTTCTTCCCGATGGACGGGAGTTTCCCGGCGACGTACATCTGGAACGAGATCACCGACCGCGGGTGGGGCAGCGACGACGACCTGACCGTCGTCGGGCTCTCGATCTCCTCGCCCTACGAGCACAAGGACTTCATCGCGGAGGCATCCCTGCCCTATCGGCTGTTCAGCGACCCACAGAATGGTGTTGCCGAGACCTACGGCATCGTCCACGATCTCGACGGGATGGCGGGCGTCAGCGAGCCCCGCCCGGCCGCGTTCCTCATCGACGGAGACCGGACTGTCGAATACGCGTGGGTCGCGGCGGAATGGCCGGAGTTCCCGGACTACGACGCGATCGCGGTGGCGATCGAGGATCTCTGAGCGGCGAGCGACACACAGACGGTGACCGCTCGTTTTCGCCGTCAGACCTCGATCTTGCGGAGTGGTTCCGTCTCCCCGCAGTAGGGACACTGGAAGTCCGCGACGGTGACGTCCTCGGGCATGTCGTAGGTGTAGTGGAGTTCGACCATGTCGAGTTCGCAATCGTCGTTCTCGCAGGCGACTTCGAGTGTTTCGGGCATACGCGTCCGTAGCGGTGGCTCCCGGATAAGCGAGTGGGTCACGGCAGCGATCGATCCTGGTCAGCCTCACCACTCCTGAGGTAGAAACGGTGGCTGCGGGGAGTAAGCCCCCTTCTGTTGTCGGCATTCGGCTACGCGTCCGCGTCGTGTCCGGGCTACCAGTCACGCGGACTTGCACCGGCGAGGATTCGCCGTTCCATCCGTTCTCGCCCGTCGACGCGCCGGATGGCGCGCCCAGTTCGTCGCGAGCGTGGGGCCCGTAGGGTTCCACGTCGCGACGCGCCCTCGGTGGGTTGGGCTTCCCGTCGTTTGTTCGCCCGGCCGACCGGCCGCCTTGCGACGGGGATCGACCGCACTTTGTCACTCAGGGGTCACACACCTCATCGGTCGGGGCGAGTGGTCTCGTTTCTGTTCCAGCGCCGGCGGTCTCCCGCCCCGGGCTTGCGCCCGGTCGCCTGCCCGGACGGTGGGGGGACTTTCCTCATGCCCGTTGGCCGCGTTCCGACGCTGTCGGAACGCACGTCCCGGGCACGGGAGCCGGGCTCCCGCTGCCACTCGAGGATAGGCCGGCAGGGGGATTAAGGGGTTCGATCGGTCGACCGGCCGTTGGTTGGGTGGCTTATAGCGCGCCCTTGACTTCCTGGAGGAACTGCTGGGGCGGGAGCGCACCCGTGAACTCGCCGTCGGTCCCGTTGACGTTGATCTGAGGGACGCCCCGGACGCCGAACTCTTCGGAGAGCTCCATGAACTCCTGGGATTCGACCGAGTTGGCGGTGATGTTCTCGTTGGCCACGGCGAAGTTGTGCGCCGTCTGGACTGCCTTCGGGCAATGCGGGCAGGTCGGCGTCACGAAGACGGTGATCTCGACCGGGTCGTCGATTTCGGCGATCTCTTCGAGGACGCTCTCGTCAATATTGGGCTCGCCGGTTGAGACCGTGATCATGTCCTGGAGGAACGAACTGAACTCCTGACCCGAGGGGATCCCGAAATACCGGACGCCATCGATATCCTCGCGGGTGATGACCGTCACGGGGCCGCCCTCGTAGCGATCAGCGCCGAGGTCGCTCGCCAGCGGGTCGTCCATGTCGTGGACGCCCATCTCGACCGCGTCACTGAGATCGGCAACGTCCTCGACCAGTGCCACCGTCTCTTCACAGTACTCACAATCGTCCTGGGTGAAGACGTGGATGTCGATCGGCTCGTCCATGTCTTCGAGTAGCTCCGAGACTTCCGCTCTATCGTCGTCGTCGAGTATTGACATCGTACCTTCGCTAGCAGCTACAGCGCAATTATATTTTGCGATATACACAATACCACGCAATCAATGTGGACAGACCGAACGAATTTGGATCAATCCGGAAGACAGAGACGCTCACTCCGGGGCCTGAACCGGGATCGTCACTTCGTCGCCCTCGAGGCCCTCGAGGCCCTCGACGTCGGCCGTGATCCTCACCTCGCCGGATTCACGCCCGGCCTGGACGATCGCCAGCGCCGTTCCGTGGTAGGCCGACCGCCGGGAGTCGGTGTAGGACTCGTTGCTGGCCAGGTCGCCGTTGTCGACGCCGGCGAGGTCGCCAGCGCCGCTGACGGAGCATTCGATCTCGTGGTCGGCCCGCGGCACGACGACGCCCCCGTCGTCGACGATCCGCGCGTCGACGTACACCAGATCCTGCCCGTCGGCCGTGATGGCCTCGCGGTCGGGATCGAGTTCGACCTGGGCGGGCTCGCCCGCCGTCTGGAGTTCGTGAGTCGCGACGACCTCGCCGTCGGTCTCCGCCACGGCCCGCAACGTCCCCGACTCGTAGGGGACGTACCACTCGATCATGTGGTCGGGGTTGTCCGCGAGGTGCTGGACGCCGAGGCGCTCGTCGTTCTGATAGAGCGTCACCGTCTCGGCGTTGGTGAACGTCACGACGTGGACGAACCCGCGGGAGTCCTCGCGGTCGGGGAACGTCCAGTGACCGGCGAGCGCCGGCCAGGACCACGCCGGCCGGGCCGGCGCGCGCTCGCGGGCGGGATCGAACGCCGCGATCTCGACCATCGGTTCGTCGCTCCAGACGCTCCGATGGAAGGCGGCCGGCGGCTTGGGGACGCCACAGGTGTCGATCAAGCCGGTCGGCCAGCCCTTGCTCGGCCACTCGCGCGCCTCTCCGAGATAGTCGAAGCCGCTCCAGATGAACTGCCCGACGACATCGTCGCGCTCGGCGACGTCGAACCACGGGTTCTCCGGGACGAACGCCAGCGGATCGTCGCCCGACCCCCGGAAGAACGGCCGGCACTCCGAACCGACGATCGGCACGTCGACGCCCCGCTCGCGGAGGTCGTCGTAGTGGTGTTCCATGTAGTTGCCCGAGAAGAGATCGACCCGCTCGGCGACAGCTTCGGCGTTCTCGAGGATCCCCTCGCGCCCGTCGCCCCAGGCCGGGCTGCCGTAGGTCGCCGGCCGCGTCGGATCGAGGTCGTTGGCTGCCTCGACCAGCATTTCCAGATCGTCGAGCATTCCCGGGTCGCCGTGGTCGTAGCTCTCGTTGCCGACGCTCCAGGCGATCACCGACGGGTGGTTGCGGTCCCGGCGGATCATCGCTTCGAGATCCTCGCGCCACCAGTCGTCGAAGAATTTCCCGGTCTTCTCGTGACGCCACTTGTCGAACGCTTCGTCGATGACCAGAAAGCCCATGCGGTCACAGAGATCCAGGAGTTCGGGCTGGGGCGGATTGTGGGCGGTCCGGATGGCATTCGCGCCCATCTCGGCGAGGGTCTCCAGGCGGCGTTCGAGCGCACGCTCGGGCACGGCGGCCCCGAGCGCCCCGGCGCTGTGGTGGAGGTTGACTCCCTTGAGGGTCATCGGCTCGCCGTTGAGCAACAACCCCTCGTCGGCCGAGAACGTGACCGTCCGGATTCCGAAGGGCGTCACGTAGTCGTCGACCGCTTCGCCCGCCGTCTCCGCTGTCCCGTCCGGGTCCTGGCGGTGGACGACGCTTCGGACGTGATACCGTTCGGGCGTCTCCGGCGACCACAACGCGGGATCCGCGACGGCGAGTTCCTGCTCGAACGTGTGTTGCTGTCCGGCGGCGAGTCGCTGCTCGGTCGCGGCCTCGGCGACGACCTCGCCCGCCGGGTCGTAGACAGTCGTCGAGAGCGTACAGACGGCCCCCTCCTCGGCGTCGTTGGCGACCGTGGTGTGGACGTCCACTCGCGCACGACGGTCCGTCACGGCCGGCGTGCGGACGTCTGTGCCCCACGGGACAACGTGGAGTGGTGCGGTCTCGATCAGGTGGACGTGCCGGTAAATGCCCGAGCCGGAGTACCACCGGCAGTTCGGCAGGTCGGTATTGTCGACCCGGACGGCGAGTGTCTCGCTACTCTCGACCCCGCTGACGTCGTGATTGAAACTCGTGTATCCGTTCGGCCGGTTGCCGACGTGCTCGCCATTGAGATAGACGTCGCTGTCTCGATAGATGCCGTCAAAGCGGAGGTAGACGGTCTCGCCCTCGACGTCGCTCGGGAGCGAGCGACGGTACCACCCGACGCCCCCGGGCAGAAACGCCCCCGCCGCGCCCGCCGGGTTGTCCGGGTCGAAGGGTCCCTCGATGCTCCAGTCGTGTGGCACGTCGACGGATCGCCACTCGGCGTCGTCGAAATCGGGGGCGGCCGCCCCGTCGATCTCGCCCTGGTGGAATCGCCAACCCGTTTCGAGTCGGCGGATCCGTCGGTACTGTTCGGTCGGTCCCGGGTGGCCGGTCATACCGTTCGGGGTACGAAAACGACCGAGTTAAGCGTGGTGACCGTTCAGCGAACAGCGAACTGGGCGACAATCAGCGGCCGAGAAAACCGGTCCGTGGGGTTTCGGAACCTGTCCGTCAGGCCGACGCCTGCCGTTTCTGCCAGGCAGCGATGAACCGAAGGAGGATGTCGAAAAACAGCCCCAGGAGGATAAACGAAAAGCCCCACACGCCGAACATGCCGGCGAGGACGTTGTTGACTCCCTGGAGGACCAACGCACCGAACACCATGAACAGTGCCCCGAAGATGGCAACCGTCAGCGAAACGTGACTGCTCGTCCAGTACCAGACGGCCAACAGTACCATCTGGATCCCGGTCGCTTCCTGCCTGGCCGAATTGAGTGCCCGAATCTCTACCATAGTTCAAACATACGTAATCGGGTATTTGTATCTTGTGGAGTCCAGCCGATCCGCACACGGGTCGGCGTCGAAACCGCAAGTCGACGACAGCATCGAGTGGTTCCTTGAGGGCGCTACATTCCGGGTGCGCCGCCATCGTCGTCGCCGCTGGTCGAGAGGTCGCCGGCGGAGACGACGTCGTCGATCCGGAGAATCATCCGTGCCGCCTCGATCGCGGCGTCGATCGCCGTTGCCTTCACGCGACGGGGTTCGACGACGCCGTGTTCGACTGCGTCGATGAGTGCACCGGTCTCGGCGTCGACCCCGGCGGTGCTGTCGCCATCGTGGTGGCGCGCCCGGAGGTCGACCAGCGCGTCGATCGGGGAGTGGCCGGCGTTCTCCGCGAGCGTCCGTGGCGAAATGTCGAGCGCGTCGGCGAACGCCTCGACGGCGAGTTGCTCGCGCCCACCGATCCCGTCGGCTGCGTCTTCGAGTGCGAGGGCGAGTTCGATTTCGACGGCCCCGGCACCCGGAAGGATCTCGCCGTCCTCGATGGCCGCCGCGAGCACGTCGAGGCTATCCTCGAGGGCACGTTCGACCTCGTCGACGACGTGGTCGGTCCCACCCCGGAGGACGATCGTTCCAGCCACGCTGTCGACGTCGGTGAAGGAAGTGATCCGCTCGGGTCGGGCGTCGCCACGCCACAGCGGCATCCTGATCCGCTCCTGGCCGACCGTGCCGGCCTCGCCCAGATCCGCAGCTGTCGCGGTTTCGAGATCGGAGACCCGCGAGGCACCCGTCGCCTCGGCGAGTCGGCGTCGGTCCTCGTCGTCGACCCGGCGCAGCGCCATGACGCCTGCCTCGGCGAGCAGCTCCTGGGCCGGATCGTCGATCCCGCCTTCGGTCAACAGCACGTCCACACCGGTATCGAGAACGCGATCGACGTCCTCTTGAAGTGCCTCCCGCTCCCGTTCGACGTACTCCGTGACGTCGTCGAAATTCGAGACGGTGGTCTCGGTGGATGTCTCGAGTTCCGGTGTCTCGATCGCCCCCTCGTAGATGAGGACGTTGGCGTCTTCGAAGTCACTCGGCATCGCGTCGTTGGCGGGGTTCTTGTCGATCGTGACGCCCTCGACCAGCCGGGAGTCCGCGAGGTTGCCGCCCGCGAAGGGCTTGATCGTGATCGCGTCACGATCGACTGTGCCGTCCTCCCGGACGGCCGTCCGGATCGCCTCGACGACGAGCGACGTGAGGTGGTCCTTTTCGGATTCGGCCCCCTTGCCGGTCATCGCCGTCGACGCGATCGCTTCGAGGACATCCGTGTCGTCGACGTCGAGGTCCATCGCCACGTCATCGAGGACGTCCTCGACGTGCTCGCCTGCCTGCTCGAACCCGGCGGCGACCGTTGTCGGGTGGACATCGTTGTCGAGTAGCTCCTCGGCAGCCTGGAGCAGTGCGCTCGTGAGGATCACGGCCGAGGTCGTCCCATCGCCGACCGCCTGCTCCTGACTTTGGGCGACTTCGACGACCATGTCGGCCGCCGGGTGCTCGACTTCCATCTCGTCTAAGATCGTCACGCCGTCGTTCGTGACGACGGTGTCGCCCGTCGAATCGACGAGCATCTTGTCCATTCCCATCGGGCCGAGTGTCGTCCGAACGGCCTCGCCCATCGCCTGGGCCGCCGTCAGGTTCATCGAACGCGCGTCCCGACCGTCGATGCGCTGGGACTCATCCGAGAGCACCGAAAGCGTCGGGTCGCCAGCCTGTTGTGCCATATTGTCTAGGAGGCCACTCGACGGCTATAAATCTGTTTTTTCGTCCACAAACACGGCGACAAAAAAGGCGGGTGGGCTCTAGTCGTCCGCAGGCTCTTCGTCTTCGAGGCTCGAGGTGAAGCCGAGTTCCTCGCGGTCCGTGAGTTCCTCGCTTTGCCAGTACTCGTGGTTGTCCAGCGCCCGGAAGCACTTCGTCTCGGTGCCGTCGGCGTCGTACATGTCCGGTTCCTGCTTTTTACAGACCTCGCGGGCGTGCTCACACCTGGTGTGGAACTTACAGCCCTCCGGCGGGTCGGACGGATCGGGAATGTCGATCCGGCGAACCGGCGGCTGCATGTGCATGGTCTCGCTGGCCACGTCCGGATCGGCCGGCGGCGTCGACCACCGCAACACCTTCGTGTAGGGGTGGGTCGGGTTCTCGATGAGTTCGTCGGGGCCGCCGATCTCGACGATGTCCCCGAGGTACATCACGGCGATACGGCCGTCTGACTTCTTCGTGAGATAGCGGGCGTTCGCCAGGTCGTGGGAGACGAACACGAAGGAGGTCCCGAACATCTCCTGGAGTTCGAGCAGCAGGTCCATCATCTCGACGCGCAGGGAGACGTCCAGCGCCGAGACCGCCTCGTCCGCAAGCACGAGGTCGGGATTCGTCAACAGCGCCCGCCCGAGGACGACCCGCTGCTGTTCGCCACCCGACAGCTGGTGGGGGAACCGTTCGGCGTAGTCCTCGACCGGCGTCATCCCGACGTATTCGAGGTAGTGATAGATCGTCTCGAGTCGCTCGTCGGGCCCGAGCTCCTTGCGCCACTTCTTGAGTGGGTCAGCCAGCGACGCACGCACCCGTCGCGAAGAGTTGAGCGCGCTCGCGGGGTCCTGATGGATGATCTGGAGCGCCTGCTGGATCGTATCCTTCGGGATCTTCACGTCGTCGGCCCGATCCTTCGCGTCCCAAATGTCCTGGCCGCGGTACTTGATTGACCCGCCGGTCGGTCGCTGGAGGCCGATCGCGGCTTTGCCGAGTGTGGTTTTCCCACAGCCACTTTCGCCGACCAGCGCGATGATGTCGTCCTCCTCGATGTCCAGGGAGATGCCGTCGACGGCTCGGACGACCTCCTCGGAGAGTGCGCTCCGGATGATGCCGCCGGGCTTGAAGTGGACCTCGACGTCGTCCATCGAGAGCAGTGGTTCGTCTGATTCAGTTTCGCTCATGTTACATATCCTCCTCTAAGACGCCTGCGTGTAGATTGTACGTGATCGTTTCCCGTGACTCCTCCGGATAGAAGCACGCAGCTACCTGTTCGTCCTCGACGTCCATCAGCTCCGGGTCCTCGACCGTACACTGCTCGTCGGCGATCGGACACCGCGGGTGATATCGACACCCCGACGGGATACTCACCGGGTCGGGGGCCGACCCCTCGATCGGTTGCATCTCCTCGACGACCGAGTCGATGCTCGGCAGCGACCTGAGCAGCGCCCTCGTGTAGGGATGAGAGGCGTTCTTGAGGACCTTATACGCCGTGCCGACCTCGACGAACTCGAAGGCGTACAGCACGGCGAGTCGATCGGCAAGTCCGGCCACCAGCGGCAGGTCGTGGGTGATAAACAGGATCGTCAGCTCGAACTCCTCCTGGAGTTCCCGCAACATTGCGATGATCGACCGCTGCATCAGCATGTCCAGGGCCGCGGTCGGCTCGTCCATCACCAGCATCTCCGGTTCGAGGACGAGGCTGAGCGCGATCAGCGCCCGCTGTTTCATCCCACCCGAGAGTTCGTGTGGATAGGCGCCAAGCACCCGATCCGCATCGAGGTGCAAGGCATCGAAGAGGTCCCGGGCGTGGGTCATTCGCTCGTCCAAATCGGCGTCGTGTGCGCGGATAGTCTCCTTGAAGTGGTCCCCGATCTTCATCGTGGGGTTGAACGAACTCATCGCGCCCTGGAAGACCATCGCGGCCTCCTCCCACCGGTAGCGCCGTTTCTGCTCGTCGTTCAACTCGAGGATGTCGACCGCGCCGTTCGCGTCGGTGGTGATCCCCCGCGGGAGCGTCTCCGGGTTCTCCGGGTAGTAAGTAATGTCCCCGGTCAACAGCCCGGGATCCTCGACGACGTCGAGCAGCGAGGCGGCGAACATCGATTTGCCGCTGCCACTCTCGCCGACGATGCCGATGATCTCGTTGCGGCGGATGTCGAGGCTGGCGTGATCCAGCACTGTCGACTGTCCGCGTTCCAGGTCGAAGCGCACGGTCGCGTCCTCGACCTCGAGGATGATATCCCCGGCCGATGCCTGCCGTCCGTACTGCGTCTGTTCTTCGGTTGCCATGCTTAGCACCTCCGGCTCTCGTTGGGCTGCTCCAGTACCATTCGCTCGATCGTGTGTGCCGGTATTTCCAGCACCTACATCACCTCACCACTGGCCTGTGGCTCGTCATCCTCGTCTGGCGTGGTCTGTGCGTGGCGGGCACGGAGTCGCGGGTTGAACACCCGGTCGAGCCCCTGTGCGAACAGCACGAACACGAACGTCATCCCCGAGAGGGCAACGGCGGGGAAGAACAACCAGTGGCCCGCGGCCCCGATCTGTGAGACTGCCTGTCCCTGGTCGTAGGCATTGTTCATGATGACGCCCCAGTTGAGCGTCGAGACCGGAAGGATACTCAGGAAATACAGCGCGACCGAGGCCTTGAGGACCCGTGTCGCTGCGCCCGCCATATTCACCAGAATGTATGGGGCGAGTTGCGGGAACAGGTCCTGTCTGATGATCGTCGACGAGGAAAGCCCCAGTGACCGGCCTGCCTCGACGTAATCCTCCTCACGCAGCGTCAGCACCTGTGACCGGATCGCACGCGCCAGTCCGGGCCAGGTGTCGATGGCGAGGACGACCCCCACGACGAAGGGGTCCCGCATCGAATCTGCGAAGATTCCCGACAGCACGATGATCAGCGGCAGGCCGGGCAGGACGGCCTGGATGTCGGTGATGGTCATCATGATCCGATCGACGATGCCGCCTTTGTACCCGCCGATGAAACCGATGATGACGCCGGCCAGTACTGTCGTGAGTGCACCACCCGTCGCCATCTTCAACATTGCGGGCGTCGCGTGGACGATGAGGCCGAATATCCCCTCACCGTTGGAGTTGGTCCCCAGCGGCACCGACCAGTCGATGAACGCGGGCAGCTTCCGCGGCCCCTCGTTGAGTTCTGGCTCTTTGACGAGCACGACACCGACCGTCCCCATCAGGATGTAAAACAGGATGCCGAGCCCGCCGACGCGGGTCCGCCAGTCGCTCCATCCGATCCGGAGCGGAGCGAGGATGTACCGGTCGACAAACCGTCTGAGACGCTCCCGGGTCGACATCCGGGCCGCCTCTAGATCCTCGCCCGTCCCGAAGATCATCTCTTCTGCCGTCCCACCGTCCGTCCGCATCTCCGTTTCGTTGTCAGTCATGTTAGAAACTCTCCCGTGTGGAACCGGTTCCTGCACGTGGGTCGATCAGCCCGTACGTCAGGTCGGCAAACAGGATCCCGAGGATGGTGATGAAGGTGAAAAACAGGAACGCCCCCATCATCAGCGGGTAGTCCTGTCGTTCCAGCGCCTCGAACGTGTAGTATCCCAGCCCGATGTACTGGAAGATCCGTTCGGTGATGACGTTCGAACTGAACAGCCTCGCGATCCCCATCATCATGCCGGTGTAGATCGGCAGGATGGCGTTCCGCGTGAGATACCGCGTCAGGATCCGGTTGACGCTGATCCCCCGGATCTTCGCCGACCGGATGAAGTCCGACCCCATGACCCGGACCGCGTTCCCCCGCATGTTGAGCGACCCGGATGCGAAGCCGACCACGAAACTAGAGAGGATGGGCATCGCCCCGTACCGGACCAGGCCGACCATGAACTCCACGTTGAACCCTGGTTCGGCAGTCGGCGGGTATTTCCCGCCTTTCGGGAGAAGTTCCCACTGGTACCCCAGGAAGACGAGCATCACGACCGCGACGACGTAGTAGGGAATCGAGTTCATCGCCAGGACGTACGCGACGAGTCCCGAGTCGATCTTGGTCCCCTCGTACCACGCCATGACCGCACCGATGACGATAGTGGCTGTGTATCCGAGCAGGAGGCCGTAGACGCTGATGAACACCGACCACGGCATCGCCCGGAAGAGGATGTCAAAGACCGGTTGGTTGTAGTAGATAGACTCCCCGAAGTTCTGTTTCAGGACGATGTCGGAGGTGTACCCGAGGAACCCTTCGATGATCCCCGAATCGGGATTGATTCCCGTCATCCGTTCGGCCTGCGCAGCGATCTCCGATGGATCCGGCGGCCGCCCCTGTCCGATCCGCTGTTGAATGAGGTCCGCCATGATCGAATCAAGGGGGCTCCCGGGCATCATCCGGTATAACGCGTACGTGATGAACGTCCCGGCGATCAGCGTTATTACCGCCTGTGCGATACGACGTGTGTAGTAACCCATGCTATGCACGTATATGGTGAATTCCACCTATTATATTTTCCGTCATCGACTCCTTTTTACTGTGTCCAATTCGTGGCATATAAATTACCATATGGACGAAAAGGTTTCCGGTAGTTCGCGGGTGGTCCCGGCCGACGGTCCGGTTCGGCACGGTCGTCCACCGGATGTTCCGTCGACGCGAGCGACAGCGTTTACTGGGCCGGCAGTCGAGCTATGTGGTAATGACCGACGATCGACGTGAGCGTGCCACGACGCTCCTTCGGGAGACCCGCTCGGACCCGGATCCTGCGGACGCATCCGAGTTCGATACCATGCTCGGGGCTGACGATCCGACACTCCGTCGGTACGGCCTCGACGGCCTCAAAATACTCGCCCGCCGGGATCCGTCAGTCCTGACCGCCCGCGTCGACCGGATCGCCGCGTTGCTCGAAGACCCCGACCGTGAGGTCCGGGCCGGGGCGAGTGCGATCTACGCGGAGTCGCTCTCGGGCGACCCGGTCCTGGCGGCGGCCGACGTTCTTGTTGACCTTCTCAGTGATTCGTATCCGATCGTCCGATGGAACGCCCTCGAAGCCCTCGTCGAAGCGGCCCGCACTGACCCTGCCGCCTGTGAGGCGTACGTCGAGGACGTCATGGCGTTCCTCGACGCCGACACCGATCACGTCCGGGCTCATGCGGTCCGGTTTCTGGCTGTCGTCTCGATGGAACGGCCCGAGGCAGTCGTGCCGGCGGCCGACCGGCTCGTTGAGATCCTGCTATCGGCGGGCGATGTCGACGTCGGGATCGATGCCACAGTCCGGCGACAGGCACCCGACCGTGGTTCGCGCGTCGACGACATGGCCGAGCGAGCCCGCGAACGGCAACGTAGCGAGCGACAGGCCGCCGGGCATGCCGTCTTCGGGATCGCGACTGTCGACCCAGACGTGGTTCGACCCGCCGTCGACGACCTCCTGGCCCTGCTTGCGGATCCCGACCCCCAGGTTCGCCAGGTCGCCCTCGACGTGTTGGTTCCCCTCGCTGAGGACGACCCCGGCGCAGTCGATGCACACGTCGAGGCGATCGCTGACTGTCTCGACGATGTGCCGATGGTCCGGGCCAGCGCATCGCAGGCGCTTACGGCTATCAGTCCCGTCGCGAGCGATTCCGTCGCGTCGGCCGCGCTCGATCACGTCGAGGCGATCGCCGATCTGCTCGACCACGATTCACCACCGGTCCGGGCCAGTGCCGCATCGCTGCTGGCGCTGGCCGCCGATCGGGATCCCGATGCGATCGCCGACGTTCGGGCGGAATTAGAGGCGCTTTCCGAGGACGACGTCTCCTTCGTCCGGGAAGCCGCGGCGGATGCGCTCGCCGACCGGTGATCGACTCGTCCCCCTCTCGTATCGTCGACGGCAATCGAGGTCGGTCGTCCTCGACGGTGTCGACGTGCTGGTTCTCTGTGGACGTAGCGTGAGGCGACCGGACCAAAGCGACAGGAGCACCTCCTGACGTCGAACGCGAAAAAACCGAACGCGATCGGAAATCAGCGAACCGGTGAGACCGTTTCGAGCGTTATTCCTTGTGATCCGCGGGCGGATCGGGGAAGTTCGTGTCGTACTTGAGCTGGGGCATCCCGGCGATCACGCTGTAGTTGCGTGACCCGTACTCCTTGGTGTGGCCCCACATCTCGTGATCGTGTGGCGGGAAGTTGAACCCGCGAACGTCGCCGTAGACTCCGTTGTAGTAGGAGTGGAAGACGAAGTTCGGGAGGTAGTAGTTGAAGTACCGTGCGGCGACTTTCGCCCGGTTGCGCACCTCCTCGATGTCGATCCCGGGCTCGCGTAGGTTCTCGGTCACGGTCTTCATGTCGTAGGTGTCCGCGCCGCCCGGAATGCTGTCGGGCACCTTGTAGGAGCCATCCGGTGCCTCGATCGAGCCGACTTCCGACGGGAGCGGGACCTCCTGGACAGGCCGGCCCAGCCCGTCGACCTCGTTTTCCTCTTGCAGGTCGAAGTACGGAGCCGTGTCGGGGCTGCCCGAGAGCAGCGGGTTCGACCACCACGCGCCGTTGTAGTCGTAGGCACCGGTGATCGTCTGGAAGTTCGCCCACTGCAGCGCGATGTCGTAATCGTAGTCCGGCGGCGAGAGTCGATCGGTGTAGGTGTCCCAGGCTTGCCCGTCGAGCGTGACGCCAAGGCCGAAGTCCTCGAGGTTCGCCATGACGGTCTGGACGCCACCGATCCAGGAGGATTCCCCGGAGTTGAACGTCAGGTCCCAGTCCGGACTGTCGCCGTCCGGTCCGACCCAGGACCCGGACTGTTTCTCGTAGCCGGCCTTCCGCATCCACTCGGCGGCCAGTTCCTGATCGGCTTCGATCGGGTAGGTGTAGAGACTGTCGAGGAATTCGTCATCGAAGTTCCCCTCGCTGACGGTCTCGAGCAGTCCGGTGTGGTGGGGGTTGGTTTCCGAGACTTCGGGCCCCCAGCCGTTGGCCCCGACCTGGTTCCAGTCGATCGCGGCGACGGCCGCACGTCGGACCCACAGGCGACCGAGGTGCTTGTTGTTGAAGTTGAAGATGAGGTTGTCCCCGCCGACCTGGAGCCACCGGGAGATCTCCTGGATGTGGTCCGGCACGGACTGACGGTTGATCGACCCCGTCGACTCCGGCAGGACGCCGTTTTCGAGGTCGACCTGTCCACGTGAGCGAACGATCTGTGCGCGGTCCTCGGTCGCGAACTGGATCCGGAGTTCGGGGATGTTGATGTGGTCGTTGGGGTGGTCCTCACGAAGCTTCATCAGGACTTCAGTCCCGCTGACGTCGTCGCTGGACTCGATCTTGTAGGGACCGCCGCCCCAGCCCTCGTCGGCGTATCGTCCCACGGAGATACTGTCACCCTCGAGTTCGTTGGTGACCTCGGTCATCGCTTCCTGATTTGCCGTGTCCGCGTACTTCTCGGCGTACGGCGTGGTGAACGACGGGTGCATCGGCATCGCCTCGGTCTGGGCGACACCTTCGACGGTGTCGCTCTGCATGACGTAGGCGTTGGTACCGTCGTCCGGGAGTTCGGATTCGCCCGTCGGCGCGTTGGAGTTGCGTGGCTCCAGCCGCCGCGTGCCATCATTGTACCAGAAGTGATGTCGGAACTGCTCGACGGCCTCGGACTTGAACGCCTCGTCCGCGTTGAAGATCAGCCCGTCGTACCCGTAGTAGACGTAGTCGTGTTCAACCCGGGCCTCGGCGTCGATGGGCGTCTCCTCGTCCCAGTAGTAGAGGTCCTGGTTGTACGTGTTGTACATGTCGTACGGCGGTTCCGCGGTGTAATCCGTGATCATCGCCGGGATCTCGACCTCTTCGAGCCCGTCGACGTGGGGCATCGAGTACGTGTGGCCGTCGATGATGATGTCGATCTCCTGGGTCCGGGCGGATGAGAGTTCCGTCATCCAGTTTTTCCCGGTAGAGGCGTCTCCCGTCTGCCAGGTACTCATGTTGGCCTGCTCGAGGACGTTGTTGTCGACGACGTTGAACGTCTGGCTGACGGGCTCTTCCCCGCCTTCGTCGGTGCCCCCGTTGCCGTTCTCTTCCCCGGTATTGTTGCCGCTCCCGTCGTCGCCACACCCAGCGACACCGGCGACGCTGGCCGCGACGATCGCTTGAACATATTGGCGTCTGGACAGTTCATCCAGCGGATTATTGGGTCTCCGCATGGTACGATATTCTCAATCAGACATTAATAAAGCTTTCCATTATAATTTCACTCCGATATTCTAATAACGAAACCACGGGGGAACGTGATGTGGGGTCATTCGGTCCAGAACTGTTTCTTATCGGCGCGTCTCGAAGCCGATCCTCTCTCAGCGTAATGTAATACGTATAATTTGTAAGAAAAATAACTTGTAGCAGATGGGTACGCATCTCCCAACGGTGTTCTCGCGTGTGCGTGTGCGAACAGATATACCACAGACGCCAAGGGGAAACGTTTTTTCAACCGAAGGCGAGACTCATACGCATGTCCACGGGCCAGACCGCCTTCGAGTGGGAGGATGAATCATGACGGACGGGCCATCGATGTTCATGGTTGAGATCTGTGATCGTCGGATGCAGTTTTTCTATATCTTTGCGTTTTCGCTGTTCTTTCTGTTGCTCACGGTCCCATACCTGTTTATTTTGGATCCGACCTCGGCCGTCTACGTCGTTTCTGCGCTCAACGCGTTCGGTCTCGGGACGTTTGCGCTTCTCAGCGGCGTCGCGATTCTATACTGCAAACGGAATTTCTGATCGCGGTGGCGTCACTCTCAACGGGCCGGTCTGAACCATCCGATATCCACACGTCCTTCGCCGCGGCTCGGTGCCTGGTTTCGGCGACCTCGAAAAGGATGTCGATCAGCCGCTGTTCGTCGACGGCAGGACGGAACCCCGCTTACATCATGCCGCCCATGCCGCCCATACCGCCCATGCCGCCGCCCATACCGCCCATGCCGCCGCCCTGACCTTCCTGTTCGTCCTCGTAGTCCTCACCCAGCGCGGTGGCCGAGATGATGTCGTCGATCTTGAGCACGAGGTTCGCGGCCTCGACCGCACTGGAGACCGCCTGGGACTTCGCGTGGGCCGGTTCGACGACGCCTGCCTCGAACGTATCGACGACATCGCCGTCGAAGACGTCCAGCCCGGCGTGGCCGTCGCCATTCTCGTGGGCCGCCCGGAGTTCGACGAGCGTGTCGATCGAGTCGAGTCCGGCGTTCTCCGCGAGCACGCGCGGGATGAGGTCGAAGGCGTCGGCGAAGGCCTCGACGGCGAGCTGTTCGCGACCGCTGACGCCGTCGGCGTACTCCCGGAGTCGGCCGGCGAGTTCGACCTCGGTCGCTCCGCCGCCGGCCAGTACCCGGCCGTCGGAGATCGTCGCCGCGACGACGTCGAGCGCGTCGGTGATGCCGCGTTCGAGTTCGTCACTGACGTGCTCGGTCGACCCGCGGACCACCAGCGTCACACCGTGGCTGTCGTCACTTTCGACGATATACCAGCCGTCTTCGGGGTCACGCGTGATGTCGCCCGTCGCGAGATCCTGGTCCGAGAGCGTCTCGAAGTCCAGGTCCGAGTGGAGCTGGGTCCCCAGGACTTCGCTCAGGAACTCGATGTCGCTGCGCTTGATCTGGCTGATCGAGAGGATCCCCTCCCGCGCGAGCAGGTGCTGGGCCATCTCGTCGATCGACTTCTTCGAGAGCACAACGTCGACACCGGCATCGACGACCGCATCGACCTTCTCCCGAAGCTGTTGTTCTTCCTGCTCGATGAATTCCTGGAGCTGCTCGGGATCGTCGACGCTGAGCTGGGCGTCGTTCTCCATTTCGTTGACCGTAAAGGGTGCATCGAGCAGCAGAATGTCGGCGTCTTCGGCTTCTTCCGGCATGTCCTCGTGGTCGGGATCCGTGTCGATGGTTCCGCCATTGACGAGCTGGGAATCAGCAACCGGTCGGCCGGGTTTGGCTTTGATGTCGACGAACTCCAGGTCGACGACCGTCGAGCCGTCCTCGGCGTCGACGGCGACGGCCTGGGCCGTCTCGACGACCAGATCCGAGAGGAGATCGAGATTGAGTTCCGCGCCCTTGCCGGTCATGCTCGTCGCCGCGACGCTTTTGAGCATCTCCTCGTCGTCGGGCTCGACCGGGACCGCGATGTCGTCGATCTCGTCGCGGGCCTGCGTTGCCGCCATGTCGTACCCGCGGATGATCGACGTCGGGTGGATGTCCTGTTCGAGCAACTCCTCGGCGTTTTTCAGGAGCTCGCCCGCGAGCGAGACTGCCGTCGTCGTGCCGTCGCCGGCCTCGTCCTCCTGGGTCTGGGCGACCTCGACGATCATCTTCGCCGTCGGGTTCTCGATGTCCATCTCCTCGAGGATCGTCACGCCGTCGTTCGTGACGGTGACGTCCCCGATCGAGGACACCAGCATCTTGTCCATCCCCTTCGGTCCGAGCGTCGAGCGGACCGACTCGGCGACCGCGCGGGCGGCCGAGATGTTGTGGCTCTGGGCGTCTTCGTCCTTGAGGCGATCCGCATCCTCGCCGAGGACGATCATCGGCTGTCCCTGCATGCGCTGGCTCATAAGTCGGTAGCATGTTTGTCTGTGGTTCTATATAAGTGTGCGGGTTTCGATCGACTCGTGGACCGACGACAACGCAATCACGAAACCAATGAAATGCACTATAATGGCTACAGCGGCGATTAGATGCCGGAATTGCACAGTTCGGGGTACACGCCTCCAGAGACTGGGGCAAATATACTTATATGAGAAATCGAGGTGTGAACGAGCGCCCGTCCGGTTACGATTCCCGGTTCAATTCCCGGATCGATTCACGGATCTGACGGACGTTGGCGGATTGCTCCTGGTTTGCGGCCGCAATGTCGTTGACCTCCTCGGCGATCGTCTCGGCCTGGCCGACGAGTTCGTCGACCATCGAGGCGACTTCCTCGGTGCTTGCGGCCTGGTCGTCGGTCGCTTCGGCGACTTCCTGGATGCCACGGGACGTCTCAGTGACGGCCTCGACGATGTCCTCTAGGTTCTCCATGGCGGCCTCGACGCGGGCGATACCGTCCTGGACCTGTTCGGTCGTCTCTGCGAGACTCTCGACGGTCTCGTCGGTGTCGTCCTGAATCGCCGCGACCATCTCCTCGATCTCGCCCGCGTGTTCCTGGGACTCCCCGGCAAGACTCTTGACCTCGTCGGCCACGACGGCGAAGCCGTCGCCGGCCTCGCCGGCACGGGCGGCCTCGATCGAGGCGTTCAACGCGAGGATGTTCGTCTGCTCGGCGATGTCGTTGATCACCTCGACGACTTCGTCGATCTCGCCGACGCGATCCTGCAGGCGGTCGACGTCTTCGGCGACGTCCGCCGCAGAGTCGTCGACTGCCTGCATGACGTCGATCGCGTCGGTGGCTGCGTCCCGTCCGTCTTCAGCGAGGCGCTCGGCCTCGGCGCTTGTCGCGTCGACGTCGTCGGCCGTCGCCGCGATCTCCTCGATCGTTGCACTCATGTTCGAGACTTCCCCCGAGACTTCGCTGACACTGTCGACCTGTTCGTCGGCGATCGAACTGATCTGCCCCGCGCTGTCTGCGAGGTCGTCGGCCGCCGCCTGTGTTTCGTCGACTGCCGTCTCGACCTCGCTGGCGACTGTCCGTCGACGGTCGAGTTCCGCCTCGACACGCTGGTTGTAGGCGTGAATGTAGGTGTCCATCGCCACCTGCTGGTCGAGGTTGAGCAACTTCAGCGCCGAGAGCGACCGTTCGACGACCGCGTCGACCGCCTCTTCGGGGTTCAGTTCGTCCGTGTCGTTGCCGGCAGGCTCCCCTTGCCCGGCGAGTTCGGCTTTGACGTCGTCGGCGATCATCTCCATGATGCCCTGGTAGTAGATGACATAGGCCCCGAGGTAGAACTTCGGCCCCATTTCGAGCATGTCGTGGAGTTTGCCGATCCTGGCTCGACGATCAAAGTAGTCCTGGCCGTACTCGCCGTCCCCTAGCGCCCGGAGGTACGCCGACTGGGTCCGTTTGAGTGCCTCGATACCCTTGCTGGAGCGCCCCATCACGTCGACGGCGTCACCGAACTCCTGGAGGTGATCGTAGAACTCCCCGGCGAGCTCGTCGGCGAGCTCATCGAACTCCGCCTCCATGTCGGCCAGCCGCCTCGCGTCTTTCTCGTCGAACTGGGTGAAGCCCTTTCGCCAGGAGATCTCTTCCCGGTCGATCCCGATCTCGTCGGTGAGGGTCGAGCCATCGACCCGACCCCGTCGCTGTGCATCGATCACGTCGTCATCTGTCGGTGGCATGGGTCTCACTATCAGTGGAACACGTCGACCCCTCACGTCGGTGTTCGGGGGAACGACTGTTTCACTTTGGGCTTGTTATCTTCTGGGGCCTATTAATCGCCGTCCTCCCAATTTCAAATATGATTTCAAAAAGGGAGGGCTATATAGCTGTACTTTTCATACCTTTTGGAAGTTCTCATGGTGGGTCAGGGCGGCTTCGATCGATACGTTTTCCCCCTGTGCCGGCCGATCCAGGCGCATGTTCCCGGACTTTACGGTCATCCCGGCAGTCGACATGCAGGGCGGGCAGGTCGTCCAGCTCGTCGGCGGCGAGCGCGGGACTGGCAAGACGTACGGCGACCCCGTCAGCGCGGCCGAACGGTGGGTCGAGGCGGGCGCGGAAACCCTGCACCTGATCGATCTCGACGGTGCGTTCGAGGGCGAACGCGCCAACGCCGACGCCATCGCGGCGATCCGGGCAGCCGTCGATGTCGACCTCCAACTCGGCGGCGGCATTCGCACGGCCGAGGACGCCCGGGCCCTCCTCGATGCGGGCGTCGATCGCGTCATCCTCGGGACGGCCGCCGTCGAGGATCCCGAGATCGTCGCCGAGATCAGCGAGACCCATCCGGACAGCGTGCTCGTCAGCTTAGACGCCAGCGACGGCGAGGTCGTCGTCTCGGGGTGGACCGAATCGACCGGTCTCGATCCGGCCGAAGCCGCCGGCAGGTACGCCGAGTTGGGCGCGGTGGGCATCCTCTTCACGGATGTCGACGTCGAGGGGCAACTGGCAGGTGTCCGGACCGGGCCCGTCGAACGCGTCGTCGAGGCCGTCGACATCCCCGTGATCGCCAGCGGCGGCGTGGCGACCATCGACGACGTTCGCGATCTGAAAGACGCTGGCGCGGCGGCAGTCGTCGTCGGCAGCGCACTTTACGAGGGCGCGTTCACACTGCAAGAGGCGATCGCCGCCGTCGAGTGAGCCGGCGACGGGTACCTGACTTGTCATGTACTTCCCGGTCGCCACCGGAATCGGTGTTCCCTCATCCATCCCCGTCGTCCGGCGCTTGATCTCGACCCGGGACGGGTTCGGGGAGCGACACCGTGCGGTCAGGGAAGTAGCACTGTCTCACCCGGGATTTCCTTACGACGGTAAAACATATTACTCCGCCAGATTACGTCGTCGGTATGGTCGATCGACGTGGTTTCGTTCTCGGTTCAGGGACGGTGCTGACTGCAGCGCTCGCCGGGTGTACAGCTATCCCCGGAACGGGCGGTGTGGACCCCCATCCTGTGGAGCGGTTCGTACCGCAAGCGACGGCAGTGAGCGAGTACGGCCCAACGCTCCGGGACAACGAGTATACCGTCTGGAGCGTCGACGCCGCAGCCCTCCGTTCCGAGGTAGAGTCGCTATCCGAAGACGCCCGTTCCCAGTTCGACGTCGAAATCCCGGCCCGAAACGGCGTTTCGCACTCGGAGTTCGGAATCGAGTACGGGGCGGTTGACGACATCGTCTTCCTTGGAACTCCCGAAATAAATGCGGTTCCACGGGGCGTCGATCACCTCGGGCGACTCGTGGCCTCGATCACGGTCGGCGACTTCGATCAGGGCGATGTCGTCGACGCCGTCGGCGATGAATTCCGGCGCAACGACGACGGCGAGGTCGTCGTGTTCAGCGACGGCGACCTGTCGTATGCGGCCGGTGACGGCTGGCTCGTCTGCGGGTTCGACCCGGCCGTTCGAACTGTCGTCGATGCTCGACAGGGGGCTGTAGCGCGACACGTCGAAACCACACCGGCAATCGAGTCGGTCGTGACTACACTCGCCGATGCGACGTTCCTCTCGGCGACCAAGCACGACCGCCACGAGCGGACGGACGTCGAGGACGGAACCATCGAGGGACAGGTCGCCGAGGGGTTCGGCTACGATTTCACCGGGGAAACAGCGTCGATCGAAGCGGTTCTCGTCTTCGAGGACGCGGCCGTCGTCGACGAGGAGGCGGTGACGGAATGGGCGCAGGAAACCCTATTGAACGTCCCCGACCCGACGGTTGCCGCCGACGGAGCCACGGTGACGATCACGGGCGACACTGACACGGACGTGCTCCGATACGCCACGATCGCCTTTCTCCCGTTCTCGTTTGCGGCCGGGAGCGAACAATCCACCACCTAGGGACACGCCGTTCCGCGGTGCATGATTCGGCTCCCGAGATCCCGCGCTCGGAGGCACAATCACCAAATACGAGGGGGGTGTGTATCGATCCATGACCGACCGGACCGCCGCAGTCACCCGCGAGACGGGCGAGACCGACATTGAGGTGACCCTCGATCTCGACGGCGACGGGGAGTCGACCGTCGAGACGGGGATCGGCTTCTTCGACCACATGCTCGATGCCTTCGCGACGCATGGCCTGTTCGATCTCACCGTCCGATGTGACGGCGATCTCGCTGTCGACGACCACCACACCGTCGAGGACGTCGCGATCACGCTCGGCGAAGCGTTCACCGAAGCGCTGGGCGAGAAACGCGGGATCGACCGCTTCGCCGACCGGCGGGTCCCCTTAGACGAGGCCGTCGCGAGCGTCGTCGTCGACGTGAGCGGCCGCCCCTACTTCGACTTCGAGGGCGAGTTCTCCCAGGCCACCGTCGGGGAGTTCACCAGTGTCATGGCGAAGCACTTCCTGCGCTCGCTTGCGATGAACGCCGGCCTCACGCTGCACGCGAGCGTCGAGGGCGAAAACGCCCACCACGAGGTCGAGGCGCTGTTCAAAGGGTTGGCCCGGGCACTCGATGACGCGACCCGGATCGACGACCGGCGCGCCGACGCTCCCTCGACGAAGGGGCAGTTATGACAGCCGACCAGTCCGCCTCCTTCGAAGCGATCATGGAAAAGTTCGAGGACAGTCCGAGCCAGCAGCGGGTCATCCGTCTGCTACTCGAACGTGGCTTCTCGGTCAACGACGACGGCCGGGTCGTTTCGGGCGGGATCGAGATCCCGAACACGGGTATCGCTCGCGAGGTGGATGTCGACCGGCGGGTCGTCGACGCGACGACTGATGCCATTCTGGAGGACCCGCAGTTGCGGCGGATCTTTCAGAACATCTCGGCGATCCCGAGCCTGATGGACCTCGCGCCGGTGCTGGATCTGGCGGTGATGACCGTCGCCGTCCGCGAGGCCGAGGAGTCCGGCATCGTCGCGACCGTGACCGAACTCCTCGCCGACCGGGACATCTCCATCCGGCAGGTCATCACCGAGGACCCGGAGTTCACCGACCAGCCACGGCTGTACGTCATCACTGACGACGCCGTGCCGGGCGACCTGCTCAACGAGATCCGCGAACTGGCGTTCGTCCACAAGATCGAATTGCAGTAGTCGAGCCACTCCGCCAGCGCTGATCGACAAAGGTAGGTGGGAGCCACTGGATGACGTTCGTATGCAGGTAGACATCGGAAACGCACTCGCCGAGGTCGCCACGCCGGGGATTCCCCGTGAAGCGCTCGAACGACTCGACGATCGCGTCGCCGCGGCCCACGCCCGCATCGAGGACGGCCGAGCGAACGACGAACACGGCTACGCGACGCTGAACCAGCCCGAGAACGTCGACGTCGACGCGATTCAGAAAGCGGTCGAACCCTTCGCGGACTGTGAGACGCTGATCAACGTCGGGATCGGCGGCAGCGCGCTGGGCGCGGCGACGATCTCGGCCGCCCTGGACAGTGATGTCGACGCCTATTATCTCGACAACGTCGATCCGAAGTGGGTCGCCGATCATCTCGACGACATCGACCTCTCGAAGACCGCACTCAACGTCGTCTCCAAATCCGGAATGACCGCCGAGACGCTGTCGAACTTCCTCGTCGTGCGCGAGGCGATGGAAGACGCAGGGGTCGACTGGACCGAACGAACCTGGGTCACGACCGGACCGGAGGGCAACCTCCGGGATCTCGCCGAGAAACACGACCTGCCGTCGCTTCCCGTTCCTGACGGCGTTCCCGGCCGCTTTTCGGTGCTCTCGACGGTCGGACTCGCGGCAGCCGCACTGCAGGGCCACGACATCGAGGCGATCCTCGACGGTGCCCGTGACGCCGACGACGCGCTCGGCCCCTCGCTGTTCGACTCGCCCGCCTACGCATACGGCGCGGTCAACTACGCGCTCGACCAGCGCGGTGCCGGCATCAACGTCCTGCTGCCCTACGCCGAATCCCTGGAGACCTACGCCGAATGGTACTCACAGCTGTGGGCCGAGAGCGTCGGCAAGGACGGCGTCGGCCAGACGCCCGTCCGGGCGCTTGGCGCGACCGACCAGCACTCCCAGCTCCAGCTCTACCGGGCCGGCCCCCACGACAAGATGGTCACGTTCATTCGACCCAAAGAGCGGGCGGACACGACGATTCCCGAGACAGACCTGGCGGGACTCTCGTATCTCGGTGGCTCGACGCTGGGCGAGTTGATCGACGCCGAGTTCGAAGCGACGGAGGCCAGCCTCGCGAATGCGGGACTGCCGAACGTCCGCATCGAGATCGACCGCGTCGACGAGGCGGCGATCGGCGAGTTGCTCTACAGCATGGAGGCGGCGACGATCCTCGCGGGCGAACTCTACAATGTCGATGCATTCGTCCAGCCGGCCGTCGAATGGGGCAAGAAGGCCACCCGCGGCCTGCTCGGCGGCGGCGACTTCGAAGAAGCCGACGAGGTCGCCGAGAAGACCGAGCTGACGATCGAGTGAGGGCGTTCAGGCCGCTGCAGACTCGATTATTCCGCTCGAAACGACTCGATCAGCTCCGATTTCGACTCGAACGCCCGATCGACCATCCGATCGAGGAGTTCATTTTTCGACACGCTGTGGCCCGTCTCGCGTTCGATTTCTCCCTGTAACTGTTCGAGCTTCTCGTTCGTCTCCGCGATGATTGGAACAGTCGGTGCCATACGAGTTGTCAGCGGACACGACAAAATATAGCTTTCTACAAACTCACGGCACCAACTGCTCGCCCTCGTCGTCGTAGACCGTGATCGCGTCGACCGGGCACGTCCGGGCGGCGAACTTCGCGTCGAGTTCCTCGTCCGCCGCCACGTCGAGTGTCACCATGCCGTCGTCCGTCTCCTCGCCATCGACGAGCACGGCTTTCCCGGCGTCCTCGTCCCGTTCGAAGGCATCGTACTCGACGACGCACTGGAACATCCCGATGCAAGTCTCGCGGTCGAATTCAATGCGCATGGGCCTCCCTCGGGGCCGGCCATACATAAGACTCTCCGCCGACAGACGAACCCTTAAACCGGGGGCCGACCCAAAACATGCCCAATGGACGTTGCGGACATTCCGGGGGTACCCGCGTGGTTGCCCGAGCACCTGCAGGCGGAGGGCATCGAGGAGTTGTATCCACCACAGGCCGAGGCCGTCGAACGGGGCGTCACCGATGGGGCGAACCTCGTCGCGAGCGTGCCCACGGCCAGTGGCAAGACCCTCATCGCCGAACTCGCGATGTTCTCGGCGATCACGGACGGGGAAGGCGATGAAGCCGGCGACGAAGGTGTAGACCACGCAGCGGAAACTGACGGTACCGCGCTCTACATCGTGCCGCTCCGGGCGCTCGCCAGCGAGAAGCGCACCGAGTTCGAACAGTTCGAGGCCTACGGCCTGGAGGTCGGCGTCTCGACGGGCAACTACGAGAGCGACGGCGGGTGGCTCGCCGATAAAGACGTCGTGGTCGCCACCAGCGAGAAGGTCGATTCCCTCGTGCGAAACGATGCGCCATGGATCGACGACCTCGACTGCGTCGTGGCCGACGAGGTCCACCTCGTCGACGACGGCGAGCGCGGCCCGACCCTGGAGGTCACGCTCGCCAAACTTCGAAAGCGCAACCCGGACCTTCAGACGGTGGCGCTGTCGGCGACCATCGGCAACGCCGACGCGCTCGCCGAGTGGCTCGACGCCGAACTCGTCGACTCGACCTGGCGGCCCATCGACCTGAAAAAAGGCGTCCACTACGGGCAGGCGCTCCATCTCGAAGACGGCAACCAGAAGCGCCTCCCGGTCAGGGATAGCGAGAAGCAGACGGCAGCCATCGTGCGGGACACGCTGGAGGACGACGGCTCGACGCTGGTGTTCGTCAACTCACGGCGGAACGCCGAGGCCGCGGCCCGCCGGCTCGCGTCGACGACCGAACCGCACCTCGATGGCGAGGAACGCGAGCGACTCGCCGAGATCGCCGCGGAGATCCGCGATGTCAGCGACACCGAGACCAGCGACGATCTGGCCGACGCTGTCGAGGGTGGCGCGGCCTTCCATCACGCCGGGCTCTCCCGGGAACATCGTTCGCTCGTCGAGGACGTCTTCCAGGAGCGTCTCGTGAAGGTTATTTCGGCGACCCCGACACTGGCGGCCGGGGTCAACACCCCCTCCCGGCGCGTCGTCGTCCGGGACTGGCGGCGCTACGACGGGACTGCGGGCGGGATGCAGCCCCTCTCGGTGCTGGAAGTTCACCAGATGATGGGCCGGGCCGGCCGCCCCGGGCTGGATCCGTACGGGGAGGCCCTCTTGCTGGCGAGCAGCCACGACGAACTCGACGAACTGTTCGAGCGCTACGTCTGGGCCGACCCCGAACCCGTCCAGTCGAAACTCGCCGCCGAACCCGCACTCCGGACGCACATTCTCTCAACGGTGGCTTCGGGGTTCGCAAACTCCCGCGCGGGGCTGCTGGACTTCCTCGAAGCCACGCTCTATGCCAGCCAGACGACCGAGGGCGGCCGCCTGGAGACGGTCGTCGACGAGGTGATCGCCTATCTGGAGGCCAACGACTTCCTCACGCGCGAAGACGACGGGGACGGCACCCTTCGGGCCACATCCATCGGCCAGACTGTCTCGCGACTCTACCTCGACCCGATGAGCGCGGCGGAGATGCTCGACGGCTTGCGCGAGTTCGAGCGAACGGCCGGGGAGCGATCGACTCGATCACCCCACGACGGGGAGCGGGACGACGAGCCGCCGGGCTTCGAGCCGGCCAGCGAACTGGTGTCGGACGCGGGCGACGACATCGGTGACTCCGACGACACTGACGACACCCCCCAGCCGACCGCGATGGGGCTGTACCACCTCGTCTCCCGGACGCCGGACATGTACGAACTCTACCTCCGGTCTGGTGACGAGGAGGAGTACTCCATGGAAGCCTACGAGCGCGAAGCGGAGTTCCTCGGCGCGATGCCAAGCGAGTTCGAGGAGGGTCGCTTCGAGGACTGGCTGTCGGCGCTGAAGACCGCCCGACTCCTCGAAGACTGGGCCGACGAGGTCGAGGAGGGAACCATCACCGAGCGCTACGGCGTCGGGCCGGGCGACATCCGTGGGAAGGTCGAGACGGCGTCGTGGTTGCTCAACGCCGCCGAGCGGCTGGCCGGCGAGGTTGGCCTGGACGTGACGCCGGCGATCCGGGAGGCTCGCGTGCGCGTCGAACACGGCGTCCGGGCGGAACTCGTCGACCTCGCGGGCGTCCGCGGCGTGGGTCGCAAGCGCGCCCGCCGACTGTTCGCCGCCGGCATCGAGTCCCGCGAGGACCTCCGGGAGGCAGAGAAGGGTGTCGTGCTTGGGGCACTTCGCGGCCGGGAGAAAACGGCCCAGAATATCTTGGAAAATGCCGGCCATCGCGATCCCTCGATGGACGAGGTGACGCCGGTCGAACCGGACGGGACCCCCTCGACGGCGGGGGGCGGCGACGGCGAGACAGCCGCCAACGGCGCTGGCACCGCCGAACGGGACGGTGACGAGGACGACGCTGCCGATCAGTCAAGCCTGGGTGACTTCTGATGGAGGTAATCGAAGGGACGCTTCGGATCGACGAGCTGGACGCGTTTCTCGATCGACTCGATGCGATCGGCAACGAGCACGGCGTGGCGGTCCAGGCGTTCGACGCGCGATACGTCGCCGGTCGCGAGCACCTCAGACGGGCCTGCGAACTGGCCGATCGCGCACACGCGCGAGATGAGATGATCGCCCGCGATCCCGGCGTCGAGATCCTGCTGTACGCGGCCGGTCGCCGCCAGATCCAGGACGCCCTGACCATGGGCGTCTCCCGCGGTGAGCAGCCGGCGGTCGTCGTCTGTCACGCCGTGGGTGGCCGGCAGAGCGCGGGCGGGGGCGACAGCGTGACCGAACGCGAACGGGCCGCCCGCACGGTCGTCGAGGCGATGGAATGTATTGGGTCGGCCGAGACGCTTGGACTCTCTGACCCAGAACTGATCGCCGATTTCTTCGACATCACCGACGCTGAACGGGCCGCGACCGACGCGACGCTGTCGGATCTCGTGTGTGAACGTGTTGCGATGCTGGTGGTCGAGAAGTAGCCCCGGACTGCTCCCCTCAGGCGGGTTCCTCGTCGATCAACACGACAGCCTCGCCGTCGATGACTACTTCGTCCGCGACGAGAACCTGCGTCGACAGTCGATACCGCCCGCCATCAAGGGTATCGACGACTTCGACTTCGGCGGTCGCCCGGTCGCCGATCCCCACGGGGCCTTTGAATTCGAACTCCTGGGAGAGGTAGACCACGGTGCCCGGGAACCGCGCCAGTGCAGCGCTGATGAGGCCCCCGACCAGCATGCCGTGGGCGATTCGGCCGCCGAACCGCGTTTCGGCCGCGTACTCGTCCTCAAGGTGGAGCGGGTTGGTGTCGCCGCTGGCCCTGGCGAAACTGGTGACGTCGTCGTCGGTGATCTCTTTGCTGAAGGTGACGGTATCGCCGACGCCGACGGCGTCGCTGTTTTCGACGGTTCGACTCCACTCCCATTCGGGGAGATCGGTACCGCCTTCGAGTGCTGTGTCCGGTGTATCGCTCATTTCGCCTGGTGTTTCGATGGCCTGATACAAAACTGTGGGGTAATCGACAGAATCGGCGTGGGAGGTCACCGCCGTATGTATCGATCCGTGAAGCGAGCCCTCAATCGGTGTTCAGGGTGGACCGTTCCATTTCACCCCACGAGTTCTCGCCGCGGACATATTCGAACAGTCCCTGGACGGCCACGAACGTTCGCCACTGGCGATAGCCGATGAACTCCACCACGGCGAGGCCCATGAGCTTGAGCACCTGTCGGGGATGGCCGTACTGTCCCGAACTCCAGACTTCGGTGAAGATGCTGATCCACGTCAACAACACACCGAAAAACATCGTGCCGACGAACACGAACAAAATGGGTTTCAGCGAGACTACACCGACGGCCAACATCACTGGCAACAGCAGGTATCCGATCGCTTCGAGGATCCGCCCGATCCCCTCACCGATACAGAAAAACGGGAGCGCGAACATGCCGATCCGGCCGTACTGCCGATCGAACATGGCGTCGTAATGTTTGACCATCGTCTCAACGAGCCCACGGAACCAGCGGCGGCGCTGGTTCGCCAGTGTGGCGATGTCCTCAGGCACTTGTGTATAGACGAGCGGGTGAAGCAGGTAGCCAACACGATAGGGGCGATCCCGATCGATCAGGTGGCGGTGTAATCGAACTGTGAACTCGATGTCCTCGACGATCGAGTCCTCATCGTAGCCACCCATCTCACGGACCAGATCGGTCCGGAACAGGCCGAATGCGCCCGAGATAAGAATGAGGCTCCGGAGTTGATCGAGGCCGAGTCGACCGGAGTAAAACGCCCGAATGTACTCGACTTGCTGGAGGCCCGCCAGCAGGTTCGAGGGCAGTTGTGGCCGTGTCATCAGTCCCTCGTCGATGGTCGACCCGTTGGCGACGCGGATGGGGCCACCCACCGCAACCATTTCGTCCGGATGTTCGAGGAACGGCCGGACCATGTTCGCAAGGCAGGTCGGCTGGATGATCGTATCGGCGTCGACGATACAGAACAATTCGCTGTCCGTGAGCCAGATACCCGCGTTGTGGGCGTCGCCCTTTCCGCCGTTTTCCTTGTCGACGACGCGCAAATTCTCGACGGCGTTCGACTGGTAGACGCCGTGGACTGGTTCACAGGGTGCATCCGACAGCATCGGTGGAACCTCCAACTCCGTCAGCGAGAACTCCTCGTCGAGTACCGCAAGTGTCCCATCAGTCGAGCCGTCGTTGACGACGACGATCTCGAAGTTCGGGTAGTTCAGATTCAGGAACGACCGCACACTCTCGACGATCACGGTTTCCTCGTTGTACGCCGGAACGACGACGGCGATATCGGGGACCAGTGGATCCTCGAGCACGTCATAGACCGGCTCCCAGGCCCGACCAGTTACTTGCTTTCGCATTCGAATCACTGCCGCTAGATGGATGAGCAGATACGACCCACAGATCACCACCAAAAACGTGATGCCGATCACCGGCAGAAACGTATCGAGCAGCCACATTAGATTCGGACCTCCCGCCGTTCTGCCTCGCCCTCCTCGGGCGCGAGAAGCGGCTGGTTCTCCCATTCGAGATCCCAGGGTGCCCGCCAGTTGATCGACCATCGGGGCGGTTGGATGTCCGTCTCGGGGTGGTTTCGATCGAGCTCCGTGGCCACGACGTGTCGTCCGATTTTGCTCGGTTCGCGATCCGCGATCGAACGAATCAACTCCTGGGTCCGGAGATCATCGACGTCGGACAGCTGACGAAACGCCGCAGCACGGACCCGTATCGATGGATCGAGGAGCACGCTGTCGATATCGAGACGGGGTGGGACGCTTCCGGTGGCTGAGATGTACGGTTCCAACGCGTTGACGGCCCCAGCCCGGATCGCCGGCGAATCGGCGCTCAGGCATACCCGGAGCCACGACGTGACTTCCGGTGTCTCAACCCACTCGACGCGACGCAGGATCGAGAGCAGTTGGACGACCAGCGTGGTGTCCCATGATTTCCAGGCCGGTGTCTCACGGATGAGGGTCGCGGGGTTCTGACGGACGATATGATATAGTGTGTACAATGCGAACCCGGGAAGCGGTTCTCCCGGCTCTACCAGGAGTTCAACCGCACGGGACTGATCGCCGGAATCCTGCATATGTCTTGCGATTATTGCCCGCTCATACTGGGTCTCGGCAGTGGCTATGGCACGATCGACATCAAGCCTGGCGTCGAGCAACAACAGCGTGACGAGTCCGCGATGTCGGTGCGTTTCATTATCGGAGGCAAGCTGTCGGCGGGCTCGAGTGTCGATATCGAGTGCGACAGCGAGGGTCGAAATATTTTCCCGGTAGGCCCCTGAGACGCTCTCCAGTTGCTTTCGGGTCTCCCTGCGAAGGACGTATCGCTCGACAAACGAGAGCTCGGTAATCCACGGCACCCACTCAGGATCGTCGCTTGTGGCCCGCGCGACGATTTCCGGCCGGAGGTCCCCGATCACGGATTCGACGTAGCGATCCCGGTAATGACGGATCACCGAGATCGCTACGAGAAGGGTCCCCGTCGTCACCAACCCGGCAGCCGATAGGACAGCGAACAGCCGATATGCGTCCGCAACGGCTCCTTCGATCATACGTACCTCCACATTCGCTGGGCGATCCGCTCCGGGTCGACCGATGGAAAGACTTCCAGTCCCGGGCGCTCAGACACTGCCAGGAGAGTCGCGTCCTGTCCTGACAGGCTCAGATCGACCCGGCTACGATAGTTGAACAGAAACACCCCAACGGTCCCGGAGTACCCGTCAGCGAGTTCTCGTCCGAACGCGACGCCATCCGCCCGCGGGAGGACGGCATCGATGACGAACACCTCCGGCGGGCCGTTGTTCGCGATGAACTGGCGACACTCACTGGCGAACGGTCTGGCAACTGCTTTGAAGCCGTCGGATGCTAGCCGCTCGGCCAGGACCGACCGGGTCGTCTCGTCGTCCTCAACGATCAGCGCATCAACCATTGCTCTCGTGGGAAACCCCAATGGGTTCCAGTCTGTGCTGGTCCGTCCGGGTCAGACACGTCCTCCCTGTCGGGCCTGCCTACGTCTGCTGGTCTGATCGGTCGGGTGTGCTGACCGGGCCGGTCCAACGCCACACGCGTTGCTTCGCTCCGTTTTGCCCACGAGACGGATCTGTAATCGGTTGTCCCCTCCACCAAGGACACAGGGCTCGTACCCACCATAGTATCAATTCCATTTCCAGTAACGAAATCCAATGCCAAGTAGTTCACGATTATATACATTTTGAATATACTATAGATATGTATATTCCCGCCATTACAGCCCCATCGGTCGATCGCCTCCGGAGCGTGGGCCGGGATGGCGATGTCTTCGATCGGTGTATCACTCCGGATGTGGTGGGCCGTAGGACTGTGATCGGCCGATCGCCCCCGGTGGCAACTGCACTATTGGACGAGTCGTGCGTTCGCTGCCATCTAATGGTTTTCAATGGTATTGAGAGGAAAGCTTAAGTATCTGAAAGGACTATCTACAGTTGACCGATGACAGACGAGGACGACGGCTTCCCATGGCCGCCGACGATGTTCACGGAAGCGAGCGAGAAGGCGCTCGAACAACAGCAGGAGCTACTTCGCCAGATGACTGGTGGGGGCGCGACCGGACTGGACATGAACCAGATCGGGACGATGAGTAAGTTGGCGACGTTCAAGACCCGTGTGCAGAGCGGCGGTCGGCTTTCCATCCCCGATGCCGAGCGCGAGGCGCTGGACATCGAAGAAGGCGACATCGTCCAGGCCGTCGTCCTCCCGGTCAAACGCAACCGGAGTGACTAACAATGGCAGACTACACCACGCCCGTAACGACCGTCTTCGAAGCACAGCGCGCAACCATCGAACAGAGCCAGAAGGCCCTCGAACAGACCGTCTCCCTCCAGCAGCGGATGAACGAAGCCGTCATGGGGAGTTTCGAGAGTCAGGAGTCCGTCCAGCGTCGCGGCGTCGAACTGAGCCAGACGGCCGTCCACACGTACCTCGATGCGATCGAATCGAGCGTCCCCGGCGTCGAGCCGGCCGTCGAGGAACTGCGCTCGACCGTCGACGAGCAGTTCGAATTCCTGCTTGAGAACCACGCCGAGGCCTTCGACGCCGTCGAGGAGGAACTCGGTGAGGGTGCCGAGGCCTACGACGAGATGACCGCCGATTCGCTGTCCGCCCTCGACGATCAGATCTCGATGCTGATCGAGGCCCACGAGGACTTAGAGACGCAGTCGGTCGAAGCCGTCGAGGGGATGGCCGATCAGGTAGCGGACCTCCAGGAACAAGTCGAGGAAGTCAGCGAGCAGATTCAGGACGTTCAGGAACAGGCCGCCGAGGCCGTCGACGCCTGAGAGGGACGTAGTTTTTTCTTACCAGCGCACACGTGATAAACCATGAGCGATAAGAACGCGGACATCGGCGCGGAGTACAGTGAGATGGTCGAGGAGATGAACGAGGCCGTCGCCGAATCGGTCGAGCAGAACATGCAGGCCCAGGCGGCGTTCGTCGAGTCCTGGTCGGAAACTCTGTCGGATTCGGTGATGGAAGACGACGAACTCACCGAGGGCATGGAGGGGTACAACCAGGCGGCGGAGGTATGGATGGACGCCGCCGAACGGATGTTCGAACGGTCGGCCGACGCGGCTCAGGGCGAGGACGTTGATCCCACCGAGTTCCGTGATATCTGGCTGTCCTCGGCCAACGAGGCCGCAAAGGAGATCATGGGCACGAGCGCGTTTGCTGCCGCCAACGGCCAACTCATCCAGTCCATGCTCGAGATGCGCCAGGAGGCCGACGACCTCAGCCAGGAGGCCATCGCGGACCTTGGCTTTCCGACCCGCGGGGACGTCGAGGAAGTCGGCGAACGGCTGGTCGAACTCGAACGCCGTCAGCACGCGGTCGAGGAGAAACTCGACCGTGTTCTCGAGGCCGTAGAGGAGTGATCGACATGCCAGACCCAATGAGTGCCGCGATGGACGTCCAACGCCGGGCGCTCGAGGAGATGACTGCAGCCGGCGAGACCGCCGAGGTGCTCGACGACCGTCTCGAAACGATGGCCGACGTCGAGGTCGGCACCACACCTGCCGACGTCGTCTACGAGGAGAACAAACTCGAACTCCTCCACTACGATCCCGAGGCGGCAGGCATCGACGTTCCGGAGGACGAACGCGAGGACGTTCCGATCTTGATCGTCTACGCGCTGATCAACAAGCCATATATCCTCGATCTCCAGCCCGACCGCTCGGTCGTCCGTCGGTTGCTGGAAGGGGGCCACGACGTCTACCTCATCGACTGGAACGAGCCCTCGCGGCTCGATCAGCACCTTACCCTGGAGGATTACGTCGAGCGCTACATCGACAACTGCGTCGACACGGTTCGGGAGCGCTCGGGCCAGGACGCGATCAACATCCTCGGGTACTGCATGGGCGGGACGATGAGCGTAATGTACAGCGCCCTCCATCCCGAGAAAATCAATGCTCTCGGACTGATGGCCACCGGACTGCACTTCGAGGAGTCGGGCGGCGTCCTCGAACAGTGGGGTGCCGAGGCGTACTACGATCCCCGGCAGGTCATCGAGACGTTCGGGAACGTCCCCTCGGAGTTCTTAGACGAGGGCTTTGCCCTGATGGATCCGATCGACAACTACGTCACCAAGTACGTCCGCTTCGTCGAGAACCTCGACAACGAGGATTTCGTGAAGAACTTCGCACGGATGGAACGGTGGCTCGATGAGGGCGTCGACGTCGCCGGCGCGACCTACGCCCAGTTCCTCGAGGACATCTACCAGGGTAACAAGCTCTACGAGAACGAACTCTATCTGGGTGACCAGCACGTCGACATCGGGAACATCGACATGCCGGTCCTGCAGATCGTCGGCGAGTACGATCATCTCGTCCCGCCGACGGCGAGCAAGCCGTTCAACGACGTCATCCCCAGCGAGGACACCGAGATCATCGAGTACTCGACGGGCCACGTCGGCATGGCCGTCTCCTCGAGCACTCACGAGGATGTCTGGCCCCAGGTCGCCGAGTGGTTCAGCGACCGGTCCCGCGGCTCGCCTGACGTCGAGACCGTCGACGGGATCGGCCCGACCTACGCCGAGCGCCTCCGGGCGGCCGGCATCGAGACCGTCGAGGACCTGGCCGCCTCGGATCGCGAGACCGTCGCCGAGCTCGCCGAGGCCCCGCCGGGCCGCGTCGAGGACTGGTTCGAAGCCATCGAGTGAGGACGCGTCGGTCGCCGCCGTCGTTTTGTTTTTGCCGTCCGTCCACTTCCACCCTGGTTTGCGAACCTTCTTGGGGCAGTGCGCTCAACAGTGGCTATTATAATGGCTCGCGCGGAGAACACGGAGTTCATCGATCTCTTCGAGGAGTTCTATCGCGATTACTACCGCAACGAGATCGGCGAGCTCGCCCAGAAATACCCCAACGACCAGAAGTCGCTGTTCGTCGACTACCAGGACCTCTACCGGTTCGACCCCGACCTGGCGGAGGACTACCGCAACAAACCCGACCAGTTGCAGGAGTACGCCGAGGAGGCCCTCCGACTCTTTGACCTGCCGATCGACGTGAAGCTCGGCCAGGCTCACGTCCGGATGACCAACCTCCCGGAATCCACGGACATCCGGGATATTCGAGCCGACCACCGCGGCCAACTCGTCAGCATCCAGGGCATCATCCGGAAGGCCACCGAGGTCAGACCCAAGATCACCGACGCCGCCTTCGAATGCCAGCGCTGTGGCACGCTCACTCGCATCCCCCAATCGACCGGCGACTTCCAGGAACCACACGAGTGCCAGGGCTGTGAACGCCAGGGGCCCTTCCGGATCAACTTTGATCAATCGGAGTTCATCGACGCCCAGAAGCTCCGGGTGCAGGAATCCCCGGAAGGGCTGCGTGGCGGGGAGACGCCCCAGAACATCGACGTCAACATCGAGGACGACATCACCGGCCACGTCACCGCGGGCGATCACGTCCGGGTGACCGGCGTGCTCAAACTCGATCAGCGTGGCAACGACCGCGAGAAGTCGGCCATGTTCGACGTCTACATGAACGGCGTCAGCGTCGAGATCGAGGACGAGGAGTTCGAGGAGATGGACATCGACGAAGACGACAAAAAGGAGATTGTCGCCCTCTCTGAGGAGCGGGACATCTACGAGCAGATGACCGACTCCATCGCGCCCTCGATCTACGGCTACGACCAGGAGAAACTCGCGATCGCGCTCCAACTCTTCTCTGGCGTGACAAAACATCTGCCTGACGAGTCTCGGATTCGGGGGGACCTCCACGTGCTTCTAATCGGGGACCCTGGTACAGGTAAGTGCCAGAAATATGACACTAATGTGACACTGGCCGATGGGACACGGCGAGCATTGGGAGACATCGTCGAATCGAATCTCGACGATCCTGTTCCTGTTGACGATGGATGGTACGATACGACTGACTTCCAGGTACAAACGCTCGGACACGATGGAACAGTCACGCGAAAGCGAGTAACCAAGGTTTGGAAGCGGGAGGCCCCCGAGAAGTTGTACACTATTCGAAGTCGAAGCGGTCGTGAAGTAACCGTGACGCCGTCTCATCCATTGTTTGTCCAATCTGGCCTCGGTCTCGAACCCCGCACGGCAGAAACGTTGGCTGAGGGGGACTTTCTTGCGGCCCCTCGTCGGTTAGCTGAGAGTGGAGACGATCGACTATCGATATCACATTATACGGTCGATCGAGATCTGGCGAATCACCTCGAGACACCGTCCGAGATCACACCACGTCTTTCGCGCTTACTCGGGTACATAATCGCGGAAGGACACGTGACTGATAGCGAATCTAACGGATCGGTCGTCGTCACGAATGCCGACGAAGAAATCCTCGAGGACGTGTCTGCCTGTTGTGAGTCGTTGGGGTTGCGGACCACGAGACGTGCACATCACACCCGTGATTCCGTCGATATCGTCACATGTTCATCCGTTGAGTTCGTCGATTTCCTCCACGAACTCGAACCGGCTATCCACGAACGATCCGCCGAACAGCGCGTTCCGGATCCTCTCTTCCGTGCATCTCTCGAAAACAAGCGGGCGTTCTTGCGCGCATACGTCGACAGCGAAGGGACCGTCTCACCGAAGGAGCGTGAAATCGCTGTCGCCTCAATGAGTCGGGAACTGCTAGACGGTGTCCAAGCGCTCCTTCTCGCGTTCGGCATCAACGCACATCTCGAATCCCGACAGAACGGAAGTTACCGTCTTCGGATCAGTGGGACTGATTTCCGCACGTACGTGGATCGAATCGGATTTGTTACCGACCGAAAAGCAACGGCGTCACGTGCGTTCACAGACACACCATCGAACACGAATACAGACGTCATTCCAGGCCTTTCGGAAACGCTACGTGAAGTCCGTGAAGCTCTCGCGCTCACACAAACAGATTGCGGCGTTCCCAGAACCACCTACCAGCATTACGAGCGCGGCGACCGAAACCCGAGTCGCGAATCGCTCCGCGCCGTCGTCGATGCGTTCGAGGAGCGACTCGCGTGGCTGAAAGACCAGCGCGACGGGCTGGCTGGCGAGGACTGGGAGACGATCGTCGAACTGCGGGACGAACTCGGGATCTCACAGCAATCGCTCGCCGATGGGATGGACGTCACCCAGACGGCGATCAGCTACTACGAGCGCAACGCGGTCGCACCCGACGGCGGTGAGACAGTCGCCGCCAGCGGGGTCGTCAGCGACCGACTCGAGGAGGCACTCGCCGTCGAACCCACTGTCGACCGATTGGGCGATCTCGCGACGAACGACGTTCGCTGGGATCGCATCTCCTCGATCGAAACGGTCGAACCCGACGATGAGTGGGTGTACGACCTCGAAGTTGAGGGGACCCACAGCTACGTTTCCAACGGTGTCGTCTCTCACAATTCACAGATTCTCCAGTATATCCGACATATCGCACCACGATCAGTTTTCACCTCGGGGAAGGGATCCAGTTCGGCAGGGTTGTGCGTCACTGGAGACACCCGGATCCAGACCGAGGACGGATTCAGACAGATTCGGGACGTCGTGACGCAGGAACTCCCGGAACCAGTCGCCACCGAAACGGCTGCCGAGCGAGCGATCGACGTCCAGACGTTCGACAGAGACGACGGCGAGATGGATGCCCGGACGTCGAGTCACGTCTGGCGGATGCCCGAGAAGCCGACCCGCCGGATCGAGACCGAGTACGGCAAAGAACTCGAAGCCTCGGTGAACACGCCGGTGTTGACCTGCGGGAGCGAGGGGATCGAGTGGACCGAAATCTCGGATGTCGAGGCCGGCGATTTCATCGCCGCACCGCGCTTTGCAGACCTCGATCGCTCCGCAGTCGAGGTCCGGGATTTCTTGACGCTTTCGACGGAGAAAGTGAGGCTTACAGAGGAGTCCATCGAGTTCCTCCGGACGGAACTCACCGAGGAATTCGGCACCCTCCGGGATGCGGCCGACGCCCTGGATCTCTCAGAGGACTTCATCTACGCTCACCTGAAGAACCGCCACGTTCCGCTGGAGAAACTCGATCGAATGCTCGAGGCCATCGACGCGACACGGTCGGCCGTCGACTTCGAGCGCCTGATGGTCCGGCACGGCGACAGCATCACGATCCCGGAGACCTTCGACGCGGACCTCATGTACCTGCTCGGGCTCGTCTTCGGCGACGGCGACATCTCACTGGACCGCCGCGACGGGAATCGCGGGATGGTTCGGATCTCCAACGGAAACGAGGCGCTGCTCGAACGAGCGGCCGACATCTTCGAAGCGAAGTTCGACAAGCGGCCGGCGATCGAACGCCAGGACGATCGCGTGCCCTGCATTCGGGTCAACAGCGTCACGATTGCTCGACTGTTCGAAAACGCCGGCATGGAGAGTCCGAAAAAAGACCTCGCACTCGCTCCTGAACTCACCGTCGCGGAACACGGAGACGCGTTCCTCCGCGGGTTGATGGACGCCGACGGTTCGGTCTCGGTGCGCGGGGAGAACGGTGGGTCGAGCGTCCTGTTGTCGACGATCAGCGAGACGCTGGCCGAGCAGGTCCAGCTCATGCTGGAGTCCTACAGTGTGAAGGCTCGAAACCGGGAGCGCGATCGACGCGGAACGTCCGAGTTGGCCAACGGCCACGAGATCGAATCCGGCCACGTCCAGTACTTCCTGGAGCTGTACGGTGCGGAGATCGACAACTACGCCGAGGCGATCGGCTTCGAGAGTGTGGAGAAACAGACCGCTCTCGAGGAGATCGTCCGTGAGGAGCGACGCCAGCGCGAGAAGATTCCGGTTGGGTCGGCGCTCGCCGCCGTCGACGGTGTTGCCGGCGACTACTATCAGAACGTCAACCGCGGCGACAACCCGGGCCGGGCTCGCGCCAGATCGATGCTCGCGGACATCGATCTCGGGCCGGTCGAACCGCTCGTCGAGGAGGCCGTCGAGGCCGATCTCCGGTGGGAGGAGGTCGTCGCCGCCGTCGACACGGGCGAGAAGGAAGTCTTCGACCTGACCGTCCCGGAGACGCACAACTTCCTCGGCAACGGACTGGTCACGCACAACACCGCTGCGGCTGTGAGGGACGACTTCGGGGACGGCCAACAGTGGACGCTCGAAGCCGGCGCACTGGTGCTGGCCGATCGCGGGATCGCGGCAGTGGACGAGTTAGACAAGATGCGCTGTGTGATCGGAAATACTCTCGTGCAGACGGGTGATGGACAACGACGAATACGCGAACTGGCTATCGAGGCTGCCGAAGCGGGCTCCATCGAGGAACTCCCGAACGGGCGCACGATACGGGATGTCGATCTCGACGTGTGGACGATGACCGACGATAATACGCTGACGAAACGCCCGGTGACGGCCATCCACGAGTACGACGCACCCGAGACACTCCACGAGGTGACGCTCTCGACTGGCGAAGAAGTGACTGTCACGCCGGATCATCCGTTCTTCATCGAACAGGCCCGCGGGAGAGTCGAGACACCTGCCGAAGACCTGCAACCGGGCGATCTCGTTTTCGTCCCGGAAGGCTCAGAGATGGCAACTGACGGTGGAATAGCCCAAATCGACACCTCATCCGATCGCCTTGGCCCGGCGGAATCCAGACTCGGCGATATCGGGCTTCGAACGGTGGAACACGTCGAGAGCGTCCCGGACCACGACTACGATTCAGTGTACGACCTGACTGTCGAAGGCACCCACAATTTCCTCGCCAACGGAATGGTCGTTCATAATTCCGAAGATCGTTCGGCGATGCACGAAGCCCTCGAACAACAAAGTATTAGCATCTCCAAGGCTGGAATAAACGCCACACTCAAATCCCGCTGTTCGTTGCTCGGGGCGGCAAACCCCAAGTATGGCCGCTTCGACCAGTACGAGCCGATCGGCGAGCAGATCGACCTCGAGCCGGCACTCATCTCCCGGTTCGACCTCATCTTCACCGTCACCGACGAGCCCGACGAGGAGGCGGACGCCGAACTGGCCGAGCACATCCTCCGGACGAACTACGCGGGTGAACTCAACACCCACCGTGAGCAAAACAGTACCTCGGACTACAGCGCCGAGGAGGTCGCGAACGTCACCGACACGGTCGCCCCGGAGATCGACCCCGAACTCCTCCGGAAGTACGTCGCCTTCGCCAAGCGGGACTGCTTCCCGACGATGACCGAGGAGGCCAAAGCCGCGATCCGGGACTTCTACGTCGAGTTGCGGACGAAGGGCTCGGGCGAGGACGCGCCGGTGCCCGTCACGGCCCGGAAACTCGAGGCGCTAGTGCGGCTCGCCGAGGCAAGCGCCAGGGTGCGACTCTCGGATACCGTCGAGGAGGAAGACGCCGAACGCGTCATCGGGATCGTCCGCTCGTCGCTGGAGGACATCGGGATCGACCCGGAGACGGGCGAACTCGACGCTGACGTGGTCGAGACGGGCACCTCCAAGTCACAGCGCGATCGGATCAAGAACATCCGCGGGATCATCGCCGATATCGAGGAAGAGTACGACGAGGGCGCACCCGTCGACGTGGTGATCGAGCGCGCCGAGGAGGTCGGGATGGAGGCCTCAAAGGCCGAACACGAGATCGAGAAGCTCAAACAGCAAGGCGAGGTGTACGAACCCCGTACCGACCATCTCCGGACGACCTGATCGTCTCTACGACCGGTTTCTACTCCCCCGTTCTCCGCCGCTTGTGCGCGTTAGGCGTTGCTGTGCACGTCCTGATACGTCGACCTGAGTGTTGCGGGTGCCACCCCGGCGACATCCGCAACCTCGCGTTGCGTGACGTCGATGTTCCGCTCACAGGCCGCCGTATATAGACACGCTGCTGCCACCCCGCTCGGCGCACGGCCGCCGGCCAGATTCTCCTCGGAGACGAACGCCGCGAGTTCACGAGCCCGACGCTCGATGTCGACGTGGAGGTCGAGCCGACTGGCGAACCGGGGCAGGTATTCCCGGGGATCGATCGGCCCGGTTTCCAGCCCCAGTTCGCGGTTGATGGCAGCGTAGGCCACTGTGAGTTCGCTTTCGCTCGCATGGGCGACCGTCGTGATCTCTTCGATCGTCCGCGAGACGCCGGCGATGCGACACACGGCGTACACCGCGGCGGCAGCCATCCCCTCGATAGAGCGCCCGTGCAACAGCCCGTCCCCCTGGGCTGTTTCGAACAGGACGCACGCCTCGTCACGGAAGTTTCGAGACAGTGACAACCGGCCGACGAGCCGGCGGATCTCCATGATGCCGTACATCAGGTTCCGCTCGGCCTTCGAAGACGTCTGGGACCGACGATGTTGGCGGCGCAACCGCGCGATCCGGCGTCGGCGTCGCGGCGGTGCGCCACGATCACGCCCGATCCGGGTTGACAACCCGTGATCGTGACGCGACCGCGAGATCGGCGGTCCGGTCCGTCGTCGGTCGGTCGAGTCGTCATCGAACGATCGCCATTCCGGTCCATGGTCGACCTGCACTTCCGAGACGACCAGCCCGCAGTCCTGGCAGATCGCTTCACGACCGTCACGCATCAGTTCCCCCGAACATTCCGGGCATTCCCCCGATGTGCCTGGAGCGTGCACAGCAACTATGAAAAGACAACTCAACGTAATTAATCTATTGATATTACTGTAAACTGAGGTTGCCGAAAGTCAGATCTCGGCGGCAATCACGGTAGCGAGGTCCGATTGCTCGGCAGCTGAACGGTGTGGGCGATCGTCGAAGAGTGCGTGGATCGGCCCGGCGTCGTCGTCCGGAAAGCGCGGGACGACGTGGGCGTGAACGTGGGGGACTTCCTGTCCCGCGGACTCGCCGTTGTTGACGGCAACGGTCGTCGCCGGTGCGTCGAGGGCCGCCTCGACGGCCGGGACGACCTCGTGAACTGCCCCGTAGAACCCCGTCGCCGTCTCGGAGGGGAGGTCATCGAGTCGCTCGTGGTGGTCCTTGGGAACCACGAGCGTATGTCCCTTCGCGAGCGGGTTGGCGTCCAGAAACCCAAGGGCGTCGTCGGTCTCGTGGACGGTGTGACTCGGCAGTTCGCCGTCGACGATCGCACAGAACACGCAGTCTGGCATATCCGAGTGAACGACCGCCCGTCCCAAAAACCGCCGGGTCCTGGCTGTAACTCGTCGCGTCCGGTTACAACGCGTGGCCCGGACGCGCTGCGGGTAGCTTTTTTAGCGCTCTCCGTATAGTCGGAATCGATGACGTTCGACTTCGACCCCGCTACACAGACGACGTGGTTCCACAGTCCGCTGGAGGACTTCGAGGAGGTCTCAGTCGAGACCGAGATCCGCGAAGATCCGCTCACAGGACGCCAGTCACGGATCGTCTCGGAGAACTTCGTCCGGCCGGAGGGCGACCCCGACATCGATGCCGTCGTCGGGGACAGCGAAGGGTGTTTTTTCTGTCCCGACATGGTCACAGAGGCGACGCCGACCTATCCTGACTGGGTCGGGTTCGACCGCGGCGAGTGGGGCGAGGCGACATCGTTCCCCAACCTCAACCCCTACGGCGACCACTCCAACGTGGTCGTCCTGACCGAGGATCATTACGTCCCGATCGACGAGTTCACCGTCCAGCAGTTCACCGACGGGCTGGCGGCTGCCCTGGAGTTCGTCACCACCGCCTTCGAGTCCGACGCCGCTGACGAGTACGCCTCGATCAACATGAACTTCCTGCGGCCGGCCGGCAGCAGCATCATCCATCCCCACATGCAGACGTTGGTCGACGAGTGCGGGACGAACCTCCAGACCGACCGCGCCCAGGCGGCCCGCGCCTACCGCGAGGAACACGACGCCTCCTACTGGGAGGACTCGGTCTCGGAGACGACCGAGACCGACCGATACATCGGCTCGACCGGCGCCGTCGAGTGGGTCGCGCCGTACGCGCCCAAACACCACCGCCACGTCCGCGGCGTCGCGCCGGGCGTGGACGTCCCCGATCCGACCGATCCGGTCGTCGAGGACCTGGCGGCCGGGATCGTCAACGGCCTCCAGTACTACGGGTCGGCCGGCCACAACAGCTTCAACCTCGCGATCACGCTCCAGGACGGCGATCCGGCGAACCCGCCGGTGATCGACCTGGTCGCCCGGGCGGTCTTCGAGCAATATTACTGGTCGGACTCACCGTTCTTCGCCACGCTCCACGACGAGAGCGTCGTCGACGTGCCGCCAGAGGACTACGCCACGGAAGCGGCCGCGTTCTTCTGAGCTGGGCTGATTTTTGTCTCGACCGTCGCCGTGAGCCAGGCCGCTACTCCGTCAGCGGGAGCACGATGCCGAACACGAGCGGCGCGATCAGGCCGATCAACACGCCGAGGATTTCCAGGTCGAGCAGCAGCGTCGATACCCACCCCTCTAACTGACCGACGAGTGCTGGACCGACGATGTGGCCCAACGCGCCGATCGACAGGAGGGCAACGCCGAGGAGAAAGCTGTTTTTCGTCCACGATGCATAGTTTATATTCCGAGTAGGTGCCATCTTCGTCGCATATCTCGGGAGAAAATATAACGATTTCGTCACGCGTCGCCCGGATCGGGCACGATGGTCGCTCAACGCATCAGCAGGCTGGCGAGCACGTCCTCGGCCCGACGACGGAACGAAAAGAGTCATAATCGCCGGTTCTCGTAGGAGGGTGTATGTTAGATGTTGTAGTCGAGCAACTCACTGGCGTCGCGATGGCGCTTTTGGCCGGCGTGCTGACGCTCGTGGGATTTATCGCGGAATCCGCCGGGTTCGAAAACCTCACCGCCGGCCAGCAGATGGTCGGCGTCTGGGAAATCGTCGTCGGCGCGCTCCTCTTGATCGCGGGGGCGAAGCTGATCCGTGACGAAGCCCTGCCGCGGATCATGGCCGTCACCGACGACTCGACCTGACTCACTGCGCGAGCGGCAACGAGTAGCTCTTCTCGCGCTCGCGGACGACATCCCAGGTTCGTTCGCACTCACATTCGACCTGCGTGAACACGCTCGGGTCTTGCCGGAGGTTGAAGTCCTTGATCGCCGTCTGGACGTGCTCGTCACACTCCCCGCAGTTGTGCGGCCCGCGGTCGCTGCCGTGGCCGACGGGGTCCGAGACGACGGTGACGTCCTCCTCGACCGTTTCCCGGAGGACCTCGGCGACGCTCCAGAGCCATGGCGGGCGGTAGCCGCCGTCGAAATAGAGCTGTTCGACCATCGTGTAGCGCTGGACGTTTGTCGGGTTCATCGAGACGGTGTGACACCCATCGACGGCCGCACATCGCTCGACCGAGGAGATCATGTCCTCGATGGCCTCGCTCTCGCTGAGGAACGGCGGTTTCATGAGGAGATAGGCCTTCACGCCGGCGTCGGCGGCGAGGGCCTCGGCGCAGGCGTCCTCGAAGTCGGCGAAGTCGAAGTACTTGTTCACGCAGTCGTGGCGGACCCGGTCGGTCGCCGTCTCCAGACCGATCGCCACGTCGACGGCAAGGCCCTGCTCGCGGAAGTCCGCGATCTTCTCCCGATCGACGAAGTCCGGGAGCGATTCGACGACGATCCGATCCCGATCACCGAAGGCGTCGGCGATGGCTTGCCGGGTCTCGGCGGGGACCTCGCGCTCGTCGAGGAAACTTCCCGACGTGTAGATCTTGACCTGCCGGCAGGTGCCGTCGTGGGTCTCGCGTTCCTGTTCCAGAGCGGCGTCGATCTGGGCGAGGAGGTCCTCGTGGGCGACCGTCCCGCCGTCGACGCTCTCGGCGACGTAGCCACACATCGTGCAGCCGCCGGCCCGGGCCCACCGACACCCGCCGGTGTTGAGGACGATCGTCAGCGAATCGACGACGCCGTCGGGCGTGTTGTCCCGGTCGATCCAGACCCGGGTTGGTTCGTCGGGCTCGTAGGAGGCGTCGTTGCGGGAGCGGATCTCCCGCATCACCTTATTGTGGGCATCCATGCCCCGTCCCTGCTCGTAGACGTCCGGACTCGGCTGGCTCATTGGAAACGGATAGCCGGTCAGTCCCTAAAGCCCCTGCGTCCCTACCTTGTGATCGATGATCCCATCAAGATCATCTCACGACCGGCGAAACCCGAGCGCCGCCAGCGCGGCCCGGCCGTAGGCCCACACGGCGACCACCACGACGGCCCCGACCGCGTCCGCGAGGATGTCCCCCACGCCAAAGGAGCGGTAGGGGATCAACATCTGGACGAGTTCGAGCAGGATGCCGTAGGCGACGACGATGATGGGGACGACCGCTGGATGGAGCGTCGGCTCGTCGGGCGTATCCAGCAGTGCGTACACCAGCGTCAGGCTGAAAAAGGCGTAGCCGAAGACGTGCAGCCAGGTCGCCTGTGTGAGCAGGCCGAACGGTCCCGATCGGGCGATATCCGACGAAGGTTCGACGACCGCCGCGACGAAGAGGATCGCCGCGACGACGATGACGATCAGCCACCGTAGCGGTCGATCGACCGGCCGGGCCCCCGCGCTCATTTCTCTTCGACGTGGCGGACCTCGCTGGCGATCCCCCGCGAACTGGCGACCATCTCCGGCCCGCTCATGTTCGCCCGGCCGATCGCGAACGCCGAGGGCCCCTCGAAGACCACTTCGTCACCGACCCGGATCGACTCGTCGGCGTCGAGGATCCCCGGCGCCAGGACGCTGCCGTGGGGGACGAAGTCGTCGATTTCGACGCGCTTGGTCGGGACGTCAGCGTCGACCCACTGTCGAGCGCCGGCGAGCGTCAGCGCGAGGACGCCGTACTCGGGCACCATCGCGGCGAGTTGCTCGTCGTCGTCGTCTCGAACCCGGAGCTTCGGATAGCGACTCTCGACGCTGAAGTCCCCGAAGAGTTCGTCGCCAGCGCCCGCGCCGAACTGGTAGTCGGCGATGGCGCGAATCACGTTGTGCTGGCGCTCGCGCTTGCGGTACTTTTGCTCGCCCGCGAGCGCTTTCGAGAGGTTCGCGAGCGATTCGTCGGTCGTGGGGTGATCGGCGACGGTGTACTCGAACTCCCGGTCGAGGCGCTTCTCGACGCGCTCGGTGATCGCCCGGTAGTCCTCGGGAACGTGGGCGATCACGCGCGGGTAGTCGTTGGCGGCGAGGTAGGCTTCGAGCACATCCGCGACGAATTCGATCTCCGTCTCGGACCACCGGCCGGTGACGACGGTGTCGTAGTGCTGGGCCGGGTAGGTAAGTTCGAGTTCCTGGGGGACGACGCCGATCGGCGAGGTCATCGAGGCGACGTGCCCGCGGTAGTTGATCGCCTCGCGGAACTGGCCGTGGCTCTGGGAGTCGCTGTATGGCTTCGTCGCCGAGCACGGCACCAGAACGAGGGGGGCATCGAAGCGGTTGCGATAGCGGTCGGTAACGCGCTCGGCGAAGCGCTGGATCTCGACCCGCCGGAGCGTGTCGTCGGTCGACGCCGTGATCTCGGCTTTCCGGAGCAGCGGCGTGCGCTGTTCGAGGTAGGTGTACTCGTCGTCGAGTCGCCGCATCGTCGCAGTCAGCCACTGCTCGTGGCGGGCCTGGCCCTCGATGTAGTCCCGAAGTTCCCCATCACGGATCCGGTTGCGGACGGTCCGGAGCTCGGCGTCGAGGACGCGTTCGTTGTGCTCGACGCAGTCCTCGCGGTCGAAGTCCTCGACAGCCTGCTGACACGCCGGGCACGAGCACGGGAGTTCGTCGAGGTCGGCGAGGCGATACTCGCCGTCGCGGGTGAGATACCACCCCTGGGTCCCACGGACGACGGCGCGGTCCGTGTCGAAGAGGTCGACCCCGGCGTACGCGAGGGTGGCGACGTTGCCGGGCGTGGCGACGCCCGGAAGGTAGAGGCCGGCATCCGGCGGGATCGACTCCCGAGTCTCGACGATAGCGTCGACGAACGCCTCACTGTGGCCGACCAGGCCGGCCCCGCCGGCGAGGACGTACGCGTCGGTGCCGTGATCGGCAGCCGTCTCCGGGGAGATGACGGCGGCGCTGGGATACTCGACGTCCGGGACGGCGGGGTCGAAGGCCGTCTGGACTTCCTCGGGCGTCCCGGCCGGGAACCCGCGGTGGGGCAGGACCGTCAACTCGTCGTCGCTGCCATCGGGGACCTGGCGATCTTCCGTCCAGAGGTCACCGGCGTCGACGAGCACGTCGTCGATCAGCGCCGGCGTAGTGATCGACGCGGCCAGCCGGAGGTCGCCGATCCTGGCGGCCCCGTCCCGGTCGATCACTTCGAAATACTCGGTCATGGAACCCATTCGGAGACGCGCTCACAACTATCTTTCCAGTCCCGAACGCTCTCAGTCCGAAACCGATCCGCCGCCCTCCCGATCGTCTGTCTCAGCCCGGCGATACGCCATATATACGCTATCTGATCTGATTCGACCATATCCGGCATTCCGTTGCGGCAAGTGAAAACAATCAAAACGAGTATAGGTATTTCGTATCGATGGCCTATATCCGCCAATAACCGTTCAAGAGACGAAATTTGAATATCAAGTATCCTTCTAAAATCCGCTACAGAGAACGTTCATATCCGTCCCACGCATTACTCGGAAATGCGTAACATGAGCGACTACGAGCTACCGCCGCTACCGTACGACTACGACGCACTGGAACCGCACATCTCCGAGCAGGTACTGCGCTGGCATCACGACACCCACCATCAGGGCTACGTCAACGGCTGGAACGCCGCCGAGGAGACCCTCGCGGCGAACCGCGAGGCCGGTGAGTTCGACTCCTCGGCCGGCGCGATCCGCAACGTCACGCACAACGGCTCCGGCCACGTCCTGCACGACCTCTTCTGGCAGTCGATGAGCCCGGAGGGTGGCGACGAACCCGCGGGCGACCTCCGCGAGCGAATCGAGGAGGACTTCGGCTCCTATGACGCCTGGAAGGGCGAGTTCGAGGCCGCCGCCAGCGGGGCCGGCGGCTGGGCGCTTTTGGTCTACGATTCGTTCAGCAACCAGCTTCGCAATGTCGTCGTCGACAAACACGACCAGGGCGCGCTCTGGGGCAGCCACCCCGTCCTGGCGCTGGACGTCTGGGAGCACTCCTACTACCACGACTACGGGCCCGCCCGCGGCGAGTTTGTCGAGAACTTCTTCGAGGTCGTCGACTGGGAGGAACCCGCCGCGCGCTTCGAGCAGGCCGTCGAACTGTTCGAGTAGATACGCGACGTCGTCTCGAACACACTGCAGTGGGCATTTTTTCGCGAAAGACAGGATGCAACGCCGCGGCCGTGACTCACCCGACTACGGCGACGGTCGAGATAGTCGTGGCTCGCGGTGGGCTGGCGTCGTTCGCTTTCGAAAAGTGGCTTCGCTGGGTAGTCAGGCGTTGTCCGCCGCCGCCGGAATCGTGCCCCACTCGCCGCGGTGATACGTGAGCGGGTCGGCCTCGGGGTTCAACAACTCGGCCGCTTCGACCTTCCCGACGTAGACCGTGTGATCGCCCGCCTCGAAGCTATCGTACACCGAACAGTCGACGAACGCGAGGTCGTCGTCGAAGACGGGTGCACCCGTGGCCGGCGCGTCGGTCGCTTCGGCGAGGGGATCGCCATCGTCGGTCATCCCCGCGAAGAATTCGCCGACCTCGCGTTGGTCGCGGGCGAGGATGTTGACGGCGAACCCGTCGTCGTCCCCGTCGGCGAGTCGCCGGTGGGCGTCGGTGTCGTGGTCGAGCGAGATCAACACGAGCGGCGGGTCCATCGACAGACTGGCGAAGGCGCTGACGGTGATGCCGTGGGGCGGGTCGCCCGGCAGCGTCACGACGGTCACGCCGGTCGCGAACTGCCCGAGGACGGCCCGGAACTGCTCGGCGTCGACCATCGTTACCGAGTACTCCGTCCGCTCGCCTGGGTCGTCGATGCCATCCGTCCAGTCAGTGACTGCGTCATATCCACGACTACGGACTCGACCGGTATGAGCCCTTCCTCCACCCAACTACAGTTTATTTTTTGATACTTTGTTGAGCCGGCTTACTCCGGGAGGCGTTCGACGACTGCAGTGTCGATCACGGAGACGGTTTCGTCGAGCAGGACGCGGAGTTCGTCGCCTGCACAGGGGAGAGTCAGCCGGACACGGAGCGGCTCGTCGTCGACGATCTCCGTTCGCTTGTCACTGACGCACCAGTCGAAGTGCCAGAACGGCGTCGCGTTCAGATCGACCCCGCGCTCGGAGAAAAACACCAGGACGTCGGCGACATCGAGCAGCGTGATACCGACGGTTGACTCCAGGCGGTACCCGCAGCGTTGACAGACGTGTTCGACGGCGACCTCCAGGTCGTCCTCGTCAGGGTCGGCCACGAGATCCGACTCGATCGAGCCGGTACATTCCGGACAGACGCCGTCGGCGGCCAGACAGTAGTGGTGACGGACGTAGTGCTGGAAAGCTTCCAGGACGTCTTCGGTCGTGCGGTCGTCGAGGCCGCCGGCGGGGAACGGGTAGCTGACCTGGATCGTCCCACAGTCGATACAGCCGATGGTGAGTTCGTCGTCGACGTACCACCCGTGCAGAGATCTATCACAGGCATAACAGGACCCATCGACGGGGAAAAAGCCGAGCTGGGCGCGCTCGGTCAGCGTCCCGGTGAAGATCGAACTCACGACCTTCCGGCCGGGATACCGGAACACGTAGCCGTCCTCGCGCTGGGCGACGAAATGACCCGTCAACTTCTCGAGGTGGTAGCTGAAGTTGGCGCTGTCGGCGATGTCGACCTGCTCGAAGATGGCCGTGAAGCTGACCGGCTGCTCGTCCGCGTCCAGTTCCAGCATGGCCCGGAGGATGGCCACCCGCGTGTCGTTGCCCAGAATGGAAAAGACCTCCGCCGGCGGGATCCGCGACTCGGTCCGGGCCGGTCCCGGACCGGTCTCGGTCCCTGCCCCCGATTCGTTGCCGGACTCTTTGGTCCGGTCGAACTGACTCATACTGGCGAAACGGCGACCCGACGGGAAAACGCACGGGTGCTGTCAGACCTTACCGGGTTCGGCGATGCCGGCAGTCGATCCAGCGGAGCGATCCGGTAAGCGTCTGTCACTCTTCGACTGTCGTGTCGATGTCCACGCCCTCGGCGACGAGGTCGAGTGCGCTCGCCGGCCAGCCGTCGTCGACGAGCGTGATCGCGGCGTCACTCGTCTCGGCGAGACGATTCACGCCACGAGCAGCGGCCCGGTAGGCCCGGCCGTCGAGTCGCTCGGGCAGCTCCGCCGTGAGTGGATAGGTCTGATCGAGGCCACGCGGGACCGGCCCGAAGGGAGGCTCGACCGCCCAGACGTCGGCGTCCGATCCAGCGTGAGCGTCGGGATCGGCCGCGAGCACGAGGTCCGCGGGCGGTGACAGCCGCGCGAGTCGATCGTGATGTCGCCGGACCTCCGGGCGGTCGGCGCTCTCCCCCGAAAGGTAGAAGAAGGCGTCCTTCGAGGCGGGGTCGGTGCGTTCGAGCTGTTCGGCGTGGTCGAGCAGCGCCCGGTAGCCGTCGAGCATTGTCGGGTGGGCGCGAGCGCGGGTCTCGACAAGTTCCAGCAGATTCCCCTGCCGGATCGCCCCCTTGATACGGCGCATTTCGCCGAAGGAGACGTGGAGGTTGTGCTCGGCCAGCAGTTTGGTGCGCTCGTGAGTCGGCCGGTCGCGCAGCTCCGCGGGAGTTCGGGTCGAGCAGACGGGGCATTCACACGGGAAGTGTTCGAGTTCGTCGAGGTGTTCGGTCCCGCGGACGGTCAGATATCGGCCGTCGCGGGCGTACAGGGCGTAGGCGGCAGAGTCGAACAGATCACAGCCGGCCGCGACGGCGAGGGCGAACATCATGGGATGGCCCGCGCCGAAGAGGTGGACCGGGGCGTCCTCGCCCAGGCCGCGCTTGGCCCCGGCAACGGCGTCGACTATCTCGGCGTACCGGTAATCGTTCAACAGCGGGACGACCGCGCCGATCGGAAAGACATCGAGCCCCGTCGCGTACGCGTCCCGAGCGGCCTGCTCCCGAAGATCGGGGTAGGTCGCCCCCTGGACTGGCGCGTTGAGCAGCATCTCCCCGGCGTCGAAGTCGGCGGCCGTTTCGAGTCGAGCCTGTGTCGTCTCCATCTCCCGGCCGACCTGCTCGCGGTCGGCGTCGGGCGGTGTCGGGATGTCCACCGGCGTCGCGATGTCCGATCCGATCTCACGCTGGAATTCGAGGATCTCAGTCGTATTGACGTCGATCTCGCCGTACTCGGCCAGCTGAAACGATCCCGAGTCGGTCATGATCGCGCCGTCGAAATCCAGCAGGTCGTGCAATCCATCGTCGAGCGCCGGCTCTCGGACCTCGTCGCTCCCGTAGATCACGTAGCTGTTCGTGATCAGGATCTCGGCTCCGAACTCCGCCAGCCGTCCGGGATCGATCGTCTCGTGGTGGGGGTTGATGACCGGCAGCAGTGCGGGCGTCTCGACGGTGACGTCCGCCCGCGGGACGGTCAACTCGCCGAGCCGCCCCATGGCGTCGTACGCCTGGAGTTCGAAGTGATCGCGCATAGCCGTCCTGGGTGATCGGCGGGCCTAAGAATTCCGTTTGGTGATCACAGCGACCGACTGGCGGACAACTCGTCGGCACCACGGTCCTTGATCCCCCGTACTGCTGGCTCGGAAGCTCTGGTCGTCGGTTTATATCCCATAGCGACCAACGGCCGAGTATGCGTTCGAAAAAGAAACTCGCTGTCGGTGCTGTACTGTTTGCAACCATCGCCGTCGTCGCCGCCAAACTACGTGGCGGCGAATCGACTCCCGAGGAACCTGGCCCTGAGTAAGGTCCGACGCCGTTCGATTCAGCGCGCTTATCCGAGTCTTCACGACGGACAGTCAGTGAAGTGTGCCTTCCCGGACGTGGTCGTCGTAGGCGAACAGCGCGTAGCCGACGTCTGCCGGTGAATACCCTGTCTCGTCGGCGATTTCGCGGATCGGTTCGATCATCGTCACGTAGTCGGCGGCGTCGAAGTTCTCCTTGCGCCCGTCGAGATACTCCAGCCGTTCTAGGGCGGCCCAGACGCGGGTGTCCACCACGGCGTGGCGCTCGGGATCCAGCGCCGTCAAAACCGCCGAGGCGACGGGGGCTTTGAATCCCGAGAGGCCGGAGAGCAGCTGCACCTTCGAGAAATCGCCTTCGACTGTTCGGACGTTTCGCGTCACTTCGATACAGCGCGCTTCGGGGTTGGACTCGACGTGATAGGCGCTCCGGGTCGCGGTCTCGTAGGCCAGTTCGTACAGCTGGTCGCGCGTCAGGTATCCCTGCTCGCGATACTGTTCACCGAAGTCCTCCAGCCGCTCGGGCAGGACACCCTGGGTGTCTCCGTACCGATCGAGGTTCTCGGCGACGAATTGTTCCATGAGATATCCTCGTGTTCTGAGACACAAATATTCTCACCCCGAAGACAGACGGATCCCGGTGACTCGCCGCCGACTGCCGTCACTCCGGCAAGAACGCTACCGTCTCCTCGATGACGCGTGTATAGTTACGCAAAAACGAGTGATCCTCGTCGGGGAGGACCACGAGTTCGCCGTCTGGCAATCCTTCGGCGATCCGCTCGGCACTGTCGACGGGGATGCCGTCGTCGTCACCCTGGAGGATCCGAGTCAGAACGTCGACGCCGAATTCGCCGGGAGTCACGGCTGGCAGGTGATCCCAGGCGTCTTCGGGGACGTTCTCGGCGTTTTCGGCCAGGACTGCGGGAGCCCACAGTACCAGCCGATCGACGCCGTCCGGCAGGTGCTCTAGAGCCACTCGGCCGCCGAAACTCTTGGCGACGACCGTGATCGTCGAACAGCCCCGCGAACGAAGGAACTCGACGCCGGCCGCCAGTTCCGCCCGGAAGTCTTCGTCGGTTTTAGCCTCCAGGTCGTTGGGGGATATCCACGTCTCGAATCGGGCAACGTAGTGTCCGTCCTCGGCTGCTCTCCGGGCAAAACGGAGGAACACGTCGCCGAACGGCCCGTGTCCCGCGCCGGGAACGATCAGTATCCCGCGATCTGAAGGCTCCTCGGGCGTGTTCAGTCGTCCGGGATACGTGCTGTCGCCGACTGCCAGCGTGACGTCCTGGGACATCTCTCGATATCGACCGGGACTTCGGGGGACAAAAACGTTCGCCCGGACGACACCTTCACACGCTGCCGCCGTGGCCCGACGCCCGGTGTTCGCTGATCAGCGTGTCGACCATCTCCGCGGTCCGGGCCTTCTTGCGCTCGCTCGCGTACTCTTTCCACTCTTCGATGGCTTCCTCGACCTCACGTTCGCGGGCGACGGCGAGTTCGTCGACCTCCTGGACGGTGACGTTCTCGGCCGGCGCGACCGGGACGTCCTCCTCGAAGAGCACTTCGTCGGAGACGTCCGAGAGACCACCCGTTCGGAGGACGAGCCGTGGGTCGAGATCAGCCAGTCGCTCGGCCGTCGAGCGGCCCGCACCCGTCGCGTCACGGAAGAGGATGATGTCGCCTTCCGCGAGTCCGAACCGGTCGTCGGCGTCCTCGATCGCCGCGGTCGTGAACTTCTCGACGACCTTCACGGGGACGAGCCCCTCCTTGGTCTCCTCGACCTCGGCGAAATTGGAGTGGTCGAGCTTCCAGAGCGCTTTCAGCCGTTCGAGCTTGCCCTCCAGGTCCTCGACTCGCTCACGCTCGCTCTGTAGTTCGCGTTCGAGGCGGTCGTTCTCGCGTTCGAGGCGGGTCACTTCCCGCCGTTTGCGGGTCTCCGCTCGCTGCTCGCTGCGGGCCGATTCGAGTTTGTCCCGGAGGTCGCTGATCGTCCCGTCTTTCGTTTCGATCGTCTCGTTGAGATCCGCGACGTGGGACTCGAGTCGGTCGACCCGGTCCTGGAGGCGCTTGATCTGCTTCTCCTCGGCGGTGAGTTCGCGTGGGGTGTGTTCGGTCGGCTCCGGGGGTTCGCCGTCGTCGTCCGCGAGGTCGTCCAGGACGCTCTCGACGGACTCCTCGCCGGCGACAACGCGGGCCAGGACGGGACCGACCTCCTCGCGCGGCGGGACCTTGGCGGCAACGCGCTCGAACTGGTCTTCGTGATCGTCGAAGGCCTCGAGGGCGGCCGCCAGGGCGTCGCGTTCGTGGTCGTTGTCGTAGGCTTCCTCGCGCGTCCGGTGGAGTTTTTCGTCGACGGGCAGGTCGCTGTCGGGTGTCCAGCTGGCCGCGTCGAAACTCCGGCGGAGTTTCTCGACGGTTTCGGGCATCGGCGTGACGTCCGCGGCGACGACGATCGGCCGCCCGCGTTCGATGATCCACTCGATGACTGCGGCGGTGTCCGCAGTCCGGGTCGAGTGGACCTCAAGGACCTCGCCGTCGAGTCCGACGACGGCGACGGCGGTGGTCGTCCCCGGGTCGACGCCGACGACGACGTGATCGCGCCGGTGGGCCAGCGGCTCGAACTCGATGCCCTCTAAGCGCTCGCGCTCGATCTCGATCCTGGTGTCGCCCGACCGTTCCCGCGAGACGGGGATGTCTTCCGGTGGGGCCTCGACCTCGAAGATCGCGTTCGAGAAGCCGCCGTACTTCTCGGTTACATTGCGGTCGTATTCGAGATTCGCGGCCTCGAGTTCGCGTTCGACCTCGCGGGCGAGCTTCTTGACCGAACCGTGAATCCGTCGGGTGAAGCGGTCCTCGCTCCAGCCCCCACCGCCGCCGGTCGAGCGGCCGCGGGAGACCTTCACCTCGGTCGTTTCGGAGAACGCCGACACCGCGTAACCGACGTTGCCCGCCGCGAGTCGGGCCGCGGCCTCGGCCTCTTTCATCGGGTCTTTGCCGTAGGGGACGCCGTGGCGGGAGGCGACCCTGGAGAGCGGTTCGGGCTGCTCGTCGCCGGTCACCTGGACGAGCCGGGTTCCGTCGGGCAATTCCCGGAGGAAGTGGACGAGGGCGTCCTTGTCCGCGGCGAGTTCGTACATGTTGTCCGTGGCGACGATGGCGGGCTCTTCGTCCTCGATGAGTCGCCGCAGTTTCCGGCGGCTCACCACGTCCCGGTCGATGCTCTCGCCGTCGAAGATGACCAGCGCGTAGGAGGGCGCATCCCCCCGCACGTCCCCGCTCTGGACGTCCACGCCGAAGATCACGTCGTCCAGGGCAGCCGTCCGTTGCACGGTGGTACCTAGGTGTCTCAGCAGTATAAACCCATGACGCCGCGGGCGCTAAAATTCCTCATGATGCCGATTGTCGGGAACGAGGCACGTTGATTTCGCACGATCTGCAACAGTCAGTCCTCTCATGGGGGACACAGGGCGCGACTCGGGCAGGCTGAGTCAAATATACAGAGACGGTTTTCACCCACGGAGCGTATTCCATTCGCGGTGAGAGGTGACCGGGCCGTCGCTCAGAGCCATTCCTCGCCGACGTACTCGAGGCCCTGCAACGCTTCCTGTGGGTAGTTCCGAGAAACAGTGTGGATGATGTCCGAGACCTGCTCGACGGACAGCGCCGCGTCGTCGAAATACAACACCGCCCGATACTGGCCTTCGTCCACCTCGAGGACGAAGTCGTCGTCGTACGTCACGATCACGCGATCGGTGTCGAGTGAATACCGCGCGATCGGCTGGTCGGCAGTCCCCTTCCCGAGCTCGGGTACAAAATCGACGTGCTCGACGTCGTGGCCGTAGTTCCCGAGCCGATGGGCCACCTCGTGCTCGACGTTCTCGTCGAGGATGAGCCGATACGCCATCGGTCAGCTGTCGGGTGGCGTGAGCGACGACCGCTCTCTGGCCTCGGCGGCGGCTCGGTCGTGGCGTTTCTCGACCCGTCGCATCTCCTCGGGATTGGCGTGATAATACGCGAGTGCCTCGTAGACGTCTGCGATGTCCAGGTTGTACCGCTCGGCGACTCGTTCGGGGGCGAGTCCGCGCTGTTCGACGCGTGCGTGCACATCTCGGACCGTGACGCGGCTCCCCTCGATGTGGGGCTCCCCGTGAATCTCCGAGTCCTCCGCGGAGACGATTCGATACTGCTGGGTCGCCATTACAGAGGTATAGGCGCTCCTGGGTCTTGAAACCTCGCCGAAGTGAGACGGTAGTGTTCAGATAAGGATCTGCCGAGAGTGAGACAACTCTGAAAGCCCTCGCCAGTTTCGGTCCCGCGACTCGCTGCGCGCTTCGGGCGCTTCGCGCCCTGCAGTGCTTACTTCGTCGGGGTTCTCGAAACTGGCTCGCCCTTTCATTCCACCAGGATTTGGCTGATTAGCAGAGAAAACAGGCTTCTTACTCGGTGCTTATCTGAACACCGCCAGTGAGACGGTAGTGCTTCGTTTAGCGCTCGGCTGCCTCGTGGAGCGTCGTCACTTCGATCCCGCGCTCGCGGGCGGCCTCGACGGTCCAGATCACGCGCTCTTCGGGAACCGACTCCCAGTCGCTGTGGCCCGCGAGAATCCCCACGCCACCCTGCTCGGCGAGCGTATCGAGGTACGCCGCGAGTTCCGGCCGGGTCTGATGGCTCGTCTGGAGGTAGTACCGTCGCCAGTTCGTCGGAAGCGTCCCTGCTGGGTTCGGCAGCGACCTGACTCCGGCGTTCGCGATGGTGTCGTATTCCTCGCTCGCGACGTCCCAAGCTCGCGGGTCAGTGGCGTCATACGGGAAGACAAAGCCCGTCGGATCGAAGCCCAGGTCGTCGAACTCCTCGCGGACGCCGACGATCTCGTCCTCGATGGTCGCCATCGTCGGGCGGACGACCGCTTCGCCGGCGGTGTAATCGCCCGAAATCGCCGTCTCGAATTCCATGATCGGTTCGTCGTCGGTGCCCAATTTCTCGGCAAGGGTCAGCGTTTCGGCGTCTTCGCCGTTGGTGATCTCGTAGGTGTCGCCGACGTAGACGCCGTGGTCGTCATCGGGGAAGACGTGGTTGTCCAGGGTAACTCGACGGTCGCCAGCCGACGCGTCCGCCGTTACCCGATGGGTTCCCAGGTAGCGGTGACGGCGGCCGTGTGAGAGGACTTCGTGTCCCTCGGCGGCGAGCGTCGCGAGTTCGTCGGCTGTGATGTGGTCCTCGCCGCCGAGCCACCCGGGGACGATCGCCAGCGTCATGGGGGCGTCGAGGTCCGCGAGTGCCGGTCGAAGCATGTCGAAGTCGCTGCGATACCCGTCGTCGAAGACGAGCGCGAGGCGCGGATCAGTCATTGGTCTCCCTCCAGCGATGTGACGAACTCGAGGGTGTAGCCGTCGGGGTCTTCGACGAAGGCGGCGTAGGCGTCGGCCGGTTCGACGACGTGTGGGCCGTCGATGACCGAGCCGCCAGCGTCGCGGCTCCGCTCGACAGCCGCCTCGACAGCAGCTTCGTCCTCGACACCCAGCGCAACGTGGTCGGTGTCGGCCCGCGTCGGTGCGATCGGCGTCGTTCGGTCGGGATCGTGACGCAACTGGAGTTCGCCACCGTCACCGCTGACGTAGACGTTCTCGACGCCGTCTGCGGTGAACGACCACGCCCGCTCGAAGCCCAATGCCTCGTAGAAGTCGAGGGATCGGTCGAGGTCGGTCACCCATATCGCGACGTGTGAAAGCTCCATGCCGTTTCATTCCACGCCGGCACAGATGACAGTAACGGGTGTCGGTTCGCGTCGGGGGGCTGGCAACTTGCCGTCGGCGTCCCGAGCGTGATGTCGAGGGGTGCTATTCGCCGTCGGCGATCGGCAGGTTGACCGTGACAACCGTCCCACGGGACTCCCGGTCGTCGATCGCGATCGTCCCGCCGTAGCGATCGACGAGCATGCCGACGATGTACAACCCGAGCCCTGACTCGCCTGCTGGATCCGGACTGGTGTCGACGGCCTGGAGGCGCTCACGCTCCTGGGTGGGGATGCCCGGGCCGTCGTCGGCCACCGAGACGGCGACCGTTTCGGCGTCGCGTTCGACCGACAGTTCGACGGACGGACTGTCCCGGTCGTTGTGTTCGACTGCGTTCGAGAGCAGATTGTGAAAGAGCGTCGAGAGGAGTTCGTCGGCGTGGATCGCGACGTCCGGAACCTCGCCCGCAAGGGTGACTGTCGCTTCCCGGTAGACTTCCCGGGTGTTTTCGATCTGGGTGTCAAGCACGCGCTTGAGGGAGATTCGGCGGCGTTCGGAAGGTTCGTTCTCGTCGAGCGACGCCACGAACGCCCGAACCTGTTCGGTCAACTGGATGGCCTCTTCCGTGGTTCGCTGTACCCGATCGAGATGCTCACGGCCATCGGGATCGACGTACGCTTCGAGGTGGCTGCTCATGCCGCTGATGATCTGGAGGTCGTTGCCGATGTCGTGGCGGACGATCCGGTTGAGGAGCGCGAGCTTCTGGCGTTCGTCGGCGAGCCGCTCGTGTTCGCGTTCGAGTTCGCGTCGGCGACGCTGACTCCGGGCGTCGTAGTGACCGACGAGCAGGCCACCGACGCCGCCGATAGAGGCGATCCCGCTGAGCACGATCGCCGCGTCGGCCACACCGAGGCCCGCCGCCATCTGATAGCCGACGAGGCCGAGTGCCGTGAACGCACCGAAGGCAGTCCCCAGGAACCACCATACCATGACCGCAGCAGCCAGCGATCCGTCGAGGTCGCTCCCCCCGAGCCAGTAGCCACTGGCGAGAACGACAAGACCGAACACGGCCGGGACGAGCACACCCGCGACCGGACCGGAAACACCGCCGGGCGTGGCGAACAGACGGACCAGCGGGACGAGAATGCCCGCCAGTCCTGCCGCCGCGATAACGCCACCACAGGCGAGGCGAACGCCCCACGGCGAGATCGAACCGAGCGCCCTCGCGACGGCGGCGTCGGCCCGCTGTTTTGCCATTGCCCTAGTCTGTGGATACGGTGGTGTAATTGTTCTGTGATCCGTGAGACCGTGTGAACATCTTACTCCCCGTCTCGGACATTGTCCGGGATGTCACTCGTCTCGTGTGTCATCCGGGTACGGGACATCGACCGCCTGGCCGTCACTTGCGACGAAGGCGGCGTCGCCGAACGCCTCGCGGGCCTCCGCTTCGAGTCGGTCGGCCTGTCCGGCGTATCGCGTCGAGATGTGCGTCAGCGCGAGGCGCTTCGCGCCGGCTTCGGCTGCCAGCGATCCGGCTTCCCGCGCCGTCGAGTGGCCGGTCCCCCGGGCGCGCTCGGCCCGGTCGTCGGCGAAGGTCGCGTCGTGGATCAACAGGTCGGCGTCCTCGCTGGCTCGGCGGACCGCCTCGACGGGGCGAGTATCGCCGCTGTAGACGACCGTCCGACCCGGCCGCGGCGGGCCGACGACCTCCTCGGGCTGGATCGTTCGCCCGTCGTGTTCGACTGGCTCCCCCGCGTGGAGTTTCGAGTACTTCGGTCCGGGCTCGATCCCGAGTTCGTTCTCGGCCCTTTCCCGGTCGAAACGTCCCGTCCGGTCGTCTTCGACCAGTGCGAAGCCGAGCGACTGGGTCCGGTGTTCGGTCTCGATCGTGCGGACCTCGTAGCCCTCGGCGTCGAGCACCACGTCACCCGGGCCGTTCTGGGTAATTCGGAGGGGATAGGACGGCCGATCGCCGGTCGCCGAGAGAAGCTCCTCCAGCCGAGACCGGGTCCCGTGTGGCGCGTGGATCGCCAGCGGGTCCTCGCGGTCGTTGAAGTCCATCGTCTGCAACAAGCCGGGGATGCCCAGCACGTGATCGCCGTGCATGTGCGAGACGAAGATGTGCGCAACGTCGAAGCCCGTCCCGAAATGCATCATCTGGCGTTGGGTCCCCTCGCCGCAGTCAAAGAGCAGTCGCTCGCCCTCCCGGCGGACCATCACTCCCGAAGGGTTGCGTTCGGTCGTCGGCACCGCGCCGCTCGTCCCGAGAAACGTCACGCGCATTGTCTTCCGGTCGCCGGGCGAGGGATAAACGCCCTTCGGAACGACCCGGTCGGCCGGTCGGAAACTGTCGACCTGTGGAGTTTCCCCGGTCGGCCGGGCAAGATTTGACGCGCCCGCGCAGTTTCAACTATTCCCGGTTCGTCCCGATTCAGTGTGCGAATGTGTGCTGTAACGACGTCTCAGTTGGACGAACCGAACGGAACGAGAACCGAACTGGACGAGGGGTTTGCATGAGGGGGACGGCGGACAGCACGACCGACGGATCGGACCGGACGAACGACCGCCCGATCGCGACGGCCCAGGGGGCGATCGAGGTGCTTCGAGCCACGTCGGCCGATGTCGACGAGCAACTCTCCTCGATCGACGAGAGCGCCGCCACACAGGCCGAGGAGGCGGCGAGCACTGTCGAGGCGGTCTCGGAGCTGAGTGCGACCATCGAGGAAGTCGCGGCGACCGCAGACGAGGTTGCCCGACAGAGTTCCGACGCTCGTGAGCGTGCCGCTGAGGGACACGACGCTGCCACGGAAGCGATGGCTGTCGTGCGGAGCGTCCGGGAGACCAGCTCGGACCTGGCCGCGAAGGTGCGCCGGCTCGAGGATCGCATCGCGGCCATCGAGGAGGCAGTCGCCGGCATCGACGACGTCGCCGAGCAGACGAACATGCTGGCGCTGAACGCCTCGATCGAGGCCGCACGCGCCGACGACGACTCGGCGGACGGGTTCGCCGTCGTCGCCGAGGAGATCAAGGGCCTGGCCGCGGAATCACGCGAGCAGGCCGACGCCATCGAAACGAGCCTGACCGAAGTGCGAACTGCGACGGACGAGACCGTCGACGCCCTGGAAACGACTGTCGAGGAGATCGAGACCGGGGTCTCGTCGGTTCGGACCGCCGTCGAGCGCTTCGAGGCTGTCTCGGATTCCGTCGACCGGACCGCCCAGGATGTCCAGTCCGTTTCGACGGCGACTGACGATCTGGCCGCCTCCAGCGAACAGATCGCCACGACGGCCGAAGACGTCGCCGACCGTGCACAGTCGATCCGGGGCAATATTTCTTCGATCCGGGAGAGCCGGGCCGAACAGACGACGATGCTCGGGGAAGTCGGCGATGCGCTTTCGGGCGTCACGACCGACCGGGACCACGCGCGTATCTCGACGGGGCTCGACGGACTCGACGATCTCACTGGCGGGCTGATCGAGGGCGGGCAGGTCGTCCTCCAGTATTCGGATGTGGCGATCGCCGACCTGATCGCGGGGCTCGTCGCCGGGGCGATCGCCACCGGCAACGCCGTCTCGGTGACGCCGCCGCCCGGGCTCGATCGTGAGACGCTCGATGGTGCGCTCGCCCATCGGGACGTCTCCCTTTCGGCGACATTGGCGAACGATCGGCTGTTCGTTCTCGATGCGTTCGACACCTGGCAGTCCGACACGAACGTCTTCGATCTTGGGGCCCGGTCGCTCGGCGCGGTCAACCGCGAGACCGACCGGCGGCGCGAGCAGCCACTGCTGATCGTCGGTAACATCGCCGGCGAGATCGCGACACTGGGCGAGGAGGCCGCCCGCGCGGCCCGCTTCGAGAACGACGAGGGGATCTTCGAGGCCACCGACACGGTCCTCAACGTCGTCGATCGCGGGGCTGTGGCGGCGTCGGTCGCCTCGTTTTACGTCGGGGCCGCCGATCAGGCGTTCACCCTCGACGTGTCCGGCGATCGTCGCGTCCTGACCGTCGACACCGATCCCACCGCCGACACGCCGGTTCGGGGCGCGCTCCGGACCGGTGATCGCCCGGGATCGGTCGCGGTCGTGCCCCGAACGAATGATACGACGCCCCCGAGCGCATGACCGACGCGCCCGATCGATACGGGCTCCTGTTCGAACTCACGGAGGACGCCGTCGCCGAGATCGAGATGGTCGAGAACGTCCCCGTCGTCCGGACGGTCAATCCCGGATTCGTCGAAACCTTCGGGTACGACCGCGCGACGATCGTCGGCGAGTCGCTCAACGACTTCATCGTTCCAACCCACCGAACGGGCGAGGCCGCGACCTTCGATCAGCGGACTGCCGATGGCGAGGCCAACTGGGCGACGGTCACCCGCCAGACCGCCGACGGCTTGCGGGAGTTTCGGTACCGCGGCGTCCCCTTCGAGCACGAGGGGGGCAGTCACGGCTTGGCGATTTACACCGATATCACCGACCGAAACCGCCAGCAGCGCCATCACGAGGTCCTCCATCGGGTCCTCCGACACAACCTCCGGAACGATCTCTCACAGATCCTGCTGTCGACGGATGCGCTTCTCGATGTGATCGAGGACGACGATCTGCGAGCCCACCTCACGCGCATCCGGGCCGCCGCCGACGATCTGGAGGAGTTGAGCGCGGCGGCGGGACGCGTCAGGGACATCCTCGGCGACGGGTCGCCCGACCGATCCACAGTCGACCTGGCGAGCACACTCCGGAACGTCGTCGATCGACACGCCGTGTCAGCGGAGGCGGTTGCCTTCGAGACGGATCTCCCCGAGACACTCCCCGTCACTGGCGATCGCCGTCTCTTCGAGGCGCTCGACGCGCTCGTCGAAAACGCTGTCGAGCATGGCTCGACAAGCCCTCCGTCGCAGGCTCCGGAGGACGCCGTGGAACACGGTTCCACGACCCCTGACTCGCAGGCTCGTCAGGATGCCGTTGAGCACAATCCCACACCGCCGACTGTCACGCGCCCACGGTCCGAATCACGCTCGACCATCCGGATCGCGGCCCACGATGACGGCGAGCAGGCCGTTGCGACGATCACCGACGACGGCCCGGGGATCCCGGAGTTCGCCCGGGCGGCGGTCTTCGACGATCGGCCCATCTCCCAGCTTTCACACAGCAGCGGACTGGGGCTGTGGCTGGCGAAATGGCTGGTCGAAAGCTACGGCGGCGAACTCGGCTACGAACGACGGGGTGATCGAACCACAGTGTCGGTCATCCTCCCCGATGCCGAGTGACGTGATTCACGACGCCGAAATTGAACGATCTCGGACGGGTGATCCCCACGACGAAGGCCGTCGAACCGGCCTAGAAGTGGATCAGCGGCTTGATCATCCCGTCTTCCTTCGTCTCCATCATCTCGAAGGCCTCCTGAATATCGTCGAACTCGAACTCGTGGGTGGTCATCTTCGTCGGGTCGACCTTGCCCTGATCGAGCAAGCGCAGCAGGCGCTGGATGCGCAGCCGCCCGCCCGGACAGAGATCGTTGACGATGTCGATCTCGCTCATGCCGACGCCCCATTCCGCCCGCGGGATGTGGCGGAACTCGCCGTCGCCGTGATACCCGACGTTCGAGACCGTGCCGCCGGGCTTGGTGACTTTGATACAGTCCTGGAATGTCTCGTCGGCTCCCAGGGCCTCGATGGCGACGTCGACGCCCTCGCCGTCGGTCAGGTCCATGATCTCCTCGGCGGCGTCGACCTCGCCGAAGTCGACGACGTCGGTCGCGCCGTACTCGCGGGCGAGTTCCTTGCGCTCGGGCACGGTCTCGACAGCGATGATCCGGCCGGCACCCTGCAGTTCGGCCCCTTTCGTCGCCATGAGGCCGACGGGGCCCTGGGCGAAGACGGCGACGGTCCCGCCCATCGGGATGTCGCCGCGCTCTGCGCCCGCAAAGCCAGTCGAAAGCATGTCCGCGACGTAGGCCGCCTCGTGATCGCTGACGCCCTCGGGGATCTTCGCCATGTTCCCGTCGGCGTCGTTGATGTGGACGTACTCGGCGAAGGTGCCGTCCTTGACGTTGGCGAACTTCCACCCGCCGAGTGCCTGGTTCGATTGGGAAGGATGGCCGTCCTGGGCGGCCAGGGAGTTCCAGTCGGGCGTGATCGCGCCGACGGCGACACGGTCGCCCGCCTCGAAGTGCTCGACCTCGCTGCCGATCTCGTCGACGACGCCGACGACCTCGTGACCGAGTGTCAGATCCTCACGCTCGCCGATCGCACCGTGGACCGTGTGGCAATCGGAGGTACAGATTAGTCCTTCCGTGGGTTCGAGGATCGCGTCCCGGGGACCGGGTTCGGGCCGCTCCTTCTCGATGATCGCCGTCTCGCCGATTTCGCTCATAACAAATGCTTTCATGCTTCCTCATGATCGATTAGAAGGGATAGCTAATCAATCTATGGCTGGGCGGAGCGATGCCAGTTACGTCCAGCCATCGATCAGTGGCCCCGATCTCGTCGAATCAGCCGGTAGGGGGGCTCAGTGGCCACGCAGTTCCCCGTTCTCGCGTCACCTGGATTGGACAGTGATAGCCGTTGTGATCGTCTGTACTGATCATTCACTCGGGTTTTAGGCGAGCCAAAATTTTCGAAAGTGTCTTATGTTTTTAGGCTGCCCTAATTCATATGCAGCCCGAACACGACGGAGACCGAACGCCGACTCGACGACGTTTGTTGCAGTACAGTGGCGCGGCGATCGCCGGCGGTCTGCTCGCCGGTTGTCTGGGCACGAACGACGATACTTCTGAAGGTGCTACGCCGACAAACACGGCGACCCAAACACCGACAGACACGCCAACGGAGACTGACACCACGGCAACGGACACGCCTGCTGCCAGTGAGTCGCCGTCCGAGTCGTATTCCGTCTCGCTCGTACCGGTCGGCGAGGTCTCTTTCGAGGGAGTCCCTGAGACCTGGGTCGCGAACAACGGCAGCTGGGCGGACATGGGAATCGCGCTTGGCCTGGAACCCCCGAAGGCCGTCTGGCTGACGAACCGATATCACACCGACTACTACGACGCGATTCCGGGCGTCTCGGTCGACAAGAGCGAGATGGTCTCACTCTACCAGGACAGCGTCAGCCAGGAACGGTTCTACGCCCTCGATGCCGACATCCACGTCATCGACCCGAATTTCCTGATGAACCGCTTCAGCGGGTGGGACGACGAGGACATCGCCGCGATCGAACGCGACGTCGGCCCCTTCTTTGGCAACTGTATTTACGCCCAGCATTATCCCTGGCATTCCGACTACCGTTACTACACGCTCTATGAGGCCTTCGAGAAGCTGGCGCAGGTCTTCCAGCGCACCGAGTACTTCGAGGCTTTCGAGGCGATCCACGACGACTTTCAGTCCAACCTCGCGCCGGTTGTCCCCGGTCAGGGCGAGCGCCCGGAAGTCGCCGTCCTCTGGGGCGTCGGCGACCAGCCCGTGGAGTTCTACCCCTACGTCATCGGCGAGGGTACCGGGTTCAAGCACCTCCACGATCTCAAGGTCAGGGACGCCCTGGCGAGCACCGACATCAAGGACTTCCACGGGAGTCGCGCGGCGATCGATCTCGAAACCCTGCTCGATGTCGACCCCGAAGTCCTCCTCCTGCGTGGATACGAGGGTCTCTCGGAATCCGCGTTCGAGGACACTGTGGTCGCCTCCCTGGAGGAACACGCGACGGCGAGCGCACTCACCGCCGTCGACAACGGCGATGTCTACCGTGCCGGCGGGCTCTACCAGGGGCCGATCACGAACATGGTCCTGACCGAGCGGACCGCCCGCCACCTCTACGGCGTCGAGGCGGAACTGTTCGACCGTGAACGCGTTGCCGATGTCGTCAATGGGGAGTTCTGAAATGTCCGACGACCGATTCCCGGCGGACGAAGATGGGGACGCCGGACTGACTCGACGCGCGTGGCTCGCCAGCGGAACGGCGCTTCTGGGCAGTGGCTTGCTGGCCGGCTGTCTGGGTGACGGGGACGGGACCGAGACGCCGGCAGGTGAGACACCCACGGGGACCGACAGCCAGGCAGATCCGACGGCGACCGCCACGCCGACCGAATCGACGACACCGACCGACGAAACCGCGACACAGACGGACCAGCAGGACGGTGACGAAGATGCAGGCGAATATTCTGTCTCGATGGCCCCCATGGGAGAAGTGCCCTTCGAGGAGACCCCCGAGGACATCTTCACGATCATGAATCCCTACGCCGAGATGGCGCTGGCCCTCGGTCGGGGCGACGATGTCAACGCCGTCTACGCCGTCGAGTACACGAACTCGCTGATGGACGCCATCACCGCACCACTCGATGGCGTCTCCGTCGACTGGAGCGACTGCTATGACTCCTGGAACCCGAGCAAGGAGAAACTCTACGACCTCGACAGCGACGTTCACCTCGCCGATCCCGCTCACGTGGTCACGATGGGCAAGTGGGAGCGCGCGGATGTCGAGGAGGTCGCAGAACGCGTCGCGCCGTGGTTCGGCAACAAGTTCAGCGCCGAACACGCCACACCACCCGAAGCCTACGCCGACAGCTACGAGTACTACACGCTCTGGGAAACCTTCGGCCACGTCGCCTCGGTCCTTCGGGAACAAGAGCGCTACGAGGCCCTTCGACGCGAGCACGAGGCGCTGGTGGCGACGATTCGGGAGGGGCTCCCGCCGGAATCGGAGCGGCCGACAGTCACGATGGTCCTCCCCTCGACGAGCAACGACACGATGTGGGTCTACGACGTGAACGGCCCGGGCTATCACGCTGCCCATACCCGGCCGCTCGGCGCGGTCGATGCCTTCGCCGACGACGACGCCGTCGGCAGCGGCACCCAGATCGACTACGAGGGACTGCTCGAAGCCGATCCGGATGTCCTCGTGATCCTCGGCGGGATCGTCGACGACCACGACATGCCTGCGATCCGGGAGACCCTCGCCGAGGATCCCGTCGCCAGTGCGGTCAGCGCCGTCCGGAACGACCGGATCTACGCCCAGGGCGGGAGACATCAGGGCCCCCTCATGAACCTCTTCCAACTCGAGATGGGCGCAAAACAGCTCTATCCCGAGCAGTTCGGTACGTGGCCACGTTACGAGTCCGGTCCGTATCCGGACCTCTCGGCGGACGAACAGCTATTCGATCACCATCGCGTCGCTGGGACGATCACCGGAGACCGATAGCGATGACCGACCACGAGGAATCGAGTCACGCGACGAGTACCGAACGTGACGGGCGCGGGCACACGAACACGACGAGCGCCGGTCACGGCGGAGAAGGTGGCACGGCGGCCACCGACTACGACGTAATCGTCGTCGGCGGCGGCCCTGCCGGCTGTTCGGCTGGCGTGTTCACGGCCCGGTACGGGCTGGACACGCTCGTCTGCGACCGCGGGCGCTCATCCCTCCAGCAGTGCGCCGTCGTCGAGAACTACCCCGGATTCCCGGTCAGCATCGGCGTGGAGACACTGTCGACACTGTTCGAGGACCACGCCACCGAAGCCGGCTGTGATGTCGTCCCGGAACTGGTCGAACGGATCGATCGCCCGGACGAACGTGTCGAACACCGCTCGGATGACTCCGGATTCGTCGTCGAGACGGCGGCTGGAAACACCCACACCGCCGACCGGGTCGTCGCGGCGACGCGCTACGGCGGGGAATATCTCCGGCCTGTTCTGGAAGACGACGCCTTCGAGACGCTCGACGGGGCCGACGGCCGGACCAGACTCGACCGCTCGTATCCCGATCGTGACGGCGGGACACCCGTCGACGGCCTATATATCGCCTCGCCCTCGAGAGCGGCGGATCGACAGGCGATCGTGGCCGCCGGTCGCGGCGCGCGTGTCGGGATCGAAGTCGTCGAGGCCGTCCGCTGCGATCAGGGGTACCCGCCCGCGCTCGCCCCCTACTACGACTGGGTCCGCCCCGAGTCATCGCGCGAAGACAAGTGGGGCGAGCGCGAGACCTGGCGAGGGGTGTTCGCCGACCGGTGGCCCGCCGATCGCGAGGTGGATCGCCGCCGCTACGTCGCACTCCGCGAACGGGAGATCGACCGTCGACTCGCGGCGTATCGCTCCGAGGCGGAGATCGAATCGACGGCCGACCGCGGCCAGCGGCGATTGCTCGAGCACCTCGAGGACGAACTCGTCCTCGAACGCGCCGCGGAGATCGCGGCCGACCGGGACACCCTGGAGGTGGACACCTGACCATGGCGGGCGAACCGACGACGCGCGACCGGGTCGCCTCGCGCTTGGGGTGGCTCGATCGCGTCGACAGCGCATTGCTTTCGCTCTGTCTCGCGAGCGTCGTCGTGGTGCTGGTCGCCGGGTTCGTCCAGATCCGCTACGGGGACTTCGCGATGACGTGGGGTGAGGCCTGGGCGGCCGTCTCCGACCCGAAAGTGCTGTTCAGTCTCCAGGCCTGGCAGGGGTTCCTGCTCGGTGGCGAACTTCCCGAACTCTCGAACCAGAGCCTGATCGTCTGGAACATGCGGATCCCGCGGGTGATCGTCGCCGTCTTCGTCGGGATGAATCTGGCCGTCTCGGGGGCGATCTTCCAGGCCGTGACGCGCAACGAACTCGCGAGCCCGTTCATCCTCGGGGTGTCCTCCGGGGCCGGGCTCGCGATCCTCCTGACGCTCGTCGCGATCCCCGGCGTGACGTTCGTCGTCCCGTTGCTCGTCGCCGAACTCCACGTCAGCACGTCGATGCTGTTGCCGGTGTTCGCCGCGGCCGGGGGCGTCCTCGCGTTCGTGATCGTCTATGCCATCGCCTGGAAGAACGGCACCTCGCCGGTCCGGCTGGTGCTTGCGGGCGTGATCGTCAGCACGGTCTTTGGCAGCCTCCAGCGGGCCATGTTCTTCTTCGCTGATGATCTCGGGATCGTCCAGTCGGCGATCGCGTGGATCACTGGCTCGCTGACTGGCACTGAGTGGGAGCAGGTCCGGATGGTCCTGCCATGGTCGGTGCTGGCGCTGGTACTTGCCGTCCTCAGTGCTCGACAGCTGAACGTCCTCCTGCTCGGCGAGCGAACCGCAAGTTCGCTGGGCATGCGCGTCGAACGCGTCCGCTTTGCGCTCTCGGGCGTGGCCGTCCTCGCGGCCGCGGCGAGCATCGCCGTCGCGGGTATCGTCGGGTTCGTCGGGTTGATCGTCCCGCACATGGTGCGCAACATCGTCGGTAGCGACTACCGGAAGCTGATGATCGGCTGTCTGTTCGTCGGCCCGGCGCTGATGGTCGCCGCCGATGTCGGGGCCAGACTCGCCCTGCCGGTCCAGATCCCTGTCGGGATCGTGACCGGGCTCGTCGGCGGGCCGTATTTTCTGTATCTGATGCGCAGACAGGAATCGATGGGTGAGATCTGATGGACGAAGACACACCACAGACGGATGGCGGAAGCCAGGCGATACAGCCACCCTCCGGAACCACCGGCGAAATTGCCGGGGACGCCACCGGTGAGAACGACGCTGATCACGGCGACCCTTCCCCCGACGCCAGCGAGTTCCTCGGCAAGGACGTCGTCGCCGGCTATCCCGGGAGCGAGGAGCCAGTGATCGACGACGTGACGATCAGACTCCCGCCCGGGCAGGTGACGGCGCTGATCGGCCCGAACGGCAGCGGCAAGAGTACGCTGCTTTCCGGCCTCGCCGACCAGCTCTCCATCGACGACGGGACCGTTCTGCTCGATGGGACGGACGTCCACACGCTGGAGGCGAAGGAACTCGCCCGCAAGCTCGGACTGCTGTCTCAGGAGAACGTCGCACCCGACAGCCTCTCGGTTGCGGACCTGGTGGGGCACGGGCGGTATCCACACCGGGGGTTCTTCGAGTCGCTCACGGAGGCTGACAGGGAAGCGATCGACGAGGCGATCGACCTGGCGGGGGTCGGCCACCTGCGTGACCGCGAGGTCGGTAGCCTCAGCGGCGGCCAGCAACAACTCGTCTGGATCGCGATGGCGCTGGCCCAGGGGACCGACGTTCTCCTGCTTGACGAGCCGACGACGTTTCTGGATATGCACCACCAGCTGGAGGTGATGGGGATCGTCGAGCGACTCCGCGACGAGCGGGAGGTCACGGTCGGGATCGTCCTTCACGACATCGAGCAGGCGGCCCGGTACGCCGATCACGTCGTCGCGTTGCGGGACGGGGCGGTCTACGATCGCGGCCCCCCCGAGGCGGTGATCACTGAGGGGTTGCTGGCCGAGGTGTTCGGCGTCGAGGCACGGGTCACGGTGACCGACAGCGGTCCACGGGTGACGCCGCTCCGGGCGCTGCACGACGGTGACGGCTGATTACAGAACCGACGAAACTGTCCGCGTCCAGGCTTCTCTGGGAGCGACGTCCGCTCGACGGACAAGGTTCAAATATCGACCCGACGAGTGCTAACACGATGATCACTCCTGGGAACGATCGGCGATGGTGACTGGTCTCTTCGTCGATCTCGTGGGCGAGAACCGGCTCGTCCAGGCGCTGATCGGCGGTGTCGTCATCGCGGCGCTCAACCTGCTTGGCGCGTCGCTCGTCCTGGTCTGGCGCGATCCGAGCGAACGTGCCCTGGACGGCGCGCTGGGATTCGCCGCCGGCGTGATGATGGCCGCGGCGTTCACCAGCCTGATCGTCCCGGGCATCGACGCGACCGAGATCCTGGTGCCGGGTGTCGCCGCCGACGGGTTGCTCCGGCCGCTCCCGGTCCTGATCGGGATCGCCCTGGGCGTCCTCGTGTTGGATCGCGGTGACGCCCTGGTCCCCCACGCCCACATCCTGTTGACGGGCCGCAAGCGGGCGGACGCGGCCGGCCAGTCCGAGCAGCTTCCGATCGACGATCCACGGGTCGCGAGCGTCGTGCTGTTCATCCTCGCGATCACGCTGCACAACATTCCCGAGGGGCTCGCCGTCGGCGTCGGGTTCGGCTCGGGTGACGTCGGCGCTGCCCTGGCGCTCATGCTGGCGATCGGAATCCAGAATATCCCCGAAGGACTCGCCGTCTCGATCGCCGCCATCAACGCCGGTCTCGATCGGCGACTCTACGCCGCCGTCGCCGGGATCCGAGCGGGCGTCGTCGAGATTCCGCTGGCCGTTCTCGGCGCACTCGCCGTGACTGTCGTTGCCCCTCTCCTTCCCTACGCGATGGGCTTTGCGGCGGGTGCGATGGTGTTCGTCATCAGCGACGAGATCGTTCCCGAGACTCACACTCGTGGCAACGAACGCGTCGCGACGCTCGGGACGATGGCCGGCGTGCTCGTGATGTTGTATCTGGACGTGGCGCTGGGGTGATATGACCCCGGCGGTGCCGTGTGTCCCTGCGCGTCGTCGCTCAGATCCGACCGCCGGCCATCCCGGCCGAGCGTTGACTCCCGCCGCCAAGTTGACTGAAGTCCATATCCTCGAAGAACTCCGGAGCCTCCTCGTCGGTCGCGTAGACGTACAGCGCCGTCTTGGCGACGCCCGTCAGTGCCTGGCCGACGAGGAATGCCAGCAGGACCGCCCCGCCGCCGATCACGACTGTCGCCACGAGCCCCGGGAGGCCCGTGCTGCCGACTGTCAGGAACGTCACAACCGCCACCCCCAACCCGCCGAGGACGAGCAGGACGGTGACGATACTGATCGCCGAGAGCGTCCCGAGGGATTCACCCCACGTGCGCTTGATCGTCCGGCCGCTCTGCTTGAACATGCCCGTGATCGAGGGCTCCTCGAAGACGATCACGGGGACGATGAAGTACGTCATGACGCCCCAGGCGAAACTAAACACCGCTGCCAGGATCGTCCCGCCGATCTCACTCGACTCTTCGATTCCCCGGATGATCACCCCGACGACCGCCGCGATGACCGACCACGCCAGCAGTTGCCAGCGCTTCTCCCAGGCGATGGCCAGACTTGCCCGGACCGTGGGCTCCTCTCCCCGGAAGGTCTCTCGCGTCGCGGCGACCAACGCCGCCGTGAAAAAGGAGGCGATGAACGTCTCGACGACGTAGACGACGAACAGCGTGGCGTACATGACTACCCCCGATCCGAGATCGGCCACGAACAACCCACCGAAGACCGTCATGACGAACGCCAAGCCGGCGAGCCCACCCAGCAGCGGGAACGCAAGCAGATTCGGGTGTGCCCGCAATACCCGACCACTGCGCCGTGCCAGTCCGAACCCGATCGAAATGCGTCTGAAGAGTCCCATCGTTCAGGCGACTCCTCACGCGTCGGTCGTATGAAACTATCCCTTTTGACCCTCGCGAATCCCCTCGACGAACAACGCAACGAGCGCCGCGACGAACAGCACTGTCAGCACCACCACCGCGATCGTCCCGGGCACTCCTCCACCGAGCACTGCCGGCACTGTGACTCCCAGCCCGACCCACACCATCGCCAGCAAGACCCCGAGAATCGTTCGCTGGATCGACGACGCGAGCAGATCGGCAGACGACTGTGTGGCCATGGGGGGCCATATGTTTGCAGACAGCTATCAATTCTGGGCGGATCGACGACTCGCCTCGGACGGTGCAAACCGGAAACAGCGCAACGATAACGTCGTCGTCCGACGATTCAGGACTATCCGAACTTGTAGGAGACGCCGCTGCCGTTCTCTGGGTACTCCCAGACGACGTTGCCATGTGAGCAGGCCCACCGGCAACTGCCACATTCGAGGCAGTTCTCGTAGGCGATGGTTGGGACGCCGTCGTCACCCTCCATCCGCCAGACGTTGGCGGGACAGACCGAGACGCAGTCCTGGGTGACGCACTTCTCCTCGCAGATGCCGGCCAGTTCCACGTCGAGGTGGGACTCGCCGGGGTCCTCGTACTTGACGGTGTAGAGGCGGTCTTCGATCGATGGCTGTTCGACGTCGGGGGTTCCGGGTTGTGCACTCATTGGTCTAGATGAACATCTTGCGGTATTTCCAGGCTTTCTTCGCCGCGCCGAGGTACCCGCCCATCGCGCCGACGAGGCGCTTGCGGGCGGATTTCGTGTGGCGGGTCTTCGGTTCGTCGTTCATCCGGAAGTAGTCGGTCTCGGCGTCGGCGATGGCCCGCGGCAGGTCGTCGAAGAGGAACTCCTTGTCCTCCGCGGCGGCGTCTAAGAACCACCCGTAGTGGTTCAGGTTGTCCATCACCCACGAGTCGGTGAGGTCGTCCTCGTAGTCGGCGAGGGCCGCGGCGTCCGTCCGACCGGACGCCACTGCATCGGCGACCGCTTTTCCGGCGTGATACCCGCTCTCGACGGCCATGTTCGTCCCTTCGAGGTGCAGGCCGTTGTTTAGCACCAATCCGGCGGCGTCGCCGGTGATCACCGCGCCGTCGTGGACGAGATCGGGCATCGCATCCGGGCCGCCTTCCGGAATCGCGTGGGCGGAATATTCCACCATCCGGCCGCCCTTGACGAGCGGCGCGACCGCCGGGTGGGACTTGAAGTCGTCGAGCACGTCGTCGGGGGTGCGCTCATCGTGAACGGCGTCCTCGATGGAGTAAACGACGCCGATGGCGAGCGTCCGCTTGTTCGTGTAGATGAACCCGCCGCCGACCGCGTCGCCGACTGCGCCGTCGCCGAAGTAGTGGATCGCCGCACCCTCGTCGTCGGTGAGGTGGAAGCGATCCTCGATGGTCTCGCGGTCGTATTTTCGGACCTCCTTCGCGGAGACGGCGATGTCCGTGCGCTCCTGGGGCTTGGCCAGGCCGGCCCCCTCGCTGACCAGCGAGTTGGCCCCCTCGGCGAGGACGACCGTCGGCGCGTGCAGCCGTCCGTCCGGGCGGTCGGTCTCGACGCCCGCGATGGTGCCGTCCTCGCGAACGAGATCAGTGACGGTCGTCTCGGTGAGCAGCGTCGCGCCGGCCTCGACGGCCTGCTCGGCGAACCACTCGTCGAAGTCACCCCGGAGGACCATCCAGGAGTCGTTGTGCGGTTCCTCTTTCCAGGCCGCCGGCTGCATCGAGACCTCGGTAGCGTCACCCTCCTCGCTAAGCATCGAGAAGGTCTTCTCGGCGACGAACCGTTCTTTGGGCGCGTCGTCGAAGTCCGTCAGCTCGCGGATGCGCGGGGTGAACATGATCCCGCCGAAGACGTTCTTCGTCCCGGGGGCGTTGCCCCGCTCCAGCATGATCACGTCCAGGCCCTCCTCGGCCATCGTCAGCGCGGCGGCACTCCCCGCGAGTCCGGCCCCGACGACGATCGCGTCGAACTCGCCGTCGTAGTTGGGCGTCTCGCTGGTCGGCTGGGGCATCGGCGGCCCCTCGCTCTCCTTGGGTTCGGGTTCAACGCCGGCGTCCTCGCCTGACTGAGCGTCGGTACTCATGCTGACACCTCCGGTGTGTCGTCGAGTCGCTCACGGAGTAGTTCGATAAGTTCCGGCAGCACCTCGGCGTAGTCGGCGACGATGCCGTAATCGGCGTTCTCGAAGATCGGCGCGTTGCCGTCGTTGTTGATGGCGATCACCGTTTCGGAGTCGTCCATCCCCTCGACGTGCTGGATGGCTCCCGAGATCCCGACGGCGATGTAGAGTTTCGGCCGGACGGTCTTGCCGGTCTGGCCGACCTGGCGGGCGGGTTCGATCCAGCCCTCCTCGACGGCCTCCCGCGTTGCCGCGACTTCCCCACCGAGCAGGTCCGCAAGTTCCCAGAGGGGATCGAAATCCCCCTCCAGCCCCATCCCGCCGGCGACGACGACTTCGGCGTCCGTGATGTCGGCCACGTCGCCGACCTCGCGTTCGAGCACTTCGGTGAGGGTTTCGTCCTCGCCGACGACGGTCTCGACGTCCTCGACCTCCCCTTCCCGGCTTTCGTCGGGCTCGGGCGTGTCGAAGACGCCGGGGCGAACGGTGGACATCTGTGGACGGTGGTTCGGGCAGATGATCGTCGCCAGGGCGTCCCCGCCGAAGGCGGGGCGGCGCATCTCGTAGCGCTCGTCGGTGATCTCCAACTCCGTCGTGTCGGCGGTCAGGCCGGCATGAGTCGGCACGGCGACCCGACCGGCGAAGTCCCGGCCGGTGTGGGTCCCGCCGATCAGGGCGATGTCCGGCTTGCGCTGCTCGACGAGGTGACGGAACTGCTCGCCGTAGGGATCGGCGCGATAGGGTTCGAAGATCGGATCGTCGGCCACGAGCACGCGGTCCGCGCCCCGGGCGATCGCCTGCTGTGGGATGTCCGTCTCGCGAATGTCCTCGCCCATGACGAGCGCGACCAGGTCCTCGTCCTTCTGGTCAGCGAGCTCCCGCCCCTTCGCGAGCAACTCCCAGGCGACCTTCGCGACCTCGCCGTCGTGCTGTTCGACGAACACCCAGACGTCGCTGTGGGCGTCGACCTCGGCAGCCGTATCGGCGTTCGCTCCAGCGGCCATTTAGAGCACCTCCGCGATCTGGTCGGCGATCTCTTCGACGTCGTCGACCTTTTCCTGTTCGCGCGGGACCGGCTCGGCGGTCGCCATCCCGCCGACCTGCGTCGGCGAGACGGCCAGCCCGACCTCGTCTTCGACGTCGATATCGGCGGCTGACCACTCGACCGGCTCGAAGTCGGTCTCGGCGTAGATTTTCCGGTGGAGCCCCGCCGTCCGGGGCTGGTTCTCGCCGAACTCCATGGCGACGACCACCGGAAGATCGGCGGCGACTCGCTCGTAGCCGCCCTCGACGTCGCGTTTCGCGACCAGCTGGTCCTCGTCGGGGCGGGGTTCGAGGTCCTCGACGTAGGTGAGTTGGGCCCAGTCGTTGTGGGCGGCGATCCCCGGCGGGACCTGCCCGGTCGAGGAGTCGGTGGTTTCCTCGCCGCCGAAGACGACGTCGGCGTCGAGCTCCTCGGCTGCCCGGGCCAGCGCGAGGCTCGTCGGCCAGGTGTCGCTGCCGCCGAAGGCCCGATCGGTCAGCAACACGGCGTCGTCGGCACCCATCGCGACAGCCCCACGAAGGACTTCGTGGGCACTTGCCGGCCCCATCGTGAGGGCCGTGACCGTGCCGCCGACTTCGTCACGGACCTCCAGGGCCGCCTCGACGGCGTTGTAGTCCGGCGCGTTCATCACTGCCTCCGCGTCCGCTCGGTTGAGGATCCCCGTGTCGGGATCGATCGAAACCTCCGCGGCATCAGGCACTTGCTTGACGCAGACGACGATGTTCCAGCCGTCGGTCATCTCTGCTTTGACCCCCTATATAGTGGGATTGCGATTCGGTTCACACCGGGAGAAGGGATCCTAACGATAGTAAATGACAGCGCTATTCCCAGCGCGTGAAAACGGCCTGTGACCGATCTCGTGATGCATCACGACTTCTTTATCGACAAGGCCGGAATGCATCACGGACTTTTTTATTCATGTTTTCGTGATGCATCCTTGAACCGATATCCCCGTATATTTGGGTCACTTTCGTGTCGCCGGTCGTTCCCATGTCACAATATCAGCCCCCGACCCACGCAATCCTGCCAGAAGGGTTAAACAGGGACCTACACTACAGTTGGTAATCAGGTGGTGGTGTCCTGTCATCCGCTACGTCGGTGCTGAACGACGCGCCAGTCGTGGGTTATCGTGGGCCGGCTGCCGAGACACTGGTAGAGCGGTGGAACGGGTCCGACCGCCCGTTCGTCCTCCGGTCCTGGGAGACTGTTCGCTCGGCGGCAGCCGATGGGGTATCGGTCGACTGTGTCGTCGTCGAAACAGACACGGACACCGATGTTAGCAGGTGGATCGACGAGATCCAGGATCGCGTCGGCTCGGTCCCGATCATCGTCGTCACCGTCGGGCAACTGCCGGCGCTGGATGCGGTGGCTCCCGACGGGGCGACGAGTCAGTTCACGGTGCCGCCGGACGTCGACCGCGTCGAGTTGCTTTCGGAACTCGCATCCCTCGTGGACGAACACGTCACGACTCGCCGTGAGCAGTCGATACTCGACTCGCTGCTCGCGAACGTCCCGATGTCGGTGTACGTCAAGGACCGCAAGGGTCGCCACGTCGCTGTCAGCGATGCGTTGCTCGACATGATCGGCCCGCCGTACATCGAGAACCCGGAGGGAAAGCGTCACCACCATCCGGACGACATCGTCGGGAAGACTGACTTCGACCTGTACTCGTCTGGGCTCGCCGCCGAGAGTACCGAGGACCAACAGGCTGTCATCGAGACCGGTGAGTCCGTCGAGCAGCGCGTCCAGGCGTCATATGGGGAGCACGGCGTCGGAACGACCGTCATGTCGACGAAAGTCCCCTGGTACGACCGGAACGGGGCGATCGTCGGAACCGTCGGCGTGACCCAGGACATCACCGAGCGCAAGCAGTACGAACGCCAATTACAGCGACAAAACGAGCGGCTCAGACGCCTCGCGACGATGGTGAGTCACGACATCAGGAACCCGCTTTCGGTGGCGATGGGCCGGCTGGAGGTCGCCCGGGAAACCGACGAGACCGATCAGTTCGCCGCCGTCGAGCGCGCACTCGATCGTATCGACGCTCTCGTCGCCGACATCATCACCGTGATGCGGCAGGGCGAACCCGCGACGGATCTCGATCACGTCCCCCTCGCTGAAATCGCCCGGGACGTCTGGGCGAACCACGAATGCGACGGTGCGACACTCCAGGTATCGACCGACGCGAGGATCTACGTCGATCCCGGTCGACTTCGGCTGTTGCTCGATCACCTGTTTGCAAACGCGATCGAACATGGCCGTGACGGAACCGACGACATCACGATCACGGTCGGTGCGCTGTCCGACGACGAGGGGTTCTTTGTGGCCGACGACGGCATCGGCATCCCGGCCGACCAGCACGAGGCGGTCTTTCAGCCGGGCCTTTCGGGGTCGGATACCTCGACGCTTGGACTGGCGCTCATCGCGACCATTGCCGACGCCCACAACTGGACGATCGAACTCACTGACAACGAGGACGGGGGCGCACGCTTCGAGTTTCACGGCGTCAGGCACTTCGAGGCCTAGTCGTCGGTCCCCGTGTCCGGTCTAGACGCCGAGTAACTCGAACGCCCGGTCGTGATCGCCGTCCATCCGCGAGAGGATCGACCGCGCACGGTCGGCCATCTCCGCGTCGACGGCGACGTGGACCATGCCCTCGCCCGGCTGGCCATAGACGACGCTTCCACCGGGCGGGGTGAGCACCATTGCCGGCACTGTCGCGAGATCCTCTTCGCCGTCGACAACGACGATGGTCGACGGTTTCTCGCGGCTGAGTGCCTCGACCAGTGCTTCAAGCAGGCCAGCGGTCAACGTTCCGGGCGGGTTCTCGATGTGAATCCGGTGGTCGTACCAGTCCTCGCCCGGATCACAGCCGACGATCCGCTCTCTGATCTCGGCATCGACGGCACTCCGTTCGGTTCGCTCGTCGATCAGTGACACGTCCGGCGGTCGGCCCGCCTCGAGCAGATGATAGGTGACGATGTCACCGACCGCGATCAGGGGGTCGCCCGCCTGCGCCAGCAACGACTCGGCGTCCGTGAAAACGGGGCCAAAGGGGTCTTTCAGCGCACTTCGTTGGGACTCGGGCAGGGAGAGAACGATCTCTCCCTCCAGGTCGGCCGACTCGCCCGCAGGCGGCGTCGATGGCTCCTCCGACACGGTCTATCGAACCTTCAGCGCGTACTTGCCGGGTTCGGTGACTTCCATCTCCGCGGCGATCTCGCTCTCCTCGGGGTGGGTGATGATGACGTAGCCGGCCCAGTCTTCGGTGAGCGAACTCGACCCACAGCCCTGGCAGACGTCGGCCTCCGGGTTGTCCTGCACCCGATGACACTCCCGGCAGACGTACCGATCGGCCATCAGCTCTCACCCGTCTCCGCGCGTGCCTTGCGCTCCTCGTCGAGCCAGCCGTGTTTGCCCAGGCCGACCTGCTTGGCCGTCAGACCGATCTTCGAATCCCGCGGGTTGCGCTCGTCGATGGACTTGGTGACGATCCGGGCGCGCACCGAGTCCCCGACCGTGAGCGTCCGGTTGGAATCCCGGGAGGCGAGTTGCTGGTTTTCGCCATCGTAGGCCAGGTACTCGTCGGAGATCTGAGAGACGTGGAGGAGTCCGTCGACCGGGCCGATCCCGACGAACGCGCCGAAGTTGACGACCTCGACGACCTCGCCGTCGACGACCTCCTGCATCTGGGGATCGAAGGTGAGGGCGTCGAACTCGGCCACGTAGTAGACGCCGGGCTCGTTGGGGACGACCGCCCCCTCGCCGATGTCGTGGACCTCCGTGACGCTGACGATGCTGCCGACATCCTCGTCCATGCGGCCTTCGAGTTTCTCCTGTAGCAGTCGTTTCACGAGCCCCGGCGTCACGTCTGCCAGATGCTCGGGCGGTACCTCGACCGTGTCGCGCAATCGAACCCGTTTGTACATGTTATGGTTGAGTGATCGCGAGTTTGTTCCGGCCCCTTAAACCAATTACTGGAACGTCCGCAGCGAGGAGAGCCTCGCGGAGCGGCCCGTCGTTGGTGACCGCGTAAGCCTCTAATTCGCGGGCGAGTTCCAGCACCGCATCGTCGGCGTTTGTCGCGTCGTGATCGACGACCCGACACCGCTCGACGAGGTCGCGACCGACGCTCGCCGCCGTCGCCTCCTCGCCGCCACCGTCGGACAACCGATCGAGTTCCGCCACGACGGATTCGGGGACGACCAGGTCCGTCTCGCCGATCACCCGATCGAGTTCCTCGAAGACGCGGACGTTACATTCGACCGGCATCATCAGTGCGTTGGTATCAAGCACCGCAGTCATTCACGGAGCGTCCCGACGCCGATCAGCCGCCAGCGTGCGCCGATCCGGCGATTGATCGCGATCTTCGCCCCTTCGCGGGCACACACCGGCCGTTTCAGCGCCACTTCGGCCTCGCCGTCGCGGGCACTCGTGACCGACCCGACGGTCGTCGCCGTCCCGATCGTGAGCATGAGCGGCTCGCCCGTCGAGATCTCCTCGACTTCGTCGGTGTCCTCGGCGACGATCCGGTCGAGCAACTGGATGTCCATCGTGAACTCCTCCTGGACTGGGGGGAGCGTGCCGGGCGGGCCGGCGATCTGGCCCGCCAGCGCGTCACCCTTCGTCAGCGAGGGATCGAGTCCCGTCCCGACGCCCAATAGCCCGCCGGGCGTCACCTCATCGACGCCCTCGCCGCCGGCCTGCAGCGACCGGACCGTCGTCGTGACCGGTCGCCACTCCGTCTGGCCGCCCTCCTCGACTTCGCGGCCAGGTCGGAGTTCGATCTCGTCGTCGGCTTCGAGGCTGCCCTGGGCGAGACTCCCGCCCAGCACGCCGCCCGACAGCGAGTCCCAGGTCGTCCCCGGGCGGTTGATGTCGAAACTCCGGGCGACGAGCATCTCGGCATCGGCATCGAGATCCCGGTCCTCCGTCGGGATCTCCTCCTCGACGGCCTCGATGAGCAGGTCCATGTTGACGTTCTGGCCCGCACTGATCGGGACGATCGGTGCGTCCTCGGCGACGGTCCCGTCGATGAACTCCTGAATCTGCTCGTAGTTCCGTCGCGCTTGGTCGGCGTCGACCAGATCGACCTTGTTCTGGGCGACGACGATGTTGTCGATCCCGATGATGTCAAGCGCCATCAGGTGCTCCTCGGTCTGTGCCTGCGGGACGTCTTCGGTCGCCGAGATGACCAGGACGGCCCCGTCCATGATGGCCGCGCCGGCGAGCATCGTCGCCATCAGCGTCTCGTGGCCGGGCGCATCGACGAACGAGACCGTCCGTAGGACGTCGGTCTCGACGTCGTGTTCGGGACACTCCTCGGCGACGGTGTACGCCGCGGAGTCCTCACACTCCGGACAGCGCCGGAACGTCGCGTCGGCGTATCCCAGCCGGATCGAAATCCCGCGTTTCATCTCCTCAGAGTGCTGATCCGTCCACTCCCCGCTGAGAGCCTCGACGAGCGTCGTCTTCCCGTGGTCGACGTGCCCGACGAGTCCGATGTTCACCTCCGGGTGTCCGTTGTTTCCTGTCATCTCCAGAGTAATCGTGACCGATCTTTCCCGCCTGGCAGTCATAAAGGTACTGTTCTCGGCCCGCTGGTCCGGCGCAGCGGGAAATTCGTCACTTCGAAATCGCCGTCACGAAGCGCCCGAAAGCTGCCCCCTCACTCCTTGTCGGGGCCAGATCGGTACGTCCAACCGGACTCGACGTTGCGGTTGGCGAGGACGACCAACCCGTCGTCGGTCCGGAGCCGACTCTTCCGGAGGCCGATGTCCGTGACAGTCCCCGTCGTCGAGGCGGTCGTCACGGTGTCGCCCTTGTTGAAGTCCGGGTCCTTGAGCAGGTAGACGCCGGCGACGGTGTCGGCGATCATGTTCGAGAGCGCATACGAGACACCCAGCCCGATGAACCCGGCGGCAGTCCCGAGACTCGCCGCGACGTTCCCCAGGCCGAGGACGTTGAGCAGCGCCAACCCGGCCCCGAACCACAGGAACGTCCCCACGACGAGCAGGAGGAAGTCGACGATGAGCCGCTGATCGGCGGGGTAGACCCGTTCGAGGACCGACCGGACGACTGTCGTGACGAGCTTGATCCCGACGTACGCGACCGTGAGAAACACCAGCCCGGAGAGCGCCCGTGGGACCGCGCCGATGATGTCCGCCTGGAACGATTCGATCATTGTCTCGATCACCCCGACCGCGAGTACTGTGGCCATGTGACGCGGATCGGCGTCGGGCGGTAAAACGCTACTGCCCGGTGATAGCTGGCTGGCACACCACCGCCAGCCCCGTCCGGCCTCGCCGGCCGAGATGCTCTTGTGCCTCGCCACCCGAAAGTCACCCGTGCGGGAGTACGGTTTCGAACTCGCGCTGTGTGGAGCCCTGGAGGACGGCAAGCGCCTGCTCGCCCGTCAGCTCGGCGCGCACGTTCACGGCCGGCGGATCGCGGATATCGTGACCATCGACCCAGGCCCCGAGTTCGACCAGCGAGCCGCGATCACCGACGAGACCATTCCGCCGGCAGCCATCGACGCGCCGGTCGGCCCCGGTCAGGCCAGACCGCTTCGGGACGTTTTCCCCGACCGCCGGCCCGACGAGCGCCATCGGATCGCCGACCGGGCGGTCGAGACCGCCTTCTTCGAGTCCGAGCGCCGGAACGGGGATCGGTACGTCCGGCAGGTCGCCCGGTATCCCGAGCGGTGGTTCGACCGCCTTCTCGGCATCGAGAACAAGCCCGACCTCGACCGGCCGGGCGACCTCCAGACCCAACTCCGGATCGACGTTTCGCTCGGCCTCTTCGACGAAGTCATTCTGGCGACGGCCTCCCACGTCACCGGCGCACACCGCAATCGCCTTCCCGATGAAGTCGGGATCTGGCGGTTCGACCCCGACACCGGCGAGCGCGAAGTTCTCCGGGAACCGACGACGCTCCCGACCGACGAGTGGGGCCTCGAGTTGATCGAACGCGAGGCCGGGCAGGCCACCGTCCAGCCGGTCGATCCCGCGGCGAAGGCCCGCGCCCGCCGACGCATCGCCGAGCGGGCCTACGGCAAGGGCTGGCGGACCTTCGCCTGGCCGGCGTGTACCCGGTGTGACCCCGACGGTGCTGAACCGGCAGCCACGGTGCCGTACTGCGCCTATCACGACCGGATCGTCAACCCTGTCGAGGACTGCGGGGAGTCCTGCCCGGGCTACGAGTCCGCCGAACCGCCGGCGGTCGACGTCGAGTCCGTCCGCGATTCGCAGTCGCCCTGGGTCCGCGATCCGGCCGGCCGACAGCGCCGGCAGGTCGGTCTCGATCGCTTCGAGTAGGCCACCCGTTCTGTGTTCTCACTCCGCAATTTCCCGTCGCAGGTAGAGGAATGCGGCGTAGACCCCGGTGAAAACGATGACGAACGCCGCTGTTTCGACGAGGTCGACCGTGCCGTCCATCACCAACTGGATCGCGAGGTAGACGACCGTGGCGACCACGGCACTGATCGCGACTGCAACGGCTGGGTTCTCCGCCGGAACATCACTCAACGACGCCGGATCGAGGTCCATGCCGGCCCTTCGCCCGCCAGCACATAGATGTTGGGCGTCGGTGACGGTCATTTTCTGACTGGCCAGTCCGCCGGCAGGCGCGATAGCGTCGCACTGATCTTGAAATCGTCAAGTTCCGTATTCTCCCGTAACCAGTTCGCCGCGGCGACGTGGGCATCCTGTCCGTTCGGGATATGGATTCCATTGGGGGATCGGACGACGAACGGGAGCTCGAGGACGTCCTCTTCGAGTACGGTTGCCAATTCGTCGTGGTCCGCTGACCCCGCCACCAGCCGGATCAATTGCCGGGCCGGTATCGGCGACCCCCACGAATGCCGGCGAGCTAATTTCCAGACGAATCTCGCCCGTGGGTCTGTCATTTGCCTACACTGTCTCGCTTTCCTATTTATACTCGCTCAGTTCTGATGGACATGAGTGTCCAACAGATTTAACACCCGGCGACATGATTGTTGAGACAACGGGAACACACCATGTCGAGCCAGCAGCCCCCAGACAAGACAACAGAAATACCCTCGATGGACGAACTGCGCGACGAGTATCCCAGCGGGTGGCGGATCATCGTACAGAACGAGAGCGTTGGCTACATCCTCGACGCACTGATGGACGCGCTCCCGGGACGCGAATTTACGAAGTCGGAACTCGCCACCGAAGCCGGTGTCAGCCGCCAGTCGGTATACACCCACCTGGAGTTGCTTCGCGCACTCGAGGTCCTCGAACCCGTCGCGGATTCATCACCGCAGCGATATCGTGTCGCTGCCGACAGCGAACTGCTCGACCTCCTCCACCAGGTGAACGGATTCGTCAACGGGCAACTCTCTCAATAAGATCGGCATCTCGAACGTTGCGGTGGCCGTAGCTGCGGACCCGTCGGGACTCCGTCTCGTCAAATACTCTCACAGCACGAATCGCTCCCCGTCGACCACTCTCACAGCACGAATCGCTCCCCGTCGACCACTCTCACAGCACGAATCGCTCCCCGTCGACCACTCTCACAGCACGAACCGCTCGCCGTCGACAGCAAGCGGCGCGTCGAAGGCCGTCTCGACCGGTAGGTAGTGCGAGAGGTGGACGATCCGCAACTCGCCGGCGTCGAGTTCCTCGCCGAACCGCGTCGCCCCCTCGATGGTCATGTGCTTGCTCCCGTAGGTCATCGGGACCCCCCCGTCGTCGTGGTGTGACCCGCCGGCCGGGTGGGTATCACACCGATCGGCCGGGAGGATGCCGTCGACGAGCAACAGGTCGGCCCCGGCGAGGGCGTCCCGACTCGCTTGCGGGACCTCGTAACTCGTATCACCCGACAGCGAGAGCTTCGTGCCCGTCTCGGGATCCTCGACCACGAGGCCGTAACACGCAAGCGGCGGGTGATCGACGGGGACGAGCGTGACGTCGAGGCCGGCGACCCGGAACGATTCGAATGGATCGCGAGCCTTGACGTCGATCACGTCGAGGTAGTCGTAGCGCTCGCGGACGCTCTGGGCGACGCTTTGCCCGGTCGCGGGGTCAACCTCGCCGGCTGCGTAGACTGGCATGTCCCGCGTCAGCCGATAGAAGTTGCCCAGCCCGTCGAGGTGGTCGAAGTGGATGTGGGAGATCACCGCGGCGTCGGGAGCGTCGAGGTCTTCCCGGAGGAACTGGGTCCGGAAGTCGGGACTCGCGTCGATCAGCAGCGTCTCGTCGGTGCGCTCGTTGCGGACGTGGACCGAAAAGCGGGTCCGCTCGACGCCACGATCGCCGACCTCGACACCGCGGTCGCGCAACTGCTCACGGAGGGCGTCATCGGGATCGCGCGCCTGCTCACAGACGTCACACCCACATCCGACCGTCGGCGTCCCGGTCGTATCGCCGGTCCCGAGCAGCGTGACTTCCATCGACGGGAGCGTAGCGGCGGTCGGCTAAGGATGTGACGGTCCCGGTGGGCAACGCTCGCCGGTTGGACCGTCGGCGACACGCTGTCCCCGTCGCGACCGCCAGACCGAAACCGACGGGCCGCCAATTCAGGCCGATGCCACCTGCTACATTGCCAGTCCCCGGTCTCGGCACCTACTCGGACGAAAACCGCGAGCAGTGGGTCGAGAACGTCCGGACGGCGCTCGATGTCGGATATCGTCACGTCGATACGGCCCAGGGATACGACAACGAACAGTACGTCGGCGAGGGGATCGCCACTTCGTCGGTCGATCGTGATGCCGTTTTCCTCGCGAGTAAAGTCGATCCCGAAAATCTCGCCCGCGAGGACCTCATCGAGTCGACGACGGCGAGTCTCGATCGGCTCGGGACTGACTCCCTCGATCTCCTGTACGTCCACTGGCCGACCCACACCTACGACGCCGAAGAGACGCTCGCTGCCCTCGAACAACTCCACGACGAAGGCACGATCAAGAATATTGGCTTGTCGAATTTCACGCCGGAGTTGCTCGAGGAGGCCCGGGAGATTCTGGACGTCCCGATCACTGCCCACCAGGTCGAGTGTCACCCGCTGCTCCAGCAGGACCGCCTTCGGGAGGACGCCCGCGAGCACGACCACTGGCTGGTCGCGTACTCGCCGCTCGCCCAGGGCGAAGTGTTCGAGGACCCGACGATCCGTGAGATCGCCGAGAAACACGGCGTCTCCCCGGCCGCGGTCAGCCTCGCGTGGCTCGACGCGAAAGAGCACGTCGTCCCGATCCCGAAAGCCAGCAGCCGCGAGCATCTGGCGGCTAATCTGGAAGCGTTCGAGCTGTCTCTCGACGACGAAGACATCGCGGCGATCGATGCCATCGATCGGGAACACCGCGTCATCGACCCCGATTTCGCCCCCTGGAATCAGTAGGGTATTGGAAGCGACTCCGTCACGACCGCCTGAGCTCTCAGTCGTCCGAGTGGCTGTGGTCGTGACCGTGGTCCTCTCCGCCGTCCGCACTCGGCGTCCCGCCCGCGACCAGCGCGTCGTGATCGCCCTCGATCATGTCGAGGTTCTTGAGATTGTCACGCTCCTCGAAGTTCGCGACCGCATTGACCAGGTCCTCCTGTGTGAGCGTGGTCCGCTCCTCGGTCAACGCGTTCAGGACGGCCTCCCGGAGGACAAGCCGGAGGTCGCTGCCGGTCAGCCCCTCGGTCATCCCGGCGAGTTCTCCCGGATCGTAGTCGTCGATCTCCATGTCGCGAGTGACGACCTGCAGGATGTCGGCGCGCATCCCCGTGTCTGGCTTGGGGAAGTTGACGATCTCGTCGAAGCGCCGCCAGGCCGCCGCGTCGAGCTGGTCGGGATGGTTGGTCGCGCCGATCAACAGGACGTCGTCCTGGATGAGGCTGATCTCGTCGATCGACTTCAGCAGGGTGTTGACCGCGCGCTTGATCGCGGCGTGCTCGTCGCTGGCGCGGGTCTTGGCGACGAAGTCGAACTCGTCCATGAAGAGGATACACGGCGAGAGCCGCCTGGCGACCTCGAAGGTCTTCTCGACGTTCTTGGCCGTCTCGCCCAGGTACTGGGAGGTTATCATCGACAGCTTGACCTCGACAAAGGGCAGGTCGAGCTCGTGGGCCAAGGCCCGGGCGACGCTGGTCTTGCCGGTCCCCGGCGGCCCGACGAACAGGAGCTTGCCGATCTCCCGGAGGCCGATCCGCGCGAGGTAATCGCGGTGCTCGATCGCCTTGACGAGTTTGTTGATCTCGCCCTCCTGGTCCTCGGTGAGCACGAGATCGTCCAGGCGCATGTCGACCTCCTCGGGCGCGCGGATGTCCACGAGGTCGAGCATCTCCTCTTCCTCCTCGTCCTCGAAGTACTCGTCGAGCAGGCTGTCGATCCAGGCCCGGTCGGCGCGGGCCGGTCTGACCTGTTCACGGGCCTTCTCGTAGCTGACCTCGTCGAATTCGTCCTCGAAGATCGACGCCAGCGTCGGGTTTTCGAGGAGTTCGTCGGGCTCGATTCGCTTCTGTAGCCACTCCTTGGCCATGTCACGGTCGGTGAGTTTGATCTCCTCGGAGAAGTCGTCGTGACTGGTAAACATCAGTCCCGAGACGGTTTCCCAGGGATCCTCGACGTCGGCCGCTTCACTGGTGGCCTCGACGGTCGGGACGAGTGGCCGCTCGATCGTGCCGTTTTCCCAGAAGACGGTCCGATAGATCGACGGCAGATCGTCCGGTTCGAGATCCTCTCGCTCGGAGTAGACGTCCGTCGTGAGGACGAACTCCACGACGTCGCGTTCCGGTTCGCTCATCTCCGGGAACTTTGTAGCGCAAGCGACATAAGCCACTCGAAGACGGCCAGGCGTTCGTCGGTCGGCCACAGCCGCTTTTGTCGTAATGTGCAACCTCTAAGGTCGCCGGCCCGAAACGCCGACTCAATGACCAGCGTCAAGGAATTCCGGATCGACGACGAGCCGACCGCGACCGACCTTGGTCGGGGCGCGTTCGTCTTCACCGACGACTACTCGGTGTTCGACTGGGGGAAGATGCCCGATGAAATCCCACAGAAAGGGGCCGCGCTGTGTACGATGGGCGCAGCCAACTTCGAGGCCCTGGAGGACGACGGAATCCCCACCCACTACGAGGGTGTCGTCGTCGATGGCGAGCCGGTGTCAATCGAGACGGCGATCGACGTGGGCGAGCAACCTCGCGAAATGGCGATCGAGTTGACGCAGGTGCCCGATCTGCCCCACGACGGCGACGGCTACGACTACGACGCCTATCACGACGCGGCGGGCGAGAACTACCTGATCCCCCTCGAAATCGTCTTTCGCAATACCGTCCCCGTCGGATCCAGTCTGCGAAAGCGATCCGAACCCGAAGACCACGGCCTCGACCGGGAGTCCTGGCCCGAGGAGCCCGTCGAGTTACCGGAACCCGTCGTCGAGTTCTCGACGAAGTACGAGGAGCAAGACCGGTATCTCTCCCGTGCGGAGGCCGACCGGATCGCCGGCCGTGCGAACGTCGCCGACCTCGAATCGGTCGCCCGCGAGGTCAACGACCTGCTCAACCGCCAGGCTGTGGAGGCAGGGTTCGTCCACGAGGACGGCAAGATCGAGTGTCTCTACTACGAAGGGGAGATCCGCGTCGCCGACGTCGTGGGGACCTTCGACGAGAATCGCTTTTCCTACGACGGCCAGGAGGTCAGCAAGGAGGTCATCCGGCAGTACCACAAGCGGACGCAGTCAGCATGGGTCGAGGCCGTCGGCGAAGCCAAAACGCGGGCGAGCGAGGCGGGGATCGCCGACTGGAAGTCGCTGTGCGATCGCGAGCCCGAACCGCTCGACCAGCACGTGATCGACGTCGCGCGTGATCTCTACTGTGCCGGCACGAACGCGTATCTCGACCAGGCAGTCTTCGATGCGCCGTCCATCGACGACGCGATCGACGCGGCCCGAAGTCTCTAGGCGGGGACGCTCTCAGCTGGTTCACAGCCGTAATTCATTGCCGGCAGCGCCAGCGGTATCGATGCCCTCCTAGTTCTGACAGCCCGAACAGTAGGCGTGACGCCGGTAGCTCGTCGGGGATTCGAGGTCACTGCCACACTCCTGGCACGTGTCGTAGTGCGTTACTTGCATGACTATGTCAGCTACAGCACCAGCGGGGTTTAGCCCTTCCAGAAGGAGCCGACTCTGCCTCTTTTTAGGCGAGCCAAAAACAAATACCACGAAAATTTCTACGAATCTTCGGCGTTTGGCGGGGCTCAATCCGACGTATGGCAATCTTTTTGGGCCTGTTTCCCGTACCTCTAAAACGAATCATGGACGCTGATGAACTCCAGGAAAAACTCGAAGCGAACGGTGAACTGATGGTTGCAGTCGCGGACTTCGGTCAGCCGCTTGAGCTCCACCTCCACGACACGGAGATCGACGACGAGTCCGTCCGGCTCGAACTCACTGACGGCGTTCTCACCTTCGACGTGGACGCTGTCGCCGGTGCATGGCAGCACACCCACTCGCTGGCCGATCTCGGCCTCGAATAACGGAACATCCGCTCCGCCTTCTTCGTCTTTGCTCCCCGGACAGCCATCGCGGCCGGCTGTCCCGTGATTTCACATCGTCCGCCTCGCTCGCGGGTCACTTCGTTCCCCGCTCGCTTACTCCGAGGGCTCCCTGCGGTCGCCCTCGCTGCTCGCGGGTCGTTTCGTTCCCCGTTCGTTCATTCCGAGGGCTCGTTCACTTCGTTCACTCGCCCTCGCTGACGATCTCGCCCAGCCCATCGATCGGCCGGTCGGGATTGAGATCGTCGAGTTGCTCGGGCGCGCCGAGCTGGGCGTCGGTCTCCTCCGGCTCCCGGAGCCGAGTCCGGCCGCGGTGGACGTAGATCTCGTCGTTGAGATGGAGGTCGATCGCCTCGAGTAGCGCCTCGGCCTCCAGGGGCTGGCCGATCTCCTGGAGTTCTTCCTCGGTGGCCTCCGGCGGGACGTTGAACACCCGCTGGGTGATGACCGGCCCCTGATCGAGGTCAGTCGTCACGTAGTGTGCGGTGACGCCCGCGATCCGGACGCCCTCCTCGATGGCCTGCATGTACGCCGAGGCACCGGGGAAGGAGGGCAGCAGCGACGGGTGGACGTTGATGATTCGGTTCTCGTATCGGAAGACGACGTCCGGGCTGAGGATGCGCATGTACCGCGCGAGGACGATCAGGTCAGTGTCGTACTCCGCAAGCAAGTCCAGCAGTTCGTCCTCGTCGGGCGTGCCCTTCTCGTCGCCGATGTCGTGGAAGGGCACCTCGTATTTCTCGGCGAGGGGCTGGAGGTCGGGATGATTGCCGATGACGACCTCGACGTCCGCGCCCAGATTGCCGCTCGCCCAGGCCTCGAAGATCGCCTCCAGACAGTGACTTTCCTTCGTGACGAGGACGGCGATGCTCTGGGTCTCTCTATCTTTCGGGAACCGGACCGTAATGTCGACGTCGAGTTCCGCCGCGAGATCCTGGAGATCGTTCCGGAGCGTTTCCTCGGTGACGATCATCTCGCTGGTGTCGACCATCGTGGTCATCCGGAAGACGCCCTCCCGGACCGCCTGATCCAGATCCTCGATGTTGACACCGCGCTCGAACAGCAACGACGTGACGTTCGCGATCAGCCCCGTCTCGTCGTCGCCGACCACAGTAATCTCGGTGAACTCACGGGTCACGGCCACCACCTCGCGAGTCGCGTGCTGGCGATCATTGTCACGCTATGGCGCCCACGCGAGCAAAAAGGGTGCGCTTTCCGGCTGACCGGCGGTGGTCGCGATGTCTGTCGTATCCGGGAGTGTTCGGAACTCGGCCGAGACGCTCAGAACTGAAGACACTGATCGATTCCCGAACAGTCCAGCTGATATTGTAACGAGATCATAATATTTACTACGGAGACATCTGATTTAACAGTTTATGCTCGTTATTGAGATCCTGGCCGCCCTCGGGACGATCGGTCTGACAATTGCCATTTGTTCCGCTATCGCGCTCGGGTACGTCGCGTTCTACAACTACCGGACAGTGATGGCTGGCCTCGCCGGTTTCGCCGGCGGGTCGCTCCTTGGCGTCGTCGCCGCATCGGGATACGGAGTGGTAGCCAGTGGGCTCGTCGGTACGGTCGGGGGAGTCGCTGCGGCCCGATATCATCCGAGAGGTGGCTCCCTCGTCACGGCCGGGGGCTTCGGTCTCGGCGTCGGGGTTTTCCTGGGATTGATCTGGTCGCCGTTGGCTGGTATTGCCGTCGGTGCCGGACTCGGTGTCGGCCTGGCCACCATCGCCTGGCGGTTCCCCCGGACGGCGCTGGTCCCCGCCACAGGTGCCGTTCCGGTCCTTGCAGCCATCGGGTTTTACTTCCTCTATCTGGCGGCTGTCGGCACCGACGTGATCAGTCGCTTCCTGGATTCGACGGAGGGGGTGGCCCTCGTGGCGATGTTTCCGATCCTGTTCGGTATTGGTTCGTACATCTGCCAGCCCTACTACGTACAGTCTTCCCGTCGCGTCCCGCCGCTGTGGCCCGAACGTCTCCGTCGATTGTTCGGCGACGAACCGTACGAAGGGGATTATGGAATCCGCTGTCAGTCGTGTGGCGCAATCGGGGACCCAGGTCACGAACGGTGTCACGCCTGTGGCACTGTTTCGAAGTACGACGCCGAGCATCCGGCCCAGACCGAGGATGTCACTGCTCCCGACGACGCCGTGGCCGTGAACATCCCGTGCCCACACTGCGGCGAACGCCCCATCGAGGAGGGGACCCGAGCGTACCAACTCACCGGGTTGGTGTTGCTATACCGCTGGCGCTCGATCCGGGTGGTTGGCTGTCACGATTGCGTGTCGAGTCGGCTTCGCCGGACGGCGGCCAAGACGATGGTCACGGGCTGGTGGAGCATCACGACGTTTCTGGTCAACCCGTTCTTGATCGTCTGGAATCTCGGTCGGAGCCTGTACAACCGCGGGCCGACTGACGCACTCGCGACCGCGCTGGCCGAGTCCGGTCTCCCCCGGGACTGGCTCACCGATCGGGCGGATTTCGATCCTGAAGAAAACACTGGCGACGAGCTGCTCGTCGATGCATTGATCGAGGTCGGTTGCCGAGTCATGTTGGCCGACGGGACTCCCTCGCAATCCGAGGCAGCCGTGATTCGGGATACTGTCCTCGAAACCTTCCCCGAGTACGATGCCGACGAGATCGAGTCCCGGATCCAGTCGGCGGCCGAGCGGGATGGCTCGCTTGAGGCCGCTACCGACGGGCTATCGGCACTGTTAACGCGGCCGGCCAGGGAGGCAGTTCTCGCGCTGGCAGCCCAGGTCGCGGCCGCAAAGGGTGAAATCGGCACTGACGAGAAGCGACAGTTCCAGACACTGGCAAACGAACTCGACGTCGATCTCGATCCCGCAGAGATCGCGATGACTGGCGGCATCGGTGAGTACGTCGAGGATGTCTCGTAATGTCCGTAAAAGACTGGTCCGTCTTCGATCAACGAGTGCGACGGAAAAGACGAAATCAGATCATATTGCCAGCACGACCGCGCCGATCACCAGCGCCACCACGATGCCGACGACGTTGTAGTTGAGGTCGCCAGTCTGGATGACCCGCGTCCGGGCACACCACCAGCGGTAGGCCGCGACGCATCGTTCGTAGACGGCGTCGAAGCCGTAGCCCAGCGCGAGCACCGACAGCAGGCTCTCGGGGGCGGCGTCGTTGATCGACTGCCGGAAGTGGAAGCCGAGATAGCCGACGCCCAGGATCCCGGCGGTCAGCGCCAGTGTCTGGACGGTGAGCGTGTGCTCGACGAATTCCATGATCGTATAGCCGTGAACGTCAGCGCCGGGGAAGTACGTCTTCAGGGCCTCCGAGAGCGGGCCGATCGCGAGCCACGAGGTGAGCGTGAGGCCAGCCAGGATCGAAAGCGGGCCAGTCATCGCCAGTGGCGATTCGGTGACAGACTCGCTCGGCTCGCCGAGGAACATCAGATAGTAGATCCGCAACGAGTAGACGACCGTCAGCACGGCCGTGATCGCGAGCACGACGAAGGCCGCCATCTCGATCGGACTCCCGTCCATCGCCGTGGCGAAGATGTACTCCTTGCTCCAGAAGCCGTTGAACCCGGGCACGCCGATCAAGCCGAGAATCCCCACCAGAAAGGCGACGTTGGTTATCGGCATCTGCCGGCGGTTCCCCACGCCGCGAAACTCGTACATGTCGACGTGCTTGTGGACGGTGCCGCCCAGCGCGAAGATGACCGACCCCGCAGCGAGAAAGAGTAGCGCCTTGAAGATCGAGTGACTCAGGACGTGGGCGGTCGCCGGCAGGACCCCGCCGGCCAGTCCGATGGCCGCCGTGACGTACCCGAGCTGGCTGATCGTACAGTACGCAAGCGCCCGCTTGAAGTCGTTCTCGACGGTCGCGAGCACGGCCGCGAGGAAGGCCGTAATCGTCCCGATGGCGAGCACGGCGGTCGTCCACCACGCCACTCCGTCGAAGATGGGTCGCGTCCGGAGCAGGAGATAGAGGCCGGCGTTGACCATACAGGCGGCGTGGATCAGCGCCGTGCTGGTGGTCGGGGCCTCCATCGCGTCCGGCAGCCAGACGTGTAAGGGGAACTGCGCGGACTTCCCGACGGCCGCGACGATGAACAGCCCGCCAGCGGCCGCGAGCGTCCACTCCGGCAGTGCGCCCGCGGCCGCCTGGTCGATCAGCCCACGGATCGAGAATGTCCCGCCGCCGACGTACAGGGTGGCGATCCCGGCCAGCAGGCCGATGTCGCCGAAACGGGTCGTGACGAACGCCTTTACGCCCGCCGCGAAGGAGGCGTCGTCTTCGAGCCAGAAGGCGATCAGGCCAAACGAACACAGCCCGAGGACCTCCCAGAAGACGTACAGCGCGACGAGGCTGTCGGTCAGCGCGAAGCCGATCATCCCGCCGACGAACAGCAGGGTCAGCACGTAGTAGCGCGTGAGCCCGCCCTCGCGTTCCATGAAGCGCGTCGAGAAGACCAGCGCGAGCGCGCCGACGACACCCGCGATGGTCGCCATCATCACGCCGAGGACGTCCAGATACAGGCCAAAGGAGACGTCGATGGCGGGCACCCACCTCAGGTCGTAGTGGACGGTCGATGGCTCGCCAGATAGCGCTCGCGGAATCAGCGATAGCGTCAGCATCGCGGTGACGACGCCGACGCCGACAGCGACCGCGTTCCGGATTCGATCACCGGCGACGGCGACGTACGGCAACAGTGCCGCCCCGACGAACGGCAGGGCGACCGCCCCGAGCGCCAGCATGGCGGGCGTTTCGAGTCCTGGTCCCACCAGCGCGACTGCCAGCGCCAGTGCACCGGCGACGAGCAGACCGGGTGTCGATGCGAGCAGTGTCCGTCGATTCGTTACCATGTTAACCTCCCGAGTGCGTCCATATCGAGGGTTCCGTACTGGCGATACACCGCAACGACCAGCCCCAGCAGGACGGCGACGACGATGGCGTCGATCAGGATCAACAGGATCACGATCCCCTGGCTGCCGGCCGGATCGGTCGCGACGAAGTTCACGAGCACGCCCTTCGAGGCGATCTCGATCCCGATCAGCGTCTTCACCGCGTTGGCCCCGCTGAGGACTGCCGCCAGACCCAGGACAAGTAGCGCGATCGCCACGCCGTAGGCGAGTGCAGTCATGATTCTCCCTCCGTGTTCTCGGATTCTCTGCCCCGCCCGATCGGGGTTCCTTCACTCGTGACGGCCCGATCAGTCGCGTCGAAGCGTTCGGCGGTGAGGCGGATGATGCCGAGCACGCCGACGAACAGCAGGACGGTCACCGCGAGCAGGTCGATCGACCGGCGGCTCCACAGCGCCTCGGCGAGTTCCATCTCGCTTCCCCCGCCGGACGAGAGCCTGCCAAGCAGGCCCCAGACGACCAGGCCGACGCCGAGTAACGCGCCCAGTGCGAGCCCGACGATCGGCAGTTTGCGCTGGTCGATCAGCGTGGCGGTCTCGGCGTCGGTCAGGCTGATCATCAACAAAAAGAGGACCGTTACCAGCCCGGCGGCCACGACCGCCTCGAAGACGGCCGCGATCGGCGCACCGGCCAGATAGAAGTACACCGCAAGCGCGACGCTTGCGCCCGACAGCGAGAGGATCGAGACGAGGAAGTCCCGGGCGGCGACCGCGGAGAGCGCGAGGCCGACCGTCGCCACGAGCGCCGCCGTCGTCAGCGCCGTCATGGCATCACCCCCGAGAGCAGGACGTCAGTGGCCGGCTCAACGAGGTCGAACCCGACCGAGGGAACGATCCCGAGCAGAATTGTTCCGGCAGTCAATGCCAGAATCGGGAGCGCCAGCAGCGTCGGCGTCCGAGCGGCCGAACCCACGGCATCGTCCGGGCTGGCGAAGAGACTCCGGAGAACCGGGAGGTAATACCCCAGCGAGAGAAACGAGTTGCCGATCACGAGCAAGGCCAGGGAGACGCCGAGCCAGCCGGACACCTCCGCGCCACCGACCACGATGAGGAGTTTGCCCCAGAAGCCCGCCAGCGGCGGGACGCCGGCCAGCGCCAGCACCGCGACCGCGATCGCGCCGGCGGCGACCGGCATCCGGTAGCCGATCCCGGCGAGATCGTCGAGGTGGCGCGGATTCGCAACGTCCCCACTCGCGAGCCGGTAGCCGATCGCACCGACAGCGAGGAAGGCTCCGCCCTTCATGAGGGCGTTGGCGAGGACGTGAAAGAGTGCACCATCGACCGCGACGCCAAAGTCGCCGTAAAAACCGATCCCGAAGCCGAAGATGACGTAGCCGACGTGGGGGATCGACGAATAGGCGAGCAGCCGCTTGAGGTCGCGCTGGCCCAGCGCGAGGAAGTTCCCGACGGTCATCGTGATCGCGCCGAAGACGACCAGCAGCAAGCCGACCGGGACCGTGCCCGGGAACACCGACAGCGCCTTCACCATCGCCACGGCGGCGGCCGGCGTCGCCAGGCCGGCGAGTAACGCGCTCGCACTGGCGGGCGACTCGGCGTAGGCGTCCGGCACCCACGTATGGAGCGGGACGATCGCGGCCTTCACGCCGAAACCGACGACCAGGAAGAGCACGGCGGCGGTCGCGACCTCCGTTGTGCCCGACAGTGCGTCCGCGACCGGGTCAAAGGCGAGTGTGCCGCCGGTCTCGGCATACACCAGCGACACACCGAAAATGGCCAGCAGCGAGCCGACTGTGTTCAACACGACGTACTTGAAGCCGGCTTCGACGGCACTCGCCCGGGAGACAGCGAAGGGGACCAGCGCGTAGGTCGACACGGCCATCACCTCGAAGAAGACGTACAGCGAGAACAGATCCGCCGCAACCCCGATGCCGACGACGCCGGCGACCGCCGCCAGCACGAGTGGATAGTAGAGTTCGGTCGCCCCCTCGTCGTCCGTCCCGGCCATCGCATAGACCGCGACGGCCAGCCCGAGCAGGCACGCCACGACCGACAGGAAGATGCTGAGGGCCGTGACCTGGATGCCCACGCCGGACCCGCCGAGCGCGTATGCGACTGGAAGCGACGTCGTCCACAGCGTCCAGGTCGCCCCGAGCGCGACGAGCAGCGACGCGACCGCGACGATGCCAGTCGCCTCGGTCGTCCGGTCGTGATTGACTCGCCCGACCAGGTACGTCGCGAAGATGCCCGCGAACAGGGCGACCAGTGGGACTACCGCAAGCGCCGTCTCGCTCACGGTTGTCCTCCCGGCGAGCGTTTTCGATGCACACCGCTCGCCCCGTTCGCGTATCGGCCCGGACGAACGGGTCGCGTTCGAGCAATCACAGACATACCGTGGGTTTTCCGGCGAATACTTCTTGAATCATTCGACTTAATTCGGATGCCAGGGGCTGAATCGTACATTTTTGCTCCCGACCGTGATCGGCTCGCCGATCGCCTGCATCCCGGAGACCAACGTCCATCCTGAACGAGTCGCTTTAGACGGTTGGCGTCCTGTCTGGACCTGTGACGACGCCACCGCAAATCGACGCCGCCGATCGCGTCGCTCTCGTCGGCATGGGTTCGGAACTCCGCGGCGACGACGCGGTCGGCCTCGAAGTTGTCCGTCGACTCGACGGGATCGGGGCCGACCGACTCCGCGTGATCGAGGGCGGCGTCGCGCCCGAGAATCAGACGGGCGTGATCCGTCGGTTCGAACCCGATTGGATCGTCCTGGTCGACGCTATCGCTTTCGGCGGCGACCCCGGCGACTCGAAGTGGATCGAGTCCGACGACCTCGGTGGCGAGTCCTTTTCGTCGCATAAGTCAACCCCGGCGATGTTGGAAACCTTTCTCACTCGCGAGATGGACGCCGACGTGGCGTTATTTGGCGTCGAACCGGCCCGGATCGAATTCGGGACGGACCTGTCGTCGGCGGTCCAGCAGCGACTCGACGATCTGGTGGCGGAATTGAGCGATGTGCTCGGCGCTACTCAGTAGACGGGTGCCACCCGTCACCGTTCGAAGGTGTAGGATTCCGTGAAGGACTCTCGGTCTCCGTCCGCGAGCTCGAAGTCCTTGCCCATCACGATCGCGTCGGTCGGGCAGGATTCCTCACATTGCCCACAGAACATGCATTTGGCCACGTCGTACGCCCAGGTGACGTTGCCGTCGTCGTCGGTCCCGACGACGATCGCGTCGGCGGCACAGTGGCGTTCACACATCCCACACCCAGTACAGGGGTCGGGATCGAACTCGACGGCCCCCCGGAAGCGCTCGGGGAGCGTCCGCTTGTCTTTGGGGTACGATACGGTCGCCCGGTCTTTCCCGAGGGTTTTCAGCGCCTCGGGGAGGAGTTTGCCTGGTAAGCTCATAGGAGTCCCTCCGCGTACAGCCCGACCGCGAGCACGATGCCGATCTGGACCAGTCCGATCGGCACGAGCCACCGATAGAACACGTCGACGACCTGTTCGATCCGGAGGCGCGCGAGCACGCCCCTGAGTATCGAGAGGATGGTCACGATCGCGAGCGTCTTCACGAGGAAGACCGCGATCCCGAGCGCGGCCCCGGCGATCCCCTCGATCGATCCGACCGGGTAGGGACCGCCGAGGAACAGCGCCGACAGCAGTGCCGCGCCGACGACGAGTTCGACGTCCTTCGTGAGTCGGAACAGCGCGAGTTTCCGGCCGGAGTACTCCGCGAGTGCCCCGGTCGCGAGTTCGGACTCGGCCTCCGGCGCGTCGAAGGGGATGCGCTCGAGTTTGGCCTGCAACGAGAGCAGCCCGATGACGAACGCCGGGGCGAAGACGAGCATGTGCAGCGGGTTCGACCCGACGAAGGCGACGATGCTCGACAGTTCGAGCGTCCCCGCGGCGACCGCCGGGGCGAAGCACGCGAGGAAGAACGGGATCTCGTAGCCAAACAGCTGCGTGATCGTCCGGGTGGTCCCGACCTGGCTGAAGACGTTCCCGGAGTACCACCCGCCGAAGAACAGCGAGAACGACGGCAACGAGAGCAAAAAGAGGACGACGACCAGATCGCCTTCGAAGGACATCGCCGCCGTCTCGCTCCAGACGGGGATGTACAGCATCGCGGTCAACACGCCCGCCAGCCCCGTCAATGGCGCGGCCCGGTAGATCCGTTCGGTCGCGTTCTCGGGGACGGCCGACTCCTTGGCCAGTAGCTTCAGGAAGTCCGCCAGCGGCTGCAGCGGCGGCGGCCCCACGCGGTTCTGGAGGCGGGCGTAGAGCTTCCGGTCGACGTATTCGGCGGCCAGCGCGTAGGTGAACAGGAACGCAAAGCCGGGGAACACAAGCAGGTAGAGCAACCCGGTCGCGAGGTCGATCTCGAGGCTCACGGTCGGTCACCCCGATCGATTTCCGAGTCGCCCGTCACGCCACCCTCGGCGCGCTCGTCGTACCATTCCATGCCGTACTCACGCAATTCCTCGAGGTTGAACGAGTCCTCGCCGCCGTGGCTGCCGTCGGTCTCGACGCCGATCCGGGAGGTACAGCTGATACAGGGGTCGATCCCGGCGACGACGATCGGCGTGTCGGCGATGTAACTCCCGCGTAAGGCTTCGACGACGGTCGGCCAGTTGGCGAGCGTCGGCACCCGGATGTGGACGCGCTCGGGCGTGTCAGTGCCATCGGCCCGAATGTAGTAGATGAGTTCGCCGCGCGGAGCCTCGTAGCGGCTGACGACGTCGCCCTCGGGGATCTGTGCCAGCAGCGCCTGGACCGGCTTCGGGCTGGCCTTGAGATCCCCGTCTGGAATATCCGCGGCGGCCTGGCGGATGATCGAGATGCTCTCGGCGATCTCGCGGATCCGAACCGTCGTGCGTGCCAGCAGGTCCCCCGCCGTCTCCGTGATGACGTCGAAGTCCAGCTCGTCGTAGGCAGCGTAGGGAGCGTCCTTGCGAACGTCGACAGGGAGTCCCGAGGCGCGCCCGACCGGCCCGGCCGCACAGTACTCCCGGGCGAGTTCGGTCGAGACGGTGCCGACGTCTTCACACCGCATCCGAACCGTCTCCTCGTTGGGGACCGTCTCGAGGTAGAAGTCGATGCGCTCCTCGAGTTCGTCCATCTTTTCGAGGACGGTCTCGCGTTGCTCCGCTGTGAGATCCTGGCGGACGCCGCCGATCGTGTTGATCGAGTAGTGGATCCGGTTGCCCGTGATCTCCTCTAAGAGGTCCAGCACGATCTCGCGGTCGCGCCAGGCGTACTGCCAGAGGGTGTCGAAGCCGATCTCGTGGCCCGCGACCCCCAGCCAGAGCATGTGGCTGTGGATGCGCTCGAGTTCGCCGATCAGCGTCCGGATGTAGTTCGCCCGCCGGGGGACATCGAGATCGAGGAGGTCCTCGACGCCGATCACAAACGAAGACGTATGGGCGTGTGAACAGATGCCACAGATGCGTTCGAGCAGATAGATGTTCTCCAGATAGCTTTTCGAGAGGACGGCCTGTTCGATCCCGCGGTGGTTGTACGACAGTTTGAGATCGGCCCCGGTGATGACCTCGCCGTCGACGGTCAGCGTGAAGTTCGCAGGTTCCTTCAGCGAGGGGTGCTGGGGACCGACCGGAATTTCCGTGCCTGAGACGTCTTCGGACATCAGTCGCTCACCTCCAGGTTCTCAGCTCGCAGCGGCGGCCCGCCGTCGAAGTCGTCGGCCAGTAAGAGTTTCTCGGGGTTCGGATGGCCCGTGACCTCGACGCCGAGCATGTCCATGAGTTCCCGCTCGTACAGCGTCGCGCCGGGGAGGACGTCGGTGAGCGTCGCGATCGTGGGATCGTCCTTCGGGACGGTCGCTCGGATCGTGAGTTCGACGCCCTCACCCAGATTGCCGTCGTCGTACTCGCCGTACTTGAGGAAGTGATACAGCACCTCGATCTCGTCGCCGGCGTCGACGCCGGTGATCGTGACGAGGTGGGTGATGCCCAGTTCCTGCAGCGTCGTGACTGCATCGACCAGGTCGCTGCGGTCTGCGAGGGCGAACTCCAGGCGACCGTCGCCGTGTGCCGTCGAGGCGGCGATGAGGCCGGACAGTTCGTCGTCGAGCCTACGCTTCAGCTGGCTCGGCGTCATCCGATCCCTCCTGTGTCTCCGGGTCAGTTGCTTGCTGGTCTGTCGCTTCAGTCGGAACAGTCCCGTCGATACGGTTGCTTTCTTCGACGATCTCGGGTTTGTTCTCGGCGAGGCGCTCGGCTTTGGCCTCCTGGCCAGCCTCTTCTAGCAGTGTGACGATCCCGTCGATCAGCGTCTCGGGCGAGATCGGACACCCGGGGATGTACATATCGACGGGAATCACGTCGTCGATGCCCTCGTGGCAGTTGTAGCAGTCCTGGAAGACGCCGCCAGTCGCGGCACACGACCCGGCGGCGATCACCAGCTTCGGCTCGGGCATCTGCTCGTAGATGCGCTTCAGCCGGGGAGCCATCTGTTTGGTCACCGGCCCCGTGGCGACGAGGATGTCGGCGTGCCGGGGCGTGTCCTTCTGCTGGATGCCGAAGCGCTCGATGTCGTATCTGGGCATCAGCGCGTCCAGCGTCTCGATGTCACAGCCGTTGCAACTCCCGCAGTTCAGGTGGAGTATCCACGGCGATCGGTTCCGCGCCCAGTCGGTGATCCGTCCCATGTGTGTTATCTCCCTGGTTGTGGTCGACCCGCTTCGACGATCGCAAACAGCGCCAACCCGACGACAGCGAGCAGCGGCACGCCCAGCAACGCCCCGTTCGCGTCAAGCGGGATCGTGGCGACGAGCAAGACGGCAACGTGAATGATCGTAAAGCCGATCCCGACGTGATAGAGCCGATATCGCGGCTGTCCCTGGCTGCTCGGCGGTTCCTCACCGCTGGCCCACGCCGTCCGAAACTCATCGTCCGTCTTCTCGCGGTCGGATGCGATCCGGTCACCCACATCATCAATACCCAGACCTATAAGAAGAAAGATAGCAAATGCGAGCGGTGGTGCGAGAAGGATATCAATCACCATTTCGGGTTAAAAATACGATATTCTAGCCAATAAAGCTTGTCTCGATTGTAGATATTTGGTTTCCGTCGTGAAAAATCGGGAAGGAAGAGCAGGCACGTCCGATCATATCACAATATGTATGTGATTCTGTTGTGGTAGACCCCGGCTGACGTGAGTCACAAGAGTTTTCGCGGATGACATCCGCGTTTCACCCGATGAGTACCTATACCGCGACCGTGACCGTCAAGCTCAAGCAGGGGGTGCTCGATCCCGAGGCGGAGACGACCCGGGAGGCGCTCGAACGGCTCGGCTTCGAGCTCGATGCCCTTCGCGCGGCCGACCGCTTCGAGATCGATCTGGAGGCAGCCGACAGCGAGGCGGCCAGAGACCGCGTCGAGGCGATGGCCGAGCGCCTGCTCGCGAATCCGACCATCCACGACTACGAGGTTGCGATCGAGGACCAATGACCGTCGCCGTCATTCAGTTCGGCGGGAGCAACTGCGATCGAGACACCGTCCAGGCCCTGGAGTCCGTCGGCGTCGCGGCCGAACTCGTCTGGCACGAGGATGACCTGCCGGACGATGCCGAGGGGATCGTCCTCCCCGGCGGGTTCTCGTATGGCGACTTCCTCCGGGCGGGCGCGATGGCGGCCCACTCGCCGATCATGGCCGAGGTTCGGGCGGCCGCCGACGATGGCACGCCCGTGCTGGGGATCTGCAACGGAGCCCAGATCGGGTGTGAGGCCTCCCTCACCCCTGGCGCGTTCACCACCAACGAGAGCGCGCGCTTCCAGTGTGAGCACGTCCACCTCCGCGTCGAGAATAGCGAGACGCCCTGGACGAGTCAGTACGAGGAAGGCGAGGTCATCGAGCTACCGATCGCCCACGGCGAGGGCCGCTTCGAGATCAGCGACGATCGCCTCGACGCCCTGGAGTCCGAGGATCGGATTCTGTTCCGGTACTGTGACGCCGAGGGGAACGTCTCGCCCGAGGCCAACCCCAACGGTTCGAAACACGCCGTCGCGGGCGTCACCGGTGAGTCCGATCACGTCGCCGTCATGATGCCCCATCCCGAACGGATGGCCCTCGCCGACATCGGCGGGACAGACGGGCGCGGCGTCCTTTCCGGGTTCGCCTGATCGGTTTCCGCTCGTCTTCGGGAGGTTCTAAGGCGCTGATTCGTCTCTCTCCGCAGTCTTTCCCTCCGAAAAATATAATGAACTATTATGTTGGTGCCGGCTGAACATCTAACGGGGTGCCCACATGCCAGTAACAGACCTCGCCCGAAGCGACGTAGTCACAGCACAGCCGGAGACGCCGGTCACCGAACTCGCCGGTCGGATGGATGCCGAAGACGTCGGCAGCGTCGTCATCACCGACGACGACACACCGGTCGGAATCGTCACGGACCGTGATCTTGCCATCCGTGTGCTCGGCAAGCAACGCGACCGGACTGAAACGACGGCCGCGGACGTCATGACGGAGGACCTCGAGACGATCGAGGCAGACGCCGGGTTCTACGAGGCGACGAACCTGATGAGCGAGAGCGGCGTCCGTCGACTGCCGGTCATCGACGGGGCGGAACTCGCCGGGATCGTCACTGCCGACGACCTGACGGAACTCATCGCCGACGAGGAACAGCAACTCGCCTCGACCATCCGCGCCCAGCGGCCGGCGTACTGACGCGCCGGTGGCGGGCGGCTCGATTTTTCCGGCGGTGACTTACCTCACTCGAACAGTCCCTCGACGTCCGCTTCCCGACTTTCCCGCCGGTCGACGTGCTCGCTCAGTCGTTGCCGGATGATCCCCCGATCGTCCGGGCTCCGGACGTAATCGAAGACGAACGTAACGAACTGACTGCCCTCGTCGCCGGCCTCAAGGTCGGCTTCGGCGTACTCGATCGCTGCGTCCAGCAGGTCCTCGTCGCCCTCGACCTCGGCGATCGCGTCGGCAGCCAGCGTCGTCTCTTCGAAGTCCAGATCGGTCAGCTCGACCCCCTCGCCGTGGTGGGTCATCGTCGGCGGGTCGGTGTCCTCGACGTGAGCGGGGTCGGCTTCGAGTGCAGCGAGGTACTCCCGCACGGGGACGAGGTTCACGCCCTGGTACTCCTCCGGATACCCCTCCAGATACGTCTGTGCGCGGCCGGCGAGTTTGCGAGCGCCGGATTCGTTGTCGACGGTAGCGTGGTGGATCGCGACGGTGAACTGGATGAGTCCCTGGAGGAAGTCCTTCGGCTCCTGGCGGCCTCCCATCCCGATCCACGGCGCTTCCCAGGCATCGTGGGTGATCCGATAGTACCCGGCGTTGTAGAGCGCGATCCCGGCCCGCAAAGCGGCGTCCATGCGCTTCGTTCGGGCCTGCTCCGACAAAACGCCTCTGTCTGCAGTCCCGTGCCCGACTGATGGCAGCCCTCCCGGCTGCCCGAGTCAGACAGATTTTTGCACACTTCGGGGAAAGGGCCGGTAGATGGTCCCCGTTCGCGCACTGCTCGGCCGGGCGAAAGCCCGCGTCCTCGACGACCTTCGGACGGACCCGTATCTCCCTGCCGTGCTCATCCTGGCGGCGGTGCTGTCGGGCTTTTGGTTCTGGCACCGGCTCCCGAACGTCGCTACCAGAGACGAGTGGAGCCGGGCGCTCGATCCCCTCGTCGCCTTCCGGTCGGTCGTCGCCGATCCGAGCTACGAGGGACTCAAGGAGGGCGTCGCGTGGGGTCGGGTCCCGTTCGGGGCGACGTTTTACCTGTTCGGACTGGCCCTCATTCCGATGATTGCCGTTGCAGTCCTGACCGGCACCCTCGATGCGATCATGGGCCCCGTCCAGATCAGCTGGGACTTCGGTCACTTCCCGACCTGGGACGGGATTCCGGCGTGGTTCTGGACCGGCTACATCGGGCTGATCCGGCTGTTCAATGTCGCCTTTGCGATCGGCTCGGTCTATCTCACCTACCGGATCGCGACGACGATCGCCGACCGGTCGACCGGCCGGCTCGCGGCGCTTTTGTTGACGTTGACCTTCGGGTTTCTCACGATCGCCCACGAGGGCGGCGAGGATATGCCGGCGCTGTTTTTCCTGTTGATCGCTCTCTATCTGCTGATCTGGTACGTCAGATCGGGGGAGACGTGGACGTTCTACGGCGCGAGCGCGACCGGCGGCGTCGCGATGGCGTTCAAACTCACGACCGCCCCCGTGATCGGGTTGATCGTGGTCGCCCACCTGCTTCGTGCCCGCGGGAGCGACGACTGGTCGGCATCGCTGTACCGTCCGCGATTGATCGGGATCGGTGGGGCGCTTGGCGTGCTTGCCATCGTGGTCGGGCTCCCGACGACGCTCGTCGGCGCGTTCGAACCGGTTCTTAGCCGGATCGGCGGCCATTCCATCAGCCGCCCGGGAAGCCCACACGGACCGACTGCGCCGGTGTGGTGGTGGTTCGCCCGTGGCTACTTCAGTGGCCTTGGCCTCCCGCTGTTCGCCGCGAGTGTCGCTGGCGTCGTCGCCGCCCTCGTCCGCGCCGGTCGCCGTCGCGCGAACGCGGGGACATTGCTCGTCCTGGCCGGGGTCGGCGGATTCCTGGCGCTGTACGTCCCCTGGCACGACTTCCGTGTCCACCACCTCCTGCCGACGTTCCCGTTGCTCGCGATCCTCGTCGCAACCTGGCTCGTCCGGCTGCGCGACCGTCGGCAAACTGTCGCCCGCGTCCTCACGGTCGGCCTAGTGATCTCCTCAGGCGTCTACGCCGGCGTCGGCGTCGCGGGGTATGCCGACATGCCACGCGACCAGGCTGCCGCATGGATGGACGACCGCGTCGGGGACAACGAGACGATCGAGTCCTATCGGTGGCACTTCCAGGACACCGCTGTCCCGCACGGTGCGACCGTGACCTACCGGGAAGGCGAGTTCACCGCCTGTCCCGAGTACATCATGCTGACCTATCGCGACCTGGTGTATCTCGACGACACCTACCTCCGGAACTCGCCACGGCGACAGGCGTACATCCGGGGGCTACTCGACGGTAACTACAGTTACGAGATCGTCACGGAGTTCGGGTCGCGACCGCCCGCGTACGTCCCACAGCGACCGACGCCCGGGTCACTGCTCGAACTGCTTCCATACGGGATCGTCCCGCAGGTCGATCAGCACGGCGACGAACAGGAACTCCAGCCCAATCAGTTCACGGTGATCCTCCAGTCGACTGGCGAGTGTCGGTCGGACCGTGGGCCACCGTTCTGAGTGCCGGTCCCCGACCGCGTCACCCTTCTTCGCCACTCCGGAGCGACGCCCGATCGATCCCGAGGGCGGGATACCACCCGGCGAGCGCCGGGAGGTAGACGCCGAGGAAGCGGTCAACGAAGACGACGGGGACGATCGCCGCACTCGGGACGCCGAGCGCGACGAAGACCGCCGTCGTCGTCGCTTCTGTCACGCCGAACCCGCCGGGCGTCAGCGGCAACAGCGTCACGCTGTAGGCCATCACGAGGTAGAGTGGGACGAGCGCGGCGGGTTCGAAGGCGACGCCGAAGCCGGCCAACAGCAACAGGACACGCGCGCCGGGTGCGAGCACCATCGCCACGACCCAGCCGGCGGTGTACCGGACCCAGACGCCCGGATCGAGGGCGATCCTCCGGAACGCGACCGTCGCGTCGGCCGTGAACGAGACTGCGTCTTCGGCCTGGGCAGCGAGTCGATCGCCGACCTTCGGGAGATAGCCGAGCAAGCGCGTCACGCCGCCGAACACCCAGTCCAGCCGTTCGAGGTTCGTCCCGGCGGCGAGGACGACCGCCCCGGCCAGCAGATAGAGCGCGATCGAGAGCGCGAGGACGGTAGCGAGACCGATCGAGAGGCGCCCGACGGCCAAGGCGAGCCCGACGGTCGCGACCGCCCCGTACAGCACTGCGTACAGTGCCGTGTGGACGCCGGAGACGGCGGTCGCGTCGGCGTAGGAGATCCCTAGCTTGCTCCGGAGGACGAACGGCGCGGCGAGTCGGCCCGTCAACCGCGACGGGAGGAGCTGGTTGACAAAGTTGACGATCAGGTCGACGCGCCCGGCTGTCCGGCGGTCGGTCGGCTGGATCGGGGCAAGCGTCGCCGCCCACGTGTCGAAACGCGCGAGCAGCCCGAGGACGGTCACAGCGAGCAGCGCCAGCGCCGTGAGCGGATCGAGGCCGGCGAGCAACGACGCCGCTTCGGCGGGATCAGTCTGTGAGGCCGCCCACGCGAGAGCGACGAGCGCAATCACGTACTGCGCGAGCGTGACGGCCATGTCGCGGAGTTGACTTTCGGTCACATCACTCACCACCGTCGGCTTTGGGTCCATCTTCGCCTGCCCCACTCTCCACAACCTCACGGGCCGAAACGAACCGGAAGTCGCTCGACAGAATCCGCTCGATGGCCCGGCGCATCCACGCCCCGGTGTGCCAGTATACTCGCGAGGGGACGCCCTCGACGTCGGGCAACTCCACGCACTCCCAGGGGTGGACGTACAGGATCGGCGTGATTCCGCGGCGGGCCAGCCATCGCATTCCCAGGATCGTATATCGCGGGCCGAAAAACCGGAGCCACGTCCCGGTCAGTGGCAGCCGCAGCCCGGGCATGACGCTGACCGGTAGTTCCCGCATATCCGCGGGTGCGTCGGCGTCGATCCCCGTGGCCGGCGTCGGTCGATGGACGTCGTACTCGCCGCCGTACCAGCCCGGGATCGCCCGACTCGAAACGATACTCGAATCGTAGGTGTAGCCCGCTTGCGCGAGCACTTCGAAGTGATCGTCGGCCAGATCGAACGCGGGGGCGCGAAAGCCATGGACATCCCGGCCGGTCGTTTCGATCAGCATCTTCCGTGAACGCTCGATCTCCTCGCGCTGCGTTGCCGGGTCGAGAGCTGACAGCAGCCGATGGGTATGCGTATGTGAACCGATTTCGTGGCCGGCGTCGGCGAACGCCCGGATCGCCCCGGGATGGGAGTCGGCGAGTTCGCTGACGATGAAGCCCGTCGATCGCGCGTCGTGTTCGGCGAGTGCGTCCCTGAGGAACGAAAGGCCGTCGAAACCGATCCCCTCCCTCTCAGCAGAGCCGTTGGCGTTACGGTACGCGGGCGTCTGGGAGAACAGTTCCACGTCGATCGAGAGGACCGCCCGCCGGTCAGTCATCGCGCTCGTCGAGTTCGGCCCGGAGCAGGCTCAGCTCCTCGTTGAGCGTCGAGACGCGCTCCGCGAGCCGGCCGAGGCGATCGAACAGATACGTCACGACCACGAACAGCGTCAGGTTCGAGAGCACCAGCATCGCCCGGGCCTTCCATTCGAGACCCAGCACCGTCGCGACGACCTCGAAGGTGTTCGGGAAGGCCGCGACGAAGATCAACCCACCGCCCAGGACGAGCGACAGTGCGAGGATGGCAAGATCCTCCCGGCCGCGATCGACGAGGCGATAGGCGTTCCAGAGGAAGGCGACTCCCACGAGCACGGCGAGGACGTTGACGAGGCTATAGGTCATGAATCTCGAAAAAGCAGGACCCGGAGGATGGCGTCGGTCATGCGCAGCGGGTAGAGTGCAAAGGTCTCGACTGTGAACTGCGAGGACCCCGTCTCCCGGGTCGGCATCGCGATCGAGACCTCCCGGATGTCCATCTCGCGTCTGGCGGCCTCCAGGGTCTGTTCGACCGCCCAGTGTTTGTCCGAGCGATGCAACAACCGTTCCAAGGCGGTGACACGATAGACGCGGAACCCGCTCGTGACGTCCGTGACGTTGACGCCGCCCAGGACGTTGACGACCGCCGTAAACGACCGGATCCCGAGGTCTCGGAGCCACGAATACTCCTGGAAACTCTCGTTGAGATACCGGCTGCCGATCACCATGTCCGCGTCCTCGGCCACCGAGAGCAGCCGTGGAATCTCTTCGGGGTCGTGCTGGCCGTCCGCATCGACCTGCACGACGAAGTCGAAGTCGTTCCGGATGGCGTACCGGTAGCCCGTCCGGACTGCGCCACCGACGCCCGTGTTGTAGACGTGTTCGATCACCGTCGCACCCACTTGCCGGGCGAGCTGGGGTGTCCCGTCCGTCGAACCGTCGTCGACTACGACGACCTCCTCGACGTGACGACTCGTCCCGTCGACGACAGACTCGATCGTCTCACGTTCGTTGTACGCGGGGATGACGGCGACCGTTCGCACGGTAGGATCGCCTCCGTGCGATCACTTAGGCGTATCGTTCCCGGCGCATCACACGGGCGCATCGTTGATAACGCACCATACCGGCGGATCCTTCGAAACCCACTAGTGGTTCGCCCGCGTCCCGCGAGACAATGCCCGGCAATCGGACCGTCGTCGTCGGCCTCGACGGCGCGAGCTGGCGGCTGCTCGACCCCTGGATCGATGCCGGCGACCTCCCGAACCTCGCCGCACTCCGGGATTCGGGCTCGTGGGCCGAGACCGAGAGCTGTCTCCCGCCCGTGACCTTCCCGAACTGGAAGTGCTACTCCGCGGGAAAGGACCCTGGCGGGTTCGGTGTCTTCTGGTTCGAGCACGTCGACCTCGCGGCCGGCGAGATCACCGTCGCCGACGGCAGCGACTACCACACCGCCGAACTCTGGGACTATCTCGCGGCTGACGGCCAATCGACGGGTGTCGTCAACATGCCGACGATGTACCCGCCACGAGAGATCGACGACGCGTCGATCGTCGCCGGCGGTCCCGACGCCGTCGAGGGCGAGTACCGCTCGATCTCGGGCGGCTACACTCACCCGCCGGAACTCGAATCCGAGATCGAATCGCGCTTCGACTACCAGGTCCACCCGGACCCCCTGCTCTCGAGCAACGACGAACGTGGGGCCGAGGTCGAGGCGATCCTCGACGTTCTCGAAATGCGCTTCGAAGTCGCGCTGTGGCTGCTCGAGGAGCGCGAGCGTGATTTCGTCCACGTCACGCTGTTCTATCTCAACGTCCTCCATCACTTCTTCTGGGACGCGGAACCGACCCATCGGGCGTGGCAACTCGTCGACGAGTACCTCGGTCGCCTGGCGGACATCGACGACCTCAACGTCGTCCTCATGTCCGACCACGGCAGCGCCCCCACCACGACGGAGTTCTACGTCAACGAGTGGCTCGCCGAGCACGGCTATCAGGCCCGGACGGCGACGGTCGACGATGTCCTCCGGCGGGTCGGCCTCGATCGGGAGACCGCCCTCGGCGTGGCCAAGCGCCTCGGGATCGTCGACATCCTTGCCACGGTCGTCCCCGAACGCCTCCAGGCACTCGTGCCCCAGCAGGCGGGACTCAAGCGCGATCGCAAGCTCGAAGCGATCGACCTCGACCGGACGAAGGCCGTCGCGAGCGGGCAGGGACCGATCTATCTCAACCCCGCCTTCGACGACGCATCGGTCCGCGAGTCGCTGATGGCGGACCTCAAAGCAGTCGAGGACAGCGAGGGGCCGCTGTTCGACGGCGTCTATCGTGGCGAGCACGTCTATTCCGGGCCGTACGTCGAAGAAGGTCCGGAGATCGTCCTCGACATGCGCCCGGGCGTCCACGTCAACGACGGCGTCGGCGGCGGCGAGATCACGGCCGGCCCGGACCGCTGGGCGGCCGAGAACACCCGCCACGGCATCTTCCTCGCGAACGGCCCGGACTTCACCGCCAGCGGGCAACTCGACCGGATCAGCATTCTCGACATGGCCCCGACGCTGCTGGTCGCGGCCGGGTGTGACGTCCCCCACGACATGACTGGCGAGGTGCTGCCGATCGTCGTCGGCGATCCCGACTGGAGTCGCCGCGAGCCGATCCGGATCGACGAGGGGGGACGCGGTGAGGCCGGCGAGGAAGTCGCCGACCGCCTCCAGCAACTCGGGTACATGGAGTGAGGGCCGAGTTCACAGTTCTGTAGACCGATCTGTTCCGCTGTTGTCTCTCGATACGGAAGCCGCTACGGTTATAACCACCTAGTGGTATCACTCGATTATGGCAACATCGAGAGACACGAGTGGCACTGTCAGATCCCATCTCCGGGAGATGGGGCCGTCATGGGTCGCTGGGGCGATCGCTGCCGGGCCGGCGACGATGGCGAGTCTGATCGCCGCCGGCGCGGGATATGGCTACGACCTGCTGTGGGTGGTCGTGCTCTCTGCATTCGCCGGTGCGTTCGCGCAGTACCTCGCGATGCGACTCGGCCTGCTGACCGAGCGCGGGATCGTCGGCGTCGTCGAGGACCACCTCGGGACTTCCTGGGCGTGGATCCTGGTTCTCGACGCGGTGATCGCCGCCGGCGTCGCCCAGTTGGTGATCATGAACACCGTCGCATCCGTCTCGGCGACGATCACTGGGCTGGATGCCGGGATCTGGGGGATCATCTGGGCGGTGATCCTCGCCGTCGGATTGGCTGGGAGCGGCTACCGCTTCGTCGAACTCTTCGCGAAGGTGCTGGTCAGCGCCGTCGTGCTCGCGTTCGTCGCGAGCGTCTTCGTCGTGCCGATCGACCCCGCCGCGGCGGCGCGCGGACTCGTCCCGTCGGTCCCCGGCGGCAGCGCGGCCGTGGCCGCCGGCGTGCTGGGCGGCGCGGTCCACATCACGCTGATCACGATGCACTCCTACACGATGCGCGCCCGCGAGTGGACGGCCGACGAGTACGATCTGGCGACTTTCGACGTCGGGATCTCGATGCTCGTGGCCTTCGGCATCTACAGCGTGGCGATCTTCCTCGTGACGGCGAGTGTCCTCTCGGACCCGAACCTCTCGACCGTCGGGGCGGCCGAGGCGCTGGGTCCGCTGGTCGGCGAGCGCGCCGAGGTGCTGTTCCTGCTCGGCCTCGGCGGTGCGGCCGTCTCGACGCTCGGCGGCAACACCATCGTCCCGCCGTTCCTGCTGGCGGACAAACTCGGCTGGGGGACGACTGTCGAGGACTCGCGCTACCGTGGACTGCTCGCCGCCTTCGCCCTGCTGTCGGCCCCCGGCGCGTTCATCGGCGGCGAGGTACTCGGGCAACTGGTGCTCGTCCTCGCGATCGGTACCGTCGGGACGCCCTTTGCGATCGCGGTGGTCCTCTATCTGCTGAACTCCGGGGCGGTCCCGCGGGTGAATTCCCTCGCCGCGAACCTCGCCGGACTCGCACTGCTCGGCGTCACCGGCGGGCTCGCCGCGAACTTCCTCCGTGAAACGGCCACCATCGAGTTCTTCCGTGAAGCGACCGCCGGGAATGTTGACGTCCTCACCGCCGCGGTGCTTTCCTTCGGCGTGATCCTTTCGATCGCGACTCTCGGGCTGCTCGTGAAGTTCTTCCAGGAACGGGTCGCCGGCACTGTCCCATGACCGACATCTCGCTGTCGGGATCGACGCTGCTGGTCGGCCCCTCACAGGTCGGCAAGACGGCAACCACGGCACGGGCGCTGGGTGACTGGCTCGACCGTCACGGCACCGACGGCGTCGTCGTCCTGGAGTTCGCGCCGGAAGTCGAGCGCGACGGGCGGATCCTCGGCGGTCGGCTGGACCGCTTCGTCGAGATTCCTGACGGTGTTTGGCACGGCGTCCTGGACGCCCACGCACCCCGGGCGGCGTCCGATTCGGCTGCGGAGGCTGTCACACTGGCTCGCGAGAATGCGGAGCGTGCCCGAACATTGTTCGAGAACGCACCGGGGCCACGGGCGGTGTTCGTCAACGATGCGACCATCCCCTTCCAGCACGAGACGAACGATCCCGCGCTGCTGATTGACTACTGCGAGCCCGCCCACTGTGCCGTCCTCAACGCCCTCGACAGCGACGAACTCGGGACCGAAAATCCGGTGTCCCGACGCGAGCGCGAGGTGCTACTGTCCCTCCGTGAGAGCGTGGACCGGACGATCGACCTGTCCTGACTCCGCCGCTGACGCCCCATCTCCGGCCCTCCGACAGACTGTCCGTATCGCTCATTCGATCAGATAGCGGAACGCCCGAAGCGTGTCGCTGCCGCGGTCGGTCAGCGAGACGCGTGTCGTCCGGCCAGCCTGTTCGCTGTCGACGTATCCGCGCGCTTCGAGCGGGTCGAGAATCCGGGCGTCCAGCCGTCGGTACTGGCCCTTTCGGGAGTCGGCACCGCCCTCGACGAACGGCAGGCCTTCAGCCTCGCCGAAGGCGATGAGGTCGCGTTTGGCGGCCGGGCCGTCGCTGTCGAGGAAAGCCATGACGGCCACCTGCTGGCGGTCGGGGCTGTCCATCGGATAGGTCGGGAGTTCCGCGATCTCGGCGACCCCCTCCGCGACATCGCCGTCGGTCTCGGCGGCGTAGTGCTCCGCCCGGACGTAGTACGGCGTGGCCCCGGTGGCCATGCAGGCGATCATCCCGCCGATCGCCGTCACCTTCGAACCGGACGCGAGGTTGACGTAGACGTCGCTTTCCTCGAACTCGCTGGCAAGGCGGGCGACGGTCCCGATCGAATCGTAGAGGTCGAAGATGTCACAGGCGACTGTCTCGTGGGTGATCCCCGCCGCGTCGAGGCGGTCGCGAACGACGTCGGCGTAGGAGGGATGGTCAGTCTCGTCGGCGTATTGCAGGAGCACGACGCGATCGGCTCGCAGTCGCTCGGCCGGCAGGGCGATCCGGTCGTTTTCGTACCCCACTGGCATCAGGTGCACGCGCTCGGGAACGTCCATGTTCGTGTTCCTCCCCGTGCGCCCTTAACGACTGTGACATAATGACGACACAGTAATGATCGTGACGTCTGTAACGGCATTACTGCCAAGAGCTTAACCCCGTACGACGGGCAGCCAGTCGTATGGTGACGGACCTGACTCCCGTCGACGAAGAGTTGACCGCGGCGCTGGCGGGCGAGCGCGACCGCCAGCGGGAAACGCTCTCGCTGATCGCCAGCGAGAATTACGCGAGCGACGCCGTTCTGGCCGCCCAGGGGTCGGTGCTGACGAACAAATACGCCGAAGGCTCGCCCGGAGACCGCTACTACGCGGGCTGTGCGTACGCCGACGAAGTGGAGCAACTGGCGATCGACCGCGCCAGAGCCCTTTTCGACGCCGAACACGCAAACGTCCAGCCCCACTCCGGCACCAGCGCGAATCTGGCAACCTACCAGGCGCTGCTCGAACCCGGCGATGCGATCCTCTCGCTTTCGCTCTCCCACGGCGGCCACCTCAGCCACGGCCAGCCCTACACCATGGTCGATGACGTCTACGACGTCGCCCACTACGGCGTCGACGTGGAAACGGGCCGCCTTGATCACGAGCGCGTCCGCGAGCGTGCCGAGGCCGTCGATCCGGACCTGCTGGTCTCTGGCTATTCGGCCTATCCTCGCCAGGTCGACTTCGATGCCATGCAAGCCATCGCCGAGGCGGTCGACGCCGTCCACGTTGCCGACATCGCGCACATCACCGGGCTCGTCGCGGCGGGCGAACACCCCACCCCAGTCGGCGTTGCCGACGTGGTCACCGGTTCGACCCACAAGACCATCCGGGCCGGCCGCGGCGGGATGATCCTCTGTGGCGAGGCGTACGCCGACGCGATCGATCAGGCCGTCATGCCCGGCACGCAAGGTGGCCCGCTGATGCACAATATCGCCGGGAAGGCCGCCGGGTTTGGCGAGGCGCTCGAACCCGAATTCGATGCCGACGCCGCCCAAACCATCGAGAACGCTCGTGCCCTCGCTGCCCGCCTCGCTGACCGTGGGTTCGATCTCGTCTCGGGCGGCACTGACGTCCACTTCGCCTTGGTGGACTTCCGGGAGACCCATCCGGAGCTGACCGGTGCGGTGGCCGAGACCGCGCTGGAGGACGTCGGTCTCGTCCTGAACAAGTCGACGGTCCCCGGCGAGGAGCGATCCTCGACGGTCACCAGTGGCATCCGGATCGGCACGCCGGCGATCACGACACGCGGGTTCGACGCCGCGGCGACCCGCCGACTCGCGGACGCCATCGCCGACGTCTGTGACGCGCCCGACGACGAGGGCGTCCGCGAGCGAGCGCGCGAAACTGTGGCCGATCTCGCCGAAGCCCATCCCATCTATGCCTGAAGAACTGGAGATCCGCCGGTGTCGCCCTGCCGACGCCGATCGCATCCGGGAGTTGCACGAGGTGGCATTGCCCTCCGGCTAGCGCTGTATCGGAACCGACTCGACCCGTAGCGACGGCGCGCCGCCTCGACACGGTCGCCGTGTCGTCACACCCGTTCGTAGTGGCGGACGTAATCGACCTCCAGCCGCTGTGGAAACGGTGTGGTCTCGTCGGGATAGCTCGCCGGGTCGCCGCCACAGGCGAAGGCGAGGACGAAGTACATGGGGGTGTCGAAGACCCACTCGTGGCCGGCGTCTTCGACCGTCTCGCGACTCACCGTGTGATACTGGGTTTCGTCGACGTACCACTCGATCCGGTCGGACTGCCAGCGGATCGAGAACACGTGGGTGGAGTCGGTTAACGCCCCCTCCTCGACGGTGTAGCTGTCCCTGAGACGGTCGGCACCCGTGTAGCCGGGACCCTGGGCGAACCCGCGAACGGTTTCGGGTTCGTCACCGCGGAATTCCAGGATGTCTATCTCGCCACAATCGGGCCAGCCTGCGAAGGCAACGTCCGACCCCACCATCCAGATTCGTGGCCAGATGCCCTGGCCGCGTGGAAGCCGTGCCCGGATGTCGACGCGGCCGTACTTCGTTGCCACAGTGCCCTGTGTGTGCAAACGGCTGGACGTGTAGTCGTACTCGCCGTAGTCGTCTTCGACGTGTTCCTCCCTGGCCTCGATGACGAGATGGTCGTCCTCGACCCACGCGTTCTCGCGCTGGTAATACTGTGGCTCCTCGTTGCCCCAGCCCGGCACGTCCGGGTGTCCGTTCCCCGTCTCGAAGCTCCAGACCGCCTCGTCGATCTCCTCGCCGTCGAACTCGTCGCTCCATGACAGATCCCAGGAATCTCCATTCGGTTCCGCACTCGCGGCTTCGGGCGACGTCGGGGCATCACTCCCGTCAGTCGGCGTCGCGGACTCGGTAGCGTCAGTCGGGGATGATCCCCCGTCGAGCATGCTGCAGCCGGCCGCACCCACGCTGATTGCACTCCCCATCGCCCCGAGGACCGTCCGCCGATCGACTGCTCGCCGAGGTCGCTCCCGTGCGGTTCTCACCCGGCTGTCTCCACCGTCCGAATCCGACGACGCTGAGTGCTCACCCATTGTGCGTTCATGATCTTCCACGCCGTTTTAGAAATAAACCCGGGAACCAACGTGTCCGGACGGAGTTCAGCGCGAATGAAATGAGCGCTGAGCACGGTCGAACGGAGTTCGACCGGAGATTTGAACTCGTGAAGACGTTCCGGGTCGCTCCCGACGCTCGCTTCCCGGGCTGTGACTTCCCTGCTCAAATCTCCGTCATTGACGCATAACGCGGACTGAGGCGAGCGACATAGGAGTCGCTCGCGATCTTGGTCCGCGAAAATGTAGCGTCCGGACGGAGTCCCACGCGAGCGAAGCGAGCGTGGGGCACGTCCGGGCGTGAACCACAGAGCGAGTGCTGAGCAATGCGAAGCACTCGCGAAGAGTGAACGTCCGGACGGAGATTTGAACTCCGGTCCCTGGCTCCGCAAGCCAAGAGGATAGTCCACTACCCTACCCGGACTCGACTCTCTCTACCGCGGTTGCAAATAAAGGGGTTACGATTCACCGACCCATCCGCCGGACGGAACAAACGTTCGTTTGACCCTACGGAAGGCCCTTTTCCCATTCGTCCCTCCATACGAACATGAACCGACGCAGATTCCTCCAGATCGGCGCATCGACCGGTGCGATCGGTCTCCTCGCCGGTTGTCTCGGCGGTGCGAGCACCGACAACCCTGACGACACCGATTCGCCGACCGACGAACCGAGCGAAGATCCCGACGGGACTCCCTCGCCCACTGATTCGCCCGCGAACACCACCGACGACCAGGGTGGCGAATCCGGCGACGACCCCACCGCGACGCCGGAGGAGGGAGACGAGACAACTGGATCGAACGGGGAGTCCCCGACGTCGACACCCGACGAGGACGAGATTTCGACGCCCGATTCCGGATCGGCCGAACAGGCCTGGACCGCGGGCGGCGAGATGAACGGCGTCACCTTCCAGTTCACCTCACACGCACCCAAATGTGGCCAGGGCGAGGACGACGCCGACGTCGAATTCCAGCCCGACGAGGGTCGGATCGTCGTCAAGGGGATCCGCCGCGGGAGCGACCTCTGTAAGCGCGCCCAGCTGGGTGATGTCTCCCACGACACCGACGCTGAACGACTCGCTGTGTCCGTCGACGCTGTCGACCGCGAGGAGTGCGAGGACGGCGGGGTCGGCGGCCAGTGTCTCGTGGACATCCCCTACGAGGCGACCTTTTCCTTCGAGGACGACATTCCATCCGAGGTTGCGATCAGTCACGGCGACCGCTTCGGTATGAGTGCCGCCTACGGCTCTTCGAGTGCGGCGCCACCCGAGGAGTGAGGCTTCACGCCCGTCGAAAGGGTGGGGCTCCACACCCGTCCGGACGGTGGGTTCACCGTACCTTTTTAACAGAGAGGGCGACCAGCGTCGATCATGTCCGTTCACCATTTCGCGAGTGAACCACCCGAATGCGGTGGGTCGAACTGTCGACGACAACGCTTAAACGGAGCGCAACCCTGGCCTCGGTAGACAGATGGGCGCGATAGAGGACGTATACGCGGATCTCGACGCCGACGTCTCCGAGGAGGACTTCAGGGAAGCCGTCGAGGAGAAGGTCGAACAGATGGGGGGACTGGCCGACGAGGAGACGGCCGCGATGCTGATCGCCCACGAACTCACCGAGAACGAGGCCCAGACGGTCGCCGATGTCCAGGCCGGCATGGAGGAGGTCCGGTTTCTGGCAAAGGTGCTCTCGATCGGCGAGTTGCGGACCTTCGAGCGTGATGGCGACGACGAGGACGGCCGCGTGATCAACGTCGAGGCGGCCGACGAGACCGACAGCCTCCGACTGACGTTCTGGGATGGGGAAGCTGTCGCCGTCGACGAGGGGGAAGTCGAAGTCGGCGACGTCCTCCGGGTGAAGGGTCGCCCGCAGGAGGGCTACAACGGCCTGGAGGTCAGCGTCGATCAGGCCGAACAGGATCTCGACGCGACGATCGACGTCGAACCCGGTGACGGCGAGACCATCGATGCGCTCACGATGGGGCAATCCAACGTCACCGTCGAGGGGGTCGTCCTCGACACCGAACCGGTGCGGACGTTCGACCGCGACGACGGCTCGGAGGGACGGGTCGCGAATCTCTCGATCGGCGACGAGACCGGCCGCGTCCGGGTAACGCTGTGGGACGAGCGCGCCGACCGCGTGACGGAGATCGACGCCGGCGCGACCGTCGAGGTCGTCGACGGCTACGTCCGGGAACGCGAGGGCGATCTGGAGGTTCACGTCGGCGAGGAGGGGGCGATCGACGAACTCGACGACGCCGATATCGAGTACGCCCCGGAGACGACGCCGATCGACGCCGTCGAGCTGGAGGAGACGGTCGACATCGGCGGCGTCGTCCGCTCGACCGATCCAACACGGACGTTCGATCGGGACGACGGCTCGGAGGGGCAGGTCAAGAACATCCGGATCCAGGACGACACCGGCGACATCCGGGTGGCGCTGTGGGGCGAGAAGGCCGACCGCGACCTCGCACCGGGCGACGAGGTCGTCTGTGCCGATGTGGATATTCAGGACGGCTGGCAGGACGACCTCGAGGCCTCGGCCGGATGGGGCTCGACGGTCGTCGTCCTCGAAGACGGCGCGTCGATGGCGACGACGCCCGACGCGGACGATGCAGGCACTGCGGGCGACAGCAATGGCCAGGACGCGAGCGCGTCGACCGGGCTCTCGGCGTTCGCCGATGACGGGGCTGGCGGGAAGACAGCGGATGACGAGGCAGGCGAGCGCAAACCAGCGGACGAAGATGCGACGGGTGATGCCGGCGGGGACGCCGAAGCAGTCGAGTTCACGGGGACCGTCGTCCAGACGGGCGATCCGGTGATCCTCGACGATGGCGAGGAGACCGTCACCGTCGACACCGGCGAGTCAGTCCGGCTCGGCGAGGAAGTTACGATTCGGGGACAACGACGCGATGGCGAGATCGACGCCGAGGAACTGTTCTAGATCCGTCGGCGGCGTGAGGAAACGCTTAAGACGGAAACCGCCCGCTTGTGGCGTATGAGCGTCGAGCTACCGTTTGCCCCTATCGATTCGATCATCCGGCGAAACGCCGGCGGACTGCGGGTGAGCGCCGAAGCGACCGAAGCCCTCACCCGCCGCATCCAGTCGCGGGGGGCGGCGCTGTCCGTCGACGCCGCCGCGGCGGCCAACGCCGACGGACGGAAGACGCTGATGGCGACCGATTTCGGCGTCGAGGGTGTCCCGGAGAAGGACGCACTCGAACTGCCGATCGCGCCGGTCGACCGCATCGCACGCCTCGATATCGATGACCGGTATCGGGTCGCGATGGATGCACGTATCGCGCTGGCCTCGATCCTGGAGCGCGAGGCCGACGATGTCGCGGCCGCGGCGGCGCTGCTCGCCGAGCACGCCGGCCGCCGAACGATTAAGGCGGAGGACGTTGAACTCTACGCCCAACTGACACACTACGTTGAATGAAGTTTGGTTACCGCGAAATCTGCCTCGAACACGACACCGGCAGTCGGCATCCGGAGAGTCCCGACCGACTGCGCGCGATCAAACGGACCCTCGCTGATTCGGACAACGTCGAATACGTTCCGGCAACTGACATTCCTCGCGACGCCGTCTGGGCTGTTCACGACCACGAGTATCTCGAAAACGTCCGTCAGTTCTGTGCCAACGGTGGCGGCAACTGGGACGCCGACACCGTCGCCGTCGAGGCGACCTGGGACGCGGCGGTGGCGAGCGCCACGCTGGCCGCATGGGCTGCAGACGAGGCAGTGGACGGTGCCGATGGGGCCCAAACTCCGTTTTCGCTCGGTCGGCCGCCGGGCCATCACGCGGTCGAAGACGATGCGATGGGCTTCTGTTTTCTGAACAATGCCGCCGTCGCGGCCGAGCACGCTCTGAACCGCGAGGACGTCGACCGCGTGGCAATCCTCGACTGGGATGTCCACCACGGCAACGGGACCCAGGACATCTTCTACGATCGCAGCGATGTCTACTACGCATCGTTCCACGAGGAGGGACTGTATCCCGGTACGGGCGACGTTGGCGAAACCGGGGCCGACGCCGGGCGCGGCCGGACGCTCAACGTCCCGTTCCCCTCAGGGTGTGGCGACGCCGACTACCTCGCCGTCCACGACGAGGTCGTCGCTCCCGAGTTCGAGGGGTTCGATCCCGACCTTCTCATTGCCAGTGCCGGCTTCGACGCCCACGAGAACGATCCGATCTCCCGGATGCTGGTCTCGACTGTCGGATTCGGCGCTCTCGCCGGGCGACTTCGCGACCTCGCCGATCGCATCGGCGCTGGCCTGGCGTTCGTTCTCGAAGGCGGCTACGGGCTCGAAACGCTCTCGGCCGGCGTTCGGGAGATTCACGAGGTCCTCAATGGTGCGGAGGCTGAGTCGATCGAGGCAGTGCCGACCGACGGGGGACAGAACGTCCTCGACTCGCTGGTGTATCAGGGCTTCGGGTCGAGATAGCCGGCGAGTTCCCGCCCGAAAGTCTCGGCGAGTGTGCCGACGGCTGGCCCAATCAGCACCGTATGGTCCGTCTTGAGAGCACTCTCGACATCCGTCCCGAGTGCGACATCGAACAGCGCGTCGCTTTCGAGTAACTCGGCCGCGGTCCGGTAGGCCCGCTCGCGCTCGACGACGTAGCGATCGTCGCTCACGAACGGTCCGTAGACGTCCGTGTCGGCGTATTTCTCGTAGAAGCCATCGGCGTGCTCGCGAACGTGGACCGGTGGGCCGACGTGGCGCTCGATCGCCGGTCGCTGGGCGACTTCGAGTTCAAACAGGAGCACGGCCCGTTCGTCGGCGAAGGCAGCCGATCGCAACACGTCGAAGCCGTGACGATCGAGCAGTCCGCCGACCCCATCGAGTGACTTCTCGAGTTGGGGGTAGAGATCGTCCTCGACGAGAGCCGGCGTTTCGAACGTGAGTGCGACGGGTGTGGTCCCGCGCTCGTCGAAGGCTGCCCGGACTGCTACCGGATCGAGCGGTTCCGGTTCGGATGGGTCGAACAGTGACCCACGTGGCTCGGCGAGTAGCTCCCGGGCGTAGTGCTGAAAGCGGGCGAGGTTCGCCGTCGACAGCGCCGCGGCGACGTTGCGCTCGGGATCAGTCGGGTCGATGACCACGAGTTCGTCGTCGAACGTGGCGGTACCGTGATCTTCCGGATCGAAGCGGACGGGTGGGTGCCATTCGGCCGCGGCCTCGATCAGCGATCGGAAGCCGTCGTGTTCCAGCACCAGCAGTTCGGTCAAATAGCCCGAGAACCCCTGGGTTCGGAGGTCGCTCCCGTAGACGCCGATTCCCTTGAGGAAGGCTTTACAGAGCCGGACATCGTCGGCGAGGTCGTCGTCGAGGCGGGTCCGGAGATATTCGGTGTGAAACGGCGTGCGATCCACGGCTGACTGGATCGCGGTCGCATCCTCGACGTCGTAGCAGGGGACCAGATCGACGTCGTAGCCGTCGACTTCCCCGACGACGTAGGGGTGTTCGGCGTATTCCTCGTGGCCGTCAGGGAGGACTGCGTGGCCGATGTCGAGGCCGACCGATTCGAGCCGTTGGCGCTCAGTGTCGGGTGGGAATCGGACGAAGACGTCGACGTCGCGGTCGCCGGCGATCCAGGTGTTTCGGGCGGTGGAGCCGACGAGCATGACGTCGCCGTCGATGCCTTGCTCCTCGAGCGCCGCTTCGGCCCGGTCGATCACCTCCGTTGCCGCCCGGTCGAGGCGTTCCCGCTCGGCGTCGGTCGGTTCGACGCGCTGTCGAACCGCCTGGAGAACGCCCGTAAGCTCCTCAGACATACAGAAACCGTACCGGCAGGAACGGGAAAGCGTATCGATGCGTCGCGACCGCCACCCGGCGACCGGACGAAAGCGAAAGCCCTATCAAATAACTCCGATTACCCTGGAGTGTCTGCCGCCGTAGCTCAGATGGTAGAGCACCACGCTGTTAACGTGGTTGTCCCAGGTTCGAGTCCTGGCGGCGGCGTACTTCTACCGGCGACAACTCGCGAGGAGCGTCTGCTCCGAGCATCGTCGCCGGTGAATACGAGATCATCCAGGACTCGAATACGGAAGTCGCAGCTCGCGCAGTGAGCGCAGCGAACGAGCAAGACCGTCTTGCATCGGTTCGAGTCCTGGCGGCGGCGTGAATTTCTGTGAAATTCACGGCACGTCAGAGCTTGCTCTGACGGCGGCGTAAAATCGCGAAGCGATTTTCCGGCCCACGAGAACTGCTGCGCAGTTCTCGGGACGGCGTCTCTTGACGATTCTGCGAGGCGTTTCATCGCCGAGCGATAGCTATCGTCAAGGACGGCGTACCCCAGGGTCGAACACGGAAGTCGCAGCCCGGGAAGCGAGCGTCAGCGAGTGACCCGGAACGTCTTGCATCGGTTCGAGTCCTGGCGGCAGGCTTCCGGAGAGCGACGGATTCAACTCGGGACGGCGTGTGCACGTAGCTATGGTCGGACCGCCGCGATACAAACTGGCAGACACAGCCCAGCAGATCGTGGGTGGGTTCCTGTTGGCGGGGCCGTTCGTCGTGACCGAGGAGGTCTGGACGTTGGCCCGGGGAATGACGCGGGTCCACGCCCTGGCGACGGCCGTCCTCGTCGCCGTGATTGGCTATGGTGCGCTCTATCAGGCCGACGACGACCGCGACCCGGATTCGGAAGCGGAGGTCGCCGGGCTGCCGCTTCGGTTTCTCTCGCTTATCTCAGTGGCTTTCGGTTCGGTGGCGCTGCTGGCGATCCTGCTTAACGCGCCCGCGTCGTTCCTTCAAGGGGAGTCTCTGCTCGAACAATTCGAGATCACACTCCGGGTGGTCAGCGTCGGCGCGATCTTCAGCGTCGTCGGGGCGGCGACTGCCGACAGCGTGTTCTAATCGCGGGGAACAGCATCCTTAAGGCGATCCCCGCCCCCAGAACGGCCAGAGATGGACTACACCCTGGCGATCGACGGCGCGCCGGAGACCGTCCCGGGCGGGACGGGCATTCTGTTGATTCACCCGAGCACTGGAGAAACCGACCGCGTCGACACTGATTTCCTCTCGACCGACACCGATCACTTCCTGGTCGTTTCGACGCGGACCACTGCCCGCGAGGTGTCCCAGAAGATCGAACACTACGAGGTCGACGAGTCGACGGCGACGATCCTCGACGCGCTTTCGGTCGAGCGCGGGTACACGCGCCGCCGGAGCGACGACGTCCGATACGTCTCTGCGCCCGATGACTTCGACGGGATCGTCGCGGAGACACGGGAGTTTCTGTCGAATCACGACGGCAAGCGACGCATCAGTGTCGACTCCCTGACAGAGATGCTGTACTACGCTGACGAACAGCAGACTGAGGCAGCTATCGACCGATTGCTTGAACTGCTCGGGGAGCACGACGCGGTCGGGTTGTTCCACCTCGCACGCGGCGTCCACGACGAAGATCGCCTCGACCGGTTCCGGTCGCTGTTCGACGGCGTCATCGAACTGGAGACTGATGGATCGATGACGGCCTCGTTTTGAGCAGAGCCGGTAAGAACGGCCGAAAAGTACGATAAATCGTGAGGGTTGGTAACTTCTATCACACCACCAACAGTTAAGGGAACGAGTGAGAAACAACAAGTCGTATGCCGCATTGCCAGAACTGCGGTGCGTTCGTAACCGCCGCATACGCACGCGTTTTTACGCCGAACGGAGTTGATCAGCCCCGGGTCTGTCCGCAGTGCGAGGACAAGATCCGTGACGGAGCCGACGTGCGGGAGGCGCGGTCGACCCGGCGCGGATAAGCCCTCCTGTCCGTGTTCCGCGTTCCCGCTGTCCCCCCAGTGCCCTCATCCCTGGGTTCGGGTGACGATCTCCCGCGCCTCTTCGAAGACACTGCTGGCGCGCTCCGGGTCACGCGCTTCGGCCGTGATACGGATGAGGGGCTGTGTCCCACTCGCTCTGAGCAGGAACCACGCGTCCCCCAGATCCACACGGACGCCATCAAGCGTGGTGACGTCGTCGTAGTCGTCGTGGACGCGTTCCCGGACGCGGTCCATCACTCTGCCTTTTTCCGTCACTGAGACGCTGTCCCGGTGAATTGGGTACGCCTCGATGTCGTCAACGCGATCGGCGAGCGGGCGCTCGGCCGCGAGCTCGACCAGTTTTGCGGCCGCGAGCGGGCCATCGGGACACAGTGCCTGGGCGGGCCAGATCCACGCGCCGCTGGGTTCGCCGCCGAACGCGACGCCGGGTTCACTGGCCCGCTCGGCCACGGAGACGTCGCCGACCCGTGTGCGAACGACGTCGATGTCGTCGGCCGCGAGGTAATCGTCGACGGCCAGGCTGGTGTTGACCGGGGCGGCGACCGTCTCGCCGGGGGCAGCCGCGTCGCGCGCCAGAATCGCCAGCAGGGTATCCCCGCTGAGGAACTCGCCGTCTTCGGTGACGGCGCGCAGCCGATCGGCGTCACCGTCGTGGGCGATCCCGAGTCGCCCAGTCTCGCGAGCCAGCGCCGTCAGGGACTCACAGTTCTCGGCTGTCGGTTCGCTGGGTCGGCCGGGGAAGGCCCCGTCCGGCTGGGCGTTGAGCGTCTCGACGTCACACCCCATCTGGGTGAGGGCCTCGACGCTGACCGCGCCGGCACCGTTGCCGAGATCGACGACGGCGTCCGGCGGCGAGGTGACGGAGACAGCGTCGAGGATCGCCTCGACGTGGGCGTCCGCGCCGTCTCGTCGATGTCGCGTTCCCAGATCGTCCCACGCGACGAGATCGAACGCCTCGGACTCGATCCGGTCGGCGATAGTATTCTGTCGAGCCGTATCGAACGCCTGGGTCGTCGGCTGCCAGAGCTTGATGCCGTTGTCCGCTGGCGGGTTGTGGCTGGCCGTGATCACGACGCCGGCGTCGCCATCCTCGCCACGAACGGCGCGCGCGACGGTCGGCGTCGCCGCCACGCCGAGGTCGATCACGTCGGTGCCTGATTCACGCAATCCGGCCGTTACTGCGTCCAGCAGCAACTCGCCGCTCTCACGTGGATCCCGACCGACGACGACGCGGTCGGCGTCGATACCGAGTGCTCGCCCCACCGAAAGCGCCAGCTCGGCTGTCACGTCCTCGCCGACTGGCCCGCGGATACCGCTCGTTCCGAACATGTCACACTTATCGTCGGGTGGCCACTAAAAGAGTCCGTCAGTACTCGTCGGACATCAGCGACTACTACCGACATTCGGCACGGAAAACGAAAACCGCGAATGCGACGACCTTACAGGTCGCGCGGCTGGACGGTCTTGCGGTCGTTCTCCTCGGCACGTCGCGCTGCGTCGGCGAGCAGCTCCTCGACCTCGTCGTCGAGGGCAGCGTAGAAGTCCGAGGCAACGTTCATGTCATCGAGCTCTTCCTTGACGGCGGCTTTGACGATTAGGTCTGCCATACAGGGTTGTGTTCCACAGGATCATTTATAAGCGTTCCCAATTCTACCCGCTCTCGGGACGGTTAGACGGGTTTGAGACCCGCTTGGAAGGTCAAAGGAGGACTCCGTGTGGGACAGTCGAGTGTGCGATCCGCACACGGAATCGATGCCTAAGAGTACCCTGGCCCCGGAATGTGTCGCATGCGAGAGATCCTCGAAGCCCTCGAAGACGGCGATATCAGCGTCGAGGCGGCCGAAGCCGAACTTCGCGGGTATGCCAGCAACGACGGCGGTCGCTTCGACGCGGCACGCGAGGTCCGCGGTGGCGTTCCGGAAGCGATCCTCGGCGACGGCAAGACGCCCGCCGAGGTCGCCGCCCTCGCGGCGACGGCCGTCGAGACGACCGGCCGCGTCATCGCCACCCGCGTCACGGGGGAACAAGTCGCGGCGATCCGCCGTCGACTGGCGGCGGACCACCCCGGCACGACGATCCGCTGGCGCGAGCGCTCGAACGTGGTGGTCGGCCATAGCCCCGACTTCGAGCCGCCGCGACTCGACGCCGATGTCGGGATCGTTACCGCCGGGACCTCCGACGCGATCCCGGCCGGCGAGGCGGCCGCCATCGTCGGCGAGATGGGTGCCCGCGTCGGCCGGATCGACGACGTCGGCGTCGCCGGCATCGCCCGCCTGCTCGATCGCCTCGATGACATCCGGGCCCACGACGTGATCATCGTCGCCGCCGGCCGGGAGGGCGCACTGCCAACCGTCGTCGCCGGCCTGGTCGATGTGCCAGTGATCGGGCTCCCGGTCTCGACGGGGTACGGCCAGGGTGGCGACGGCGAGGCGGCCGCCCTCGGCATGTTGCAGTCCTGTACCGCACTCACGACCGTCAACGTCGACGCCGGCTTCACCGCCGGTGCCCAGGCCGGCCTGATAGCCCGCCAACTCGACGCCGCTCGCGGCAAGCGCGCCTGAGACCCCACTGTTCATGCTTGTGGATGACTTACATACCACGTCGGTCACCACCCCCGACAGTCACCCATGCCCGAGTGCGATCACTGTGGCGCACACGTCTCCGATCAGTTCGAACGGGTGTTCGCGGACGCGGACGGCCGATTGCGCGCCTGTCCCGCGTGTTCATCGACGGCCGGCATCGCCGAGACTGCCAGGGAACGCGCGCCAGAACTGTGAGGGCGTCGACGGATGACGCGATCCGACCCCGACCACTACGTCTACGTCCTTTCGTGTGCGGACGGAAGCTTTTATACGGGGTACACGACCGACCCGGAGCGCCGTGTCGCCGAACACAACGACGGCGAGGGGGCGAAGTACACTCGTGGCCGAACGCCGGTCGAACTCGTCCATCTGGAGGGGTTCGACTCGAAATCGGCCGCGATGTCACGCGAATACGAGATCAAGCAACTGTCGCGTACTGACAAGGAGACACTCGTCGACACCGCGCACGACTCAGACTGACTCGACGCGTTCGAACAGCGCCGCGCCGAGTTGCACCATCACGACCGAAGAGACGAGGAGGGCACCGGCGTCGATCGCGACGGATCGCGCGGCGGTCCCCACCAGCACCGCCCGGAGGCCGTCGACGCCGTAGGTCAGCGGGTTGAGGTACGCCAGCGGCTGGATCACCTCGGGGAGGCTGTCGATCGGGAACATCGCACCCGAGAGGAAAAACAGCGGGAAGATCACGAAGTTGACGATGAGTCCGAACCCCTCGGTGTCGCTGAACTGGGAGGCCAGCGCGATGCCGAAGCCGACGAACGTGATTGCGATCCCGACGAGAAAGGCGGCGGCCAGCGGCAACGAGAGCAGGCTGACTGGCCGGAAGCCCAGCGGGATCGCGAGCACGAGGATGAGAACCGCCTGGACGAGCGCGGTGGTCGACCCGCCGGCGGTCCGCCCGAGAACGATCGACGTCCGGCTCACCGGCGCGACGAGGATCTCCTTCAAAAAGCCGACCTCCTGATCCGAGAGGATCGACATCCCGGCGAAGGAGGCCCCGAACAGCATCGTAAAGCCGACCATCCCCGGGACGAGGAACTGAAGATAGTCGACGTCTTCGGGAAGGCCGGGAATCGCCGCGCCGCTAAAGCCCGTGCCCAGGAACAGCAAAAACAGCAGCGGCAGCGCGATCGAGCCGATGATCCGCGAGGGCGTCCGGAGAAAGCGCTTGACATCCCGCAGCCACAGCGCGTAGATGCTCCGCGGGTCGATGCGGTTCATCGGTCACTCTCCGTCCGCACTGGTTCTTGGTTGGGCATGTCGGCGGGGTCGGTCACCCGTTGCCCATCGGCCCCGTCCCCGAGTGTGGGATCCGCGCCCTGGGTGGTGTTGCCCTCGGCGTCCGCGATGGTGTTCCCGGTGAGCGCAAGGAAGACCGCCTCCAGGCTCGTCTCGTGGTGTTCGATCGCGTCGATCGTGACCCCGGCGTCGTCGGCGATCCGGACGAGGTCGGCGATTCGAGTCTCGCCACGTTCGAGGACGACGCGGACGCTGTCGTCGGACCGGGTCGCGTCTTCGACCCACTCGCGGGTGCCGAGCTCGCCCAGAAGCTGGTCGACCGGCCCGGTGACGTCCATCGTCACGACGTCACCGCCGAGATCGTCCTTGAGTGTCCCCGGCGTGTCGATCGCCACGATCTCGCCGTCGTCGACGATGGCGACGCGATCACACAGGTTCTCGGCCTCTTCGATGTAGTGCGTCGTCATCACGATCGAGACGCCCGATTCCTCGTTGAGTCTCTGAATGTACTCCCAGGTGTCCCGGCGCGTCCGGGCGTCGAGCCCGACGGTCGGCTCGTCGAGAAACAGGACCGTCGGTCGGTGGAGCAGTCCGCGGCCGATTTCGAGCCGGCGCTTCATGCCTCCCGAGTAGGTCCCGACCGGGTCGTCGCGCTCCGCGTCGAGGCCGACCAGGCCAAGCACCTCGTCGATCCGCTTGCGACGCGTCGCGGCGTCCATCCCGTAGAGTCGGCCGTGAAATGCCAGGTTCTCCGCGCCGGTTAGCTCCTCGTCGAGCGCCGGCTCCTGAAAGACGATCCCGAGGTTATCCCGGACGGCGTTTCGCTCAGTGTGGATGTCGTGTCCGGCGACTGTCGCCGTGCCGCCGGTCGGGGCCAGCAACGTCACCAGCATGTTGATGAGCGTGGTCTTGCCTGCCCCGTTGGGGCCGAGTAGCCCGAACACCTCGCCGTCCTCGACGGCGAAGGACACGCCGTCGACGGCCGTGACCGACTCGAACTCCTTGCGTAAATCCTGGACCTGAATGGTGTCCATATGGGTCGTGTGTCCGCCGTTGAGTAAACGTTCAATCACCAAATACCCATCGACGGACGGCCGGGAAAGGCCACACGTCCCGGTCCCGATCAGGACGCGAGACGAACGGGTTTTGCCGATCGCGCTTCGAGTGTGCGTATGAGCGTCGGCGACGCCTTCGATGAGTGGGCCGAGGCAGGGAAGGATCGTGGGATGGAACAACGACACTGGCACACGGCCAAACACGCGCTCGGTCGGATGCCGGTCGAGGACGGCGACGTGGTGCTCGATCTCGGCTGTGGCAGCGGCTACGCCGCCCGCGCGCTCCGGGCGGCCGGCGGGGCCGGGCGCGCCTACGGGCTCGACCGCTCGCCTCAAATGGCGACCAACGCCCGCGAGTACACCGACGACGCGGCCGTCGGGTTCCTGGTGGGTGACTTTCAACATCTCCCCTTTGGGACCGACAGCGTCGATCACGCCTTCTCGATGGAGGCCATCTACTACGCCCCCGATCCCGTCGAAGCGCTTCGGGAACTCCGGCGCGTCCTGCGCCCGGGCGGGACCTTCTACTGTGCGGTCGACTACGTCGCGGACAACCCCCACACCGCCGAATGGGACGAGTACGTCGACGTCGCCATGACCCGGTGGTCGCGGGCTGAGTACCGCGAGGCGTTCCGTGAGGCCGGGTTTCACGTCGCCGAACAGGAGGCGATCCCCGACGAGGAGGTCGAGATCCCGCCCGCCGCGGAGTTTCCGACCGAGGACTGGAAGACCCGCGAGGCGATGGTCGAGCACTTCCGCGAGCACGGCACGCTGCTGACCGTCGGCGTCGTCCCCTGAATCCCCGGCACAGGACTCAAGTACGAACCGCCCCTTCTTCCGGAGACCGATGCGAGCCTACGAAGTCACTGAACCCGATACCGACTACGAGGGTGTCGTGCAGGTCGATCGCGACCGGCCGACCCCGGCCGCCGATGAGGCGCTCGTCCGGATCCACGCGGCGTCGCTGAACTACCGCGATCTGGCGATCGCCAACGCCGACCTCGCGTATCCCGGCGCGAGTCTCCCGGTCGTCCCGTTCTCCGACGGGGCCGGTGAGGTCGTCGCGGTCGGCGAGGGGGTCGAGCGCCTCTCGGAAGGTGATCGCGTCGCGACGCCGTTTGCCCCCGACTGGATCGACGGCCCCGCGACTCCCGAGAAGACCCGGCGGACGACGGGTGGGAACGTCGACGGGGCCCTCGCCGAGTACGCCACGTTCCCCGCCGAGAGCCTGCCGCGCCTCCCGGAGTACCTCTCGTATACGGGCGGTGCCGCACTCTCGTGTGCGGGGCTGACGGCGTGGCGAGCGCTGATCGAGGATGGCGGGCTCAGTGCCGACGAGACGGTCCTCGCGCTGGGAACCGGCGGCGTCTCGACGTTCGCGCTCCAGTTCGCGACGATGCACGGCGCACGCACCGTCGTCACCTCCTCCAGCGACGCGAAACTCGACCGGGCCCGCGACCTCGGTGCCGACGTGACGATCAACTACGAGTCGACCCCCGAATGGGGCGAAGCCGTCGCCGAGGCAACCGGCGGCGTCGACCACGTCGTCGAGGTCGGCGGCCCGGGCACGCTCGAACAGTCCCTGGTGGCCGTCGGTTTCGGCGGGCACGTCCATCTCATCGGCGTCCTCGCCGGGCAGGACGGACTGGTCCACCCGGGGCCGATCCTGGGGAAAGCCGTCGACGTCGAGGGTGTCACTGGCGTGGGAAGTCGCGCGATGTTCGACCGCATGCTCGCCGCCATGGAGACGGCCGAGATGGACCCCGTTATCGATCGGGTATTCGCGTTCGACGCGGTCCGGGATGCCTATCGGTACGTCGATCGTGGTGACCATCAGGGGAAAGTCGTCGTCGACCTCGAGTGAGTGATTTCCGACTTCAGTCTCGCGGTTTTCGGTACGTTTGGAGTGCGGCCAGCACCACCCCTTTCGAAAGCCCTAACCGGGATTCAGCCCTACGACGACCCGAATGAGCAAGCAACTCCCGGACGTGCAGGCGAACAGTCCGGAGGTCGCCGTCGGACTCAACCGCGTCGGCGTCACCGGTGTCGAGAAACTCGTCGAGATCGACCGCGAGGACCGACGACCGATCGTCCTGATGGCGACGTTCGACGTCTTCGTCGACCTCCCCACCTGGCGGAAAGGGGCGGACATGAGTCGCAACATGGAGGTCATCGACGAGACGCTCGAAGCCGCCGTCGACAACACCGGCTATCGCGTCGAGGACGTCTGTGGTGACGCCGCCGAGCGCCTCCTCGGGAAACACGACTACACCGACCGCGCCGAGGTGCGCATGGAGGCCGAGTACGTCACCCGCGAGCGCACGCCCGAAAGCGACCGCCCGACCCAGAGCACTGCCGACATCATCGCCTCCGCGACCGCGACCGACGAGGGGACTCGGGAGGAACTCGGCGCGCGTGTCACCGGCATGACGGTCTGTCCCTGTTCACAGGGAATGAGTGAGTCACGCGCCCGCCAGACGCTGAACGACCTCGACGTCGATCGAGAGACTATCGACACATTCCTCGATGAAGTCCCCCAGGCCGGCCACTCCCAGCGCGGCCACGCCACGCTCACCATCGAAAGTGACGGCGCACCCGATCTTGACCTTCGGGACGTCATCGAGGTCGCCCGCGATGCGATGAGCGCCCACATCTACAACCTCGCGAAGCGACCCGACGAGGATCACATGACCTACGAGGCCCACAGCGACGCCAAGTTTGTCGAGGACTGCGTCCGGTCGCTGGCCGAGGGCGTCGTCGAGACGTTCCCCGGCTTGCCCGCGGATGCTGTCATTCGGATGGAGCAGTCCAACGACGAGTCGATCCACCAGCACAACGCTCACGCCGAGCGCGTCGCCCGCTTCGCCGATCTCATCGACGAGGTCAACGGTGACGCAAGCGGTGGGAATCCCGATCCGGAGACCGGCAGCGTCGACCGGCGGACGAACGGCTCCGGCGACCGGTAATCCGGCAGTCGCACTCGCTCGAAAAGGGTTTTGAGGCCCCGCCCGGTAGGGGGCGGCATGCTCCGGATCATCGCGCTCCTGCTGTTGATACCTCTCGTCGACATGGTGATGCTAGTCGTGGTTGCCGGTGAGCTGGGTGCCGTCCCGACAGTGTTGCTCGTGGTGCTGACGGGACTGATCGGCATGTTGCTCGTCCGTGCGGAGGGCCGCCACACGATCGCGAAGATCCAGCGGAAGGTCCTCCAGGGGGAGGCACCGACCGACGAGTTGCTCGACGGCGCGCTCCTGTTGATCGCCGGCGCGCTGCTGTTGACTCCCGGGCTGGTGACCGACGTGATCGGCTTCGTCCTCGTGATCCCGCCGACCAGATATCCAGTCCGCCTCGCACTGAAGAAGTGGGTCGTCACGCCCTACCTCGAAAAGAAGACCGGCGGGTTCGCCACCGGCTCGGTCTACGTCGGTGGCTTTCCGAACGACGACGGGGACGGCCCTGTCGGCGGTGATTCCAGCGGTCCCGGTGGATTCGGTGGGCCCGGCGGGATCGGGGGTATCGGCGGCGCGACGGACGATGGGGTCCGCGACATCGGTGAGGCCCAGGACCTCGACGACGTTGAGGACGGGGACGATCGCACCGAGTGATCGCCAGCCACGAGGGTGACGACGGGAGCGAAAAGAAACGCTTAATGGTAGCCCTCCGGTACGCCTTGATGCGCTCACCTGGGCCAATAGCTCAATCAGGTTGAGCGCTCGGCTGATAACCGGGAGGCTACCGGTTCAAATCCGGTTTGGCCCACTATTCTGCGCGAACAATGCGAGGAGCGTAGCGACGAGCCTGTGAGCGCGAACTCGTTGATCCGAGCGGATTTGAACCCTGCAAGTCGCAGCCCGGGACGTGAACGGAGTGAGCGTCCCCGGAACGTCTTGCTCCGGTTCAAATCCGGTTTGGCCCACTATACCACCTTTTTACTTCGGAGGGTTTCCTCACGAGCCGATGGCTCGTTGCGGGAACCCCTTCTGCTCACGGACGCGAAGCGTCCGTTCGCATGGTCAGCGGGACCTCCGGTCCCGCTCGACTCGCAAAAATCTGGACCAAAAACACCTGCTCGGTCGCTTCGCTCCGTCGCAGTGAACCGCCTCGCTTCGCTCGGCGGACGTTCGATATCCAAGGAGTGCGTGTTTCGCGATGTGCTCTCTCAAGCGACGTAGGACAAGGGAGTTGATATCCGCGTTGTCCCATTCCCGTCGCGAACAGCCTTCAGTAGCGACTGCCGTCGTGGGATACCTGGAGATTCGTCCGTCTCACTCCAGCTCGCGCTCTCGCTCGGCACCGTCGCGTGTATCCGCCCCGGTCGACGCACTGGAGCGATCGCTCGCCGTCAGGTCATCGTAGTCAGTCGGACCTCCTTCCTCAGTCGCGACCAGCCGATCGAGGCGCTGTTCGAACTCCCGCTCGTCGATCTCGCCCTCCGCGTACCGTCGCTTGAGCCGCTCGATCGCCGCCTCGTTTTGATCTGTGGATTCACTCTCGTCGCTCGAAAAGAGTACAGCCGCGACTTCCTCACCCCAGAACAGAAACAGGGGCGTCAGCACGAACCAGCCGAGGATCAACGAGACTTCTGAGAGGGCTTCCAGTTCGACCGTGTCGAACAGCATCATGACTCCCAGCGTGAGCGCACCGATCGCCAGCCAGAGTTCGTCCGCGACGAAGTCTCGGAGGCGTTCCGACATCTGGACTGGTTCCGTGTTGTGAGGGGGATCGCTTAATTCATTGGGGTGTGAGATATGGTGATGTTCGGAGACACTGCTATTTCAGCCATGAACAGCGTGAAAGCCCCCGGCCGTCTGCGGTCCCGGGGCTCGCTGCGCTCCTCGCGTTGCTGCGGTGCTTGTCTCGCCCGGGTTCCCGCAGACGGCCGGCCCCTTTCATTCCCACCCGTGTCGGCCGATTAACCAGCTGACATGGGTGGGAATGAAAGGGGCGAGTCGTTCGGGGAAGGCAGGCGAAGCAAGCACTGGACCGAACGTAGTGAGGGAAGCGCGCAGCGAGTCTCCCGACTCGAACGACTCGGGGCTTTCACGCTGTTTGCATCCTCTGGCCTGGCTCTCACTTGGACTGGGTTCTACCGGCGGAACGCTTCTGTGACCTCTGCGAACGTCGCAAAGTCGAGCGCTTTCACGTCTTCGACAGCCTGGTTGATAGTCTCCTGAACCATCTCATCCCCTTTCTCGCTGGCTGTCTCACACATTGGAAGATTCGACGTAGTGGGTTCTAATGGCACTTACGTCATATTTTCGGCGGCAATAGCCTCACTCCGCTCTGCTGATGCTACTCCCCAACCGCTTCTTCGACGATCCTGATTTCCTCGTCGGTCAACCCGTACAACTCATACACAATTTCATCGATCAGGTCGTCGGTGCGCTCGAGCTTCGCCTCCAGTTCGTCGGCGCGTTCCTTCGTCTCGACGTAGCTCTCTAGCCCCGCCTGCACGTCATCGACGGCGGGCAGCGTCAGCTTTCGCAGGCGATCGACGGGCGAGTTGGTCTTCGTGGCGGTCTCGCGGAAGTCCGCGAACCCACCGGCCTCGTCGACGGCAACGGGCACGAAGTGCTCGAGCAGGTCCGCCTCCGCTGCGGTGAGGTCCGAAATCCGCAACGCCGGCAACGGCTCGGTCTCGGTGTAGCCCCACTGGTCGGTCTCATGAGCTATCTCACGGGCTTCGCCCGTTCGATCTGAACGAGACGCTCCCGCCGGTCGCGTCTCGCTATCGTCCGGCTTGTACCGCGCTGTGAGGCGGATCTCGACCGCCGTGGGCGACTCCCGGACGACCGTGGCCTCGCCGACGCGGAGGTTCGGGCGCTCCTCGGTGGTCTGGGTGAGGATCGAGTCGGCCGCGCCCTCCGGCGGCTGGGTGAGGCCCACGTCCGCGAGGGTCGGGCCATCCGAGTAGGAGCCGAGGTGGTCGAGGAGGGAGAGATTAAGCGAAATCAGTTGATCTCTCAATGAACGCAGTTCCTCAGACCCTCTCTCAATCGAAACATAGAACGAAGTCTCCATGGAGCCGATAAGATCCTTAAGAGTTTTCTGAGATTGTTCTGAGAGATGTGAACTCATATCTAGTGCAACATCCTGTTCTGGGACAACAATCGGAATATCGTTCAAGTTATTCGCATTAAATCGAGTATAGTTCTGCATCTTTGCAGGACATACTTGAACCAAATACTCGGAGATAAGATTCGAATTCAATATGCCGAGTAGTATATCCTGAGATATATTCTCTGAGTTTAATATAAGGCCGGGGCAGTTTGCCCCGCTGAAAAGAGTGTCGTCAGGAAGAAATCCAACACAAGAGTGTGTGGCGACTCCTTTAATCAGTAGCTTAGGCGGGGTGATGTAGTCAAAACGACCCTGTCGCAAGAACCGATACCAATCTGGACCTTTTGCGTAGAACTTTCTAGAGTCCTGCCTTTCTCGAAGATCTTGTTTATGACGCTCAAAGTATGAGTGGATATTTGGATATTCGGATTCTAAAACCTGTTCTGGGAGAAGTTTACTGTCTCCATCGTCGCCTTCGGAATAGGGATAAATAACAAATTCATCAGGTTCGACAGTCGCATATCGCTGTATTTCTTCTCCTTGATATGCATATGGGAAAATCAAGTCCTCTTCAAGATCATGCTCATCAATGGTGTCCTGATCAACCACGAAAACGTCGTCCATCCCAGTTAATGCGCCAATTTTGAACTCTCCAAGAGAGGAGAGAGGAGCAGTTTTCGATCTCTCTGAAATCGTTGCTCGGAGGTCAAGACCATCAAACACCCAGGGCTCACGATCAAATCTCTCATATGATAGTTTCCGAAACTGTAAGCGATCAATTGCGTCGGTAGTCAACTGTGATTCATTCTCTACTTTTGCATACTCCATGTTCTCTGATGCTGAACCAGACAAGATGAATATCGCAGGGTAGGTCGAGATCCCTTTGAAAACAGGTAACGTTCCAAAGTCGAGGACTTTAGCAACTTTCCCGTTGGACATAAAGGATCGAACGCTCTCTCCGTAATCAGTTGAAACCCACTGTGAAGTAGAAATATAGCCGGTGAATCCTCTCTGTGAGATTAATTTAAATCCTCTTTCCAAGAATGGGATTGAGAGGTCTGATTTATTTGAACAAGTGCCATAACTGTCAAATAGATAGTCAGTAAGATCGTGTCCAACACGATGGATCCTAATGTATGGCGGATTCCCAATTACCGCATCAAACCCGGCGTCCGCACGCTCTTCCCCGTCTTCGTCGAAGAACACGCCGGGGTACTCGAGTTCCCAGTGGAAAAAGGTCTGCTCGTCGGCCAGCGCCTGGGCGTCCTCGAACCAGTCTTCCCCTTGAATCTCGTCCCACTCCGCCTCGTCCTCGATGGCGTCGGCCATCTGCTCGTAGGCGTCCTCGGGCACGTCCACCCCGAACTGCTCGGCGGTGTGGACGTTCGTCAACTCGAACAACCGGCGGTAGAGTGGGTCGTCCTGGATCTGCTCGTAGAGGTCCTCCATCGAGTGGACGTCCTCTAAGGTCTCGTTGTCCATCGCCAGCAGGTCCGCCATCAGGTCCATCACGTGATCCAGGGTGTCCCGACGCACGCGACCGAAGGCCTGCGTCAGCGTCAACTGCCCGCTATCGTCCTCCTCGTCGTCCTCGCTGAGCACGTCCGTCACGTCCGACCCCACCAGGGAGTTCCCGGCCTTGAGGTGGTGATCGAGAAAGGCCAGGGGCTGGTCGGTCGCCAGCGTCTCCAGCCACATCGACAGCTTCGCGAGTTCGACGGCCATGCCGTTGATGTCCACGCCGTAGATGCACTCCTTGGCGATGTCCCGGCGCATCTGCTGTTCGTCGATGGCGACGCCCATCGCCGATTCGACCTCCCGGACCTCCACCATCACCTCGTTGGCGAGGTACTCCGTCGCCCGCGTCAGAAAGTGCCCGCTCCCCATCGCCGGATCGAGGATCTGCAGATCCGTCACCCGCCGGATGAACGGCCCGATGTACTCCTGGGTCCCGCGCTCGAACCCCTGGGATTGCAGATCCTCGTGAATCTCCGCCACGAGGGGACCGATCGTCTCCTCGACGATGTACGTCACCACGTAGTCGGGCGTGTAGTACGCCCCCGTCGCCTTACGCTCGCCCTCGTCGTTGACGACGTACAGCCCACCTTCGGGGACCGTCTCCACCGCGTCGGCGACTGTCACCTCGCCGGCCGGCTTCCAGACCTGCCCGCCGTCCGCCGAGACAGCGGCGTACTGCTCCGGCGCGATGCGGAAGTGATGCTCCAGCAGGCCCTCGTAGACGCTGCCGAGGTGGCGCGTGTCCAGGTCGGCGTAGTCCGCCAGCACGTACCGCCCGTCGTCGTTCTCCGTCGTCGACAGCCGGTAGATCACCTCCGCGAGATACCGGTTGCTCACCTCGTGGTCCGTCAGGAACGCGTGCTGGTCGTGATCGAACAACCCGCCGTTGTACGCCGGAATCCCGAGGTCCTCTTCGCCCTCGTCGATCAGCGAGAACAGGTCCTCCAGTCGAGTCCACATCGTCGTCGAGTGCTCGCTGAACGCCGACTCGAAGCCCTCGTCGACCTCGCCGATCTCGTCGTGAATCTCCATGCGCAGCGCGTCCAGACTGAAGTTCTCCTCGTATTCGTCCTGGGTCGACGGCTCCTCGGGGTGGATTAGCTCGCGCGCCTCGGCGTAGAGGACGAACATCAACCGGTAGAGCAACACGAGCGACTGCTCTTTGAGTTCGGCAAGCGCCGCCTCGTCGTCGGGATCGATGTCCATGTCGTTCGATTCGACGAACCCACGCCCGAGCACCCGCAACGCCGTGAAGACGTTGTCCTGCAGGTCCTCGCCGAGTTCCTGGGAGGCAGTCTCACTCTCCGAGCGCACTTCGTCGAGAAACGTCGTCCCGGCAGTTTTCCGGAAGGCGTCCGGCCGGAAGAAGACGTAGAAATACTTGAACGCCTCCAGATCACCTGATTCAAGAATCTCGGGGAGGTCGATCTCGAAGTAGGTTTGGGTCTCGTAGTCCTTGGTCCCGTAGAGCCGCCACTTCCGGCCGTTCGTCAGCACGCCCCACTGGATGTTCGCTGGCGTCTTCTCCAGATAGTGTTTGATCTGGTGGGAGGCGTTGCGGTAGGGCCGGCGCTCGCTGAACTCCGCGGTGAAGTCGGCATCCCACTGCTTGGCTTCGACCAGTCCGACCCCGCGCGTAAAGAGGTCCGTCGTGTCGTCCGTGTCGAGGTTCACCTTCGCGGCCTCGCGACGCTCGGCCGAACTGCCAAACAGCAATTCGTCGACGTAGCCGTCACCGTCCGGCAGGGTAACCTCCTTCTGTGTCCCGAACCCGAGCACGTCGAGCACCCCGTCGATCCAGTTGTCGACGAGGGCGTCCTCGCCGTACCCGTCGACGACGCCCCCCTCGAGATCGTAGAGCGACTGGAGGCGCTCCATCGCTTCCCGCGCTTCCTCGTCGCAGTCCCACTCCTCGCGCTCGATCACGCGCTCGTCCAGATAGTGACTCGAAAACAGGGCCGAGTTGACGTACGGCCGGTCGGACAGGGTCGCCTGACTCATTGAATGGGTCATACTGGCCGCTGGCAACCACAAATAGATGACGGAGGCCTGTCCGGCGGTGTTCAGATAAGCGCCGGTCAAAGAACTCCTTTCTGACGGCTATCCAGCCGAATCCTGGTGGACTGAAAGGGCGAGTCAGTTCCGGGAACCTCGACGACGTAAGGACCGCAACGTAGTGAGGACCGCAACGAGTCGCGGGACCGGAACTGGGGAGGGCTTTCAGAGTGGTCTCAATCGATCCAAATCCATATCTCACCACTACTGCAAAATCTCGCCCCGTCGCAAATCCCTCTCCTTAAACCCCACTAAACGCCGCAAAGCCGCCGTCGATGGGGATGACGGCCCCGGTGACGAACTCGGAGCCGGGGGCGATCAGCCAGAGCACGGTCGAGAGCAGGTCCTCGGGGTCGCCAAAGCGGTCCTGGGGCGTGTGATCGATGATCTGCTGGCCACGCTCGGTCAGATCGCCGTCGTCGTCGAGCAACAGATAGCGGTTTTGCTCGGTCAGCAGGAAGCCAGGCGCGATCGCATTGACCCGGATGTCTGGCGAGTGATTCTGGGCCATGTCGACGGCCAGCCACTCCGTGAAGTTCGAGACGGCGGCTTTCGCCCCCGAATAGGCGGGGATCTTCGTCAGCGGCGTGAAGGCGTTCATCGAGGAGACGTTGAGGATGTGGCCCTCGCCCTGCTCGGCCATGTACTCGCCGAAGGCCTGGGACGCCAGGAACGTCCCCAGGAAGTTGAGATTGAAGACGTTCTCGACGCCCGCGGCGTCGAGCCCGAAGAAGTCCGTCTCCTCGTCCGTGGTCGCCTCGGGGCTGTTGCCGCCAGCGCCGTTGATGAGCACGTCGATCCGGCCGTATTCGTCGACGACCGTCTCCGCCGCCGCGTCCAGTTCCGCCCGGTCGAGCACCGACGCCTCCAGTGTCATGTACTCGGCGTCGACATCCTCAAGCGCCGCGGCGACCTCGGCGAGTCCCTCGCTATCGATGTCGAGTACGACGACCGTCGCGCCCTGTTCACCGAGCGCGATCGCCATTTCCGAACACAGCACGCCTGCCCCGCCGGTGATCACACACACCTCGCCCTCGACGTCGTAGTCGTTGGGTACAGTCATTACGTCTCCCGGTGCGGACGGGCGGACCTTAAACAACCACGGTCGACGCTCGTCGCGTCCCGGTCACTCCAGAAAGTCGATGCCGGTGATCTCGAAGCGCGCACCGCCGGTGTCGCTGTCCGTGACCAGGATGTCCCACCCGTGGGCGTTGACAATCGTCCGGACGACCGAGAGTCCGTAGCCGCTGCCGTCGCCACTCGTCGTGAACCCGTGGTCGAAGACGTCTTCTTTTTGTTCGTCCGGAATCCCGGGGCCGTCGTCCTCGACGTAGAACCCGGTTTCGAGCGGTCCGACGGTGATCGTCACCGTCCCGCTATTGCCCGGTGTTCCTCCTCCGGTGTGGGTGTCCGGGCTCGCCGAGCCGTGTTCGACCGCGTTCTGACGAGCTTGCGAGTCAGGGCTCGTGGAACTGTGTTCCACGGCGTTCCGGAAGAGGTTCTCGAACAGCTGACAGAGCCTGTCCGCGTCGCCACTCACCGTCGGGACCTCGTGATAGACGAAGGTCCCGCCGGCGGTGGTGTCGACGACCGGTCTGGCCTTCTCGACCACTTCGCCGATGTCGGTCGGTTCCGGGTCGGTGACGACATCCCCCTGTCGGGCCACCCGGAGCAAGTCTTCGACGAGGCGGGCCATCCGGTCCGTCGTCTCCTTGATCGTCTCGATGTGGGCGTCGTCGCCGGTCTCCTCGTAGAGTGCCAGGTTTCCGTCGATGACAGAAAGGGGATTCCGGAGGTCGTGGGCGAGGATGTCCGTGAACTCCTTGAGACGGTCGTTCTGGCGTTCGAGCATCCGCTCGTACTCCTTTGCCGTCGTCTCGTCGTGACTGATGGCTGCGAACCCTTCGTCGTCGCCCGAAAGCGGCGATAGCGTCAGCGTTCCCCAGAACACGGATTCGTCGGCGCGTTCGTGCCAGTGCTCGACCTCGACGGTCCCTTCGGTCGCGTCATCGAGGAAGCCGTCCGGCGGATCGCCGGCTTCAGACCCGTCACCGTCAGTGAACAGGCTACTCACGTCTTCGCCGAGTACCCTTTCCGCGTCGTAGCCGTACATTGCTGTCGCCGGTGGCGGCCATTCCGTGATCGCACCGTCGCTGTCTAACATGAATATGGCATGTGAGTCGATACTCTCGACGAGGCGCTGGGCGACTGGTGCCACGTCATCGCTCGGCTCGGCCCGTTCATGGCCCACTGGCGTGTTTCCCATACGTTTGATCCGATGCCCGATTGCAAGAAGACAGCAGGTGGCACACCATGGCAGTAAAGACAGATTGGCTGTCAACTCTGGCAGAAATCATGCGCGCCCGATCGGCTGTCCGGGAATCGGACCGGCTAGTCGCTCCCGCTTTGCCCTTCGAGTTCGACGACCATGACCTCTAGATCAGGGCCGGCCCCGTCAGTTCGGTACACCCAGGATCCGCGCGGGTCGACGTCGCCGGCGAGTGCCGAGAGCAGTACCCGCCCGAGCGTCCGCTCGAAGTCCTCGGAATTCGTGAGTTCGTCGTCGGGAAGATCGGGGTTCATGATCGGTGGACAGAAGACAGCAAGTCGCCGACCGATTCGGGTCGGCGACGCCGCAACCGGTCGTCACGATGGATCGTCGCCTGACTGGCGGATCTCGCCAGCCCAACTGTCATCTCTGTACCACCCGGTAGCCCCTCGCGAGGGATAGTACTACCGAAAAGCATGGTGCATCATGCCCGAACGTCGGCGAGCACGTCGCTACCGGGGAGACTTTAACGGTATTGCCAGTGAAGACGCGAATATCCCATGAGTGTCATCGTCGAGCTCACAATCCCCTCGGAGGCATTCGAGTTGGGGCAGATCCTCCGCGTCGAAGGTGCCACACAGGTCACACTCGAAACGATGGTCCCCCTCGGGGGGAAGCCGACCCCGTTCGTTCGGATCTCCGACGGCGCGCGGCGGTCCTTCGAGAATTCGGTTCGGGAACACGAATCCGTCCGTGATATTACGCCGGTCAATACACACGACGAGGAGACGCTGTACGCACTCGAGTGGGAGCCGCCCGACGGATCGCTGTTTGATCGACTTACCGATATCGGGGCGGCCTTGCTCGATGCGACCGGGACCGCCGATCGATGGCGGATCGAGCTTCGATTTCCCACTTACGATGCGCTCTCTACGTTTCAGGAGTACTACATCGAGGAGGACATCCCGGTGTCCGTCGAGAAGATTTACAATCCGACGAAACCTGACGCAGGGCCGTGGTACGGGCTGACACCAGTCCAGCGGGAGACGCTTACGCACGCGGTCGAGGCAGGCTACTATTCGCTCCCACGAACTATCTCGACGAAGGAACTCGCCGCGGAGTTCGACATCTCGGATCAGGCCGCCACCGAGCGACTCCGCCGGGGAATCTCAACACTGGTCACGAATACGTTGTTGACACTCGATAACGAGTGATTCGGGTCGGGTATCTGAGAGCTGAAACGCTGGAGACAGAGATCCCGACGACGGATGACAGCGGTAGACCCTGTGTGAGGGTGCCGTGGAATGGTGGGGGTACGTCGTCCGGAATGGAATTCAGGCCGGACATCCGGGTGGGGGCAATCGAATGCCCGTCCTGAATTGTTCTCCAGCATCTGTACATCTATCCTATCAATAAAACAACTTTTGCATGATAGCCAAAGCCGTTTTTAAGTACTCGACCTGACGTGGCCGGTCAGTCACAAACGATGGACTGTGAGTGGAGACGCCACAACAGGCCCGCATCGGAGACTGGACGGTGCCGTTCCCTTCGGCCTACCCAAATGGCCCGCGGTCGCCACCGAAGCCCGTCTCCATGACTTCACACTCGCCGTTTTGATTGATCAAGATGCGACCCTGGTAGCCACAGCTTCCGTTGTTGTTGTACTGACACCGCGTGCAACGGCACTCGACGTCTTTTCGTGCGTTACCGGTCGACATATGGATCCATACGGCAGCCAGTTACTTGGAACCCTGCCTCACCTGGCCCTCCTGTCCGTCGACCAGCGACCCCGCTGCTGCGCTCGATTGGCTACTGGAGAGCGCGCTTGAGCACCCCGGAAGCGATCCAAACCTCAGCACTGCACCGATCGCGAGCAACCAACCGAGCGTCATCGGTCGCTTCACCGCCAATAGAACAGAAATTTTATATTCGCTGTCGACAGTTCCTGGCTGTATGGCCGACGCTCCGATCGTCCAGCTGTTGACGCTTTGGTTCGTCGCCGCGATTTTCCTGCAAACGGAGTCCGGTGGGTCCGGGCTGTTCGTCAGGATGATCGGGCTGTTTGCACTCTTGCTCGTGTATCTGCTCCCGTTCGTTATCCTGGCACTCGTCCTCGATAGTATCGACAACGAACGATAGCGTCACACGTACGCTGTCGCCAATTCGACTCGCTTGCAAACGGCGGTCGCATTACTACTCGCTGGCGTTGTCTCCCTCGACCAACGCGTCAAGCAATTCGATCGCGAGTCCCTTCTCAAGCGGATCGTTCGCGTTCCCGCAGTGCGGTGACTGGACGCAGGCCGGACAACCGTCCTCGCAGTCACAGTCAGCAACTAGCTCCTGTGTCGTCGCCGCCAGGTCACCGATCGATTCGTAGCCGGCTTCCGCGATCCCGACGCCCCCCGGATAGCCGTCGTAGATGAAGATCGTACTCCGATCGGTGTGGGGGTGATGGGGCGTCGACAGCCCGCCGATATCCCGACGATCACACAGAAAGGACAGCGGCATCGTCGCGATCATGGCGTGCTCGGCGGCGTGGATCCCGCCCGGAAAGTCGCCCGCTGCCCGCAACTCATGCTCCAAGTCGGGGTCGAGCGCGTAGTACAGCGCCCGCGTCCGCAGGCTCGTCTCGGGAACGTCCAGGGATTCCCGGCTGATCGCCTCGCCCGAACGGGCGTCGTGACGCTCGAAGCCGGTGATCTGCTTGTGCATGGTCACCTCGGCGAACCGGACCGGCACGTCCGCCCGCCCGGGGAACGGTTTCTCCCGCAGGTCCTCCTCGACGGTGATCGTCTTCTCGTGGAGGACACGCGTGTATTGATCGGCGTAGGTCCGGTCCAGCGTCGCCACGTCGTGATCCAGATCCAGATCCACGACCTCGTATTTCGTCCCCTGGTGGTGGTAGATCGCCCCCGGATGGGCGTCACGCAGGGCGTCGCCGAAGGGCAGCGACGCGATCACGTCGTTCGAGCCACGTTCGCGCAGTTTGATCTCCCGATCGTCGGCGCTCCGCAGGCTGGTTTCGTGGGCTGGACTGCCGCCGCCGTCGTAGAGCCACCGGATTCCGGCGTCGGTCGTCCGGCGCTCCAGGTCGCCCCGAGATTCGAGATCGGCCACGACATCCGGGAACGTCTCGCCGAAGTGGCGATCGTCGCCCGCCGACAGCCAGTTCTCGCGGGCGGCCGAGCGGACGTGTGCCGGGAGAATCTGGTCGTTTTCGGGGTTGGTCAGCGCCTGCTCGGGCTCGCGGTCGAACAGCGCCTCGGGATGGCGGGCGACGTACTGGTCGAGTTGGTCCTCGCCGGTCACTAAGGCGACCAGCGCGGGGTCCTCGCCCCGGCCCGCCCGTCCCGCCCGCTGGAACGTTTCCATGCGCGTGCCGGGGTAGCCGTCCAGAATGACGGCGTCCAGCCCACCGACGTCAACCCCGAGTTCCAGTGCGCTCGTCGTCCAGACCCCCCGGATCGACCCGTCGTGCAAGCCCGCCTCCAGTTCCCGGCGGCGGTCGCTCCTCAGTGCGGCCTGGTACGCGCCGATCTGGGTCGCCAGCTCCCCTTCGCCGCGTTCGCGGAGTTCCCGCTCGCTCTCGGTCGCGTAGCGCTCGGCCACCTGCCGGGAACCCGTGAACACGGCCGTCTGCAACCCGCGCTGGACCAGATCGGCGAACAGTCGCTTGGCCTCGACGTGGTGGGACCGACGCTGTCCGTGGCCCCCGCCATCCCGTTTCTCGGGCGGGTTCCAGACCACCCATTGCCGCGGGCCGGTCGCGCTGTCGTCCTCGGTGAGCAGCCGAAACGAGGGTTCGGGCTGGTTGGTCACCGTCGCAGCGTGGCCGACCGGGTTGCCGATGGTGGCCGAACAGCAGACGTACTGTGGATCGGCATCGAACCGCTCGGCCAATCTATTCAACCGCCGCAAGACCAGCGAAACGTGACTGCCGAAGACGCCGCGGTAGGCGTGGACCTCGTCGATAACGATCGTCTCTAAGCGCTCGAAGAACCAGTCCCACAGCCGATGGGCGTGCGGCATGATCCCGTAGTGGAGCATGTCCGGCGTCGTCAACAGGACCGTCGGCTGGCGCTCGCGGACGGTCTCCTTTTCGCCTTTCGAGAGCCGGCCGGTGTAGCGATCGACCGTCACCCGCGACCCGAAGCCCAGTCCATGAGCGAGCTCCGAGAGCGTCTCGGCCTGGTCGTTGATGAGTGCGACCTGCGGCGCGATATACAGCGTCGTCCCGACGTGGTCCATCGCCCGCTCGAACGCGGGGACGGTGTAGGCGAGGCTCTTCCCGCTGGCGGTCGGCGTCGCCAGCACCACGTTCTCGCCGCCGCGGACGGCCGCGATCGCGTCGGCCTGATGGCGGTAGAAGCGGTCGACGCCCTCGTCTTCGAGCGCCGAGGCGAGGCGATCGGAAACGTCGAGATCGCCGTAGGTCGCCTCGCGGCCGGGGAAGCGTCGCTCGTCGACGATCTGTCCCTCGTAGTACGGGCGCTCACGAAGCCAGGCGAGGAGGTCGTCCACGCGCTCGCTTGTGGTTCCGTCGTCCTAACGGTTGTGCTCCGATGTTCTGCCTTCTCTCATCCCTGATGTGCTGAAACGGCCGCTCACTCCAGAGACCAATAGATCAATCGTCGTCACTACGGTAGGCGTCGCCACCGCGCTTTCGGATCCGCAAAACGTAGAGGGCTCCTTCGGCCTGGTCGGCACGACAGCCGAGACGGAACGGACCGATCCGGAGCTTCTGGTTGGGTGCGCCGTGGAGCGGTTCGAGATATTCAGGCGGGTCCCGCCACTGGTCAGTAACGATCTCGTCGAGTTTGCTGACGATTCGGTCCCGTGCGTGCTCGTCGAGTCCGTCGAAATCACGTCGCGCCGTGTCGGTAAGTTCCCAGTCCCACTCACTCATCGTCGCGTGCTGTCCCGTCGAGTCCGTATTCGGCCTTCACCTCGTCGCTACTGTGGGTGCGTCCCTCGCGGATCTCTGCCTCGCTCGTGAGCATCGCCTTCAGATCTGCACGGTTGAATTCCGGATGCTTGAGCGCGTCACGGAGCACCGCCCGGATAAATTCGCTCCGGCTGTTGAATCCCTGTTCTTCCCACGTCGTGTCGACATCCGCCAGAAACGATTCCGTCATCCGGATGTTTACCGTCGTCTTCTCGGGTGGGGACTCCGTTTTTGCCATATATTGTGTTGAATTTGTGTATGGATAAGCGTTACGTCAGTCGGGACGTTCCTGTCGCCATCGACGGAGACTGGGCCGACCAGTCACATCAGCATACGCGGCTCTTTCACTCTTGTCCGAACTGCTATGTCTCGACGCGTACCGTCTCGCCCGTCTCGGCCGATTCGTAGACCGCTTCGATCGCCCGCATGTCCACCAGTCCGTGCTCGCCGTCGGGTTCGGGCTCGCGACCCGAAAGCACGCAGTCGGCGAAGTAGGCGAACTCCTCCTCGAGCTGGTGGACGTCCGTCACGTCGATGGCGTGGCGCTCGCCGTCGAGCCTGACCTCCATGTCGCGGGGCTCACGCTCGAAATAGGCGGGATCGATGATGACCTGGCCCGCCGTCCCGGTCACCCGGAGGAAGCTGTCGTGGTAGGCGTTGTGATTGGCGGTGAAGACGACAGGGACGCCACCCTCGAACGTCGCCCGGACGGCGACGCGCTCCTCGACATCGGCGAACGCCTCGTGGGTCGATCCCGTTTCCGCTGAGACTTCCACCGGATCAGCGTCGAGCAGGAATCGCGTCGTGTTCAGCGGGTAGATCCCGATGTCCATCATCGCGCCGCCGCCCGCGAGGTTGGGATCGAGTCGCCACTGGTCGCTCGCGTCACCCTCCAACTCGGCGACCATCCGCTGGGACATGTTGGAGTGGACTTGCACAACGTCGCCGATCGCGCCCGATTCGATGAGTTCCTTCGAGCGGCGGACGACCGGATCGAGGTGCATCCGGTAGCCGACCATCAGCGAGACGCCGGCTTCCCGAGTTGCTTCGACGAGTTCGGCGGCCCGGTCGACACTGGCTTCCATCGGTTTCTCACAGAGCACGTCCTTGCCGAACGCCGCCGCGGTTTCGACGTACTCCAGATGGGTCGCGTTCGGCGTACAGACGTAGACGGCGTCGTATTCGGACTCGGCGACGCCGTCGTGGAACGCTTCGGGGGTGAGCGCGGTCAGGCCGTGCTCGGCGGCGAGTCCCTCTGCCCGCTCGCGATCGACGTCGACCACGACCGTCGCCTCGGTGTGGTCGGCTCGCTCGATGCCGGGCAGCGCCCACTCGCGGGTGAACCAGCCGGCCCCGATCAGCGCGAATCGGACGGTCTCTTCCCCGTCGTAACGCTCCCAGTCGCGGCGCGCGAAATCCGAAACGTGCTCCGTGAGATCCATATCCCCTGTTCAGGCCGGCCGAGCAAATACGCTGTCGTTGGACGACGGACCCGTCGTCGTTAGACAGTCTTCCGGGAGGCGTCGGCTTTCCGTACAGACACACGCCCGAAGTGAGAACGTACCGGGTTGGGGGACCCGGCGGGCGGCAATTGATGGCATCGGACGACGACATTCGTTCGGATTCACCGCGGCGGGCGAGCCACGGTGGGACGTGAGCATCACACAGACGATCGAGGCGTGACCGTCCGGGTCGATGACGGGGTCACGTCGTCGACCCGGTACGAATCACGCATCGGTGGCATGTAAACCCAGTGGACAGTCTCAAGGTCAGCAGTTGACGCCAAACGTACATATACCGAACCGATCGATTCGGCTCCGTACACCGCCGTCCCGCAAAAATCATTCACCGCCGTCCTCGGCGATCGGATCGCGGGTCGCTTCGGGCGCGTTTCTGTGGCTCGTCTTGATGTGGGTCGGGCGTGTCTCGCTCACTCCGCTTCGATCCGCGCTGCAATCGCCTGACAGGGCTCGATCCACTCCGCTTGATACGTCTCGGGACCGACGACCCGTCCGGCGAGGTCCGTGATCGTCTCGATTCCGTCCCGGTTGCACCACTCGATGCACTCGCGGTAGACGGGAAGCGACGCGTCAGCGGCGAGGTTCACGTCGTAGGTGACGCCCAAACGTTCGCGCCCAGTCAGATGCGCGACGAACGCCCGGGTGTGCCCGTCGGTCAGGTAATGCTCGCCATCGAAATTATAGACGGGCAGCGGCCCCGGATCGAACACCTCGCCGTCGACCCGCTCGGCGACGGCGGCGACCTTCTCGGCGTTGAGATAACACTGACTGGGTCGGACCGCCGTCAGCGGGACTGTCGTCACGTCCATCGGAATCACCGCTCACTTCGCGGTCGAGACGATCTTGATCACGTCGCCCTCTTCGAGTTCGGTATCGTCGCTGATCCGGCGCTTTTCGCGGGCGTCGACGGCGTGGAGATAGCCCTCCCCGATGTCCGAGTGGACCGCGTAGGCCAGATCTCGCGGTGTCGAGCCGTCCGACAGGAGATGGGCGTCGGGCAGGACGTTACCCTGACCGTCGGTCCAGTGGGTCTCGTCTTGAACGGGATAGGCTGTGAGCTGGTCAAGCACTTCGTAGACGGCCGTGTCCAGCGCCTTCTGGACGCCCGTCCCGCCGTGGGCTTCCAGCACCTCGCGGACGCGCTCGAGGCCGGCTTCCTGGTCGTCGCTGATATCGCCGGTGATCTCGAAGTCCGGATCACCGGGATCGTATTCGACGATGTCCGCCTCGACGGCCCGCCGGAGCGCGAGCTCGCCGTCGGCGGTGACCGGGATCGTCGCCTCGTTGCGCTCTTTGAGCGCCTGGATGTTCTCCGGCGGGGCGACGTCGGCCTTGTTCGCGATGACGATGATCGGCTTGGTTCGCGCCCGGATCTCGCTCGCCAGCGATTCACGATGCTCGTCGGTCCAGGCGAGTGGATCCTCGGGATACTCCAACTCGCGTAGCGTCCGGGCCACGTCGAGTTCCGTCGCCCCGACTCCAGTCAGAAACTCCGAGAGCGCCTCGTCGATGTCGAAATCCGGCGACCGGGAGCGACGCTCGACGGTCTCCCAGTTGCGCTCGATGATGCTGGCGAGCCACAGATCCATCTCTTCTTCGATGAAGTCCAGATCCTCGACGGGATCGTGTTCGCCGATCTCGACGGGTTCGCCCTCCTCGTCGGTCGCTCCCGAGGCGTCGACGACGTGGAGGATCGCGTCGGCGTCGGTCAGTTCGTCCAGGAACTGGTTGCCGAGGCCGCGCCCCTCGTGGGCTCCCGGGACCAGTCCGGCGACGTCCAGCAGTTCCACGGGGACGTATCGCTTGCCGTCGTGACAGCGATCGTTACCACACCGCTCGTCGAGATCGAGACACGGACACTGTGTCCGGGCGTGACTCACGCCGCGGTTGGCGTCGATCGTCGTGAACGGGTAGTTGGCGACGTCCACGTCGGCCATCGTGGCCGCAGTGTAGAACGTCGACTTGCCGGCGTTTGGCTTCCCGGCAAGTGCGAGCGAGAGCATGCTACTGGCTACCCCACTCGGGACTTTCCCACTTTCGGTCTCCCGTTGGGTGGGTAGCGACTGACACTGAACGTCGCGGGGCGGTTCGCGGTCCGATCGGTCCGCCTCGCCGCGCTGTCGAGTGGGTCGCCCGGGGACTGTCTCGATACGGCCCTTCGAACGCGATGCGTTCAATGGTCCCAGAAGCGGATCTTCACTCACCCTCTGGATCGGACCCGTTACCGTTCGTGTCGTCGTGTTCGTCTTTGATCGACTGGAGTTCGGCCTCGACGTCGACGCTCGCCTCCGGGTTTGCTTCGCTCTCGGAGTGCTCCTGGAGGCGGTCTTCGAGTTGCTGGTTGAGCGTCCGGGCTTCCGAGAGGTGTTGTCGCGTCCGGTCGTCGAGATTCGAGTCCTCGACGGCTGACTGGACGTCTTCGAGGGCCTCGTCGAGCCGATCGACGACCGACCGGCCGACGGACGCGACGTCCTCGCTCGCAGTGGTCCCTGTGTCTCCGTCCGTCTCGGAATCCTCGACCATCCGGAGCGTTCGCTGTAACAGCCGAAGCGTTCTGATGTTCGTCTCAAGTACCAGAATGGCTGCTGGGATGGTCACGTCGGCCGTGAACCGAAGCAGCCGGTCGAGCCCCCGACCTCGGCCCCGCCGCTCGGCCTTGAGATCACGCTGGAGGGCCGAAAGCGACCTCGTGAGTTCCCTCAAGAGCTGGGGGAGACCCGCCCGATCGGACTGACTTGACATACCACTCGGTTGGGGAGTCAGTCACATAAATGTGCGAGCTGTCACCGCCGATCCCGCGTGACGACGGCCGTCGGGGCCGAGTCGTCGACCCCCGATCACAAATGACCATGATATACTGGCTGGGCGGGACCCGCAATTCCGGGGCGTAGGACCTCCTCTAGGCGATGTATTCCCACGTCACTCACTCACAGACGGCGACGATTCAGGTAAATATTTCCCCCGCGATACCCAACTCTGAGAAGATACGATGGGCCAGTTAGATACGTTATTTGCGCCGGAACGGGTAGCTGTCGTCGGAGCGACCGAAAGCGATGGCGCCGTCGGGCGTGCTATCATGGAGAATCTCCTCGACGGATACGAGGGTGACGTCGTGCCGGTCAACCCGAGTTCCGAGGAAGTGTTCGGCCTCGACTGTTATGACGACCTCACACAGATCGATGGCGTCGAACTGGCGATCGTCGTCGTCCCGCCGGGAATCGTCAACGACGTGCTTCGTCAGGCCGGCGAGGCCGGCATCCGGGACGCCGCCGTGATTACCGCCGGCTTCGGCGAGTCCGGCAGCGAGGGCGTCGAGCGCGAGCACGAGATGAAGGAGATCGCCGAGGAGTACGACATCAACCTCGTCGGGCCGAACTGCCTGGGCGTCATCTCGACGTCGGTCGGGATGAACGCGACGTTCACCGAGAAATCGGCCATCCCGGGCAACATCTCCTTTATGAGCCAGTCCGGCGCGTTCATCTCGGCGGTCCTCGACTGGGCCGGCGATCACAACGTCGGGTTCAACGACATCGTCTCGCTTGGCAACAAAGCTGTCCTCGACGAAGGGTCGTTCATCGACTACTGGGGGGACGATCCCGATACCGACGTCATTCTCGGGTATCTCGAGGACATCGAGAACGGCCGGGAGTTCATCGATACCGCCCGCGAAGTCACCAAAGACACACCGATCGTCGCCGTCAAGTCCGGGCGGACGGAAGCCGGGGCCTCGGCCGCGGCCTCCCACACGGGAGCCATCGCCGGGAGCGAACGCGCATACGAGGCGGGCCTCGAACAGGCCGGCGTCATCCGGGCCAACAGCGTCCAGGAACTGTTCGACTACGCAACCATCCTCGGCGACCAGCCGATGCCCGAGAGCAACGACATCGCCATCGTCACCAACGCCGGCGGCCCCGGTGTCATGGCGACCGACGCGATCGGCGACTCGGGCCTGGAGATGGCTTCGTTCACCGACGAGTCACTCGAACAGCTCGAGGAAGCGATGCCGTCGGAGGCCAACATCTTCAACCCCGTCGACGTCCTCGGTGACGCCTCCGCGGAAACCTACGAACAGGCGCTGGACATCGTCCTCGACGACCCGAACGTCGGCTCGGTCATCGTCGTCTCCTCGCCGCAGTCGATCGACTTCGAGAACCTTGCGGAGGTCATGATCGAGAAACACGAGGAGTACGGCGTCCCGATGGCCGCAAGTCTCATGGGCGGCGAGACGGCCGAAGTGCCCGCCGAGATGCTCGGCGAGGCCGGGATCCCGTCGTACTTCGACCCCGCTCGTGGCGTCAACAGCCTCGATGCGCTCCGTGAGTACGCCGAGATCCAGCAACACGAGTACGCCGAGCCCAAAGCGTTCGATGTCGATCGCGAGCGCGCTCGCGAGATCCTCGAACGTACGAAGGAACGGGACACCAACAAGCTCGGCGTCGAGGCTATGGAACTGCTCGAGGCCTACGGCATCCCGACACCGGACGGGGCCATCGTCTCGGATAAGAACGCAGCCGTCGAAGCCGCAAAGGAAATCGACGGCGACGTCGTGATGAAGATCGTCAGCCCGGACATCCTGCACAAGTCCGACATCGGCGGCGTCGAGGTCGCCGTCCCGGACGACGAGGTCGCAAGCACCTACGATGATCTGATCGCCCGCGCGCGAAACTACCAGCCCGACGCGACCATCCTCGGCGTCCAGGTCCAGGAGATGGCCGACCTCGACGCGGGGACCGAAACCATCGTCGGGATCAACCGCGACCCGCAGTTCGGCCCGCTGGTGATGTTCGGGCTCGGCGGCATCTTCGTGGAAGTGCTCGAAGACGCCACCTTCCGGGTCGCGCCCGTTTCCGAACCCGAGGCCGAGGAGATGATCGACGAGATCGACTCCGCGCCGCTGCTTCGCGGTGCGCGTGGTCGAGAACCGGTGGACGAGGCCGGTGTCGTCGAGACGATCCAGCGCATCTCGAAACTCGTCACTGACTTCCCCGCGATCCTCGAACTCGATATCAACCCGCTGGTCGCGACGCCAGACGGCGTCGTCGCGGTCGACATCCGGGCGACCGTCGACCAGGAAGCGCTGTAACCGCCTCCCATCGGGGGATCGCTTTTCTTTCGAAGTAGTGGCAAGGTCCTCGACTAGGAGGAACTTTAAAATCGGTGCCCTACGAAAGGCATTGACATGGACCCGATCCTGGTCACCTCGACCGAAGAAGCGACCGGCAAGACCGCAGTTACGCTCGCGATCGCGAAACTCGCGGACGCGGCTGGTCACAGCGTCGGCTACATGAAACCCAAGGGGACCCGTCTCCAGAGTGCGACGGGCAAGACCCGTGACGAGGATCCGATGCTGGCTCGGGAACTGCTCGGGCTCGATTCGGAGATGCACGAACTCGAGCCGATCGTCTACACGCCGACCTTCGTCCAGGAGGCCATCCAGGGTCGTGAGCAACCCGAGGAACTCCGGGATCGTGTGCTCGAGAACTACGAGAAGATGGCCGGTGAACGGGACATGATGGTCCTCGAGGGAACCGACCGACTCACCACTGGCGGCATCGTCGACCTGACGGACGCCGATATCGCCGAGATGATCGATGCCAAGGTCGTCCTGCTGTCGAGATACGACGAACCGGAGGACGTCGACGACATCCTCGCCGCCGCCGAGACGCTCGGGGATTCGCTGGCCGGCGTCCTGTTCAACGCCGTCCCCGACGCGGCGTTCGACCAGCTGACCACGGACGTCGTCCCGTTCCTCGAGAACCACGACATCCCCGTGCTGGGCGTCGTCCCGCGGGTCCAGGAACTCGCCGGACTCACCGTCGACGACCTGGCCGAGCGACTCGGCGCGGAGGTCCTGACTTCCGATGCCGGGACTGATCTGTTCGTCGAGCGCTTTACTGTGGGCGCGATGTCCGCTGAAAGTGCGCTCACCCAGTTCCGCCGGATGCAAAACGCCGTAATGATCACCAGCGGTGACCGCCCGGAGATCGTCACCGCCGCCCTGGACGCCTCGGGGATCAAAGCGATCATCCTCGGCGGCGGCTTCCGGCCGTCAAGCGCCATCATCGGTCGGGCCGAAGAGGAAGGTGTCCCGCTCCTGTTGCTCCAGTCGGACACGCGTATGGTGATCGACCGCACCGAAGACCTCCTCCAGACCGGCCCGACCCGCAGTGCGGCTACCGTCGACCGGATGCGGACGCTGCTTGACGACCACGCCGACATCGACGCCCTCATCGGCACTGACGAGTGAAACCGGGCGCTATAGTCGATCTCCGGCGCCATTTGCCGTTTGTTTCCATCCCTGATAACGTCCTGTGCGCTTATAGTGATGTAGACCATACGCACAACCGGAGCCAGACGGCTCCGTAGTGTCACACGCGGGGTTCCCCCCCGTTTACCCTTTGGCGAGAACTCGACTGACCAGTCGCTACTCACCCGTCGCCGACCGACTGCGTTCCATCCCAGGCCTTATTATCGGACCTCCGGAATCCGGGTACATGCCGACGCACGCACCACCGCCGGGAGCCACGGATCCACTTGATCTCCACGGTGTCATCCCACCGACGATCACGGCGTTTCATGACGACGAGACGGTAAACGAGGCCGCGACGGCGGCCCACGCCGAGTTCGTCGTCGAACACGGTGCCCACGCCGTGTTCCCGCTGGGCACCAACGGCGAATTCCCGCTGCTTTCGGCGGGCGAACGCGAGCGGGTCGTCGAAGCGGTCGTCGACGCTGTCGGCGACGAGGTGCCCGTCATCGCCGGCGTCGGTGCGCCGGGCACCCGGGAGACGGTCCGGCACGCCGAACGCGCGGTCGCGGCCGGCGCGGACGGCCTGGTCGTCGTCACGCCGTTCTATTTCCCGCTTGCGGCCGAGGCGGCCGTCGACCACTATCGGCGGATCGCCGACGCGGTCGATCGCCCGGTGTACGTCTATCACATCCCGCCGCTGACTGGCAATCACCTCTCGACGGACGCGATGGCTGACATCGCCGACATCGACGGCGTGGCTGGATTGAAGGATACCAGCGGCGACGTCCCGTGGCTCGGACAGGTGCTGGCGGACAACCCCGACCTGACGGTACTCGCCGGACACAACGCACTCCTGTATGCTGGTCTCGAACTCGGGTGTTCCGGGGTCGTGAGCTCGGTCTCGAACGCGTTCCCGGAACTGGTCGTCGAACTCTACGAGGCGTTCGACGACGGCGACGCGGCCCGTGCCCAGGCGCTTCAGGAGACCGTCCGCGACGTCGTGAACGCGTTCGATCGCGGGCCGTACATGGCCGGCGTCAAGACGGCGCTGGCCGAACGCGATGTTGGATTCGACCCCGGGCCGCTTCGGGATCCCCTGCGGACGATGGACGATGCCGAGACCGCGGCGTTCGTCGAGGAACTGGCGTCGATCGGGTTGCTGTAGGGCGAGCGGCCCGGCGGTCGGCTGGCGTCCTGGGACCTCAGTCCCCGGACTCTATCAGAACTATTATGGATCCGTCGTGGGACCATACACGTCGAGATCACATGAGTCAGGTAACCGTCGAACGCGTTACGCACGACCGCTGGGACGACGCCGTCGCCGTCGACAACGGCACGATCGAGTTGCTCGCGCCGACAACTATCGGCCCGCGGATCACCGAGTTCGGGTTCGTCGACGGCCCCAACGAGTTCCATCTCTTCGAGGAGGTCCGCGACGAGTGGCCGCTACTGGGCGGTCATCGCCTCTGGCATGCCCCCGAAGACCGCGAGCGAACCTACACCCCGGATCTGGACCCGGTCGCGGTCGATCTCCTCGACGATGGGGTCCGACTCGAAAAGTCGCCGGGCGAGGACAACGTCGCCAAGGCCATGACCGTCCGGATGGCCGAGACGGGCGCGTCCGTCGAGGTGACCCACGAACTCACCAACGCCGGCCAGTGGCCGGTCGAGTTCGCCCCCTGGGCACTGACGGTGATGAAGGGCAACGGAACGGCTGTCATTCCCTTCACCCCCCAGGCCGATCCCGAATCGCTGTTGCCCGATCGCTCGATCCAGCTGTGGCCCTACGCGACCCTGGCCGACGACCGCCTCTCCTTCGGCGAGGAGTATCTCTACCTCGAGCAGGATCCCGACGGCGCTGGCGAGACCAAGATCGGGACCGCGGCCGGCGACGGCTGGCTCGCCTACCTCAACGACGGCCACGCCTTCCGGAAGGATTTCGCCCACGATCCCGACGCGACCTACCCCGATCTGGGCAGCGACACCGAGGTCTACACCGACGACTACGTGACGGAACTCGAATCCCTCGCCCCGATTCAGACTGTCGAGCCCGGCGAGACCGTCACCCACGTCGAGACGTGGACGCTCGAAGATGGTGTCGATGAGCTGGACGCGACGGCGGCGATCGAACCCGACGCGATCTGATCGCACGCTCCGTCATACTGCTCGGTAGAAAACTGACGGCTCGGTGTCGCGGTGCTGGAGCTACGTCCCGGAGCCCAGTGCCTCGCCTTCGCCGCTCGCGCCCTGGGCCTCCCAGATCTCGATCATCTTCGCGACGAAGGTCTCGGTCCGGAGCGGGTGGCCCTGGTTGCCCTCAGAATCGAGTGGCGCTTCGACGACCTCCTCGGTGAACTCGTCGTCGAAGTCCATGTCCGTCACGGTCTCGACGACGTCGAAGGACAGCGTGTTGTCCTCAAGGTCGCTTTCGAGCCACGGGACCTTCGACTGGGCGTCGTCGTACTCGATCTCGTAGGTCTCCCCGTCGAAGAGATCGAGTACCGCGTCGAGGGGACCGATCTCGACCCACTCGTCGTCCCACTCGATCAACAGCGCCTCGTCTTCGAGTTTCGTGTCGTGACGTTCCATCGTAGGTACTCCCTACAGTGACTGACCTGCCCGGGGAGTATATATGCCACGACTGACTGTCCCTGCGGCCTCACGACCGATCATCCACGCGATTGAGCCGTATTTAGCTGTATGGGCCTTGTTTATCCGCTGTAGAATACACCGATATCCGGTGGTCTAACCCCGCTGATTTCGGGAGCACCACTCCTCACGTGATTGATGCGATGGGATTAATGACATTCGGGAGACAGTGTCCGGATATGCCCTCCATGAAAGAACTCGCTGGCTTGGTTCTCGGAGTGCTGCTGGTTATGCATCCAGTTGTCGGTAATGGTCCGGGCCCCGACACACAGCACTCATATTCAGTAACGGAGCTTGATCTCACAAATGATGAGACTGTTGAACGTCTCTACAAGGTCCCAAGTGTACCGTACGGAACCGGGAGTCAAATTGATCTCGTCCGAGATGCGAGAAACGAGACGCTCACACGCCCAAAATCGACTCTCGAACTGGAGGTGATCAATCTTCTCGATGTCCGATATCTGGCGGACGATTTCCATGATCACTATTACCGCATCCACGCATCCATAACTGATAGCACATTTCAACTGCGGGCGGCGAGAGTCTCAGCGGAGACTGTTGCCAAGGACGTGGCTGTCAGACCAGCGGGGACAAACCCAGTCATTCGGACGGTACTCGACGGCCAGCAAACGGTATCAAAGCATGTGAACGCAACAGTCGTTAGACAGGACGACCAGTACATCTTGGTTCAGCCCGTTGAAACACAGCTTGTTTCAGATCCATTTGCACTCGTGAAAATCACCGGATATGCCCTGGGGAGTGTCTGTATTATTGGGGCATTGGTGAGCCTGTTCCATCGGAACGAAGCTACTGCAAAATGAGGCGTTCTCACCGATTCCGTCCCTCTCGCATCACGCGTCCAAACAAGAACCGCGATTCTATGATCGATCGAATCCATCCGTTTTAAGCCCGCGTCCCGTCCATCTCTCACCATGACTCCGCCGCGACTCACCGCATTCGGGGAATCACTCCTGCGACTGGCGACGCCGACCGCAGAGCCGATCGAGACCACCGACACGCTCGACGTTCACGTCGGCGGCGCGGAGGGCAACGTCGCCGTCGCCGCCCAGCGACTGGGCCTCGACGCGACGTGGGTCTCGAAACTCCCGGCGACCCCCGTCGGCGAGAAAGTAACCTCCGCCTACCGGACCCACGACGTCGACCCGGCCGTCGTCTGGGACGAGAGTGACGACGCCCGACTCGGGACCTACTACCTCGAAGCGGGCGCGGCCCCCCGCGGCTCGCAGGTCATCTACGACCGGGCCGGCTCGTCGATCACGACGGCGACGTTCGACGAACTTCCCACGGCCCCGTTCACCGAGGCCGACGCCGTCCACGTCTCCGGGATCACGCCGGCACTCTCGGAGACGCTGGTCGAGACCACCAAGGAGGTCCTGTCGACGGCCAAGGATTCCGGGGCGACGACAGTTTTCGACGTCAACTACCGGTCGAACCTCTGGGACCCAGAATCGGCCCGGGAGACGCTCACCGATCTCCTCCCCGACGTCGACGTGCTGTTCGTCGCCCATCGCGATGCGGAGGCAGTACTCGAATACGACGGCGACGCCGAGACCGTCGCCGCCGACCTCCACGCCGACTACGACCTCGACCTCGTCATCGTGACGACGGGCGAGGCGGGCGCGCTCGCCTTTGACGGCGAACGGAGCGCGCACCAGCCGGTGTTCGAGACCGAGACGGTCGACGCGATCGGGACCGGCGACGCCTTCGTCGGCGGGTTCCTCGCGGCGTGGCTGACTGAGGAGTCCATCCCGGTCGCGCTCGAACAGGCGGCGGCGACCGCGGCGCTCAAGCGGACGATCGGCGGCGACGCCGCGACGATCCGGCCCGAGATGGTCGAATCGATCCTCGACGGTGACGTCGAGGAAATCTCGCGGTGAGCGAACCGCCCGTGGCAGTCGTTTTCTCACCGGAGGGGTGACGTCGAGCGGTCCGGCCGGGCATCGAGCGTCACCTCGACGGTTCGCTCGTCACCGTCCCGTAGGATCGTGACCGCGATGGTATCGCCGGGCCGGGTTTCCAGCGCCAGATAGCTCGCCAGGTCCTCGAAGGTCTCCATCGGCGTCCCCTCGATGGCGCGGATGACGTCACCGCCGACGGGGACCTGGCGTCCACCGACGTACTCCAGACTGCTCGCCCGGAGGACGCCGTCGGCCGGGCCGCCCTGGACGGTCTGGACGACCAGCAGGCCCTGTGGCTCCGCCAGGTCGTTCGCCTCTGCGAGCCGCGGCGTGACCACGTCCAGCGAGACGCCCATGTAGGCGTGCTCGTACGTCCCCGACTCGATGAGTTCGGGCACGACGCGCTGTGTCAATGCCGCCGAGATCCCGAAGGCGATGCTGTCGCCCTGCTTCGAATTCACGACGCCCACCACGGAACCGTCGAGATCCATCAGCGGGCCGCCGCTGTTGCCCGGGTTCACCGCCGCGTCGGTCTGGATCGCGTCCGGAATCTGATAGCCCGCCGGCGACGGGATCAGCCGGTCGGTACCGCTGACGATCCCCGACGTGACCGACCCGTCGAGGTTGTACGGGTTGCCGATGACGACGACCTCCCGGCCGATCGTCGGCGGCTGGTCGCCGAACGGGAGCGGCGCTGCGGATTCGGGCACTGTCCCGGGTTCGATCACGGCGAGGTCGCTGTGTGGGTCCGTCCCGACCACTGGGCCACTCGCCCACGTCCCGTCGTGGAATCGTATTTGGGCCTCGGTGGCGGTCCCGACGACGTGGGCGTTCGTGACGACGTGTCCCTCGTCGTACTGGAAGCCGGTCCCCTGGCCCGCGGCTGTCTGAACGGTCGTGACCGATGGGATGGTCTCGCGGTACACCCGGGTGTAGGCACTCTCGGCTGTGTCCGTCTCGGGAGACTCCCCGGCCGCGGAGGGCGACGGCGACTCCGCTGGCGACGACTCGGGTGCCGACAGCGATGTCGAACACCCCGCGATCGCGGACGCGAGTGCCGTCCCGCCGAGCGCCAGAAATCGCCGCCGTGTAGATGTCTCTGTGGTCATCTCTGCTCGCGTGTACGGTTCACTCGCTTGTGAATGTTCGGTCACCCGAACGGTGGTATGTCGTTACGCGATCCCTGCTCCACGAAACACTGTAACCCGAACGGGGGGTTGCTGTCGCCCAGGTTTGCTATCCGCGCCCCCGAGCGAGCGCTCTCTCAGTCCGGGCTTGAAAAGGATTAACCGCCCGCCTGTCGAATTTCCGCCATGCCAATCGATTACACGCAGCTCAGCGACCCGAACGCCGAGTACACGATGCGGGACCTCTCTTCGGAGACGATGGGCGTCACCGCCGACCGCGGCCCGCGCGACGTCGAGATCACCGATGTCCAGACCACGATGGTCGACGGCAACTACCCCTGGACACTCGTGCGGGTCTACACCGACGCGGGTATCGTCGGGACGGGCGAGGCCTACTGGGGCGCGGCCGTTCCCGAACTCGTCGAGCGAATGAAACCCTTCATCCTCGGCGAGAACCCGCTCGACATCGATCGGCTGTACGAACACATGGTACAGAAAATGTCCGGCGAAGGGTCGATCGCCGGCGTGACGATCCATGCCATCTCTGGCATCGAAATCGCCTTACATGACCTCGCCGGGAAGATTCTGGATATCCCTGCCTATCAGCTCCTGGGCGGGAAGTACCGCGACGACGTCCGGGTCTACTGCGATCTCCACACAGAAGACGAGGCCGACCCGCAGGCCTGTGCCGACGAGGCCGAGCGCGTCGTCGAGGAGTTGGGCTACGACGCGATCAAATTCGATCTGGACGTGCCAAGCGGCCACGAGAAGGACTCGGCCAACCGCCACCTCAGCCAACCCGAGATCAAGCACAAGGCCGAGATCGTCCGGGCGACGACCGAACGCGTCGGCGAGCGCGCCGAGGTCGCCTTCGACTGCCACTGGACGTACACCGGCGGCAGCGCCAAGCGCCTCGCCGAGGAGATCGAGGACTATGACGTCTGGTGGCTCGAAGATCCCGTCCCGCCGGAGAACCACGACGTCCAGCAGAACGTCACCCAGTCGACGACGACGCCGATCGCCGTCGGCGAGAACGTCTACCGCAAGCACGGCCAGCGCCGCCTGCTCGAGGAGCAGGCCGTCGACATCATCGCACCTGACGTCCCCCGCGTCGGCGGGATGCGCGAAACCCGGAAGATCGCCGACCTGGCCGACACCTACTACATCCCCGTCGCGATGCACAACGTCGGCTCGCCGATCGCGACCATGGCCTCCGCGCAGGTCGGCGCGGCGATTCCGAACGCACTCGCCGTCGAGTACCACTCCTACGAACTCGGCTGGTGGGCAGACCTGGTCGAGGAAGACGGCCTCATCGAGGACGGTTCGATGGCGATCCCCGAGAAGCCCGGGCTTGGCCTGACGCTCGACCTCGACGCGGTCGAGGCGCACAAGGTCGAAGGCGAGACGGTGTTCGATCCGGCCTGACCGGATCGAACCGGCGAATCTCCGATTCGACTCGTTCGACGAAGGGAACCGCTTTCGAGGAACGGAGTCCATGAGAGTTCAGGAAGAGAATACTTCTGTAAGTGGTCGTATCCGAGAGAGCTAAATGCTTGCTCCTGTAAATATACTTTTACGAACTATGTCGAACGACGAAGCTTCGGCTGTCGTTCAGACACGACTCGAAGAGGGCGAATACGAACGGTTGCGACGGGTGGCAACAGAGAACGATCTGTCCCTCCAAGACGCACTTCGGAAAGCCGTGAGGGAGTACGTGAATCGTCATGGAAAACACGATCCGGACGATCCGTTCTTCTCAGAACCCTCCAAAGATTCGACAGCCGACTTCTCGCTCACCGCAAAGAAAGCTGACCAGTATCTCTACTGAGTGGATCGACCGCTTCAGTTCGCGACCGAGACGACTTCGATGTCGAACTCCAGGGTCTCGCCCGCGAGTTGCGGATTGAAGTCGACGCGGATGACCTCGTCCGTTACTTCGGTAATTTCGGCGAGATTGCCATCCTGCGTCTGGAGGTACATCCCTTCCTCGGGCTGCTCGTCACCGAGTTGCTGGCTGAGTTCGGCCGGATCGAACGTCCGGACGCGCTCCTCGGACCACTCGCCGTAGCCTTTCTCCGGCGGGATCCTGACGGTCGGCGTATCGCCCGGCTCCATGCCGATGAGTGCGTCCTCCAGCCCGTCGATGACCTGCCCCGCGCCGACTTCGACGGTCAGCGGCGTGAACTCTCGCTCGGGCTGCTCGTCGGCCAGTTCGGTCTCCTCGGCGACTGACTCTCGGGAGGTGTCGAAGACGGTCCCGTCTTCGAGTCGCCCGGTATACTCGATGCTGACTGAATCGCCTGTAGCAATCGTCATGGGTATGAAAGGAGCGACACGGGGATACGTCCTTGCATCGCGGCACGTGACGCTATAGTGGTGAAGTGCTTGTTCGAACTCTGGAGTCGAAGAATTCTCCAGCAAGTCCAAGTATCGATTAGTCGAGGGCCGAAATCGGGGCTTGTAGCCGCCATTTTGTGCTCACTCGCTATTTTCTTCCAAGTGAGGCAGGTCTCCATATTGTTCCCGCCGGGCAATATCTCGAACGAAAAGGCGTACTTGCTTGACCAGGTCTGCGCGATCATCATACGCGTAAATCCGGGCATCCCACCGTTCTCGTACAGACGCGATCATCGCGCTACGGACACCTGATTCATGGACAAAGAGGACTCGCTCTTCGTGCTGCGTTGCTGTGTTGTTCTCTCGCTCTTGAAAGATGGCTTCGAGAACGGACCCGACCTCGATTCCTACCCCAAGGTTATCTCCAATCTCCGGAACAATGTAGACGACTACGTTGCTTGCCAGAGCGAATTCAATGCTCTGCGTTGCGGCGTCCATCTCCTCGAGAGGCACGTCAACATCGATTGCGAGAAACGCATTCACTCCTGGATCGGTTCGGAGGTGGTCGCGGACTTCTAAGAGTAAATCCAGCACGGCTTCGTCTTGATCGAGATCAGCTTCAGACCCAACAAGCGTCCCGAAATCGATGGATTCCGGGATCGTATCCAGCTTGAGATCTTCGGAGATTTTGTCGCTGTGAAGCACCCTCTCAATGTCGAACGCTTCGTAAGGACCCATGAGATACACGAGAAATCTGGAATGGGCAAGATCGCCAAGTTCGGTGATCAATCTGTCTCGCATACAGGTTGTCTGTCGGCTTAGTATTTAAATAAACAGGATATCTACTATTGCTGAGTCAGTGAACACTTATATCGAGCTAACTCGAAGAACGTGTATGGCCGAAACAAGCCGGGCAATGGATGGTGACGACCGCGATCCCATCCTGCCGGAACACAGTCTCCTCTCCGTCGAGCAGTATCTCGACATGCAGCGGGCGATCGGCAACGAGACCCGGTTTCGGATCCTGAACCATCTCGTCGAGAGTGGTTCGAAGAGTGCGGCGGAACTTCGGGGGGCTCTCGACGTCGAATCGAATACACTCCACTATCATCTGGACGAACTCGTCGATGTTGGCCTCGTCGAGAACCGGAAGCGAAAGGAACCGGATTCCCAGGGGTTGTACTCGTATTATCGAGCGACGTCGCTGGGCGAGGGCGTCCTCACCCACGGCGTTCGTGAACTCATGCGCGAGGAGTGGGAACTCCTCGAGACGTACAGTGAGTGACCGGGAGCTGTTTCTCCTGGATGGGTCGGCAATCGTCGAACTCAGTGGTTCCGAAATTACGATGTAACCCTTCGCTTGGTCGTCCTTTTGATTCCTCAACCGGTCAACTGTATCTGGTTGCGACCCAGTCGATGATCACGCCGTAGGCCACGCCGGCGGCGAAACTCGGCCAGTCGCGGAACTCGCTGGTGAAGGTGACCGCCGCGGATACCATGAGTCCCAGCAGCAATCCTCTGACGTAGACGTTGTATTTCGAATCGACGAGCTGGAGCCCACCCGCCAGCCCGATCACGAGTCCCATCACGACCCGATTGTACCACATCGAGAACAGGAACAGTTCGTTGCCCGCGAAGCCGATCCGGAGGCCGACGCCGACGATGCAGAAGATGCCGAGGAACGCGCCGGTGAGGATCCCGATGGCGAGTCGTCGTTTCATACGGGATATTCCGGTGGCTCGGGAATGAACATTGGGGTCACTTCGCAACAGTCGTCTCCAACTGGATTTGTCTTCTGGCGGGAGAATCGACTGGCTCAACGGGGGTGTGTTGACCAGAAAACACATATGAGGGCCAATTGACGGGCGACATATGGGTTCGAGTTCGCGGCTGGGTCTGCTGCTCGGTCTCGGTCTCCTGCTCAGCGGTGGTCTCGCCTATGGTGTGGGCATGTATCAGGAATCCAGTGCCTGTACGTCGGGACATATGATAATGATCGAGCAGATGAGTGCAGACGAATCGGTGCACCCGCCTATCGAAGAAGTGGCCTTCGAGAACCTTTCGTCTGCCGAGCAGGACCTTTTCAGGGAAACACTCGCGGGTAACACGACGAAGTTTTGCAACGATACCGAGCTGGTAGATACCCTGAGTGGGAAAGTGATACTGTACCAGGGTGACCGCTACTCCTCTAGTCTGCTCGCTTTCGACGGCACCTCGTGGGGCTTCCCGCTGGTGTTGGTCGGCATGGCTGCTGTCCTTCTTGGCGGTGCTCTTTCCGTCCTCACTGGTGGTATTGTGGTCCTGAGAAGAATTTGGGATCGTCTGCTGATCGAGTGATGTAGGCTGTTGCGACGCGATGAAACGCGTCGCTTGTGGATTGGAGAGTTCTCTCTTTCGGGATCGGCCCCTAGAAACTTATACCACAATATACAATGGACTGATACGGTCATGGCTGACGAGATGCCAGAGACGCCCGAGGAAGTCGCCGAGATCACCGGTGGCGATCCGGACCGTCTGCGACGGACTGCCGCACGGATGCTTGCGGATACGGACTCTGAATAAACGACATGGTTGGTCTTTGGTTGCTTTCAGAATAGAAAATATTTGAGTCTTCTCTGAAAGCCCTCGCCAGTTTCGGTCCCGCGCCTCGCTGCGCGCTTCGGGCGCTTCACGCCCTGCAGTGCTTACTTCGTCGGGGTTCCCGAAACTGGATCGCCCTTTCATTCCGCCAGGGTCCGACTGGATAGCCAGCAGAAACAAACTCTTTGCTCGGTGCGTATCTGAACACCGCTCAAAAAGTCGTGCGAAGAATTATAATATCTGGTAGATGTCTTTAACCTCATGAAGGAGTTTGGGGAATACATTGAAGACCGGAAAACAGACGTCTTGGAGCGGGTTGAAGAGCTAAAATGTCAACCTATTCTTTTCATCGGGACTGGTCTTTCCATTCGCTACTTTGACGGTCCCAGTTGGGAATCACTCCTTGAAACCGCAGCTGAAGACTGCCCTGAGGTCCCTCACTCTATCGATTATTACCTACAACGCGGCGATACTTACCCTGAGATTGGTACTACTCTTTCAGAGTACTACTACGATTGGGCATGGGGAGACGGTAAAGATGAGTTCCCAGATGAACTTCGCTCCCGTGAGTACCCCAGCGATATATACCTTAAATATAAAATTTCCAAGTACTTCCAAGAACTCACTCCTGAATCAATCGACGAGATCAAGGACGATAACCTCCGCGAAGAAATCAAACTCCTTCAACAAATCCAACCACATGCCATTATTACCACAAACTATGATCCGTTTCTCGAAGTTCTCTTCCCGGACTACCAACCCGTCATTGGCGAAGAAATCCTACGATCAGACTACCAGAGCATCGGCGAAATATTGAAAATCCACGGATGTATTTCAGAACCAGAGAGTCTAATTTTGACCAATGACGACTACAATGAATGGACTGAAACAAAGAAATACCTCTCAGCAAAACTGCTCACATACTTTGCCGAGCATCCGGTGTTAATCGCTGGATACAGCGTTGGGGACAAAAATGTACGCCGATTGTTGTCTGATATTGACGAAATACTGTCGCCAGAAGATGGCCTTATTGATAATATCTACTTCCTTGACTGGGAACCGGATATCTCCGGCGTCGATACTTTTGAGCGGGAGAAACGCATCCCGACTATTGACGGTAATTCTATGCGCGTGAATTACATCCAGTCTCAGCGATTCGACTGGGTATTCAACGCCTTTGGCCAAGGTGGGTATATCGAGGGAGTCAATTTGAAACTCCTTCGCACAGTGATGGCCAATACCTACGATATAATAAAAACCAAAGCACCCCGTGAGGAAATTGAAATTAATTACGAATCACTTGAACGTGCTGCGAACTCTGGTGAATCCTTCGGGACCTTATTCGGGGTTAGCACGCTTGATAATCCAATGGATTTCAATATCTTGTATCGATACAGACTGTCCGATGTTGCGAATGAACTTGGATGGGACACGTGGCACAATGCTAACCAGTTAATTAACGAGATCGAGGAAGAACGAGGCATAAATATAAAAGAAAGTGATAACCAGTACCACATGGATATTGCCTTCCACCGACAAGAACCGAATCATAGATATTCGGATGCCGCAGTAGAATTGCTCCGTAAAGTCCGAGACGGTGAGGAATATGAGCTAAACCTAAAATAAACACTAGAACTCGTCAAGCGTCATATTCGACTTACTAACGTCTATCTTCAAGCCGTTATCACTCGCATTTTCCGAGAAGTAAAACACGATCACGTCCTCGCGGTCAAACAAAGTTTCTGACCGTATCTCCTCCGGTTGAATGGAGACGTACCTATCTCCCCATTGAAGCTCGCATCCATCGGGGCCCTCATCTGGTGAAAGCCGCTCGGTTTCTGATCGGCTTTCAAGAAGCTTCTGAATTACAGCCTCTCGCGCGTTCTGATTAGAGTACGTACCGTTGAGTACTAATCCTTCGATGAAGTCACGTATGTCCTCACGGTCTATATCATCAATCGCGGCCCGGATTGTGAGGAACATATTGTAGGCCTTGTCAGTGGCATCATCAATCCGTTGCCGTCCGTTATACTGGTTATAATAGTAGTTCCGCCAGTCTTGGAAGTCACCGTTTGGGTGTTCCTGTTCAAACTCTTCGTAGATTTCAGTGATTTTCCCGACAGTGGGTCGCTGGTTGGCAGATGAATATTTCACCGCATTGTTAAGGGCGAAAAACGTATATTTTGGAGCTTTCTTTGGGTCTCCAGTAGTGAGCTGCTTTCTCTCGTCCGGGGTGATCGTAATTGTCTCAGCCATCTTGTCTAGCAACCCACTGACATAACATAACTGTTAGTCCGCCTTTGCGGAAGTAATGTTATTTTAATATGTATACTGTATCATTGTCATGTAGGGATCATGCTGACTGATTCTACTGGCGTGCTCAAATCTCGCTTCTCGCACTACACAACCAGGGGTTGCGCGGAGACGTAGCTCCGCGCGGATTGTGGTTGAAGAAGGTGCGACGGCCGAGATTTGAACTCGATGGCGAGACGGTCGCTCACTTCGTTCGCGCTGCGACTCGCGTAGTTCAAATCTCTATTACCGCATTCACCCTCGCGCTGAAGCGAGCGACACGCAAAGCGGTCGCTCGCGGTTTTGCGCTCGGTAGAAGTGCGACGGCCGAGATTTGAACTCGGGTTAGGACCGTGGCAGGGTCCTGTGATACCACTACACCACCGTCGCACGGTGCATTCCAAACTGGGGCCGGAGAGAAATATAAGGCTTCCGAATCACGTGGACGGGAGCGCCCCGTCGCGTCACCGACTCGCGTGGGGCGCGATCCCTTGCGAGAGCGTCTCACGACCGGTTGGAAGCGGCATCCTTTTACGATGCCGCCCGCGAGTAATCGGCACAGTCTAGTGGCGTGACGTGGAAGCGTCACGGCATGACGCTCAACGCACTCGTGCCGTCGTCGCTCTGCCGCGAGGCGGAGGACAAACGTGAGGCGACCCGGAAGATCGGCTACGTGGCCCGCGCGGCCACCGTCTTCCGGGTCGATCGACTCACCGTCTACCCCGACCCTGACGGGGCGGGGAGATGGGGCGACGGGTTCGTCGAAACCGTGCTGCGGTACGCCGCCACACCCCCATACCTCCGAAAGGAGGTCTGGGACAGGCGGGACGAACTGGAGTGCGTCGGCGTCTTGCCGCCGCTCCGCGTTGCGACCCAGACCGGCTCCGGATCGGACGATTCGGGGTCGTTAAGACAGGGAATCGTGACCGAGGTCGGATCTGATGGGCGCGTCCGGGTCAATTGCGGCATGCAACACCCGATCTCCCTCGCCGTTCCGGGCGACCGGACGATAAAGGAGGGGGAACGCGTCACCGTCAGGATCTCTTCGAGACGACCGGTTCGCGCGAAGATCGTCGATCAGCCCCCACCGGGCTATCAGGTCGACCGTGCGAACCTTGACGCTGCGCTCTCGCGGCCCGACGCCGGCGTACGGATCGCCGCGTCCCGACACGGCCAGTCGCTCACGACCGAGCGACTCGGGCGACTCGTCGGGACAATCGCGGACGCGGGCGACATGACAGTCGCCTTTGGCGCGCCTGAGCGCGGCTTGCCGGCCATCCTCGGCGTCGAACCGGGTGCTGTCGACCCGTCCTCCGTGGACGAGTTGGCGGCAGCCGTCGACACCGGGGACGGAACCAGAGACGCGGTCACTGGATCAGGATCGGACGGACCCCGATTCGACCTTTGGCTCAATACGGTTCCCAACCAGGGAAGCGAGGTCGTGCGAACAGAAGAAGCGATGTTCGCCACCCTCGGCCCCCTGACACTCACGGAGTGAGAATCCGATGCCACAACCAAGCAGACCACGCAAAGGCTCGCTGGGCTACGGTCCGCGCACGCGGGCGACCAGTGAGACGCCGCGGTTCAACAGTTGGCCCGACGATGAGGGCCAGCCGGGCGTACAGGGCTTTGCCGGCTACAAGGCCGGCATGAGCCACGTCGTTGTCATCAACGACGAGCCCAATTCACCGCGGGAGGGCATGGAGGAAACCGTGCCCGTCACTGTCGTCGAAACCCCGCCGATGCGGGCAGTGGCGCTGCGAGCCTACGAAGACACGCCGTACGGCCTGCGACCGCTCACGGAGGTCTGGACCGACGAGTTCCACGAGGATCTCGACCGGGCCATCGACCTCCCTGAAGAGCAGGACCGCGACGGCGCAGAGGCACAGATCAGAGACGCTCTCGATGCGGGTCAGCTCGGGGACGTGCGCCTCATTACGCACACCGTTCCCGGCGACCTGCCGAGCGTCCCGAAGAACAAACCCGACGTGATGGAGACACGCGTCGGCGGCGGTTCGCTTGCCGATCGCCTCGAGCACGGCCTCGAGCTCGTGGCCGACGGCGGCGAGTACGCCATGACCGACGTCTTCCGCGCCGGCGAGTACGCCGACGTGGCGGGCGTCACCAAGGGCAAGGGTACCCAGGGCCCCGTCAAGCGCTGGGGTGTCCAGAAGCGAAAGGGCAAACACGCCCGCCAGGGCTGGCGACGCCGGATCGGCAACCTGGGCCCGTGGAATCCCAGCCGTGTGCGCTCGACGGTGCCCCAGCAGGGCCAGACCGGCTACCACCAGCGCACCGAACTCAACAAGCGCCTCATCGACTTCGGCGACGAGGACGACGTCACCCCCGACGGTGGCTTCGTCAACTACGGCGAAGTCGAGGGGAATTACGCGCTGATCAAGGGCTCGATCCCCGGGCCGAACGAGCGCCTGGTTCGCCTGCGCCCGGCCGTCCGGCCGAACGACCAGCCGCGCCTCGATCCCGAGGTGCGCTACGTCTCCACCGAATCCAATCAAGGGTGAGATGAATGCAGGCAACACTACACGATCTGGACGGCGACGCCGACGACGAGATCGAGCTGCCGGACGTCTTCGAGACGCCCCATCGGCCCGATCTCATCAAGAACGCGGTGCTTGCCGCCCAGGCTAACCGAAAGCAGGACTACGGCGCAGACGAGTACGCGGGCCTGCGGACGCCCGCCGAGTCACAGGGCAGTGGTCGCGGCCAGGCCCACGTCCCCCAACAGGACGGCCGCAGCCGACGCGTCCCACAGACCGTCGGCGGCCGGGCCGCCCACCCGCCCAAGGCCGAGGCCGACCCTGCACCGGCACTGAACGACAAGGAACGCAAACTCGCGATCCGGTCGGCGATCGCCGCGACGGCGGACGCCGAACTGGTCGAAGCGCGCGGACACGCCTTCGACGACGAGACCGACCTGCCGCTGGTCGTCTCCGATGACTTCGAGGACCTGGTCAAGACCCAGGCGGTCGTCGATGTGCTCGAAGCGCTCGGCGTCGATGCCGACATCGAGCGCGCGGACGACCGGACAGTCCGGGCCGGCCAGGGAACGACCCGTGGCCGGAAGTACCGGACGCCGAAGTCGATCCTCTTTGTCACGAGCGAAGAGCCGTCGAAGGCGGCTCGGAACCTCGCGGGCGCGGACGTAACCACCGCCCGGGAGGTCAACGCCGAGGATCTCGCGCCGGGGACCGACGCCGGCCGACTCACCCTCTGGACCGAGAGCGCACTCGCGGAGGTGGCCGACCGATGACCGATCCGATCGACGTGATCGACCATCCCCACGTCACCGAGAAGGCGATGGACAAGATGGACTTCCAGAACAAGCTCCAGTTCATCGTCAAGACCGATGCGACGAAAGCCGACATCCGCGACGCCGTCGAACAGCAGTTCGACGTGAGTGTCGTGAACGTCAACGCACAGGTAACGATGAACGGCAACAAAAAGGCAGAGGTGACCCTCTCGGCTGACGACGATGCCGAGGAAGTCGCCTCCCGAATCGGGGTGTTCTGAGCATGGGACGACGGATTCAAGGCCAACGACGCGGTCGCGGGACCCCGACGTTCCGGGCCCCCTCGCATCGCTACAAGGCCGATCTCTCACACCGGAGCACCGAAGCGCGCGACGGCGACGTCATCTCGGGGACGGTCGTGGACATCGAACACGACCCTGCCCGGAGCGCACCCGTTGCCGCCGTCGAGTTCGAGGACGGCGATCAGCGTCTCGTCCTCGCGCCGGAAGGCGTCGGCGTGGGCGACGAGATCCAGGTCGGCGTCACTGCGGCGATCGAGCCCGGGAACACGCTCCCGCTGGCCGAGATCCCGGAGGGCATCCAGATCTGTAACGTCGAGGCCAACCCCGGCGACGGCGGGAAGTTCGCCCGGGCTGGCGGCGTTTCGGCACAGTTGATGGCCCACGACCGCAACGTGACGGTCGTCCAGTTGCCAAGCGGCGACGTCCGCCGACTCGACCCGGACTGCCGGGCGACGATCGGCGTGGTCGCTGGCGGTGGCCGGACGGAGAAACCCTTCGTGAAGGCCGGCAACAAATACCACAAGATGAAATCCCGTGGGACGAAGTACCCGCGGGTTCGTGGGGTTGCGATGAACGCGGTCGACCACCCGTTCGGTGGCGGTGGCCGCCAGCACCCCGGCCAGCCCAAGTCCATCTCGCGGAACGCGCCGCCGGGACGGAAGGTTGGCGACATTTCCTCGCGCCGGACTGGCCGAGGTGGTGACGAATGAGCTCACACGATTACCAGATCGGTCACGAGGGCGAGTTTACCTATCGTGGCCACACGCTCGAGGAGTTGCAGGACATGTCCGTCGAGGAAGTCGCGGAACTGCTGCCCGCACGCCAGCGGCGAAGTATCAAGCGCGGCCTGTCCTACGAGAAACGACAGTTGCTCGAAGAGGCCCGTGACGCCGGCGAGGAGGAGACGGCCAACGACCCGATCAGGACGCACCTGCGGGATATGCCGATCCTGCCCGAGTTCGTCGGGATCACGTTCGCGGTCTACACCGGCCAGAGCTTCGAGCGCGTGAAGGTCGAGCCCGAGATGATCGGCCACTATCTGGGCGAGTTCCAGCTCACGCGCACGAGCGTCGAGCACGGACAGGCCGGGATCGGGGCGACCCGCTCCTCGAAGTTCGTGCCACTCAAGTAATCCATGGGAATCAGCTACTCAGTCGACGCGGATCCGGACACCACGGCGAAAGCGATGCTCCGGGAGCGTCAGATGAGCCACAAGCACAGCAAGGCCATCGCCCGGGAGATCAAGGGCATGACCGCCGAGGCGGCGGTCGCCTACCTAGAGGACGTCATCGAGGGCGACCAGTCGGTCCCCTTTAAGTCCCACAACTCGGGCGTCGGCCATCGAAACGACATCGAGGGTTGGGACGCCGGCCGCTACCCGGAGAAGGCCAGCGAGGCCTTCATCGATCTGCTCGAAAACGCGATCGGTAACGCCGAATACGCGGGGATGGACGGCGAGTCCATGGAGATCGTCCACGTCGCCGCCCACAAGGTCGGCGAACAGCAGGGCCGCCAGCCCCGCGCGATGGGGCGGGCCAACGAGTGGAACACGCCGGAAGTCGACGTCGAACTCATCCTCAGCGAGGCGTCAGCCTCGGACAGTGCGAGCGGCGATAGCCGCGAGCAGGAGGGTGATGCCTGATGGCGGACGAACTGCAGTTCATCGAGGACGGCCTCCAGCGCACCCAGATCGACGAGTTCTTCGAGGACGAACTCGGTCGCGCCGGCTACGGCGGCATGGAAGTCGCCAAGACGCCGATGGGGACCCAGATCGTCCTCAAGGCCGAAAAGCCCGGCATGGTGATCGGCAAGGGTGGGAAGAACATCCGGAAGATCACCACCACGCTCGAAGAGGAATTCGGGCTCGAAGATCCCCAGGTCGACGTTCAGGAAGTCGAGGAACCCGACCTCAACGCTCGGATCGTCGCCGACCGACTCGCCAACGCCCTCGAACGCGGCTGGTACTTCCGGAAGGCCGGTCACACCACGATCGACCGGATCATGGAGTCCGGCGCGAAGGGTGCCGAGATCGTCCTCTCCGGAAAGGTCACGGGCGCACGCTCCCGCGTGGAGAAGTTCAACCGTGGCTACATCAAGCACAACGGCGAACCCGCCGAGGACATCGTCGATCACGGCCAGGGCGTCGCGGTCATGAAGCTCGGCACGATCGGGGTGGACGTCAAGATCATCCCGCCCGAGGCCGAGTTGCCCGACGACTTCGAGATCTACGAGGACGTCGAAGTCGAGGATTATATCGAGGACGTCGAGGAGGGCTCCGTCGAGGAGCTGCTGGCCGGCGAGCCCGAGGAGGGCGACGCTGTCGAGGCAGCTGATGCGGACGCCGCCGACGCCGCGGACGACGCGGCCGAGGACGCCCCCGACGAAGAGGTCGTCGAGGAGGCCGCCGAGGCCGAGGAGTTCGACGACGTCGACGTCCCGGACGACGCGGGTGTCGAGGACGAACTCGACGAACTCGAGGAGTCCGTCGACGAGGAACTCGACGAGGAGACCGAGGCGGAAGCCGAGGAGCTTCTCGACGAGATGGACGAAGAAGAAGCTGACGCGGACGACGGAGACGAGGAGGGTGAGGCCGAATGACGATCCTCCATCCCGAAGAGATCCGCGACATGACCGCCGCCGAACGCGAGAGCGAACTCGAGGAGCTCCAGACGGAGCTGCTGAACGCCCGCGCCGTCCAGGCGACGGGTGGTGCGCCGGACAACCCCGGCCGCATCAAGGAGATCCGGAAGGCGATCGCGCGGATCAAGACGATCGACGCTGAGGACGCGGCAAACGAATAACGATGCCACTCACCCCCGACACCCTTGCGCGGCACGAACTCATCGGGCTACCTGCCCGCGTGAGCGCCGCGACCAACGCGGACCTGGTCGGGATCGACGGCACAGTCGTCGACGAGACGGCCAAGACGCTGTCGATCGAGCGAGGGGGTCGGACGTGGCAGGTCCCGAAGGCGACGGCGACCGTCGAGTTCACGTTGTCGAGTGACGATCCGGCCGCCACGGACGGCGAGCTGGTCGTCACTGTCGACGGCAACCGACTCGTGGCCCCGCCGGCCAGACGGACCGAACGCAGAGGTGACTCAACATGGCGCTAGGACTGAACGTACAGCAACCGGACGCGACCTGCGACGACGAGAACTGCCCGTTCCACGGCACCCTTTCGGTGCGCGGGCAGACGCTCGAAGGCACAGTCGCGTCCACCGACATGCAGAAGACCGTCGTCGTCGAGCGAGAGTACGACGTAACCGTCCCGAAATACGACCGCCTCATGAAACGGCGGAGCCGGATTCCGGCCCATGCACCCCCGTGCATGGACGTCGAGGAAGGCGACACGGTCACGATCGCAGAGACCCGACCACTGTCGAAGACGAAATCCCACGCAGTGGTCGCGAAACACGGAGGTGCGGACTGATGGAAGCCCTCAACGCAGACGTCACCCAGGGCCTCGAGAAGGGCTCGCTGGTCACGTGTGCCGACAACTCCGGCGCGCGTGAACTCAAGGTAATCAGCGTCGCCGGCTACTCGGGCACGAAGAACCGCCACCCGAAGGCGGGCCTGGGCGACAAGATCACCGTTTCGGTGACCAAGGGCACCCCGGAGATGCGACGGCAGGTGCTGGAGGCGGTCGTCGTCCGCCAGCGCAAGCCGATCCGACGACCCGACGGCACGCGCGTGAAGTTCGAGGACAACGCGGCCGTCATCGTCGACGAGAACGAGGATCCCCGGGGCACCGAACTCCGCGGGCCGATCGCCCGCGAGGTGGCCGAACGCTTCGGCTCCATCGCCTCGGCCGCAACGATGATCGTCTAGACATGAGTGAACAACCATCCAAACAGCGCACGCAGACGGAGAACGCGCCGCTGCACGAGCGACACGATCAGGTGCACGCGACGCTGACCGAGGATCTCCGCGAGGAGTACGGACAGCGCCGCGTCCGCGTCAACGCGGGCGATACGGTCGAGGTTATGCGCGGGGACTTCGCCGGCGAGGAGGGCGAAGTGCTCGACGTGGATCTCCGGGACGCGACGATCAGCGTCGAGGACGTCACCCTCGAGACCGCCGACGGCGAGGAAGTGCCCCGGCGACTCGAGGCGAGCAACGTCCGCGTGATCGACCTCGATCTCTCCGACGACGTGCGCGAGCAACGACTCGAATCGGAGGATAGCCAATGAGTAACCACCAGAAACGACTCTCGGTACCGAACAGCTGGCCGATCGAGCGCAAGACCGAGACCTTCACCGTGAAGGCCGACGCCGGCCCCCACGGCGAGGCCGGCGTGCCCCTGCTGATCGTCCTTCGGGACGTCCTGGGCTACGTCGACAGCCGCAAGGAGGCTCGCTTCGCGCTCGATCAGGACCAGGTCCTGATCAACGGCGACCCCGAAAGCGACGAGACCCGCCCGGTGGGGATGTTCGACATCCTCGCCTTCACGGAACGCGAGGAGTTCTACCGCGTGTTCCCCGGCGAGGGCGGTCGCCTCGCGCTGACGCCGATCGACGAGGATTCCGCCCAGTCGAAGCTCGGGAAAATCGTCCAAAAGCAGTTCGTCCCCGGCGGGGACCTCCAGCTGACGCTGCACGACGGCGAGTCGCTGCTGGTCTCCGAGGACGCGCCCTACGAGGGCAACGACTCGGTCGTCGTCGAGAACGACAGCGAGGAGATCATCGCCCACTTCGAATACGAAGAGGGCGCACTCGTGACGGCCGTCGACGGTCAGCACGCCGGCGAGATCGGGACGATCGAGGAGATCCAGGTCACGCCCGGCAGCGCCGAGAACAACGTCCGCATCGAACGTGAGGACGGCTCGATCATCGAGACGATCGAGGAGTACGTCGTCGTCATCGACGAGAACTTCGTTGCAGATGACGAGGGCGTGGAGGCCGAGGAAGCCGACGAGGCTGACGAAGCTGCGGATGAGGCGGACGAAGACGACGCGGCCGAAGCAGACGACGAGGCTGCGGAGGCCGACGACGAGACTGACGAAGAAGCTGACGGAGGTGACGACGAATGAGCTCCGAGAGTCGTGACGCTGACTTCCACGACATGCGTGAGCCTTCCGTCGAGAAGGTCGTCGTCCACATGGGTATCGGCCAGGGTGGCCAGGAACTCGCCGACGCCGAGGAGATCCTAGAGGAGATCGTCGGCCAACAGCCGGTGCGGACGACCGCGAAGGCGACGGTCGGCGAGTTCGAGATCCGGCAGGGCGATCCGGTCGGGACGAAAGTCACGCTTCGTGACGACGCCGCCGAGGAGTTCCTCGAGACGGCGCTTGCGCTGGTCGACCTCGACGCGGATCAGTTCGACGAGACCGGCAACTTCAGCTTCGGCGTCGAGGAACACACCGACTTCCCCAGCCAGGAGTACGACCCGACGATCGGGATCTACGGGCTGGACGTGACGGTGAACCTGACGCGGCCGGGCTATCGCGTGACCAAGCGCGATAAGGCCTCCCGGTCGATCCCTTCGAACCATCGACTCGACCCCGCGGACGCCATCGCGTTCGTCGAGTCGACCTTCGACGTGGAGGTGAGCGCATGAGCGAGAGTGAGACAGACAACGACGCGGGCGCGGAAGCGACCGGCGAGCAGGCCGCAAAGCGGACCGGCCAGCTCGAAGCCTGCCAGCGATGCGGACGCGAGCAGGGCCTGATCGGCAAGTACGACATCTGGCTCTGCCGGCAGTGTTTCCGGGAGATCTCCCGCGACATGGGATTCAGGAAGTATCGATAACATGACGGGTAACGATCCACTCAGCGCCGCGCTCTCGGGGCTCGACAACGCCGAGAGCGTCGGTCAGCTGACACACACAGTCGAGCCCGCCTCGAACGAGACCGGCAGCGTCCTCGAAGTGCTGTACGATCGCGGCTACATCGACGGCTTCGAGCGCGTTGAAGACGGCAAGGCCGGTCGGTTCGAGGTCGAATTGAGCGGTGCGATCAACGAATGTGGCTCGGTCAAGCCCCGCTATTCAGTGGGAGCCGACGAGTTCGAGCAGTGGGAGAAGCGGTTCCTCCCCGCCCGTGACTACGGGACGCTCGTCGTCACGACCAGCCACGGCATCATGAGCCACTACGAGGCCCGCGAGGCGGGCGTCGGTGGCCAGGTGATCGCGTACGTCTACTGACAATGCCACGAACAGAACTACAGCTACCGGAAGACGCGAGCGCCGAGATGGACCATCTCGAGCTCACCGTCGAAGGGCCCGAAGGCAGCGTCACGCGCCGGTTGTGGTATCCGGACATCACCGTCGAGGTGACCGACGACGCCGTCGTCATCGAGTCCGACGAGGACGATGCGAAGACGATGTCGACGATCGGGACCTTCGAGAGCCACGTGCAGAACATGTTCCACGGCGTCACCGAGGGCTGGGAGTACGAGATGGAAGTCTTCTACTCTCACTTCCCGATGCAGGTGCGTGCCGAGGGCGAAGAGATCGTCATCGAGAACTTCCTCGGCGAGCGAGCGCCGCGGACGACCCCGATCCACGGGGACACCGAGGTCGAGATCGACGAGGAGCTGCTCACGCTGCGCGGGCCAAGTATCGAGGACGTCGGCCAGACGGCGGCCGACATCGAGCAACTCACCCGTGTCCCGGGCAAGGACGTCCGGGTGTTCCAGGACGGCGTCTACATCACGGAAAAGCCGAATCGAGGTGAGGCCTGATGGCCGACGAGGAACCAACGGAACTGAACGAGGTCAGCGGTATCGGCGACGAGACGGCCGGAGCCCTGCGGGAAAGCGGCTTCGAGACGATCGACGACCTGCGTGAAGCTGACGAGGATGCTCTCACTGAGGTGACGGGCATCGGCAACGCGCTGGCCGCCCGCATCAAGGCTGACGTCGGCGACGTCGAGGTCGACGAAGACGTCGAAGACGCCGACGTCGAAGAGAGTGAGGCGTCGGCTGACGGTGCAGATACTGACGCCTCCGACGACGCTGCCGACACAGACGAGGACGACGCCTCGTCCTACGAGGGCCTGACGGACATCAGCGGCGTCGGCGAGGGGACGGCCGAGAACCTTCGCGACGCCGGCTTCGAGACGGTCGAGGACGTCGCCCGTGCCGAGCAGTCCGATCTGACCGAGGTCGAGGGCATCGGTAACGCCCTCGCCGCCCGGATTCAGGCAGACGTCGGCGAACTCGACGTTTCGGCAGCCGAGACGGCCGAGGTCGAGGAAGCCGGCGAAGCGGCCGAAACCGAGGAAGAAGTCGAGACCGAACTGCAGGCACGCGGTCACGCCGCAAAGACGCCCGAGTTGAGCGACGAGGAAGCACGCTTGCTCGTCCAGCGTCGACGCGAGGGCAAGCCGCAGTTCAACCGGCAGGACCACCACAAGAAAAAGCGTGTCTCGACATCCTGGCGACGCCCGCGGGGCGGCCTCTCGAAGCAGCGCCGCGGCATCAAGGGCAAGGGCGACACCGTCGAGGCTGGATTCCGGACCCCGAACGCGATTCGCGGGCTCCACCCGTCCGGGTTCGAGGAAGTCCGCGTCCACAACGTCGACGATCTCGAGGGCGTGGACGGCGACAGTCAGGCAGTGCGGATCGCCTCGAAAGTCGGTGCGCGCAAACGCGAGCGCATCGAGGAACAAGCCGAGAGCGAGGGCATTCGTGTCCTCAACCCCACCTACGTCGAAGTCGAGGTGAACGATGACTGATCTGAGCGCACAGAAGCGACTTGCGGCTGACGTGCTCGACATCGGGAAGAACCGCGTCTGGTTCGACCCCGAGGCCCAGGGCGAGATAGCCGACGCGATCACGCGCGAGGACGTTCGCGACCTGATCGATCAGGGTCTCGTCCGCGAGAAGGAAACGCAGGGCAATTCCCGCAGCCAGGCCAGAGAGCGCGCCGAGAAACGCGCCTACGGCCACCAGAAGGGACACGGCTCCCGGAAGGGTGCCGCGGGTGCCCGACAGAACGAGAAGGACGACTGGGTGTCGCGCATCCGTGCACAGCGCGAGCGCCTGCGCGAACTCCGTGATTCCGGCGACCTCTCGCCGACGGAGTATCGCGAACTGTACGACCAGGCCAGTGGCGGCGAATTCGACGACGTCGGTGACCTGGATCGATTTATCGACGACCAATACGGTGATCAGTGAATGGCGACAGGACCACGATACAAGGTGCCGATGCGTCGGCGCCGCGAATCCCGGACGGACTACCATCAGCGGTTGCGCCTGCTGAAATCCGGCAAGCCCCGCCTCGTTGCGCGGCTCTCGAACAGCCAGGCCAGGGCGCAGCTGGTGACGACCGGGCCGAACGGCGACGAGACAGTTGCAGCCGCCGAATCGAACGACCTCGCCGAGTACGGCTGGGAGGCGCCGACGGGCAACCTGCCCGCCGCGTACCTCACCGGCCTGCTCGCCGGGCTTCGGGCGATCGAGGACGGCTACGATGAGGCCGTGCTGGACATCGGACTCAACACGCCGACGCCAGGAAGTAAAGTATTCGCGATCCAGGAGGGCGCGATCGACGCGGGCCTGGAGATCCCCCACAACGACGACGTGCTCGCCGACTGGGAACGGACCAGCGGCGAACACATCGCCGAGTACGCCGAGACCCTCGACGAGGATCTCTACAGCAGGGATTTCGACGCGACAGAATTGCCCGCACACTTCACAGAGCTGCGGGAGACGCTACTCGAAGGTGACATCGAACTATGAGCGACGGATGGGAACCACGAACGCGGCTCGGCCAGCAGGTCGCCGACGGCGAGATCGACTCGATGGGCGACGCGCTGAACGCCGGGCTGCCACTGAAGGAACCGGAGATCGTCGACCAGCTCGTCCCCGGGCTCGAAGACGAAGTACTGGACATCAACATGGTCCAGCGCATGACCGACTCTGGCCGCCGGGTGAAGTTCCGGTGTGTCGTCGTCGTGGGCAACCGCGACGGCCTCGTCGGCTACGCCGAGGGGCGTGACGACCAGGTCGGCGGCGCGATCCAGAAGGCCATCGAGGTCGCCAAGCTGAACCTCATCGACGTCTCCCGCGGGTGTGGCTCGTGGGAGTGTGGCTGCGGTCGACCCCACACGGTCGCGCTCCGCGCCACGGGCAAGGCCGGCAGCGTCGAGGTCGAACTCCAGCCCGCCCCGCGCGGTCTGGGGCTGGCGGGCGGAGAGACCGTCCGGCACGTCCTCGAACTCGCCGGCATCGAGGACATCTGGACGCGCAGTAGCGGGAACACGCGCACGACGGTCAACTTCGCGAAGGCGACGTTCAACGCCCTGCGGAACACGGCCGAGGCACGCGTCCCCGAGCGGGCCTTCGAGGAGCGCGAGGTGATCGAGTGATGGAAGCGCTCGTCCAGCTTCGCGGCGAGGTCGACGTCAGCGGCGACGTCGTCGACACCTTAGAGATGCTCAACCTCGGCCGCGTCAACCACGCGACGTTCGTGCCCGAGACCGACGCCTACCGTGGCATGATCACGAAGGTTCACGACGTGGTCGCCCACGGCGAACCGTCCGTGGAGACGGTCGAATTGCTCCTCGAAAGCCGGGCCGAACCCGCCGAGGGCGGCGAAGACGTAGACGACGATTGGGTCGGCTGGAACACCAACTACGACGACGTCTCGGCGCTTGCCGAGGCGCTCGTAGACGAGGAGACGACGCTGCAGGAAGCCGGTCTCTCGCCGACGCTACGTCTGCATCCGCCCCGGAAGGGTCACGACGGCATCAAACACCCCACCAAAGAGGGTGGCCAACTCGGCGATCACTCGACCGAAGAGATCGACGCACTGCTGGAGGCGATGCGATAATGACAGACAAGAGCAAACGCCAGCGCGGCTCGCGAACGCACGGCGGTGGCACGCACAAGAACCGGCGCGGTGCCGGTCATCGCGGCGGTCGCGGAGCGGCCGGTCGTGATAAACACGAGATGCACAACTACCCGCCGATCGGCAAGAGCGGGTTCACGCGACCGGAGAAGGCCCAGGACGACGTTTCGACGGTCGAGGTCAAGACGCTCGACGAGGATGCGGCCTTGCTGGCTGCCGACGGGGTCGCCGAGGAGACCGATGGCGGCTACGAGATCGACGCCCGTGACGTCGTCGAGGACGGCTACGAGGTCGATGTCGTGAAGGTGCTCGGTGGCGGACAGGTCCGCAACGAGTTGACCATCGTCGCCGACGCTTTCTCCGATGCGGCACGCGAGAAGATCGAAGCCGCGGGCGGCACCACGGAGCTGAGCGACCGCGGCGAACAGCGACAGGATAAAGAGGACGCCGACGCCGACTCAGAGTAACACATGAGCTGGAAGGACACCGCCGAACCACTACTCACGCGGATGCCGTCGGTCGCCCGCCCCGAGGGCCACGTCCCCTTCAAGCGGAAGCTGGGCTGGACGGCCGGCGTGCTGGTCCTGTTTTTCTTCCTGAGAAATATCAACCTCTACGGGCTCAGTGGCACCGGGGGATCGAGTGCGTTCGGTCGGTTCTCATCGATCCTTGCCACCCAGCAGGGCTCGATCATGCAACTGGGGATCGGGCCGATCGTCACGGCGAGCATCGTTCTGCAACTGCTTGGCGGTGCCGATCTGCTCGGGCTGGACACCCAGAACAATCCGCGCGATCAGATCCTGTATCAGGGCCTCCAGAAGGTGCTGGTGCTCGTGATGATCGTCCTGACGGGCTTTCCGATGGTGTTTGCCGCGGAATTCCTGCCGGCCGAATCCGTCATGGGACTGCCCACTGGGGCGGTAAAGTGGCTCATGTTCGCCCAGATCGCCGTCGGCGGTGTCCTCATCCTCTACATGGACGAGGTGATCAGCAAATGGGGCGTCGGCAGCGGGATCGGGCTGTTCATCGTCGCCGGCGTCAGTCAGAGTCTCGTCGGCGGCCTCATCAGTATCCCACAGATCTCCGGGAACTGGGGCTTCATTCCCTACTGGACCGGTGCGATCTTTGGGATCGTCGACATCCCGTCACCGCTGACAGCTCGAGGGATGGGTCAACTGCTGTTCCATACGAGTGGACAGAACTACATCGGGCTCATCGCCATTCTCACGACGGTTTCGATCTTCGTGATCGTCGTCTACGCCGAGTCCGTTCGCGTCGAGATCCCACTCAGCCACGCTCGGGTGAAGGGCGCACGTGGTCGATTCCCGGTGAAGCTCATCTATGCGAGCGTCCTGCCGATGATCCTCGTCCGGGCGCTGCAGATGAACATCCAGTTCATGGGTCGACTGCTCAACTCCCAGCTCGGTGGCTTGCCTGCCTGGCTGGGGGCTTACGAAAACGGGCAGGCGGTGAGCGGGCTGTTTTACTACCTTGCCCCGATCCAGAGTCCCCAGGAATGGGCATGGTTCGTCTTCGGGGGTCAGATCACCCAGGACGTCTGGCAGATCCTGATCCGGATCGGCGTCGACCTGACGTTCATGATCATCGGCGGCGCTATCTTCGCTGTCTTCTGGGTCGAAACCACCGACATGGGGCCTGAAGCCACGGCCCAGCAGATCCAGAACTCCGGGATGCAGATCCCCGGGTTCCGCCAGAGCCCCGGCGTCCTCGAGAAGGTGCTCGGCCGCTACATCCCACAGGTGACGGTCATCGGCGGGGCCCTGGTCGGCCTGCTCGCCGTGATGGCAAACATGCTGGGTACCGTTGGTGGCGTCACTGGGACGGGCCTGCTGCTGACGGTGAGTATCACCTACAAGCTCTACGAGGAGATCGCCGAGGAGCAACTCATGGAGATGCATCCCATGATGCGCCAGATGTTCGGCTAGCACCTTTTTCCGCCTCGGGTGCCCAACGCGCACCTCTCGGCGCAAAAATCTGCACCAAAAAAGGCCGACGACTCGCGGTTCGACCGCTCGCATTCGAGACGCTCACTTCGTTCGCGGACGGCGAGTGTTACTCGATCGATCCGCCGGCAGGCAAACCTCTTTTCCGATCCAGCGCTTAGGACGGATCATGTCGACCGGAATCCTGCTGTTGAACTTCGGCGAACCAGCGACGCCGGAACGCGAGGCTGTCGTCTCGTATCTCGAACGCATCTTCTTCAACAACCGAGAGATCGAGGGCGATACGACCGAGGCCGAGGCACGCGAGCGCTCCCGCGAACTGGCCGAGCGCCGGGCCGGCCCGCTTATCGAGGAGTACGAGGCCATCGGCGGGTCGCCGCTGAACGAACAGGCCCGCAAGCAGGCCCAGGCCCTGGAAGATCGACTCCGCGAGCGTGGCCGCGAGGTCGAGACCTACATCGGGATGCAGTTCACCGAGCCGTTCATCGACGAGGCGCTCGACAGTGCCATCGCCGACGGCCACGACCGGATCATCGGGCTCCCGATCTATCCGCTGTGTGGTCCCTCGACGACCGTCGACGCTCTCGAGGAACTCCGTGCGGCCGCCGACGAGCGCGACTTCGCCGCGCTCCAGGAACTGTCGGGGTGGCATCGCCATCCTGACTATCCACGCCTGCGAGCCGATCGGATTGAGGCCTTGGCCGAGGAGCGGGGCGTCGACCTGACTGATCCCGACACGGCCCTCGTGTTCTCGGCCCACGGCACACCACAGCACTATCTCGAAGAGGGCAGTCGCTACGACATCTACGTCACCGAATACGTCGAGACCGTTGCGGGGCTGCTCGGGATCGACGAGTACGAACTCGGCTATCAGAACCACGAGAATCGGGGCATCCCGTGGACCGAACCCGAGATCGAAGACGTCATCGAAACGGCCGATGCCGAGCGTGTCGTCGTCGAGCCGATCAGCTTCATGCACGAACAGAGCGAGACGCTCTCGGAACTCGACGTGGAATTGCGGGAGGAAGCCGAGGAGGCGGGCTTGGAGTTCCACCGTGTCCCCATCCCGCACGATGACGAGCGGTTCGTCGGCGTGCTGGAGGATCTCGTCGAACCATTTATCGCTGATTTCGATCCTGCGGTCTACCAGCTTCGGCAGTGTCAGTGTCGGGACGAACCGGGAACGATGTGTCTGAACGCGCCACTAGATTCCTGACGAGTTCAACTGTAGTGCTTACAGTAGCTCCATGGCCGTTTGACTGAGTCGATATCGATAGGTCGGATAAACGAAGACGATGCGTCCGTACTCTTCGGACTTCGTTACTGCTTCCGAGCTTTCGATGGCCTCGACGGCCGTGTTAAGTCGTTCCACCGGATTGCCGGAACGGAGGTGTTCGACGACGCGTTCGGGGTCGATGTTGAACGTGGTGGCGAGGATACTTCGGACAGTCCGTCCTGCGCCGTCGGCGAGAGCTACAGACGGTGCACTCGAGTCCGTGTCACGACCAGACCACTCCGCTGCCCCGTCGTCGAGTTCGACGCCGTGAAGTTCGTCGTCGATGTGCTCGATGAGTGCCTCGAGGCTTTCTTTCGCCTCCCCTGTTACGTTCCCGTTGACAATCTCGTCTTTCCGTTCGCTGATCGCAAAAATGTCCGGACCAGGCGGTCGCTGTTCCTCCAGAATGTCGATGTCGAGGAGGTTTTTCAGAACCGTATTCGGTTGGAAATCCAGATCGATATCGAACTGCTCGACGATACCGGCCCGTTTGATCCCGTCGTGATCCGGTCCAATATCGTCCCGGGCAAGGGCCGTCGCGACCTCGACCTGATCGTCAACGCTGGGCATACGGGCGTTCCGATCCCGGATGTACGCTTCCAGTCGCTCGAAATCCCCGGACTTCCCAGTGGAGTCGATTCGGAGTGCCTGGTCGACAGCTTCGGGCAACTCCGGTCGCGGTGCATCTCGGTGTCGCCGAGCCCTTTCGGAAAGGCGTGTATTGTCGTACAGCGCCCGGGCCATCCCCAGTCCACGGAGATAGTTGTACTGTTCGAGGATCTCGACGCCCTCTGTCGTCAGCCCGTAGAATTGCGAGGGCAGATCGCGCGAATCCTCGTTGGGTGGGTGGTCGTATCGCGAGAGGATCTCCTCCTCACACAACCGATGGATTTGATCGCGGATCGCGGCCTTGTTCTTCGGTATCAGATACGCGAGTTCGGCCAGCGACGGCAGATGATCGGGATGTGCGAGGACGTACTGCAACACGAGGTGGCGCGTCTCCTGGGAGAGTAATTCGTACATCTCCCGCTGTTCCTCGAACGGAGCATTCGCGTTCGTCCTCGTGGCGTCACTCATCTCTTCTCGTTTGCTAGTAGCCCCAGCTGACAGTTAATGGTTTGGGTGAACTAGTTTGGTAATTCAGGCATACACCAAACTAATCGAAGAGCCTTTATGATAGTCACAGGAACACGTTATCGATGCCAGCCCCGCCGGATGTCGCCGAGCTCAAATCTCACATCGACGAGGCACTCCATGGGATCGAACTCGAACCCGAGGAGACGGCTGCAATCCTCGGGTTCGCCAACGAGGAAGTTCCGCATCTGCAGACGCCCGAAACCTCGTATCTCGTTCTTGGCAGCTTTCGATCGCCGTATATCCGTCGGCTTCGTTTGATCGAAAACGAATTGAACAAGCGAATCGGTTCGTACGCGTTTGTTCTCGGTGATTTGCGTGAGATCGATAGTGAACGACTGCCGGTGTTCCGTATTCGGTTTTACATCATCGCCTCCTATGCCGATGCCATCGCAGCTGTCTACGAACAGGACGCCGGCGGCGAGGTGACTGAACTCGGAAAGATCAGCGAGACGCCGTTCTTCGAGGATACCTACGTGTTCCCGCGTGACTACGCCTGGATGACCGACCGTCGACTGGAAACAAAGACGGACGCATTTGCGGCAGCTAACCGGATTGCCGGTAACGCCGACCTCGACGATGATGGCGTGCAAGCGGAACTAGAAACGGTCGTCGAAAACGCTCGATCGAACGGAATTGCTATCTCACTTGATGAGATCAACGACAGCATCGAACAACGTGACTCGGACGTTGCGTCCTACAGCTGGGTTCACCTGAACGAGTTCCGGTTGTTCGAACTCCATGGCCGTTGTTTTCCGTGGTCGGAACCGGCGGATTTACGATCGGCGGTGGATCGAATCCCCTAGTAGGACTCACGATTCGTTCTGTCCGTCTGAACGGACTTACCGCTCGATCGATTTGGCCGTCTCGACGAACGCCTCGACGCTCTCGATCGGTGTGTCCTGGTGGACGCCGTGGCCGAGATTGAGAATGTGGCCCTGATCCCCGGCCGCTTCGATCACCTCACGCGTTCGCTCGCGGACGGTTTCCGGACCGGCGAAGAGGACGGACGGATCGAGGTTTCCCTGCACAGGACGATCTCCCAACTGTTCGCGAGCAGTTGCCATCTCGACCGTCCAGTCGAGGCTGACCACATCCGCGCCCGTCGCCGCCAGCTGGTCGAGACGGCCGCCCATGTTTCGGACAAAGAGGATTGTCGGGGCATCGATGTCTGTCAGGATCTCGCGATGAAGCGGTTGGATGAACGCCTGATAGGCCGCCGGTGGCAACACGCCGGCGTAGGTGTCAAACAGCTGGACGACGTCCGCGCCGTGGTCGATTTGGTACTGGAGAAACTCCCGAACGGCGTCGGCAAACACCGAGAGAAGGTCCGCGAAGGCCTCGGGATGACGAGCCTTGAACTGCCGGACTGGATAGTGATTCCGGGTCGGATGGCCGGCAATGGCGTATGACGCGAGGGTGAATGGACCGCCGGCAAAGCCGATAAGTCCGGTTTCGTTGCCGACCCGCGTATCGAGCCGGTCGAGCAACTCGCCGACGTACGAAAGCGTCGATTCGATCACGTCGTAGGTTTCCGGGACGTCAGCCGGGTCGGTGATGGGTGATTCGACGACCGGACCCGTCCCCGATTCGATGTGATAGTCGAACCCGAGTGGTTCGAGGATCGTCAGGATGTCCGAGAACATCACCACCCCGTCGGGACGGTATCGATCCCATGGCTGGAGTGTAATCTTGGCGGCAATCTCCGGTGTGGTGACCGCTTCGAGGAAGTCGTATTCTTTACGAACCTCCCGATACTCGGGGAGGTGGCGACCGGCCTGTCGCATCAGCCAGACCGGGGGTCGCTCGGTGCGCTCCCCGCGAGCCGCCCGGCGGAGTAGATCGTTCATCGTCAGGGCATTTGATCGCGTGCGTGGTTAAGCATTCCCTCGTCGTTTCACGGGGCAACCGGCTCGTCCTGAATACCGCTTTCGGACGATTGGCAGTGGCCCGCCGCCGATCGCCACGCCGGATAACAAAAAGCCCGGGGTATTATTTACTTGCATTGCGTAGCCGTCCGTCAAGACCGGATGAGTTGTCTCCTTACAGATCCGACGACGGTGCTGACCGTGGGTGGATCATCTACCGAACTCGATGCTGCCCGATCAGCACTCGCTGGGGCGGGTGTGGACGATGTCGTCAAGGTGGATGGACTATCCGAGATCGAGTCGACGCTTGCGGCTCGCGATGATGCCGGCTGCGTCCTTGCACTCGATGCCGAGGCGTCGACGTTTGTCGAACTCTACGACGCTGTACGGGCCGTCGACGATGTTTTGCCGATCGTCGTCTACGCTGGCATCGATGAGTCCCTTGCCGCTGCAGTCAGCCAACGCTGTGGCTGTCGACTTACCCCGATCGAGGTCGGTGAGGACGCCCTTCGTGAGACAGTCGAGGACGCGCTCGCTACCTACGAGCGACGTCGTAACGAGGCAGCAAACAGCAGCATTCTCCGGACGTTGCTCGCGGAAGGCAAGATGTCGATGTTCGCCAAGGACACCCACGGACGGTATGTCCGATTTGCCGACGTGCCGTATACGGTCGACCCGGAGGAGGCGAGGGGAAAGACCGATCCGGAAATCTTCAACCAGCGAGAGGTTTCCGAGGCGGCGCTTGCCGACGATGTTCGCGTTGTCGAGACGGGGGAGCCGATCCGCGACAAGCTAGAAAAGTTCAGTGGGACCGGGGGGGATTACTGGTCGGAGTCGACGAAGATCCCGTGGCGGGAAAACGGCGAGATCGTCGGCCTGGTTGGGTACGCCAAGGACGTCACCAAACGGATGCAGTACAAGAAACGGTTCGAGGAAGAGCGCCGCCGGTTCGACAAGTTTGCGAGTTACGTCTCACACGATCTTCGGACCCCGCTGCAGATCATCGTCGGCGCCCTGGAACGTGCCCGCGAGGGCGAGACCGAAGCCCTCGACCGGATCGAGCGTGCTACCGATCGCGTCGGTGAGATCATCGACGACCTGAGCTCGCTCTCGCGGGGCGATCGAGACAACAGCTCCTTCTCCGAGGAAGTGCTCGACGCACTCGACATCGGTGTCTCGACGACCGAACTCCCCTCGCTCGTCGAGAGTGTCTGGCAACTCGACAGTCCGGACTCGGCGACGGTCGAAATCGACATGGCCGACGGCACAGAAGTGGTCGCCGAGACCGAGACCGTCCGGCCGCTCGTCGAAAACCTGCTGAAAAACGCTGTCGATCACGCCGGTCCCGAGGTGACCGTTCGGGTCGGCACGATGGGGCGTGGGTTCTTCGTGGCTGATGACGGCCCCGGCATCCCGTCCGAGGAGCGCGACCGTATCTTCGAAGAGGGCTACACCACGGCCGAGGAGGGGAGCGGGACTGGTCTCACGATCGTCAGTGAGACAGTCGCACAGCAGGGATGGGAGTTGGACGTCACCGAGAGCGAGGCGGGTGGTGCACGCTTCGAGATCACCGACTGTCCGATCATCGAACCGTCGACGACAACGCCGGGCGCATCCATCTCGCTCACGACCAACGAGGACATCGGGGATGTCTCCCTTCCCGGGAAGGCGGAGTACGATGCTCCAACCGATGTCTGGACCGTCGTCGGCGACGGTCGGGATATCTGGCAGGATATCGACGAGTTCCATTTCGTCCACGCGAGGACGTCCGAGCCCGTTCGCATCCAGGGCCGCCTGGCTGACCTCGAGGGGGTCCACGAGTACAGCAAAGCCGGCCTGATGGTCCGTGACGGGCTGGGCCACGACGATGCCCTCGCGTTTATCGGGGCGACCCGTGACTACGGAAGCGAGACGCTCTGGCGGACCAGTACCGGCGCCAACGCCGAGAGTACCCAGTACGAGGAGCCCTACGATGCCTTCCAGTGGTATCAGCTCGTGGTGGACGAGCGGGGTGTGACGTTATCGTTCTCGACGGACGGCAAGGAGTGGCAACCACTCGATCAGTTGCCGATCGAACTCGACGCCCCCTACTACGTGGGGCTTGCCGTCTGTAGCCACTCTGAGGACCTGACGACCGAAGCCCGCTTCGAGGACGTGACGGTCCACGAACTCGACAGCGCGTAGTGACGGCCGTTGATCGACGCGGGGTGGCGAGAGAACGTCACTTAGTTAACCACCCGTCGCAAACCGGCGACTATGCGCAATCCGAAGATTTTGCTCCTGGGGCCACCAGGCGCAGGCAAGGGTACGCAGAGTTCAAACCTCGTCTCCGCGTTCGACGTCGAACATGTCACGACCGGTGACGCGCTTCGGTCGAACAAGGAGATGGACATCTCCGACCTCGGCCTGGCGTACGACACGCCCGGCGAGTACATGGACCGAGGCGAACTCGTCCCCGACGAGGTCGTCACCGCTATCGTCGAGGAAGCGTTGACCAGCGCTGACGGGTTCGTGCTGGACGGGTATCCCCGCAACCTCGAGCAGGCCGAGGAACTCGAATCGATGACCGACCTGGACGTGATCGCCTCGCTGTCAGTCAGTGAGTCGGCACTCGTCGATCGGCTCACCGGTCGCCGGGTCTGTTCGGACTGTGGCGAGAACTACCACGTCGAGTTCGATCAGCCCGAAAATGCGGGTGTCTGTGACGACTGTGGCGGCGAGTTGATCCAACGGGAGGACGATCAGGAAGACGCCGTTCGAAATCGACTGGAGGTCTTCGCCGAGAACACCGAACCCGTCATCGACTACTACAGCGACCGCGAGGCGTTCGTCGAGATCGACGGCGAACAGTCCCTCGATGCCGTCTGGGCTGACCTCGAGGCCGCTGTCGAAGACGAACTAAAACGTTGATTTACCCCCAGTCCAAAGAGGGAATATAATGGCACGTACAGGCGAGAAGATAGATCGGCTCGTGGCCGAAGACGCCAGCATGGAGGCAGCGATCGAGACGGTGCTGGCAACAGCCGAAGAGCAGGGAACCGTTGCGTGGGGTGACGTTAGTGACGAGTTGACCAGCGGCCAGTGGGGCCGCCTCATCGAGACCGGCTTACTCGTCGACGCCGACGGTGACGGATTCGTCATCGACGACCCCGACGGCGTCCACGACGCCCTTGCAGCAGCTGACCCCGACAGTGATGACGACGATGGCGGGTGGTCGACCTGGGACAAACTCGCAGGTGTCGGCGTCATCGCCCTGTTTCTGGGTTACTCGCTGACGTCAGTCCGGAACGTGGTCGGCGGGACGCTCGACCTCCTGCTTGGGAACCTCATAACGGTACTCGGCGGCGAGGGGATGTTCTATCTCACAATTCTGGTACTGGCGACGCTAACGGGACTGTGGTCGACGCTGTTGCAGGACAACCTCATGGACATGAGCGGGATGAGCCAGCACCAGGAAAAGATGGAGGAGCTCAAAGAGCGCCGTGAGGCTGCCAAAGAGCGCGACGATCAGGAGGAACTCGATCGCATCCAGCAGGAACAGATGGAGATGATGAGCGATCAGTTGGGGGCGTTTACCAAGCAGTTCCGCCCGATGGTCTGGATCATGCTGCTGACAATCCCGGTGTTCCTGTGGATGTACTGGCAGGTTCCGAAGCTCTCGGTCGACGGGATCGCCATCGTCATGCCCTTCTTCGGCGCGAAAGAGAGCTGGGGTGCCGGGACGCTCGGTCCGTGGCCGGCGTGGCTGTTCTGGTATTTCATCTGCTCGCTCAGTTTCACCCAGATCATCCGCAAGGCCCTGAACGTCCAGACATCGCCGACGTGATTGCCAGGGCCACCCGGACAGTTCGGTCTTTCTCGCCGGCGAGACGCAACCTCTTTTAGCTTCACTGTCCCACGTCAGGTATGTTGATCACCGTCTCCGGGCCGGCCGGGAGCGGAAAGAGTACGCTCGCCGTGAGCCTCGCTGACGCACTGGACCACGATCACGTCAGCGGTGGCGACATTTTCCGCTCGCTCGCCGAGGAACGCGGCATGACGCCGCTGGAACTCAACAAGCAGGCCGAAGAGGACGACGAGATCGATCGCGATCTGGATCGGCGACTCCGAGATGTCGCCCGCGATCGGGAAGATATGGTGCTCGAATCCCGACTTGCCGGCTGGATGGCCGGCGAGTACGCCGATCTCAAACTCTGGCTCGATGCCCCACTCGACGTTCGTGCCGAACGGATCTCCCAACGGGAGAACAAACCGGTCGAACAGGCCCGTACTGAAACTCGTGAACGCGCCGAAAGTGAAGCCCACCGCTATCGGGAGTATTACGACATCGACATCGAGGACCTCTCCATCTACGACCTGGCGATCAACACCGCCCGATGGAGCCCCCAGGGGATGTTGAGCGTCGTGCTCCACGCCGTCGAGTCCTACGAAGCCAACGGCGACGAGGGCAAAGCCCCCATCGAAGGCATCGAGTACGATTTCTAATATGACACTCCGAGGGCCACCCGCGGACCGATCGCCGGCCGAACTCCTATCTTTCGGCGTGTTGAACCTCGATAAGCCCCCCGGTCCTTCTGCCCACCAGGTCGCCGCCTGGGTGCGCGATCTTGCGACCGTCGAGCGGGCGGCCCACGCCGGGACGCTCGACCCAAAAGTCACCGGCTGTCTCCCGATGTTGCTCGGCGACGCCACCCGCATGGCCCAGGTCTTCGACGATAGCGACAAGGCGTACATCGCCGTGCTCGAACTCCACGAACGACTGGCCGACCCCGCCACCCTCGAAGCCGTCGCCGACGAGTTCGAGGGCGAACTCTACCAGAAACCGCCGAAGAAAAGCGCCGTCGTCCGTCGGCTGCGCTCCCGGAAGATCCACAGCCTGGACGTCCTCGAAGCCGAGGATCGCCGCGCACTCATCTCGATCCGGTGTGAGAGTGGCACCTACATCCGGAAACTCTGTCACGACATGGGGCTGGCGCTGGGCACCGGCGCGCACATGGGCGATCTCCGCCGGACGGCGACCGACCCCTTCGACGATAGCGATCTGGTGACGATGCACGACTTCGTCGACGCCCTGGCGTGGTGGCGCGAGGACGACGACCCCGACCCACTACGGGAGGTGGTCCAGCCCGCCGAACGCGCGCTGGTTGATCTCCCGTCGGTCACGATTGCCCCGAGTGCCGCGGAATCCGTGGCGGAGGGTGCCCCCGTCTACGCGCCGGGCGTCATCGACGCCGACGACGGCCTCGATCCCGCCGCCGAACCGCTCGTCGCCTGCTACATTCCCAACGGCGCTGCGGTGTGTCTGGGGACCCTCGCGGGGGACCCGGACGCCGACGAGGGGACCGTTGTCGAACTGGAACGCGTGCTCGTCTAACTCCGCGACGAAACGAAGGCCTTAACTCCGGCTCAGTCATTCTTCGAATCACGGGACCGTAGGGTAGCGGTATCCTCGGCGCATGGGGTGCGTCGGACCCGAGTTCGAATCTCGGCGGCCCCATCCATTTGCTGCGAACAAATACGTGAGCAGCAATTGCTGGATCCGGCGAGATTCGAGCCTGGAAGTCGCAGCCCGCGACTCGTCGTGAGGTCGAACGGAGTGAGACCAAACGACGAGCGCAGGACCGTCTTCCTTCGTTCGAATCTCGGCGTTCTCAGTTTTCGGAGCGAGCAACGCGAGCGACGAAAACTGAGTGCTCGACAACGAGCGAAGCGAGTTGTCGGTGGCCCCACTACAACCACCTTTTTACTGCGGAGGGGTGCCTGTCGGCACCCCTCCTTGCAAAAAGCTGGACCAAAAACATCTGCTCGCGAGCCTTCGGCTCGCTCGCAGTGAAACGCGCTCGCGAAGCGAGCGCGTACGCTAACAAGAAAATGGAAAGCCTACCATAGCGATATTTTGTCGCGGCAGCCGCAGGCGTAGCGAGCCGGCAGCCCCTACTTGCTCGACGCGCAAGCGGAGCGGCCCCGATCGAACCTCAAGTCGAGCCAGGCAGCCCGGACCGGCAAGCCGGACTGAGCGAGGAGAACCCGGAAGGCGGAGATCGTACGAGCACGGCGATCGAAGCGGAGCGACCATCGGGAGCGGAGCGCCCGGAGCGAGCGACTTGATTTAGCCCCCTGTGTAGTGAGATACCCGTTCTGGAGGTCTGCGTATTGCCCATTGAAGCTTTGACCAAGCACCGAAATGCTCAACAAGTCGTGTGTAGTATTTTACACTGACATGCCCTCCCCAGAATCCAAGACTGACCAATTAGCGTCATCACTTCACCGTGGGCTCTTAGGACTGCTTCTCGGAATAGTTGGTATATTTGCTATTGGGATGGCAAGGGAACTTCTGGTAGGGGATTACCTGATCGGTATTATCGGTGTGATCGTTACACTTGGAACAGGCTACTGGATACTCTCGCTCTTTTTCGAAGGCCTTCAGGAAAGATAAGCGGTAGTCTGTTCAACTGTCTTGAACGGTTCGACAAGCGCTTATCGCGGTTGTGAGCCGTTCAGTGAAGCCCCAGATACTACGCTCCGAGATTAGCGTACTAATTTGCGTATCTGGCCATCGAAAGTCGAAATATCGTATCAAGCGAGCGGGCCGACGGCGCGCAGTGATATCCCAGGCAGCCGACGAGCGACGGAACCAGCACGAACGGCCGCCAGCCCCTCCTTGCGCAATCAGCGATCGAATTTGGCGCGGGCCGACTATATATTCGATATTTGAGGGGATGTTCGGAGAGAGTAGGCAGTAAACCGTCTAAAACCGGTGTTCACTGGGTGAGAACGATTGATCTATATTATATACTCCCGGGTCCTATATAGTGTGTTCATGACACTGAAAAAATTATTCTTGGGCGAAGATCGCGATCTATCGTCAGTTGAGGTCGTCCTCGTGATGGGGATCACCGTCATTCTCGCTGTGGTCATCGGGCTGTTCGTGCTGAACATGGGGGCGGACTCGAATAGTCCGCCCAAGACCTACTGGGAAATGTATTCCCAGGACACCACGTCCCCCGGATCCATTACGGAAGATCGAATCTCCCTGGTGCATGACGGCGGTGCCGCGATCACAGTTTCCGAGTTCGTCGTCGATATCGGTGGGACCGAGTATGCGTTGGCTGACTTCAAGACGTCGACCGGGAGCTCCCTTCAGAGCGAACTGAAGCCCGGCGCGAAGATCCGGATCTCCGCAAGCGGCTACGCGGGTCCTGGTAACGTCACCAACGAATTCAGTGGCACGACGATCCATCTCGTGTGGGAGAACCCGGACACTGGCGAACGGCACATCGTCAAGAGTACCACACCGAAGTGACCCAGCGCGGCACCCCCAACCCCCCTCCTTTCACACGCTCCTAACTGCGTACTTTTGCCATATGTGAACATCTCGATAGTTTGTGCCGCGTGCGTTCACATTTCGACCCATAGACGCTGTCGACGGGCGGCCATCGTGCGTTGCACTCCGGGCGAGCACTCACTCGCTGTGGGCGTCCAGTATCGCGTCGTGGTGCCACGGCGATAGCCATCGTTTTCGCCAGATACGAAACCAAAACCACCACCCGCTGGACGATCGGGGACCGAGCATGCGACACCGGCGGGGCCCCCACAATCACCTCCCGGGATCGTCGCCCCGACCCACGACCGGCCTCCTGTCTCCGGTGGAAGCGCCCCCACACACCCTTCCAGATACCGATCTACTCCCTCGCTCAATCGCCAGTCAGCATCTCCAGCGCGGTGTGGATGTGGTACTCGACGTTTTCGTCCTCAGTCGCGTTGAGTGCGTTCCGGAGGTGATCTTCCACGGTGACGGCCGATTTCTTGCCCGCTGGCGTGATCGACTCTTCACGCTCACTGTCCATGGGGAGAGGTAGGGGACGAACCCAGTATAGCGTTTCCCTCGATATATTTCGCGGTTTATAAATGGACGACTGGAACGTGACTGCTCTTGCGGATCAATCCAGCCACAGTCACGGATCAAGGTGTCGGGCCCCGGCGGTATCCCAGCAATAATTTCCGAAATCGGTTTCCATCGCGAGAGAGACACAGGAGGACAATGGGAACTGACGACGATGCCGCGGAGCCGGCGTACACGTTCCAGTGTGCGAAATGCGGGTGGGAAACAACAGCCGACCGCCGCCCGGTCGCCTGTGCGGTCTGTGGCGGTCGCATGTTGGCGAACCCGTCCGAGCGGACGCGGTAACGGCCACCGGCCTTCCTGTCGCGCGAGGAACGGCGACCGATTCCGTCGGCCAGGCTTTCCCAACGCGAACGCCTTCTGCATAACATTTCGGTTGGCTCCGCTTTGATGTCGGGGCCATGGGTGTCTTCGACCGACGCAAGCGGCTAGCGGCCGGTATCGTCACGCGGTCCCCACAGCAGCGGCTGTCGCGCGGTCTCATCAAACCCCTCCGTATCGGACGCTGATGGTGCTGCTCACCGTCCTCGTTGCCTTGGGGGATACCGGTTGATACCCTCAGCATCGGCCCCGTGGCGAACGACATCACGACCGGGACTTACTACGGGTACGAACGCCTCTGAGATGGAGTACGGGAGCTGGAAGCGTCCGATACAGAGTCCAGTCCGGTAGAAAACCGTGGTGTGTCTTTTTGTTGGCCGGGACGAACCATTCAGTGATAATGCAAACGAGACAGGTAGCGGCCGTCCTCGCAGTCGGCGGTGCGGGTCTCGTTAGCTTCGCCGTGGTCCACTTTCTCACCCACGAGATCAACACCGTCCCGACCCTCCACATCGCGAGCAACCTCGCCGTCGCCGGCGGTGGGGGTATCGGGCTGGTGTACGTCGGGTACTGGCTGTCCGACCAGTCGTTTTCCCCGGCCCGAAACCGACGCATCCTCGTGTTGACTGCCTTCGGTGCCGTGACGCTGCTGGCAGTGTTCGTCATCACCCAGCCGCTCGCCCAGGAACAGGTCACGGCGGAGGAACTGCTCCACATCGTGCAAGTTTCCCTCGGCATGGGTTCGGCTCTCGGGGCCGCGGTCGGGGCCTTCGAGGCGCGAGCGCTCACCCGCGCCGAGGAGGCGACCCGTGCCGAATCACGACTCACGGCCTTGGAGGACGAACGCGAACGCTGGAGTGAGTTGACGACTGTCTTTCGCCATTACGTCAACAACTCGGTCACAGTCATCAATTTCGCGCTGGACGAACTCCGGAGTACTGTGGACGGGGACGCCGTCGAGCTTGACACCGCCAGCGCCAACATCGAGACGGTCGCTGATCGCGTTCGCACGATCGAAACAGTCGCCGAGCACGTCGATCGGCTCGGCCCGGCAGCCGGGATCGATCACCCCTCGCCGGTCGCCAACGTCTGTAATGTGACCGAGCGGGCGAGCCGGTTGGCTGCGGTGGACGCGGCCGTCACCGTGGCCACGCTTGAGGCGGGCCCCGACGTGCTGGCCGGCGAGTCCGTCGAGCAGGATCTCGCGTTGCTGCTGGAAGCCCTTGGCAGTGTCACCGAGGAGGGTGGACGGATCGACTGCGCATGCGAGCCGGACAATGGTCGAGTCGTCGTCCGGTTTACGGCTACGCCGGCCACCCTTCCGCCTGAAGTCGAGGCGGCACTCTTCGAGCCGGTCACGCGCAAGAGCGGGTTGAAACTCTATCTCGCCGAACGATCGATCGACGCCTACGCCGACCTTCGGCTGGCCACGAACGGGGAGCGGACCGTCGCCTTCGAGGTCGTTTTCGACGTCACGCCGGAGTGATTCGGGTGGGGCCTGTATCCCCGTGTGGACCTATCCTTGCCGGACGCACGCTGGACCGTCCTCTTGGGAAACTTCCCTTTCGGCGGCTCATCGAACCGTCGTCACGGGGACGGGCGACCGGCGGAACACTTTCTGGGCGATGTTGCCCACGAACAGTTGCTCGGTTAGCGACCCGCCGTGGCTGCCGATGACGACGGTATCGAAGTTCTCGGCCCGGGCGACGATCACCTTCGCCGGGTTCCCCCAGCCAACCTGGGTCTCGATCTCGGCGTCGTACTCGGCGGCGATCTCGCGAGCGCGATCGAGCAGGGATTCGGCGAGTTCCTCGGCGGTCTCCTGGATGTCGTCTTCCAGCGCCAGTCGGACCGCCTGGCCCATCATCGGCGATGGCTCGCCGACGACGTGGAGGACCGTCACCTCAGCATCGGGATGGGATTCGAGGGCGTATCTGAGTGCTCTCTCGCCCATCTCGGAGTCGTCCATCGGGACGAGAACGCGGGAGATCATACGCTCAATACGGTCGACAGCGTGATAAAACTATAACGTCGATCTCCGCTCTCCGTTCCAGAACATATACACTGCTTACGCGGGAACAGTTCCATATGATTTCTCTCCTCTTGTTCGTCGGACTCGCGGCAGCGGGGTTCGTCGGATTCAACATCGGCGGGTCCTCGACCGGCGTGGCCTGGGGGCCTTCGGTCGGCGCGAACGTCGTCAGCAAAACGGGCGCAGCGGCGCTGATGACCGGCTTCGTCTTCCTCGGCGGCTGGACGGTGGGTCGGAAAGTCATCGAGACACTGGGCGGTGATATCGTCCCGGAGGCCGCATTCTCGATCGAAGCCAGCATCGTCGTCCTCACGTTCATCGGGCTCGGGATGCTCGTGGCGAATCTCTACGGCGTGCCCGTTTCGACCTCGATGACGGCGGTCGGCGCGATCGCCGGTCTCGGCCTCGCGACCCAAACGCTCGACTGGGCCGTCCTGGGCGAGATCGCTGTCTGGTGGCTCATCGCCCCCGTCGTCGGCTTCTGGCTCGGCTCGATCGTCGGCCGATACGTCTATCCGTATCTCGACCAGTACTTTGCCCTCGAGCAGTCCGAGGGCCCTCTCGTCACCGTCGAGCGATCCGGCCTCGTTCCGATGCCGCGACTCGGGCCGGGAACCACGACACGTGAGTTCGTGAGTACGATCGTCGTCCTTCTCATCGCGTGTTACATGGCCTTCAGTGCGGGCGCGTCGAACGTGGCCAACGCCGTCGCGCCGCTGGTCGGCGGTGGCCTGCTCGAGCCGGGTCCGGCCGTCATTCTCGGCACGGCCACGATCGGGCTCGGGTCGTTCACTATCGCCCGGCGGACGATGGAGTCCGTCGGCAACGGGATCACTGACCTCCCCCTGCTGGCGGCGATGGTCGTGATGGTCATCGGCGCGACGATCACCACGGTCGCCTCGGCGATGGGGATCCCGATCAGCCTGGCGCTGTCGACGGTCATGACGATCGTCGGCCTCGGGTGGGGGCGGGCGACGCGCCCGGCGACGGCGACTGAACTCGCCCGCGGGGATATCGATACGACGCCCTCCGTCGACGCTCTCGCGGCCGAAACCGGCGACGACGTGCCGGCCATCGGTGAGGAATCGGGCGAGGAATTACAGGAGCCTGGTGAACTGTTCGATCCGTCGGTCGTCGTCCGGTTCGTCGCCTTCTGGATCATCGGCCCGACGGTCGCGACGGCCATGTCCTACGCCACGTTCGTCGTCCTGCCGATCGCCGGGACGGTCTGACTCGGCGCTCCTGCCGTTTCACGATGCGAGTACCGCGTCTCACCTCCCCAAATCAGCGACGGAGAAACCCGACGATCGCTTCACAGTGCCCTACCAATGTCGGCTTGCAGGGTGTGCTTTCGAAGCCGACCCAGCGGGGAAAACTGTTCGATCGCGCTCAGGCGTCTTCGTCGTAGATCCGGTCGAGGCCAAGTACCAGTGCCGTCCCGAGGATGGTGAACGCGCCGACCGCGGCGGCCATCCAGAGCCAGTGGGTCCAGCCCAGCGGCGCCACGTCGAAGAACGTGTTCACTGGCGTGTACAGCACGCCCAGGTGGAGGACGATCGAACTCGCGAGCGCCCCGACCAGCCACTTGTTCGAGAACAGCGACAGGCCGTAGGGCCATCGCAGGATCTGGGCCTGGATGATCTCGCCGATGACGATGAAGGTAAACAACAGCGTCTGGGCGACGATGAGATCCTCGCTCACCGAGAGGCCGTGGAAGAAAAGCGGCAGGCCGATCACCGCGTAGATGAGGCCAAAGGCCACGATCAACACCAGACTGTGGCGGTTGATCACCGGCTCGTCGGCCCCGCGTGGCGGCCGCTCCATGATCCCGTCGGTCTTGGGGTCGACCCCCAGCGCCAGTGCCGGGAGGCCGTCCGTCACGAGGTTGATCCACAGCAACATCACGGGCGTGAGGATCAGTGCCTCGGACCCGCTGGTGAACTGATCGGGGAACAGTGCGGTGCCGATCAACACGCCGAAAAAGACCGCAAGCACCTCGCCGGCGTTGGCCGACAGCAGGAAGTTGACGAACTTCCGGATGTTGTCAAAGACGCCCCGGCCCTCGGCGACGGCGTCCCGGATCGACGCGAAGTTGTCGTCGAGCAGGACCATGTCGCTTGACTGCTGGGCGACGTCGGTCCCACGTTCGCCCATCGAGACGCCGACGTCGGCCCGCTTCAGGGCGGGCGCGTCGTTGACGCCGTCGCCGGTCATCGCGACGTTGTGGTCGTTTTCGAGCACCGCTTCGAGAACGCGGACCTTCTGGTCGGGTGCCATTCGTGCGAAGATCTCGACCTCTTCGACGGCCTCGGACAGCTCTTCGTCCGAAAGCGCCTCGACCTCCGCGCCGGTCATCGCCCCCTCCGGGTCGAAGCCGATCTCCTTGCCGATCGCGATCGCCGTCTCGCGGTTGTCGCCGGTGACCATCACGACATCGATCCCGGCCGCCCGACAGTCCGCGACGGCGTCGGGGACCTCCTCGCGGGCGGGGTCGATCATCCCCTGCAGTCCAAGGAAGACCATGCCGGACTCGATTGCGTCGTCCTCGGCGTCGGCATCGACGCCGGACTTCTCGGCGAACCCCAGCACGCGCAGGGCGTCGCTCGCGAAGGCCCCGTTGCGATCGAGGATCGCCTGGCGGCGCTCGTCGGTGAGTTCGACGACCTCGCCGCCCTCACGGATCCGGTCGCAGCGTTCGAGCACGACCTCGGGCGCGCCTTTCATGTAGGCAGTCCCGTCGTCGGTGACGACGGTCATCCGCTTGCGAGCCGAGGAGAACGGGACCTCCCGGACGTGCTCGATGTCGGGGTCGATGCCGGCTTTCTCCGCCGAGACCTTGAGCGCGACTTCGGTCGGATCGCCGAAGAAGGCCTCGTCTTCTTCGGCCGGCGCTCGTTCGGCGTTGTTACAGATGGTCCCACAGCGCAGGATGGGTTCGAGCGCGTCCGCGTCGACTGCCTCGTCGTCGTGCTCGAACTCGCCGGACGGTGTCGTCCCCGTCCCGGTCACGTCGTATTCGCGTCCGTTCGTGAAGATCCGCCGGACGGTCATCTCGTCCTCTGTCAGCGTGCCGGTCTTGTCCGTCAGGATGACGTCGACCGACCCGAGGCTCTCGACGACCGGCAGCCGACGCACGAGGGCCTTTTTCGTGAGCAACCGCCGGGACCCCAGCGCGAGCGTCAGCGTCACGACCGCGGGAAGCCCTTCCGGCACGGCGGCGACGGCAAGCGTGATCGCGACCAGCAGCGTCGCGATCGGCCCGGCGCTGGTGAACAGCAACTGGATGATCCCGACGAAAACGATGATCGCCATGATCCCGAGCCCGATCGTCCGGCCGAGTTCGTCGACTTCCGCCTGGAACGGCGTCTGGGTGTCCTCGGTCTCGCTGAGCTGTTCGGCGATGGCCCCGACCTCGGTGTCCATCCCGGTCTCGGTCACGACGGCCCGGCCCCGCCCGCGGACGGCCGAGGTGTTCATGTACACCATCCCGGTGCGCTCGGCGATCGGCGCGTCCGCTTCGACGGGGTCGGTGTCCTTCGTGACCTGGGCGCTCTCGCCGGTCAGGGCCGACTCGTCGGTTTCGAGGCTTGCCGTCTCGATGAGTCGCGCGTCGGCGGGGATCGCGTCGCCACCTTCGATGACGATCACGTCACCCGGAACGACTTCGGCGGAGTCGACGACGTGGCGTTCGCCCTCCCTGATAACCGTCGCGTCAGGGGTCGAGAGATCCTTCAGCGCCTCGATGGACTTCTCGGCCTGGTAATCCTGGACGAACCCGAAGATCCCGTTGGCCAGCAGGATGAGCGCGATCAGCGCCGCGTCGACGTACTCCGGGGGATGGTTGGGAAGCAACCCGACCCCCAGCGAGATCAGCATCGCGAATATCAGCAGGTAGATCAGGACGTCCCGGAACTGATCGATAAAGATCGCAAGCGGCGAGATCTCGTCATCGTCGCGGATCTCGTTGGGGCCGTACTCCTCGAGGCGACGAGCGGCCTCGGCCTCGCTGAGTCCGTCCGGTCCCGAGTCCATCGCCCCGAGGACAGCCTCGACCGAGCGGCTGTGCCAGGCTGTCTCGGATCCCTCGTCGCTCATTGTCCCTCCCGAGCGCGGGCCGTCCGGCCCGTGATTGCGGCCGGCCTGCGTTTGCCCGCCGACGCATCGAGCGTCGACTGCACAATGGCACGTCTCGATTCACGGTTCGTCGGTGGACCCGTCTCGTACATGCGGCAATCGTCCACACCAATGGCGGTTGGGGTAATAAACCACACAATTCACCCGAGACTGCGTGATTCGACAGCCAGAGGCGCTCTTCCCCGGGATGATCGTCGCAGGCGAGATATCGGCGATTCCCCAGCGAGACGCTCCCAAAATCAAGAATTCGACGGGTATAGCGATATCTTGTCGGCGGTCTACACAGCGCAGGTCGAGGCGGCTCACTCCCCGGCGGTGTCGACGACGGCCGCGTCCCCAGCCACCCGTTTGACACTCTCGATTCCACGTTTGGCCCCCTGTTTCGAGGTGTAGCCTTCGGCGCTATCTGCAATGATCTCGCCGTTCGATGCGACCAGTCGCCATCGCCACTCCTCAGCGCGATCGAGGAACAACTCAAAGCGTGCTTGGGCTGGCATATTCGTCTCCGCCTACACAGGCAATTGCCAAGAGAGTAGGGGCTCCGGGTGTCGTGTACCGACGAGCGCTGAGGAGCCCCACTCCTCGAATCCCCAATCGATGATCATCGCAGTTTTCAGCGGGCTACAACAGGGCGCACCCTCAAGTAGCCTGATACCCTGTCTTTTCGTATAGGATCCAGCTATACCGGTGCAGTCCCCCATCGACCGGGGAGTGAGACGATCGGACGCTGGGCGGCTGGATCGACCGGTTCCGACGGAACCATGCCGAAAGCGCGAACACAACGGAAACAGGTGATACCATATGTGTCTAGGAATCCCGGGAGAGATAATCGAAATAGACGGACAGGAAGCGCGCGCCGAGTTCTGGGACGTCGAGAAGACCGTCCGGATCGACGTCGTCGACGAGGCGGTCGAGGTGGGTGATCACATCCTCAACCACGCCGGCTTCGCCATCCGGAAGATACCCGACGAGGAGGTCGAAGAGACCATGGAGATCTACGAGTCGTTCCTCGAAGGTGACGAGGACGAAGCCCTCGAAGAGATCGGTGCCGGCGAGGGCGAACAGCTTGGGATCGAGGGCCGATAGATGGCGACGAACGCCGAAAGCGGGGACGACGAACTCCAGTTTCGGGACCCAGAGAAGGCCGAACAGCTGACCGACGAACTCGAAGCGCTGATGGCCGAGATCGGCGAGCCGGTCAACGTGATGCACGTCTGTGGCTCCCACGAGCAGGCCATCGCGAAGTTCGGCCTGCGGTCGATCCTGCCCGATGATCTGACGGTCCGGATGGGGCCGGGCTGTCCGGTCTGCGTGACCAACATGCCCGAGGTCGACGAGGCCGTCGCGCTGGCCGAGGAGGGAAAGATCGTCACCACCTACGGTGACATGTTCCGCGTGCCTGGGACCGAGAAGAGCCTCGCCGACGCCAGAGACGAGGGTGCGGACGTTCGTGTGGTTTACAGCGCCAGCGAGGCAGCCGAGATCGCCGAGGAGGAACCCGATCGGGAGGTCATCTTCTTCGCGACGGGCTTCGAGACGACCGCCGCACCCACGGCGGCCGTGCTCACCTCGGACCCGCCCGAGAACTTCTCGGTCCTCTCGGCCCACAAGTACGTCCCGCCGGCGATGGAGGTCGTCGCAGAGATGCCCGACACCGACGTCGACGGCTTCCTCGCGGCGGGCCACGCCGCGACGATCACGGGCTACGGGCTCTTCGAGGACTTCGTCGAGGAGTACGACACCCCGGCCGTGGTCGGTGGCTTCGAACCGATCGACGTGCTGTACGCCCTCGCGCGCCTGCTGGAGTTCATCCGCGACGACGAGGCCGGCCTGGAGAACGCCTATCCCCGGTGTGTCTCACGGGAGGGCAACGTCCCGGCCAAACAGCAACTCTGGGAGGTCTTCGACACCACGAGCGGCGAGTGGCGCGGGATCGCCGAAATCCCCGACGCGAACCTGGTCCTCTCAGAGGACTACGCCCACTTCGACGCCCGCGAGCGCTTCGACATCGCGGTCGATCCGGGCGCGGCCGACCCGCTCACCGAGGAGTGCATTTGTGGGGATATCATGGCCGGGAAGGCCGATCCCGACGAATGTGACCTCTTCGGCGAGGAGTGTACGCCCCAGGACCCCGTCGGGGCGTGTATGGTTTCCAGCGAGGGGACCTGCAAGATCTGGCTCGAATACGGCGGCCAGCCGGACCTCTAAGGTGATCGAATGAGCGACACAGACGACGTCGGCGAGGCGGAGTCGAGCGAGGACAACAGTGACGACGAGGTCATCACTCACGCCCACGGCGCGGGCGGCAGTCAGATGGCCGAGCTGATCGAGAGCCTGGCTGTCTCCCGATTCGCCGAGACTGACGCGGATGTCGGCCTCGCTGCACTGGACGACGGCAGCGTCCAGCCGATCGACGACGAGCATTCGGTGGTCGTCACGACGGACAGTCACGTCGTTACCCCGCTGTTTTTCCGCGGCGGCGACATCGGCCGGCTGGCGGTCTCGGGGACGGTCAACGACCTGGCGATGATGGGCGCGACCGAGCCCCTGGCGCTGACGAGTTCCCTCATCATCGAGGCCGGCACGCCACAGTCGACCGTCGAGCGGGTCACCGAGTCGATGCGCGAGGCCTGCGAGGAAGCCGGCGCGACGGTCACCACCGGCGATACGAAGGTCATGGGAAGCGGCGAGATGGACACGCTCGCGATCAACACAACTGGCGTCGCCGTCGTCCCGAAGGGCGGCCACGTCCCGGACGCCGGACTCTCCGTCGGCGACAAGCTCATCGTCTCGGGGACGGTCGGCGACCACGGCATCTCGCTGCTTTCGGAACGCGAGGGCTTCGACTTCGGCGGCGACCTTGAGAGCGACGTCCAGCCGGTCAACGACCTCGTCCGGGCGGCGATGGACGCCGGCGAGGTGACGGCGATGAAGGACCCCACTCGTGGCGGCCTCGCGACGGTCCTCAACGAAATGGCGAGCAAGGCAGACGTGGGCATCGACGTCGAGGAGCAATCCGTCCCCGTCTCGGGGCCGGTCTCCTCGGCCGGCGAAGTACTCGGCATCGAACCGTTCGACGTGGCCTGTGAGGGCGTCGTCGTGATGGCGGTCGCGAGTGAGGACGCCGAGGCCGTACTGAACGCACTCAGAGACAATCCCAAGGGCGAGGACGCCGCGATCATCGGCGACGTGGTCGAGGACCACACCGGCCAGGTCGTCTTGGACACCGGCTTCGGTCGACGCTACCTCTCCCCGCCCGAAGGCGAACAGCTGCCTCGCATCTGCTGACATGCACGAGTTCTCCATCGCGACACAGGTGCTCGACGCCGCCCGGGAAGCCGCGGCCGACCACGGCGCTGCTACCTTCGAGGGTATTACCGTCTCAGTCGGCGAGGCGAGCCACGTCAATCCCGACCAGCTGGAGACCTGTCTCGAAGCGGCCGCGGACTCGACGATCACCGACGGCGACCTGACAATCGATATCGAGACCGAGCCCGCCTACGCCGAGTGTGCCTGTGGCTGGAGCGGCGAGCCGGGGGAGATCGATCGCGCGCTGGCGTACGCGCCGAACCTGACCTGTCCCGAATGTGACGCCCGCCTCGAACTCCAGGCCGGCAACGAGTGCCGGCTGATGAGCGTCACGCTGCCAGAGACGGACGACGGGAGCGACCCTGACGCCGCCGACTCGCCGGACGCGAACACGACCGATTGACTGCGTATACAAGACAATACAATGTATCACACGTCACGACACCCACTCACGGACGCGACGCCGATCGACCGCCTGCTCGACCGTTTGCTGTCGGATTCCGGCCAGTCCGGCCTGCTTGGGCCGCTGGGAGCCCATCGGATGGGCCACGGCGACGACGATCACGAACACGCTGGCGACGCCGAGGCGGACATCCTCGCCCAGTTCGCCGAGCAGGCCGACGACCTCCACGAGCGGGTCGTCCACGACCACGGGATCTTCGTCGCCGAGTTCCTCGGCGCGACTGGCAGTGGGAAGACCCGACTCATCGAGCGGCTCATCGAGCGAGCGCCCGACGACGAGGAGATCGGCGTGATCGTCGGCGATGTGGCCGGCGAGGACGACGCCACCCGATTCCGGGAACTGGGTGTCTCCGTCGCCAACGTCAACACGGGCAAGGAGTGTCACCTCGATCCCTCGCTGGTCGAGGGTGCCCTGGAGGACCTGGATCTCGACGCGCTGGACACCCTGTACATCGAGAACGTCGGCAACATGGTCTGCCCGGCGGACTTCCCGCTCGGCGCGCAGGCTCGCGTGCTGGTCGTCTCCGCCACGGAGGGCGACGACGTGGTGCGCAAGCATCCCCTCCTCTTCCAGGCCTGCGACGGCGCGGTGATCAACAAGGTCGACATCGCCGAAGCGGTGAATGCTGATCTTGACCTGATGGAATCCGACGTGAGCGAGATCGCCCCCGAGATGCCGACGTTCCGGACCAGCGCTGAACACGGCGACGGTCTGGACGATCTGGTCGATTTCCTCGACGAGCGGGGCCACGTCCACGCGAGCGATCACGAGGCCTACGTGGCCGGCACCGGGCACACTCACGCACACGAGCATACCCACGCTGACGGCCAGACGCACGAGCACGACCATTCACACGAAGACGGGCACGACCACGCTCACACGCACGACTGACGGCCGCACGGAAGTCCCGCCGTCACCACTCCAGTGACCCACCGCTCTGGTACTCGGTGACCTGTGTTTCGAAGAAGTTCTTCTCCTTGTTGAGGTCGACCTGCTCGGACATCCACGGGAAGGGATTCTCAGTGCCGTATTGCTCGGGCAGGTCGAGTTGATCGAGTCGGCGGTCGGCAATGTACTCGACATACTCCGCGAACTGCGAGCCGCTCATCCCCAGGATCTCCTCGGGGCAGGCCTCGCGGGCGTAGATCTGCTCCAACTCGACGGCCTCCTCGATCAGGTCGATCACCTCGCTATCGAACTCGTCGGTCCAGACGCCCGGGTGCTCGGTCCGGATCTGGTCGATCAGGTCGACGCCAAAGCCCACGTGCAGGGACTCGTCGCGCATGATGTACTCGAACTGCTGGCCGATCCCCACCATTTTGTTCTGGCGCTTGAGCCCGAGCATCATGGCGAAGCCGGCATAGAAGAAAATGCCCTCCATGATGACGTAGAAGCCGACAAGGTCACGGAGGAGGTCCCGCACGTCGTCGTCGCCGTCGATCGTGAACTCGGGGTCGTCGATCGAGCGCGTCAGGTCGACGACGAACTGGTCTTTCTCTTCGATGGAGGGCACGCGGTCGTACATCCCGTAGAGGTACTCGGGCTCGAAGCCAAGCGAGTCACAGCAGTAGATGAACGTGTCCGTGTGGATGGCCTCCTCGTAGGCCTGCCGGAGGAGGTACTGGCGACACTCCGGCGCGGTGACGTACTCATAGAGGGCCAACACGAGGTTGTTCGCGGTGAGGGATTCGGCCGTCGAGAAGAAGCCCAGATTCCACTCGACGAGCTGGCGTTCGGCGTCGCTGAGTTCGTCGCCGTTCCACTGGGCGACGTCGTCCTGCATGGGGATCTCTTCGGGAACCCAGTTGTTGTTGACGCCCGCCTCGTAGTATTCGCGGGCCCAGTCGTAGTCGATCGGCAGGATCTTGTTCGGGTCGTGCTCGGCGGCAGTGTCAATTATTGGCATGGGATGTGTGGCTGGGATGGATTCTTCGCTGGCGATTCACTGACAGGCGTCACAGGTGGGGTCCTCGACGCTGGCGAGGTCGCTGTGCCCGCCCTGGTCGCGGTCGGTCTCGTTCGATCGGGTCGTCCCGTCCTCGGGATCGCCGTCCCCGTCGCGGTGCTGGGTCTTGCCGTACTCCGAGAGATCGAGCGTGGACTTCTCGACCTGGGAGGCCCCCAGCGTCCGGAGGTAGTAGGTCGTCTTCAGCCCGAGTTCCCAGGCGGTCGTGTAGATGTCGTCCAGCAGGGTGCCGTCCGTCGAGGGGAAAAAGACGTTGTGCGAAACCGACTGGTCGATCCACGTCTGGCGGTGGGCCGTCAGCCGCAACTGGTGGCGGGGGTCGATCTCGAAGGCCCCGCGATACAACTCCCGGAGGTCCTCGGGGATCGCCTCGATCTCCTGGATCGAGCCGTCGTGGTACTTGATCCGGTCGCGCATCTCGTCGTCCCAGAGATCCCGCTCCCGGAGGTCGGCAACGAGGTGGTCGTTGACGATCGTGAAGTCCCCGGACATGTTCGATTTGACGTAGAGGTTCGAGTACTGGGGCTCGATCGAGGCCGTGGTGCCGTTGATCGTCGAGACGGTCGCCGTCGGCGCGATGGCCATCGTGTTGGAGTTTCGCATGCCGTGCTCGGCGATCGACTTCCGGACGGCGTCCCAATCGAGGGTCTCGGTCCGCTCGGTCGGAATCTCGCGGCCGCGTTCGTCCTCCAGCAGGTCGACGGTGTCCTGCGGGAGGATGTCACGGTCCCACTTCGAGCCCTCGAAGGAGGGGTAGGCACCGCGCTCGGCGGCCAGCTCAGAGGAGGTTTGGATCGCGTGGTAGGCGACGAACTCCTGCCAGCGGTTGGCCTTCTCGACGGCATCGTCGCTGTTCATCGGCACACCGATCTCCATTAGCGCTTCGTGAAAGCCCATCGTCCCGAGGCCGACGGGCCGGTGGCGCATGTTCGAGTCCTCGGCCTCGTCGGTCGGATAGAAACACAGGTCGACGACGTTGTCGAGCATTCGCATCGCGGTCTCGACGGTGTCTTCGAGGTAGTCGCGATCGAGTTCACCGTCTCGCACGTGCGTCGCGAAGTTGACACTCCCGAGGTTGCAGACCGCATGCTCGTCGGTGCTCGTGTTGAGCGTGATTTCCGTACAGAGGTTCGAGGAGCGGATGGTCCCCTCGTGGTCCTGCGGCGAGCCGATGTTGCAGGGGTCCTTGAACGTCACCCACGGGTGGCCGGTCTCGAACAGCCGCGTCAGAAGGGTGCGCCACAACTCGGCGGCCTCGACAGTCTCGACGTTCTCGATTTCGCCGTTCTCGGCGGCCTGCTCGTACTCGCGATATTTCTCGGCGAACTCTTGGCCCGTGGCCTCGTGGAGGTCCCCCACCTCGTCGGGGCTGAACAGCGTCCAGGACTCGCCGGCCTGGACGCGCTCCATGAAGAGGTCCGGAATCCAGGCGGCGGTGTTCATGTCCGGCGTCCGGCGGCGTTCGTCGCCGGTGTTGCGTTTCAGATCGAGGAACGCGGGGAAGTCAAGGTGCCAGATCGCCAGGTAGGCACAGGCGGCCCCGCGGCGCTTGCCAGAGCGGTTGATCGCCGCCGTCACGTCATTGGAGATCCGGAGGAACGGGACGACGCCGGTCGATTCGACGCCCGTAGACTCGATCAGCGCGCCCTCGGCTCGCAGGGGCGTCCAGTCGTTGCCGAGGCCGCCGGACCACTTCGAGAGTTGCGCGTGGTGCTTGTAGGCGTCGAAGATCCCCTCCAGGTCGTCCGGAACGGTCGTCAGATAGCAGGAGGACAGCTGTGGGTGGGTCGTCCCAGCGTGAAAGAGCGTCGGCGTCGAGGGGGTAAATTCGAGCTTCGAGAGGACGTCGTAGAACTCCTTGGCGCGGGCATTCGGGTCGTCCTCCTCGACGGCCAGCCCCATCGCGACGCGCATCCAGAACGCCTGGGGGAGTTCCAGGTGCTCGCCGTCGTTCGTTCGAAGGAAATATCGCTGATACAGCGTCTCCATCGCCAGGTACTCGAAGTGCTCGTCGCGGTCGGGACCGAGATAGTCGGCCAGACCGTCGAGGTCGAACCGGTCGAGCAATCGGTCGTCGAGGAGGGCGGCTTCGACGCCCCGGCGGAGGTTCCCGACGAACGTCTCGCGGTAGGCCTCATCCAGGTCCTCGCCACGCAGGTCCTCGCCGATCACCTCGTGATAGTATCGCTGGCGGAACACGCGGGCGGCGACGCGCTTGTATTCGGGTTTGCGTTCGATGCGGGCGGTCAGCGTCTGGAGGGCCGCCTCGTACACCTCGGCGCGGTCGGCGCCGGCATAGCAGTTCTCCTCGATCGCCCGGCGGAGGTCGGCGCGGTCCTCGGGAGAGATCGCCGGTGTGTCTTCGATGGCGCGATCGAGTATCGATGCGATTCGGTCCGTGGCAGTTGCTGTCTGGTGGCTCATGTGTCTGAGTCGTCGGGCGGGTCGGTCTCGGCGTCGATGACGGCGTCGAGTTCCCGTCGGAACTCTTCCGGGTCGGCGAACGCCTCGTACACCGAGACAAAGCGGAGGTACGCGACCTGGTCGCGTTCGCGCAGGTGCTCGGAGACCAGGTCGCCGATCTGCGTCGTGGTGACGATCCGTCCCTCGTTGTCGGTGAGCTCGTCGTGGATGGCATCCACGATCGCTGTCACCGCCTGCTCGTCGACGGGACGTTTCTCGGTGGCACGTTCGATGCCCGCCCTGAGTTTCGCGCGATCGAACGGTTCGATGGCTCCGTCGCGTTTTTTCACCTGCAGGGACTCCCATTCGGGGCGTTCGTAGGTGGTAAACCGGAAGCCACACTCCTGGCACTCCCGGCGACGACGGATCGAGGTGCCGTCAGCGCTTGGCTCCGTGTCGAGGACGTGCGTGCGATCGTTCCCGCAGTCGGGACAGTCCATGGTTGTCACTATCGAACCCCCGTTGAGGCCCTATATCTTGGGGTCAACGCGAAGCAGCCGCAACATGTGGTGTGTGGGTGACGCCGATAAATCTTTGCCAACCGGCTTGTTCTAGGACAAATAAACTTGTATTAGTGGGGAGAGAACTCGCGGCGGCAGTGCGAACAGAGCGCACGGGGTGGCGACCGGGAGTGGTGGTCCACCGGTCGAGCCGTCGGCACTCAGGCTTGCTTCGGGGCGGACTGCCCAGCTAATGGACCTAGCTTGAGTGCGATGGCGATCACGACCAGCGCCGAGGCCAGACCGATCTGGAGACTCATTGCGGTGCCGATGGTCGTCGCTTCGGCGATCACGCCGACGGTAGCCGGGGCGATGAAGAAGCCGGTCTGGGCCGCGACGTTGGCGATGACGTTGACGGGGCCGGTAAAGGAGGGCCTGGACTCGATGCCCATCGAGATGAGCGTCGGGAACAGCCCGGAGATGAAAAAGCCGATCACGAAGATCAGCGCCAGCAGCGTGGGCCCGGCGGCGTGGACGAGCGCCGCGTACATCGCGACCACGAGGACGACCCCGACGCCGACGAGCAGGTCGCTGAACCGATAGCGCTCGGCCAAATAGCTGAACGCGAGCCGACCGGGGACGTACGCTGCCAGGTAGATCGACAGCGTGAGATTGGCAACGTTTTCACTGAACAGTCCCTCCGCGTAATAGGGCAGCCAGTTGAAAAAGACGCTCTCCATGCTGCCGACGAAGACCAGCGCGATCGCCATGCCGTATATCGCCGGCTCCCGGAGCAGGACTCTCACGTCGTCCAGTTCGAGCGAGCGCTCGTTGTCGAGTGAGTCGGGGCGATCGAGCCGCCAGAGCGCGACCAGGACCGGGACCAACGCGACCGCAAGCACGAGATACGTGACCCGCCAGGAAAACTCCCACATCACGACGGTTACCAACAGCGGGCCGAGCGTCGCGCCGACGGCCCAGATCATCGTGTGCAGGCTCAACACCCGCGCCCGCGAGTTCGGGTAGAGATGACTCAGCACCGATCGATCGAGCGACCGGAAGATGCCCGTCGAGAAACTCCGGATCCCGAAGAACACAAGCAAAAGGAGATAGGTCGGCGAGAGGCCCAAAAGGAGGACACTACCGATCGTCGCCGCGACGCTGATAACGAGAAAGCGCTTGATGTCGATCCGCCCGCTTGCCGTCCCGAAGACGAGCATCGCAAGCACGAACCCGACGGTGCCGACCGGCGTGACCAGCCCCAATTGGCTCTCGGTCACCGGAAAGACGTCCTTGAAGACCGGAACCAGGGCACCGCGAGCCTGGATGATCGCCCCGTCGATCGCGACGAACGCGAACAGCACCACGGTCCAGGCCCGCCGAGACGCTTGCTCACTCACTGTCGAGTCCTCCCGCAGGCGCGTGGGTAAATCCATTGAAATACACTGCTATCCTGTGGTTTTCCGACATTTCTCGGAGTGGTCTGTGCGATTGCATACATCGAGTGCGGATCATGCGGTCGCCGAAGCGGTTCCCGTGGGTCCCAACTCGAGGACGAGCATGACTACGGCGAGCAGACCTGCCAGTCCGATCTGGACGAGGATCGCGGTCTCGATCGATGTCGCGTCGGCAAGCACGCCCACAATTACTGGCGCGGTGGAGAACCCGACCTGGGTGGCGACGTTGGCGACCACGTTGACCGGACCCGAGAACGAGGGCATCGATTCGATGCCCATCGATATGAGCGTCGGGAACAGCCCCGAAATCAGGAGGCCGATGCCGAAGATCGAGCCGAGCAACAACGCCCCTTCCGCGGCGGTGAAGGCAATATAGGTCAGTACGGTCAGGAGGATACTCGTCACGACGAGCACTCGCGTGAAGCTGTATTGGTCGCTGAGCTGACTGAAAACGAACCGTCCGGGGACGTACGCCGCCAGGTAAATCGAGAGAACGATGCCGGTGATCCAGCCGGAGAACGTCGTGTCCGCGTAACTCGGCAACCAGGTGAAGTAGATGCTCTCGATGCCGCCAACGAAGATCAGTGCGATCACCATCCCGTACACGCTCGGCTGGGACAACAGCGGCCGGAGGTCGCTGCGCTCGAACGTCCGCTCGTTCGTGGTCCCGGTCGGCGCGTCGAGCCGCCACACAAGCACGAACACGGGGACGGTGAGCGCCGCAAGCACCAGATAGGTCGCCTGCCAGGAGTACTGACTCAAGACCGCAGTCACGAGGATCGGCCCCAACATCGCGCCGACCGCCCACGTCATCTCCTGGAGGGTGAAGATCCGCGCCCGCGACTCCGGATAGAGATGACTCAGTGTCGGGCGGTCCAGTGCCCGGACGATCCCCGTCGCGAGACTCCGCATCCCGACAAGCCCCAAGAGGACGATGAAACTCGGTGCGGCACCGATCAACAGCAACGACAGCCCGGTCAACGCGACGCCGACGAGCAAAAACCGCCGGATGTCAACCCGCCCGCTCGCCGAGCCCAGCGCCAGCATCGCGGCCAGGTACCCGACAGTCCCGACCGGGGTAATCAGTCCCAGCGTACTCTTGGTCACCCCGAAGAAATCCTCGAAGGTCGGGACGAGCGCGCCGCGGGCCTGGATCGTCGCACCACTGACCCCGACGAACAGGAAGACTGCGATCAGCCAGTACGTACGATTATCTATCTCTTCCACGTTTCATATTCCTCGTTCGGCGAGTTAAGCGCATTGAACTCCGGTCGGCAGATTCAACACTGCGGACTGCTGCCTACGACCTAATGAGCGAACGGACGCGAGCGGTCGTCTCGGTGACGGGCGTCGTCCAGGGTGTGGGATTTCGCCCGTTCGTCTATCGGACGGCGACCGACAATGACCTCGCGGGTCAGGTGAAAAACACCGGCGACGGACGGGTTACGATCGTTCTGGAGGGCCCCCAGTCGGGCATCGACGCGTTCCTCGCGACCCTCCGGACGGATCCGCCGCCGCTGGCCCGAATCGAGGATGTGACGGTCGAAGACGGCGAGCCGGCGGGTCTCGACAGGTTCGAGATCGTCGCTTCGACCGACTCGACGGGGGGAGCGGGGACGATTCCGCCAGACACGGCAATGTGTGACAGCTGTCTCGAAGACCTGCGTGATCCCGATTCCCGGTTTCACGGCTACTGGGCGACCGCCTGCGTGGACTGTGGCCCGCGATATACGGTCATCCGGGAGTTGCCCTATGACCGTCCAACCACGTCGATGGACGACTTTCCGATGTGTGGCCAGTGCCGGGCGGACTACGAGGAACCGAGCGACCGCCGATACCACGCCCAGACGATCGCCTGTCCCGAGTGTGGGCCGACGCTCTCGCTGCTCGACGGCGACGGGAATGCCCGCGCCGACGGTGACGACGCCATCGAGCGGGCTGGCCAGCGACTTGCCGACGGCGAACTGGTAGCGATCAAGGGGATCGGTGGGACCCACCTGGCCTGTGACGCGACCGACCCGGCCGTCGTCGAGACGTTGCGCGAACGAACGGGCCGTCCCGAGAAGCCCTTCGCGCTGATGGCCCCCGATCTGGAGGCGGTAGAGTCCGTCGCCCAGGTCTCGGATACCGAACGCGACGCGCTCGAAGACACGCGCCGGCCGATCCTGCTGCTCGATGGACGGCGAGAAAATCGACCGGGTTGGTTCGATAGCGTCTCACCGGGACTGCACACCGTCGGCGTCATGCTGCCGTACTCCGGATTGCATCACCGCCTTTTCGATCACGTCGAGGGCCCGCTGGTGATGACCAGCGCCAACATGCCCGGCGTGCCGATGGCGACCGACCGTGAGACGATCCTCGCCGATCTCGATGGCGTGATCGACGCCGCCCTCGTCCACGACCGTGAGATCGTGATGCGGTGTGACGACAGCGTGGCTCGGTTTGCCGGGGGCGAGCGGCGGTTCGTCCGTCGGTCGCGCGGGTGGGTCCCAGAGTCGCTCCCGCTGCCGTCCTCGACCGAGACGGCCCACGACGTGCTCGCTCTCGGGGCGGAGTTCGACGCAACTGTCGCGCTGACCCAGGACGGTGCGGTCGTCCCCTCGCAGTATATCGGCGACGTCGACAACCCCGAAACGGTCGAATATCTCCGAGAGACCGTCTCCCATCTGCGAGACCTGCTCGGTACTGACCCCGACGTGGTGGCCTGTGACGCCCACCCCGAGTTCCTGACGACCCAGGAAGCGGGAGCATACGCCGACCGTGAGGGAATGGCGGGACCGATTCAGGTCCAGCATCATCACGCTCACGCCGCCAGCTTGCTGGCCGAGCGCGAGCGCAAGCGCGCAATCGTGATCGCCGCTGACGGGACAGGCTACGGCCCGGACGGGTCGATCTGGGGCGGTGAAGTGCTGGACGCCACCCTCGCGGATCACGATCGCGTCGGCGGCCTCTCGGCGTTCGAACTCCCCGGTGGGACGGCCGCGATCGAACGGCCGCCTCGCATCCTGGCGAGTCTGCTCGATGACGACGACCGGATCGACGAGTTGCTCCTTGAGCGCGGTACGGTCGAGACGGCTGGCGAGGCGGCGACCGTCCGGAAACAGGTCGAGCAGGACATCAATTCCCCGACGACGACCAGCGCAGGGCGATTGCTCGACGCGGTGAGTGCGCTTCTCGGCGTTTGCACCGAGCGCAGCTACGAAGGTGAACCGGCGATGAAACTCGAAAGTGCGGCGGTCGACGGTGCCGTCCTCGACTACGATATTCCGTACGCGACGCGGGACGGTAATCGAGTGCTCGACACCCGACAGCTCGTTCGTGACCTCGACGCTATGGCCGACGATCACCCGATCGCCGACGTGGCCGCGACTGCCCAGTGGGCGCTGGCACGTGGACTGGCCGAGCTGTCCGTCGCGGTCGCCGCGGATCGTGGGGTCGACGCCGTAGGGTTCACCGGCGGCGTCGCGTACAACGATGCGATCACCCGGACGATCCGCGAACGGGTCGAGACGGCCGGGCTGGACTTTCTGGGCCACGACCGCGTCCCGCCTGGCGACGGCGGGATCGCCTACGGGCAGGTGGCCGTCGCGGCCGCCGGAGCGAGCCGAGAGTAACCTGAGTTCACACCGCCAGGTAGGAGGCGACGGTGTCCTCGTCTTCGACGGCCGCGCCGTCGAGTTCGTCGGCGATGGTCCCCCGTTCCATCGCATAACAGCGGTCGGCCATCGACTGGATGACGCCGAGGTTCTGTTCGACGAAGAGGATCGTCGTGCCGAGGTCAGCGTTGATCGCCCGCATGTCCTCGCTGATCTGCTCGACGATCGACGGCTGGACCCCCTCGGATGGTTCGTCGAGCAGGAGGAGATCCGGATTGCCAACCAGCGCCCGCCCGATGGCGAGCATCTGACGCTGGCCGCCGCTGAGCGTCCCCGCGGCCTGGTCGGCCCGCTCTTCGAGAACGGGGAAATAGTCGTAGACGGCTTCGTAGCGACTTTCCGCGCCGTCGTTGATCGACTCCCCGACGACGAGGTTTTGCTCGACGGTCAACTCGGGGAAGACATCCCGGCCCTGTGGGATGTACCCGATGCCACGGGCCGCCCGTTTGTCCGGCGTCAGCCTGCCCACCGGCGTCCCGCGGTACTCGATGGTTCCCGAGCGCGCATCCAGCAACCCGATGATCGCCTTCAGCAGTGTGGTTTTGCCCGCACCGTTCTTGCCGATGATGCCGACGATCTCGCCGTCTTCGACGGTCAGGTCGACGTCTCGCAGGATCGGGGTCGCGTCGTAGGCGACTGTGAGTGAGTTACATGTTAACATGGTCAATCACCGCCGAGGTAGATACGCCGCACGTCCGGATCGGCCCGGATGTCCTCGATCGGTCCTTCCCGGAAGATCCGCCCCTGGTGGAGCACCGTCACCTCGTCGGCGATCCGGGCGACGAAGTCGATGTCGTGTTCGATCACGACGAAGGCGATGCCGTCGTCGTTCAGCGAGGTGACGAGCTCGGCCACGTCCCGGCGCTCCTCGATCGAGAGCCCGGCGACGGGTTCATCCAGCAAGAGTAGATCGGGATCGAGCGCGGCGGCCATCCCGATCTCCAGGCGCTGTTGCTCGCCGTGGGAGAGTTCGCCCGCGCGCGTCTCGGCCACGTTCCGAAGGCCGACGCGACCGAGGCGCTCGTCGATCGCCGCCCCGAGGTCGTCCTCTTCGCCGCGCTGGAGCGGCAGGCGCATGTTCTGGGCGGCCGTAAACGACTCGAAGACGCTTGGCACCTGGAACTTCATGCCGATACCCCGGTCGACGCGGGCGTGCGGGACGACATCGGTTATCTCCTGGCCGTCGAAGAAGATCCGACCCTCGCTGGCGTCGTGTCGACCCGTGATCAACTTCAGCAGCGTGGACTTCCCGGCCCCGTTGGGGCCGATCAGACAGCGCAGTTGCCCGGCGTCGATACCGAAGTCGATCCCGTCGATGGCGGTGAACCCGCCGAAGTGCTTGGTGAGCCCCTCGGTCTGGAGGATAGCGTCGGTGTCCGGTCCGGTCGCCTCGCCGGCGGGCGTCTTCCGGATCGACGGGTCGCTACTGTCAGTCGAACTCATTCGCGACTCACCTCCGGGGACTGGGACTCGATGGCGTCCGGGAGCGTCCCACGAACCCGGGCTCCGACTGCCCGCACCCGTCTGCGGAGACCGGCCGCGATCCGCCGTCCACCGACGACGACGCCGTCTCTGAGTCCGCGCCTCTCGAAGAAGGCGTAACTGTCCCGGATACCGGGAACGACACCGCGGGGCACCAACAGGACCGAGACGAGCAGGATCGCGCCGACGAAGACGATCGCGAACTCGGGCACGGTCCGGGATAGCGTGAGTCGGATCCACTCGATCGAGATCGCCCCGACGAGCGCGCCGGTCAGCGTTTCCCGCCCGCCGAAGGTCACCCACAGCACCGGGTAGGTCGCCCACAGCAGCGTAAAGGGCTCGGGGTTGACGATGTTGAAATACGTGACGTAGAACACGCCTGCGACTCCCGCAAGTGTCCCGGAGAACGTAAACACCAGCAGTTTGAGCCGGCGCACGTCGTATCCGAGCATCTCGGCGCGGTCCTCGTCCTCGCGGATCGCCACCAGCGCGTACCCCAGGCGGCCGTTGACCAGCACCCGCAGGCCAAGATAGGTGCCGAGGACGACCACGAGGGTGATCCAGTAGTACATCGTCCCGCTGAAGACCACGGCGACGTCGCCGATCCCGATCGTCAGATCCGGGAGGCCGGGTATCCCGTTGGCTCCGCCGAGCGGGACGCTCCCGATCGTCCAGCCGTCGCCGGCGGTTCGGCCGAGGAACGTTCCGATCACCAGGGTCACGACCAGCGTCATGATCGCGACGTAGACGTCCCGGACGTCGCCGTAGAACATGAAGTACCCGAGGACGAACGCAGACACCGTCGCCGCGAGGACGGCGGCGGGGATCGCGACCGTCGCCCCGAGCGCGCCGCCGACGTTGAGACTCACCAGCGCGTAGGTGTAGCCGGCGATCCCCAGAAAGGCGATCTGGCCGAAGCTCAGGATACCGGCGTACCCCCAGACGATCGTCAGCGAGAGCGCCAGCAGGCCATAGGCCATAAACAGCGCGAACTGGTTTGCGCCGTAGCTTCCAAGCAGGAACGGGAGGCTGGCAAACACCGCCACGGCGAGGAGGAACGTCCGCCAGAAGGCCGGCGTTTCCCCGACCGTGTTCGGCCCGCTCAACTGGTCGCGAAGTCGATCCAGTCTGTCGGGAACGAAATCGAATTCGGGCATCGTCATTCCTCCTGCACCCGATCGGTGAGGCTATCGTACAGCCCGGACAGTCCGCCCGGGAGGAACCGGATGACGAGGATCGCCGTCGCGAGCAAGGCCATCTTCGCGACGAAGGTGCCGAACTCGCTGGCGAAGACGCCACGGATCGTCCCCAGGAGCCCGCCGGCCGAGAGCGTGCCCACGAGCGCCGAGGAGCCGCCGACGACGACCGCGACGAAGGACTCGACGAGGTAGCCGTTGCCCATCGAGGGGACCATCGACTCCATCGGGGCGTACAACGCGCCGGTCAGGCCCGCCAGCGCCGACCCGAGCCCGAAGGTCAACATGTACATCCGATCGGTGTCGACGCCCATGGCCCGGGCGGTGTCGGGGTCCTGGATGGTGGCCCGGGCCTTGACGCCGAACTCCGTCCGGGTAAACAGCAGGTAGATCGCCACCAGGACGGCGATCGCGACCACCGCGAGGAAGACCCGGTAGGCCGAGTAGGTGTACCCGGGCACCGCACCGAACGGCGTCGACACCGAGTCGATGGTGTTCCCGTAGACGATCCGGACACCCTGGGTGATGATCAACCCGAGTCCGAAGGTAGCGATCATCGTGTCGAGCAACCGCCCGTAGAGCCGGCGAACGATCGTCCGCTCGACGACGATCCCGAACAGGCCCGTCAGGAGGCTGCCGAACACCATCGCAATCGGCAGCGGCAGGCCGTAGACGTTGACCGACAGCGTCGTCGCGTAGGCGCCGATCAGGATGAACTCGCCGTGGGCGAGGTTGATCACGCCGACCATGCCGAAAATGACGGCGAGACCGATCGCCGCGAGCGTGATGTACGCGAAGCTGTCGGCGATCTGCAGGAGGAGTTCGATCGGCACGCCGGCCCCATCAAGCGTCTTCAGGACCGTCTCGACGGTGCCGGCGGAGCCGCTTTGGGCGATCAGCGCGGGGCTCCCTGTCGTCATCGGTCACCCTCCTGCTTCGGGGAAGTAATCGACGGGCGTGAACTGCTTGGTCATGCCGTCGTCGTCCCCGCTGAGATCGATGTCGACGGTCTCGGTGAGGAACTGTTCGGGTATCTTCCGGGTGTCCTCGACCGTGATGTTGTGATCGGCATCACACCGCATGACCCGCATGTTGTGGGTCATGTGGTGGACGTCGCCCTGCAGGCTGATGTCGCCCTCCGGGGACTGGTCGCCGGTGATCTCCATCCCCTCCTCCAAGGTGGCGATGACTTCCGCCTGGTCAAGCGTCCCGGCCTCCTCGACGGCCTGTTTGTAGAGGTACGTCGAGACGTAGTTGTTGACGGCCTCCTCGTTGATGTAGGCGGCGTCGTCGCCGTACTTCTCGTAGTAGCGGTCGACGAAGTCCTGGTTGCGGTCGGTCGGGACCTCCTCCATGTAGTTGAACCCGCCGTAAACGTTCTCGAGAGCGGGCGGATCGAGCCGCTGGTGCTGGTAGCCCTGGGCCATGACTGTCGAGGTGCCCATCGGGATGTCCAGTCCGGCGGAGGTCCGCTGATTCCAGAACGACGAGTGGTTCTTCCCGACCAAAAGCGCCATCACGAAGTCCGGGTCGGCCGCCTGAATGTCGCTGATCGTCGATCCGAAGTTCGACACGGACAGCGGGATGAACTCCTCGCCGATGACCTCCCCACCGTTCTCGTCGGCGATGACCTTCACCCAGTCGGCCGACAGTTGACCGAAGTTGTAGTCGGCTGCGATCGTGTAGATCCGGTCGCCGAAGTTCTCGATCATGTAGGGCACCACGCTGCCCAGTTGCTGGCGGGCCGTTGCCCCCATACAGAAGGTGTACTCGTCGGCGACGCCGCCCTCGTACTGGGTGGTGTAGAAGTACAGCTGTTCGTTGCTGTCGATGGTCGGCCGGATCGTCTCCCTGGTCTTGGAGGCGTAGCCCGCCCACAGCACGTCGACGTCGTTCTGGTTGATCAACCGCTTGGTGAGTTGCGCGTAACGCGTGTCGTCGGACTGGGGGTCCGGATCGAACAGCTCGATCTCCTTGCCGTCGATCCCGCCCTCGTCGTTGATTTCGTCGATCGCGAGCTTCGAGGCCCGCCACTTGGGCGTCCCGTTCAGCGCGAAGTTCCCCGACCGATCCTCGAGGACACCGATCTTGACGGTGTCCGACCCGCCACTCCCGCCGAGGATTCCACCACACCCCGCGAGACTGGCTACACCCGCCGTTCCCATCCCCGCGAGGAACTCCCGGCGGCCGACCGACGGTCGCTCATTCATCCGAATCTCCCCCGGAATCACTGCCGAAACGGAAGGATAACTCGATATCCGACGGCTCTCTCGCGCCCAAACGCGAAATCTTGGAATGTTCTTCGATCATATATCGACAATCGTCCGGTATTGGGTAGTCCACTAAAACTTTACCCCAGTAATATAGATGCAACTGGCAACAATATAAGGGGATTATATTTTCACGCAAAAATAGGCATATCCAAAATTGCGAACCCAGTACGGGAGATGTGATGGGCAATTGTGAGGTTGGGGTGGCGAAGTGTGCCCGAGTGTCAGCTTCCCGGTTCGCGGAACGGCAATTTTTGTTCGATAGAGGTATCTTATCGATAGCTGGACTTCTGTCTCGATATATGCGATATAACTGGACGAACGTCACGACAATGGCGGTGACAGGGGCATGACCGATACCGTCGTTCCGGGTGAAGTGCGCACCGGCGAGGGGTCGGTGACGATCAACGAGGGTCGGGAAACCCGGCGTGTCACGGTCGCCAACACCGGCGATCGCCCGGTCCAGGTCGGCTCGCACTTCCACGTCTTCGAGGCCAACGCGGCCCTTGCATTCGACCGGCGGGCGGCCTACGGTATGCGGTTGAATATCCCGGCGGGCACGGCCGTCCGGTTCGAGCCCGGCGAGTCCAAAACGGTCGAACTCGTCGCTATCGGCGGGAAGCGCCGTATCCACGGAATGAACGGCCTGACGAACGGCAGCGTCGAAAGCGGCGTCGATCGGGCGCTCGAACGCGCTCGGGCGGCCGGGTTTGGGATCGACGGGGCGGACCATGAGTAAGGACATCGATCGGGACGCGTACGCCGACCTCTACGGCCCCACGACGGGCGATCAGGTTCGGCTGGGCGACACCGCGCTGTTCGCGACCGTCGAGGCGGACCGCCGGACGCCCGGCGACGAGGCCGTCTTCGGCGGCGGGAAGACACTCCGGGACGGCCAGGGTATGACCGCCAGCGTCACGCAGTCGGCGGGCGCACTCGACTGGGTCATCACCAATGCGACGATCCTCGACCCGGTCCTGGGCGTCGTCGCCGCGGACATCGGCATCCGGAACGGCGAAATCGCCGGCGTCGGCAAGGCCGGCAACCCCGACACGATGGACGGCGTCGACATGGTCGTCGGCCCCTCGACGGACGTCTACCCCGCCGAGGGGATGATCGCCACGCCGGGAGCGCTTGACATTCACGTCCACTTCAACTCCGCACAGCTGCACGAGCACGCGCTGGCGTCGGGCATCACGACGATGCTGGGCGGTGGCTTCGGCGGCGGTGCGACCACCTGTACGCCCGGCCCGACGAACGTCGCGCGCTTCCTGCAGGCCGCCGAGGCCTGGCCGGTCAACGTCGGCTTTTACGGCAAGGGCAACGCTTCAGATCCCGACGCCCTCCGCGAGCAGGTCGAGGCGGGTGTCTGTGGGCTCAAACTCCACGAGGACTGGGGCTCGACGCCGGAAGCGATCGACACCTGCCTGTCGGTCGCCGAGCGTGCGGACGTACAGGTCTGTATGCACACGGACACGCTCAACGAAGCCGGATTCGTCGAGAACACGATGGCTGCGGTCGACGGCCGGACGATGCACCTCTTTCACATCGAGGGCGCGGGCGGCGGACACGCCCCGGACATCATGGAACTGGTCGGCCAATCGAACATGCTTCCCTCCTCGACGAACCCCTCGATGCCCTACACCGAGAACACGTTCGACGAACACCTCGACATGGTGATGGTCTGTCACCACCTCGATCGGGATGTCCCCGAGGACGTGGCCTTCGCGGAGTCACGTATTCGGCCCGAGACCATCGCCGCCGAGGACGTCCTCCACGACATGGGTGCGATTTCGATGATGACCACCGACTCCCAGGCGATGGGCCGGATGGCCGAACTCGTTCCCCGAACCTGGCAGACGGCCTCGAAGATGAAAGACCAGCGCGGTCCCCTGCCCGAGGACGAAGGCGAGTCGGGGGACAACCACCGGATCAAGCGCTACCTGGCGAAGTACACGATCAACCCCGCCATCTCGGCGGGTATCGACGCGTACGTGGGGACGCTCGAACCGGGAAAGCTGGCGGATGTCGTGCTTTGGGAGCCCGACTCCTTCGGGATCAAACCACAGATGACGTTCAAGGGTGGATTCCCGGTCTCCTCGGCGATGGGCGAGGCTAACGGGTCGCTGATGACCTGTGAGCCCATCGTCCAGCGGCCTCGTGCGGGGGCCGTCGGCCGGGCGAAACAGGCGCTGTCGCTGACGTTCGTCAGCGGTGCCGCACACGAGGCCGGCGTCGGGGAGGAATACGACCTCGATTCACGGGTCGTCCCGGTCTCCGGGACCCGCTCGGTCGGCAAAGACGACATGCACTACAACGCCTACTGCCCGGCCGACATCGAGGTGGACCCCGAAACCTTCGACGTCCGCATCGACGGCGAGAACGTGACCTGCGAACCGAGTTCCGAACTCCCGCTCGCACAACGGTACCTGCTATGAACCTCACGCCAAAGGAACGAGAACGGTTGACGATTTTCATGGCCGCAGAGCTCGCGCGCCGGCGCAAGGACCGCGGCGTCGCGCTGAACCACCCCGAGGCCGTCGCGTACATCTCGGATTGGTGTATCGAACGCGCCCGTGAGGGCGACAGCGTCGCCGAGATCCGATCGGGCGCGGCCCAGTTGCTCGATCCGGGGGACGTCATGGCCGGCGTCCCCGAGATGATCGACATGATCCAGGTCGAGCCGGTCTTCCCCGACGGGACGAAACTGGTCACAGTCCACGACCCCGTCCGGTCGGACGGGACTGCCGAGGATACGGGCGAGGCGGTCACCGACGGCGGGGCCACGACCGGGACGAACGATCCACCAGGGGGGTTCCAGCCATGAGTCCGACCCACCGCGACGTGGCGACGGTCGGGATCGGCGGGCCGGTCGGCTCGGGCAAAACCTCGCTGATCGCCGATCTCGTTCCCCGCCTGCGCGAGGCCGGCCTCGACGTGGGCGTCATCGCCAACGACATCCTCACCCAGGAGGACGCCGACGCGCTTCGGGAGCGCTTCGCCGGGATCGTCCCGGACGAGCTGGTCGCCGGGGTCGAAACCGGCGCGTGCCCGCATACGGGTATCCGCGAGGACCCCTCGATGAACCTCGAACAGATCGACGCCTTTCTCGACTCGCATCCGGCCCTGGATGTCGTGATCGTCGAGAGCGGCGGGGACAACCTCGGGGCGACGTTCGATCCCGAACTGGCCGACTACTACGCGTTCGTCATCTCGGCGGCGGAGGGCGAGGACATCCCGCGCAAACGCGGCCCGGGCGTCGTCGATGCCGACCTGCTGGTGATCAACAAGACCGATCTGGCCCCCCACGTCGGTGCTGACCTCGACGTCATGGCCGCCGACGCCGACCGCGTCCGGGAGGGGCCGACCGTGTTCACCAACTGCAAGGACGGCGACGGCATCGCGCAGGTCCGCGAGTACCTCTCCGAGGAGGTGTTGTTCGCCTGATGGCCGCCGACGTTCCCCGCGGGTTCGAGCAGTACGCCGGCGAGGCGGTCCCCCAGGCGGCCGTGGGGTCGCCGGGCAAGGACGGCCGGCTCGAACTCCTCTTCGGGACCGACGCCGACAGTGGAACGGTTCTCCAGCGCGACTTCGCCCGTGTCCCCTTTCACGTCTCGGGGACGCTCGATCACGCACCGCCGGCGGACGGGACGGCCGTCTACGTCCAGTCACCGACCGGCGGCGTCGCCCAGGGTGACCGACACGACGTCTCGATCCGCGCCCGTCAGGGCGCGACCGCGCTGGTCTCGACCCAGAGCGCGACGAAAGTCCAGTCGATGACCCACAATTTCGCCCGGGCGGAGATCGAAGTGGCAGCCGGGGACGGCACCCATCTCGAATACGTCCCGGGGGCGACGATTCTCTACCCGGACGCGAGGTACACCCAGTCGCTGACGATCGAGTTGGGATCGGCGGCCACGGCGATCGTCGGCGAGGTGATCGTCCCCGGCCGACTTGCCCGCGGCGAGGCCTTCGAGTTCGACCGCTACGCCGCCGGAGTCGAGGCCAGCGGGCCGGACGGGCGGCTGTTCGCCGATCGGCTCACCCTTTCGCCAGGCGACGACGGAGCCGGACCGCGGACGACCGGCGTGCTCAGCGGCGACGTCTTCGGGACGCTGTATGCCGTCACGACGACCGAGTGTCCGGCCGCATCCCTCGCCGACGCGATGGCCGACCGGGTCGCCGATTGCGATCCCGAGGCCGGCGTCTCGACGCTCCCCAACGACGCCGGTTCCTGGGTGCGGGTAGTTGGGGACAGTACCGAATCGGTGACCGACACGCTGCACGCCGCCTGGGACGGCGCACGGCAGCGACTGCTCGGCGTTCCCGCGCCGGCGCTCAGAAAGTACTGATGATCGTCGCCGAAACGGTCGTCGGCTCGATCGCGGCGTTCGACGACCGCACAATCGAATACGTCCGGTTGAGCGACGCCGAACGCAAGCGATCGCGCGTCCGAACGACGACCGATGCCGGCACGGACGTCGGGCTGGTGCTCGGTGACACCAGCGTCGAGGCGGGCGATGTCGTCTACGCTGACGACGACCGCGCCATCGCCATCGCGTTCGAGGATCGGCCGGCACTGGCGATCGACGTGAGTGCCCTCGCGGACGACGGCGGGACCCACGGGTGTCTCCTCGAACTGGGGCACTTTCTCGGGAACCGCCACTACGATCTCGTGGTTGAGGATGCAACGGCGTTCGTCCCTGTCGAAGCCGACCGTCCCATCGCCGATGCGATCCGTGCGCGGCTCCCGGATGGCGCCGAGGTGACTCGCCGTACGGTCGATCCGACCCTGTTCGACGAGTCGGACCCACCGGAACACAGCCACTCGAGTCCCGATCACGCGCACGCTTCCGGAGACCGCGACCGGGGATCGACCCACGAGCACGAACCGAACGGCCACGCGCACGGTCCAGAAGACCACGAACACGCCCACGGCCCCGCGCACGAGCACGCTCACGGATCGGCACACGAGCACGGTCACGACGCGACCGGGAGCGGTCGGCCCGACGACACAGGGGGGTCCGGATGAGCGACGGCCCCGCGTTCGCCGCGATGCGGCTGGCCGACTCGATGCTGCCGACCGGCAGCGACTCGCTGTCGTACGGGCTCGAACAGCTTGTGGCGGAGGACCGCGTGACCGACGCCGCCGATCTCCGCCAGCTCCTCGAGACGGTCCTGGCTCGACAACTCGCAGTCTGTGATGCCGTCGCCGTTCGGGCCGCCCGACAAGCGGCCGGAGCCGGGGATCTCGACCGCGTCGTCGAGATCGACCGGCGAGTACTCGCTGTGACGCTGCCGGCGGAGTTTCGCGAGAGTACTCGTGCGTCCGGTCGTCGGCTTTTGGATCTCTCCCGGGAAACGCTGGCAGACGACCGCATCTCGACGTACGCAGCGCGTGTCGACGACGCGGCCGCTCCCGGGACCTATCCCGCAGCGTTCGCGCTCGTGGCGGCCGTCGAAGGGCTCGATGGCCGCCAAGCGGCTGGGGCCTTCGTCCACGCGTTCGTCGCGAGTCAACTCCAGGCCGCCCAGCGGTTGCTCACGGTCGGCCACACCGATCTCCAGCGGCTGCTCGTCGACCTTCGTCCGGCCATGACCCGGGCTGTGGCCACCAGCGCCGAGCGATCGGCTGCCGACCTCCAGTCGTTTACGCCCGGCATTGAGACCGCGGCGGCACGTCACGAAGACGCCGATCGGCGGCTGTTTCTGAGCTGATCGTGCCATACTCAGCTTCACCGGGCGTCCAGTGGTCCTCCGACACTGTCCTCGCTGTGACCGACTCTCGTCTTTCACTGCGGTATCCTCCCCGGAATTACCTCCCGATCGACATCGTTGTAGTGCGGATCGCGATCTGTCCGTGCCCACTTCGACCACCGGCGACCCACGTCCGAGTCGTGCACTGTCGGCGATTTTGGATCGCGTTTTGTCAACACTACACAAACAATGGATATTTAACATATGCGGGAGGAGAGTCACCATCCCATGCTTGATGCCTCACGGGAGGACATCGTCAGCGGGTCGCTCTCGCGCGTGCTGGTCGTGCTCGCTGCGCCGCTGGTCGTCCAGAACTTCGCCTTAGTCGCCCAGGAGGTCGTCGACCTGTTCTGGGTGGGGCGGCTGGGCGGGACGGCCGTCGCCGCGGTCGGCCTCGCCGCCGTTTTCGTCGGTCTGCTGTTGGTCCCGTTCATGATGCTCTTCACCGGGACGCAGGTCATCACCTCCCAGCGCGTCGGAGCTGGCGACGAAGCGGCCGCCCGGCGGGTGCCGTTTACCGGTGCTGCCCTCGCGATGCCCCTCGCTGCCGTCGTCGGCGTTGCCGTCCTCGTCGGGGCCGAACCGATCGTCGATCGCTTCACCGACGAGGCCCAGGTCGCGACGTACGCGGTCGCGTACCTGACGGCCTACATCCCCGCCCTCTTCACCACGTCGCTGTCGGACACCCTCGAAGCCGGTTTCACCGGCTGGGGCCAGACGCGGATCGCGCTGTCCGTCAACGCCGTCGCGATCCTCGTCAACGTCGTGGTGGATCCGCTACTCATCCTCGGGTATGGCCCGTTCCCACGCCTGGAAGTGTTCGGCGCGGCACTTGCGACGGGTATCGGCTACGGCGTCGGTGCACTGGTCGCCATCGCGGTCGTCCTCCACGGTCGGGAGGGGTTCCGGCTCACCGCCGACGCTGTCAGACCTCGCCTCGCGACCGCTCGCGAGGTCGTCACTGTCGGCGCGCCGGTCGCGGGCCAGAATCTCGGTCGGCAACTCGCCCGCCTCGTCGTGATCGCGGTGGTCTCATTTGCAGGGGGCGCGGCGGGCCTGGCGGCCTACCACCTCGGCTCACGCGTCGCGACCGTCGTCTTCGTTCCGGCCCAGGGTCTCGCTCAGGCGGCGACCAGCGTTGTCGGCCAGAACCTCGGCGCCGCACACTTCGAACGCGCCCGGCGGACGACCTGGATCGCCGTCGTCATGGCCGCGGTCGGCCTGGGCGTTCTCGGCGTCGTCCAGTGGCTCTTTCCCGAGTTCATCGCCCACGTCTTCGTGCCGGGGATGGTGGGGCCGGATCTCACATACACCGTCGCGTACCTCCAGATCCTGGCCTACGGCTACTGGGCGCTGGGGGCGATCTACACCGTCGAGGCCGGGTTCAACGGCGCGGGCGAGACGAAGGTCAGCATGGTCTCGACGCTGGCCCAGTACTGGGCGGTGCGGGTTCCGGTTGCCATTGTCGGCGTCTACGTCCTCACCTTCGACGTCACGGCCGTCTTCTGGGCAATCACGCTCTCGAACGTCGCGGCCGCCACCTGGCTGCTTGCGTACTTCGTCTACACCAGCCGCCGGGGATTGTTCGAACGCGCCGCCGAGCCACAGGGGGCGGGTGAGATCGAGGGGGAAAACGACGGTGCTACGGCCGGGTGAGCGCCGAACTCTTTCGCCCCACCCTGTCTAACTTCGCCACCCGACGGACCGTCGAGATGTCGGAGGCACATCGAGCACCCGCGGACGCGGCTTCGTTGGCTATGTCCACGCCCTTACCGATCGACTTCCCCCATGATCGTGTCCAGACTGCCGAGCGTCGCGATGAAGTCCGCGATGTACTCGCCGGTGGCCATCTCGGGGAGGGCCTGGAGGTTCGAGAACGAGGGGCCGCGGATCTTGAACCGTGCCGGGCTGTCCGTCCCATCGCTGCGGATGTAGATGCCGAGTTCGCCTTTGGCAGCCTCGACGGCCCGATAGGTCTCGGCGTCGGGTTCGGGCCGAACTGTCCGGGGGACGTTCGACTGGATCGTCCGGTCCTCGGCGGGCCAGTCTTCGAGCAGATCGACGCACTGAGCGACGATGCTCGCCGACTCCTCGAGTTCGCGCATCCGAACCAGCAGGCGGGCGTAGTTGTCACAGCCGTCCTCGGTGACGACCGACCAGTCGAGTTCGTCGTAGTAGCCGTAGGGATCGTCCCGCCGGAGGTCGTAGTCGATCCCCGACCCGCGGGCGACTGGCCCCGTGACGCCGTAGGACTTCGCGACGTTGGGGTCGAGATGTCCCGTGTCGAGCGTCCGCAGCTGGAGGATCTCGTTGGCACTGAGGAGGTCGTGGTATTCGGCCAGGCGGTCCGGTAGGTAGGCGAGGAACTCCCGGACACTCTCCAGAAATGCATCGCGTGGCTGGGGTAGATCCCAGGCGACACCGCCGAGCCGGAAGTAGTTGAACATGAGCCGCTGGCCGGTCAGATCCTCCAGCAGGCTCTGGATCCGTTCGCGGTCCTCGATCGCGTACATGAACGTCGCCGTGAAGTCCCCGATCACGTCCAGCGCGTAGGCACCCACTGCGAGGAAGTGGCTGAGCATCCGTGAGAGTTCAGCGCTCATCGTCCGCAGGACCTGGGCGTATTCCGGTACCTCGATGTCCGCCAGATCCTCGGCGGTGCGGGCGTAAGCCCATTCGTTGAGCAGCCCCCCACCGCCCCAGTCCCACCGGTCGGGGTAGGGCATGATCTGATGGCGATAGGTGCCCTGCTGGCACATTTGTTCCTCACAGCGGTGGATGTAGCCGATGTCGGGTTCGGCGTCGACGACTGTCTCGCCGTCCAGGGTCAACTGGACGTGGAGCACACCGTGAGTCGCGGGGTGGTGGGGGCCGATGTTGAGCAACATCGTGTCCGGCCCTTGCTGGTGGTCATCGGCGATCGGGTTGACGTTCTCCCGATGGGTTACGACCTGCGACTGGGTCTGATCGTATCCCTCTCGGAGCGGGTGGCCCTGCCAGGTCTCGGGGAGCAAAATTCGGCGGAGGTCCGGGTGCCCCTCGTACTCGATACCCAGCAGATCATAGATCTCCCGCTCGTGCCAGTCGGCCGTCTCGTACACTGATGCGCCCGACTGACTCACTGGATTCTCGGCACTCGTCGGAACGACGACGCTGAGTTCGCGAGTCGGCTCGTCGTACCGCCGGAGGTGATAGATCGTCTCGAAGCGGTCGTCGTACTCCTGGCCGGTGACGCAGGCACAGTGGTCGAACCCGGCGCTGTCACGGAGCGCTTCGAGGACGGCAGCCACGGCGTCGGCTCGGACGACGACCCCGGGCGCGTTTTCGTGGGTCTCGCGGTCGATTACCCCATCGAGATCCTCGACGACCGTCTCCCAGTCCGCCCGTCGCTCGCGACCAGTCCGCTGCACGGCGCACATACGCCGGCGAACGGGCACTCAGCCAAAGCCGGTTTTGCCGAATTCACTAGTCCCTTGAAGTGCAGGTGGCAAGGCCGGCTGTGAAATCGCTCGCCGCCACCATGCAGGAACCGCCGGACTGGCGCAACCCGATGCACACCTTCATCGCGGAGACTGCGGGCTTCGAGCGGGCGGAGCTGTTGATCTGGAACTTCTCGCGGAGCGAACTCGACGTCCTGCTGTTCCGTGTCGTCGGCCCGATCGATCCCTATCGTGAGGCGATCGATGCAGCGCGGTTCGTCACCGATTACGATCTCACGCCGATCGACGATGACGCATTCTACGCCTACGTCGAACACGAGACCCGTGAGATGGACCGACAGCTCCGCGATTCCTTCGACGGCAAACACGTCGTCCTGGTTCCGCCGGTGATCTACCACGCCGACGGAACGACGCGACTCAGGATCGTGGGTCGCAGTGAGGCCCTCGAAAGCGTGATCGATGCCGTTCCGGACGCGATCGACGTCACGATCGAGTCGATCGGCGAGTATCGCGGCCCGGGCCGGGAGACCCTTGAGCTGACGGACCGCCAGCGGGAGGTCGCACAGATGGCCGTCGAGATGGGGTACTACGATGTTCCACGGGACGCGTCAGTGGCTGATATCGCCGATCGGCTCGATTGTGCGGCCAGTACCGTCTCGGATCACCTCCGGAAGGCCGAACGCGCCGTGATGGCCGGGCTGTTCGAGTGAGTCTCTTCGGTGGATTTTTCGTCGCGCTTCAACCCCACGAGGGTCCGTCTGAAACTGTACTACCCTCCCATCAAAAACCTCGCATGGATCGCTTCAACCCCACGAGGGTCCGTCTGAAACAGTATGTCTTAGAAGCCGAGTCGTTGTATGTTCCGGGCTTCAACCCCACGAGGGTCCGTCTGAAACAGGAGTTGATGTCCGTGTTCGTCGGCGCGCTGGCCTCGCTTCAACCCCACGAGGGTCCGTCTGAAACCCGTCGACAGCGATGCCTGGGGCATCCTCCCGCCGCTTCAACCCCACGAGGGTCCGTCTGAAACCACTCGATCGCGTAGTCACTCTTCCGCGTGCGGATGCTTCAACCCCACGAGGGTCCGTCTGAAACTGCCTTCGGTCGGGTCGTCACGATCCGGATCAATAGCTTCAACCCCACGAGGGTCCGTCTGAAACCACTCGATCGCGTAGTCACTCTTCCGCGTGCGGATGCTTCAACCCCACGAGGGTCCGTCTGAAACTGCCTTCGGTCGGGTCGTCACGATCCGGATCAATAGCTTCAACCCCACGAGGGTCCGTCTGAAACCCATGACTGAGGACCTCACATTCGGCGACGCGCTCGCTTCAACCCCACGAGGGTCCGTCTGAAACAACTCCCGAACTCTGGTGGTCTTACCACCACCGGATGCTTCAACCCCACGAGGGTCCGTCTGAAACAGTCGGAAGACTCGGCTACCGGCGGGGCCGTCCGGGCTTCAACCCCACGAGGGTCCGTCTGAAACGGGACCAAGTTGACGCTATCGACTCAAGACCCGACAGCTTCAACCCCACGAGGGTCCGTCTGAAACCAGATCACGGACCGTAAACCAGTCAGTGATGGGCTCCCGCTTCAACCCCACGAGGGTCCGTCTGAAACCCACCGCCGTCCCGTCGCCGTCGACGACGCGGAAGACGCTTCAACCCCACGAGGGTCCGTCTGAAACGAACCAGCCCATGACTCAGATGTATTGTATATCATGCTTCAACCCCACGAGGGTCCGTCTGAAACTGTGGTAGTCGTACCGCACGACGGCGTGGGCGGGTTGGCTTCAACCCCACGAGGGTCCGTCTGAAACGACACGGTTAAAGTCGTCACGCGACATCCCAATCCAGCTTCAACCCCACGAGGGTCCGTCTGAAACCAACGTATACCGTCCCATCCGCGACTGTCGGCGATGCTTCAACCCCACGAGGGTCCGTCTGAAACGACGGTCACCAGGTCTGTATCCTACCGGAATCGCCTGCTTCAACCCCACGAGGGTCCGTCTGAAACAAAATGGGCACACGCGACAATCAAAAAACTCCGGTAGCTTCAACCCCACGAGGGTCCGTCTGAAACCGACGAGTCTACTCTGTTCGTTCGGCTTTGTAGTCTGCTTCAACCCCACGAGGGTCCGTCTGAAACCATGGCCGAAACCGGCCATATAGCGCGTGATACCCTTGCCTGGAAGTTAGTGTTTTCGTCGACCGGCAATAGCCCACGAGACCCGGGGGGTCGATGAAAAACTCACCAATCACCCAGCACCGTGATACAGAGACGAGCTACACTGTGCTCAGTTCGCTGCTGTTGCGGTGACTCACTCCCGCTTGACGCCGGGGTTGCTCACCGCACCGTTGGCCGCCGAGTCGAAGTCACGGTGGTACTTCGCCAGCACACCATTCTCGTAGGTCGGTTCGGGGTCGTCGCGCTCATCGAGACGCTGTTGGATCTCCGCGTCGCTAAGGTCAACGTCGAGCGAGCGCTCGGGAATGTCCACCGTCACGGTGTCGCCGTCCTTCAGCGCGCCGATCGGCCCACCGACGAAACTCTCGGGGGCGACGTGGCCGATCATCGGCCCGCGCGTCCCGCCGGAGAAGCGCCCGTCAGTGAGCAGCGCCACGTCGTCCTCGTGGCCCTGGCCGACGACGGCAGCAGTAACGCCGAGCATCTCGCGCATGCCCGGGCCACCCTTGGGCCCCTCGCCGCGGATGATGATCACGTCGCCGGACTCGATGCGGTCCTCCTGAACGTACTCCATCGCGTCTTCCTCGTCCTCGAAGATCCGCGCCGGCCCCTGGTGGTAGAACTCGTCGTTGCCGGTCGCCTTCAGCACCGCGCCGTCGGGCGCGAGGTTGCCCGTCAGGATCTTGATCGCGCCCTCGGGTTCCTTCGGGTCGTCGATCGAGTAGAGGAAGTCGGCGTCGATCTCTTCCTCGGGCGGCAGCCGCCCCTTCTCTTCTAAGTGCTCGATCTCCTCGGCGAGCGTCCGGCCGGTGATCGTCATCGCGTCGCCGTGCAGCAGGTCGGCCTCGAGCAGTCGCCGGAGCACCACGGGGACGCCGCCGATCTCGTGGAGGTCGTTCATCACCTTCTCGCCGCCGGGCTGGAGGTCGGCGATCTTGGGCGTCCGACGACTGATCTCGTCGAAGTCCTCGATGTCCAGCTCGACGCCGGCCTCGGCGGCCATCGCCAGCAGGTGCAGGACGGCGTTGGTCGACCCGCCGATGGCCGTCTGCAGCGCGATGGCGTTCTCGAAGGACTTCCGTGAGAGAATATCCGAGGGGCGACGGCGCTCCTCGATGACTTCGACGGCCAATTCGCCGGTCTCGCGGGCCACGTCGTAGCGGCTCTCCTCTTCTGCAGGCGGGGAGGCACTCCCGAGTGGCGCGAGGCCGATGACCTCCGAGATCGAGGCCATCGTGTTGGCGGTGAACATCCCGCCACAGGCCCCCGCGCCGGGGCAGGCGTTGCGTTCGAGGTCGTCGAGTTCGTCGGCGTCCATGTCGCCGGTGGCGTACGCGCCGACGCCCTCGAACACCTGGACGATGGTGACGTCACGGCCCTCGTGCTCGCCGGGCATGATCGAGCCGCCATAGAGGAACACAGACGGTAGATCCGTCCGGATCATCGCCATCATCATCCCGGGCATGTTCTTGTCGCAGCCGCCGATGGTGACGAGGCCGTCGACGCGCTCGCCGAACGCGACGAGTTCGACGGAGTCAGCGATGACCTCCCGGGAGATCAGCGAGGCCTTCATCCCCTCGGTGCCCATCGAGATGGCGTCGGAGATGGTGATCGTCCCGAACTCGACGGGCATCCCGCCCGCTTCGTCGGTGGCGTCCCAGGCCGTCTCGGCCACGTCGTCGAGGTGGACGTTACACGGCGTGATGTCGGCGGCGGGGTTGGCGATGCCGACCAGCGGCGAGTCGAAGTCGGCGTCGTCGTAGCCCATCGCGCGGAACATCGCCCGGTGGGGTGCCTTGTCGGGCCCTTCGGTGACGTCGGTGCTCGGAAGGTCCTCGTCTTTGTCACGCGAGAACCTGTCGTCGTTGGACATGCCCTATTCGAGTCCCGGAGCGAGTAAAAAGGACCCGGTGGGGCCGATTGTCTCCGATATCGCCTTCCTGCGTCATCGCGGATCGGCCGGCTAGCTTGAACCTCGACTTTTCACTCGAACGGATCTGTGGCCGAATCGAGCGGTATGAGCCCCTGATTGTTGACTTTCACTTCTTCGATGGCCCGGCCAGTTGCCATACTGGACCGTCGCGGGCCGAACGCAAAACATGCTGGCCACAATGTGGTTTCTGCGTGGGCAATTACGACACCCCAACACCGCTAGTTCTTGTCTTCGGATCGTGCGGTAATGCCGCCGAGCAGTGTGCCGAAAATGATCAGGCCCATCGTCAGCCACAATATGGTCCCTTCATATCCAACGATTGCAGCGAGAAAGAACGTGAGAACGCCCCCAAGAATACTGACGAGCCAGAGATCGCGATAGACTATTGGTGTTACTTCCATGGCTCTGAACGTTTTAGGGTACACCAGATTTGCGGCGACCGTGAGTGCCAGATATACCGGCAGAAGGACGACAACGTAATTCCAGAGTAGTCCGGCAAAATCAACGGTTGGGCCACCGAAACCAGTATCCGTTAGTCTATATCCGTCCCGGAGCGTCGGCCAGACGAATATTTCGACGTATCCACCCTGGCCAGGTTCGACGACGACTTCTTCGGATTGTCTGCTGATGAGAAAAAAGACGAGGACGTTTGCGACTAACCAAGAGATGTATCTCGGCTTCAGTAGTCGCCCGATTCGATCGATGGGGAGAGTGAGATCCGGATCCATAGCGGTATCCTCTCGACTGCTCGCCTCGAGTTGTATTTCTTACCAAAATTTCGGGACGGGACACTAATAGATTTACATTCACATGGTCAGCCGTGGGGCATCCCGATCATCCGGCGCGAAAACGAACCGGCCCCGCCGATCGTCATCATCGCGTGTTCAGCTGTCGGACTGTGGATGGGCCCGATCCGGAAAGAGGTACGTCGCTTCGAGGTGCTCGAGAATCTTGTCGACGATCGTCGCATCGTACGTCCAGATCCCGTAGAACGACCCCTCGTCGCGTTCCTCGGCGAGCAGTGCAGACTTCTGTCCGTCCTGCTCGCCCCCGTCGAAGACGACGAACCACGTCTCGGCGATCTCGTCGTTCTCGATCGGGTGGACAGCGCCGTCGATGTCTGGCGGTGGCGTATCGGGCACTCCGTAGGCGTGGACATCGACGCCCCGTGCCGCGAGGTCGGCGTAGATCGATCGCTGCTCGGCAAACAGCGAGAGCCGCTGGAAGCCGGCGTGGATCGTCCCGTCTCGCATTCGCCGGGCACGATCCTCGATCTCGCGGGACGTATACAGCATCTCCTCGGTGTCGTAGGCGGTGAACGTCGTCTCCTTGAGCGGTTCGAGGATGGGCTCGTATGCCCCGTCCGCGATGCCGACGGCGTCGGCGCCCGGCAGGACGCCGTCGAGCAGGTCCCTGAGTGTCGAGACGGCGACGACCGAGCGGACGCGGTCCCGATCGCTGAGCACGGCGATCTCGGCCGGCTGTCCCGAGGCCGTCTTCGCCGTCCGGATGCGGACGTTCTGCGTGCGGAAGAACTCGGCGAGGTCGTCGGCGATCGGATCGTCGCGGTCGCAGTTGAACAGCGTCAGCTCCTTCTCGTGGTCGTGTATCGCCTCGACGATCCGGGCGAGCGTCATCGCTACGACACTCTCGGTTCCCGACCGGCATAATACCCTGTCCCGCGGGCGAGACACCAGCCTTCAAGAGACGCCTCGCCCAATCGAGACACGATGACGCGCGTCTCGATCGGCGCTCGCCTGCACGCGGGCTTCCAGAACCTCTCGCTGGCCCGCGATCGGCTCTATGGCGGTATCGGGTGGGCGATCGACGAACCGCGGCTCGTTGTTGACGTTGAGCGGGCCGAGGAACTCGTCTGCCCGGACGAAGCGGTCGAACCCTATGCCCGCCGGGCCATCGAGGTGCTTGACGTGCCCGGCGCGGCGATCACTGTCGAACAGCGCTTCGAACGCCACGCCGGACTGGGCAGCGGCACGCGACTCGCTTTGGCCACGCTGATGGCCATCGCCGACGTTTACGACGTCGCTCTGGACGTCCGTGACCGCGCTCCCGACCTCGGGCGCGGTGGTCGAAGCGGGGTCGGCATCGCGACCGTTCTCGACGGTGGCTTCGTCGTCGACGGTGGCCATCCGGTCGAGCGCTTCACTCACAGTCCACCCGAGACGGGTGCCTGGACCACGCCGCCGGTCGTCGCCCGCCACGCGATTCCCGACTCCTGGCGGTTCGTCCTCGTCACGCCCGATGTCGAGACCGGCCAGCACGGGAACGAGGAGGACGCGAGCATGCGCTCGATCGTCGAGGGGGCCGATCCGGGGATCGCCGACGAGATCGCACCCCTTCTGACCCAGCGCCTCCTGCCGGCGATCGCCGACGATGACCGCCGGACATTCGGCGAGGCAGTTACCCGGCTCGGCCGGCTCAACGGGGCCTGGTATGCCGACGAACAGGGCGGGGTCTATCGCCCGCCAGCCGGCCGGCTGATCGAGTCGCTCTCGGCCGTCTCGGGTGTCGACGGCGTCGGCCAGTCCTCCTGGGGGCCGACGGTTTATGCGATCACTGGCGTGGAAACGGCAGCGATTGTCCGCGAGGCTGCCGAGGACGCCCTCACCCGGAACGACGTCGAGGGAGACGTCCGGATCGTCGCCCCGGACAACGAAGGGTACCGACTGTTGGACTCTTGATGGACTTCTCTTGGCACCATCCTCGACCGTGAGAACGAACCGAGTTATTGCGTCTGGAGGTGGTCGGCGAGGAACTGCTCCTGGCTCGGTAGCGTCTCCTCGCGCCACTCGTCGTTGTCGATCATCCCGTGGCCGGCACCATCCCCCGTGAGGACGTCGACCGGCACGCCGGCATTCCGGTAGGCGTCAGCCAGGGCCGTCGTCGACCGATACGGGACGACGTTGTCATCGGTGCCGTGGATCAACAGTGCCGGCGGATCGTCGCCCTCAACGTGACTGACGGGTGACCCCTCCTCGAGACGCTCCGTCGGGGCGTCCGCGCCGAAAAAGGCCGCGACGAGCGGGTTCTCTCCGATCCCGGATTCAGTGAAGTCGTAGGGGCCGCTGTAGCCGACGAGCGCGTCGACGCCGACCCGGACGTCCGGGTGGAACTCGTCGGGCTGGAAGGTCCCGTGATCGGGCGCGACAGCGACCAGCGCGGCCAGGTGTGCCCCGGCAGAATATCCCATGAGCGCCCCGCGATCGCTATCGATTCCATACTCGCCGGCGTTGGCCCGGACCCATTTCACGGCCGCGACGACGTCCCGGACTGCGGCCGGGTACTGCTTCTCCTGGGCCAGACGGTACTGAATATCGGCGACGGCGAAGCCTTCCTCGACAAGTCGATCGAACATCGGCCGGTGGCCCTTATCGCCCATGATCCAGGCGCCGCCGTGGGCATAGACGACGAACGGGCTGGATTCCTCGGTCGATGGCAGATAGAGGTCGAGTCGAAGCGTCCGCTGCGGCGTTTCTCTGAACTCGATGTCGGTGATCTCTTCTATCGATTCGGCGGTTGTCGTCGGCTCTTCGGTCGTCGGTTCGTCCGTCGCCGTCGGCTCCTCGGTCGTCGTCGCGGTTTCTGTGGGCGTCGGTGCTGACGTCGTCGAACGCTCGGAAGGCTCGTCCGTCGGCGTCTCCGGGTCCGACGGTTCCTGGGTACTCGTCGTCGCGTCGTCCGTCTCGGTTGTACAGCCGGCACCGGCGGCGAGCAGTGCCGTCAGCACGCCACGTCGCGTCCAGGCCGGGGGACCAGTCATATTCGCCCGTGAGACGTGACAGCTAAATAATAGTGTGTGGTTTGGCCCCGATCAGCGTTCGGGAGCCGGGACGCCGTCCTCGCCGGGTCCATCCGGGCCGTCCAGATCGTACTCCTCGCGCAGCTCCCGGATGCGATCGCGGATGTCCGCCGCGAGTTCGAACTCCAGGTTGTCCGCCGCTTCCCCCATGCGCTCCTCCAACTCCTCGATCAGCCTGGCCGCGGCCTCCTCGTCCGCGGGGTCGGCCGTCGCCGACCCGCCCGTCTCGGTCTTGCTCCCCGGCAGGTTCGTCTCGCCGATGGCCTTCTCGATAGTCGTCGGTTCGTGGCCGTGCTCCTCGTTGTATTCGCGTTGAATCCGCCGCCGCCGCTTCGTCTCCGCGATGGCCGATTCCATGGCGTCGCTGGGCTCGTCGGCGTACAGCACCACCTTGCCGTTGACGTTCCGGGCGGCCCGGCCCATCGTCTGGACGAGCGTCGTCTCGCTGCGGAGGAATCCCTCCTGGTCGGCGTCGAGGATGGCGACGAGACTCACTTCCGGGATGTCAAGGCCCTCACGGAGGAGGTTGATCCCGACGAGCACGTCGAACTCACCCGCGCGCAGGCCCCGAACCAGTTCGTGGCGCTCCAGGGTGTCGGTCTCGTCGTGCATGTACTCGACGGCGACGCCCGCCTCTTCGAGGTATTCGGTGAGATCCTCGGCCATGCGCTTGGTCAGGGTCGTCACCAGGGCCCGCTCGTCGTCGGGCAGGGCGTCGAGGCGATCCATGAGGTCGTCGACCTGCGACTCGGCGGGGCTGACCTCGATCTCGGGATCGACGAGGTAGGTCGGGCGGACGATCTGCTCGACCACCTGATCACTCTGCTCGCGCTCGTAGTCGCTCGGCGTCGCGCTCACGTACAGTGTTTGGTCCGTTTTCTCCTCGAACTCCTCGAAGGTCAGCGGGCGGTTGTCGTAGGCCGTCGGCAGTCGAAACCCGTTCTCCACGAGCGAATCCTTCCGGGATTTGTCGCCCTCGTATTGGCCCTTGATCTGGGGGATCGTCTGGTGTGACTCGTCGACGACCGTCAGGAAATCGTCGGGGAAGTAATCCAGTAGGGTGTAGGGGGCCTCGCCCGACTCCCGGTCCGAGAGGTGGACGGAGTAGTTCTCGATGCCAGAGCAGTAGCCGGTCTCTTCGAGCATCTCCAGATCGAAGGTCGTCCGCTCCTCGATGCGCTGGGCGGCGACGAGATCGCCCTGCCGTTCGAAGTAGCCCACGCGCTGTTCCATCAGCTCCTCGATCTCTTCGATCGCATTCTCGATTTCCTGCTCCGGGATCGAGTAGTGCTCGGCAGGGTGGATCAGCGCGGCGGGTTCCTCGCTCTGTAACTCCCCTTCCAGGGGGTCGAGCTTCGAGATGCGGTCGATCTCCTCGCCCCACAACTCCACCCGGAGGGCGTAGCGGCCGTACATCGGGTAGATCTCGACGGTGTCGCCGCGCACGCGGAACGTCCCCTGCGTGAAGTCGACGTCGTTGCGTTCGTAGTTCAGGTCGACGAGTCGGCCCAACAGCTCGTCGCGGTCGATCTCCTGGCCGACCTCCAGCCGGAGGGACATGTCGACGTAGTTGGCGGGATCACCGAGGCCGTAGATGGCCGAGACACTGGCGACGACGATCACGTCATCGCGCGTGAGAAGCGAGCGGGTCGCGGAGTGGCGAAGGCGGTCGATCTCGTCGTTGATCGAGGCGTCCTTCTCGATGTACTTGTCCGTCTGTTCGACGTAGGCCTCGGGCTGGTAGTAGTCGTAATAGGAAACGAAGTACTCGACGGCGTTGTCGGGGAACAGCTCGCGGAACTCCTCGTAGAGCTGTGCGGCGAGGGTCTTGTTGTGGGCGATCACGAGGGTGGGCTGCTGGATCTCTTCGAGAACCCACGAGACGGTGTTGGTCTTGCCTGACCCCGTCACACCGAGGAGGGTCTGTTCGTCCATGCCCGAGCGATAGCCCTCCGCCAGTTGCGCGATGGCGTTGGGCTGGTCGCCTGCCGGATCGAACGGCGCGTCGACGCGAAAGTCGGTCTCTGCGTCGGGCCGGTCCGGGGAGAGGGGGCCGCCGGTGTCGCTCATTGTGCCTATCTTAATCGCTTGAGGCACTTGACGGCCTCGCTCGACGCAGCCCTGACGTCGTGAGTTCGCCACCCTGTCGGTACCGGTTTGCAAATACGGGAGCCGATTCGGGACGGGCACCAGCAACCGGCCACCCCGCAGTCAGTCTGGTCCGCCCGCCGGCTCGTGGTCTGGATCCCAGTCGCGCTCGACCGGTGTCTCGCTGGCGTCGATCACTTCCAGAAGCCACGCCGCGGCATCGTCGAGTGCCGTCTCGTCAGTTCCGGTGAGTTTCAGCCGGTTGTGCCGCGCCGCTCGATCCGGATAACAGCCGACCCGGACGTCGAAGCGGTCGCGTGCGTCGGCCAGGGCACCGACGATGTTCGCCTCGGGTTCGACAGTGTAGAGGAGTCGTTCGGTCAACGTACCCGTGAAATCCGTAGCGATCGTCTCGAACATCGCCTGCATTTCGCTTGGAATCCCCGGGAGCACGTAGACGTTCTCCAGCCGGCAGCCCGGGGCCAGTCCTTCGGGGTTGGACAGCGGTTCGGCCCCCGCCGGGATCGCGGCTTCCGCCTCGACGTCGATGTCGAGTTCGGGGACTGAATCGCTGATTTCTGCCAGTCGTTGCTTGACTTCGCCAATCGCGAGGTCACTGGCGACAAGCCCTCGATCGAAGGCAGCTGCGACCGCGTCCATCGTCACGTCGTCAGGCGTTCCACCGATCCCGCCAGTGACGATCACGGCATCGAAGGCATCACTGTATGCCCTGGTACGATCAGCAATGACATCACGATCGTCAGGAACGGTGAGAATCCGCCGGACAGAGACGCCGCGGGTAGTCAATTCCGCGGCGAGCCACGAGGCGTTCGTGTTGTCGGTGTCACCGGCCAGTAGCTCCTCGCCGACGGTGAGTACGGCGACATCCATTGTAGACCCGTTCGGTCTTCGATGGTGGTTAGTGTTTCCGTCCACCGAACTGGGCAGCACTCACCCGCCAAAGGACTCACTCGTCGAGAAACCCCTCGACGCCGTCGAGATCGAGGACGTAGTCGGGGCCGAACGCCGCCGCCGGCGTCTGGTAGCCAGTGATGTCGGATCCTGCTTCCACCCGCTCGACGGCCGTCGTCGCCGCCTCAACCGTCAGCGCGTACGTTTCGGGCGTCTGCACTCGTGACGTGACGGTCGTCTCGCCGTCGGTTGCCTCGCCCCAGAGCGATACCCGTTCACTTTCGCCCGTATCACCGGACGGCCCACTTACGATCGCCCGAGCCAGTGCTTGCAACCCACTCTTGATGCTGGGGACAGCCAACAGCGGCGTGAGATAGTGGCCCGCCCGGAGCAGATATTCGGTGTATTCGGGCGCGCTCAGATACACCTCGATGTTTTCGATACCGGTCGTGTAGTAGGCTGTCGAGACGTCGCCCATCGGCGCGCCAACGGCGTGTTTCGGTCCCGATCCGAAATCGATCGTTCGCGTTTTCGAACCCGGCGGTTCCGATTGGAGTCGCCCGTTTCGCCGAACCATCCCGCCCGCACCGGCCTGTCCGATCGCCGTCGCCAGCGTCCCACCCGAAACCGATCCCGGCGCATCGATCCCGAGTCTGAGGTGGGTCGCCCCCGGGAGTCTGTCGTGGAGGTGGGCCGCCAGGCAGTCCGTCGGGACGACGTCGAAGCCCACGCCCGGGAGCAGACAGACGCCCGCGTCCTCGGCGTCCCGGTCCCGTTCAGCCAGTGCCTCGAAGACCGGGATCTCGCCCGTGATGTCGAGGTAGTGGGTCCCGGTTGCCAGACAGGCTTCGACCATCGGCTTGGCGGTTTCGACGAACGGGCCCGCGCAGTTGAGTACCACGTCGACACCATCGAGATAGTTGTGGGCCTCCCCGACGGCGAACACGCGGGAGTCGACACCGAGCTGGATCGCGAGCCCGCGGGTCTTCGTCCCGTTGCGCCCCGCGAGAATGACGTCGAGCCCGCGGTCGACTGCTTCCCGGGCGATCAGTTCGCCCGTATAGCCATACGCGCCGTAGATGAGTGCCGTCATGGTCCCATATCAGTCTTCACTGACAAAAGTCCGGTCCTGTCGATCATCGCTGGCGATTCGAGGGATACCGACGCTCGGATCGACGAACCCCGGAAGGCTCGCTCTCCTGGTCAGCAGACGGGCTTCGGATTGACGCCCATCGACTCCAGCGATTCGGTGTAGGCGTCGTAGGCCGTCTGGATCGCACCCGTGGCTGCCTCGGCGGCCTGCTCCCAGTCGTCGTCGCTTTCACAGACCGATTCCAGCAGTTCCCCCGCCCGATCGAGTTGCGGATCGAGGTCGCTGCCCACGTCCCGGAACAGCTGTGCCGTCTGTGGGTCGGCCTCGCCGACGAAGTAGCCGGTGAACTGCTCTTTTGACTTCTCGGCGGCGATCGTGCGGCCGACAAATCCACCAAGGCGCTCGACGGTTCCATCGAGACCGCGGAGATAGTCCTGGATTGCGGGGACGCCCTCGCTTGGCTCGTGGTCGTCGAGTTTCCCGGCGACGCGCTCGTAGTGGTCGCGCTCTTCGGCGGCTGTCTCGGCGAAGGCGTCGGCGACCTCGTCGTTGCCCTCGTTGTCGGCCCACTGCTGGTACGTGACGGCGGCGTGGTGTTCCGCGTCGGCAGCGGCCGAGAGGACGGTTTCCTCGCCCATCTCTCCCGCTGTGTCGGCGTACAGGGCTTTCGAGGACCCGAGTCGCGAGAGGGCGGTGTCGTTGTCGTCGCGGATTCCGTCGATGAATTGCTCAGCGTTCATGTCCCGTTGCTAGTACGCCCTGGGTTAGAAGCCACCGATGCCTGCAAAACTGGATCGTGGTCGCCGTTTCATTTCCTGTTCTCCCAGGTGAGAGCCGGGCAACCGCACGCCTTTCCGGCTGGCGGTCGAGGGATCCCACATGGGCGACGCGAGCGGGGACGCCGGCGAGGACCGGCCGAGCGATACGATGCGCGAGCGGGTGCCCGAGAGCAGCCGCAAGTTCTGGCTGTTGCTGGACGCGGATCGATCGGCCGTCGCGGCCGGGATCGTGGGCGCGATCTTTCTCGCGCTCGTCGCCATCGGTCAGTTTCATCCCGCCGGCACGCCGGCCCTGTTCACCCAGGGCGATCCACTGGAGACGCTGTTTCAGGGGCTGCTCACCGCGATCATCACCGGCGTCACGCTCGTGCTCACGCTGAGCCAACTCGTCCTCTCACAGGAACAGGGGCCGATCGGCGACCAGCGCGAGCGCATGGAGGGCGCGATGGCGTTCCGTCGCGACGTCGAGGACGTGATCGAGGAACCGGTGAGTCCGGCCCAGCCCTCGGCATTCCTGCGGTCGCTGGTCACACTCACGCGACGCCGGGCCGAGGCCGTCGGGGACGCCGTCGCGGCCATCGACGATCCCACGCTCACCGAACAGGTCGACCCGTTCGTCGACAGCGTCGTGGAGAACGCGGATACGGTGGCCCACAACCTCGAGGGGTCACAGTTCGGCGAGTTCGACGTCGTCTTCTCGGCGCTCAACTACAACTACTCCTGGAAACTCTACGCTGGGCGGCGAATTCGGGCCGAGTACGACGACGTTCTCACCGAGGCCGCGGACGACGCCCTGGCGGAGTTGATCGAGGCGCTCGAACTGTTCGGCCCGGCGCGCGAGCACTTCAAGACGCTGTACTTCCAGTGGGAGCTCATCGATCTCTCGCGGGCGATGCTGTACGCCTCGATCCCGGCACTTCTCACCGCTGTCTCCGGTGTGCTGTACCTCGATCCGACAGTGTTGTCGGGGACGCTGCTGGGCGTCCGAACCGGTGTCCTCGTCGTGAGCGGGGCCGTCGCGGTCTCGCTGCTCCCGTTCGCCCTCCTGCTCTCCTACGTCCTCCGCATCGTGACGGTTACCAAACGAACGCTCTCCATCGGCCCGTTCATCCTGCGTGAAACCGACCGTACCCATGACCTCACGGCTGACACCGAGACGGATCGTGAGTAGTCAGGCTTCGACCTCATGGACATCGACGCCCGCCGTAACACACAAGCCCGCCCGCCGAGACCCATCGGTATGGAACGCATCCCCCTGGGAATCCAGCGGATGGACTCGATCGTCAACGGCGGGGCCCCGCGGGGGACTGTCGTCTTACTTTCGGGCGAATCAGGGGCCGGCGCACGCGAGTTCATGTACACCAGCGCGCTCATCAACGGCCTGGCAGCCGGTGATCCGGAACTTCACGACCTCTATTACGGTGATCTCGCGGCCGACGCGACGCTCCCCGAGGAGATCCACTACGTCTCCTTTAGCGCCGGCGAGTCACAGTTCCGGTGGGAAGTCTCCCAGACGATCGACGACGAGATCGTCGAGGCCGGACTGCAGGCGGTGACGTTTCACGATCTCTCGACGCATTTCTTCCACGAGAGCCCGCTCCCGCGGGACTGGTACGCCGAGCGGACGGCCAGCGTGACCGATCTCCGATCGCGGACCGACCGCGAGGAGCTATTGTCGGCGTTCGGCGATCTCATGTCCGCGCATGCCCCCGACAACCTCGTCGTGATCGACTCGCTGACTGACCTCATCAGCACGACCGGCGAGAATATCACCTGGTCCGACATCAACTACGTGGTCAAGGGCCTCCAGAAGGCGGCCCACTCCTGGGACGGCTTGATCCTCGCCCACGTCAACCACGAGACGATCTCGCCCGAACGCCTCGGCCAGTTGGGTGACGCGGTCAACGGGACGATGCGATTCGAGTGGGAGAGCGGCGGGAGTACCCGTGCCCGGACGCTCGTCATCAAGCAGTTCCGGGGCGTCCTCTCACAGCTCGAAGACGAGGACATCGTCCGCTTCGAAACTGAGATCGACGATGCCGGCTTCGATATCAGCGACGTCCGGAAGATCAGGTAACTCTCCGCATCCGCCAGTATCGATCGCGGGAATCGGTGGCAAACCCTTAACTATCCGCTCGCGGAATCTCCGGTGATGGCGAGCGAGTCCACGGATTCGCCGGACGCCGCCGTTCAGTTGCCGCCTGAGCTTGACGAATGGCTTGCCCAACACGCCGCTGAACTCGATGTCGAGCCGGACGTACTCGTGGCTCGACTTCTTACGACGTATCGGACGACCGCCGAACGCGACAGTGACGGCGATGTCGATGCGGATCTCTCTGTTCTCCTCGACCGTGAGCACATCGAGTCGATCGTCCGGGACGTCCTCGACGAGCGCGAGCCACGGGACGGCAGTGGGGAGATCGAGGACGCAACCGAGGCGCTCACTGACCGCATCGAGGAGGTCGATGACCGCTTCCAGGAGAAGCTTGACGACGTTCGCTCGCGCGTCGTTCAGGTCAAGCGGGAAGCCGACGCCAAGGCTCCCGCGGACCACGATCACGACGCGTTCGACCGCCTCGACGTGATCGAGGAGCGCCTGAATTCGCTCGAAGCCGACTTTGCGGCCCTATCCGCCGACATCGACTCGCGTGCCTCCCAGTCGGCGCTCGAGGAACTGGCCGACGACGTCGCGGCCACCGACGAGTCGCTGACAGCCCAGGACGACCGCCTCGACGACGTCGAGGAGAAACTCCAGACCGTCGCCTGGGCGATCAGCGACCTCCGTGAGGCCCAGGCGCGAGACGAAACTGAAACCGTCGACCGGATCAAAGCCGCTGCCGGTCGCCACGACGTGAGTCGGGCTGTCTGTGAGAACTGCGGCGACGGCGTCGAGATCGCGTTGCTGACCCGGGCTGCCTGTCCCCATTGCGAGGCCGCGGTCACGACCGTCGAACCGTCGAGCGGGTTCTTCGGCAAGCCCCGGCTCGTCACTGCCACGCCGATCGAGGGGACTGTCGAGGACGACGCCGACGGCGACGTCGAGGCCCCTGATCGACGGGGTGATTCACCGTGAGCGACGACGATTCTGACCCACGAGACGACGACCCCGACACCCGAGAGGACGATTCTGACTCACGAGAGGACCATTCTGCCGAATCAGCGCGAGATGATTTCGGATTTCCAGCGTCGGATCCGGACGATGTCGAGGCGGATGATTCGGACGGGCAAGCGGCGGAACCGGCCGCGGATGCGCCTGACAGTGCCGGGGCCGATCCGTTCGAGCGCCTCGATGGGCCGGATCGCCCCCCGGGCCGTGATCCGTTCGCGGAGATCGACGAGACCGCCCCCGAGCAGACGCCAGACTCCTCGTCGTTCGACGCCCTGGGATTTGAACAGACTGGCGAGGACAGCCACGGATCGGCCCCTGAGTCGACTACGGACGCGTCCGCCGAGGCGACCCCCGGCGAGTCGGCTGCCGAGGATCCGTTCGATCGACTGGAAAGCCAGCCGCGTCAGGGTGATCCCTTCGAGGGGCTCGGGGAGACGGCGCGTGATCGCGCCACGAGCGCCGAGATCGACGGCGACCTCTGGGAGAACCTCTCGCGGTCGGCCGCCGAACCCGAGACGGAAACCCGCGGCGAGCGCCGCTTCGCCGAGGTGGACAAACACAGCTACTGTGAGAACTGCGAGTACTTCTCGGAGCCCCCCGATGTTGCGTGTGCACACGAGGGGACCAACATCGTTGAGTTCGTCGACTACGAGACGGTCCGGGTCGCCGACTGTCCGGTCGTCGTCGAACGGGAGGAACTCGCCGAGATGGACGACGAGCGCTGATCGCAGACGGGCAGGCTTTTGACTCAGAATCCCCTTTTGACACGTATGCAGTTCTGTGAGGAGTGCGGTTCGATGATGCATGCAGACGGCGAGGAGATGGTCTGTCAGAGCTGTGGCTATCGGGAAGCCAAGGATCAGGACCTGGCCGACGATTTCGTCTCGACGCAGGATCAGACCGACGACGACCTGATCGAGACCGAGGAGGACGCCAACTTCGAGGGCAAGCCCACCGCCGACGACGTCGTGTGTGACGAGTGTGGCCACGGGGTTGCCTGGTATACGATCAAGCAGACCGGGTCCGCGGACGAACCGCCGACTCGGTTCTTCAAATGCAAGGAGTGTGGGCACCGCTGGCGGGGGTATAGTTAAAATACGCACTCGGCGGTGTTCAGATAAGCATCAATCAAAGTGCTACTTTCTGCTGGTGAATATGCTGAATCCTGGTGGACCGAAAGGGCGAGCCACGCGTGGCGGCTGCGAGGCGGTTGCACCGCCTCGAACTCGCGGCGCACAGCGCCGCGCACGGGCCATCAGCCCGCGAGCATACGGCGCTTCGCGCCCGTGAGCAGACACTACAGGACGCGGATCGTCCGAAGCGCGTGGTCCGAAAGAGCGAAGTCGTCCGAAAGAGCGCGTCGCGCTCTCTCGGACGACTCTTTCGTCATCTGCTCGCGGGCCGCAGGCCCGCTTGCAGGTTCGTTGGACTACGTCCAACGGTCATCTCGGAAATCTCCGATTTCCGGCGACAACGAGCGCGAGACGCGAACGGAGTGAGCGTCTCGGATCGCTCGAACGGGGAGCGTAGCGACCCTTGAGAGTCGCGGGACCGGAACTGACGAGGGCTTTCAGAGTGGTGTCGCTCTTTTCAAATTCTCATTAGAACTATCCCTCAAACAACTCTCTCGCCCGCCGATAGATCGGTGCGCCGAGCCAGTCCCGCTCGTCAGCCAATTGTTCCACAGCCGCCAGTGCGTCCTCGCCATCCAGCACGCCACGATCGACCAACGCCCGCAACACGATCGGCGAGACGGCGATTCGTGTCTCTGTTACGGCCTGGAGTTCCGGGAGCGCACGCAGGTCGTCGGTGATGAGGAAGTCGGCGTTGCGTTCCCGGGCGAGGACAACCGCGCTCCCTTCGCCAACATCGATCCGTCCCGACTCGATCGGTTCGTCGACTTCGTGGACGGCAAGGGTTTCCTGCCGGTCGAGCACCGCTTGGGCGGCCCTGCCGTGGCTATCCGCGTAGTCGGCCATCTCTTTCAGTTCCGAAACTACCGTCTCCGTAGTGCGGACATCGAACTCCGCGAGGAGGAGATCCAATCGGTTGATCGACGCGAGTGAGACCAGCGCGCTCGTGTCCGCGACGATCATGCCTCGTCGTCGAGGGCGGCGAGATCGGCTGCCAGTTCCTCACCATCGTCGAGCAGCGACTTCGAGGCCCGGACGGACTCGGCGTCCTGCCGGCCGACGAACGCCTTCAGCACGTCGAATCCGATTTCGTCGTCCAGATAGAGTTCGACGACCGCCTCGCGGAACCGCTCGTCGTCCTCGACCTCGGCCAGATACTCCCGGAGGGCTTCCTTGACGATCTCCGTCCGGTCAGCGTGGCTAACCTCGGCGGCCACGTCGGCTTTCTCGACCAGTTCGTCCGGCAACCGAAAGTTGACCCGTTTAGTCCCCATGTGTGGGTACATTGTATGTACAGATTTAAAGCGTTTTCTGTGGCTCCTTGGAAGTGATATCAGAAGAGCAGTACATTACTCGGCTAATAATCCATGTCCAAACAAAACTCACGGAGGAACTCAGTCAGGAAATAAATATATAATAATATATTAATGTTTTTGGATCGGAAAGTTGTTATCTGTGCCCTCATACACAAGAAATTTCATTGCCCTTCTCAAAATCCATATTGATGAAGTATTCATTATCAACTACGGCAATTCAATAGCAGGGAAAATGATTGGAAAACTAATCGTCTCCGGGGCTAGAGCGACTTTTGACATAATCATGGATAGACGGACTGGCTATCGTATAGAAAATGAGCTTCATTCTGATTTTCGTGGCGAGTCAATAACTTTTAGAAACTATAAAAATAACCAAGTAGAATTATCGGTTGAATCAATAACTGTTCGACCGAAGTACACTCCAGAAAATCAATCAAGTGACGTTCAACAAATTGAAGTGGATGATATCTTTTCAAGCTTGGAAGACAGTCGGAACTCATCGTCGTTTTCTGAACGGTTCAAAGCAATATTGACAAATCACTGGATCACGATAGTCACACTTCAGATTGATACTGGTGAACTTGAGGATGTTTGCCCACCCGGACTAAGTTTAAAAAGACTATCAATAATGGCGGCTGGAACATATTCAAATGAACAAGATATTGATCCAATTGGTTTTCTTACTTCTCCACATGTCAAAGGAGTTGAAACAGGCGAAATACATGCGGACAAACTCAAAGTGAAACTACCGTATTCAGGTTCCATCGGAGAATATACTGAGCACATTACAAGGGCCTTCGATCTGATAAAACGGTCCCAAAACCAGTTTCAAAAATATGCTTTTCTTCAATTACTTGATTTACATCATTCCCATAGATCAGACCACCGAAACTCAACTTGGTCAGACAGAGAGCGCGCAGAACAATTGGGAGAGTTCATATTTGATATGCCGGTGGATACCAATCTTCTCGCAAACACGATTGAAGAATTCAAGGAAGATATGGCTGATAAACACGAAAGCAAGGAATGATCTCTGTCACTGTTCTTCTCTCTACCTGAGGAAAAATTCCTGCCCTCAAGACGAATGTCACGCCAGTACCACACGTTCAGGTGGGACCCGACGCAGTACAACGAGGCCGCACAGCGCCAGCATAACTGCCAGCCCAATCGTCCCGGCGACGGCCATCTCCAGCGATAGCCCCCATTCGAGTAGTCGCTCCGGGAGGGCGTTTAGCCCGATGAAGGCGACGATGCCGCCGAAAAAGACCAGCCGCGGCGTCTCGAAGTACAGCACTGCGGCGACTGCACCGGCCGCGAGGCCGACAGCGAGGATGCCGATGACCGGCGCGTACCCGGCGAGGAGCCACGCCGCGAACCCGGCGTCGATTCCCAGCGCGACGATCGTTCCGTACCCCAACAGGAAGCTGATCGCCGCGATGGCCGTGACCTTCGCCCCGAGGACCTGCCAGGTCGGCCCGGGCATCGTGAACACGCGATCGAACACGTCGGCCTGTTTCTCCCGGATCGTCGCCGTCAGCCCCAGTGTCAACACGAGCAGGTAGGTCACCTCGAAGCCCAGAAAGAACAGGTAAAAGCGCTGGAGTTCGAGTGGGAGCGCCGATCGGGTCAGCAGTTCCAGCAGGGGCGTCCCCACGAAGAGGAACCCCACCACAACCCCCGACAGGAGGAGGCTCCGGTAGTTGACGTTGCGCGCTTCCAGCAGGCAGAGCTGGCGGAATCTCATGTCTCCACCCCCAGCGCGGAGAAATACAGCTCTTCGAGGTCGATCGTCCTGGCCTCGGCGGGCGGGTCGTCGTCCCGGACGACGTACACCTCGCCTGCCGGTTCGGCCTCGATCTCGGGCCGTGGCTCCTCGATCACCCGCACTGGTTTCAAAAGCGGCGTTTCGACGACCGTCCGCCCATCGGCGATCACGGCGACGCGATCACAGAGCGCCTGGACGTGCTGGAGGTCGTGAGAGCTGAACACGACCGTCCGGCCCGCCTCCCGCAGGCCGTCGATCAACTCCCGCATCCGGGCCTGGGTGCCGGGATCGAGGCCGGACATGGGTTCATCGAGCACGAGCAGATCGGGTTCGTGGACCAGCGCCGTCGCAACCGACGCCTTGCGTTGCATCCCCTTCGAGAGATCCCGAAATTCGCGATCGTGGGCGTCGGATTCGAGTCCGACCTCGGCCAGGCAGGTCTCGATCCGATCGGTCGGGATGCCGTAGACGTGACAGGCGTGGGCCATCGCGTCGCGAACAGACCATCGCGGCTGGAGGGTTTCGTACTCGAAGACGACGCCGACACGGTTCAGCACGGCATCGTCGGCGCGGGGATTCGCGCCGAACAGCGACACAGATCCGCCGTCGGTGGGCAGGAGGCCAAGCAGACACCGGAAGGTCGTGGTCTTGCCCGCACCGTTCGGTCCGACGACGCCGTAGGTCTCGCCGCCGCGGACGGACAACTCCACGCCGTCGAGAATCCGGGTCCCGTCGATTGTCTTTTCGAGAGTGGTCGCTTCGAGGACGGTTTCGCCGTCCTCGCCCTGTGCATCGCGGTTCTCCGTCGTTGTGGCAGTGTTCGCGTGCATGGCTACTCGGGTTCGTGGGTGGTTTCGGGGAGGTCGAACACCTCCTCGACGTGCGTATCGAACTCGCGGGCGATCCGCCAGGCCAGTTCCAGCGAGGGGTTGTACTCACCTTTCTCGACGTAGAGGATAGTCTGGCGGGTGACGCCAACGCGATCGGCGAGTTCGGCCTGGGTCAGACCTGCTTGCTCGCGGCGGTCCTTAATGGTCGTCTCGAAATCCATCCTAGCCCTCCAGTCGACGACGGCGAAGTTGGTCGCCAACTTTGTGGACTAGCGAGGACGCGATGGTCGCCGCGGCGGTCCAGACGGCGACGATCTCGCCCTGTTTCGAGAGCGTTGCTAGTGTCTCAGGTACGGTGTCCCACGCTGCCAGCGCCTCACCTCCCAGGTACAGGAGAAACGAAACGCCGAGTAGTCCGAAGAGGGCACGTATCGCCGCTTTCCTGACCAACTGGCGCGTCCGTTCGTCGTTTCGCTGGATCCCGGTTTGGCTCGCCACCCATTGATTAACCCGGAAGACACCCAGGAACAACACCGTCCCGAACGCGATCAGCGGCCAGGATTCGATCGAGATACCAACGAACAACGTCGCAACGGTGAGCAACTTGTACACGATGCGTCCGCCGTGATAGACCGTCCGTTGCTTCCCACTGGTGTTAACTCGATCTAACATCATTGCGTTAGATTTGTTTAACACTGCTACTTAATTCCTGCGGCTACGCGTCAGCGGCCAAAAAATGGACAACGGCTACCGGTCGGGTTCGCTACTCGACGATCACGGTCCCGACCATCCCCACGGCTTCGTGGGGAATACAGACGTACTCGTGTTCGCCGGTCGTCTCGAAAGTGTGGACGTAGGACTGCCCGGACTGGATCGCACCTTCGCCGTTTTCCCACCCCTTACGGGCGGCTGCCTCGCTGTCGAAGTCACCGGAGGCCCAGTACTCGGCATCCGCGGGGATGCCGTCGTCGTAGGCAGTCACCGTGTGCGGTTCGCCGCTGGCGAACTCCCAGGCGACGGTGTCGCCGGCCGAGACGGTCAGCTCTTTGGGATCGAAGGCGGCGGCCGTCATGTCGACAACGTGGTCGGCGTCGTCCGGGACGCCCTCGACGACGTTGGGCCCGCCCTCGAAGGGGGACTCGCTCTCGTTCTCGCCGGCCTCGCTTTCGACGTCGACTGTCGATCCGGCGAGGTCGAGATCCAGGGGGACCTTCTCGCTCGCGTCGACGATGGCGAACTGGGCGTACTGGGCGGCGTTCGCGAAGCCGGCGGCCGCCGCGGGCACGTCACCCCCGCTGTCCAGCGCGTCGACGTAGGCCTCCAGGTGGCCCTCGAAGGTCTCGTAGGCGTTGCGATCGGCCTCCTCGACGAGTTCGTGCACCCGAGCCGCCTCGAAGTGCGCGAAGGTGTCCTCGACGATGCCGTGTGCGATATCGCGCTGGGGGCCACCGGCGCTCTCGACGATCGCGTAGGCCGAGTCGAGGGCTGCCGTCGTGAACGTCTCGACCGGTGTCGCGACGGAGTCGCCGGCGTCGGCCGCCTGACGGATCGAACCCAGGGCTTGCTCGAAGGTTTCGTAGATCTCCTCGTCGGCGTGCTCTACGGCCTCGTGATAGCCACCGGGGTCGCCCTCGAAGTGTTCGAAGGTCGACTGAGCGACCGCCGCGGCACGGTCGCTCTCGCCGCGCGCGCTCAGGGTCCCGGCGTTGAACCCGCGGGCGGCGACGTAGGCGGCCTCGGCCGCACTCACCGCGGGCGTCTCGGCCGCGGTCGTCGCGAACTCAAGGAGCGTCGAGTGAACGCCCTCGACGTGGGTCGCCACGGCGTCGTCGTCGCTGGCCTCGAAGGCGTCGATCAGGCCCGCGAGGTGCTCCTCCTCGAAGGCGTGATAGAGATCCTCGCTCGTCTCCTCGACGGTCTCGTGGAACCCGAGTTCGTCCTCCTCGAAGCGCTCGAACAACCGCTGGGCGATGGCGGCCGCAGCGTCCGCCTCGCCGCGCCGGTAGCGCTCGCGGGCGTCGACCACGCGGGCTCGGAAGAATGCGGCCGCCAGGAGCGGCGCGTCCTCCCCAGCCAGCGCCTCGATCCCGGTGACGAGGTGCTCGTCGACCGTCGCGACGGCCTCCTCGACCCCCGACTCCTCGTCGATCGCAGTCTGGAGCGCTTCCAGGCTCGACTCGAAGGCCTCGTAGGTCTCGGCGTCGGCGGATTCCAGCGCGTCGTGGGCGCGGGCGCCCTCGAAGTGCGCGAAGACGTTCTGGACCATGGTTGCTGCCTGCTCGGTCTCCCCGGCGTCGGCGAGGCGGCCGGCGTCCGCGATCCGGGCGCGGTAGGTCGTCAAGGTCGCGGCGTGGGCGACGCCGGTCGAGGGACCGCCCATGGCGGCCAGCGCGGCGGCGTCCCAGCCCATCGCCTGGAGGATGGCGATGTGACCGGCACCCGCCACGGCCTCGTTGTCCGCCAGCGCGTAACTGCTCTGGATCGCCGCCTGGAAGGCCAGGTCGGCGTTCGTCATCGTCCGAGAGCTGTCACCAGCCTCGGCAGCCGACGCCAGTCCGTCGAGCCCGCCCGTCAGGGAATCGAATGCGTCGCTGTCGGCGTCTTCGAGAGCGTCAGCGAGATCGCTGTCCTCGAAGCGTGTCCGGGCGTTGTTCGCGACGGTCGCCGCCGCATCCAGGCGGTCGATCTCCGCGAGGTACATGACGTCCCGGATCGTCGCCGCCAGCGTGTCCAGATCGAACACTGCGGCAGCGTTCTCGCCGACCAGCGTTTGCTGGGCGTCGGCGAGTCGTGCCGTGGCGGTCTCCGCGGCCTCGCCTGCCCGGTCGAGATCACCGTTTCCGAGCCCGTCCGTGTAGAGCGCCCCGAGCGCGGTCTCGAACTCCTCGTAGGCCGCCTCGTCGGTGTGCTCCAGTTGCTCGTGGGCACCGTATTCGCCACCGGCGTTCTCGAAGCGCGCGAAGATGTCCTGGGCGACAGTCCCACCGGGACCGGTCGCCCCGGCCCGGCCGAGTACCAGCGCGTCCCGGACTCGTGCGCGCATCGCCGTCCACTCCGCGGCGACGGCGATCGACTGACTCGCGCCCGTCCCCGTTCCTTCGCTATCGGCCCCAGCGGTCGAATCGTTGGGGGCTGAACAGCCGGCGAGGCCGAGACCGCCCAGTATCGCTACGCCGCTCGAAAGGATATTGCGTCTCGTTGGCATCGTCATTTAGGCTCGCCTAAAGAGTCAAAAGCGTATCGTTCTTTAGGCTAGCCAAAAACCATGTGGGACGGACCCGGAACTGGTGGGGCTATCGGTTGATGCATAACTTCTCAGGCGTCTCTTCAGGGGACCAGCAGCCAGGCGATCACGACCGCCACGCCGCCCAGACTCGTCGAGAACAGCGACTGGACGCGCAGGCGATCCAGCAGTTCGTGTGAGGTTTCGGTGATGCCCGCAGCCTGGTCGATCTCGCCGCCCACTTCACAGGACGGCAGGAAGTCCATCGCGACGTGGAGGAACACGCCCGAGGCGAACCCGAAGATGGCCGCGTTGATCGTCGCCGAACTCGGGAGCGAGAGCATGGCCACCGGCAGCGCCGTCAGGCCGACGCCGGCCGAGGGCAACAACAGCGGGAGCGCCGATTCGCCCTCAAGCGTCTGTCGGCGCGCGGCCGCATAGCCCGCTGGCCCCTTGTGGGAGACGATCGCCAGCCCGAGCAGGATCCCGAGCTCGGGCATCTGGCCGTAGATGATGCCGATGATCAATCCCGCCGAGAGCGCGTGAGCGGCCAGTTCCGTGGCTGTCGTGTCCATCGGCAGGTCGAGATGGGAGAGCCGATGCCCGATCGTGTGGGCGTTGTACCCGACGAGGATCCCGGCGGCGATGCCGAATCCGCCGACTTTTCCATGCTGGCCGATAGCCTGCGGGATCAGAAACGCCGCGGCACTCGCGATCATCGCCCCACTGGCCAGCCCGTATCCCCAGACGAGTCCCCGCGGATGGCTCCGCTTCGACATCGCACCGACGGCCGCGCCGCCGGCCATCGCTCCGAACGCAACCCAGGCGATGACGACCAGCTTCTCCAGATTATCCTCGGGCTGTGCTGTTAATACCGCCAGAATCGTCAGTCCGACCAGCGAAAGTGTCGAGACACCCCCCAGCAGAGTCTCCTGGCGAATATTATTAAGAATTTTTCTTGGTTTAATATTCATTACCTGGGCGTTCCGTGCCGATCGATATGAACGTGTCGGTGAGGGTCGACCCCGTTGCCGACATTTAAGCGGGAGCCACCCGTTGGTTGAGCGCGATGACCACTGCAACGGACGCCGAGGTCACTATCGTCGGCGGGGGCTTTGGCGGGCTTTCGGCGGCCTGTCACCTCGCCGACGCCGGTGTCGACGTGACGATCGTCGAGAAAAACGAGGCCGTCGGGGGCCGTGCCTCCCGACTGGAACGTGACGGGTTCGTCTTCGACATGGGGCCGTCGTGGTATCTCATGCCGGAGGTGTTCGAACGCTTCTTCGAACATTTCGGTCACGAACCCGAGGATTACTACGAACTCGAACGACTGGATCCCCACTATCGGATCTTCTTCAAAGACAACGAGGCGGGAAGCGCCTCGGAACGGTCGGGCGAACAGGCCCTGCAGGCAGGGAGCGACGTGGTCGATATCAGCGCGAACCGCAACGAGAACCGCGAACTGTTCGAATCCTACGAAGAAGGGGCCGGCGAGGCCTTCGATGCGTATCTCAGGACGAGTCAGCGCCACTACGAGATGTCCATGGAGAACTTCGTCTACGAGTACCGTCCGTCCTGGAAAGACTGGATCGACCCGTCGCTCATGAAGACTGGCACACTCGGACTGAAACTGTTTCAGTCGATGCAAGGCCACGTCGAGGACTATTTCGAGAACGAAAAACTCCAGCAGATCGTCCAGTACACGCTGGTCTTCCTCGGCGGCTCGCCTTCGAACACACCGGCGATCTACAACATGATGAGTCACGCCGACTTCAACCTCGGCGTCTACTATCCCCAGCCCGTCGACGGTGGACCGGGCGGCATCGGAGCCGTCGTCGACGCGATCGTCGACCTTGCCGAGGAACTGGGCGTGACCATCGAGACCGACACCGAGGTCACGGAGATCACCCGCCGCAAGGACGGGTTCCTCCTGGAGACGGCCGACGGCGACCAGCGCCGGCCCGACGTGGTCGTCGCCAACGCCGACTACGCTCACGCCGAGCAGGATCTCATGCCGGCCCACGAACGCCAATATGACGCCGGCTACTGGGACGACCGAACCTACGCCCCTTCGGCGTTCCTGCTATATCTCGGCGTCGAGGGCGAGGTTCCCGAACTCGAACACCATTCACTCGTGTTCCCGACCGACTGGGGCGAGTACTTCGACGACATCTTCGAGGACCCGGCCTGGCCCGAGGACCCCTCTTACTACCTGTGTGTCCCCTCGAAAACCGACGACGACGTGGCTCCCGAGGGCCACACCAACCTCTTTGCGCTGGTCCCGATCGCCACCGAACTCGACGACCCACAGGAGACGCGGGATCGCTACCGCGACAAAATCATCGCCGACATCGCCGAGAACACCGGCGTCGAACTCGAAGACCGGATCGTCGTCGAGGAACAGTTCTCCATTTCGGAGTTCGCCGACCGGTACAACGCGACGAAGGGCACCGCGATGGGGCTGGCCCACACCCTCCGCCAGACGGCGATGCTCCGGCCGCCCATCGAGTCCTCGGCGGTCGAGGATCTGTACTTCACCGGGGGCTACTCGACGCCCGGGGTCGGCGTGCCGATGTGTCTGATCAGCGGCGAACACGCAGCCCAGGCCGTCCTCGAAAACAGTCGATGATGGCGACAGCGTCCGGACGCGCGGGGCGGTCGAGCCTGCTCGATCGGCTGCGGTACCTGCTGGTTCTCTCACGACCTCGCTTTTGGCTGTATCTGGCCGGCCCGGTCGTGATCGGTGTCGTCTACGCCGCCGGCTCGAGGGGCGACCTCATCACCCCGCTGTCGGTCGCGCTGTTCGCGTACTTCCTCGTGCCCGCGAACGTCTTCCTCTATGGCGTCAACGACGTCTTCGACGCCGACATCGACACCGAGAACCCCAAAAAGGACGAGGGACCCGAAGTCCGCTTTTCGGGCGAGCGGTGGGTCCTTGCCGTCGTGATCGGCTCCGGACTGCTCGCAGTTCCCTTCGCGCTCGTCGTTGGGCCTGCGGGGAAAGTCACGCTCGCGGCGTTTCTCGTCCTCGCTGTCGAGTACAGCGCCCCACCCTTCCGCTTCAAGACGACGCCCGGCCTCGATTCGCTGTCGAACGGCCTGTACGTCCTGCCGGGCGTGTTGGCGTTCACGGCCGTCGCGGGCGAGTTACCACCCACGCCGGCGATCGTCGGGGGGTGGCTCTGGACCATGGCGATGCACACGTTCTCGGCCATCCCCGACATCGAACCCGACCGCCGTGCCGGGATCGCCACGACGGCGACTGTCCTCGGGCAACGTCGGACCTATGCCTACTGCGGGATCGTCTGGGCGCTGGCTGCCGGGGCGTTCGCTCTGATTCACCCGCTGCTCGGCGCGACACTCGCCGTTTACCCCCTGTTGCAGGTCGGAATCGCCGTCTCGGGGGTCGCGGTCGACCGTGCCTACTGGTGGTTCCCGGCGATCAACACTGTCGTCGGCATGGCCCTGACGATGGGGTATCTCTGGAGGCTGATGTACGGTGGCTGAGTTCGATCGCCGACGCATGGAGGCCCGACTCGACAGCTACGTCGCCCAGAACCGCTTTGCCATCGCGGTCCTCTTCCCCGCGATCGGAGCCGTCATGCTCGTCGCCAGCGCGGAGGGATGGTTCCCGGGTATCCTGGAGTTCAATCCCTACCTCGTCCTGTTCGGGACGGCCGTGATGCGCCTCCCGCTGATCGCCGGCGTCGCGCCGCTGATCGACCGCCGGGCCGGCCTTGCGATCGTCGGGCTGACGCTGTATACGTACGGGATCGAGTTTCTCGGCGTTCTCACGGGACTGCCCTACGGCGACTTCGAGTACGTCATCGATCTCGGGCCGATGTTGCTGGATACAGTGCCGGCGGCACTGCCGATCTTCTTCTTCCCGCTGGTCCTGAACGCCTACCTGCTCTGTTTGCTCCTGCTTGGCGACCGTGCCGCGCTGACCCGAATCCGCCTCCCGGCAGTCGTCGCGACCGTCCTCGCGATGGATCTCGTGCTCGATCCGGGGGCCGTGGGCCTGGGCTTCTGGGAGTACGCCCCGCCACTCACGGGTGACGGTGCCTGGGCGAGTGCAACCGCCATTCACTTCTACGGCGTGCCGCTGTCGAACTATCTCGGCTGGATCCTGAGCGCGAGCGTCGCCGTCCTCGCCTTTGACCTGGGCTTTGAGCGCGCCGGCCTGCTCGACCGACTCGACCGGACTGGGTTCATGCTCGATGATCTGGTGAGTTTCGTGATCCTCTGGGGCGCGATCAACGCCTGGTACGGCAACTGGCTGGCGGTCGGCGTTGCCGGACTGTTCGGCGTCGGCTTGCTCGCCACCGATCGCTTCGACTTTGACGTCCGCGAGACGGTGCCGCTGGTCGACTTACGACAGTGAATTCGGACGAACGGGAAATCTCATGTTTCTACTCATGGATAGATTTTATATTTCATGAGATTGTACTTCTTGGCAGAGATAGACAGTAATGAGCAGCAACGATACCAGGCACGTCCAAACAGAGCTGAACAAAGACGAGTACGAGCAGTTTCAGAAATTCGCTGAGAAGCGCGATCTATCGCTCAAAGAGGCAGGACATCGGGCATTGCTCGAATGGATCGAACGACGCCAGGATGTCGATCCGACCGATCCTGCGTTCACCGTTCTCGACGAGATCGAAGCCCACTCACTATCGACGACGGAGGCGGACGCTCGCGAGGAAGACGATCTCGTCGAGGAGTGGCACGGACGTGACGCATCGATCTCGCTGGCTGACGATCCGGCGTCTCGGTGACCATGGCGGAGCCAGTTGAGACGCCGGTCGGGACGGTTACGCCGGAGCATTTCAGGCCCTCGGCAGTGCATCATCAGGCCGTTCTCGGTCCGAAGTTCCTCTATGCCTTGTTCAACCCGCGTGACGAGATGCACGCCGTTTCCCGTGCGTTCATGACGTTCATCCGCGACGGCGACCTGCCGTATCGGCGGCTGATACTCAACGACCACATCGTGGACGAAGCCGCCACCCGATTGAAGAAGCAGGCGTCGATTCGGCACGCAGTGACGTTTCTGGAGACTATCGAAGAGAGCACTCTCTATCAACTCGAACCGGTTCCCGGCGACGTATTCGAAGCAGGGACAGGTCGCTTTCGAGAGTGGACCGATCTTGATGCGTCGTGTACGGACTTCGTCGTCGCATCACACATGGCCGACCTGGACATCGAGTACCTCCTCACGTACGACCAGCATTACGAAGCCTTCGACATCACGACGGTACCGTATCTCAGTCAGTGACCAAGACTCGCTTTTGTCCGAGATACCGGCCCGTCCTTGCCCCAGGCGTCACGCCTTTGCAAGCTCCCCTGTCATCTGGATGTATGACTCGAACTGAACTCGCCACGGCGAGCGACAAACTCGAATCAGCGGTTGACAGTGCCGGGGACAACGCGGACCGACTCGCGGACCTTGCGGGCCAACTCGACCAGCTGGCCGACGCCGAGCGCGGCCCGGATCACGGCCGCATGGCACGCATCCAGACCGCGCTCGACGAGATTCAGCAGGATGTCGATGACGAGACGGCCGCGACTATCGAGGACGCACGCACGGAAATCAGCACCTATCGGGCGACCGTCGACGGCGTCTAAGGCCGACGGAACGCTCTCATAGCCCCCAACGCCGTCTACGACGAGTTGCTTCCGTTCTCGACCCGATCTTCGACGTTCCATTCGCAGTCGCTATGCTCGCTCAACTGCTCGTAAAACCGACGGAGCCCCTCGGCTTCCGTCTCCGGCAGGACGTGTAGCCGGACCGCTCCGTTCCGGATTGACACCCGGAAGACGTCCCCCGTTTCCTCGTCGCGGACCAGATACACGACCATCGGGAGCTCCAGAAAATCGCCGTGGCGATACGGCCCGGTATCGAGAACCCGGTCGACCACCGCCTGTAACTCCGGCATCGAGCCGCCGACTGGCTCGATACGAAACGTCGTCCCGCCCTCGTAGGATAGTCTGCCCGCGCGGTCGTACTCCCGGCTGGGCCGCGCCGCGATCGCAAACGAGGGATCGTCGGGCATAGGCGATGTTGGTCGCCCCCTGATTTGAAGGTACGGCCCGGATCAGTCGGCGATCTCCCTTTGCCGCGCACATGCGAACTCCCTCTCGGATCTTGGCTTCGGAAAATTGCCCCGGCGGCGATCACTCGGCCGCGGTCCGAACGGTGAATCGAAGCGTCAGCGGTCCGTCTCGCCGCCGTCGGGCGTCGCTTCGACGTCGCTTACGGACTCTCCTTCGTCGGCTTCCGGCCCGGAATCGTCGTCGGCGTCGAGAGCGTCACTTTCGTCTTCGTCGTCGATTTCATCGCGTTCCTGCTCTTCATCGTCGGCCTCGTTCTCGGCGTCTTTCGTCTCGCCCTCCTCACTGTCCCGATTTTCGTCGTCGGCTTCGGGTTCGCCGCTCTCCCCGGGCTCATCGAGGCCGAGGTCGGCGTTGTGCTCCTCATCGCCGACTTCCGTCCAGTTGTCCGCTTGGACTGCTGTGTCTGTATCTCCGTCCTCGACAGTGCCGAACTCGAAACCAACGTCGTCGCCTCCGTCATTGCCTGACTCGTCGGCGTCGAGTTCGAAGCGATCGATGGCGTCCCGGAGCTCGGTGGATTGCTCGGTCAGCGACTGGATCCGGCCAGTGACTTCCGTGATCGAGGCCGTCTGCTCCTCGGCGGCCGCCGAGACGTTCTCGGCCTGGCTCGCGGTTTCCTCGCTGATCGAACCGACCTCGTCCATCATGGCGACGACCTCCTCGGTCGAGGCGGCCTGATCGTCGGTCGCGTCGTTGATCGACTGGATGCCGGTGTTGGCTTCCTCGACCTGCTCGACGAGTTCCTCTAAGAGCTGGACGGCGTCCTCGACCGTCCCGATGCCGTCGGTGACGCTCTCGCCCATATCGTGCATGTCCTCGGCGACGTGGTCGGTCGCCGACTGGACCTCTTCGATGCGCTGTTCGATGTCCTGGGTCGCGTCGCTGGTCTCGGCGGCGAGGCTCTTGATCTCGTCGGCGACGACCGCGAACCCTTCACCGGCTTCGCCCGCGCGGGCGGCCTCGATCGAGGCGTTCAACGCGAGCATGTTCGTCTGATCGGCGATCTCGTCGATGAGTTCGACGATCTCCTCGATTTCGGTCATCGCCGATTCGAGACTCTCGACCTCCTCGATCGTGGCTTCGGCCTGGCTCTCGACCGCGTTCATCTCCGCGATCGCGTCCGAACCGTACTCGCGGCCGGTTTCACCGAGTTCGGCAGCCTGCTGGGACTTTTCGGCGACTTCGTCGGCCGAAGAGGCCACCTCTTCGATCGCGGCCGAGAGATCCGTCAACTCGTCGGAGGCGCGCTGGACGTTCTCGTTTTGCCGGTCGGAACCACTGGCGATCTCTTGGACCGAGGAACTCACGTCCTCGCTCACCCGCTTGACTTCGCGGGCGCTGGATGCGATCTCCCCTGCGGAGTCGTCGACCTCCGCGGCGAAGGTCCGAACCTGGGAAAGCGCGTCCTCTAGTTCGTCGAGCATCTCGTTTGCCGCGACCGCGATGTCGGCCATCGCCTCGTTGTCGGCCGTCTCGTCGAGGCGCTGGGTCAGATCACCGTCGGCCGCCTCGGCCATGATATCGCTGAACTCGTTGGCCTTGGCCTGGAGTGACTCGGCCAGTTCGTTGGCCTCCTGTTCGGACACCTGTGCCTGCTTTCTGGCGGCTTCGATCTCTTCGATGGATTCCTGGAGGTCGGCTCGCATCGTGTCGAGAGATTCGCCGAGGTCGCCCGGGACATCCTCGTCGAGTGCCGGATCCTCGAAGTCCTGGCGGGCCAGCGCCTCGGACTGCTCCGCGACGGTGCCGAGATACGACCGCGTCTCCCGGAACGCATCCCGCACTTGCCCGATTTCGTCGATTCGGCCGTCATCTGCGATCTCGACATCGAGGTTGCCGGCGGCAATCTCGTTTGCACCCTCGCTAACGGATCTGATCGACGGGATGATGTCCTGGCGGACGAACAGCGTCAACGCCAGCAACCCGGCCAGCGTCGAGCCGATCACGATGATCAACTGGTTGGTGATGGAATCCCGGAGGGCAAACGCCGTCGACTTCGGCGCGTGTTCGAGGACGATCCAGTCGGTCCCGTTGACCGGCGCGTATCCGACCAGTTCGTCAGCGCGCTCTGTCACGCCAACACTCCCGTTTTCGGCTGCCTGAATCATCGCCGCCGTTTCGTTGCCCCCGCCATATGACGTCAGCGTCACGTTGTGATCCTCGTCGAACAGAATCGTCCCATCCTCGTGGATGACGGTCGTGGAGCCGTTCTTGATCGACGCGGTGAGAGCGCTCGCACGACTGTGAACGTCATAGACCAGGATCATGCCGGTGGTAGCCTCCGGCGTTCGACTGATGTAGGCGAGTCTCGTCTCCCCGTCGACGGTATAAAACGTTCGAGCGCCCCCACTCGCGTCCGCGTTCGCTGGGGAGATCCCACCCCGTTCCCACGACAGGTTTCGGACGGAGAGGGATTCGCCCTGGAGGCCGTTGACCGTCGATCTGATTATCTCCGCGTTTTCGATATCGACGTAATGGATCGCCGTGAGTAGGTCGCGTGACATCACCTCGCTGGTGATGGTGTCCTCGATCCCATCGGCGTTGAACTGCGAGGTCATGTAATGGTTGGCGATCATCTCCGCGGTGTCGCCCTGTCTCTCGTCCCACTGGTGCATCGAATCGGCGTTCTGGGTGGCCGATGTCTCGAGTTGCTGGGTCCGCATGTCCGTCAGCTGTGCCCCGACCGAGGACTGTGCGAACAGTCCAACGACCAACACGAGTGCCGTCACGACCACGACAACGAGTAGAAACTTGCGTACGTACCGCTTTCTGATCTGGTCCGGTAGTAGCCCCTCGACCTGATTACTAATCCCTGACGACTTACTCATTATTCGTCACTGCTTTCCTCGTTTCCCGAGGGTTCGCCTAAGTGTTGCCCCGTCAGTATCAAATAAAAAATACAGTGTTGTTGGTGTCAGTATTTTTCTAAGGGCGTTGCTCACCCGGGTGTGTGATCCGCCCTCATTTGACACGATCGTTCGGTCGACGGTGTCGGAAAAAGAAGACGCTTAAGTAGCTTCACGGGGTATTCCCGGTCACTATGGCAAACGGCAAGTACGCCGCACGCAAGCTCAAAAAGGACCGCCAGCAACATCGGTGGTCCGACTCGAAGTACGCCCGCCGCGAGCGCGGCCTGGGCGCGAAATCGGATCCCCTCGAGGGTGCACCACAGGGCCGCGGTATCGTCTTAGAGAAGGTCGGGATCGAGGCCAAACAGCCCAACTCGGCGATCCGGAAGTGTGTCCGGGTCCAGCTCATCAAGAACGGCAAACAGGTGACTGCGTTCTGCCCCGGTGACGGCGCTATCTCCTTCATCGACGAGCACGACGAGGTCACGATCGCGGGCATCGGTGGCGCGAAGGGTCGGGCGATGGGTGACCTTTCGGGCGTCAACTACAAGGTCGAGAAAGTCAACGGCGTCTCGATGATCGAACTCGTTCGGGGCAACGCCGAGAAACCGGTGCGATAATCATGAGTGCAGAGACAGACGCCGAGGCCGAGGCCGACGCCGAGGCCGAGACGGAGACGACCGGCGCAAAGTTGTTCGGTAGCTGGGCGACTGAGGACATCGAGTTCCGCGATCCCTCGACCGAACGCTACATCACGGTCACGCCGATCGCCCACACGATGGGTCGCCACGCCAAAAAGCAGTTCCAGAAGTCCGAGATCTCCATCGTCGAGCGGCTGATCAACCGCCTCATGCAGACCGAGGAGAACACGGGCAAGAAACAGCAGAGTACGCGCCTCGTCCGTGAGGCCTTCGAGATCGTCCACGAAAACACCGACGAGAACCCGATTCAGATCCTTGTCCGGGCGATCGAGAACAGCGCGCCCCGCGAGGAGACGGTTCGACTCAAGTACGGTGGAATCAGCGTGCCCAAGGCCGTCGACATCTCCCCGCAGCGCCGCGTCGATCAGGCCCTGAAGTTCATCGCCGAAGGGACCCACAATGCGTCGTTCAAGACGCCGACGGACGCCGAGGAGGCGCTCGCCCAGCAGCTGATGGGGGCCGCCAACAACGACGTCCAGACCTACGCCGTCAACCAGAAAGAGGAGAAAGAACGCGTCGCGGCTGCGGCCCGGTAATCGATCCCAGCGTCTTCTGCTTTCGTCTCACGCAGTGTCGATTTTCTCGCGTTCCGCTGGGGAGCGTGAGTTCCATCGGTGACGACAACGAGCAAGTGCTTCGCTCCGTGAGGTGGCCGGCGGAGCCGCCGCTGTCGCATTCTCGAAACGACTCGGCAAAAACGCGGTAGCGTCGGTTACTTCGCGCGTCCGCTGTCGCCTGAGTTGCTCGGCCGGGTGTGTTCGGTACCTTTGCCGCGACCGTTGAGGCCACGGTTGCGCTGTCCGGCGCTGGTCAGGCCCCGCATCGCGCGGTTTTCGTGATCGTCGTCACAGATCCAGTTGAGGTCGTCGTCGTTCTCGATCGCGGGGTGGTTCGGATCGACCAGGATCGCCTCGAACCACTTCTGGCTGCCGTCTTCGCCGACCCAGTAGGAGTTGAGCACGCGCAGGTTGCGATACTTCCGGGTGGCGCGTTCCTCGGCGACGCGCTGGAGGTTCTTCCGGCGCGTGATCCGGGTGACGCCCTGGCGTTTCGAGCGTCGACCGGCCGTGTGTCGTTCCTTGCGAGCGCTGCCTTTGCGGACGCTCACGCGCGCAACGACGATGCCCTGCTTTGCCTTGTAGCCGAGCGACCGGGCGCGGTCGAGCCGCGTCGGGCGCTCGACGCGTTCGATCGCCCCTTGCTCGCGCCAGCGCTGCATGCGCTGCCACTGGAGTTCGGCGACCTTGCCTTCGTCGGGGTTCTTCCAGGCGTCTCGGATGTGTGAGTAGAAGCTTCGTGCCATATCTTTCACCGCGGGCGTTGCGTGGTTCAGCCGGCTCGGCCGGCCACATTCCGACCTGCATAGACAGGTGCCCGCTGGCTGCCCGCCGACCAGCGAGTTATCGAAACTACTCCGTTCGTCCTCTTAAACAGTTCGAACTCTTCGTGGCCGGGACAACCCGTCACTGTCTCCTGGCGGGGTCGCCTTCCCGCTTCCAAACAATTATATATCAAAATGGGACAGACATAACGTGGAGTATGAACGATGGACAGGGACACACTTTTATCGGGGCTTTCAGACGCGGGGCTCTCGACGTACCAGGCGGATGCGTACGTCACGTTGCTCGAACAGGGGGTATCGCCGGCTGTCGACATCGCCAGACACTGTTCGATTCCGGCACCACGGATCTACGACGTGCTCAAGGAACTCGAACAGATGGGATACGTCGAGACACTCGATCGGGAAACGTTACACGCACGCGCCTGTGATCCGGCGGATCTCATCGACGATCTCGAGGTGACGAGCGAGCGTCTCACGGCGGTCGCCGAGGAGATCGAGGACCGCTGGGAACGGGCACCGTTGGGCGAACACGAGATGAACGTGACCAAGCGGGCCGAGACAACGATCGATCACGCCGAGGACCTGATCCGTGAGGCTGACTCGACAGTCGACCTTGCACTCACGGACACCCAGCTCCTGGAGTTCGAAGATGTGCTGACGACCGCCTTCGAGAACGACGTGGTCGTGCGTGTTTCGGTGTTTCCAACCGCTGGTGAGGACCCTGATCTTACCGACCATCCCGTCGGCGATTTCGTCACCGAGTTGCGTCGTCGTTCCATTCGGAGTCCGTTTCTGGCGTTGGTCGATCGGACCCACGCGTGTCTCGTTCCGACCACGCGGATGCCCGATCCGTACGGCATCGTCGCCAACGACGACATCATCTCGTTTATCTTCCAGTGGTACTTCCAGACGTGCCTGTGGGCCGTCTGGGAACCGATCGGGAAACGCCAGCGGTATCCACTGGTCTACGTCTGTCTCGAAGAATTCATCCGTGACGTCTATCCGCTCTGGTGGGACGGGGCGATTATCTCCGTCACCGTCGAAGGGATCGATACTGACTCCGGCGACGAGCGGACCGTCTCCGGCGTCCTGCGGGAGGTCATCTATTCGGGACAGACGATGGACGATCGCCAACCGACGCTGGCTGAACTGTCCGGGCAAGCGTCGATGGTTCTCTCGACGTCGGCTGGACACTGTTCGGTCGGTGGGTGGGGGGCGCTGATCGAGGACATCGAGGCCCGCCGCATTACCTTACGCGGCATCGAGTGGGTCAGGTAACTGTTGGCCCGACGGGCGCGGCCACGATTTCCCGGCCGCTTCCTGCCTTGTTGGGTGGACCCTCCCGGATTGTTTGGACCGATCTGTGCAATTCCTCATGTGTCAGTAACTCGTTTTGATCTATCTCAAAAGGAAATGGAAATGGCAAATTAGCGCCGTTATCCACTGATTGTTTGGAATAACTGCACGACTGAATTACTGGTCTCGCCTGATGTGTCTCCCTGGGAACCAAATCATATAATATTTTTTATGCTATGTCGTCGTCGACAGTTAGTCCAGAAAATAGGTGTATCTGGGCTTCTATGCCGTTTTACGTTTTGATAAACGAAACACATCTCAGCAAGGGAAACAATTATATAGTGCCAATGCATTGCAAATTCACACGCGCCAACTAGTGCGCGTTCAACGGCAGTATGACAGATCCAGACAGACCACCGACGGGAGACAGAGTGGCATCGCTAACCAACCGTGTGACGAGCGGCGACGGGCAGTCACGGCGGGCGTTCCTCAAGAGCAGCGTGCTGACTGGCGCGCTCGCGTTCGGCGTCGGGACGGGTGCGCTTGGGGGGGCATCCGCGGCGATTCCGACGCCACCGCTCCACCGTGACGGGAATCTGATCAAAGATCCCGACGGCAACACTGTCACCCTCCGGGGCGTCAATATCGCCGATCCCAAGCGGATCAACGAGACCGCCCAAGCGCGCGGGATGACGGCGACGCAGGTCATCGACATGCTCACCGACGAGTCAAACGGCTGGTATCCGCGGATGATCCGCGTCCCGGTCCAGCCGGTCGACATCGGCGAGTACGAACCCGGGTCGGGGCCGCCTGTCCCAGCGTTCAACGAGAGCGAGCTCGAATCGTATCTCAGCAATCACCTCGACGAGGTCGTTCAGCGCTGTGCCGACCGTGGCGTCTACTGTATTATCGATTACCACCGCCACCGGGACGTCCAGTGGGCGGAGGGCCAGGACGGCCCCGTCAACACCGAGCTCCAGGACGAGGTCGACATGTTCTGGGACACGGTCGCACCGCGGTACGCCGACCAATCACACGTCCTCTATGAGGTGTACAACGAGCCCACCGAGCCGGGCATGTGGGAGGACCCCACGACCACCCAGTGGGTCGCCGACATCTGGCAGCTCTGGCTCGAGATGGCTCAGCCGTGGGTCGACACGATCCGCAGTCACGCGGACAACCTGATCCTGATGGGCTCGCCCAGCTGGTCACAGAGTCCGGAAGGCGCACTCGTCGAGGAGTTCGACGGCGAGGACATCGCCTACACTTTCCACATCTATCCGGGTCACAACTCCAGTCAAAGCCAGAACTGGGAGGACGCCTCGAACAACGGCGAAGGCGTTGCCGGCGTCTACGAGCAAGCGCCGCTGTTCGTCACCGAGTTCGGCTGGGAGGAAAATGCCGGGCAGTACATCGGCGGGACCGACGACTTCGGGACCGCGTTCCTCGACTTCTTGGAGAAGAGCGAGGCCATCCACTGGACGGCCTGGTGTGCTGACCCTGTCTGGCGACCGGTGATGTTCAGCCGGCCGTTCGCCGAGAACGCCGACGACTCGATCGGCGACCCCTACAACGGGACTGTTCCCGAGGCCTGTTCGGAGTTGCCCTGTGAGTGGGAACTCACGACCGGCAGCGGGGCCATGGGCGACGACATCAAGGCGGCCCTCGAACAGTACCGCAACGACGGGATCCCCGGCGAGGGGACCGGCGGTGGCGACGGTAACGGCGACGACGAGGACACCACTCCGCCCACGGCGCCCACGTCACTCTCGGTCGAGTCGACGACCGAAACCTCGGTCGACGTGAGCTGGAGCGCCTCGACGGATTCGGGCGGTTCCGGCCTCGACAGCTACGTCGTCTCCGTCGATGGCAGCGAGGACCAGACTGTCCCGGCAGGAACCACGTCGGCGACGGTCGACGGGCTCTCCGCCGGAACATCGTATCAGATCGGCGTCTCTGCGGTCGACGGAGCGGGCAACGAGTCCGCCGCGACGACCGTCGCGGCGACGACGAGCGAATCCGACGACGACGGTACCGGTGAAGACGATGACGACGAAACGACGCCGGCAGACGCCCTCGTCGTGAACGATTACGACGGCGATCCGGCGTGGTCGTCGAATCAGAACGATCTCGGCCAGTGGTGTGGGGCCGGCTCCTTCGAGAACGGGAGTGGCGAGGTCGACGATGGCGCGCTGGTCCTCGAATACGATAACGCCGGCTGGTTCGTCGAGCAGATTCAGCAGGACATTTCGGACTATTCGTCGCTTGTCATTCGTGTCAGCGGTACGACCGGTGGCGAGGAAGACGACTTCCTTCTCGATATGGGCGGGACGCGTGATTTGCTCGCGAATCTGACTGACGATTCGATTTCGACGTCGGCCTCGAACGTCACGGTCGGCTTCGAATCCGCAGGTATCGACCCGTCGGCTGGGGGACTCTCAGTCCGGCTGAACTTCTGGCAGGGTGGGTCTAGCACGCTCGAAATCGAGGAGATACGGCTCGAATAAACCGCTCCGTTTCGATCACAGCGACTCACAACACAACGACTCACGGACACAACGATGACGAACGACAACACACACGATAGCGTAGAATCGGCGACGAACGACAGTCGAATCATCGACGACGTCTCACGGCGGGACGTTCTCAAGGCGGCGGGAGCGAGCGCGCTCACGGCCGGGTTCGCAAGTAGCATCGTCGGCTCGGTTTCGGCAGACGACATTCCGACGCCGTGGCTCGAACGCGACGGCAACCTGCTTCGGGACCCCGACGGCAATCAGGTCATCCTTCGCGGGGTCAACATGGCCGATCCGGCCCGGCTGGCGCGGTCCTGGCGCAGTAAGGATTCGATGGGCGTCTTCGACAAAGCCACGAACACCGACGAGTCAAACGACGGCGGCTGGCACAACAACATCCTCCGGGTTCCGACCCAGCCCCAGGACATCGGGGACGCCGGGTCCGGGAGCATCGGCAGCATGCCTCATGGAGACGACTGGGGCCCGCTGCTGCCCGGTCAGATAGACGAGTCCGACATGGAGACGTACTTCTCGAACTACGTCGATCCCATCGTCGACGCTGCCGAGGAGGAAGGGCTCTACGTCATGATCGACTATCACCGCCACTTCCCGATCTTCCACCAGCCCCAGCACGAGGAGGATCTCGGAGATTATCAGTGCGGGAACGAGTCCTTCGAGAACGACATCGGCTTCTGTGGCGAACGTGGCGTCCTCTGGCACTCGGAGGAGCAGGCCTCCCAGCTCGATGGCTACACCGAGGAGTATGCCGCCGAGCTCAACCAGGAGCTCCAGATGTACTGGAACTTCGTCGCGCCGCGGTATAACGACCGCTCGCACGTGGTCTATGACATCTACAACGAGCCGACTGGTCCCTACGCCGGTGACTGGGGCTCGCCGACCGAACTGCCCGCGACCGGCGAGGAGGGCGAGGGCAACCCCTCATACGACGCCGACGCGAACCAGGAGTACTGGGACATGTGGGTCGACCGTGCCCAGCCGTGGGTCGACACCGTTCGCGAGCACGCGCCCGACAACCTCATCACGATCGGTTCCCCGCGGTGGAGTCAGCTCACTTACTGGGCGCCGACCAACGAGTTCGACGGCGAGAACATCTGTTACACCGGTCACGTCTACACCCACGAGGGGATGCGACCCCTGTCGGACTCCTTCGGCACGGCGGCCGAGGAGGTACCGATGTTCTTCAGCGAGTTCGGCTGGGCCGAGGGCGGCGGTCGCGACGGCTTCAGCTTCCTCGAAGGGACGACCTCCGAGTACGCCGACGGCTTCGAGAGCTTCCTCGATGAGTACCCGGTCCACCCGATCTGCTGGAACTTCGATCACACCTGGGAGCCCTCCTTTTTCGTCCACGACGAGAGTCAGGACGGCGACTGGGTCATCCACGACTACGAGGCCCGTCCCGCCCAGTGGTGGCAGGAGTACCTCTATGAGAACCGCAATAACGACCTGCCCGAGAGTGGCGGCGACGACGATGACACGACGGCACCGTCGATCCCGTCGAACCTCACCGTGACCGACGAGACGAGCTCGTCGATCACCATCCAGTGGTCCGCGTCGACCGATTCGGGTACCTCCGGACTCGCACAGTACAACGTCCTCGTCGACGGCTCGCTGGAGCAGACGGTCTCGGCCGGGACGACGAGTGCGACCATCGACGGGCTGGCTGCCGACACCTCCTACCAGATCGCGGTCTCGGCCGAGGACGGTGCCGGTAACACGTCCGGGACGACGACGATCACGGCCGACACTGACGCCGGCAGCGACGACGGTGACACGCAAGCGCCGTCGGCCCCGTCGAACGTTTCGGTCGAGTCGACGACGGAAACCTCGGTCGAGGTCTCCTGGAGCGCATCGACGGATTCGGGCGGTTCCGGCCTCGACAGCTACGTCGTCTTCGTCGACGGCTCCCAGGACCAGACGGTCCCGGCCGGCACGACGAGTGCGACGGTCGACGGCCTCTCCGCTGGAACGTCCTACCAGATCGGGGTCAGCGCGGTCGACGGTGCGGGCAACGAGTCCGCCGCGACGACCGTCGGGGCCACGACGAGCGAATCCGACGATGACGACGATGGGACCACCGGTGACCTGATCGCGTCGATCGACCCGGGGACGACCTCGGCGTCGACTGGCGACCTGGTCCAGTTCTGGATCTCCGACGAGACCGGCAACCAGACCTGGATCACCGGCCTCGAATGGGAACTCGGCAACGGCACCACCGGCCGTGGCTGGTACACCGACGAGCGCTACCAGTCGCCGGGTACCTACACGGTCACGCTGACCGCGACCAACAACGAGGGCGAGACGTCCACCGACGAAGTCGAGGTGACCATCTCCTGAGCCGTCGGTCAGGACTGATTCCGTAGCGTCGGCGGCCGGCGACGATCGCACGTCCGACCGGCCCGCCGACCTCGGGTTCGGCACCCATCGACACGACACGAAATCCGACTGAAGTCACGTACGCATCGACGTATCACCCATCCAGCGACCAACGAGAGACAGCCCCACGCGCTCCAGAGAGCCGTTCCGAACCACCACTGGCTGTCAGAACGACCCTGCGGCCGGCCGTGTTACGGGGGTAACAGACGCCCGGCCCAGTTTGGGGACCGTTCTGGACAGCCCACGATCCACAGCCATGACACACGACACCGACACGGACGAATCGACGGGAGAATCGACTACCAGTGACACGACCACCGACACCGCGAAACGGTCCGGCGATCGTCCGTCCGTCGCGACCCAGACCCGCCGGCGATTCCTCCTGGCGAGCGCGGGCGTCGGGTTGGGTGGGCTCGCGCTGACTGCGAGCGACCAGGCTTCGGCGGCGACGGTCGAGGAGGTCTGTAACTCCGACGACTACGGGTCGATCGACGTCGCCGACGGGTTCACCCTGGTGGACAACCAGTGGGGGAACTCAAACGCCGATCAGTGTGTCTGGCTCAACGACGACGGCAGTTACGGCTATGACTTCGACGCCGCGGGTGGCAGTGGGATCAACTATCCCGAGGTGATCTGTGGGACGAAACCCTGGGGGACTGACACCGGGGTGGCGGAGTTCCCGATCCGGCGTCGGGACGTTGACGAACTCGTCATCGACGTCGAGGCCGAGTACTCCGAGTCCGGCGGCGAGTGGGACTGGGCCGAGGAGTGGTGGCTGATGGACCAGCCACCGAGCCAGGAGACCGGGACCCACCAGTACGAGATCATGCTCCTCTTGGACTGGAACGACCAGCACAGTCACGGCGCGGTCGAGGCCGAGAACGTCTGGACCGACCGATTCGGCAACACCGTCGATCATTGGACGACCTACGCCGGCGGCGGGACCGACGCGACGTTCTACATCTTCCGAATCCAGGGCGGTCACGACGGCGGCCGGATCGACCTGACCGAGATCGTCGACTATCTGACCGCGGAACACGGCGTCGACGAGAGTCTCTGGCTCTCGGGTGTCGAACTCGGCAACGAGTACTGGGAGGGCAGTTCCGGCGAAACAACCTACAACACCTTCGACGTCACGATCAACGGGACGACCTACGCCAGTGGCAGCGGGACGGACACGCCGACGCCAACTCCGACCGAGACGCCGACGGAAACCGAGACGCCGACAGAGACCGAGACGCCCACCGAAACCGAGACGGAGACGCCCACGGAGACCGACACGCCGTCGGGCGACGCCCTCGTCGTGAACGATTACGACGGCGATCCGGCGTGGTCGTCGAATCAGAACGATCTCGGCCAGTGGTGTGGGGCCGGTTCCTTCGAGAACGGGAGCGGCGAGGTCGAAGACGGGACCCTGGTCCTCGAATACGACAACGCCGGCTGGTTCCAGGAACAGATCAATCAGGACGTTTCGGGGTATTCGGACCTCGTCTTCGTCCTCAGCGGAGCCAACGGCGGCGAAGCGGACGAGTTCCTGTTGGATGTCGGCGGCGTTCGTGGGCTCCTCTCGGCGTTCACTGACGACACCATCGGGACCTCGGCGTCGACGGTCACCGTCGACATGGACGAAGCAGGGATCGACCCGTCGGCCGGCGGGCTCTCGGTCCGCCTGAACTTCTGGCAGGGGGGTGACAGTACGCTCGAAATCGACGAAATCCGGTTCGAATAGGGACGCAACCGCTCGATTCGCCTGCCGTTGGCGTCCCACTGGGGACGATGGGGGGCAGGAAATACGGCAATATGATACGACGCGATACATGACACGACGCGCGCACGACACTGACGACGTGGACGAGGCATCGGGGAGTGGGGGTGAGCAACATCGCTCGAACGAGGCGGCCGGATCCCAGGGGGACACGTCTCGACGTGCGTTCCTGAAGAGCGGTGTTGCGGTCGGCGCAGGGACGGTTGCGCTCGGCCTGGGCCAGCAGGCCTCGGCGGCCACGGCGACTGACCCGTCGAATCTCGATCTGTACCTGCTGTTTGGCCAGTCGAACATGGAGGGGCAGGGACCGATCGAAGAGCAGGATCGAGGGACGAACCCGCGGATCCACGTCCTCGCTGACAAGACCTGTCCGAACCTCGATCGCGAGTATGGCGAGTGGTATCTGGCCGAACCGCCGCTCAACCGATGCTATGGACAACTCGGCCCCGGCGATTACTTCGCCAAGACCCTGATCGAGGAGCTGCCGGACGATCGGTCGATCGGGCTCGTCCCCGCAGCCGTCAGCGGGGCCGACATTGCCCTCTTCGAAAAGGGGGCACCGATCGGGCGGAACGACCGCGACATTCCACCGCAGTTCGACGGCGGGTACGAGTGGATGGTCGATCTCGCCGAGACGGCCCAGCAAGTCGGGACGTTCAAGGGCATCCTGTTCCACCAGGGTGAGACAAACACGAACGATCAGCAGTGGACCGCCCAGGTCGAGGGTATCGTCAAGGATCTCCGCGCCGACCTCGGTATCGGCAACGTCCCGTTCCTGGCGGGCGAGATGCTCTATGACTCGGCTGGGGGGTGTTGTGGCTCGCACAACACCGAAGTCAACGAACTCCCGGACGTCATCGAGAACGCCCACGTTGTCTCGGCTGAAGGACTTGCCGGCCAGGATTACGCGCACTTCACGTCAGACGCGTATCGGGAACTCGGTCGCCGCTACGCCGCGGAGATGCTGGAACACGTCGACGTCAGCGGCGGGACCGACGACGGATCCGGCGGCAACTCCGGTGATGATTCGGGTGGCAACGATGGCGATGGGTCGGGCAGTGACTCCGATGATGACTCGGACAGTGACACTGGCGACTCCGGCGATGATTCGGGCGATGACGCCGGTAGCGACTCAGGGGGTTCCAGCGAGTATCCCACGTGGGATTCAACTGCCGTTTATCGCACCGGCGATCGGGTCGTCCACGACGGACGCGTCTGGGAGGCCCAGTGGTACACCCTGGATCAGGAACCCCGCGAGGAGGACTACTACGTTTGGCAACCCGTCGATGGGAGCTCCACCGGGGGGAGCGCTGGCAGTGACGTCGGTGCGGGAAGCGGCGACACCACCGACGACACTGCTGGAGGCGACATCGGCGGCAGTGATGATAGCGGGTCCGGTGGCGATGCCGGGGACACCGACGGTAGCGATGCCGTGCTCGCCGAGGTGGAGCCGAGTACGACGTCGGCCAGTGTCGGTGAGCGTGTCACATTCAGGGTCACCGATACGAGTGGTGAGGGTCACTGGATCGCGTCTTTGTCGTTCGACTTCGGCGATGGGTCGACAGCGACTGGCTGGTGGGCGGCACACACCTACGATTCGGCGGGTACCTACACGGTCGCGCTGACTGCCACCAGCGACGGCGGTGATTCGAGCACGCACGAAGTGACGATTACAGTTTCCTAAACTGCGTTTCGGGCTCCAACACACAACTGACTCATACAGATGACACCAGACACGAACGACGACATCGACACATCGACGGCCGGCCCCGTCGAGGCCGACGATTCTGTCGGCTCGATGGACCGGCGAGACTATCTTCAGACCGTCGCGGCAGCGGCCGCGGCGGCCGGACTCGGCGCTGCCACAACGGGTGGCGCAGCCGCCGAGACGGCTGACACTTCCTTGAGTATCGACGAACGGATCGAAGAACACCGGACCGGCGATCTGGAAGTGGTCGTCGAGAACCCCGACGGCTCGACGGTCTCGGACGCCGAGGTCTCGATCGCCCAGCAGGAACACGCGTTCAGCTTCGGCACCGCCGTCAACGCCGACAGGCTCGTCAACGAGAGCGACCCCGGCGACAACTACCGCGAGTACGTCCCGGAGCTGTTCAACACGGCGGTGCTCGGTAACCACCACAAGTGGCGGTTCTGGGAGAACAACCGGCAGGTCGCCGACGAGGCGACCAACTGGCTGCTCGATCAGGGACTGGACATGCGCGGGCACGTCTGTCTCTGGGGCCGGGAGGACGTCGCGGCGATCCCGGACGATATCTTGACGGCGATCGAGGAACGCGACGCCGAGACGATCCGCGAGCGTTCGATGGCCCACATCGAGGAGATCATCACCCACTACGGTGACGACATCACCGACTGGGATGTCGTCAACGAGGCGATGCACGCCTACCAGCTGCAGCTCGGTGTCTACGGCGATCAGATCGACACCGAGGAGCCCTGGAACGGCGAGGTTGTCCCGTGGACCTCTCCACTCCTGGCGGCGTGGTACGAGACGGCCGCGTCGGTGATCGCGGAGCACGACCTCGACGTCGGGATCGCGGTCAACGACTTCAACCAGTTCCCCTACGCCTACACGGACAACCGCTACGAGTCGGAGATCGACCACATCAACGCCAACGGGGCACAGTTGGACACGGTCGGTCTCCAGGCACACATTGCCGCCCGAGAGGGCGAGTTCAATTCCAACGACGATCCGGACGGCCGGATCGACGCCGACCAGGTCGTCTCGGAGATCAACACGTGGGCCGACCATGGCGCACGCGTGAAGATCACTGAATTCGACACGTACAACGGCGACGACTGGAACTCAGATGAGGAACGCGCCGACGTGACGGAGAACTACCTCCGGGGTGCGTTCAGCCATCCTGGCGTCGACGCGTTCATCATGTGGGGCTTCTGGGACGGCGACCACTGGGAAGACGAAGCGCCGCTGTTCTACGAGGACTGGTCCCAGAAACCCGCCTACGACGTCTGGACCGGCCTGGTCTACGACGAGTGGTGGACCGACGACTCCGGCACGACCGACGCCAGTGGAACCTACGCCACGACGGCATTCCTGGGTGACCACGAAGTCACCGTCAGTACCGATAGCGCAGAGACGACCGAGTCAGTCGAAGTCACGGACGCCTCGGGCACGACGACGGTCACGGTCACCGTCGCGGGTGACGGCAGCGCCGCGGACGACACCCAGCCGCCGTCGGTGCCGACGAATCTCTCGGTGTCGACGACGACCGACTCGACGGTCACCGTCTCCTGGGACGGCGTGACGGACAACGGGACCGCCGGGCTGGACCAGTACGTCGTCTCCGTGGGCGGCTCGCAGGACCAGACGATCGGTGCCGGCATGACGACCGCGACGGTCGAGGGGCTCGACGCGGCGGCGACCTACGAGATCGGCGTCTCGGCGGTCGACAGTGCGGGCAACGAGTCCGACGCCGCGACGGTATCGGCGACGACCGCGGACAGTGATGATGGTACCGACGACGGTGATGGAGACGAGGATGGCGACGGCATCGACGACGGCGAAGACGACGGCGAGACGCCTGTCGAGGCACTCGTCGTCAACGATTACGACGGCGATCCGGCGTGGGCGTCCAATCGCAACGATCTCGGCCAGTGGTGCGGGGCCGGCTCGTTCGAGAACGGTGGCGGCGCGGTCGAGGACGGGGCGCTGGTCCTCGAATACGACAACGCCGGCTGGTTCGTCGAGCAGATCCAGCAGGACGTCTCGGAGTACTCGGAACTGGTGTTGGTCCTGGCCGGTGACGACGTCCAAGCGGACGAGTTCCTGCTGGACGTGGGTGGCGCTCGGGGGCTCCTCTCTGCGTTCACCGACGACGCCATCGGAACGTCGGCCTCGACCGTCACCGTCGACATGGAATCGGCAGGTATCGACCCGTCGACCGGGGGGCTCTCGGTTCGACTGAACTTCTGGCAGGGCGGCAGTGGCACGCTCGAAATCGAGGAGATCCGCTTCCAGTAGCGGATTCGCCCTCGAAACGCGGCGAAATACCAACTCACGATGACAACCGACGATTCACACGACATCGACGCATCGGCGCACGAATCAGACGACGTCCGCGACGCGAGCGAATTGACGACCGACGGGGAAGGCCCCGTCGGCTCGATGGACCGGCGAGACTATCTCCAGACCGTCGCGGCAGCGGCCGCGGCGGCCGGACTCGGCGCTGCCACAACGGGTGGCGCGGCCGCAGAGACCGCGGACACCTCGCTGGATATCGACGAGCGCATCGAGGAACACCGGACCGGCGATCTGGAAGTCGTCGTCGAGAACCCCGACGGCTCGACGGTCTCGGATGCCAGCGTTTCGGTTTCCCAGCAGGAACACGACTTTGGCTTCGGGACGGCCGTCAACGCCAACACGTTGATCAACAGCTCCAGCGAGGGCGACAACTATCGGGAGTACATCCCCGAACTGTTCAACAAGGCGGTGATGGAGAACCGCCACAAGTGGGACTTCTGGGAGAACGAACAGCAACTGGCCGATGAGGCGACCGAGTGGATCTTGAATCAGGGCCTGGACATGCGTGGGCACGTCTGCATCTGGGGCCGGGAGGACGTCGCGGCGATCCCGGACGACATCCTGACGGCGATCGACGAGGGTGACGAGCAGACGATTCGCGAGCGCTCGATGGCTCACATCGAGGAGATCATCACCCACTACGGCGAGGACTTCACCGAGTGGGAGATCGTCAACGAGGCGATGCACGCCTACCAGCTCCAGATCGGTGTCTACGGCGACCAGATCGACACCGAGGAGCCTTGGACCGGCGACGTCGTGCCCTGGACCTCCGAACTGCTGGCCGATTGGTACGACCAGGCCGAGTCGGTGATCGAGGAGAACGACCTCGATCTCGGGATCGCGGTCAATGACTTCAACCAGTTCGCGTACGGCTACACCGACAACCGGTACGTCAACGAGATTCAACATATCAACACCAACGCCGTCCAGCTCGATACGGTCGGCCTTCAGGCTCACGCCGGTGCCCGGACGGGCGAGTTCAACTCGAACGACAGCCCGGACGGCCGGATCAGCGCCGCACAGGTCACCGAGGAGATGAACAAGTGGGCGGATCTCGGTGCGCGCCTGAAGATCACGGAGTTCGACACGTACAACGGCGACGACTGGAATTCCGACGAGGAGCGCGCGGAGGTCTTAGAGAACTACCTCCGCGGAGCGTTCAGCCATCCCGGGTGTGACGACTTCATCATGTGGGGCTTCTGGGACGGCCGCCACTGGGAGAACGAGGCACCGCTGTTCTACGATGATTGGTCGACAAAGCCGGCGTACGATGTCTGGACCGGACTGGTGTACGACGAGTGGTGGACCGACGATTCCGGCACGACCGACGCCAGTGGAACCTACGCCACGACGGCGTTCCTGGGTGACCACGAAGTCACCGTCAGCACCGACAGCGCGGAGACGACTGAGACAGTCTCGGTCTCGGACGCCTCGGGGACGACGACGGTGACAGTGACGCTCGAAGGCGACGGGGACAGTGACGGCGACACCCAGCCACCGGAAACGCCGACGAACCTGACCGCGACTGATTCCACGAGCTCCTCGATCACCGTCTCCTGGGACGGCGTCACGGACAACGGCACCTCCGGTCTGGATGTCTACGTCGTCTCCGTCGACGGCAGCGAGGACCAGCAGGTCGGTGCCGGGATGACGACCGCGACGATCGACGGGCTGGATGCCGCCACGACCTACGAGATCGGCGTCTCGGCGGTCGACGGCGCGGGCAACGAGTCCGAGACGGCGACCGTCCAGGCAACGACCGACGAGGATGGCGACGGCGACGGAGATGGCGATGGTGATGGCAACGGCGATGGCGATGGTGAAGAAGACGGTGACGAAACTGGCGACGGTGATCTGATCGCCGAGATGGATCCGAGTACGACCGACGCCGCGGTCGGCGAGCGGGTCACCTTCCGGGTGACGGATACGACCGACTCGGGCAACTGGATCAGCTCCCTGGAGTGGGACCTCGGCAACGGCGACACGGCGAGTGGCTGGTACACCGAGACGACCTACGAGTCCGCCGGCACCTACACCGTGGCGCTGACGGCGACGAATAACGACGACGAGTCCACCACCCACGAGGTCGATATCGTCGTCGGCGGTGGTGACGGCGATGGCGACGGAGAGGGAGACAGCGATGGAGATGGCGACGGTGACGGAGATGGCGACGGTGGCGACGGCACGACCGACGACCTGATCGCTGAGATCAACCCGAGCACCACGGAGGCGAGTGTCGGCGAGACGGTCCAGTTCTGGGTTTCTGACCGATCCGGTTCCGCGAACTGGATCACTGGCGCCGAGTGGGAACTGGGCGATGGGTCCACGGCGAGCGGCTGGTATGCGGAGACGACCTACGAGTCGGCCGGCACCTACACCGTGACGCTGACCGCCACCAACAACGACGACGAGTCAACTACGGACGAGGTGACCATCACAGTCTCCTGATCAGCCAAAGCCGAACCGCCGGCGACCGGACTGGGCCGGGCACACTCATAGGGACCGATCACGGCCGGCCTCCCGCTGTCGGGGAGACGACTGCGACGATGTGGGGGTGAACTGAGACGAGTTCGATGGGGACGACTGAAACAAACTGAGGCAAAGACGACAAATGACCGACAATACGATACAATCGACGGATTCGGCGGACAGCCAGCGAGCGACTTCCAGCGGGGATACGGGGGGCCAGGAGCCACGGGCGGTTTCGAGCGGGCTCCCGTCGCCGGCTCGCAGAGACGTGCTGAAAGCCATCGGTAGCGGGGCGCTGATCGGTGTCCTCGGGACCGGTAGCGCCAGCGCCGATCCGGCCACGTTCGGCGATGGGGTAAATCTCCAGCCGTCGTACTTCTGTGATGGCGAGCAGGCGCTGGGTTGGGAGCTGATGAATCAGTACCCGGATATCCAGACCGTCCGGATCGAGATCGAGCCGTTCTCCTTTGCAGAGGTGGCGACGACGGTCGAGGACGCCAAATGCTGGATCGACGAGGCCGGCGAGAACGGCAAGGATATCATCGCGACCTATCATCATTATCCGGACAACGGGTCGCCGGAGGCATCGGCGCTCCAGAATGCTGCGGATTTCTGGGTCGAACACTACGAGACACTTTCCCAAGACACGGAATTCACGATCAACATGATGAACGAATGGGGTGATCACGACGTTACTGCTGAGGCATACGCAGCGGCATACGACCAGGCTATCAACACTGTCCGGGCAAGCACGAGCTACGCCGGGCCGATCGTCTGTGACGCTCCGGGGTGGGGACAGGGCACCTATCGGCTGGCCGACGCGGTCGAGCAGATCGAGGACGATGATTTGATCCTTTCGGCGCACGTCTACCCCAGCGCCTGGAACGCGACGACCGGCCAGAACCTCGTCCCCGCGGATCTCGACGTGCTGGACGAGACGGGCTATCCGTGTCTGATCGGGGAGTTTGGCAACTACGCCGACAGCACGGGTGCCGACTGGTCGGCGATCATCGACTACGCGAAGGAACTCGGCTGGCCGGTGATCGGCTGGGCCTGGAACGGCGACGGCTCGGACGATCCCATGAACATGGCCGATCCGTACTGGGGTGACGAGTGCGGTGTCGACTCCTATACGGCGAGTGGCTATTTCGACGTCGTTTACGACAGACTTGGTGATAGCACCGGCGACAGCGGCGATGGGGATGGCGACGGGAGCGACATTGGGGATGACGGCGGCGATGGTGGGGATAGTGCAAGCGGTAGCGATGGGACGACCGACGATCTCATCGCCGAGATCCATCCGAGCACGACCGACGCCGGCGTCGGTGACCGCGTCACGTTTTCGGTGACGGACATGTCCGGGAGCACTCGCTGGATCGACTCGCTTGCGTGGGACTTCGACGACGGGGAGACGGCGACTGGCTGGTGGACCGAACACACGTTCGAGGCAGCGGGGACCTACACGGTCGCCCTGACCGCGACCGATAACGACGGCGTGTCCACGACGCACGAGGTCGACATCGTCGTCGGTGATGGAGCGGGCGACGGTGAAAGCGATGGTGGCGACAACCAGGGCGGCACCGATGGCGATGACGGGAGTGGCGATGGAGACGCCAGCGGTGGTGCTGATGGCGGCGACGCCAGCGACGGTGAAGACGATGGCGATGGATCGTCCGGGAATCTGCTTGCGGAGATGAACCCGAGCACGACCGACGCCGGCGTTGGTGACCGCGTCACGTTTTCGGTGACGGACATGTCCGGGAGCACTCGCTGGATCGACTCGCTTGCGTGGGACTTCGACGACGGGGAGACGGCGACTGGCTGGTGGACCGAACATGCCTACGACTCGACAGGGGCCTACACGGTTGCCCTGACCGCGACCGACAACGAGGGGGCGTCCACGACGCACGAGGTGACCATTACCATCTCCTGAGCCGGTCGCTCGATTCCGGTCAGATCGAGGGCTAGGTGCCGTCGGCTCGTTCGACGGTGCCTGCTAAACCTGGACCTGACGGTCTACTCCCCATCGCGAGAACAACGACACAGGATACACAATGACAACAGATCAGCCGACACAGCCAACCGAGACGGACGAATCGACGACTGACCGAGACGAACTTCCGGACGAGGAGTCCGAGACACACCGACAGTCCAGTACGTCCAGACGGTCGTTTTTGCAGACGACGGCGGTTGCGGGACTGGCCGGCCTGGGCGTCGGGAGCGGTGCCGTCGGCTCAGCGGCTGCAGCCGGTATTCCAACGCCGTGGCTCGAAGTCGATGGCAACCTCCTGCGGGATCCCCACGGCAACAAGGTGATACTGCGGGGTGTGAACGTTATCGACCCCGCGCGGGCCGCCGAGGAGTGGCGCAAGAACATCGAGCCGCTGATCGAGCTGGCGACCGATCCGGGCGAGGGCTGGCACGCCCACGTCATTCGGCTGCCGATGCAGCCTCAGGACATCGGCGATCACGGTCCGGGCACGGCGGCCCCGACGCCGGGATTCACGCAGGACGAACTCCAGAATTATCTCGCGGAGTACGTCGATCCGGCGGTCGACGCTGCCGAGGAGGTCGGCGCGTACATCATGCTGGACTATCACCGCCACTATCCGGAGGGCCCCGACTGGGACTCGCCGGAACTCGACGAGGAGATCCGGCTGTTCTGGAACGAGGTCGCACCACGCTACAGCGATCGCTCACACGTCATCTACGAACTCTACAACGAACCCAACACGCCCTATCCGGGGGCCGGCGATCCGACTGACGACGTCGGCGTCACCGACCCCCGTGCCGAGGAGAACTACCTGTACTGGCGTGAGACGGCCCAACCGTGGGTCGACCTCATTCGGGAGCACGCTTCCCGGAATCTGATCGTCATCGGGTCGCCGCGCTGGAGCCAGTTCACCTACTGGGCGGGCGAACACGAGTTCGAGGGCGACAACCTCGCATATGCGGGCCACGTCTACGCCCACGAGAACCTCCGGCCGCTGTCGACGTATTTCGGCGAGCCCTCAGAGGAGGTTCCGGTGTTCATGAGCGAGTTCGGGTACGGCACCGAGGGCTCGCCCTACCTCGTCGGGACCAACGAGGTCGAGGGCCAGCAGTTCCTCGACCTCTTCGACGCCCACGACATCCACTGGCAGGTCTGGTGTTTCGACCACACCTGGTCGCCCGGGATGTTGAATCGCGACTACGAGGTCGACAGTCCCCACGGTCGGCTGTTCAAGGAGCGACTCCGCGAGAAGCGCAACGACGACCTGCCGGCGAGCGCCGGCGGTGGCGACGAGACGCCGCCCTCGGCCCCGTCGAACCTCGCCGTGACCGAGACGGGAAGCGAGAGCGTCGGTCTGACGTGGGACGCTGCGAGTGATTCCGGCGGCTCCGGCCTCGCCACTTATGCCGTCTACCTCGACGGCGCGCTGGATCATCGGGTCACTGCCGGGACGACCGCTACAGAAGTCAGCGGCCTGCTGCCGGAGACGACCTACGAGTTCGCGGTCAGCGCCGTCGACGGCGCGGGCAACGAGTCCGACAGGAGCGGGGCCGTCACCGCGACGACCAACCCGCCGGCGAGCGAGCGCCTGGTCCTCAACGATTTCGACGGCGACCCGGCGTGGGCGGACAGTCGCAACGAACTCGGAAACTGGTGTGGCGCCGGTTCCTTCGCAAACGACGACGGCGAGGTCGCGGACGGCGCACTCGTCCTGGAATACGACGGCGGCTGGCTGCAGTCGTACGTTCGCCAGGATGTCTCGTCGTTTTCGACGCTGAACCTGCAGATTCGCGGTGCCGATGGTGGCGAGCAGTCGGCCTTTTCAGTGGATCTCGGCGGCGGGGGCGGCGTCCTCGCCGAGATCACTGACGACACGATCGACACGTCGTTCTCGACAGTGTCGATCGACATGGCCGCCGCCGGGATGGACGCGGCGAGTCCCGGTGCAGTCTATCTGGACTTCTGGTCGGGTGATGGAACGAGTGGAACGATCGAGATCGACGAAATCTGGTTCGAATAGCAACCCATGACACACAACAATCCAGACGACGACAGTACAGCCCGACGAACGACCGAGCCGACGGAGTCACCGTCAACTGCCGGCATCGCGAGCGCGTCACGGCGGGATTTCCTGAAAGCAGCAGCGGCAGGCGGCGCGCTCGCGACCGGCTTCGGCGGTGGCCTCGTCGGGAGTGCGGCCGCGGACGTCATCCCGACGCCGCCGCTGCACGTCGATGGCAACCTCATCAAGGACCCCGACGGCGCGACGGTCAACCTCCGGGGGGTCAACATGGCCGACCCCAAGCGGATCAACGTCACCGCGCCGGCCAGGGGCAAGACCGCGACGGACGTGGTCGACCTGCTGACGAACACGGACGACGACTGGCATTCACGGGTCATCCGGATCCCGGTCCAGCCGGTCGATATCGGCGAGCACGAACCCGGTGAAGGGCCACCGCCGGTCGCCTTCGACGAGGGCCAACTCGAGACGTACCTCGAAGAACACCTCGATCCCGTCATCGAGCGGTGTCTTCAGCGCGGCGCATACGCCATCATCGACTATCATCGCCACCGCGACGTCCAGTGGAACGACGACACGCTGGGCGAGGAAGTCGAGATGTTCTGGGACACCGTCGCGCCGCGGTACGCCGACCAGCCCCACGTCATGTACGAACTGTACAACGAGCCGACCGAGCCGGGGATGTGGGGCGATCCGACCCAGAGCCAGAATTGGGCGGACGTCTGGCGCGACTGGAAGGCGACGGCCCAGCCGTGGGTCGACACCATCCGCGAGCACGCGCCCGACAACCTGATCCTGATCGGGTCGCCCAGCTGGTCACAGAGCCCCGAGGGGGCCTTAGTCGAGCCTTTCGACGGCGAGAACTTGGCCTATACCTTCCACATCTATCCCGGTCACAACTCCAGTCAGGACAACGACTGGGAGGACGCCACGAACAACGGCGAGGGCGTCGCCGGCGTCTACGAGGAGTATCCCCTGTTCGTCACCGAGTGGGGCTGGGAGGAGAACGGCGGCCAGTACATCGGCGGGACGACCTCCGGCTATGGCGAGCCGTTCCTCGAATTTTTGGAGAAGAGTGACGCCATCCACTGGACGGCCTGGTGTGCCGACCCCGTCTGGCGGCCGGTCATGTTCGACCGGGCGTTCACCGAAGAGAGTTTCGAGGACAACATCGGCAACCCCTACGCGGAGGACGTGCCCGAGGACTGTGCCGACCTGCCCTGCGATTGGACGTTGCTCGGGGGCGACAGCTACATGGGCGAGACCGTCAAGAACGCCCTGATCGACTATCAGGACGCCAACCCGCCGACGGTGCCCTACGACGAGCAACCGCCGACCACCCCGTCGAACCTCACCGCCGAAAACGTCACCGAGACGACGGTCGAGCTCTCCTGGGACGGCTCGACCGACCAGGGCGAGGCCGGTCTCTCCCATTACAACGTCACCGTCGACGGCCAAAAGATCACACAGGTGCCCGAAGCGACCACGGCCACGACCGTCGAGGGACTGGAATCCGATACGACAGTCACGATCGGCGTGAGCGCGGTCGATCGCGCGCGCAACGAATCCGAGACGGTCACGGTCGAGGTGACGACCGACGCCTTCGAGGACTCGACGCCGCCGTCCGTGCCGGCGAATCTGTCGTCGCCGGAGAACACCTGGCAGTCGGTGACTATCTCGTGGGACGACTCCACCGACGAAGGTGACGCCGAGACCGCGGGACTCGATGGCTACGTCGTCTACGTCGATGGCGAACTCGAACGCGAAGTCGCTGCCGAGACGACGCAAGTCCAGATCGGCGGCCTGGATTCGGACAGCACCTACGAGTTCGGCGTGAGCGCGGTCGACCGTGCCGACAACGAGTCCGACATCGCGACCATCGACGTCACGACGGACCTCGCCCGCGCCGGGCCGAACGACCTGCTGATCAACGACTACGACGGCGACCCGGCCTGGCCGGATTCGAACGACCTCGGCAACTGGGTCGGCACCGGCGGCTTCGAGAGCGCAGAGGTCGTCGACGGCCGCCTCGAAATCGACTACAACGCCAGTGGCTGGTACGGCACTGGCGTCTCCCAGGACATCACCGACTACCCGACGCTGCGGATGAAGGTGACCGGCGAGAACGGCGGCGAGCACCGCGGCATCGAGTTGCAGTTCGCGGGCATCGACCCATTGCTCTCGGAGGTCACAGACGGCACGATCGGGACCACCGAGTCGATCGTCTCCGTCGACCTCGAGGCGGCCGGTGCTGACCTGGAGTCGCCCGGTCAACTCACCCTCCGGTTCTACGATGCCGGCGATAGCTCGATCTCGATCGACGAACTCTGGCTGGACAGCGACGAACCGGCCCAGGGCGGCGACTCGATCGCCCCGACGGCACCCGCGAGCGTCGAGTCGCCGACCCAGTCGGAGACGGCCGTCGAGATCGAGTGGAGCGCTTCGAGCGACGACGGAGGCTCGGGACTCGATCACTACAACGTCTCCGTCGACGGAAGCATCGATCAGCAGGTGCCGGCTGGGACGACCGCCGCGACGATCGAGGGGCTCGACGCCGGGTCGAGCTACGAAATCGGTGTCTCGGCCGTCGACGGCGCTGGCAACGAGTCCAGCCAGACGACGGTGACGGTCTCGACGGCCGGTGGCGACGATGAGGCACCGAGTGCGCCGGCGAACCTCACCTCGACGGACCGGACCGCCACGACCATCGACCTCACGTGGGACGCCTCGACCGACGAGGGCGGGTCCGGCCTGGATCACTACGCCGTCAGCGTCGACAGTGAACAGGTCCAGCAGGTTGACGCGGGGACGACCACCGCGACGGTTTCGGAGCTCTCGCCAGGAACGAGCTACGACATCGCCGTCACGGCGGTCGACGCTGCCGGCAACGAGTCCAGTCCGGCGACGCTGACGGTGGCGACGACCGACGGCGACGACGAGCAAGCGCCCACGATGCCCGGGAACCTCTCGGTCACCGGATCGACCGCCCAATCCATCGCCGTCTCCTGGGACGCCTCGACGGACAGCGGTGGGTCCGGGCTGGACCACTACACCATCTTCCTCGACGGGAGCCAGGACCAGCAGATCGAGGCCGGCACGACGGAGGCGACTGTCACCGGTCTCGACCCGGCGACGACCTACGAGATCGGGGTTTCGGCCGCCGACGGCGCGGGCAACGAGTCCGAGACGACGACCGTCGAAGCGACGACCGACGAAGGCGGGGAAGAACCGCCCGAAGACGCCCTGGTCGTCAACGACTACGACGGGGATCCCGCGTGGGCGAACCACCGCAACGATCTCGGCAACTGGTGTGGTGCGGGCTCCTTCGCAAACGGCGGCGGCGACGTCGAAGATGGCGCACTCGTCCTCGAATACGACAACGCCGGATGGTTCGTCGAGCAGGTCCAGCAGGATGTCAGCGAGTACTCCTCGATCGTCTTCTCGATCGCCGGCGAGAGCGGCGGCGAGGGCGATCACTTCGTCGTCGGCGTCGGCGGGAATCGCTCGACGTTCAGCGACGTCGCGGACGGCTCGATCGGGACCTCGGTCGCCGACGTCGCGATCGACATGGAATCGGCCGGCATCGACGCCGGATCACTGGGTGAACTCCGCCTGAACTTCTGGCAGGCCGGCTCCGGGAGCGGGACACTTCGGATCGAGGAGATCCGACTGGAGTGATTCCGATGGCACGAGACAACCATACTGACGCCGGCGGCGGTGCAGACCGTCCCGACGGACGGACGTATCGTCCGGACGACCGACGGTCGGCACTCGCGGCGTCGCGACGGGACGTCCTCCGCACCATCGGTGCGGGGGCGCTGCTGGGCTCGATCGGGACGGCGAGCGTTCAGGCAGCACCCGGGGACCGCGAGTTCGTCGACACCGACGGCCCGGAGTTCACCGTCGGCGGCGACCCCGTCTACTTCAGCGGGACGAACAACTTCTGGGTGACCGATCCCTACAGCGATCGCTCGCGGATCGACGACGTCCTCGCGCTGTGTGCGGACCTGGATCAGAATTTGCTGCGGACCTGGGCGTTCTGTGCGGGCGAGGGCGGCCAGTGTCTCCAGCCCGAACCGGGGGTGTTCAACGAGGCAGCGCTGCAGCACCTCGACTATCTCGTCGCGAAAGCCGGCGAACACGGGGTGCGACTCATCCTCTCGCTGGTCAATAACTGGGACGACTACGGCGGCATCGCCCAGTACGTCGAGTGGGCGGACGGCGCGAGCGAGCACGGCGACTTCTACGTCAACGAGGCGTGTCGTGAACTGTATCGCACCCACGTCGAGACGCTTCTCACGCGAAAGAATTCGATCACCGGCGTCGAGTACCGCAATGACCCCGCGATCGCGATGTGGGAACTCGCCAACGAACCCCGACTGGAGGACGACGACACGGAAACCATCGACGACCGGGAGGCCGCCCTCACCGAGTGGTTCGCCGACATGTCCGGGTTCATCAAGGATCTCGACGACAACCACCTGGTGACGACCGGGTTGGAGGGCTTCTACACACGCCCGGACGGGCCAAACTGGATGTACGGTGACTGGACCGGCCAGAACTTCATCGCCCATCACGAGATCGACACGATCGACGTGTGTTCGTTCCACCTCTATCCGTACCACTGGCCCGGCATGGGGCTGGCGGGCCAACTCGCCGAGGACGACGTCGTCAGTGCCGTCGAGTGGATCCGCGAACACGCCGCCGACGCCCGCGAGACGCTCGAAAAGCCCGCGTTGCTGGGGGAGTTCAACGTCAACGTCCAGGAACACGACCTGGCGACGCGAAACGATCGGTTGCGGGCGTGGTACGACGCCCTCGACAGCCAGGACGCGGGCGCAGCGGCGATCTGGCAACTGGTGCTCGAGGACACCGAGGACCACGACGGCTTCCAGGTCTACCGGAGCGAGTCCGGTGACATCCTCTCGGGGTACGCATCGACGATCCGCGAAAAGTCCGGGAGTACCGACGGCACGCCGACGGCCGACGCGACGGCACCCTCTTCGCTCCGAATCGGCGAGTCCGGCGATTTCAGCGGCACCTACTCCTTCGACCCGGACGGCTCGATCGCCGCCTACGACTGGGACTTCGATGACGGCGCGACGGCCACCGGCGAGCGGGTGGCCCACCGTTTCGCTGAAGCCGGCTCCCACGAGGCTGAACTGACTGTCACCGACGATAGCGGCGCGACTGACGCCGATACCGAGTCAGTTTCCGTCGAAGGCATCCCGGAAGACTCGTTTCTCGTCGAGGGCGCGGGCGAGACGTTCCACCGCGACACCAAGCAGTGTCACTTCGCGTCGATGCCCGCCTCGGGCGACGTGGCGGTCACGGCCCGCGTCGCGGATCTCGAACCAGTCGATCCCCAGACCCAGGCCGGTGTGCTGGTGGCCGACGATCCGGCCGCGCCCGGCGCGCTCGGTGCCGCCACGATCACGCCCGGCGAGGGGAGCGAACTGACGCGGGCTTACGACTCGACGGTGTGGCGCGAGCGTGCCGGCGACGATCGCACGCCGCCGATCTGGTTGCGCGTCAAGCGGTCGGGGTCGTCGGTGTCGGCGTCAGTCTCGCCGGACGGCTCGGACTGGACGGAGATCGGGTCCGGCGACGTCGATCTCCCCGAGGACGTCCACGTCGGGCTGTTCGTCAGCGCCAACAGCGCGGGCGAACTCGCCGCCGCCCGCTTCGACGAAGTCGATTGGCTAGAGGACTGGACGGCGTCCGACGTCGGCCCCGTTTCGGTGGCCGGCGCGACGACCGCCGGCGACGGCACCACGGACGACGGTGATGGCGACGAGGACACGACGCCGCCGACGGCGCCCGGCGATCTGGCAGTGACCGGGACGACGGATTCCTCGATTTCGCTCTCGTGGGACGCCGCCACTGACGACGGTGGGTCGGGCCTTGCCCACTACGATGTCTCCGTCGACGGCGCGCTCGACCAGCAGGTCCCCGCTGGCACGACGACCGCGACGGTCGACGGACTCGATCCCGCTACCGAGTACGAGATCGGTGTCTCGGCCGTCGATAGCGCGGGCAACGAATCCGGGACCGTGACGGTGACGGCGACGACCGGGGACGGCGACGACGAGGCACCGACGGCGCCCGCCGACCTGACGGCGACCGAAACCACGAGCTCCTCGGTCTCGCTCTCGTGGGACGCCTCGACGGATTCGGGCGGGTCTGGGGTCGAGCAGTACGTCGTTGCCGTCGACGGCGAAACGGTCCACTCCGTCGAGGCCGGCACGACGAGTACGACCGTCGAGGAACTGGACGCCGGGACGACCTACGAGGTCGGCGTCTCGGCGATCGACGGTGCCGGCAACGAGTCCGACCCGGCCGTCATCGAGGTGACGACCGCCGAGAGCGACGACGGCGGGGAAGAACCGCCAGAAAATGCCCTGGTCGTCAACGACTACGACGGCGATCCGGCGTGGGCGGACAACCGGAACGACCTCGGGAACTGGTGTGGCGCCGGCTCCTTCGAGAACGGCGGCGGCGACGTCGAGGACGGCGCGCTGGTCCTCGAGTACGACAACGCCGGGTGGTTCGTCGAGCAGGTCCAGCAGGACGTCTCGGACTACGCGGAGCTGGTGGTCGTCCTCAGCGGGGAAAGCGGCGGCGAAGGCGATCACTTCGTTGTCTCGCTCGGCGGTGATCGAGCGACGTTCAGTACCGTTGCCGACGGCTCGATCGGGACCACGCCGGAACCGATCTCTATCGATCTGGAATCGGCGGGCATCGACGCCACGTCGCCGGGCGAACTCCGCCTGAACTTCTGGGAGGGCGGCGCCGGGAGCGGAACGCTCCGGATCGAGGCGATACGATTCGAGTGAACAGGCATGGGACGTAACTCACGGAGAGCGATTGCACGCGGGGGCGGCGGGCGGCCGCCGGCCCGGACTGTCGCCGGCGTCCCGGCCGGGGGCGCGTCGCTGTTTCGACTGTATCGGGGGATGAACGATCGCGAACACATGACGACAGATGACGAACGAACTGACCGAATCGACTGACGCATCGGCGACTGATCACACTGACGAGGCGGCCCGAGAGGACCCCGGCCTCACGCCGTCACGCCGGACGTTCCTCGGGGCGATGGCGAGTGCTGGGACGATCGGTGCCGGGCTTTCGGCCGCCACTGGGACCGGAGCCGCCGGGGTTCCGACACCACGCCTGCACACCGAGGGGCGGTGGATCCGCGACCCGGCGGGCAACGACGTGACGCTCCGGGGGATGGCACCCGCTGACCCCGGTTTCTACCGGCAGTACCACCCCAAGAGCTTCGAGGAAGTCCTGGAGTGGGCGACGGACACGGAGCGCGGCTGGCATCCAAACACCGTCCGGTTGCCCTGCACGCAGGACTCGATCGACGCGCTGGGCCTGGAGACGTACGTCACCGAGGTACTCCGCCCCGCGGTCGACCTGCTGGCGGCCCGGGACGTCTACGCGCTGGTGGACTTCCACCTCATCAGACCCTATACGCAGGAAGCAACTGAGACCTACAACGAGGAGAACGACGACGACCTCGCACCGATCGACGACGTGATGACGACCTTCTGGGATCGGGTCGCCCCGGAGTTCGCCGAGGACGAACACGTCATCTACGAGCTGTTCAACGAGCCGACCCAGCCGGCGATGTACGGCGACGACGCCGGTGCCTTTCAGGCCTGGCGTGACGCCGCCCAGCCGTGGGTCGACCTCGTCCGCGAGCACGCCCCGGAGACGCCGATCATCATCGGCTCGCCGCGCTGGACGTCGGTGACCCACATGGCGCCGGAGTATCCCTTCGATGGGGAGAACCTGATCTACGCGGCGCACATCTACCCCGACAACGGACCGCCCGCGGACTTCGACCAGTGGTACGGCGAACCGGCAAACGACGTCCCGGTCGTCGTCACGGAGTTCGGCTGGGAACCCACCGGGGGATCCGTCGATCAGGGCACCACCTCCGGGTGGGGCGAGCCGTTCCGCGAGTGGGTCGAGGGTTACGAGAACATGGGGTGGATCTCGTGGTGTTTCGACGACTCCTGGGAGCCGGCCTTCTTCGAGTCGCCGGACTCGGGAGCGAACGAGCCCTGGACGCTCAAGGACGACCCCGACCAGATGGGCGGGTACATCAAGACCTGGCTCGAGGCGACCAAAGACCAGGGCATCCCGGAGAGTACGATCGATGACGACGTCGCACCGCCGGCACCCTCGGGGCTCGAGGTAACTCGTTCGACCGAGATCAGCGTCGAGATCGCCTGGAGCGCCGTCACCGACGAGGGCGAGGCCGGCTTTTCCCATTACAACGTCTACGTCGACGGCGAGCGCCGCGGGCAGGTGATCGACGGGACGGCGACGACGGTCGACGGCCTGGAACCGGCTTCGACCTACGAGGTCGGTGTTTCTGCCGTCGACAGTGCGGGCAACGAGTCCAATCAGACGACGACGGTCGCCGAAACGATCGCCACCGACGCCGGCCAGTCGGCGTTCGTCGAGCACGAACTCCCGGGCCGCATCCAGGCCGAGGACTTTGACGAGGGTGGCCAGGGAATCGCCTATTACGATACGGGATCCACGAACGAGGCCGGGGCCGACTACCGCGAGACGGGCGTCGACATCGGGACGGCCGTCGAGTCGGGGTACAACGTCGGGTACACCGAGACCGGCGAGTGGCTGGAGTACACCGTCACCGTCGAATCCGGTGGTAGCTACGAGGCCACCGTTCGGGTTGCCAACGGCGCTGATTCGGGTGGCGACCTCCGGATCGAGGTCGACCGCGCCGAGGTGGCGACCCAGAACGTCTGGCCGACCGGTGGCTGGGAGAACTTCGAGGAGATCCGGGTCGGCGAGGTCGACCTCCCCGAGGGCGAGCACGTCATCCGGATCGTCGTCGAGACCAGCGGCTGGAACTTCGACTGGGTCGAGTTCACGGGCGGCGACGGCGGCGGCGAGGACGTGACCCCGCCGACTGCTCCCTCGAACCTCTCAGTGACCACGACGACGCCGTCATCCGCCGAGATCGAGTGGAGCGCTTCGAGCGACGACGGAGGCTCGGGACTCGACCATTACGCAATTTCCGTCGACGGCAGTCTCGATCAGCAGGTCCCAGCCGGGACCACGTCGGCGACGATCGCCGATCTCGCGGCCAAGACGAGCTACGAGATCGGCGTCTCGGCCGTCGACGCGGCCGGCAACGAGTCGGCGACGGTGACTGTCGACGTGACGACCGACGCCGGCGACGACACGACCCCGCCGACTGTCCCCGGGGACCTCTCGGTCGAGGGCACGAGTGAGTCCTCGATTGACCTCGCCTGGAGTGGGGCTTCGGACGCCGGCACGGGTGTCGACGCCTACGCCGTCTACGTCGACGGGAGCCGAGATCTGGCGGTTGAGGCAGGGACGACGACGGCGACGATCGACGGCCTCACCGCCGCGACGACCTACGAGGTCGGGGTTTCGGCGATCGACACGGCCGGCAACGAGTCGGCGACGGCGACCGTCGAGGCTACCACCGACGAGGCCGACGACGGCGAAGGCGATGAGGACGACGAATCACCGGCAGACGCCCTGGTCGTCAACGATTACGACGGCGATCCGTCGTGGTCGAGCAATCGCAACGACCTCGGCAAGTGGTGCGGCGCCGGGTCGTTCCAGAATGGCACTGCCGGAGGCGGTGCGGTCGAGGACGGCGAGCTGGTCCTCGAATACGACAATGCCGGGTGGTTCGTCGAACAGGTCCAGCAAGACGTCAGCGACTACTCGACGGTCGTGTTGCGGGTCAGCGGGGCGAACGGCGGCGAGGAGAGCGAGTTCCTCTTCGACATGGGCGGTGCGCGCGACTTGCTCGCGAATCTGACCGACGACTCGATCACGACGAGTGTCACTGACGTCGCGATCGACATGGACGCGGCCGGGATCGACCCGTCGGGCGGGGGACTCTCGATCCGCCTGAACTTCTGGCAAGGAGGTGCGAGCACGCTCGAAATCGAAGAGATCCGACTCGAATAGGCATCGAACCGTTCGATCAGACGCCACCGGACCGGGCCCGTTAGGGATGGGGTGATGACGGCCCAGGGTCCGGTGGCACAACCAACGACACGATATCCATGACAGAACACGACGCGAACTCACGGGGAATGGGGCGGACGAAAACTGACCGGGACACCGATCTGTTCCGTCGGGACCTGCTTGCGGCGATGGGACTGGGCGCGGGATCGGTCGCGCTCGGGACGGACGTGGCCACGCCGAGCGTGGTCTCCCGAGCAGCCGCACAGACTGAGTTGGGCTTCGACTACGCCCACGCGCTCCAGCAGTCACTGTACTTCTATGACGCCAATCGCTGTGGTGCGACGACGATGGGCGATCGCCTCCAGTGGCGCGGCGAGTGCCACCCTTCGGACACTGAGATTCCGCTCGATGCGGCGACCGAAGACGGCGGGACCAACCTCTCTGGGAGCTTCATCGAGGAGTACAGCGACGTACTCGACCCCGACGGCACCGGGACGGTCGACGTCAGCGGCGGGTTCCACGACGCCGGCGACCACATGAAGTTCGGGCTCCCCCAGTCCTACAGCGCCTCGACGCTTTCCTGGGCGCTCTACGAGTTCGAGGACGCCTTCCGGGACGTGGGGGTCTACGACCACATGGTCGACATCCTGCGGCACTTCGCCGATTACTTCCTGAAGTCGACGTTCCGGGATGACGAAGGCAACGTCGTCGCCTTCTGCTATCACGTCGGCGAGGGGAGTATCGACCACAACTACTGGGGGCCGCCGGAACTCCAGTCGTCCGAGGAGTACCCCCGGCCAGCCTACTTCGCCACGCCGGAGGATCCGGCCAGCGACCAGTGCGCCGGGGCGGCCGCGGCGCTGACGATTACCTCGCTCGTCCTGGAGTCCGAGGATTCGGCGTACGCGGCGGAGTGTCTCGACACCGCACAAGCGCTGTATGACTTCGCTGTCGAGAACCGCGGACTGGGGTATGACGGCGGCTTCTACGATTCGAGTTACGACGAGGACGAACTCTCCTGGGCGGCGGTCTGGTTGCACATCGCGACTGAGGACGACGCGTATCTGGATGACATCCTCGCGACCGACGATTCGGGCACCTACACTGGGTATTTCGGCGAGATCATCGACTCGACCGACGACGACTGGCAGAACATCTGGGTCCACTCCTGGGACACGGTCTGGGGCGGCGTCTTCCTCAAACTCGCGCCGATCACCGACGACCCCGAACACTGGCAGATCGCCCGCTGGAACCTGGAGTATCTCTCCGGCGGTTCGGTCGAGCATGACGACGCCAATGACACGAACTACGCCTCGACGTCGGATGCTGGGTTCACCGTGCTCAACACGTGGGGGTCGGCCCGGTACAACGCCGCCGCGCAGTTCCAGGCGATGGTCTACCGGAAGTACCGCGACACCGAGAAGGCGGTCGCGTTCACCGACTGGGCGGCGACCCAGATGAACTACATCATGGGTGACAATCCCTTCGGCTACTCGCTGATCGTCGGGTTCACCGACGATCACGCCGAGCATCCCCACCACCGGGCGGCCCACGGTTCGAAGACAAACAGCATGGAGGAACCCGAAGAGCATCGCCACACGCTGTGGGGTGCCCTGGTCGGCGGGCCCGACGAGGACGACACCCACGTCGACGAGACCTCCGATTACGTCTACAACGAGGTCGCGATCGACTTCAACGCGGGACTGGTCGGTGCGCTCGCGGGGTTCAACACCTTCTACGACGATACCGGCGAGCCAGTCGCCGAGTTCCCGCCGGGTGAGGAGCCGATCGACGCCTACTACGCCGAGGGGGAGGTCCTCCAGGAGAACGCCGACCGGACACAGGTTCGAGTCACGATCCACAACGAATCGATCCACCCGCCCCATCGTGAGGACGGCCTCAGCGCCCGCTATTTCATCGACGTCAGCGAGTTGCGCGACGCCGGCCAGTCGATCGACGCCGTCTCGGTCGAGGTCCAGTACGACCAGCAATCAACCATGGGCGATGGGTCGGCCGACGTCTCGGGGCCGATCGCCTGGGACGAGGATGCCGGCATCTACTACATCGAACTCGACTGGTCGGGCAACCAGATCTATGGCGCACGGGAGATTCAGATCTCGATGATCGCCGAACAGGACGACAACTGGGAGAGCAACTGGGATCCATCGAACGATCCGAGCTTCCAGGACATCGGCGAGGAGGCGACCGTCACCGAGGCGATCCCCGTCTACCTCGACGGCGAACTGGTTTACGGCCAGCTTCCGGGTGAGTCCGAGTCCGAGCCCGACGATACGACCGCCCCGACGGCCCCATCGAACCTCTCGGTGGTCGAGACGACCGCGTCCTCGGCCGAGATCGAGTGGGACGCCGCCACCGACGAGGGTGGGTCCGGCCTCGATCACTACACTGTCTCCGTTGCGAGCGACTTCGACCAGCAGGTCGAGGCCGGGACGACAAGGGCGACTGTCGAAGAACTCGCCGCCGAGACGACCTACGAGATCGGCGTCTCGGCGGTCGACGGTGCCGGCAACGAGTCCGATACCGTGTCCGTCGAGGTGACGACCGACGACGCAGACGACAGCGGGAACGAGGACCAACCCGCTGAGGCGCTGGTCGTCAACGACTACGACGGCGACCCGGCGTGGTCGAGCAATCGCAACGACCTCGGCCAGTGGTGTGGGGCCGGCTCCTTCGAGAACGGGAGCGGCGATGTCGAAGACGGTGCCCTGGTGCTTGAGTACGACAACGGCGGGTGGTATCAGGAGCAGATCAACCGGCGTGTCGAGGAGTACGAGACACTTGTCTTGCGCGTACGCGGTGCCAACGGTGGCGAGGGCGAGGAGTTCATCGTCGATGTCGGCGGCACGCGCGGATATCTGTCCGACCTGACTGACGATTCGATCGGAACGAGCGTTACCGACGTTGCGATCGACATGGAGTCGGCCGGTATCGACCCCACCGCCGAGGGGCTTGCGGTCCGGCTCAACTTCTGGCAAGGAGGCAATAGCACGCTCGAAATCGAGGCGGTGCGCTTCGAGTAGGCGTGTCTTGACCGCTCTATAGCGTAAACCCAGGGTTTCGGTGTCTCGGATTCGACCAGTCTATTAATTTATGGTGGAAATTCTCCTCGTTCGTGATGTTTATTTAATAATAGAAGGTTATTATCATCTGGTATGGTCAAACGAAGGACTGTATTGAAAGGGAGCATCGCACTCGGAAGCCTGGGTCTGGCGACGTCAGTCCTGGGCCAGGAACATTCGCCGCTGGTCGTCCATTCGTTCGACGGGGGGACCTATCCGGGCTCCAACGACCTCGGCAACTGGGCGGACGCGGGGAGTTTCGCCAACGGGAGCGGGTCGGGCGAGGTCGAGGACGGCGCGCTCCGTCTGGAGTATGACAACGCCGGCTGGTTCGGGAGCAACGTCTCCCAGTCGATCGACGACTACCAGTATCTCACGCTTCGAATCCGCGGGGACGAGGGCGGCGAGCAGTCGGATTTCATGCTCAAGATCGGCGGCGCCTCGGATCTGCTGGAAAACCTGACGGATGACTCGATCGGCACCGACTACTCGACCGTCTCGATCGATCTCGAATCGGTCGGTGCTGACCTGGCGAGTCCACAGGCAGTCAGGTTCAACTTCTGGCAGGGGGCCTCAGGGGCCGTCGAGATCGATCGGATCGCGGTGACGACCGACCCGGACGACGACGGTTCGGAGACACCGACGGAGACGCCCGAAGACACGCCGACTGAAACGCCCGAAGACACGCCGACGGAGACGCCAGACGACACGCCGACGGAGACGGAACCCGACGATGATGACGGGGAACCGACCTGGGATGTCCCGTTCCCGGACCGGCCGCCGGAGCCTGATACCCTGCCGTCTGACATCACCGGTAGCACGACGGTCGCCGAACTCTACGAACACTTCGATGATCCGTACTACGTCCCACGGGACTTCACGGACTACCTACCCGGCGAGACGTCCTCGACCGGCCAGGCGTGGACGGACGCCGAGAAGGCCGAGGAGTTCAACTACGACGTCGAGGCCGTCCAGAACAACATCAGCGACGGGTCGCTGACCCTCGATCAACTCGGCACGCAGGCGCTGCCCTACGTCCAGCAACTCGCCGACAACGACTTCCCCGCCCATGCGACCGTGAAACTCCTCCCGCGGCTCGCGCTGTTGCCGGACGAGACCGAAGATCCCGGCACGCACGACGACCCCGACAACGTCTGGGACGAGACCGCCGGCCCGACCCAAGCGACGAACGGTCCTGACCAGTTCATCCAGGACCGCTGGCCGACGGACGCCCGAACGTACCAGCCTGACGAGGTCCGCGTGCGTGATCGCGTCCACGACCAGCCGGAGTACGACGACAGCCGCGAGTGGGGGAGTTCGGCTGACCTGCCAGAGGACGTCGTCAACAACCCGGACAACCCCATCCACGAGATGGTGGCCGACAAGGTCGACCCGCGGACCGGCGAGTCGCTTGGCGGCGACGGCTTCACCGCCAACGCGCCGATGGAAGCGTCCGTCGAGATCCACGAGAACGGCGGCGGCTACTGGAACCAGTACATCGTCCTGAAGAACACGGGCGAGGTGCCGTACTTCCAGGACGGCATGGTCATCACGTGGCTCGGGCCGTCGGGCGACGCCGCGAACCTCGCGGACGGCCACTGGAACAACCCCCACCGCCCGAGTCAGTCGCTGGGCCACCCCCAGCGCGACGTGATCGAAGTCATCCACCCCGACTACGAGGGCATGTCGGCCTACGCCGTCCGGTGTGCAAATCACGACGAGCCCTACCACATGCGGACGATCTACCCGAACCAGCAGGTCGCCATGGAGATCGGGACGCCCGCGAACCCCGAGCAGTGGTCCTCGTCCTCGGCGCGCCAGGACCTGGTCGACACGATGCTGGACTCGTTGCACGTCGAACTGGAGACCAACCTCAGCCGGAACGACCGGCTCATCGACGCCATCGACCTGAAATATCGGGTCCCGAACTGATCGTCGACGGGTCATACCGCGCCCAGCAAACAGCTTCCACTTTTCGCACAGTTTTCCTCCCCTGCCTCAGGGACGGCGGCAGTTGAGTTGCGAACGACACGAAACGTTCACGGGATATTTCTGCATACAGATAATTGAAAACTACCCCTCCGTTCTCCTCATGCAGTCACCAACCGTACGACCTCCTCAACAGTGAACAGCCGGAGGTTATCTAGTTTTGTCGCTGCTTCTTCAACGGACTGACTAAACCCGGATCGGCTGAACAGAGCAAACTCATATTCACGCTCCCCACCGTCGTCGGGAGTCCAGTCAACCAGCTGCGCCTCATCTCGAAGCTGACTCAACACCTCATATCCAACTTCGGACTGTCGGAACTTGGCTTCGCCCAGCAAGAGCGTCTGACTGTTCGTCGGCGCAACAACATCAATCTCGTGCCCACTCCCATCCCACCAATTCCCCGGCTCCTCCACAAATCGGTACTCATCGCCGTATGCATACAGGACAGCACGCTGGCACAACTGTTCGAACGTCCGGCTCACGAAGTCTGGCAATGCTGGGTCAATCAGATCCGCATACGCATCGTCCCCGTAGACTTCGTATCGAGCAGTTCGTCCGTAGACAAACCGAAACCAGAATCTGAACAGGGGATCCGAGATCGTGTATCGGCCTTTCCGACTGCGAGAGGGATCAACCGTCACCGGATAGTCCCGATTGATGACCCGGAGTTCGCTCAGCCGGTCGAGATAGTACCCCACGCTACTATCAGTGATGCCAGCGGCCTGTGCAATCTCGTTTTGGACACGGTTCCCCTCAGCCATCGACTTCAGGACTGCAAAATACCGGTCAACCTCAGCGAGTTCTCGCTGAAGCACGTTTTCAGGTTCTTCGTGGAGTCCGCCATCGCGGCCCAGGAGTGTTCGCGTAACGTTCTCTTCTAGTGATTCGTCGTTATTGACTGCGCGGAGATATTCTGGTGTCCCGCCGAAGATCCCGTACGTCATCACCTGCTCGGCAGGCGGGTACTCGGGGAAGAATTCCATTGCTGCGGCGAAGTGGAGTGGGCTAACTTCGATTTCTCCGTTCGGAGTTTTGGCAACGCGTCCGTACAGTGGTGCGGTTCCCTCGAGTGCGTACTCGTACATCATCCCGATGGCCGAGCCGGTCAGCACGAAGGTGGCCGCTGTCTCCGTAGCGGTGTGATCCCAGACGCGCTGGAGGATTGACGGCAATGCTTCAGTCTGCTCGACGAGGTACGGGAATTCGTCAAGAATCACGACTGCGTCCTGTTCAGCGAGATATTCGAAGAGCGGCTCCCACTCGTCTCGAATCCGTGTGATACCGGAGTACGCTTCAGCGGCATCACTGACGAAGGCGGACCGTTGCTGTTCGGCTGTCCCCCGCGTTGCTTGGTAATAGACAGCGTCGTCGCGGTCTCGGATCGACTCAAGCGCGAGTGTCGTCTTCCCCATGCGCCGCCGGCCATACATTACAGCCAATGCCGCAGAATCAGACTCGTAGAGGTCTTGAAGGCGGTCTAATTCACGGTCCCGGTTCACAAATTCGACCATGAGTGTTCCGTATAGCGCCACCTCTAAAGGGGTTCTGTAAGATAGTCCTACCTAAGTTAGCCTCAACTAAGTTAGCTCAAACCATCTTAACCCAGTGGATTTAAATGCTCACGGAAAGGTTGCTGCGGAACACAGCAAACTCCCGCACGAGCGGCGCTGGGATTCGTACTCGTCAATCAAGGAGGCCGCCGCTTGGACGGCATCGAAGGAGTTCGAGGTGCGGTGGTTCCACTTCGCGTTCGGCTGTCTCGTTTACAATATGTGGCTCCTGGTGGACTTCTTGATCCAGGACCGCATCGGAGTAATTGAAACGCTGAGCGAACCGCGCATCTCTCTATCCCGGTTCCTTGACTGGCTGAAGAAGGAGCTGGTCACACTCGTTTAATCCTCATTCCGGGTTCGCGCTTCGGGAGAGCCATTAGTAGGCAGCGCAGCTATTTTTCGGGTGATTTCTTGGTTCCTTGCTGGTAGTCGCGCTTTCTGATAGGTTTCGGTGGGGAGATCGTGGTGAGACTCCGGGGGTAGGCCGTCGAAACTGGGTGTATCCGTGAGCGTTTGAGAGGGATGCGCAACGACAGGCGACATATTTGATATAGCCAATAATGATTTATGCGTGTGGCGCGGGTCGGACGCTTCTCCGTGGTAACTGCTGCTCGACGGCAGCAATAGGCGAATTCTCAGGTTTCGTCCGAATCGATCGAGTCGAAGCGCCCTTCGGCGATGGCAGCGGCGACTGTCGTGTCCTCCACGTCCTCGATCGCGTGGGGGTATTTCCGGGTGAAGTACCCAAGAATATTCGTGACGTCGCGTTCGAGCAGCTCGCGGGCGTTTTCGTGCTCTGTCGGGACGGCCTGTGGCCAATCGAAGACGGTGACGCCGCTCTCCCCGACGAAAATATTGTATTCACTCATGTCGGCGTGGACGTACCCCGCCTCGTAGGCGTTCTGGACTTCGTCGAGAATCAGATCCAGGACCGGGCGTACCTGTTCGTCTTCGAGTTTCGTCCGTGAGAGTTCGACGCCGTCCATGCGCTCCATCACGATCGCGTGACGGTTGTGATCGACCGGTCTCGGCACGCTCACCCCGGGGTATAGCTCTTCGAGCGCGGTATACTCGCGCTCGGCGGCCTTCCGGGCGGTGTACAGCCAGGAGACGTGCTCGCGATCGGCGGTGTACTCGCGTTCGCGCATCACTTCCCGGAAGTTCGTATAGCCCTCACGGTGATACTTCAGTGCCAGGGGCTTGTAGGATTGGACTTCGTAGACGTCACTCTCCTTGCCGACGCCGAGGCTCGAACCAACCCCCTGGATCGACTCGCGCTCGGCAAAGGTGTGGAGTGCCAGTGCGTCATAGCCCTCGAACGTCAGTGAAAATCCCTGGTACTGGATCGTCTTGCGCTCGATTAACCCCTGGTCCTCACACCGGTCGAGTCGGTAATCGACGTCCTCGACGGTCATTCTCGCGAATTCGGGTATCTTTTCTCGGGAAACCCACTCCGAGAACCGCATTCCCTGCTCGATCCCCGAGAGAAGATGAAAGTCCTCCGGCTCGAGCTCGGCTATCACCGGGGCGACGTTCGAGACCATTAGAGTCCGGTAGGGGTTTGTCCGGCAAAAGCCCGACGTGTCGTTGCGTTCACCCGGAATTAAATCCCATTTCGCTATACGAAGTCCAGTTAGCGCGGCAACCGCCGGAATGTCACCGCCGAAGCGCCTATGTCCGGCAGGGCCGAGGGTCGAGATATGCAAATCGGCGCTCACACTTCTATCGCTGGCGGCGTTTCCAACGCCGTCGAGGAACAGCTCGAATACGACGGCAACTGCGGCCAGATCTTCTCACACTCACCGCAGGTCTGGCAGGAGCCGTCGATCGAAGACAGCGAGGCCGAGGCATTTCGGGATCGATCGATCGAAGCCGACGTCGGACCGTGGGTGATCCACGCGTCCTATCTGGTCAACCTCTGTACGCCCAAAGACGACCTCCGGGAGAAGTCGATCGCGAGTCTCCAAGAGGAGGTCGACGCCGCGGCGACACTCGACATCGAGTACGTCAACGTCCATCTTGGTGCCCACACGGGCGCGGGCGTCGAGCAGGGACTGGCGAACGCCGCCAGCGCACTCGACGAACTCGACGTTCCCGAGGATGTGACTGTCCTCGTCGAATCGGACGCCGGCAGCGGGACGAAGCTTGGCGACGACTTCGAGCACCTCGCGACGGTCCTGGAGGCGAGCGAGCAGGACCTCGGCATCTGTCTCGACACGGCCCATCTCTTCGCCGCCGGGTACGATCTCTCGACACCCGAGGCCGTCGAGGAGACCGTCGCCGAATTCGACGAGGAGGTGGGTCTTGACACGCTCGAATGTCTCCACCTCAACGACTCCAAGCACGCCTGCGGGACGAACAAGGACGAACACGCCCACCTCGGCGAGGGTGAGATCGGCGAGGCGGGCATCGCAGCCGTCGTCAACCACGACGCGTTGCGGGAGTTGCCGTTCGTCCTGGAGACGCCGACCGAGGACGGCCGGGGCTTCGCCTGGAACGTCGAGCGTGCCCGCGAGCTTCGCGAGGCCTGACACGGGACGTTTCGAGCACCTTTTTGACGCCCGTGGGATATCACCGGTATGCGCAGGTTCGACGCCGAGTACCTCACGCACACCCGCCGCGGTATGTGGGAAGACTCGCGTGAAGCGCTTTCCGCCCTGGATCTGTCGACCCGCGAGCGGGTGCTGGACGTGGGCAGCGGCACTGGCGCGCTCACCAGGGTTCTCCGCGAGGAAACGCCGGGCGATGTCGTCGGCGTCGATGCGGATCCGCAACTCCTCGACCACGTGGAGGGACCGGCAGTCGTCGGTGACGCGTTCCGACTCCCCTTTCCCGACGACACCTTCGATCTGGTGGTCTGTCAGGCACTCCTGATCAATCTCCCCGAACCAGTCGACGCCGTTCGGGAGTTCGCTCGTGTCTCCCGGGACGGCGTTGCGGTGATCGAACCGGACAACGGGAGCGTGACGGTCGAGTCGACCGTCGACGGCGAATCGGCGCTCGCCGGTGAGGCTCGCGATCGGTATCTCGCCGGCGTCGACACCGACGTCACGCTCGGGTCGGATGCGGAGTCGATCCTTACGGAAGCCGGCCTGGCGTCGGTCGAGATCACCCGCTACGATCACGCCCGCACGATCTCGCCGCCGTATGACGAGTCCGATGTCGAATCAGCCCGTCGAAAAGCCGGCGGTTCGGGGATCGCCACGGACCGAGAGACGTTGCTCGACGGCGGGCTCTCGACGGAAGCGTACGACCGTCTCCGACAGCGGTGGCGCCAGATGGGCCGCGACGTCATCGAACAGATGGCTGATCGGGCCTACGAGCGGACGGAGACCGTCCCCTTCTACGTCGCGGTGGGTCAGATCTGAGTGTGGGACGCCGACAGTCCATCAGACCACGTCGCCACGGACGCTAACTCCGTCCTGGCGTTCGCGGTACGTTTCGACGGCGTTGGCTGCCTCTTTGGCGACCGTTGGCTCGGCACCGAGCATCTCGAGTGCGCCCGAAAGCGGCGGGAAAGCGTACTCTCCGTCCCGGAGCTTCTCGAAGGCGTCGGCCGACCGTTCGCCGTCGATCCACAGGCAGACGCCCCGCGGGTCGAGAATGTGTTCGTAGGACTCCCGGGCGAGTGCGCCCTCGAGTCGCTGGGTGACGTTGTCCTCGAAGGAGGCGTTACAGACTTCGAGATGGACCGGTTCGTCCTCGCTCAAGAGGTGAGCCCCGAGACACTTCTCCGGGGCGACGTGGCCGCTGGGGTTTGCCCGCACGGCCTCCGGGTACTCGCGTGCCCACTCGGCCCGGACCGTCTCGCCGATCCCGTCGACGCCGAAGCGGTCGTTCAATTCGGCCGCGCGTTCGTCGGCCTGGCCAAAGAGGAGGTCTTTCGTGAGATAGACGTCGAGGCGCTCGACCGGATCGACGCCGAGCGCGAGATCGCCGTACACCCACACTTCTGTGACCGGGACTGGCATCGTCTCGTCTTCGATCGTCTCCAGCAGCGTTTCGAGACGATCGACCGCAGCCGCACGGTCGAGTTCAGTCATCGTCGGGGCTACCGCTCGCGGCGCGAAAACGGTTATCCCGCGTAGGCTTTTTGCCGACACTCCCCGATTGTGAACTATGAACACAGCGGTCTACGGGACAGGGCCTGACCTCGTGTTCGTCCTCGGGTGGGGGAACAAGCCCGAACACGGGACCGTCCGCTGGCTGATCGATCACCTCGTCGAGGCTGGGTATCGCGTCCACGCGATCGAGATCCCGACGACGATCACCGACTTCGACGCCGAGTACCTCCAGCCGGTCGCCGAGTACGTCGCGACGCTGTCGTCGTATCGGCTGCTCACCCACAGCACGGGCGGGCTCATCGGCGCGTTCCTCACCGGGCCGGACACCCGCGTCTATCTCAGTCCCTGGTGGGGGATCCACGAGGACCAGGACGGGCTCCTCGCGAGGGTGTTCGCCCGCCTCCCGATCGCCCGTCCGCTCTTCCCGACGGGGATCGACGCCGAGGCCATCGGTACGCTCGCTTCCGGGGACCAACTGGCCGACGCCCCCGACGCCGTCGCGCCGACGTTTCTCCGGGAAATCAGACGGGCACAGGCGGCGTTGCCGTCGTTCCCATCCGACGCCGTCGTCTTCTTTTCTCCCGACGACCAGGTTGTCAGCTCGGCCGCGATACAGGAACGCGCGCCGGCGGCCAATCGCGTCCCCTACGACGGCGGGCACGAACTGTTCTCCTCGACGGTGCGCGAGGAGTACCTTCCACTCGTCCTGGACGCCATCGAGTCCGGGGCCACCGCGTTAGAGCCGTAACGGTCAACCGTGCCCCTCCGCTACCCCGGAGCGAATGGATTGCGACAGATGCGGTGGCGACGCCGTCATGCATGCCGCCTACTCGGGAGCTCACCTTTGTGAGGACCACTTCCGGCGCTCGGTCGAAAAACGACTCCGCCGGCGGATCCGCGAGGACGGTCTCGTCCCTCGGGATGCGACGCCAGACGATCCGGTGACGTGGCTGATCGGCCTTTCCGGCGGGAAAGACAGCGTGGTCCTCACCCAACTCCTGGCCGAAACCTTCGCCGAGGACCCGCGTATCGAACTCGTTGCCCTTTCTATCCACGAAGGAATCGAAGGGTATCGTGACGAGAGCCTCGACGCCGCCGAGGCGCTTACTAAGGACCTCGCCCTCCGCCACGAGACCGTCAGCTACAGCGAGGAGTTCGGCGTCCGGATGGACGAGGTCGTCGAGAACGACCCCGAGAACATGGCTGCCTGTGCCTATTGTGGCGTGTTCCGCCGGGACCTCCTCTCGCGGTATGCTGACGAGTACGACGCCGACCTCCTGTTGACTGGCCACAACCTCGACGACGAGGCCGAGACGGCGTTGATGAACTTCTTCGAAGGTGACGTCGACCAGATGGCCAAGCACTTCGACGCCAGCCTGGGACCGATGCCCGAACGATCGCTGACTGACAAGCACGTCCCGCGTGCCAAGCCGCTGCGGGACGTTCCGGAGAAGGAAGTGGCGCTGTACGCCCGCCTCGCCGACCTGCCGGCACACATCACCGAATGTCCACACGCATCGGAATCGTTCCGCGGTGAGATCCAGAAACTGCTGTACTCGATGGAGGAAACCCATCCAGGGACGCGTCACTCGATCATGGCTGGCTACGAACAACTGGCGCGATACGCGGCCGAACGCGTCGACGCCGATGACAGTGCGTACGACGCGTGTGACACCTGCGGTGCGCCGACGACCGGCGGTCGCTGCCGGAAGTGCCAGTTACTCACGGCTCTGGAGGCCTGAGAGAAACGCAGAAAGTCGCTGGACTCAGTCGGTCCGGATGACGTCGAGTCCGTTGTTCTTCTCGACTTCGTTGCGGCCGCCGTCAGTCTCACCGAAACTCCGGCCACCAGCGTCCGATCCGCCGCCGAAGTCAGTGTCCACGTTCGCGCTCGCGTCGAAGGTCTCCTCGCTCACGTCGACATCTTCGATCGCGGCGCGGGACTTGTTGGCCTGTTTCTGGGTCGTCGGCCCGAGGACCTGTGCGGACTGGACGCCGGTCATGATCGCCATGACTCGCACCTTGCCCTTGTAGTCGTCCTCGATGCGGGCTCCCCAGATGACGTTCGCGTTGGCCTCCAGGCGATCCGTGATGTTGCTCGCGATCCCCTCTGCCTCGTCGAGGGTGAGATCCGGTCCCCCGGTGATGTGGACCAGTCCGCCGCTCGCTCCGCGGTAGTCGACATCGAGCAGTGGGTGGTTCATCGCGTCTGAGACCACTTCCTGGGTCTTGTTCTTGTCCTGGGTCTCGCCGACGAGCATCACCGCGACGCCACCCTGGTTCATGATCGCGGACATGTCCGCGTAGTCCAGGTTGATCAGGCTCGGCTGGGTGATCGTCTCGGAGATGCCCTTGACCGTCTCGGCGATGATCTGGTCCATCACCGAGAAGGCCTTGCCGATCGGGAGGTTCGGGACGTAATCGAGCAGCCGGTTGTTGTCCAGGACGATGATCGAGTCAGCCTCGTTGCGGAGGTTTTCGAGACCCTCCTCGGCCTTGACCGTCCGTGCGCGCTCGACGTTGAACGGCGTCGAGACCATGCCGACGACGATCGCGCCCTGCTCTTTGGCAATCTTCGAGACGACGGGGGCCGCGCCGGTGCCGGTCCCGCCGCCCATGCCCGCCGTCACGAACACGAGGTCGGCGTCGCCCAGCACTTCCTTGATCGTGCCCTGGGCCATCTCCGTGGCGCGCTCGCCCATCGAGGGGTCGCCGCCGGCCCCGAGCCCGTTGGTCAGGGACTTGCCGACGAGGATCTTCGTGTCGGCCTCGATCATCTTGAGGTGCTGTTTGTCGGTGTTCAGCGCGATCGTATCCGCGCCGTCGACGCCGATGTTGTACAGGCGATTGACGGTGTTGTTACCCGCGCCGCCACAGCCGACGATCACGATCCGCGGATCGCCGAACTCGTCGCCCTCGGCGTCCATCTCGCGCTGTTCTTCCTCCTCGTGTTTCAGGGCGGAGTTGACGATGTCCTGCATCGTCTACACCTTTGCCCACGTCCGACGCTTGCGCTTCTCGGACGGACGTTCCTTTGCCGTATCTTGCTCGGCGAGCATATCTCGAACGGCCGACCGGATCGCCTCACTCCGGTTGGGGTACTCCCCCGTCTCGACCATTCGTTCGACCTCCTCGATCTGTTGCTTCGGAATCCGTAGTGTCACACGCTCCATATGTTATCGTTCCCCTTTGGGTAAGACGAGGGTATGGCACGTCCGCCTGTCTTACACCATTAAACCGCCAGAGGGCGGCCGGTGACGCACGGAGCGTCGCGGTGTAAGACGACTCGTCTTACGCATACCGTACCACAGACTGAATCATTATAAAAGTTTCCCCGAGTGTAAGACGTTTGGATGTAAACGCTCGAAAACGCTGGTTAAACAGCGTTTACGTCGCGTTCACGGATCGAGCACGTCAGCCGCCGCCGTCCGCCTGCCACAGCTCGGACAGAACGACCAGTCCGAGCGGAGTTCGTCGCCACACTCACAGAACACACGCCGGGCAGCTTTCTCGCCGCAGTTGGGACAGTAGACGTGGTCGTCAGACACCGTTTCGCCACATTGGGAGCACGTCCGCTCGGTGCCTCGTTCGGTGACGGTGTCCGTCGACTCTTCGGCGTCCGACGTTGTCGGCGTTGCCGACTGGGACGCGACGGCGTCCTCCAGGGAGATGTTCACGTTGACGTCCTGTGGCTGGGGTTGCCTTCGCTCCCCGAGTCGGTCCGCGAGTACCGCGTCGACACGTTCCACGATGAGGTCGTCGAGGCTCTCCTCGGCGCTCGCCGGTTCGGGCTCCGGCTCGGAGTCGGACGGCTGTCGGTCCCCATCTTCGAGGTACGTCCGGAGCGCCTCGCGCATGACCTCGCTCTTGGAGGCGTCGAACGCTTCCAGTTGCGCGACGAGGTCGTCGTCAGCGCGGAACGTGATCTTGCTCATACGGCCTGTCATACTCGTTGACAGCCAGCCTACTTCAATCTTCGTGACTGTCTGACGTGCGTTTGCCGCGATCGGACGCGGCTGTCGGGCCCGGATTTCGTTCCGAATGGCAACCGTTAAGTCCGACACCCGACCAATGTCCTGATACGCCCGCCCTTAGCTCAGACTGGTAGAGCAGTCGACTGTAGATCGACTTGCCCCCCGTTCAAATCGGGGAGGGCGGATACTTCTCGCGGCGCTCACTCGCGAGCGCCGCGTGTATATTCACACACGACCCGATTTGAACACGCCAGTCGCAGCCCCGGAACGGCGCGTAGCGCCGCAGACCCGGAACGTCTGGCATCTGTTCAAATCGGGGAGGGCGGACTTTTGCTGCGAACAACGTGAGCAGTCAAAAGTCAATCCTGAGCCGATTTGAGCAGACGAGTCACAGCCCCGCGCAGCGACCGAAGGAAGCGAGCAGGACCGTCTCTCATCTATTCAAATCGGGGAGAGTCGACTTCCTTTCCAGTCGGTTTGTAGCCGAGAGGAGCCACGCTATCGTGCGATTCCATCTCGACGTGTTTAGGTTGAACAGGTCACCTAACTCGGGTGCCTGCCATCGTGCGTTCGCGCATAGACGAACGTCTCGGGGAAATTAGAACCTCTCGGCCCGAGATATCGCACTGCTGTTAGTCATGCGTACAAGACCTGATCGACGTGTTTTCTTTTTCAGAGTGCGCAGAACTCGCTCCATAGAAAGAGGCCACCCCGACTCTGGAAATATCTCAGATATGCGTCCAGTCATATGCGAACAGGGTGGTTCGAGTATCCAGAATTGACCAGTTGCTCTATATGGAAACCCCGTGGAGGTCGCCCGATTGTCATAGAATTATCTGAGGGGAGATGATGATGCAATCAGAAACGTAGAGAGTCACGTATTGAGCGAACGACAGGGAGATAACACAGGTGGTGGGTGAAGATGACCACATCTGCTGTCGTGAAATTCGACGGTGGAACTCGGCCAGATAATCCCGGACCCTCGGCAATCGGTTACATCGTAGAGACCTACGACTGGACCGATGAGTGGAGCGGATATATCGGGGAATCAGCCAACAACCGAACCGAGTTTCGCGCTCTCATCCAAGGGTTAGAACTGGTTTCCGAGAAGGGATGTATCGAGGTTGAGGCGAGGGGTGACTCCGAGGTAATCGTGAAACAGGTTCGTGGTGAGTATGGGGTGAACCAGCCAGAACTCAGTCCACTGCGTAAGCGCGTACAGGAACTGCTGACGAGTTCGAGATACACTACATTCCGCAAGAGGGGATCTGGGAGGCAGACGAGTTGGTGAACCAAGCCTTCCCGACTGACTTCGCCAAAGGTGCTATCTCAGAATCTCCCTGTGGAGGTCAGTTATCCATATATCTCTCCATCCAGGATAGTAGCATATGAGAGGAATGAAAGGGGACATCGGCTTTGATGAAATTAAAAACGGAATTAGCAATCCGAAGATGGCACTCCGATTCGCATATAATAATATATTGCGACAAAATCTTTATCGAGTTCCTCTGACATATATCTCGACTCATTCTACGATAGGAACAAATGTTTTTTCTAAAGATTGGGACGTTCTCATCTTATTGGATACTGGTCGCGTTGACGCGCTTGAAGCGGTATCATCAGAATACAATTTTATCGAAAATGTTGATAAGGTAAAGTCAGTAGGCGGTGCATCACCGGAATGGATTGCAGCGACATTTGTTGAAAAGTATAGTGATACTATACAGAACACGGCATATCTATCCGCAAATGGTTCCTCTAATGAAATATTAGCCAAAAAATCGCCTGCTAATCGGACGCTGGATGAGTCGCATACTGCGTATAAGTTATTAGCGAAACACAATACTGTGGATTTAGAAAATTTAGGAAGGCACGAAAACATATGGAAATACAAGGGTAAGATAGAAACAGATGGTGGTAATAGTCAAAATACAGCTACCCCACCACGATTTGTGACAGAGAGAGCGATAGATGTGAGTAGGAATTATGACTATGAGCGTCTTATTATACATTATCATCAACCGCACACGCCCTATATTGCTAATGCAATAAAAGAAAACCGAGAGTTGTACGACTATGAAGAAAATCCAATAAAATATATAAGCAAAACAGGCGACTTTCAGACTGTTTGGGAGAGGTATCTTGATGAATTACGATATGTATTAGATGATGTAGAAATTTTGATTAAGAATTTAGATGCAGAACGTTTAGTAATTTCGGCAGATCACGGAGAAGCATTAGATGTGTGGAGGGGGTTGCATTCGATAGGCAGTATCCATCCCAAAGTAAGGTATGTACCGTGGATAACTACCTCTGCTACTGATTCTGGCGAGTACATACCCGAAACCAAACCTCCTGAAAAAAGTGAAAAGACATCGTCGCAGTCTTCAGAGGATTTATTAAAAGCGCTTGGATATAAATTCTGAACTCCGATTGTCATGGGATTGTATGAAGGGGTTGAGAGAGTGATGGCGTATATAAGAAATACACCGTGTACCTCAGTTGATGACCGACGAGATAACACTGGGGTTGTAGGTATGAATTGACCCCACTCTTGAACATCTACTCTCACTCCATGTCCCTCCCTCCGAAGGTGTCTCTATTGGTTCGATACACCTTCCGTATGGTCATCTCACCATGGGTCTGGCCACCCCGATACTCGTCCCACTTCGGACGCATTCGACGGAGGCTCGGAAACACTTATCGATAAACTGCTGGTCACCCTGACACCAGTAGTACAGTTGCTTCACCAAGGACATATCTGCCTCCGATGCAGACGGTCGACCCTCGTCGCTCACTCGCCAGAGGCAGAGTACCTCTTGGTCAACGTCCCACTCACTGTGCTTGACGCAGGCTCAGATGGTTCGGCGCACCTGTTCGGGAGTCGCATCCGTCTCCCCTCAGTCAAACTCCTGTTTACTCACAGGCTTCTGCTGGCCTGTGAAGGTAAACCTCTGCCGTTCGGGGAGATAGTCGGCTAATCGGTGTTCAGGACGGGAGCCGCGGTGACGCCTGGCGCTGGCTCACCCCAGGGTAGTAGGTAGCTCTCGCGGGCCGGGAAAGTCCCGGTCCGCGGGTAGTGGCGACGCTCGCGTTCGTTCCTCTTTTCGGGGAGTTATGCAACTCAGATTGTGCTTACCCAGCTGTGGAGCACAACCTGAGTTGACTTCCTCGAGTGCGCCGGTCGGGAGATCGGGACGATCACCGCCGCGAGAACACCACCCCAGGGGTTCGGTTCTCGCTTAGGGGTGTGGCTAAGGCCACTTCTCTAAAACACACCGCAGGCGGTTGCGCAAATCGAGCCGAAACGCACCCCTTGCGGGTCGCGCGAAAAATTCTACCAGTTGACTAGGATCACGTCGACGACCCACCCCGGCCGAGATTAGAGACTGGGATAACCCTCGTTGAACGCCTCTTGTTGTATAGATATATCCTGCACGACGGGGGTACGCGGCGGCGGGGACGGGCGCGGTACTGCGCCCTCACGCGGTTACGCGCTCGTCTGGGACCGGGGCATCGAGCAGGTTTCGATACTCACTGCGCCGCCACTCACGGACTCGATCGGCACGTGCGTCATATATATCGTCTCCTCCCGCTCGGTCATACACGTCCATCCCTTCGTACACCTGGGGGGTCATGGTCATGGACAAAGCACGATCGCCCTGCCGTCTTTTACTGAGTCCCATTATCTTGTCCACGACATTTATCCAGTCTGTTGGATGCTACAATCCTTTTCTATATTATATTTTTATATTTATTTAGTCTTGATGCCTTCTCAAAAATTGATCTGGATTCAGCGCATTTTCCGTCTGGCGACAACTGCGACGAATAACGCAAGCAAGATCGCTCCCATGAAGGACTCAGCTGCCGCAAGTGTTTGAGCTAAGGCTCCGTTTGGACTCACATCTCCAAATCCTAAAGTGGTGAATGTGACTGTACTGAAATATACACTTAAGAGCCAACCCCCAACTGGGGCATCATACAATGATATATCAAATGGAGATATAATCTCATGGGCTATACCATCTCCTGATGTTATGACTCCACCTGAAAGAGGGTACAGTAAAGCAAACAGTCCTATAATGAATAAGGAAGTACCAATTATTCGCCAAGGACTCTCCCCATATTGCATGGTCCAACGACGGGCAGATAGATCTAGCCAGCCAAGCCATTGATTCTTTGCTAGTTTGAGACGTTGCTGAGCGTATTTCGCTTTGACAAAGTTTGAGGAGATTCCGTCAATTAGAGAGTTTTCTCGATGTAGCCTTTCATATATCCGATAGATATGTTGGGCCCGGGAGAGATCTTCAACAGGCTCTTCCGTCTTATTAGGAGTGATCTTCATCCAATATCGGAAACGATTGAATGAGTTGATTAATCTCTTATATAAACTTGAATGGTATTCTATCGGTCCGGCCTCTTTATCGTAGAAACATCGATCCCCAAAGTCGGTAGAGCCAGTTATGTATATGTCTTGTAAGCGAGCTTTGTATAGTCGAGCATCAGTAAAGTTTGTCCCATCCGCATCTACGTAATTGAGATTTGAACTTTCGAAATTTGTACCAGAACAAGAAGACATCGACAAGTCTGATTGCTCAAGGTCTGCTCTTTGGAAGTTAGCATCATCTAGCTCTGCCAAATTGATATTAGTCTTTTTGAGAGAAGCATCTGTGAAAGACGAATTTTTGAGAGTGGACTCAGAGAGATTCGCGTTTTCTAGATCGCTGTCATTAGCACTCGCATCAACCAACTTAGCATCAGACAGATTCGCTTCATTGAGGTTAGCTCGCCGAAGTAGGGCTCTTTCTAAAGATGCAAAGGGAAGTTTCGCATTCTTGAGGTTCGAACGGAATAGATTTGCCTCATTAAGGTTGGCATCTCGAAGATTAGCTTGTTCAAAAGTTGTAAACCGCAAATCAGATTTTGAAGCATCTGCATCCCTTAATACAGCCTTCTCAAAATCCCCTTCTCTAAATACTCCATCAACAAGCTCTACCCCTGTCAAATTGGATTTTTTAAAACTTGTTTTGGTTGCCATAGTGTGGTTTAGTTTAGCATTTTGGAGGTTTGAATCATCAAACGTGGTGTTTGTGAGGCGTGCGTTACTGAACAGAGAATTCGCAAAAATCCCACTCTTGAAGTTCGAATGTTCAATATTAGCATTTTCTAGGCTTGCACTTCCAAGATATGCATTCTCAAATTTCGTTTTTCTCATATTGGCTTCTTCGAGTCTCGCACCTTGGAGGTAAGAATTTGTGAAATCTGATCCAAGTAATATTGCTTCTCTTAGATCAATACCTTCGCACTTTACCGAATCAAAAGAACTGAATTGGAGAGAACACTTTGAAAAATTTGGTTTACGATCAAAAATCACGCTATCGAGAATAGCACCGTCAAGATCTTCCCATGGCTCTAAATCTGAGTCAGAAAGGGGGTTTTCATCATTCCATTCGGCGAGTTGTCTTTCGATAATTTCGTTTGAGGGTTTATCTTGTTCGTCAGCATGCCAGATGCATTTTCCATTTTCCCAGGTTTCCCTCCAACAGGTTCCTATTCCGTAATATTCCCAAAAATTTTCTTCCTGCATATTTGAGCCCACATCGCTCGGTGTGACAACATGTCTACATCGTTCGGTATTCATGATCGATTTTTTGTATAGAGCACCAATGACTTTTGGGTCCAATTTAGTCATTCTTCTCTCCGGGGAACCCCCAGGGTTCACACGTAGAGAAATACGCTCCTCTCGATATGCACACGAGTTGCTCGTGAGCGTGTGCACAGTTCGCGGCTGCCGAGCTGGTCGGGGTGGGCGTCCGGCGTGATCTGGCCGGAAACTCGGCCGGGATTTAAATATGAGAAGTGTTGTCTCACCGAAGAATTCCTGACTTACGGCGATGTGTGCACGAGCGGCGGACGGTTCCTGCTCGTCACTGAGTTGCAGGTCATCGGGGCGATCGCCGGCGAGAGCGCCACGTCGTTTCTGAGTAATCTGGTAATAACTCCGGCCATCGACTGTTGCTTTGTCTCTTTTCCACTCTCCCCACCGATCACCGACCCAAGGCTTGCTATCTGGGACGTATTGACACGCTGTGGTGTCGGTTGCCCGATTGTGGCTGGTCGAGCGCGACACCGTCGGCGATCCGGGCCGATCCTCGCGGCTCTGACGGACCACAGGGAGGGACCTGTCTCTCCAATTCAGCGAAAAATATCATTTGATATATGACCATTTGATCCAATATATACCGGGGGTGAGTAGCCGGTTGGCCGCCGCGGCCCGACCGACAGACGGAGTGGTGATCCACCCGGATGAACGATCGCATCGTTTTTTGGTGGCCGGTCACGCTAGATTAGCCGTGGTCCCAATGGGTGTCTTCAGCAGGGATCGGGAGGAGCAGGCAGCCGTCGATCCCTACATCTGTCTGTCCTGTGAGACGCGGTTTTCAGTCCAGTACCACGCGTGCCCGGAATGTGGGAGTTACGACGTTCGTCACGTGAAGTGGGTCGAGGCCTGAGGCGGGTCGTTCTCGACAGTTGCCGGCCGAGTGTGTGGTTTCTAGCGGTTTGTCCGATCAGACGCGGGCGACCTGGAGCGGTCGCTACAAGTGGGCTGAGACCCAACATCGCCTCGAACTATGCAGACGAGACCACTCGGCCAGACCGGCTACGAGGTCACGGAGATCGGACTCGGCACCTGGAACATCGGTGGCGCGGCCTGGGGTGATGTCGAGGACGAGGCCGGCCGCGAGGTCGTCCGGACAGCCCTCGATTCGGGCGTCGATTTCCTCGACACGGCTGACGTTTACGGCGATGGAACGAGCGAGCAACACATCGGGGCCGTTCTGGACGAATCTGACTACGACCGCGAGAACGTCGTGGTCGCGACGAAAGCCGGTCGGCGTCTCGATCCCCACACTGCCGAGGGGTACAACGCCGAGAACCTCGAGCGGTTCGTCGATCGAAGCCGCGAGAACCTCGGCACGGAGACGCTGGATCTACTCCAGTTGCACTGTCCGCCCAACGAGGTCTACTACCAACCTGATGTCTTCGACGCGCTGGACGACCTCAAAGCGCGCGGGAAGATCGCTCACTACGGCGTCAGCGTCGAGAAAGTCGAACAGGCGCTGAAAGCCATCGAGTACCCGGGCGTCGAGACCGTCCAGATCATCTTCAACATGTTCCGCCAGCGCCCTGCGGAACTGTTCTTCGAGGAAGCCAAGCGCCGGAACGTGGGCGTGATCGTCCGCGTCCCCCTGGCGTCGGGGCTGTTGACCGGAGCGATCGACCGCGAGACCGAGTTCCCCGAGAACGACCACCGGAACTTCAACCGCGAGGGCGAAGCTTTCGACCGCGGCGAGACGTTCGCGGGCCTGCCCTTCGAGCGGGGCCTCGATGCTGTCGAGGCTGTCGAAAAGCACGTCCCCGAGAACATGACCCTGGCCCAGATGGCGCTGCGGTGGATCCTCGATCACGACGCCGTCTCCACGGTGATCCCGGGCTCGACTTCGCCCGAACACATCCGGGACAACGTCGCAGCCGCCGAGATGGAACCGCTGAGCCACGAGACCCACGGCGCGGTTCGAGACATCTACGAGGAGTTCGTCTCCGACGACGTTCACCATCGCTGGTGAGTTTCTAACAAATCTTTGTCCAATTGGCCGGTAGCGTGACGTGTTATAACGCAGATATGAATTGTATGTTGCGATACAGAAGGGATGGGTTCGCGTACCATGCCGAGTGTGCACACGAGACTCGCAAGGCGGTCGCTTATATCGGGGGATATCGAAACCCCGGGCATGCGATTGCCGAGCGAGATCGTCGTCGATCGGTTTCTCCCGACGGCCCGGGCGATGCTTGCCACAGAACTGGCCGATCGCGGCCTCACTCAACAGGAGATCGCCGACCACCTCGGGGTCACGCAGGCGGCGGTCAGCAAGTACGTCGGCGGCGAGGTTACGACTGAGAAGCGATTCAGCGAGGAGCCGCGCATGCAGTCCGCGGTCGACCGTATTGCGACTGGATTCACCGAGGAGTCGATGGATGCCTACGAGGCGCTCGGGGAGTTGCTCGCGGTAATCCGGGCGTTCGAGGATCGCGGACCGATCTGTGAGATCCACGAGGAAGAGGTCCCTGCGCTTGCGGGACTCGGATGTGATCTCTGCGTGCGCGGTTACGACGAGTCGGTCGCCGACGAGCGGGCCGTCCTCTCGGCCGTCCGGAAGGCGACGCGACTCCTGGCCGATGCAAGTGTGATGGTCGGGTACGTCCCCAACGTCGGGACGAACGTCGGGATGGCGCTGCCCGAGCCTGACGACGAACTCGACGTGGCGGCCGTCCCGGGTCGGGTCCATGCGATGCGCGGCCGGATCGACGTGCCCGCGAACCCGGAGTTCGGGGGCTCGGAGCACGTCGCCCGGACGATCCTGGCAGCCAACAGTGTCGACGCTTCGGTCCGGGCAGCCCTGAATCTCTCGACTGACGAGGCCGTTCTCGATGCTGCCCGCGATCGCGGGATCGACCCCCTCGCGTTCGACGCCGGCTACGACGACCGCCCGGAGCGCCTCGAAAGCGCATTCCGCGAACGAGGAGCGGTTCCACCGGTCATCTACCACGAGGGGGCGTTCGGGATCGAGCCGATCACTTACGTCTTCGGCACTGACGCCGTCGCGGCGACCCGGCTGGCCATCGAGCTGGTGGCCGACGCCGAGGACGGGTCGTGACCGAGGGTTTACCCCGTCGCTGCCCCGACCTGGAGCCATGAACGCGGGCGAGGTGACCTGGCTGGGCGTCGACGTCGGGGGGACGTTCACCGACGTTGTACTGATCGCCGACGGGACGCTCATGACGGCCAAGGTCCCGACGACGGGCGAGCAGAGCGAAGGTGTCCTCGCGGGGATCGAAACGGCGTGTGAATCGGCCGGGATCGACGTCGCGGCCGTCGATCGGTTCCGCCACGCGACGACGGCGGCGGTCAACGCGATGCTCGAGGGGGCGGGAGCGACGACGGCGCTGGTCACGACCGAGGGGTTCGCGGACGTCCTCGCGATCGGCCGCCAGGATCGGCCCGCGCCGTACGACCTCGATGCGAGCAGGCCAGAGCCGTTGGTCCCGCCTGCCCGACGCTTCGAGATCGACGAGCGTACCACGCCCGAGGGCGTCGAGCGCGCGGTCGATCCCGACGCCGTCCGGGCACTCGCCGATTCGATCCCCGAAGACGTCCAGAGCGTGGCGGTCTCTCTCCTGCACGCCTACGCCCATCCCGAGAACGAGCGGGCGGTCGCCGACGCCCTGGAAGCGGCGGGCGAGTGGTCGGTCTCGACGAGTCACGAGGTGCTCGGGACGTTCCGGGAGTACGAGCGGACCGCCACGACTGTCGCGGACGCCTATGTGACGCCGGTCATCGACGCGTACATGGGTCGGCTGACCGAGCGGGCACGCGAGCGGGGACTGCCCGCTCCGCGGGTCATGCAATCCAACGGCGGGATCGCCCCGGCGGCGACCGTCCGCGAGCACGCGGTGACGACGCTTTTGTCGGGCCCGGCGGCGGGCGTCGTCGGCGCGTCGACCGTCGCGGACGCCGATCGGCTGGTCACCTTCGACATGGGCGGGACCTCCGCGGACGTGGGCCTGGTGACCGACGGCACGGCGGCCAGAACCACCGACGCGACGATCGCCGAGCGCCCGGTCGGCGTGCCGATGGTCGACGTCGAGACGGTCGGGGCCGGCGGCGGCAGCGTCGGCTGGGTGGACGCGGGCGGGGCGCTCCGGGTCGGTCCCCGCTCTGCGGGTGCCGAGCCCGGCCCGGCCTGCTACGGCCGCGGCGGGACCGAGCCGACGGTCACGGACGCCGCGCTCCAGCTGGGCTATCTCGGCGGGGAATCGCTGGGCGCTCTTGACCTCGACGCCGACGCCGCGGAGGCGGCGCTGGCCGATCTCGCAAGCGAGGCCGACCTGGACGGGCCGGTGGCGGCGGCCCGGGGGATCTACCGCGTCGCGAACGCGACGATGACGCGGACGATCCGGTCGGTGACGGTCGAGCGCGGCCAGGACCCCCGATCGTTCTCGCTCGTCGCCTTCGGCGGTGCGGGACCGATGCACGCCGCCGCGCTGGCCGATCGCCTCGGGATCGAGCGCGTCATCGTCCCGGGGGCCAGCGGCGTCCTCTCGGCGTACGGGCTGCTCGCCGCCGACGAGACCCACGACGCCGCCCGCACCCACCGGACCCGGCTTGCGGCGGCCGACGTGGCGACGATCGAAGCGCGCTACGATGACCTCGAGGCGAGCGTTCTCGGGGACGCGAGCGACCCCGACCGCGCGACGATCGAGCGCGAGGCCGACCTCCGGTACGCCGGCCAGAGCTACGAGGTGACTGTCCCCGCGACAGACCCGTTCGATCCGACGGCGATGCGGGATCGCTTCCACGCCGCCCACAAGCGCGTCCGGGGCTATCGACTCCCCGACGAGCCGGTCGAACTCGTCACCCTCCGGACGACTGCGACCATCCCTGGAGAGGAGCCGCCGCTGTCGAGCGCGGGCACTGACGATCCACACCGGACGACGCGGCGGGTTTCCTTCGAGGGTCGCTATCGGGAGACGCGGGTGTATGATCGCGAGGGGCTTTCCGCCGGTGCGTCCGTGGATGGACCGGCCGTCGTCGCGGGTGGCGAGAGCACGGTCGTCGTACCGCCGGGCTGGACGGGCTCGGTGGACGATCGTGGGACGCTCGTCCTCGATGGAGGTGGGTCGGCGTGAGCGAACGACTCGACGCGATCGAACTCGAGATCGTCCGCAACCAGCTTGCGGGCGTCGCCGAGGAGATGGGCGACGTCCTGATCCGCGGGGCCTATTCGCCGAACATCGCCGAGCGCCGGGACTGCTCGACGGCGGTCTTCGACGCCGACGGTCGCCTGCTCGCCCAGGCCGAGCACATCCCGGTCCACCTCGGGGCGATGCCCGACGCCGTCGACGCAGTCCGCGAGCGCGATCCCGACCCCGGCGACGTGTTCGTCTTGAACGACCCCTACACCGGCGGGACCCACCTTCCGGACGTGACGATGGTCTCGCCGATCACCCGCGAGGGGGCCGACGCCGCGGAGCGTTCGAGCGGGCCGCGCCCGCGAGACGGAGGCGAGATCGTGGCCTACGCCGCCTCCCGGGCCCACCACGCCGACGTGGGCGGGATGGCCCCCGGCAGCATGCCCGCCGGCGCGCGGGACGTCTATCAGGAGGGACTGGTGATCCCCCCGACGCGCCTCGTGGCGCGCGGGGATCTGCGGGCGGAGGTCGAGGACCTGCTGCTCGCGAACGTCCGCAATCCCGACGAGCGCCGGGCGGACCTGCGCGCCCAGCGGGCGGCCAACGACCGCGGTGCCGAACGGATCGGCGACCTGCTCGCCGAGCATGGCGACCGACTCAGGGACGCTTTCGACGCCGTCATCGAGTACTCACGCGAGCGCGTCGAGCGCGAGATCGCGGCCCTGCCGGACGGCCGCTACGGGGCGAGCGACGTCCTCGAGGGGGACGGGATCACCGACGCGGACATCCCGATCGAGGTGACCGTGACGATCGACGGCGAACGGCTGGATGTGGACTTCGCCGGCACCGCGGAGCAGGTCGCGGGCAACGTCAACGCGCCGCTCGCTGTCGCGAAGAGCGCGGTCTACTTCGTCGTCCGGTGTGTGACCGACCCGGACGTCCCGCCGAACCAGGGCTGTTACGATCCAGTCTCGGTCAGTGCGCCGGCGGGCTCGCTGTTGAACCCAGACCCGCCGGCGGCGGTCGTGGGCGGCAACGTCGAGACGAGCCAGCGCGTCGCGGACGTTGTCTTTGCGGCCATCGGCGAGGCTGCCCCCGAGCGCGTCCCGGCGGCGGGCCAGGGGACGATGAACAACCTCGTGATCGGCTCGCCCACCTTCACCTACTACGAGACGATCGGTGGGGGAGGGGGCGCGACAGCCGACGCCGACGGGGCCGACGGCGTGCAGGTCGGCATGACCAACACGGAGAACACGCCCGTCGAGGCCCTCGAAGCGGCCTACCCCCTTCGGGTCGAGGCGTACTCGATCCGGCGGGGGAGCGGCGGCGAGGGCGAGTGCGCGGGCGGTGACGGTCTCCGGCGGTCGATCCGCGTCGAGACGGCGGCGACGGTGTCGCTGCTGACCGAGCGACGGCGACACGCGCCGGCGGGCCGAGCGGGCGGCGGTGACGGGGCGACCGGTCGGAACCTGATCGACGGCGCGGCGGTCGAGGCCAAGGTCACTCGCGAGGTTGGGGCCGGCACCGTCGTGACCGTTTTGACACCGGGTGGCGGTGGCTACGGTGCCGTAGTCAGGGGCGCAACCGACGTGGACGACTCTGAGAATGGATAACACTCATGGCCGTCCGATTTGAACATCCGTACAATGCGGGCTGATCGCCGCACGGTTGCCGTCTTCGTCGTCGGATTGATCGGCGTCCTTGCGCTGGTGGTTTCGGCAGCGATGCTGACGGATCCGGCAGGGGAGGAAGCTTCGGCGGGGTGGATCAATCTCGGGTCGGGGGAGCACCCGCAAGGTGAACTCTTCAGCGGGACACTCGATCTACCGATCCCGTCGCTGTATCTCGACGTGCTCTGGACCGCGTTGGCTGTCTCAGCGGTGGTGTTTTTGTTGGCCAGCTTGCTACTCCTCGATACGGAGGAACTCGTCCGTATCGTATTGGGGGCTCTGGCAGTGGTGATACCCGGCGCGGTCATCGGATTGCTCATGGGCAACGTCGGGATGGGTGGCACGATCTTTTCGATGAACGGAACCGTCGCTAACGAGACCGGGATGTCGCTGTCGACCGGCGAATCAGCGCCACCGGGAAGCGGCGGCCTCTCACCGTATTTGCTCGGTGCGGGGATACTCGTGATACTGGTCACGGTCGGCGTCCTGTTCGCACGCTCGGGCGACGAGACGGCCATCGATATCCCGGCGGACGATGCGGACGAATCAGCGGGCGAGCAGCGACTTGTTTCGCTGGGTGAGGCAGCCGGTCGTGCCGCCGCCGGCATCGCGGCCTCGGAGAGTACAGCGGACAATGCCGTCTACGAGGCCTGGATCGAGATGACCGACGCCCTCGCGGTCGCGGATCCGGAAACGACGACGTCCGGTGAGTTCGCCGATGCGGCCGTCGATGCGGGCATGGATCCCGAGCACGTTCGTGAACTCACCCGGCTGTTCGAGGACGTGCGCTACGGCGACGCGTCGGTCTCTCAAGCGCGGGCCGAACGCGCTCGGGCGGCATTGGAACGTATCGAGGCGACCTACGCGGGTGAGCAGTCGTGACCGCTGCCGACGGGGCGGGTGTCGAAAACACCGGACACGCTCCGGGCATCGGGCGCGTTCTGGGTGTGATCGGCCTGCTTGCGGTCCTCGGCGGTGTCGTGACGATCGTCCGACCGTCGCTCGCGTCGGAGACGGGACTCGGATACGGGTTCGTGACGCTACTGGGCGTCGTCATCCTGGCGGCCAGTCTGCGGTACTGGATCGGACTCGTGCTCACGCCGATCGAATCGGCGACGCCACCGGCAGTCGAGGATCGCACGCCGATCTCCATTCCGGGCGGGGCGTTCGATCGGACGATCGCCGATCGGCGTGTCGCTTCGATCACGCGGTTGCGAGCCAGACAGGCGGTCGTCGATCGCCTGCAATCGGTCGCTGAGCGGATCCGCGACCGCGAGCGTGGCAACTCCGAGACGGAGTCGGTCGACAGCTTCTGGAGCGACGACGCGGCTGGGGCGCTGCTGGCGGACGGCGACAGCGAGACTGCGGCGGGCCTAACGGACCGGCTGGCAGCCGCCAGAACCGGACAGACGACGTTTCAGCGTCGCGTCAACGCCGCCGTCGCGGAACTCGCGGCGCGTTACGATGGCGAGAGCGCGTCGGTCGAACTCGACGAACCGGCGGAGACATCGACGATCATCCCCTCGGAACCCGGCTTGGGGCCGACCGCCCGCTTTCGAATACTCAAGCCGATGGCGCTGACGGCCGTCGGCGTGGGCGTCGTGTTCGGCTCGGCGGCCCTGCTGCTCGCGGGCGCACTGTTCGGCGGCGTTGGCGTCTATGCCGCGGCGGGATCGCCACCGACGGCTTCGATTCGGCTCTCCCGTTCGATCGAACCCGTCGAGCCGACGCCGGGTGAGACTGTCCGGGTGACCGTGGAGGTCGAAAACGAGAGCGATCAGTTCGTGCCCGACCTCCGGGTTATCGATCGCGTCCCGGACGGCCTTTCCGTCACGGACGGCTCGCCGCGCCACGGGACTGCGCTCCGACCGGGCGCGACGGCGACGTACGCCTACCGGGTCGAGGCGGTTCGGGGGCATTACGAGTTCGGTGCCGTGTCTCTCGTCACCCGGAACCTCTCGGGGACCTTCGAACGCGTCGCGGACGTCACTGCCGCGGGCGACGCGTCCGTCACCTACGACGTGACGGCGGCCATGGATCGCTCGGTTCCGTTGCGCAAACAGACCTCCCGAAGCGTCGGGCGGGTACTCACCGACGTCGGCGGCAGCGGTATCGAACTCCACTCGGTGCGGGAGTACCGGACCGGCGATCCGCTCAACCGGATCGACTGGAGTCGGGCGGCCCGCGGTGAGGAACTGGCGACGCTACTGTTCCGTGAGGAGCGATCGGCGACAGTCGTCATGCTGGTCGATACTCGGGCGGAAGCCTACGTCGCTTCGGACGCGGACGCCCCGTCAGCCGTCGATCGGAGCGTTCTCGCGGCGGCGGAAGTCGCGTCGGCGTTGCTCGATGCCGACGACCGGGTTGGTCTGGGGGCGCTGTCCCCCCGCCAGTGCTGGGTGGCACCGAGTTCCGGGCACACCCACCGGACACGGATTCATGAGGTGCTCGCGAACGCGGAGGCGTTCGGCCCGCGGCCGCCGGACCAGTCGTTCAAGCCGGCGATCCGGCTGCAATCGATCCGGAAGCGACTCCCGAGCGTCGCCCAGCTGCTGGTGTTCTCGCCGGTCTGTGATGACGAACTCGTCGATATCGTGCGTCGACTCCAGGCGAGCGGCCATCCGACGACGGTGATCAGCCCGAACCCGACGGGCGGGCGAACGCCGGGCGGGACGCTGGCCCGGATCGAACGCGGCTTGCGCCTCTCGCGTCTGCGCGAGGCCGACGTTCGCGTCGTCGACTGGAATGAGTCCGAACCGCTCGCGCTGGCCCTGACGGCGGCCGGCCGGAGGTGGTCGTGATGGCGGGGCCGGCCACGCCGACCCGGCGGCTGAGCGTCCCGGCCGTCGCGGCTGGGATCCTCGTCGTCGTGACCACGAGTCCCGTCCCGGTCGCGGGACTGGCGGCCGTCGTCGGTAGCGTGGGGGTGATCGTGGGGGTCCGGCGGGGATCACGGGCCACCCTCGGGATCGGCGTCGCCGTCCAGTTCGGCGCTGTGATCGTGGCTGCCCTCGGCGGGCTTGGGATCGCACTCGTCCTCGCCGCGTCGCTCGCGGTCGTTCTCAGCTGGGATTTCGGCGAACAGGCGATCACCGTCGCCGAACAGTTACGGACGACAGCCAGCGGGACGCGTCCGCTGGTGGTCCATGCAGCCGGGACAGTACTCGTCGGAACCCTCCTCTTTGGCGGCATCTCCAGCCTCTATCAACTGGCCGGTGGCGGTCGCCCCCTGCTCGCGCTCGTCCTCCTGTTGGGGGGTGGCGTGGCCGTCCTGGCGGGGACGCGCCTCTGAGACGCGACGCAGTGATCTCACCCGTCGACGTGGACGGGAATCCACCATACGCGAGAGCGCCCGCCGACTTTCTTCGACGTCAGATCCGTCGTCTCCTCTAGTTCGTGTAATTTGTTCAGTGCTGTCCGGCGCGAACAGCCCAGCGTGTCGGCGACCTCGCTTGCCGTCAGCGGTTCGGCGTAATCTCTCCGGTCGCTGAAGATGTCCGTCACCGCCTCGACGGTATATTCTGTTTCGCGTCCTGATTCACTCATACGTGTCTTTCGGCGTGATCGTATTTATTCTCTTGTGGCGTACCAGCCCAGTCGTTCCTTCCGCGTGGCTGGTGGGGTGGCTTCGATAGCGGGCGCTATTCGCATGGGGACAACACTCACATTGATCGATCGATTAGCCCCCGATAGTGCAAGTCGATCGTCGGACGGTAGGTGTCGTAATGGTGGGCGTCGTTGGCGCGCTCGCGCTCGCGTTCGCCGCCGGGACGCTGACCAGCCCTGCCGCGCAGGGTGGGGGAAGTCTGCTTTCCATCGAGGGGAACTCCACGACCCTGTTTCAGGCCGACGACCCGCAGGATATCGATTCGTCGCCGCTCCCCGATGTGGGTCCGGTCGTGCAGATCCTGTTCCTGGGACTGTTCGTGCTCACTACGGCCGTGGCCGTCTACGTTCTCAGCGTTCGTGATCTCATCACGATCGTCTCTGCCGTCGTCCTGGCCGGTCTCGCCTTCTGGCTGTTCATGGAGGTGATTTCGGCGCTGAGTGGCGAGGGCGGCGATTTCGGGTTCGCAGAGGACACTGGTATTGGCATCCCGGGTGGCGCTGGCGGGTTTGGGCCCCAAGCTATCGAGTCCGCGCCGCCGTCGCCGTTCCTGTTGGGGTCAATCGGGCTTGTCGCGTTGCTCGCGCTCGTCGTTCTGTTCGGACTGTCGACCGATGAGACTCCCGCCGAACCGGAAGCCGAATCCGAAGACGACGACGTCACGCCGGAGACACTGACGCCTGTCGGTGCCGCGGCCGGCCGTGCGGCCGACCAACTCGCCGACGGGACAGCGTCGACTTCGAATGTGGTCTACCGCGCCTGGGTGGATATGACTGCGGCGCTTGCGGTCCCGAACCGGCAGTCCACGACGCCCGGCGAGTTCGCCGAGGCGGCGATCGAGGCCGGGATGAAACCCCGGGACGTCGAGGAACTCACACGGCTGTTCGAGGACGTTCGATACGGCGACGCGTCCGTCTCCGAGGAGCGTGAACGCCAGGCGACCGAAGCCTTGCGGCGGATCGAGTCGACCTATGCTGGTGATGAGACGTGAGCCGGATGCGCGCCCGGTCCCGCCGTCCCGACGACGAGACTGACGAGGCCTCGGCGGTCGGGCTGCGGCGGTTTCTGAGCGTCTTCGGCGTGTTCGCGGTTGCCGCCGGCTTCGTGGTGTTGATCGCACCGGGGGTCGGGAGCGGGCTCTCGATGGAGTATCTCGTCGTGATGGCCATCGGGGCGGCGTTGCTGTTCTTCGCTGCCCGTCGGTGGTTCAAGCGCGCACTTTCGTCGGTTGATACCGCCGAGACCCCGCCTGTCGAACGCCGGACGACGGTCTCGGTGCCGGGGGATGACTTCGACGAGATGCTCATCAAGAATGCGGAGAACGCCATGGGCCGACTGCAGGTCAAGAGTACCTCCAAGGATCGTATTCGGGCGGTTGCCGAGGCTGTGTTCGAGGGGGATGGGGCGGACGTCGACGAACAACTCCAGGCCGGCACGTGGAGCGACGACGCCGACGCAGTCGCGCTGTTTTCGGGGCAACGAACCAGCGTTCGCGATCGCGTGTCGTCGTTCGTCAGTGGGACGCCGGTGCTCCAGCGTCGGATCGTCAGTGCGATCGAGCAACTCGCGGGTCTCGCCGGCGAGGAGGTCTCCTGGGGCGAGATTCCGGACAGATCCGAAGACCGGGAGCCGACGGAGCCGGGCGATCATGCGACCGATCGGTGGCACGGACTGACGGCACTGGCGTTGACGACGGTCGGCTTCGGTGTGCTCCTCAGCCAGCCCGGACTGGTCCTGTGTGGGGCTGTCCTGTCGGGCCTCGGTGCCTATGCAGTCGCCGGCTCGTCGCCCTCGACGGAGGTTCGGATCGACCGGGATATCCAGCCGACCGATCCCCATCCCGGCGATTCCGTGTCCGTCACCGTCGAAGTCGAGAACGTCGGCGAGCAACTCATCCCCGATCTTCGGATTGTCGATGGTGTGCCCGCCGACCTCACTGTCGAGGACAACAGTCCCCGCCACGGGACCGCACTCCGGCCCGGCGCGACGATGGAATACACCTACACGCTCAGTGGCGTGCGTGGGAACCACACCTTCGAGGATGCGTTTCTCGTCTCGCGCAACCTCCCGGGCACGCTCGAACGGGTCGCGGAAACCGACGTCGACGGCGATCAATCGGTTACGTACGACGTCGCCTCGGCGCTGGATCTGTCGGTCCCGCTTCGCAAGCACGCCTCGATGCACGTCGGCCGCGTCCTGACTGACTCTGCCGGGAGCGGTCTGGAGTTTCACTCGGTCCGGGAGTACCGCAGCGGCGATCCACTGACACGCATCGACTGGAGCCGGGCCGCCCGTGGCGAGGGCCTGGCGACGCTGCAGTTCCACGAGGAGCGTGCGGCGACGGTCGTGTTGGTTATCGATGCCCGTCGGGAGGCCTACGTCGCCAGCGACGACGATTCGCCGTCGGCTGTCGACCGGAGCGTCCTCGCCGCTGCGAAACTCGCGTCGGCGCTGCTGGCTGCCGACGACCGGGTCGGACTTGCCGCCCTGTCGCCCCGGCAGTGCTGGCTCTCACCGGGGGCCGGTCACACGCACCTCGCGCGCCTCCATGACATACTCGCGACCGACGAGGCCTTCGCCCCGTCGCCGCCGACGCTCCCGTATTACCAGCGTATCAATCTGCCCGCGCTCCGAAAGCGACTGCCGTCTGACAGTCAGCTGCTCGTGTTTTCGCCGCTGGTCGACGACGAGGTCGTCGGGGTCGTTCGACAGCTCCAGGCGAGCGGGCACCCGGTAACGATCATCAGTCCGGATTCCTCCGGCAGCGGGACCCCGGGACGGACGCTCGCACGTCTCGAACGTCGCAAGCGGCTCTCGGAGCTTCGCGGTGCCAACGTTCGCGTGGTCGACTGGGACCGCGACGAATCGCTCGCGCTTGCGCTGACGAACGCTGGACGGCGGTGGTCGTGATGGATGAAGCGATCCGCCCACCCCGGTTTGCCCTTCTGTTGACCGGCGGGGCGGTCACAATCGCCGCCCTGGCCCTGTCCCTCGTTCCGTCTGCCGGTCTGCTTGCGTTCGCCGGTGGCCTGATCGCCGTCGTCGGGACCGCACGCGGCTCCCAGCGCGTACTCGGGCTCGGTGCCCTCTTGCAGTTCGCCGCGGTCGTATTCGCCGGCGCGGCCTCGCTCTCGCCGGGGCTGTTGCTCGTCGGGATTCTCGGGGCCGTCCTGGGGTGGGATATCGGCGAGCAATCGATCAACGTGACCCGCCAACTCGGATCCGATGCCACGATGGTCCGCTCGATCGTCATCCATGGGGCTGGCTCGACGTTCGTCGGCGCGGTCGCCATGGTGCTCGTCTACGGGACGTTTCTGGTCTCGACCGGCGGTCAGCCCCTCGTCGCGCTCGTCGCCTTCCTCGGGGGCGGTGGGCTGGTGTTGCTCGCGATGCGTGCCTGAGTCAGACCGTCGGGACGGGAACGTCTTCGAGAACCCGGTCGATCACGGCTGTTTTGGGCACTTCGTCGACTCTGGCGTCGGGCGTGAGTACTAGCCGGTGGGCCAGTGCCGGCCGGGCGACCCGCTTGACGTCGTCCGGCGTGACGTACTCCCGGCCCGAAATCGTCGCTCGCGCCCGCACGATCTCGAACAACCGCTGGGTGCCACGCGGCGAGACGCCGACCTCGACGTGGCGGTGTTCGCGTGTCGCCCGCGTGATTTCCGCCATGTATTCCAGCAAGTCCTCCTCGACCCGGATCGTTTCGGGAACCTGCCGGAGCGCCGTTACCGATTCGGCGTCGAGCACCGTCTCGACCGAGGGGCTCTGGTCGTCGCGACCGGCCCGTCGTCGGAGGAGTTCGACTTCGCCGTCGAGTTCGGGGTAGCCCATCGTCGCTTTGATCGCAAAGCGGTCCACCTGGGCTTCGGGCAACTCGAAGGTTCCTTCCATCTCGACGGGGTTCTGGGTCGCGATGACGAAGAACGGATCCGGGAGTTGGTAGGTGTCGCCGCCGGCGGTGACCTGTCCCTCCTCCATGGCTTCCAGCAGCGCCGACTGGGTTTTCGGCGGGGCACGGTTGATCTCGTCGGCCAGGACGACGTTGGCGAAGATCGGGCCTTCGCTGAACTCGAAGGTCCGATCGCGCTCGTTGTAGATGTGAGTCCCGGTGACGTCAGTCGGGAGCAGGTCCGGGGTGAACTGGACGCGCGAAAAGGAGAGGCCGAGCGCCTCCGCGAGACTTCGGGCAGTCAGCGTCTTGCCCGTGCCGGGCACGTCTTCGAGCAGGACGTGCCCGCGACCGAGCACGCCGAGAAAGACCGTTTCGAGGAACTCCTGATCGGTGATGATCGCCGATTCGAGTTCGTCCAGCAGCCGGGTACACGTATCGCTCGCCTCGGAGACATCCATGGACCGATGATCGCTCCACGCGCCCTTAGTTTTCGTGGTGGGGCCTGTCGGGATCGCCGGCGGCGGCCTGCCGTGGTGCGTCCAGATCGAAACCGATAAACACGGACCCGAACTACCGGAGGGTAAGCCGAGGTAGCCTAGCCTGGCCAAGGCGCCTGCCTCGAGAGCAGGTGTCCTCACGGACTCGAGCGTTCAAATCGCTCCCTCGGCGTTTTTCTCGCCACAACCTGCCGAGCGAAGCGCTCCGTCGCTCACGTCAGGAGGAACAGCAGGAGACTGATCGTGACGACCGCAAAGGTGAACATGCCGGCGAGCGCGCCGCCCATCGAGACGACGGCGTTGGCGGTGCTTGCAAGCGTTTCGGTTCGATCCGTCCCGAAGACCGTCACTTTGGCTTTTTCGCTGGCCATCCCGGCCTCGACGGGTTCGAGGTCGTCGAGGGCGTCCCCGACCAGCGTGTCGATCACGTCGATCAATTCGTCGCCTGGAATCTCGTCACCGACCTGGTTTTCAGCTTCGACTGTGTTGACGACGTGGGTGTCCGAGGTCATCACCTCCAGTAGATCAACCTGGTCGACAGTGTCGACGATCGCCTCCCGGAGACCGGGTTCCATGTTGTTGCCGTCGACCAGGACGTAGGCCGTCGTTTGCCCGTCGACTGCCACGACAGCCACACGGACACCGAGCGGGCCGATCCCGTCTTCGGGTTCCCAGGGCGTCTCGTCGTGGGCCGTCCCGAGGCGAAGCGTTCCCTGCTTGGCCGCTTCGAGGCGATCGCCCAGGCGGTCCGCCCCGTGGATCAGGTCGAACGATCGCTCTCCGCCGGGGACGACGTGGCCCAGGTTCTGGCCTTCGAGACCGTTGTTGCAGTTGTGGGCGTCGACGAGCATCACTTCCGAGAGGTGGCCGTTCCGGGCTTCGGCGGCGGCCGAGAGCCCGACAGCGTACTCGATGTCGTCGGCGTACCCGGGCGAGTAGGTGACGGTCGCGAGCGCGTGGTCGCCGAACGCCTGGCCGGTGAGCGTCGCATCACCCTCCTGGAGGCGCTCGCCCGGCGTCGCCGTCTCTGCATACGCGATACGGTCGTGGGCCCGCTCGGCGGCGTCAAGGATCGTCTCGACTTCCCCTTCGGTCACGAGATTGAAGTCGTGTCCGGCCGTGGCGTGGGGCGGGAATCCGAGGCCGTCGGCCTCTTCGGCGATCCGCTTTGGCAGGTTTCCGCCGCCGATCTCACCCATCGGTCCGGGATGGATCATCGGCAGGACGAACCGCGCCTTCTCGTCGCCGTCGGGGCGACGAAACACGAGGACACTTACCGGTACGAGTGCTTCCTCGCCGATCTCCTCGAAGAACTCTTCGAGTTCGTTCGATCCCTCCGCGATGTGTCCGATGAAGCCCTCGAGGAAATCCAGGGCACTGACGCCGAGACTCCGCCGCCAGGGCCAGTCGATCACGACGAGGAACAGCCAGACGGCGATCGCATAGATACCACAGAGAAGCGCCAACACGAGGAAGTCACTCGGGAGAATCACGAGTAACTCGGGTGGGGCCTGTTCGGGTCGCGAGAGGTACGATCTGGCGAGGGGGCCGCCGACTTCCAGGTACCGCATCGTCCCGCTGTAGACGAACAGCAACACGGCAGCGGCGAGGGTCTGGATACTCGCCGGGATCGCCGCGACGGCCAGCCGATGGCGTGAGACGGCCATGACGATCAGCAGTCGGACGGCGAAGATGGCTGCAAGGGAGAAAACCAGGGCGTCGAAGACGAAGATCTGTCCGAGTGGCGTCAGCGCGGCCACGAGACTTGCACTGGTCATGATCGCAATGACGAGCAACTCACAGCCGAGTGCGAGCAGCGACGCCCGGCTCGGCGTCAACTGGCCGCCGATCAACCGATCGACCGGTGGCGTCAGCACCCCGGCCGCGAGCGTCGGCAGTCCGATGTAGAAGATCCCCTGCCAGGCGTCCTCGAGAACGTATCGCGAGTCGAAGGCCGCGACGCCCACGATGGCGGCGATGAGAAGCGCAAAGCCGATGCTGGAGTACCACCGCGGAGCACGGAAGATATATCGCGAGAGGCCGGCGAGATTGCCCTGCGTCGTCGTCATTCCAACTGATGGTTTTCCCGACAGGGGTTAAAAGTACCTGACTGTGTCTCACTCGGGGTCTGAAATATCGGTGTCTCCGTGATGTTACTGGTGGATGCGCCGGTACAGCGCGAATACGTCACCGATGTCGACGCCTTCGTCGCCGTCGAAGTCGTAGGCGTCGGCGTTTTTCTGGACCATCTCGCTGTTGCAGTTGGTCAACAGCGACCGGACATCGCTGACGTCGACGGTGCCATCCCCGTCGACGTCTTCGTGCAGCCCATCTCTATCCAGATCCTGGGATGGTCCCTCGCCGCCGGCCAGCTCACCGGGCGGCGTCCCCTCGCTCTCGCCGGCTTCGTCGTCATCTTGCTCATCCTCGCTCTCGCCGGGCGTGACCGTATCGGTGCCGTCATCGGTTTCGACCGCCGCCTCTCCGGGATCTTCCCAGACTGGAAGGTCGTCGGCTCGCACCCCCTGGCCGAAGTCGATCACTGCGAGGCCGCCGATGTCGACCGTCTGGGCCGCTGCGCCGAGCCAGATCTCGGTCCACCACTCGCCAGGGGCGGCCGAAACGCCGAACTCGATCGGGAAGTAATACCGCTGCCACTCGGTATCCAGTGGCGGTTGGGCCCTGGTCACGTAGTTGTCCGGTGTATTGGCCGACGCCGTCGACTTGTAGGTCACCGAGGCCTCCTCTTCGGGCGTGCGCATGTACGCGATACCGAGGAGGACTTGCCCGCGCTCCAGTTCGCGCTCGCCGATGGACTTGAGGGTGATCTCCCACGGGTTCTCCGGTGGTTCGGTCACCTCGAAGCGGGCCGCCTCCGAGAACGGCACCTCGTCACCGACCGCCAGTGACGACCGCTCGAGGCGGTCGGCGTTGCCGCCGTCGATCTCGTAGGTGTCCCAGACCGTCGCCTCCTCGTTGCCATTGACGAACTGGCCCGCGCTGGGGAGGTTGTATCCCGTGAGATCACTGACGAGCGTCGAGTAGTACGGATCGTCGGTGTCGGTCCACGTCTCGTTTCCGTCATCTGTCCCATCGCCACCGCCATCACCAGTCCCGTCGTCACCGCCACTGCAGTAGCCTCCTTCGCCGGGGACGGCCATCTCGCTGGACGGCGTTCCGTCACAGCCGATGATGGGCCACCCGTCCTCCCATTGGATCGGATCGACGAACAGCTGCCGTGCCGGCGGCCAGCCGTTGTCGACGAACTCCGGTCCCTCGGTGTCGTAAGCGTGATAGACGAACCAGTAGGTGCCGTCGTCGTCGACCGTCACGTCACCGTGGCCTGGCCCGACGAAGCGATCGTTGTCCCCGAGGTGAGTCGGCCCCGCGTTCCACTCGTTACGCTCGAGCATCGGGGTGCCGTTCCGGTCGTGGTATGGTCCGAGGAGGTTCTCCGATCGACCGACCTCGACCTCGTACGTGCTGTCGAACCCATCACAGCAATCGCCGGTGGAGCCAAAGACGTACCAGTAGTCACCCCGCTGGAAGATTGCCGGCCCCTCGTAGGCGCTTCCGGCGATCTGATCGAAGGTCCCGGGCTGGTAGTCCTGCAGGTCCTCGGTGAGTTCCACCACGTTAATGCCAGCAAAGTTAGCCCAAAAGAGGTACGGTGTCCCGTTGTGATAGGCGAAGTACGGGTCGATCGTGTTGCCAGGATAGGGGTGATCCGGGTTGGAGAGGATCTCCCCATGGTCCGTGAATGGGCCATCGGGCGTGTTTGCCGTGGCCACGCCGATTCCTGGCACCTGACTGTCGTCGTCTCCGCGCGGCCAGAGGGCATAGAACAGCACCCACTGGCCGTCGTGGTAGTGGACGTCGGGTGCCCAGATCGACCCATACAGCCAGCCAGGCCGGGAGTTGAACGCTTCGCCTTCGTACGTCCAGTTGACGAGATCCGGCGAGGAGAGAATCGGTACCAACTCCTCGTCGGCGTCGTTGATATAGCTCATGTTCGAGGCGTACGCCCACCATGTCCCGTCGTCCGCACGGTGGATCGTGGGATCCGCGAAGTCCGGGCCGTACAGCGGATTCGAGTAGTACGCTCCGTCGTTGTCAGCTATCACTGACCCGGACGCCCCGAGTATCCCCGTGGTACCGAGCGCCCCAACCCCGATCGATTTGAGTACGTGACGTCGATTCAGCGTGTGCGTGTCATCCCCCGCCGTCATACACCGGCAGACACCGCCTACCTACAAATGGTTTTCCTTATTAAAATTAGAATTACACTAATGGGGTCTGTGACTGAGAGTGCGGCGTGGACGCGGTTCGGACGCAGAACCCTACCCGTTTTGACGCTCGTCGATTGTGGTCGCTGCGACAATGGGGTACTCACTCACAGAGAGCCCGAAAGTTCTCGAAGACTGCCTCGCCCTCCTCGGTGTGGGCGACTTCCGGGTGCCACTGGACGCCGTAGAGATCGCGGTCCGTGTCACTCATCGCCTCGACGCCACAGACGTCGGAGGTCGCGGTTCGCTCGAAGCCGGTCGGGACCTGGGTGACTTCGTCGGCGTGGCTGGCCCAGACGCGCGTTTCGGGTGCAAGCGAGCCGATCAGGGGGTCGGCCTCGTCGAGGATTTCGACGGTCACGTCGGCGTAGCCGCCGTAGTCGCCTTCGCCGACTACCCCGTCGAGTTCGGCCGCCATGATCTGCATGCCGAGACAGATGCCGAGGACCGGGACGTCGAGGTCGAGATACGCCGGGCTGTTGCCGATGCGATCCATCGACGGCCCGCCCGAGAGGACAAGCCCGTCGGCGTCGATGTCACCCGGGGGCGTGGTGTTGTCCACCAGCGAGACGTCAACCCCCAGATCCCGGAGTGCCCGCTGTTCGAGGTGGGTAAATTGGCCGTGGTTGTCGATCACGTCGATGCGAGTCATGCGCGGGGCTAACGGAGAAGTGGATATATATCCCCGGAAACGCGGCCACGGTTTCCGGTCCTATCGATCGCCAAACTGGACTGGCATCGTTCGATGCAATCGGAGCGTGACAGCGCACGTGTCGCCGTTTTCGACACTGATCGATCCACCGTATCCTCGGACGATCCACCGGACGATCCACAGATCCAGTCCCTCGCTGTGCTGGAGGGGTGTTTCGGTACCGGCGATCAGTGTTTGGATTTCCGGGGGCTCGAGGTGGCCATCGACGTCGACGATCCGGATCGATACCCGTCCGGTGTCGGTCCGATCGACGCTGACCGAAACCATCGTGTCGTCACCGCGTGCCCGGACAGTCCGGAGGACGTTTTCGATGGCGATTTCGAGCATCCAGTCGGCTCGGACCCATGCCGTCTCGGGGAGGTCCGTCTTGACGTCGACGTCGTCGTCGTCGGCTCGCGTCGTTTCGACCCCCGCTCTCACACACCCGACCGCGTCGACGGGGTGGCACTGGCGTTCCTCACGCATGACCGCGAGCTCGACCAGCCGAGCCTTCTCGGAGAGTGAGGCGATGTCGTCGACGGCAGTCCGAATCGTGCGTCTCGGTTTCCGGGATGCGTCCGCGTCGCCGTCGAGTTGATCGATCTGCCCGAGGATGATCGTCATGTCATTCCGGAGGTTGTGTCGGAGTACCCGCGAGAGCACCTCGGTGCTCTGGGTAAGCGTCGTCGTCGAGCGATCGAACTCCCGGATCGTCCCGGCCACTGCGCCGCCCGTCCCGCCGAGGGCGATGGAACTCACGAGCAACGTTGCTGTTGATGCCCCCGGATCCGAACCCTGCGCGAGCGCGAAGACCATGAGACACCCGAGCGTGACGATGCCGATCCCCAGTCCGGCGTGAATCGCGATCCGCCAGATCTGGTCGCCCGCCAGGCCGACTCGGCCGAGCCAATAGCCCGAACTCGCCAGTGTGGCTGCCGCGACGATTCCGAGCCCACCGACGACCAGTGCCGGCGGGGTGATTCCATTCACGCTCAGCAGTGGGACGAACAGCCCACACAGCAGGATCCCCGTCCCAGTCACGTAATTTGTTCCCAGTGCCCGTTTCGTGACGGCCATGCTATCGGTATTTTGTGTTCTCGAATTGGCTACTTAGGGATAACCTCTCTATTATCGGACGTGATAATTGTGGTGTAGAGATCGGGGACTGTCTTGCGGGTTGATTCATCGGCCGGACAGTTCAGAATCTTCATTGACACGTTCGGCCGCGGACTCGAAGCCCAACTCCGCGTGCTCTCGACTCCGACGAGCTTCCCGGGCTGCGATCGCTTCCGGATCGGGCGACGCCGGGTCCTCGATACTCGCCCAGGAATCGTGGACCTTCGCGTGACACCACCGACAGAGGTAGATCGTGATCTCGTGGGTCAGTCCGTCCGCATCGACCGGTTCGCTCGGCCCGTTTTGCTGTGCGTTCGCGGATTGATTGCCATCCCCAGCGTACGAGAGATGGTGCTCTTCCAGCAAGGGCCGGTCCTCAGTATGGGCGGATCGTCGCTCTTCGAGCCCACATCGTGCACATTTCCGATCGCGGTTTCGCGCCCGCATGTGTCGACAATCACTCCACTCCCACGGGCCGGCCAGTCCGGACTCTTGGGGGTCACCGACGACGGGACATCGGAAGTCCCGGGCGCTCAACTCGTCGGCGAACTCGGGGTCGACGTCGCCGCGTTCGACGGCGAAGCGACACCGGCCGTCGTCGGTACAGTGATCACAGCGGTCGACGTACGCGTAGGGGTCTTCGACACCGACTGTTGTCCCCGCGTCCGTCTTCTCCATGTGTTCACCTTTGTGCCGAGGGTCAAAACCGCCACGGCCGGTTCCGGGTGGGAAGCGCACTCCGATTGACTATCCCTCGGCGGTATTCGGCCCCCGTCGAACCCCCAACGTTATTCGCCGCCTGTCCGACCATCGGGTATGCGCGTCGTACACGAGCCTGCCGAGGGCGACGGGACTCGAACGCTGGCGAGTGACGTCGAGGTGGCCGAGGGGCTCTGGGCCAAGTTCCGGGGGCTCCGGTTTCGCCGATCGATTCCGGAGCACTACGCGCTTGTGTTCGAGTTCAGTCACCCGGGCCGGCGGGACATCGACATGTTGTTCGTCCGCACGCCGCTTGACGTCCTCTGGCTCGAAGACGAGCGCGTCCGGCAGGTGAAGACTCTCCGCCCCTGGATCGGGTTCGGGCTGGCACGTGCCGATTGCGTCATCGAGTTACCGCCCGACGCGGCCGATGGCGTCGAGGCAGGCGATCGGGTCGTCGTCGTCGAGGGCGAGGACGACTCTACGGGCTAACGTGGCTACCTGTGGGAGTCTGTGTCGTTCCGGGATCAATATCTTCATGAACGTCGAGCACATTTCTCAGGTTACAATGTCGGAACACCCGACGAGCGAGGATAGAGGAAGTCGCCGCAAGGCGACTGGGCGTGAAATTCTCCCCGCGTAGCGAGGACCGAATTTTGCCAGGATTGTTCGGCGAGCACCCGGCGACCGAGCCACTCGAATCGCTCTCGGACGTCGGGCTGCTCGATACGACGCTTCGAGACGGTGAACAGGCACCCGGGGTATCGCTGTCGCCCGCGGAGAAAGCACATATCGCCCGCGAACTCGACGCCGCCGGCATCGACGTGATCGAGGCCGGCAGCGCCGTTACCGGGCCGGGTGAACGCGAGACCATCCGCCGCGTGACGGATCTCGATCTCGACGCGACGGTCACGAGCTTCGCCCGGAACGTCGAGAGTGACGTCGACCTCGCCCTGGAGACGGGCGTGGACGGCGTCCACCTGGTCGTCCCGGCGAGCGACCGCCACATCGAGGACAAGATCGGGACGACCCGCGAGGACGTCATCGCCGACACCGCAGTTCTTGTGGAGTACGCGACTGACCACGACCTCTGGGTCGAGGTGATCGGCGAGGACGGCTCCCGGGCCGATCTCGATTTCCTCGAGGCACTCATGGGCGAGGCCCTCGAGGCCGGCGCGGATCGGGTCTGTTACGCCGACACCGTCGGCCACGCGACGCCCGACCGGACGTTGGACGCCGTCTCGCGGCTGGCCGACCTCGGGCCGACGAGCACCCACACTCACGACGACCTCGGGCTTGCGGTCACCAACGCCCTGGTCTCGCTGGCGGCGGGTGCCGACCTCGTCCACGGGACGATCAACGGCATCGGCGAGCGGGCCGGCAACGTCGCCTTAGAGGAGGTCGCCATCGCCTTAGATCACGGCTACGGCGTCGAGACGATGGACCTCACGCAGGTCCACGACCTCGCCCAGCTCATCGCCAACAAGACCGGCATCCCGCTGGCCCCGAACAAGGCCGTCGTCGGCGAGAACGCCTTCACCCACGAGAGCGGCATCCACACCGACGGCACCCTCAAGGACGAGTCGATGTACGAACCGTACCCACCCGAAAAAGTGGGCCGGGAACGCCGGCTCGCGCTGGGCAAACACGCCGGCCGGGCCGGCGTGGCCGCGGCGCTCGCCGAGCACGACGTCGACGTCACCGACGACGAACTCGACGCCGTCTTCGAGCGCGTCAAGGACCTCGGCGAGCGCGACAAGCGCGTCACCGACGCCGACCTGCTCGCCATCGCCGAGGACGTCCAGGACCGCGAGCGCGAGCGCCGGATCGAACTCGTCGACCTGAACACGGTCGCCGGCAGCGGCACCCCGACCGCGAGCATCCGCCTACTGGTCGACGGCGTCGAACGCACCGAAGCCTCGGTCGGCGACGGCCCCGTCGACGCCGCGATGAACGCCGTCGAGGCCGCTCTCGGTCACGACGTCGACTGGAGTCTCGACTCCTACCACGTCGACGCCATCACCGGCCAGACCGACGCCGTCGTCACCGTCGAGGTCGAGATGTCCCGCGGCGACCGCTCGGTCACGGTCGCCAGAAGCGACGCTGACATCACCCGGGCCTCCGTCGAGGCCATGGTCGAGGCCATCGACCGGTTAGTCGAGACGGAGACCGAGCCCCTCGTCGCTGACGACTAGAGGCCACGACCTTTTTACTTCGGAGGGTTTCCTCGCGAGCCTGCGGCTCGCTGTGGGAACCCTCCTCGCAAAAAGCTCGGCCAAAAACACCTGCTGGCGAAGCCAGCAGTGAAACGGCAGCCTACGGCTGCCGTATGCTCAATTTCCCAGGTTGATTTCGAGTTCGGATACTCCTTTGCGATTTAAAGGGTGAGATACGCAACCACTCCGAATACGAGAGCAAAAGCGAGCAACGGCAGGAGATAGCGCCACAGCACGGCGAAGGGTGCTCTGACCGTTGCGCGTAGCGTATTCCATATCGCTCGGACGAATTCGGCTACGTGTTTCAAATATCCGCGTTGTCCTTTCGGTGGGTCGCCGTCCTCAGCTGGGGAGTCATCAACGAGCGACCCGTCGGGGGCCACGTCGGGACTACTGTCATAGTCGGGCGTCGGCGTCGTTCCCATACTCGAAATCTCTTCGGGGTCGATACTGTCTGGCTGCCCGACTCCACTCGAGATATCATTGATCGATTCACTGCTCATGGGCTCCAAAATAGAGTGACCACAGTTTCGACATTCGTTCGGGTTTTGTGTATGGAGTGTTCCACAGCGCGTGCATGCCCAGCGCATCCTGTGTTTCCGTCCCTCTTTTCGAAGGATAATCACTTTACTCTACTGTATCTTCGGATCTCGGCGCGAAGCGCCGCGATGCCTGCTTCGACGACTCGCCAGCAGCGCCTCTCTGTTTCAAATTCATAGCCGAGACCACCACGTTCATCTCCCGGAGTGGCCTATTTGGGCGATGATGTCCTGGTGGATCCTGTTCGTGGCCGGGCTGTTCGAGATCGCGTGGGCGATCGGCCTCGAGTACTCCGACGGCCTGTCGAAACCGTTGCCGACCCTTGGGACAGCCGTCGCGCTCGTGATCAGCATGGTGTTGCTCGCCCAGGCCGTCAAAGAACTCCCCGTGGGGACGGCCTACGCAGTCTGGACCGGGATCGGGGCCGTCGGGACGGCGTCGCTGGGGATCGTCCTCTTCGACGAACCGGCGACGCTCGCGCGAATCTTCTTCATCGGGACGATCGTCGTCGGCATCGTCGGTCTGCATCTGGTCTCCGGCAGTGCCTGACTTTTCCCGGGCGTCTCTCAATCACTCGCCGGCAGTTCGCCCTCGAGAATCCGTGGCACGGCCGCGAGGCCGTCGATCTCGTACTCGGGTGTGACCGACAGGTTCTCGCCAGCGCGGTGGGGGCGGCGGACGAACGCCGCGTCGATCCCGGCCGCGTGGGCTGCTTCGACGTCGGTCTCGCTGTCGCCGATGTACAGCGCGTCCGTCGTCCCGAGGTCTGCGAGTGCCGCTTCGAGATAGTAGGGCGCGGGTTTCTTGCGCCGGAGGCTCTCGACGGTGGGTTCCCGACCGTAGACTGTCTCGAAGTGCCGGGCAAGATCAAACGCGTCGAGCCCGAAATCGACGGTCGCCTGCTGGTTGGAACTCACGATTCCGGCGGGTCGATCCAGCGCAGCCAGGGCCGTGACGTCGTCGTAGACGCCCTTTTCCCCGCGGCGAATGGCGTCCTGCTGGCGGCGGGACATGTGGCTGTCTCGTTCGTGCCAAAACCGGTCGGGTTCGAGATCGTAGTGCTCACAGACGGCGTCCAGTTTCGGGACGGTGACGCCGATGCTCATCGCCTCGACGTGCTCTTCGGCAGGGTCGGCGACGCCGACGGCTTCGAAGGCGTCGCGGGCAGCGCGCCGGTGGAGGGCCATCTCCGTCAACTCCATCAGCACGCCGTCGTTGTCGAAGACGACGGCCTCGTACATGGGGGAGAGATGAACCGGCAGCATCGAAACCGTTGCGGTTTCGGGCCGGGATCGGGCCAACCACTTACGTTTCGACTTCCAGCCGAAGCGCTTCCGACTCACCAGCTACCGAGACCGACACCACGTCTGCGGGTGGACCTCCTGGATCGAAAGACAGTCGTAGCAACGTTGCGATCGCCGTCATCGCGTCACCGCAGGGCTCATCGGTGGGGGACGTACGGTTGATCCCGACCGAGAACGACACCGCGCCATCGGTCATCTGGGGGTCATTGTTCAAACGGAGTTCGTAACACGTCTGGCGAGCGACCGCACGGACGTATACGAGTCGTTCCCCGTTCTCGAAATCCGTGTCCTCGACGTACGTCTTGGCAGTGGTGTCGCCAAAGTACTTCAGTGCGGCGTCGCGACTACCGAGAAACACCCCGCCGGGTTCGTATCGCCAGTCGTTCAGGTCGACGGTCACCGACTGCTCGCTTACGTCGAATCCCGTCAGCACTGGCGTGTCGGGTCCGTCGTCGCTTTCGGTACCACCGCTGATCTCGCTGTCGTCTTTGGTAGTCCGGACAGGGGGACCATCCGGTCCGATACAGCCACTCACCGTGGCTGAGAGGCTGAGACCTGCGCCAGCGAGAAACTTGCGGCGGTCCATGAGTATGTGTGCATTGTCAGTAATACATAATACCTGTTCTGGTGGTTCAACTGAACACTGTATCGTCAGAACCGAGCGTTGGCTGGCTCTCTGCATTCTGCGTTCAACACAGCCATCCTGGTGTATCGAGCACCACGCTCTTAACGGTGCTCCGACGAGCGAATACCATGATCGAGGACGGAGCCACGGCCCCGGACTTCTCCTTGCCAGGAATCGTCAACGGCCAGCCGGAATATTACAATCTGATGGATTCTCTCCGGGATGGGCGCGCGGCGCTTTTGCTGTGGTATCCGGTCGATTTCGTGCCGACGATCACGCCCGATCTCGTCGCCGCCGGCGAGTGGCTCGACCGGGATGATCTCGTGGTGTGGGCCATTTCTTCGGATAGCCTCTTCGCTCACGAGGAATACGCCGAGACGCGAGATATCGAGATCCCGCTACTGTCGGACCTGCACGCCACGATCGCCGACGCCTACGACATCGTCCACGAGGACTTTCGCGGTCACGCTGGCGTTCCGAAACGGGCGGCCTTCGTCGTCGATCCTGACTGGACGATCCAGTATGCCTGGAACAGTGACGATCTACTCACGGAACCGGCGGAGTCGACACTCGTCGGTGCGGCCGACGCGCTTTCGGCAGTGCTCGAAGCACCGATCGAACTGCCGGCGGTCCCCGAGTGATGTCGCGAGTGCCAGGCCGACTATCGAGCCCTATATAGCCGTCATAGAAAGCTACTCCTCCGACGGGCCACTTCCCCCGGTCAATGACGGGAGAGACCACGAAGCTGGGATTCGTTTGCGTCCAGAACGCGGGCCGCAGCCAGATGTCGACGGCCTTCGCCGAGCGCGAGCGCGACCGTCGGGGACTCGAAGACGAGGTGGAGATCGTCACCGGAGGGACCGATCCAGCCGATTCAGTCCACGACGGAGTCGTCGAGACGATGGCCGAGATCGATATCGATCTCTCGGACCGGGAGCCACGGGAGCTCTCGACCGCGGCGTTGAACGACTGTGACCTCGTGGCGACGATGGGCTGTTCGACGCTGGAACTCGATGCTGACGTCGAGGTTCGCGACTGGGCGCTGGCTGATCCTGACGGCCAAGACCCGGCGCGCGTTCGGGAGATCCGCGACGAGGTCGAGGGACGCGTCACCGCGCTTTTCGAGGAACTGTTCGGGGCTGTCGAGTAGCCGCTTTCTATGGTGGGAGCGGCCGTCGGACCAGTCATCGAAGTGGAAAGATACTCCTCGATGGCGCGTGCCGCTTTCGACAATGCCCTCCAGCGATCGACAGCCCAGTTCGAGCCGGACGCCGATGTCGGGGGCCGACACGACCGACGTTGGCGACGCACTCGAGGAAGGCCTCAAGCGACTCAGACAACTTCCCGTCTTGCTCGCGGTACCGACGCTCGTGACGTTGCTGAGCGTCGGTGATCTGCGGATGGTCCTCGATCGAGGGTCTGGAAGTTCCGCCGGCGTCAAATTCGCCTTTCCGGCACCGATCGGCGACCTGTGGACGTTCGTGGACACCCCCGACCCGGTCACGGGCGGTGTGGCACCGATCGGCGTTGTCGATCCGTCGTCTTCACTGGTCATCGTGGTGTTCGGCTCCGTTCTCTCTTTTCTCCTCTATGGAGTGCTCACCGCCGGCTATCTCGGCAGTATCCAGGCGTTCCGGCGACGTGGTGGGTACGACTTTCTCGCGAACGTCCGTGCGTACGCGCTGACGTACGTCGGGTTGTCGCTGGTGATTTTCGGAGCCGGCTTGGTCGTTTTTGTGCTCGCCTTCGCCGTTCCCCTGATGCTGCTGGTGACGATTCCGCTGATGCTCGCCGTCGGCTACCTGTTCTGGGGTTCCTGGTTCCTCGTTCCAGTCGCGAATCTTGAAGCGATACCCGCTCTGCAGCGGAGCTATCGTCTCGCAGTGTCCGAAAGCGACTACGCTGTCTGGGCACTTGCCCACTTCGTACTCGTCGGCATCCTGTCTCTCGTCGCGACGCCGTTCGTGATGAACTCCTCGGTCGTCGGCGTCGTCCTCGGACTGGCGGTCGTGGTTCCGGTCGGCTTCGTCCTGACAGTCGGCTCACTACGGGTGATCGACGATCTCGCCGACCGATCTGAGCCGAACCAGGAACCCGATGACGCGTTCGAGACGTACTGAGAATCGCGGTGATTCCCCGGTTGCGTCGCTTGTCCGATCGACCCCCTCTCACTCGAACTGCTCGATCACGTCGATGACCTCGTTCCCACACTCGGTCGGTTGGTAGGTCACGTAATTGCCGTCGCGATCGGCCGTCACGAGCCCCGATTCTTTCAGCACTTTGAGGTGATAGGAGAGTTTGGAGTATTCGATATCGAAGAGGGCGACCAGATCACAGACACAGAGCTCCGACTCAGCAAGCAGTCGCATGACCTTCAGACGGCGCTCGTCCGACAGCGCCTCGAAGATCTCCAGGGCCACTTCGAGGTCGCCCCGTTCGAGAACCGATTCCAGGTCGGCCATCGTCTCCGGCGCGACCCGGTAGTCGTTCGATTGGGATGCCATTCGCGTACGTAGGTCCACGGGATCCAGACACAAATCAGTATCTGCGGCGGCAGGACACGACGGATGCCTTCCCGGATGATCGAACTACGAGGACCGGAAGATCCCGACCAGTTGCTCGACGTCCGGAATCTCGCCCTCGGTCTTGATCTCGCCGTCGACGGCGACTGCCGGTGTATGCATCACGCCGCGGTCGATGATCTCCATCTGTGCGTCGACCTTCTCGACGGTTGCCTCGATGCCCCCGTCGATTTGTTCGAGGGCTTGCTTGACGCGCTGTTCCGTTTTCTGGCACCTGGGGCAGCCAGGGCCGATGACTTCGATTTTCATGGTTGTGTCTGGTCCTGTTTTCGGTTGCTTTCGATACGTTACACCAGTAGCAGTCCCCAGAGCAGGCCCGCCGCCGTGGCGGCGACGATCACGAGAGCGAGATAAAATGCCGTCCGCTTCGTGCCGATGGTTTTCCAGATGACGAGCATGTTCGGCAGCGACAGCGACGGACCGGCCAGCAACAGCGCCAGCGCCGGCCCGTCGGCCATCAGCCCTTGCGTGTAGCCAAAGAGCGAGCCGACGATCGGCACTTCCAGCAGCGTCGGCATGTACAGGATCGCGCCGATGACCGAGCCGAGGCCGGCCGAGAGGAGGGTCGTCTCCCCGAAGATTCTCTTCGTGAGCAGGCCGGGCGCGACCTGGTGGGCGACGAACGTCTCGCCACCTCGCGTGATCGTCTCCAGCGGGCCCAACCCCTGGGCGATCGCCGCGATCGCGCCGACGATCCCGATGACGAACGTCCCGGCGAGCAACAGCGGGAAGATCGTCCGCGTGAAGAACCACGTCTCCTGGAGCCACTCCTCGATCACTTCCCGATCGAACTTCGTCCAGAGCAGATAGCCCAACAGGGCGAAAAGCGGCACGAGCAGCGGTGCCTTGACCGCCCACGAGAGCAATCCCGTGGCAGCGATCAGGAGGATCGCGACCTGGCTGCCGAAGAAGCCGGCCGTCACCCACGTCGGCCGACGGTCGGGCACGTGCCCCCCGTCGGTCATCGCCGGCTTCGCGTCTGCGCGCTCGCTGTCCTCACCACTGCCGAAGACAAACGCCATCGTCAACCCGATCGCGGCGGCCATGGTTACCGCGAAAAACGCTCGCGCGCCGCCCAGCGGGAGGCTGAGTGCGCTCGCGGTGAACACGACTGCCAGCACGTTGATCGCCGGCCCCGAGAACAGAAAGGCCGTCGCGGGACCGATCCCCGCCCCCTTCCTGTACAACCCGGCGAACATCGGCAGGATCGTACAGCTACAGACGGCCAGCGCGATACCCGAGACCGATGCGATGGAGTACGCCTGTAGCTTGGGGGCATCACCGCTGAGGTACTTCGTGACGAAATGGTCCGACAACACTGCCGAGATCCCGCCGGCGATGAAGAAGGCTGGCACCAGACACGTGATGACGTGCAACGTCAAATACGACAACGTCTCGTCGATCCCCGCTTGGACCACCTCGACGAGGAGGCCGATCTCCGATGCCATTTCAAACTGTATTAGAATGACTCCGGAATATATGGCTTCCGATTTCAAAGCAAATCAAAACGAAGTCGAACGGTCCCCAAAGGAAGGGCCATCGCAAACGGGATCGACGAGGGTGGGCGTCGGCGGCGAACTCAGAAGTCCATGTCCTCGGAGTCGTCGAAATCGTCGCCAGCCTCGAAGGAGGGGTCCTCGAAGGGGTTCGGATCGGTGTCGGGGCCGATGTCCTCGTCGTCGTCCGGTTCGAACGCCTCGGGGGGTCGACCGGCCTCGTCGATCACTTCGTCGCTCACGACGACCGGGCAGTCCTCCCGAAGGGCAATCGCGATCCCGTCGCTCGGCCGGGCGTCGAAGACCGCGTTCTTGCGGTTGCCCTCGACGTACTGTTCGGCGTCGACCTTCGCATAGAAGGTGCCATCAGAGAGGTCGTCGATCCGGACCCGGTCGATGGCCGCGCCGAATTCGGAGATCATTTCGATCAACAGATCGTGGGTGAGCGGGCGCTCAAACGGTTCGTTCTCGATGGCGAGTTGCATCGACTGGGCCTGATCGCCACTGACGAAGATGGGGACCAATTGCTCGCGGGCACGTAGCAAGACCACAGGTGCCCCCGCACCTTCGTCCCCCACACCGACGCCCACGCCCTCGATGGTCGCTTCGTGTTCCATACCGTCTGGTTGGGAACGCGTTGTGAAAAGTACTCCCCCGGCCGCATTCGTCGCTCGCGACATTGCGAGCGACAGAAGTGTACCGGGAGACTCTCGCTGTTCGTCTCCGACCCCTCGTTCGCTTCGCTCACGAGGACTCCGGCAGGGAGTGAGCGGATTCTCCGAATCCGCGAACGCCGATCGACGCTGTCGATCGGAATTTGAACCACGCCCAGACGTGCTCGCTTCGCTGCGCGCGACTTCTCTACTTCAAATCCAAATCGAGCATTGCTGCTCACGAATTTGTTCGCAGCAAAGTGCTCCGGCAGGGATTTGAACCCTGGTCCTTGCCGTGAGAGGGCAAGATGATTGGCCGGACTACACCACCGGAGCGTACTCTACCGTTGCGATGAAACGGGTTTAACGGTTCCGCTTTCGATCGATTACGCCAGCCGCTCCCACGGCAATCCGGGACTCACTCGTCGTCGGGATCGTCGAACGGTGACCCCGCAGCTGCGGGCTCGTCACCGGGAAGACTCACGATGTTTTCCCGACCGACCCGAAGCTTCGTGATCTCGCCGTCGTCTTCCATCTCGGAGAGTAGCATACTCACTTTGGATTTCGACCACTCGGTCGCCTCGACGATCTTCGTCTGTTTCATCCGGCCACCGTTGTCCTCGAGTAGCTGGCGAACCCGATCGTCGTCACTCAGCAGTGCTGTCTCGCTGACCGCTGGTCCCTCCGATCCGGCTGTCGAAGCAGTTTGGCCGCCCTGAGACTGGCTACCGGAGCCGGCTCCACCGTTGGCATCACCGCCGGTAGCGGGGCTATCTCGTTCACTCACGTCGAAAATGCCGCTTCGCCAGGTCGCGACGACCACGACGAGTGTAATCGCTCCGAGACCGACGAGCATGCCGCCGAGTCCGAGGCCACCGAACGCCCCACCGCTGGCGGCTGTGGTCCCGGTCGCGTCGGTTTCCGGACTCGCGGTCGTCGAGTCCGACGGGTCGGTCGTCGCTGTCCGCTCGTTCGTCGTCCGGTCCGTGAGTGTCGTCTCCGATCCGTCGCTCGTCGTCACGACCCCTGGTTCGGTCGTGGTTTCCGCCGTGGGACGGAAGGCGACCCGCGGCCGCTGATCCGCAAAGGAGTACTCGCCGACCCACTCGACGGAATCTTCGCCGGCCAGTGCTTGGACGGATGTATTCGACGGGAGCGGGTCGACACTGTCGAGGGTGAGCGTCGGCCCGGCGACGATGCGGAGTCGCTGCTCCGACCGGATGGCCAACCCGCCCTCGAAGACATCGCTGACGAGAACGCCATCCGCCTCCTGCTGGGCGAAGTTCGTCCACGTGAACGACATCTCGACGATGCCAAGTTGGTCAAGCGTTCCCATGCGGGCGTCACGTGCAAACCCGGTGGCGTTCATCTGCCGTCCGGTAACGTTCGTGCCGGTCCGGGCGAGTTCGTCACCATAGGCAACGAACTGCCGGTAGAGGTCGGTCTCGTTCTCGCGAAAGTCGGCCGCGTAGGCTTTGAAATTCGTCTCTTCGCTATCGTTCGCCAGGCGCTGGGTGTACTGAAACCGCCATCGGGCCGACTGGTTCTCGTAGACCGTGATCTCGAACAGCGTCCGGTCGAACCGGTCGCTTCCGAGGGCGAACGGGGTCTGCTGGGCCGGGCGGTCACCGCCCAGCGCTGGCCCATCAGATAGACTTACCGATGGGCCGGAACCAACCGCAAGCTGGCCACCTGCTGCGACCATCGGGACTGCCAGACCGACGATCACCAACAAATACCCAACTGTCGCTGCCCGTCTGGACATCTACCTCAAACTGACCCTACGACAGCATAAAAACACTGTGTCTCACCCGGAGACGGGAGCGACGCACGCAACCGGCAACTCTTCGATTCCCGGCGTCTCGACTCCTCTCGTCGGATACGATTCCGGTATTGTCAGCCGTCTAGGTTCTCGGCAAGTACCTCGACCGGGTGGGGTGGATCGTCGCTTGCTTGCTCGTGTTCGCCGATCTGGTGGCGACACGAGGCACCGGGGGCGATGACACGCTCGCCCGAACTGTCCCGGACCTGATCGAGGAGAATGTCGGCCATGGACTGGCTAAGCGAGTAGTGCTCGGCCTCGTAGCCGAACGAACCTGCCATCCCACAGCAGCTACTGTCCAGTGCGTCGACGGTAAACCCGGCCGTTTCGAGGACATTTTCGGTGTAGTGGTCCTTTTTGATGGCCTTCTGGTGGCAATGGCCGTGGTAGGTCAGCGGCCGATCCGCCGCGGTCACGTCGAGGTCGTCGACGAGACCGTGGGTGTCGAGGTATTCGAAGATGCCGTAGGTGTTGTTCGCGACCGTCTCGACGTCCGGACCGGAGAGGAGATCGAGGTAGTCGAGCTGGAACATCACGGCGACCGAGGGCTCGACGCTGACGACGTCCCAGCCGTCCTCGACCCGGGGGGCGAGCGCGTCGACGTTCTCGCGAGCGTGTTCGCCGGCCTTGTCGAGAAAGCCTTTCGAGTTGGCTGCCCGGCCGCTGTCGGTGACATCGTTCGGGACGTCGACGTGGACGCCCGCCGCTTCGAGAACACGCACCGCGGCTTTGCCTGCCTGTGGTCGGTTGTAGTTCGAGAACGAGTCGGGGAACAACAGCACCTTCCGGTCGGCTTCGGCCGCCGAAACCTGGGGCTCGTGACCCGCGAACCAGTCGACGAACGTCTCCCGGTAGAACGTCGGGAAGTCTCGCTCGCGGGCGATTCCGAGTACTTTCTCCTGGATCGCGCGGCGGCCCGGCAGCCGCTGTGCATAGTTCGAGAGGGGCGCGAGGGCACTGCCCAGCGGGAACAGACGGTCGACGTTGGCGAAGATCTTGTCCCGGAGACTCGAGCCGTGTTCCTGGTGATACTGGTGGGTGACTTCCGCCTTGAGCTTGGCCATGTCGACCTCGCTCGGGCAGTCCTTCGCACAGCCTTTACACCCGACACAGAGGTCGAGCACCTCCGTCATGAACTCCTCGTCGGTCACGTCCTCGGGGAGGTCGCCGCTCATGGCCTGCCGGAGCATGTTCGCCCGGCCGCGCGTCGAGGTGATCTCCTCCTCGCTCGCCCGGAACGTCGGACACATCACGCCGCCGGTGGTGTCCTGTGGGCCCCGACAGCCGCCACAGCCGTGACAGAGTTCGACCATGCCCTGCATGCCGTTGTCGTTGTCCCATTCGAGAACGGGATCGAACCCGAGTTCGAAGTCGTACTCCGGACTGAACCGGAGGTTCTCGGTCATATCGTGATCGCCACAGATGTTACCCGGGTTGAGCAGCCAGTCGGGGTCGAAGGCGGTCTTCAGTTCCTCGAAGGTCTCCCAGAGGTCGTCGCCGTACAGCTTGCGGTTGAACTGCGAGCGGGCGCGGCCGTCGCCGTGCTCGCCCGAGACGCTGCCGCCGTACTCGACGACGAGGTCGGTCGCGCCCTCGGCGATGGCCTCGAACTGTTCCATGCCCTCGGTGGTCTTTGTGTTCACCAGCGGCCGGATATGGAGACAGCCTGGGCCCGCGTGCGCGTAGAAGGCCGCGAAGGTGCCGACGTCTTCCAGCAGGTCCTGGAAGTCGGCGACGTACTCGGGGAGGTTCTCCGGCGGGACGGCGGTGTCCTCGATGAAGCTGATGTGTTTCTCGTCGGTCGTCCGACCCAGGAGAATCGGGTTCCCGCTCTTGCGGAGTTTCCAGAAGCGCTTGCGTTCGTCGTCCGCGTGGGCCTCCTGGGCGTGGAAGGCGAAGTGCGGGTCGTCCGTAATCTCGCTTGCCCCCTCGCTCGGATCCAGCTCGCTCTCACCGTCAGGCACTCGATCGGCGATCAGGTCGGCGACCTTCTGTTTGCCCTCCTCGTCGCTGTCGGCGTAGAACTCCACCAGCAACATCGCGCCGGTGCCCTCTGGCACCATTTCGGCGACCAGCGGCCCGAACTCCTCGGTCTTGCCCGCGAGTTCCAGCAGCGTGTCGTCGAGCACTTCGAGCGCGGAGGGGTCGTGTTCGAGGATGATCGAGACGTCCTCCATGGCGTCGATGAGGTCCTCGTACGCCAACAGCGCGATCGATTTCGTTTCGGGCACTGCCTCCAGGGAGACCTCGGCCTCGGTGATGATTGCAAGGGTTCCCTCGCTGCCGGCCAGCAACCGGGCGAGGTTGACCGAGCCGTCCTCGGCCTCCTCGACGAGTCGGTCGAGATTGTATCCCGAGACGTTCCGCTTCAGGTCCGGGAAGACCTCGTCGATGGTGTCGGTCTTTTCGTCCAGGATCCGGGCGACTTCGGCGTGGATCTGTGCTTCGAGATCGCCGTCCGGGTCCGCGCGGTCTTTGAGTTCCGACAGCGTCACTTCGCCGAATTCCGTGACGGTGCCGTCGGCGAGGACGACCTCACAGGATTCGACGTAGGCGTCGGTTTTGCCGTACTTCAGTGAATGTGAGCCGGTCGAGTTGTTGCCGATCGCGCCCGCGACCGCGCTCTTATCGCCGTAGGCAGGGTCGGGCGCGAACTTCAGATCGTGCTCGGCGAAGGCCGCGTTCATATCGCCGATGTAGGTCCCGGCCTGGACGCGTGCCCGGGCAGCGTCAGGATCCGTTTCGAGCACGCTGTCCATGTAGCGGGTGAAATCCAGGACGACGGCCTCGTTGACCGTCTGGCCGGCGAGGCTCGTGCCGCCACCCCGTGGCAGGACCGGGATCTCCCGAGCGGCGCAGTACTCGACGACGCTCGCGACGTCGGCCGTCGACCGCGGGAAGACGACGCCGACCGGAAGTACCTCGTAGGCGCTGGCGTCGGTCGCATACAGTTGTCGGGAGTACTCGTCGAAGCGAACGTCCCCCTCGATGCGTTCCTCCAGGTCACTTACGAGGCCTGGCCGTTGCACGTCGTCGCTGACGTAGTCGTACGTGGCCCGACTGTCGGCGGCCGGATCGATACCGTCCGGCACGCCGGGTCCGACCTGGTTACTGGTTCCCATGATCCTACACTGCGACCCGACCGAGATTAATGTCACGCTCTCTGTTCGACAGCGTTCTCCGGGCAGTGTCTGTTCCAGATGGTCGACCCGGCACAACCGAGTTGACAGCCGGGTCCGGTCAGTCCGTCTCGATCGCGTCGGCCGGGGGCCCGGTGTCCGCCCCGCGCTCTTCGATGACGGCCTGCTTCCAGGTCCCGCGAGTGAACCAGAGGACGGCGACGATCCCGCCGATGATGTCGCCGGCGGCGAACCCGATCCAGATCCCTAGCTCACCCAGGAACCCGGGGTTGACCGCCAGCAGATACACTAGCGGGACGCGGCCGAGCCACAGCGCGATGATCGAGAGGACCATCGCCGTCCGGGTGTTGCCCGCGCCGCGGAACGCCCCGAGGATGACCTGGAAGACGCCCATAAAGCCGAACTCGACGGCCCTGACCTGGAGATACGTCGCGGCGAACGCAAGCGTGATCGCCGCCTCCTCGGTGCCCGTCCCCAGGAAGACGCCGACGATCGCCTCGGGGAAGACGAAGGCCACGACCGCCGCGATCAGGAGGACGGCGACGGCGGCCTTCGCGGCGACCCAGGTGGCCCGCTCGGCACGGTCGGGCTTTTCGGCCCCGAGGTTCTGGCCGACCATCGTGTTGGTCGCCCGGCCCAGCCCCATCGACGGGAGGAAGACGATGGTCCCGATCCGGTTGGTCAGGCCGTAGGCCGCCACGACCGCGGGTGAGAACATCGATACCATCGCGGTCATCGTGATCTGGCCCAGCGCCGCCGCCGACTGCTCGGCCGTCGTCGGGAGGCCGAGGTCGACGATCTTCCGGATGACGTCGAGATCAGGACGAAGGTGGTGGACCCGGACGTCGGGGCCGTATCCGCCAAAGAACAGCAGGCCGATGCCGACGACCGCTGCCAGCCCACGCGAGGAGATGGTGGCGATGGCGGCCCCCTGGATCCCGAACCCGCCGAAGGCAGTCATCTCGGCCAGCCTCGCGCCGATCACGTCGAGTCCCGGCGGCGCGAACAGCGGGTTGCCGGCGAACCCGAAGATGAGGATCGGGTCGATCACCAGGTTGAGCCCGACGCTGCCGGCCATGACGTACATCGGCGTCTTCGTGTCGCCGTACCCGCGCATGACCGTCGAGAAGACGAAAAACGTGAACAGGAACGGCAATCCCAGGTAGAAGACCTCCATGTAGTCGTTGGCCATCGGGATGATCCGCTCGGAAGTGCCCGCACTCGAGGGCAACAGCGCGAGCAGATGGTCCGAGAGCAGAAAGCCGAGGATGCCGAGGACGACGGCCATCCCGATGACGAAGGTGAGCTGGTTCCCCGTGACCTTGCCCGCCGAGCCCTCGCTGTCCGCGCCGGTGTACTGCGCAACCAGGATCGCGCCCGCGGAGTTGAACCCGCCGGCGATCGAAATGAACAGGAACACCAGCGGCCACGCGATACTCAATGCTCCGACCGCGTCGGCCGAAAAGTGCCCCAGCCAGATGGTATCCGTCACGTTGTACGCGACGTTCAGCAACTGAAAGACCACCAGCGGCCACGCGATGTCGAGCATGGGGCGGAGTAGTCCCCCTTCCGTCACGTTCGTCTGCGGCCCGGAATCGTCCACGAAGAAATAGTTCAACTGTCGTGGTCTAAATACCCTTCGATACCGTTCCCACCGGGGGTTTCGGTGTCCGTGATGGCCGGGTCAGCTGTCAGCAGTGAAGTGGTCACGATCCGGCCAGGATTCGACCGCACCGGCTGCCCCGAGCAGCGTTCGCTGGGCGGCGACGTTGAACTGCCCGAAGAGTGAGTCCGGCGATCGGCCGTTGAACAAGCCGACGAGCGTCCGACCCGACCCTCGGTCGTGAGCCAGGAACGCGTAACTGCCGGGGAGGGACCCGTTGTGCCAGAGGAGCGGCCCGCCTTCTCCTGGAGTGACATACCATCCCTGGCCGTAGTACTGGCTGGCTCCCGCCCAGCGACTTACGTCCGGCCGGGCGAGCATCGTCGCTTTCGTCTCGGCGCTCAGCACGTCCGGCACACCCTCCAGTCCGTCGATACCGCGGACGAACCGCAGGAGGTCAGGGGCGGAACCGACCCATCCGCCGTTTGCGTCCAGGGCCTCGTTCAACACACCAGCGCCATACGGACGCGGAACGGTCCCCTCGCCCGAAAACGGGGACTCGGTCGTGCCGTGACTCCGGTAGCGGACTTGCCCTTCCCGCAGATTCTCCTTCCGGGTCGCGCCGATCGCCATGTCGCCCGCACCGAGCGAGGAGAGGATCGCCCCACGCACGTGGCGCTCGTACTGCTTCCCCGTCACGGCTTCGATGATTCGGCCCAGGATGCAATACCCGACGTTCGAGTACTCGAAGGTCGTCCCGGGGTCCGCGCCGAGTTCCTGACTCAGCATGAACTCGACCGTCGTCTCGGCGCTGGCTGGTGGTTCGGTCTCTTGGGCTTTGGCCACCTGGATCGGTGCGAAGACCGGATCGAAGCCGACGGGCTCCGTGCTCCAACCGGCCGTGTGTGTCAGCAGCTGTCGGACCGTGATCGCTTCGACGCGTGGGTCCACCGGTCCGTCTTCGGGGACCAGTTCAGCGAGAATCTCGACGGCCCGATCGTCGAGTGATAGCTCTCCCTTCTCGACGAGATCAAGCACGGACACGGCAGTGATCGGCTTCGAGAGGCTTCCGAGACGGAACAGGGCGTCCGGATGGACCGCGTCGTCGCTGTCAGGACCGACCGTCCCGTATCCGCGGGTAAACACGAGTCGCTCCCCGTCCATCACCGCCACTGTCGCCCCTGGAATCCCCCACTGTTCCAGAAAGCCCGGAAGCACGTCGTCGAAGGCCTCGACGCCACCCGGCCGGCCAGTCATCGGGAAGTCGTCCGCCGATTCGGTCGTCTTGGTCGGCGGCTCCGTGGTCGATCCCGTCGCCCGCGGTGTCCGACTCCGCGTCCCGGTGCTCGTTTCGGTTGACGCTCGGGTGTTCGTTTCGGTCGTGGTTGGCGTGGGATCCTCGCTCGTACAGCCGGCGAGTCCACTGGCGGCCGCACCGAGACTCGCGAGCAACGACCGTCTGGAGGGCGTACGCATAGGGAGTCCGTGCTCCCGAGAGCCCAATCAACGTTTGGGCTGCGGCAGTGGTCAGTTCGTCACACGCTTTGTCGCGTCCGCTACTCCTCATAGCTGTCCCGGACCGCCATACAATCAGTTCGCCGCCGCATCGTCCTCAGTGGATGGTGCTTGTACGCCACTGAAACTCACCACGCAGCGTCGGATCGGACGACCGGCTCCTCGCTCAGGACTGAGACACGGCGGCAAAAAAGGGGAACCGACGGTCGTTACTGGAGGTTGACGGTGACTTCGCCGTCGAAGTCGAGCAGCACGGACTGGACCGTATCACCGAACAGCGCCTTCCCGGTCGGCGAGCGCTTTCGGCCCGACAGGAAGATGTGCTCACATTCGAACTTCTCGGCGGCCTCGATGACTTTCGAGGCGCGGTCGCCTTCGCCGGCGACCGCCCCGACGGTCTCGTATTCAAACTCGGTCCCATCGAAGACCGCCTCGATGGTTTCGTTCAGCGAGTTGTGAACTGTTTTCAGGATGTCCGAATCGGTGTAGGACGTGTTCTCGACCTCGCCGATCGTATCGAGGGTTTCCCGGGCCTCGTCGAACTCCTCGGGGTCAAGCGTCCCAAAGAGGTACAGTTTCGCACCGACCCCTTCCGCGATCTCGCCCGCTTTCCGGAGTAACTCGTCACTCGCTTCAGTGTCGTCGACGACGACAAGTGCTCGTTCCATATATGCGTCATCGCACAAAATACACTAAAGTGTTGCCCTCGCCGCATCTGTCTCGGCGAACCGAAGCCCCTTCGGTCGACGACCGACCGCTCCGCTCGGGCGAAAACCGCGTGGTTTGCCCGCGCCCGCTCAGGATTCGAGGATGTAGCGGTTGAGGACCGACTTGAGTTTCTCCTGACGACCCGACTCCAGTTCGATACCGTCGTTGTCCAGCGCGTAGTCGGCGAGCGCTTCGAAGTCCGTCGACTCGGCGGCGATCTCGGCACCGATTCCTTCGTCGTAGCCGTACCGGTCGTCGATGACCTCCTCGAAGACGCCGTCCTCGCGGAGTTCGTGGGCGACTTCGAGCCCGCGGGCGAAGGTGTCCATGCCGACGACGTGGCCATAGAAGAGGTCGACCGGCTCGAAGGATTCGCGTCGGACCTTCGCGTCGAAGTTGAGGCCGCCTGGCGCGAGCCCGTCGTTCTCCAGAATCTCGTACATCGCCAGGGTCGTCATGTAGACGTCGGTCGGGAACTCGTCGGTGTCCCAGCCGATGAGTTTGTCGCCCTGGTTGGCGTCGACGCTGCCCAGCGCGTCGTTGATCCGGGCGTACTGGAGTTCGTGCCGGAAGGTGTGGCCGGCGAGGGTCGCGTGGTTGGCTTCCAGATTGAGGCTGAAGCGGTCCTCCAGGCCGTGCTCACGCAGGAACGCCATGACGTTCGCGGCGTCGAAGTCGTACTGGTGTTTCGTGGGTTCCTTGGGTTTGGGCTCGATGAGCAACTGGCCGTCGAAGCCGATGTCGTCGGCGTAGTCGGCCGCCATCCGGAAGAACCGGCCCATGTTGTCCAGTTCCCGGCCCATGTCGCTGTTCAGCAGCGTCTTGTAGCCCTCCCGGCCGCCCCAGAAGACGAAGTTCTCGCCGCCGAGGCGCTCGGTGACTTCCATCGCTTTCTTGACCTGCCCGGCCGCGTGGGCGAAGACATCGGGGTTCGGTGAGGTCGCCGCGCCGTGCATGAACTTCTCCTCCATGAACAGCTGGGAGGTGCCCCACAGCAGCTCGACCCCCGTCTCGTCCATCTTCTCCTCGACGTGATCGACGATCTCGTCGAGATTTTGGTTGGACTCGGCCAGATCCTCGCCCTTGGGGGCGATGTCTCGATCGTGGAAACAGAAGTACGGGACGCCGAGTTTCTCGAAGAACTCGAAGGCGGCGTCGACCCGGGCGTGGGCCTTCTCCATGGGATCGTCGATATCGTCCCACGGCCGCTGCATCGTCCCCGTGCCGAACGGGTCGGACCCGTCCTCGGTGAGGGTGTGCCAGTAGGCCACCGAGAATCGCAGGTGCTCCGCCATCGTTTTTTCGCCGATTTCTCGATCCGGTTCATAATAGCTAAAGGAAAGCGGGTCTTCCGAGCCCGGTCCCTCGTACGTAATCTCGTCGATTTCTGGGAAGTATTCGCTCATGATATCACCTGTGTCGTAGGACAGACACGCTAAAAATGCGCTCAGTAACCACTTGAAGATTGCGGTACTCCTCGGCTGCTGGCTGTCTGACCGTGTTCTGTGAGCGATCGCCGAGCGTATCTGTCACGATAGTGCCTTCGGGGCCATCCTGAACCCATGACCGGCTGGGAGAGGACTCTTGCCGTGTTTCTGGGCATGAATCCTCACATACTGAATTCGCCCCCGACTCTTTTTTATCGGTGGCCCGGAACCCGAAGCTATCGATACCGATAACGGAACTGTTGTCGAGAAATAAAAACAATGAATACGACTGGCATAATCGATACACAACAGGTCGCTTTTGACAAACTATGAGTAACGATCCAGACATCGAAGCAAACGGTGACGAACCGGAGAGTGGTGCGATAGGCCGCATCCTGGCGACGGTCGTTCCTGACGTCATCAGGAAGCGGTTCGCACTCAAATTTGCCCTGGTTCTCGTCATCATGGGCCTGATTCTTGCGGGAATCGGGTTCACGGCAACGGGGGCATTGGCTGATCAAGTCGAAGACGACACGCGGGCGGAGTACGAGCGTCTCGCCTCACAGCAGGCGTCGATCGTCGAGCAATGGATTCAACGCAACGCTGTGACAGTCGATCTCGCCTCGACCAACGACGGATTGGGGGCTGATAAGTCCGATACCGGGACGCTCAATCGACAGCTGGCCCGGCCGTTGTTCTCGGAGGTGTCCAACGGGTCACACGCGATCTACCTCCTCTCGCCGGACAACGGCACCGAGATCCTCGCCATGCAGTATACGGGTGACACCATCGAGGAAGTCAACCGGGGACTGCTCCAGTCACAGACCATCCCGGTCGCGGAGACAACCCATCCATGGCTGAGTAATCTTCAGGTGGGTATCGAGGACTATCCGCAGGTCCGGATGACCGAAGTGTATGATGTCTCGGGGGAGCCGGTCGTCGGCTTCATCAAACGCGTCGAACACAACGTCGCCAACCGATACCTCTACATGGAGTTCCGCGTTGGGGACCTGGCCAAGGCGATCGAGAGCCAGGGGCTGACCGAAGGCGACGCCAGCACCCACTTCTCGCAGGTAGTCAACGTCGACAATGCCGTGCAAGCTGACACCCGCACCAATGCGGACGGTGTGGAGTCGAACATTCTCGGGACCTACGGCAACGAGGAGACGATCCGGCGAGCGATGGCTGCACCCGCCGACGGCCAGCAGCGAACCAGTGGCGTCCGGATCATCGAGAACGATCCGGCCGTGCTGGATGAACCGTACGCTGTCGGGTACGCTTCCGTCGACGGTGAGGTGATCGACCCGCCGTGGACGATCGTCACACACGCCCCGACCAGCGATCTGTTCGGGTTCGTCCAGACCATCTCCCGGTGGGGTCAGATCGTCACTATCCTGGCAGCGATCATGATCGGTGGCGTTGGGGCGATCCTCGGCTACTCGACGGCGAGTTCCGTCGATCGCCTCCGGCGGAAGGCCGAGGAGATCGAGGAGGGGAACCTCGACGTCCCGATCCACTCGACGCGGATCGACTCGATCGGCCGGCTGTACGATGGCTTCGACAACATGCGGGATGCGCTCCGCGAGCAGATCAACGAGGCCGAACAGGCCCGCAAGGAGGCCGAGGTCTCCCGTGCCGAGGCCATGGAGATGAACGAGTATCTCCAGGAGAAAGCCGAGGAGTACAGCCAGACCATGGAACAGTGTGCGGCCGGCGACCTCACCGCTCGGATGGAGATCGACGGGGAGAACGAGGCGATGGACCGGATCGCCAGCGAGTTCAACGAGATGATCGACGAACTCGAAAAGACCACGGGCCAGCTCAAGAGCTTCGCCGATGAGGTCGAAGACGCCGGTGAGATCGTCCTCAACTCCTCGGACAGCGTCCAGGAAGCCTCAGAGCAAGTGGCCGACTCGGTCCAGCGGATCTCCGACGACGCCTACGAACAGCAGGAACGGCTCCAGGAGATCTCCAAGGAGATCGACGCTATCTCCGCGCGGCTGGACGAGTTCGCCGCCGAACACCCGGACATCGACTTCGAAGACCAACTTGCCCAGATCGACGAAGTCGCTCGGACGGTGGCCGAGGTCGTCGATCTCGCGGAAGAGACTCTCGAGGAGTCCGAGAGCGTCGCGGGTGCGGCCGAGGAACAGGCCGCGGAACTCAACGAGGTCTCACAGCGGGCCGATGACCTCATCCGCTACGCCGGGCCGCTGCACGACGTGCTCGATCGCTTCGAAACCCAGTCCGAACACGAGTTCTACTTCCCGACCGGTCCACGTGACGGGGAAGGTCCAGGGGAGTAAGGCTCGGCTGTAACCGATCGAATCGTTTTCGACGTGATGGTCTCGTTTTGACGCCCGTTTTCCCACGCCAAGCTCGTCGGCTGTGACCCGCTCTCTTCCCGAATTGTGATTCGCGCCGAAGTGCTCACCACGGTGAACAGCAACATTTAACCCTAGAAATAGCGAGTACACACACGTACAATGAGCCTTTTGATGGGACTCGATCTGGGGACGTCCGGCGTGAAGGTACTCGTCACCGATGCCGAGGGCGAGGTCGTCGCGACGGCGACCGAGGAGTACCCGCTCCATCACCCCGAAGTGGGATGGGCCGAGCAGGACCCCGCCGACTGGTGGGACGCAACGATCGACGCGATCAGCGGGGTCCTGGCCGAGCCGGCCGTCGATCCGGAAGACGTCGAGGCACTGGGACTCACCGGCCAGATGCACGGCTCGGTATTTCTCGACGACGAGGGTGAGGTCCTGCGCCCGGCGATCCTCTGGAACGACACGCGAACGTCGGCTCAGTGTGACGAGATCGAGGAGCGCGTCGGCGAGGATCGGATCATCGAACTCGCCTCGAACCCGCCGTTCGAGGGCTTCACTGCGCCGAAGATTCTCTGGGTGCAGGAGCACGAACCCGAGGTCTACGACCAGACCGAGACGATCCTGCTGCCGAAAGACTACATCCGGTACAAACTGACCGAGGCGTTCGCGACGGACGTCAGCGACGCCTCCGGGACGCTGCTGCTCGACGTCGGCGAGCGCGACTGGTCGCCCGAGATCCTCGACGAACTGGATATCTCGCGGGACCTCCTCCCCGAGGTCTACGAGTCGCCGGAAGTCACTGGCGCAATCACGGACGCCGTTGCCGAGCGGACGGGGCTGCCGGCTGGAACCCCTGTCGTTGCGGGAGCCGGCGACAACGCGGCCGGTGCCGTCGGCTCGGGCGTCGTCGGGGACGGCGACGTCTGGGGTTCGATCGGCACCTCGGGGGTCATCTTCGTCGCGACCGATGACGAGCGGACCGATCCCGAGGGACGGGTGCATACGTTCTGTCATGCCGTCCCCGACACGTGGCACGTCATGGGTGTGATGCTCTCGGCCGGCGGTGCGTTCAGCTGGTTCTCGGAGACGCTCGGCGGGCCCGAGGAGGTCGTCGCCGACCAACTCGGCAAAGATACCTTCGAGGTGCTGACCGACGAAGCCGCGACTGTCGATCCTGGTTCGGAAGGGCTCATCTTCCTGCCGTACCTCAACGGCGAGCGGACGCCACACCGCGACGCCGACGCCCGCGGTGCCTTCTTCGGGCTTTCGACCCGCCACGACAAATCCCACATTGTCCGGTCGGTGCTCGAGGGCGTCACCTACGGCCTGCGAGACTCCTTCCGGATCGTCCGTGACGACCTCGGTGTCGACACCGGGCAGCTGAAGGCGGCCGGCGGCGGCGCGAAGAGCCCGCTGTGGAAGCAGATCCAGGCTGACATCTTCGACGCGGAGATCCTGACGCCGAACGTCGACGAGGGGCCGGCCTACGGGTCGGCACTGCTGGCCGGCGTCGGCGCTGACGTCTACGACAGCGTCGCGGACGCAACCGAACAGGCGGTCGACATCGTCGACAGCGTCGAACCGATCGATCAGCACACTCGCGTCTACGACGAGTACTACGAGATCTACGAGTCGCTGTACCCCGCGCTGGAAGACTGCTTCGCAGCCAACAGCGCCGCGATCGAGTCCGCCCAGGATATCCTCGACGAAGCGTAACTGCCCTGTAGGACGCTGCTTTCTGGCATTTTCAACCCTCTTTCTGCGACCGTCCGGTCTCAGTCGAGAAACGCCCGAAGATCGGCTTTCGATCGAGCATTGAGTACGTTTGCGTCTTCCGCCCAACCGCGTCGGGCGGTGTGGACGCCAAAGCGCCGGTAATCGAGGGCTTCAGGTCGATGGGCGTCGGTGTCGATCGCGATCGTCGCCCCCGCGTCGATCGCCCGTTTGACCTGGCTCCCTTCGAGATCGAGCCGATGCGGGTTGGCGTTGACCTCCAGCGCCGTGTCGTTTTCGGCCGCCACCTCGGCCACGGCGGAAACGTCCACGTCGAGCCCGGGGCGGCGGTTGAGCTGTCGCCCCGTCGGATGACCGATCACGTCCACTGCGGGGTGGCGTGCGGCTTCGATCAGGCGGTCGGTTCCGTCGCCGTCGAGACCGGCGTGTGGCGAGGCGACGACCAGATCCAGCGTTTCGAGCACCTCGTCACCGACAGAGATTCTGCCGTCGGCATCGATATTTGCTTCGACACCGGCGAGGACGGTGATGTCGTCACGCGCCTCGTCGACCGCCGCGATCGCCTCGCGCTGCTCGCGGAGTTCGTCGTCCGAGAGCCCGACGCCGCCGACCATGCCCGGCCCGGTGGCGTGATCGGTGATGCAGACGTACTCATCGCCCCGTTCGGCGGCAGCCGCGGCCATCTCGTCGATCGTGTTGTTGCCGTCCGACCATTCCGTGTGGACGTGGAGGTCGCCGCGGATCTCGTCCGTCTCGATCAGCTCTGGTAGCTCACCCGCGTCTGCGGCCGCGATCTCACCACGGTTCTCACGTAACTCCGGCGGGATCCAGGGCAGATCGAGTGCGCCGTAGACCTCGGCCTCTGACTCGCCGGCGACGCGCTCGCCAGCCCGCTGATCGTCTACCTCCCCCTCCACAGCCGAAATATCGAAGACGCCGTACTCGTTGAGTTTGAGATCCCGATCGATCGCCCGGTTGCGCAGGTCGACGTTGTGGTCCTTGCTTCCGGTGAAGTACTGCAACGCCGCGCCGAATTCGGCTGGATCGACCACTCTGAGGTCGATCCGGACGCCCCCCGACCGGACGCTGGCCTTCTGGTCGCCGGCTTCGATCACCCGGTCGGTCCCCTCCCAGTCGGTGAATGCTTCGACCACGGCCGGACCCTCGGTGCTTGCGACCAGCGCATCCACATCGCCGATCGTCGGTTTCCAGCGGCGAAGCGACCCGCCGAGTTCACATTGCTGGACGGCCTCCACCGCTCGTAGGTACTCGCGCACGCGCTCGCCCCGCGGCCGGGCCTCGCCCAGCAACTGGCGTTCGTGGGCTTCTCTGGCGAAATCGATCCCATCGAGGATGTTCTGCTCTGTCTTCGCCCCGAACCCCGAGACGTTCTGGATCTCCCCCGCCTCGGCGGCCGCCTCCAGGTCGTCGAGGGTTTGGATTCCGAGTGCCTCATAGAGCGTGCCGACGGTCTTCGGCCCGACGCCCTCGACGCTCGTCAGCGCGTCCATCTCGACGGGGAGTTCCGCCCGCAGATCCTCGAGTTCCTCGATCGCGCCGGTCTCGACGTACTCGACGAGCTTGTCGGCGATCGCCTCGCCGACGCGGTCGATTTCCTGGACTGCCTCGACCCCGTCTTCGGCGAGATCGACCACGTCCCCGGGATATTCGGCGACGTTCTCGGCCGCCCGGCGATAGGCGCGTGGTTTGTATTCGACGTCTTTGGCGTCCAGCAGGTCGGCGAATTCCTCGAGACGAGCGGCGAGTTCGGCGTTTTCCGTCATGGGCCACCCCGCGCCCGCCGGTCGCCCGACTCGCCGTCTTTGCCCAGTGCCTGCTGGATGAAGCGCATCCAGCGCTTTCGATCGGCGGTCCTGGCGGCTTGCTTCTCAGCCTCGATGTCTTCGGATTCGAGGGATTCGAGCGCCTCCAGCGCCCGGTCGATCCCCACGATCGAATCGGCGAGGTCCTCGCCCTGTTCGTAACTCAGGTCACCCGATTCGAGCCGCTCGATCCGTCGATTCCGCTCCTGCCGGAGTTTGGTCTTGACAGCCTCGACCCGCTCGCGGTGGTCGGCCGGGATGGTCTCCTGGCGTCTGGTTTCGAAGACGAACGCCGAAAGATCGAGGGATTCGCCGTCGATCTCGATCGTGTCGGGGATCGTCGCGCCCACGGTCGCGCCCTCGCGCTCGACACGTTCGAGAAGCTGTTTGCGTTCGTACTCGTGCACGGCTGTTCGTCCGGGGCCGACGGACAAAAATCCCCGCTCGTGGCGGCTGGGACGTTCAGCTGGAGTCCCCGCGGATCGTCCGTAGCGTGGATCGCGGCCTCAGATCGAGTTGAATCGCCACCGCTGATTGTCGCCGCCGTGCCAGGGCCACTGCAGGACGTTTGCCCCGTCCTCGCTTGATGCGTTCTCGACGTCTGCCACCGAGCCGCTGTTCGCATTTTCCAGACGGTACGTGCCGTCGCCGTTGTCGATAGGATTCCAGTCCTGACAGGGGTGACCGGTGTCTCCGTACTGGCGGACGTTCGCGCCGTCGGCAGTGTCGGCATTCGCGACCTCCAGGAGCTTGCCGCTGTGTGCGTTCGTAATCCGATACGTGCCATCCCCGTTTTGGGTTACCTCCCAGTCCTGACAGGGATGGCCGGTGTCGCCGTACTGGCGAACGTTGGCCCCGTCGGCTGTCCCGGCGACGGCGACTTCCAGCAGCTTGCCGCTGTTAACGTTCGTGATTCGGTAGGTTCCCTCGTCGATGGCACCGCTGTCCGGGCCGTCGGTGCTGTCGGAGCCACCGCCGGTACCGTCGTCGCCACTGTCGGAACCACCGCTGTTGCCCCCGCCAACGCCACACGGGTATTCGCCGCTCGCCGGCATCGGGCTCTGGCTGCTCGGGGTGCCGTCACAGGCGACGACCGGCCAGTCATTCTCGTCCCACTGGAGCCGGTCGATCATCAGCTGGCGTTCCTCCAGGTCGCTGGTCGCTTCGACGTGATAGAGCATCCACCAGTCGCCGGCGTCGTCCTGAATCGCCGTGTTGTGGCCGGGGCCGATGAACTGGCCGGTGCCTTCGAGCACCGAGACGCCGCTGTGGTGTTCGTTCAGATCCCGCAGGTCGGTGCCGTTCTGGTTGTAGTACGGCCCGGTAAACGACTCTGCCCGGCCGACCTCGACGGCGTAGGTGCTGTCGGCACCGTCACAGCAGTCGCCGGTGGAGTAGAACAGATAGTAGTAGCCGTTCGCCTCGACGATCATCCCGCCTTCGCGCATGTTGCCCGCCAGGTGGAACGTCGTTCCCGGGACGTAATCGCGGCCGTCGCCGGTGAGTTCGACGCCGTGGATGCCGTACCAGCTCCCCCACACCATGTACGGCGTCCCGTCGACGACCCGAAACTCCGGGTCGATGCAGTTAGTCATCCCCAGGTCCTCGGCGCGGAACACCGGACCCTGATCGGTGAAGGGACCGTCGGGCGTCGGGGACGTTGCCAGCCCGATACCGGGATTGTTCTGACTCCCCCAGGTCGAGTAGGAGTAGTAGAGGTGGTACTGGCCGTTGTAGTCGTTGATGTCGGGCGCCCAGACGCCGGCGTCGGGGTCGTCCCGCCAGTCGGGGTGATCCGGTAGCGCGGCGCCGACGTACGACCAGTTCACGAGGTCGTTGGACGTGGCGATGGGGACGACGTCATTGGGCGTCTCCGTCCCGTAGACGTAATAGGTCCCGTCGTCGGCCTGGATTGCGGTGACATCCCCGAAGCCGATCGGACCCACTGGATTGTGATAGTGGTCCGGGCTATCGTCGGCCGTCACGGCACCCCCCAGAGCCAGGGTGCAGGCCCCGACTGCTCCCGCACCGATCGTTTTCAGGACGCGTCGCCGGCTCGGACATCGCCTCCCCTCGAGTTCGTCCATCGATCAGACTCCCTCGAAGGTCCAGCGCTGATTGTCGCCGCCGTGCCAGGGCCACTGCAGGACGTTCGCCCCGTCCTCGCTTGATGCACCGTCGACATCCGCGACCGAGCCACTATTGGCGTTCTCCAGACGGTACGTACTGTCGCCGTTGTCGATAACGTTCCAGTCTTGGCAGGGATGGCCGGTGTCCCCGTACTGTCGAACGTTCGCGCCGTCGCTGGTGTCGGCGTTGGCGACTTCCAGAAGCTTGCCGCTGTTTACGTTCGTGAGCCGGTAGGTCCTGTCCCCGTTGGCCGTCACGTTCCAGTGTTGACAGGGATGGCCGGTGTCCCCGTACTGCCGGATGTTGGCCCCGTCAGCCGTCTCGGCGTTGGCGACCTCTAGGAGTTTGCCACTGTTTAGGTTCGTGATCTGGTAGGTGCCGTCACTGATGGGGCCGGCACTGTCGCTGCCATTGTCCCCCCCACTGCCACTGTCCCCACCAGTACCACCGCCACTGTCTCCGCCAGTACCACCGCCACCGCAGTCCGTGTTCCCGCGGACCGTCGTGTTACCCGCGTAGGTTTCGATGGCTCCCGACCCGTTGTCACAGAAGGCGTTGTTGACGATCGCGTTCCCTTCGGTGTCGGGCCCGGTTTCGTAGACGCCATAGCCCGCGTTGTCCCGGATAGTCAGGTTCCGGACGGTGACGTTTCGGGTGTATGGATGTTGGTCACTGCTGCGGGAATCCAGCCGGATCCCAGCACTTCCCGTGTTGGTGATCGTGCCGCCGTCGATGACCGTCTCCCGGGTGTCCTGAATCAGGTTCCCGCCGTTGCCCTCAAGGGTGACGTCGTGGATCTCGATACCGCTGCTGCCCGACACTGTGAAGATGCCGCGTCCACAGTCAGTCGCGTCGACGCTGTTGACGGTGATGTTCGGCCCGGCGTCGTTCGCACACCGGAAGCCGGCGTAGCCGCCGCCCTGGTCACACCGCGTCGCGTCCACGAAATCGACCGTCGCGTTCGAGGTGTCGTTCAACAGCAGTCCACAACCGGAATCGATGTCCGTTGCCCTGACTGTCCCGATGTCGAGCCCGTCGACGCCGTAGGTCTCGACGGCGTGGGTCCCCGACCCGTTGATGTCGGCGCTGTTGAGCGTGACGTTCGTCGTGTCGGGCCCGTTCCGGCCGTCGATCCGGATGCCCAGCCCGCCCGAGAGGTCCATCGTGACGTCGTCGATGACCACGCCGTCGCAGTGAGAGATCCGGATTCCATAGCGTGGATTTCCCGTGACGTTGAACCGCTGGATCTCGACTTCCTCGGCGTTCTGTGCCCGAGCCGGGATGATCCACGGCTCCCCGGTGTCGTTGACGTCGATCGAGCCGGGGATGTCCAGAATGGTGTAACTCGGCAGATCCACTGCCCGGAGACCCGAGGCGGTGCCGGTGCTCCCCGTCGCGTCGACTCTGACCTTTTCCTTCGTCCTCCGACCGGGTGTAAGACTGTCGAGGGCGGCCTGGATCGCGTCGATGTAATCGTCCCCGGCATACACTTCCTGTCCACCGTTTTCCGCGATGAACTGACCGTTGGTGTCGTAGACGACTGCGTCGTGGTCGGCCCCGAGCGCGGTTCCGACCAGGCCGGAAACCAGCCCAGTCCCCGCCAGCGCGAGGGCACGGCGTCGCGTCGTCGCTCGCCCGCCCCTCGTATCGGTTGCTCCCCGTTCTGCGTTCCCGTTTCGCCCCCCGTCCGCGTTGCTATTCTGTGGCATCGCTTCACACGCACAATGCTGTTTGTCGCATTAAATTGTTTTCTTTTATGGATGTTATAGATACTAATTCGGGTGTGCCCGTTGGCCCTTGCCAGCCCAGGTGGTTCTACGGGATGGTGACTAGACAAATCGGCTTCCGAACTGCGGTTTGAGTGGGAGAGGACTGCAATCGGGGCAAGCACAATCTCTTTGCCGCAGGGTCCGTTACCCACCGGCAATGACGACCTGTGACGTGTGCGGCACGGAGATGAATATGCCGTATCACTGCAATCACTGCGGGGGAACGTTCTGCTCGGAACATCGCCTCCCGGAGAACCACGACTGTCCGGGACTGGACGACTGGGGTGACCCCGAAGGGGTCTTCGACAGCGGGTTCGACGACAGCGTCTCGGCGGGCAGCGATCCGAGTTCTTCGAAGAGTCTCCTCGATCGGATCGGGATCGACACGGGGCCCGGCGGCCCGCTGGCGTATTTCCGTGGGAATATGACGTACGTGTTCCTCGGGCTGATGTGGATTACCTTTCTCTTTCAGTTTCTCGTTGCCACCGTGGCGATTGGGACGCCCAACCTTCAGGTTGCAACGCTTTCTTCGGAGTTGTATCGATCGATTTTCGTCCTGGCTCCACAGCATCCCGAATACGTCTGGACGTGGTTCACGTCGGTACTTTCACACGGGGGATTCGCACACATTGCATTCAACAGTATCGTGATCTTCTTCTTTGGACGGCTAGTCGAGGACTACATCGGCTCGCGGGACTTCACGCTCCTGTTCCTCTCTAGCGGCGCGCTTGCCGGGCTTGGACAGGTCCTCATTCAACTCTATCAGGGGATACCGTCCGCAGCGGCGGTCGGGTACTTCCCTGGTGGAGTCGTCGGCGCGTCGGGTGCAGCCATCGCGATCATGGGCGTCTTGACCATCCTCAACCCCAGTCTCCGAGTGTACGTGTACTTCATTTTCCCCGTCCCGATCTGGCTGGTGACGATCGGCTTGGTCGCGATGAACGTCCTCGGGATGTTCGGTGCGGGCGGCCAGGGCGTTGCCAACGCCGCTCACCTGATCGGCCTCGCGATCGGGCTCGCCTACGGCCAGCACGTCCGCGATCGGATCCGGGTCCCGAACCAACTCCAACTCGGCGGCGGTCGCGGCCCCGGCGGCCCCGGCGGTCCGGGCGGCCCCGGCGGCCCGGGTGGCCGCGGGCCGTTCTGAGCAATGGACTCCGTTTGGCCCGAGTTCGTCCCCGATCCCTCGCTCTCCCGCGACGAGATGGAAGCCTTACAGCGCGAAATCGCCGACGTTGCCCTCTTCGAGGACGACTTCGCTTTCGATCCCTCGGCGATCGAATTCGATTCACCAGTCGATCTCGGGGACGATGATCAGCACCGACTCACCGGCGACAGCCCGATCGTCGCGGGCGTCGATCAGGCGTTTCTCGACGATGGCGATCGAGCCCTCAGCGCTGTCGTCGCCCTACAGGACGGGCGTGTCGTCGATCGGGCGTACGCGGTCGTCGACACCGAGATCCCCTACATTCCTGGATTGCTGAGTTTCCGCGAGGGCGGGGCGATCCTCGCGGCACTGTCGACTCTCGCCGTCGAACCTGACTTGCTCGTCGTCGACGGCAGCGGCCGCATTCACTTTCGGGAGGCGGGGCTGGCGACGCACATCGGCGTCATGGTGGACGTTCCTGCCATCGGCGTCGCCAAGAACCTCCTGTGTGGCACCCCTGCCGAGTCGATCCCCGACCGACTGCCGGAAGGCGCACGCATCCCGATCGAGGCCGACGAGACGGTCGAGACTGCTGAGCTCGGAACCGTCATCGGGCATGCCGTCCAGACGCGCCAGTACCAGTCGGGCTCGACGTCGATCAATCCGCTGTACGTCAGCCCCGGCCACCGCGTGAGCGCGGCGACGACCGCCGACCTCGTGAGTCAGTGTGCGGCCGGGTACAAACTGCCCGAGCCGACGCGGTTGGCCGACCGCGAGGCAGATCGGCTGAAACGCCAAGGCGGCGAGGCGTGACCACACGGTCGACAACTCCGAACCGCTGATTGGGGCGTGTTGACTTTAGCAGGGATCGCTTGCAACAGCCAGAAAGCCCCCGCGCTCTCAGCTGCCGCGACTCGCTGCGCTCCAGTGGGTGCTTGCGTCGTCGGGGCTTGCTGAGAGCGCGGCCCCTTTCAGTCCCACCCGAGACCGGTTGGTCAGCCGGCATGGGTGGACTGAAAGGGGCGAGCGGCTCCGGGAAGACGGCCGACGCTAGCACCGCAACGGAGTGAGGAGCGCAGCGAGGGCTTCGACCGGAGCCGCTCGGGGCTTTCCGGCTGTTCCCAACCACGACTCGTTCACCTAAACACCACCGCTGATCGACCGCCAGGGCTTACTTCTCGGCACTCCTCGCGGTCGGTATGGAAGACCACATCGCCCTCATCACCGGCTGTTCCTCGGGAATCGGCCGGGCGAGCGCCGAGCGATTCCTCGAAGAGGACTGGACGGTCTACGCGACCGCCCGTGACACCGACGATATTGCCGACCTCGCCGACGCCGGCGCGAAGACGGCCGCCCTGGACGTCACGAACGCCCGCGCTGTCGAGCGGGTCGTCGACCGGATCATCGACGAAGAAGGCCGGATCGACTGCCTGGTCAACAACGCGGGCACCGGTCAGTTCGGCCCGATCGAGGACGTCCCGACCGATGCCCTCGAGGACCAGTTCGACGTCAATCTCTACGGTCCGCACCGCCTGATCCGAGCGGTTCTGCCGCACATGCGCGAACAAGCGGAGGGGACGATCGTCAACGTCTCAAGCCTCCAGGGTCGGCTCGCCGTCCCTGGCATGGGAGCCTATGCGGCCTCGAAGTTCGCCCTGGAGGCGATGAGCGATTCGCTCCGGGCCGAGGTCGATTCCCACGGCGTCGACGTGGTCGTCGTCGAACCGGGCGTCGTCGAGACGTCGTTTGCCGACCGGACCGACGCGAGCCGCGAGCGTCTCGAACAGTCGGGCGCGTACGACGGGATCTACGAGGCCCAGGACGATCGCCGGGCGATCGAGTACGACGGCGTCTTCGGAATCCCACCGGCGGACGTCGCAACGGTGATCTACGACGCTGCGGCGATGACCGATCCCGATCCGCGCTACGCGGTGGGGAACGGCGCGAAACTGATCCTCGCGCTCCGGTACCTGCCCGATCACTGGCGCGACGCCGCCTTCGGCCTGTTCCAGCGCGTCGCGGGCCTCGGGCGATGATCGACGACCGCGATCGGCTGGCGGCGACGCCGGCCCACGACGTCGCCCTGTCTTGCATCGAGGCCGGGATCGAGGCTGCGACCCCGAAGGCGGTCCTCCGGGAGGCACTCTCGGTCGAGGGAGGCGTCCTGACCGTCGCTGGCAGCGAGTACGACCTCGGGGCCTACGACTCGGTGGTCGTCCTCGGCGGCGGGAAGGCCGCCGACGTAGTCACCCGCGAACTCGAACGTCACCTCGAAGACTACCTCGACCGTGGACTCGTCGTCTCGACGAAACCAGTTGCGACTGACACCGTCGAGACAGTCGCGGGAAGCCATCCGATCCCCGACACGGATAGTCTGGAGGGTGCCCGGCGGGTCTTCCAGCGGGCCAAGGGACTCGGCGAGGGAACGCTCGTTCTCGCGCCGATCACCGGCGGCGGGAGCGCGCTGCTGGCGTTGCCCGCCGGCGAGATCACGCTCGTCGACCTCCAGGCCACCACCGAGGAACTCGTCGAGAGCGGCGCGTCGATCCGCGAGATCAACGCCGTGCGCAAGCACTGCTCGGCGATCAAGGGCGGCGGGCTGGCCAGGGCAGCAGCCCCGGCGACAGTTGTCGGCCTCCTGTTCTCGGACGTCGTCGGCGACGACCCCGGCGTGATCGCCAGCGGGCCGACCGCACCCGACGCGACGACTTACGACGACGCCCTCGAAATCCTGGATCGCTACGACGTGGCTGTCCCCGCGGTGGTCCGCGAGCACCTCGAAGCCGGCGCGGCCGGCGAGCGCGCAGAGACTCCTGCCGGCGATTCAGACGTTCTCGGCCACGTCGACAACCACGTCCTCGCCGACGCCTGGACCGCACTCGCGGCGGCGCGGGACGCCGCGGCGAAAGCCGGCTACGAACCGCTGGTCCTCTCCTCGCGGATCCGTGGCGAGGCGACCGAGGCCGCGCTCTCGGGGCTCGCCATCGCCGAGGAGTGTGCGGCCACCGGGACTCCCGTCGAACCGCCAGCCGTCCTGCTGTCGGGCGGCGAGACCACGGTCACCGTCATGGGCAACGGCGACGGCGGTCCCAACCTGGAGTTCGCGCTCCGGGTCGCCGTCGAACAGCCCGAAACGGTGGTCTGCGCCAGCGTCGACACCGACGGCGCGGACGGCGGGACCGAGGTCGCGGGTGCGATCGTCGACGGCGAGATGCTCTCGAACCCCCAGCGCGGGCGGGCCGCACTGCTGGAAAACGACGCGCTACCGGCGCTCGAAGAGTCAGGTGCCGTGATCGAGACCGGGCCGACGGGGACGAATGTCAACGATCTGCGGGTGTTCGTGATCGAAGCGTAGATCGGCGAGGCACAGCCGTCGATAGCGGCCGACTCATCTTTCGTCGACGGATTGGTTCTCAAGTTCGTTTACTAGTTCTCGCCCCTCCACCACCGTCACCCTATCACCCACTCCCGAAGCGTCCAGGACGTCACCGATCGCCTGTTCAGCCAGTGTATCGCTCACTAGCACGGCCACGTGGTCTGACTCCTCTGTCGCGTACTGATATGCGAGTCCTGCGAGTACGGTATCCGCCTTCTCGATCTCGTCCTCCGTGACGTCGTCGTCCGACAGGCGATCCATCCGCGTTCGCGTGCGATCGACGACGTTGGAGACGTCCGGATTCGAGAAATCTACGATACCACGCTCGAGCCATCCGGCATTCTTAGCTGCCTGCAAGCGATCGCGCTGATAGACATATGCGTCCGGACTCTCGCCGAGTTCTTCGGCGACGTGGTCGGGGATCCGAACCTCGATGTTTTGGCGTGTCACGAACCGCTCGAAGGCCTGGTATTTCGCGTTCGACGGCCCGCCCATCGCGAAGAGCACGCTGCTGTCGATGACCGCGGTACTCCCGCGAGGAATCTGCTCCCCGGACATCACTCGCCAGTGTCCAGATACGGATCGTAGGCTTCGGCCGCCTCGACGACGTCCTGAAGCGCAGTGATCACGGTCATCCCCTCGACCGGATGGACATCGAGTTTGTTGGCGGCGGTGCGCTGGGTGAGGTCGCCGTCCATCACGCGCAGCGTGTAGTGCAACGCGGCGGCGAGTTTCGGGATCCCCTGGCGCTCGACGAACACGCGGATGTCCTCGGTGTCATGCTGTCGAGCGATCGCGTCGACGAGGACGGGCGTTACCACGACATCGCCGTGATCAGTCTCCATCGTCAGTCGGATCGGTTCGACCTCGATCGTCGTCGGCGTCGCCTCCTCGTGGCGAGTGAGGACGCCCATCTCCTCGAGTTCGCCCACATACTTGTAGGTCGTCGAGTGTGGCAACTCGAGATCGTCTTTGACGGTCTCTATCGCGACGGGGCCGTTCCGGAGCACGTAGACGTAGAGTCGCGCCAGTTTCGGCGTGTTGAGCAACTCCGCGTAAGTGAGAAGATTACCGACCGTCGCTTCCGGATCGGTAGCGTCGGCGAGGCGGTGCTCGGTTGACATCACTATCCATGTTCTATGTATAGCGTATTAAGGGTTCCGGGATAGCAGGTGAATGACTGAATCATCACAAGACATTGTTGGCAGTCGACGTCTGGTTTGCCGATCGCTCAGAAGTCGATGACCTGCTTGTCCGTCCAGAACAGTCCGCCTGGTGATCATTTCTTCGACGGCGAGACGCTCTCAAACCCACAGCGTGGGCGGGCGGCACTGCTGGAGAACGACGCGCTACCGGCGCTCGAGGAATCCGACGCGGTGATCGAGACTTGGCCGACGGGGACTAACGTCAACGATCTGCGGGTGTTCGTGATCGAGGCGTGACTCACCTCAAACGCTAAGTGGCTTGGCTCACATTGTACACATAATGAGCAGCGACAAGAAGCGCGTCCAGTTCAGAGCGCCACATCGACTCGTCGATCGGACGGATGCGCTCGCGGACGTTCTCGGCGAGGACCGGACGGACATTCTCGTGACGGCGCTCCGGGAGTACCTGCAGGACGCGACGCACGACGACGCGCTCACCCAGGAGATCGCGGCCGCCTACTACGACGACGAGATCTCTTTCGACCAGCTCAAAGCACTCGTCGGTGCCGAAGAGGCTGCGAACCTCCGGGTGTTGAAACAGCAACTCGATCAGGACTTCGTCGACGAGGTCGCGGACGCATAGATGTCGGTCCTCGTCGCCGATGCCTCCGCACTCGTCAGCCTCGGAATCGTGGCGAAAGCGGATCCCGATCCACTCGCGCTGTCACTGGATCGATACGCGGTCGTCGTCCCGACAGCCGTCGTCGACGAACTCCGAGAGATCGCCGCCTACGATGACGAGCACGGTCGGGCGGCTACGGCCGTCCTCGATCGGACTGGCGCGTTCGAGACGCAGTCGGTCGATCTTGACGCCGAGTTCCCGCTCGATGACGGCGAGAACGCCGCCGTCACGCTCGCGAACGACCTCGACGCGGCGCTGTTCCTCTGTGACGAGTTCAACCAGCTCGGGCTGATCCACGCGTCGCTCGCCGATACCCGGCTCGTGACGACCCCGACGCTGCTTTCGGTTCTCGTTCGGTCCGGGCAGCTATCGTCGACGGCTGCAGAGGGGCTCCTCGACGAGATCAGTGACGCCCGGAGCTGGGACGCCAATAGCTACGTCCAGCGCGCTCGCTCGCTGCTTGAAGAGCCATGACACAGACTCTGTCGTCTTCTTCGTCGCTTTCAACCACGAATCGAAGGGCAGACGACGGACCGTTTCCCGCTCGCTCAGAAGTCGATGACCTGCCTGTCTTTCCAGAAGAGGCCGCTCGGCGATCCCGGACCGAAGCGCGACAGCCAGATCGGCGTCTCGGCCCCTTTCTCGGGCTCGCGCGGGGCTTCCTCACCGCCGAGGTCGGTCGCCACCCAGCCGGGATCGACGGAATTGGCGATGAGTCCGTCTTCGCCGTACGTCTGATCTAGCGAGACCGTCAACGCGTTGATGCCGGCCTTCGAGATCCGATAGGCCGGCATTTCGGACTCGATCGGGTCGGCGAGGATGCCTACGCCGGAGGAGACGTTCACGATCCGTGGGGCGTCCGTCTCCAGCAAGTGCGGGAGCGCGTACTTGCTCAACAGCGACGGCCCGCGGAGGTTCACGTCCAGGATTCGATCGAAGTCCTCGCTGTCGATGTCTTCGATACCCGCTCCGGCCCCGCCGACGCCCGCGTTGTTGACGAGGACGTCCAACTGGCCGCCGGCGGTGACTACCTCCTCGACCGCGCTTTCGACCATGGATTCCGCTGTTACGTCGATCTCGACAGCCTCGACACCGTCCGGAAGGGCCGCCGTCGGATCACGGACGCCGCCGTAGACCGTCGCGTCGAGTTCGACGAGACCGCTGGCGATCTCGCGACCGATGCCCCGATTCGCTCCCGTCACGAGGGCAACCTGTCCATCAAGTGTTTCCAGCAGATTTGGCTCCATCGTTGGCAGTTGGTCGGGGGCCGGTTTGGATGTTGTCACTAGAGGTCACAGAGAAGCGGATCAAACGACGACGCGGCCAGCTACTCTTCGAGACAGGCAGAGACGACCCGCAGCAATTGCTCGCCGCGGACCTCGTCGGCGAACAGCGGCACCCGCCGGACGTCGTGGCCACGGAAGACGTCCTGGGAGCGCTGTAGTGCCTGCTGCTGGACGTCCCAGCGACGCTGGCAGAACTCACACGTCTCCAGGTTCGGCGAGACGTACCAGTCGGCGTCGACGTCAGCGACGTCAGCCAGATCCTCCATGACTCGGTTGACCACGATAGTGCCGACGGGAATGTCGAAGGCAGCGAGTCGCTCAAGGAGACGCTCGGACTCCATGACGCTCAACTCCTCGGGGACCATGACCACGCGGAAGTCCGTTTTCGCAGGGTCCTGGAGGATCGATCGGAGTCGTTCGATCCGCTCCCGGAGGACGCGCAGATCGTCGAGACCCTCCTCGATGTCCTCCTCGTCGGCGTCGCCGAACATCCCGGTGATCGTGCCCATCATTCCGCTCAGGCGCTCGCGGAACGAGAGGAGCTTCCCGACCATCGTGTCCATGACTTCGGGGAGTTCGAGCAGCCGGAGGGTGTGACCGGTGGGGGCCGTGTCGACCACGACCCGATCGAAGCGCTCGTCGTCGAGATACCGGATGAGCAGTCGAATTGCAGCCGCTTCGTCCGTGCCGGGCATCGCGTTGGTGAAGGGGTCCGTGACGTCCTCGCCAAGCAGATCCCCGAGACCGCCGAGGCCGCCGCCCTCCAGGCCCAGCGGGTCGTCACCCAGCGCAGCCTCGGGGTCGATCTCGGCGGCGTACAGCGGCATGTCCTCGCGGATCTGGGCCGGCTCGGCTGGGATGTCGGTCTCCAGTGTATCCGACAGCGAGTGGGCGGGGTCCGTCGAGACGACCAGCGTCGAGGTGCCGTCACGGGCGCTCGCGAGTGCCGTTGCCGCCGCCATCGTCGTCTTGCCGACGCCGCCTTTTCCACCGTAGAGGACGTACTCCGGCCCCTCGATCCCGCTCGGGACGACCGACTCGTCGATCTCCTCGACAGGCTCCACGTCGATATCGTTCATGGACGGTGTTTCCCGCCCGGCCTTACGAACTTCCCGGTCGTGGGACGCGCGTACGGGTCGACTTCGTCTGCTGTCCAGTACTCACCACCGTGAGTTCGACGCCTGAATTCGAGTATATACTCGGTCGCGCTTGGAGTATGATTCGGACGATCTCGATCGAACATCGGATCCGTGAGAACCTCGGCTCGATCCCGGACGAGCGCATGAGCGAGGTGGATACCGCACTCGAATACAGCCTGGGCCTCGTCGAGATTTGATCGATCGCACTGACTACGTGCCGTGAGATGGTATCGAACGGTGCATGAGTTGCTGCGGTGCAGTTTTGGTGAATCCGATCGGGATCGAGATGTACACGGACGGCACGGCATTCCGAGAGCGCTTCAGCGGTGTTCGTTCGGATCGTAATCCTCACCGGGTTCGATCGGCGTGTCCGACTGAACCTTGTACGTTCGGGCTTTTTGATGACGCTTGTAGAAGTACACAAGGGGAAACGGGAGCACAAGCAGCGTCAACAGGTATCGTTGTCGGGCGAACGTATACCCGACAAGCGCAGTGGCGAGGAGGATTGACAGGTGGCCGTACACCCAGAGACCGTGAGAGACGGATTCCCAGTCCCCGTACAGATACGCATAAAAGAACTCCTCGATCCATCTCGTCAGCTGGGGCATACCGAAAGACGATAGATCTACCATCTTAGGTGTGTTGGACGACTGAACGCAGCGATCGCCGACTCACCGCTCCGCCCAGAACCGATCGATCTGGTCGGGCAGGAACTCCGGACTCATCGTCACGAACTCCTCGCGCTCGGCCGGCGAGAGATACATGCAGGTAGACGTAGCTGACGAAGCTGTTAGCGCGAACGTGATTATTCAACAGAAGGTATTCATACTGAGTACTATATGGGTGAGTAATGCGTGATCACTTGCTGGGGGCGTTTTGCGCTTTCGCAGTGGTACTACTCGTGACTGGCTGTGTGGGGACTCCCGACGGGGAACATACGCACTCAGATCATCCAGTGTATCTCGAGAACCTTGGCAGCGAGAGCGCAACAATTGACATTACGGTTGTCCGAAACGCAACGGGCGAAACCGTTCACAATCAGCGTTATGAGGTTGACCCCGGCGAAGAGCAAGAGGTCTACAACACTGACAGAGCGTCCCCTACTGGCCTCGAGACCTTTGAAATCCGCTATACTGCACGTAATGAAACTAAGCAGGTGACCATTCAGACGAACCAATGTTTCGGAAGCGCTCATGTAGTGATTCAAGCGGACGGCACTCCCTCATCGTACTACACGACTTGCCGAGTGGATCTCTCGGCACTCACTGAAACCTAGCCCCCCTGTCTGTAACGATTCGATCACTGAGATTTGCGCAACAACCGGTGCAAGATATACGCCGTGTATCTCACACGACACTCTCGACCAGGCCCAGGTAGACAGCCATACGGAGCGTTGTCTGAGACGCTTTGGTTTGAAACCATTCGGCAAGAGCAGCGATCGCCAAGTCACCGATCCGCCCAGAACCGATCGATCTGGTCCGGCAGGAACTCCGGACTCATCGTCACGAACTCCTCGCGTTCGGCCGGCGAGAGGTAGCCGTAGACCGAATGCCGGGCGTCGGGCGTGTACCGTGCCCCGACCAGCGCCCGGACGCCCACCTCCTCAGCTCCGCGAATGACTCGACCGATCGCCTGCCGGGCGCGTCTGACCGCGGGGATCGTCAGCGCGTACTCGAAGGCGTGGTCCTCGCCGAAGACGTCGCCGTAGGCGCGTTGGACCGCCCGGACACGGGGCGAGCCGATGTTGACTAAGGGGACACCGACGACCGCCGCCGCTCGCAACTTCGCGCCGTCGTAGTCGACGCCCTCCGTGAGCGTGCCCCGCGTGCTCGTGACCAGTACTTTCCCCTCGCCGGCGAAGAACTCGCCTTTGAGATCCTCGGTCGCCTCGTTGCTGGAACTCTCGTCGACGAGGACGGGCTTCTCGACCGTGTCATCGAGATACGCGCCGGCCCAGGTCGCCTCGCGGTAGTTCGGCATCGCGATCAGGACGTTGCCCGGGTTGCGCGCGATGGCCCGGAGGACGTGGGCGTACTCGTCGCGGGTCGAGTTCCACTCGTTGCCAAGCGGTTCCATCGTTGCGGGGTCACCACGATTTCGCGCGGTGAACGGCGTCGCGTCGACGATCCAACTGGCGCGGTTCGCCGGCGGAAAGGAGAGGCCATAGGAGCGCGTCAGGACGGGACGGCCGTCGTCCTGGGCTGGGTCTGGGGGTTGCTCGCTGGTGTCCTCGTTTCCGTCTGCCAGCGCGTCCAGCCCGGCCACGCGCGTGAACACGTCGAGTGGGGCCAGCGTCGCGCTCATCAGCATGCCCCCGCCCACGTCGTCGAACGTCGACGCGAGCGATTCCGCCGGCAAGCAATCGAACAGCGTCAGCCCGGCGGTGTAGGTCGATCGCCAGCCTTCGATGCGCTGGTCGTCGCGGGGGGAGTGATCGAGTTCGATCTCCCGGAACGCCGTCGCGTGATCGCGCTCCCACCACCGGCTGGCGATCACGCCCGCCGCGGCGACGACTGGCGTCCGCCCGATACCAAGTTCCTCGCTCGCGTCCTCGACGGCCAGCCCGATCGTATCGAGTTGCCGAAAGAGGCCGCCGTCGTAACCCGCCTGTTCGGCCCACCGTGTGAGTTCGTCGGGTTCGGGCTCGTCGGGATTGCGTAGCGGGATTTCCAGACTATGCTCCGGCAGCGCGCCCTCGTCGGCCCGCCAATTTCGACCTACCTCGCTATCGAGATGTTCCGCGATCCGATCGTCGAGCCAGCCCAGCAGGTCGTCGTAGAAATCCTGGGCACGCTCGACGGCCTCGAGTGGCACGTCCTGGCTGCCGAGGTGGGCCCGGACCTCGCGTTTGTGATCCTCGCTCTGGCGGGCCAGCGAGAGCAACTGATGACAGTCGTTGCGCGCCTGGACGATCGTCTGGCGGCCGAGTCGGTCCGACAGCAGGTCCCGGACGCGCTCCTCCAAGCGGTGGGCCTCGTCGACGATCACGAACGTCCGCTCGTCGAGAATACCTTCGATCAGTCCCCTGGAAGCAGGGTCGAAGAGGTGGTTGTAGTTGCCGATCACCACGTCGGCGGCCCCGACGAGTGTCTGCATCGCCCGGTGGGGACAGGTCCCGCGCTCGACGGCTCCGGGCAGGTACTCCGCTGCAGTGACGACGTGCTTCTCGCCGGCGGAAAAGCCGAACGGCGAGCCGCGGTTGCGGGCGTACCAGTCAGCCTCGAAGGGGCAGTAAAGCGGCGGGTCCTCGCCGCCGATCTCGTCGGGGGCGGTCGGCTGGGTGCGGCGATAGGGGGATTGCGCGTCGGCGGTCGACAGTGTGCCGGCGATCGCCTGCTGGCCGCTCCCGCCGGGTCGGGCGGCTTTCGCCAGGTCGCTGCCCGTCTGTGGGTCCCACCACACGTCGTCGTTCCGCGGGCGGATCACGGCGTCGGCGACGGGGCGGTCGTCGCTCGATCCGTTGCTCTCGACGAGATCGGCCGTGTTCTCCCGGAGATCCTCACAGCGATCGTGGACGCTGGCGTCGGGCGGGAAGACGTCCTCGCGGCCATAGGGACAGAGGTCGCGTTTGCCGACAAGCGCCACGCCGGCGAGTGGTTCCGACAGGCCAGCGTTGAGTTGTCGGAGGTCGGCGACGAACTGGCGGCGTTGCTGTTTGACCGGCGTCACGACGAGCAGTCGCTCGTAGTCGTCCTCGCGGACGAGCGTCGCGCCGGCGGTGAGGGCAGCCATTGTCTTGCCAGTCCCGCAGGGGCCTTCCATCGCGAGAAAACCCCTTCGGCGACCCGCTGTGATCGCCGCCTCGATCGCGTCGGCCTGATCGTCGTAGGGCTGGCCAAACCCGAACACCTCTTGCCAGGCCGCGTCGGTTTCGTCCCGCGTGCCCATCGATACGGGTACTGGATCCCGGTCGGGTTTGAACCCACGGATTTGGGCAGCGCCTCGCCGGACGATACGGGGATCGATCTGCTTATAGTTCAGTTGTCGGCGTCCCGGGACTGAATCTCATTCATTGACATCGATAGGGATTTTTATAGGGTGTGCCAATCAATAGGCACCTGTGTCGGGGGCCGCCGAGATCATCGAAGCGATATTGGGGGAGTCCGGGCCGGACTACGAGTCGTTCTCCTTCGAGGAGACACCGGGCGACACCCGGACCGATAGTCACTTCGTCACCGTCGAGTACCAGGGCGAGTCCTACGAGGTCGTGGTCAAACTCGCCCCCGAGATCGATTCGACGTTTGCGGTCGAGCCGTTTCTCCACGAGTACGTCGCCGACCGGACCGACGTACCCCTCCCCGGAATTCTCGTCTTCAAGGAGGAACCCGAACAGGACGTCCCGCCGTATTTCATCACCGAACGCATCCACGGCGACAACCTCGATGAGCACTTCGAGAGCCTTTCGGCCGACGATCGGGGTCAACTCATGTATCGAATCGGTGAGATCCTGGGGGACATGCACTCGACTATTGCCTTCGAAGGATACGGACGGTTGGATCTGGACGACGGTCGACTCATCGTTCGGGACCTCTCGTGGGATTGGCGGGAGTACTTCGAGGGGCTCACCCACGGTCATATCGACCAGCTTGGCGGGACGACCTTCGAGGATCTGCAGCCGACCGCCCGCGAACGCCTGGCCGATCGACTCCCTGCCGTCCCCCAGCAGGGCGTTCCGCGACTCGTTCACGACGATTTCCGGCCGGGGAACCTCCTGATCGAACCCGATGGGCCCGAGATCTCGGCTGTCCTCGACTGGGAGAAGACCCTGGCCGGCGATCCGCTCTACAATCTCGCCCAGATCGAACTCCTGTTCATCGATTCGGTCTTCCGCGACCCGGACGAGCGTGAACAGTTACGGGAGCAACTCCACGAGGGATATCGCACCGAGACGGAGTTCGCTGTCGATGAGGGCTATGATGCCTGCAAACCCCTCTATCAGTTTTCGACACTCGTCTGGCGGATGGCGGGCTTCGACTCGATCTACGGTGACGCCTCGCCGCTGGCCCGCACCCGGGCCGAGGCGTATTACCGCGAGCAGTTCACGAACCTCGCCCGGACGCTTGAGACCGACCGCCAGGGTCGGTAAGTTCGATCGACCGGTCGGCGCCTCGGCACGTGCGTTTTTCACCCCGGAAGGCCACGGTTCAGGTATGACAGCTGACACCGACGGATCGATTCAGGAACGCCTCGGGACCGCGCTCCGGGAGCACGACGAAACCGTCGCAGTCGCCGAATCCTGCACCGGGGGGCTCATCGGATCCCTGCTGACGGACGTACCCGGGTCGAGTGACTACTTCGACCGATCGCTGGTAACCTACTCTTATGACGCAAAGCGAACGGAACTGGCCGTCTCCCGGGAAGCACTCGACGAGGAGGGGGCCGTCAGTGAACCCGTCGCCCGACAGATGGCGGGGGGTGTTCGCGACCGAGCGGACGTGACCTGGGGCGTCTCGACGACGGGTATCGCCGGGCCGACCGGCGGCACTGATGAAAAACCCGTCGGCACCGTCTTCGTCGGCGTGGCCTACGCCGCGCCGTGGGACACCGGCGACTCGGGAACGCGGGTCCGCCGGTACGAGTTCGACGGATCGCGGACCGAGATCAAGCGAAAAATCGCCGAACAGGCCCTCGCGGATCTGCTTTCGGCCTGTGAAGCCGGCGGCGTCTAGACGGACGAGAGACGAGCGTAGTCACGCTCACACGGATCGGGAGGGATCGGCCGGGGCGTTCCCGGTATTCACTCTTCGCTCCCGGCGAGATTTACACCGCCGCTGACGGAGAGGTCACCGTCGTAGATGATGCCGATCCCACCACCTCTGGACAGTCGTTCGTCAGTGACCGCCCAGGTCTCGGCGATGGACTCGTCACCGACAGTGACTGCACACCGATAGTCACCGACGTTCGAGACAAAGAACAATATTCCTGTCGACAAGTCTGTTGGGCCTTCCAGACGAACCGTCCCGTCGAACAGTTCTCCGTGCGGCCCGGTGACTGTCACTTCGAAATCATGCGGCTTCCCCGCCGGGTCCTGGTTCGCCACGGCGATGTGATTGTAGTCGGTTGGAACTTGGTGTGGCGGTTGCCCCTTCGGGCTATGGGGGTACAGTACCATGTTCGTGCCCGATTCGACGACCATCGTCGCCTCGCCGCGCTCGTCGTCCTCGCCCGGGGCCAGTATCCCCGTACACCCTGCGAGGCTCGCGATCCCACCGACACCGACGGCCGAAAGGTACGTTCGCCGGTTCATCCCCCCCAAAATATCACAGACTAGTGTAAAAATATGGCGGCGAACGGCCGCCGGCCGCCACCCGCAGACGGAACGCTTTCGGGGGCGGCCCACGTCGCTCCGGTCGATGAACAAGCGCGGACACGTGCTCAACGCCTTGCTTCTCAGTATTGGCCTCGGATACATCCTCGAACCGGCCGGCGACGTGGCTACCTTCGAGATGATCGCGGCCGTCATCGTCCCGGTGGTCCTCGGTGCGATGATCCCGGACATCGACACGGCCTTCGGTCGCCACCGCAAGACGCTGCACAATCTGTTCGTCCCGCTGGTCGTCGGTGCCTACCCGTACTACCACGGGAACCTCGAGTACGTCTGGATCGGCGTCCTGAGTCACTTCGCGCTCGACATCATGGGGTCGCGTCGCGGCCTCGCGTTGCTGTATCCGCTGACCGACGAGGAGTTCAACCTCCCGGTCGGCGTCCCGGTCGACAGCAAGTACGCCGACGCCATGATGCTCGCCGTGACTGGCTTCGAACTCGCGGTCGCGGCGGCGATCGTCTATGAAGTCCCCCAGTATGCCTTCGAGGAGGGGCTGCGGGCCGCCGGCCTGGCGTGAGTCGTTCAGTAGACGCTGGCGTCGTCGAACCGACCGTCGTAGGCCGGCTGTTCGGGATGTGTCGGCTCCGTTCCCGCGCGCAGGATTCGGTCTATCTTCCCCCAGGAATTCTCCCAGCCGAGGTGTGAGAACTCGATCGCTCGCCGGCCGTAGTGGGTGAGTCCGGTTCGATGCGCCGGTTCTCTGGGATCACCGGCTCGGAGCGCATCGACCAGGTCGCTCGCGTCGTCGATCTCCCGGTCGAAGGATGTCCAGATCTCGCCAACGGTCCCTGGCAGATGTGCGTACGAAGAGGCAAAGGCCGGCAGATCGAACTCGCGGGCGATCGACCCGGCGCGGCGCTCGTGGTGGGGCCAGTATTTCGGATTGTACGTCTCGACGGCGTCGATCACGTCACGATACTGTTCGATCTGCTCCGAGCCGAGGCTGACTGAGAGGAAGGACGGGTGGGGGATCAGGACGGCCGCCCCCTGGCGATCGAACTCTCTCATTGCCGCTTCGAGCGTGATGAAGTCCGGGACGGGCGCTTGGAGGCCGATCGCGAGGACGTGCCGGCGATTGCGCCACGACCCCGTGAACACCTCTCTGCCGGGGACGACAAGCAGTTCGTCGTCGGAGAAGCGTTCAGCCCTCGCTCTGATGTCGTCGAATCGCTGAAAGTGGGGGGCATAGACGAGCGCGTCCAGGCCGCGGGCTTTGGCGCGCCGGACGATCGCCTCGTCGAGGACCTTGACGTGGGGATCGACGGCAGTCACGGCGTCCGATAACCAGCCATCGAAGATATCCGTTCTGGTTCGGCGACGCGTCTCTGTGGACTGGCGTCAAGAGATGCTTTTATACCACTCTCCGGGTATACGTCAGGGTATGTCACGCTGGGAGTGCACAATCGAGGGATGTGGGGAGACGTTCGACCGGGTCGAAGATCTGATCGTCCATCAGTCGACGGGTCACGATCGCGTCGAGTGTGAGGTCTGTGGGACGGTCCTGCCGGACGGCTATTTCGCCATTCGCCACGCCTTCGAGGAGCACACTCGCGCCGAGTATGTCCGGTCGTACGACGCCAGCGCCGCCGAGGTCCGCCATCGCGAGAACGTCAAGGAGACCATCGAAGAGAAAGCCGATATTCGAGAGGTCGTCGACCGACTGGAAGGTGGCGACGGGCGGAGTTTCTGAGGTCGATCTCGCTGCAAATACTTTTGCCCGCGGCGGCGTAACCATTTTCTATGTACGTCCGGGACGCGAAAAACCGAGACGAAGTCTGGCTGCTTGACCGGATCGAGGAGATGGGCCTGGACGAGACGGCCTTTCGATCCCGCGATTACGTCATCGCAGTCGACGAACAGACCGACGACCGGACAGGCTTCGGTCGGATCCGTATCCACAAGGGTGAAGACGACGATGTCTGTGAACTCACGAGCATCGGCGTCCTGGAGGCCTGGCGTGGCCAGGGCATCGGCGCACACGTCGTCGAGCGGTTGGTCCAGGAGGCCAGCGACCAGGACTTCGAAACCGTCTACTCGCTGACCGACGAACCCGAATATCTCCGGAAGTTCGGCTTCGAACCCATCGATTCGAGTGATCTCCCACCGTCGTTGCAGGACCGGCTCGAAACCAAGCGCGAATCGCTCCTTCCGGACGCCGTGCCCGTCGAACTCACTGTCGAGGACTTTGCCATGCCACAGCGTTTCCGGGAGGCGTTCAAGGCTGCCGCGAAAAACGAGGGGCCAAGCGAACCCGAGGAGTCGGCCGAGGACTTCGGCATCGATCCCGACGAGGCGACCTACAAGTACGACACTGGCAGCTAACTCCGGGCCCTCTCTTAGCTCCTTCTTGCTGACTGTTTCGCTCTGTCCCCGTTTTCCCGATCAAGGTGACTTCCATGTCGCAGGCCGTATCACTAGGTTATATAATCTAGTAGTACCACGGTTCACGTGATGATGGCGACACAACTACAGCGCGCACGCGACGGTGAGGTCACGCCGGCGATGGAGCGCGTCGCCGAGCGAGAGAACCGCGATCCCGAGTACGTCCGCGAAAAGGTCGCCGCGGGCGAGGCTGTGATTCCGAACAACCACGAGCACGAGTCGATCGACCCGATGATCATCGGGAAGGACTTTTCGACGAAGATCAACGCCAACATCGGCAACAGCGAACCCGAAAGCGATATCGAAACCGAACGGGAGAAACTCCACACGGCCGTCGAATACGGCGCGGACACGGTGATGGATCTCTCGACGGGCGGTGACATTCCGGAACTTCGCGCCGGCCAGATCGAACACTCGCCGGTGCCGCTCGGGACAGTGCCGATCTACGAGGCGCTAAAGCAGGCCGGATCGCCCGAGGATCTCACGGCGGACCTCCTCCTGGACGTGATCGAGTCCCAGGCTGCTCAGGGGACTGATTACCAGACCATCCACGCCGGCGTCCTCAAAGAACACCTCCCGCTGACCGACGGTCGCATCACCGGGATCGTCTCCCGTGGGGGGTCGATCCTCGCCGAATGGATGGAAAATCACGGCGAGCAGAACCCCCTGTACACCCATTTCGACGAGATCTGTGCGATCCTCGCCGAGTACGACGTGACGATCAGTCTCGGCGACGGCCTGCGGCCCGGATCGCTCGCCGACGCCAACGACGACGCCCAGCTGGCGGAACTGGAGACGCTGGGCGAACTGACCCAGCGCGCCCAGGATCAGGGCGTTCAGGTCATGGTCGAAGGGCCGGGCCACGTCCCGCTGGACGAAATCGGCGAGCACGTCCGCCACCAGCAGGAGGTCTGTGACGGCGCGCCGTTCTACCTGCTGGGCCCGCTGGTGACCGACGTTGCACCGGGCTACGACCACATCACGAGCGCGATCGGCGCGACCGAGGCCGCCCGCCACGGCGCGGCGATGCTCTGCTACGTCACACCCAAAGAGCACCTCGGTTTGCCCGACGCCGAGGACGTCCGGGACGGCCTGGCGGCCTACCGGATCGCAGCTCATGCGGGCGACGTGGCGGCCGGGAAACCGGGCGCACGCGACTGGGACGACGCCATCTCGGAAGCCCGGTACAACTTCGACTGGCACGAGCAGTTCAACCTCGCGCTGGACCCCGACCGCGCTAAGGAGTACCACGATCAGACCCTATCGGAGGACAACTACAAGGACGCCCGCTACTGCTCGATGTGTGGCGCGGAATTTTGCTCGATGCGGATCGACCAGGACGCCCGCGAGGGAGAGGAGATGGCGGGACTGGACGCCGATGTTGATCTCGCAGACTCGGCGGCAGCCGACGTCAACCTGCCGCCGACGGGCAAACACGATACAAGTGGCCTGCCCACGGTGCCCGAGGCGTTGTGTGACCACGCCGGGGGCGAGGGTTTGCCGGGCGACGACTGATACGGATTGCTCTCACTGTTTACCGTGACGACCGCCCGACTGCGGGCGGTCGATATGGTACTGACTGAGAGCAATCCGTATGAAAGGACTGTCTGGCCGTCCACTGATCTTTTGCAGGTAGTTCCCGACAGACCCACCGAGTCACGGACTGTCCCTTCCTTCTCGGGCCATGCTGTAGCCAGTGCGTCTCAGTCACTCCGGCTGATATGGGTTGTTCGCGGTGTCGAGACGGCTGATGTCCTCGGCGGCGTCGAAGTCGTCGTCGAACGCGTAGAGGTACTGTCGTCCATTGGCTCGCATGAACGCGACAATGCAGGCGTCGACGAGCGAGAACGCCTTGTATTGTCGAAAGAGTGCTTTCGCCGTTGCGAACTCGTCAGCCGTCAGTGAGTCGATGTGAAACCGGGCGTTTTCTTCGATCCGATCGAGAAAATCCGTCGCAGCGTCGTGGCCGGCATGTGTCGTCAGCCCGTTCATCGTCTCCGCGAGCACGTAGTCGAGCACTACCGCTTCCGGAAGGGCTGTACTGTCGATGCCCTGTACAATGGGGAGCGCGTCGTCGTGTGCACTGTCACGGCGGTAGGCAGCCGCGAAGAGGACGCTTGTGTCGAGGAGTACCCGAGGCATTTATTCGACGGTGACGCCCCACGAGTCGTGTTCACGTTCGACTGTCGTCGTCTGATCGCCCTCGTAGCCGTCGAAGTCACTGAACGTGCCGCTTCGTTGCTGGACGACTTCCACGCGGAGCGTCTCATCGTCTTCGAGGTGCCAGCGGAGTCGGTCACCGTCGTCGATGTCGAGTTCCATCCGGATTTGAGCGGGAATGTTCGCCTGGTTCCCCGAGACCTTGCTCTCGGAGTTGATCTGCTCACTGCTCATAGACGAACGGAAGCGATGGCGCTTGATAAACCTAGTGTGCCTTCACACTAGCCCGGACAGGGTGATGACCATCCCTGGACATAGATGGCCAATTGCACTGATGACGGTTGCTGGAGCGCCTCACCCAATGAGACAGTATGGATGACTGCAAAACTCCCACTCGAAACCAAGCTTTACCCGCCACTCGCGGTAATCGCCGGTATGTCACAGAGCGATCCCGACGCCCAGCGCAACGTGCTGGGCGAGGCACTCGAACCCTGCAGCAAGACACTCTCGACGGGTTACCAGCGCGACGGTCACTGTACGGCAGTCCCCGGCGACCGCGGGTCCCACCACCTTTGTGCGAAAATGACCCAGGACTTTCTGGAGTTCTCCCGCGCGCAGGGCAACGATCTGGTCACGCCGCGGCCGCAACTGGACTTTCCGGGCGTGAATCCCAAAGATCACTGGTGTCTCTGTGTCGGCCGCTGGCTGGAGGCCCACGAAGCCGGCGTCGCCCCGCCGGTCGTTCTCGAGGCGACCAACGAAACAGTGCTGGAAGAAATCGAACTGGAGACCCTGCAAGCCCACGCCGTCGAGGAGTGACTGGCCGACTGTCCGCTCGTCAGATCAGACCGGGAACGTCGCTTCTCGCTCCCGACTGACTTCTCCGGGTTCGACACGCTCGCCATCCACCTCGACGGCCTGCCCGCTCGCCAACTTGCCGAACTTCGGCCCCTCCGGGACGCCAGCATCCGCGGCCAGTCCGGGGTCGAAGGCTTCTTTCCTCGCGACGACGCGATCGTCCCCGACCGTCACCTCGTCGTAGTCCATGCGGAGTACGTCCGCGAGCGCCTCGACCAGTGCAATTCTATCATCGCCGTCGACAACAGCGGCTCGACCGCCGACAAGCGTGGCGCTTTGCTCGGTGGTGAACGCGAGCGCGACACCCTCGACGGCCTCCCGGGTCGCCTCGCGGTCGATCCCCTGTGTCTCGTCGAGCAGCTCGCCCGGGATGTCGACGATCTCGAAGGCCCCATCGTATCCCCGAGCCGGCTCCCCGAAGCGAAGCCCGTCGTCGATGGCTGCCAGCCGGTTCTCGACGTGGCGGGCAACGGGCAGCGGGACGCCTTCGACCGCTCGAAGCCACGACTCGCCGACGATCTCGAATCCCAGGTCGTCGATCGCCCGTTCGAGACGCGGGCGATCACCGTCGATCAGGGCGTACTCGGCCGCGCTCTTCTCGAAGGCCGCCCGGAGCACGTCCTCGCTTTCGAGTGGATCGCCGAGTTCGTCCAGTCCCCAGTCAGCGGCGATGTGGCCCACGGCCCAGTCAGTCTCGCGGACGATACGCTCGAACCGGGGAACGTAGTGGTTCCCGTCGAACCCGACGAGGTGTCGGCGGGCGCTTGCCTCGCCGTCCTCTCGGGGCGCATCGGCCATGACTCCCCGCAGGTCGAGGATGGCCTGTGCGACCGCGCGGGCGGCGTCGGGGTCGTCCCACTGGTCGGGACCGCTGCCGACCTCGACGAACATGGATGGGGAACCAACCTCGGTCGGACCGTGGTGGGTGCACTCCATGCCGACCTCGTAGCCTGCCGGCGCGTGCTCGGCCAGCGCGTCGAGGACGCGGCTATGAGCGTTCGGTGCGGCGCGGGCGAGGTCACGGTCCGCGCCGCCGTACTCGGCCGGCCCGAAGTTGCCGGTGTGGTGGGCGGTCAACAGTGGCCCGGTCTCCCCGGAGTGCCGGGACGCGAAGACGACGAGATCGGGGTCGTCGAAGGCCGCGGCCACGCCGTCGAGCTCGAGGTGCCATTCGTCGAAGACGCGCATTTCGAAGCCGTCGGTGCGGGAGACCTCGCCACCACCCTCGCCAGGGGATCGACTTTCGTCACGGGTCGTCGTCCAGTCCGCCACTTCCAGGAGGTGCTCGTGGATGTGTTCCGAGGCGCGATCAGCTGTCGAGACGACGATGCCGATCATGAATAGCCCTGCTTCGGGCGCGGTACTTTACTCGATATCGAAGTCGCTCCGGCGACCGAACGCCGTCTGGACTACTTCGTAGGTCATGCCGAGCATCTCCTTGACAGCCTTGCGGCGGCGGACGAACATCGCCAGCCCGATGAGGAGGTAGACGGCGGTGTAGCCGAGCAGGATCTGGTGGCTGAGTGCTTCGGGATGGGACAGCGAAAGGACGTTCAACACCATGAACTCGGCGAACACTTGGCTGACGAACAACACGAGCAACGCGACGGCCTCCCGGAGGCTGATGTTGAAGTTGACCAGGATCGCCAGCGCGAAGAACGACTGGGCGGCCGTGATCCAGATCTCCAGGCTCTGCTTATAGTCGAATTCGAGGACGCCGACCCCGCCCGCCGCGATCGAGTAGACGATCGCGAGCGTCCCGATCAACAGCGTCCACTGGTTGAGTTTCGAGGAGATCAGGGCGTTGAACCCGGCCGAGGATCGGGCTTTGTTGACGAGATAGACGACGACAATCAACTCGGGTGACTCGCTTGCCAGCGGGGCGATCCACTGGATCATGAAGAACTTCGGCACGCCGTACTGCAGGCCGAGGTTTTCGAGGCCGTGGGCGAACGGTTCGACGGCGATCAGGATCATGACGCCCGAGTAGATGAACAGCGAGAGGACGGTCGCGATCCGCTTTGGTTTGCGGTAGGATTGAAGATAGCCCGGGACACCGATCTGCTCTTCTTCGGTTTCGATGCCGGAGCGAATGATAATCAGGATGTAGCTCACGTACAGGCCGACGAGGACGACGGTGTCGATCAGGTCGATGCCGCCACCGAGCGGGACCAGAAACGCCCACAGCGTCGCCAGCCAGAGGAACGTGATCTCGGTCGTCAGCGCCTTATCGAGCGTCACGACATCGGCGAGGAAGCCGGATCGCTTCTCGACGTTGTCGTCCCGAACCTTGTAGGCGCGATAGACGGTGAACAACGCGATCCCGGACCACCCCAGGCCGATCAGGATCCGGTTGGCTCCGGTCATGTTCGCGATGGCGAGGTTGCCGGCCTCCGCGCCCGCGGTGGTCCCGGCTTGCGCGCCGGCGTCCCAGGCGTACAGCGCGTCGACGGCGTACTCCGGGGCGACGGCGAGGACCGCGAGGACGGCGAGGGCGAACGCCCGGGGGACGTCCTTCTCGGCTGTTTCGGCCCCCCACGCGAGCAGGAACGACGCGCCGACGACGGCCAGTCCGGTCACCAGGACGGTCGGGCCCGTCGAGAGCGCGATCCCGGCGTCGATCGGCATCCAGTCGAGTCCAGCGGCGAGCCGTGACAGTTCGACGACGACCCACGGCAGCGTCAGTACCAGTGCAGCGGCGACTGCCGTCAACGGATGGCGTAGACGAGACACACTGCGTGCTTAGCCCTCCCAAAATAATGTCTTGCGGTGTGGAGTGCCCGTGTCACACAGTGACATCGCAAGGGGCCACCGGTCGACGCCGTCACTGCCGACCGTCGTGGTTTTGACGCTCCCGGCCGTCGCCCTCGCTATGGACGTGTACGGACTCCTTGGCAACCCCGTGAAACACTCGCTGTCGCCGCCAATGCACGAGGCGGCCTACGACGAACTCGGCATCGACGCACGATACGTCACCTTCGAACCACCGGTCGACGCGGCACGCGAGGCCGTCGAGGCGGCCGAAACCCTCGGCGTCTCTGGACTCAACGTGACGATCCCGTTCAAACAGGACGTTCTCAACGCGGTCGCGGTCGACGACCTGGCCGAGCGGATCGGCGCGGTCAACACCATCGACTTCAGCGGTGATCAACCGACGGGGCACAACACCGACGCGATCGGTGCCGTGCGGGCGCTCACACGTCACGGTGTGGCACTCTCCGGGCAGGCGGTCGTCGTCGGAGCGGGCGGGGCTGGTCGCGCGATCGCCTTCGGTCTCGCTGACGAAGGCATGGACGTCGCGATCGCCAACCGGACCGTCGAGACGGCCCACGCCCTCGCCGAGGAGGTCCCGGGTGCCAGCGGGCATGGCCTCGATTCGCTGGATTCGCTTCTGGCGGACGCGGACGTCCTCGTCAACGCGACGAGCGTCGGGATGGACGAGGACCGATCGCCAGTCCCCGCGACGGCGCTGCACGCCGACCTGGCGGTACTCGATGCAGTCTACAGCCCGATCGAGACGCGATTGTTACGCGAGGCGGCCGCGGCGGGTGCGACGACCGTCGATGGTGCCTGGATGCTGCTGTTCCAGGGCGTCGAGGCCTTCGAGCGCTGGAGTGGGCAAGACGCTCCTGTCGAGGAGATGAACGAGGCACTTCGTGAACGCCTTTAAGTCCTGGGGTGTGTATTGACGACTATGGCACTCTTCCAACAGATCAAGGAACTTCTCGGTCTCAACTCGGGGGAGTCTGATACCGAGATGCCAAGCCAGAACGCGGGGGAAACCGAGAACGTGGCCGTCACGGTCGAGCACGAACCGGATACCGAAAGTGAGGATGCAGTCAAGGGAACCAGAGCGGTCGCAACCAGCGAGTCGCGCGTGGACACGACCAACGCCGAGGCGGACGGAGACGAGCCGGATCGTTCCGCCGAGTCGGACGCCGAGGGATCCGATGCGTCGGTCGAGTCGGATGCGGACGAACCGGACGGAGCAGCCGAGGTGGACGCTGCTGAATCTGCCGAGTCCGTCCAGACGGACGCCGACGAACCCGGTGACGTGGGAACAGATACATCCGAAACGTCTGTCGAGTCGGGAGCGTCCGATGAGCACGAGATGACGGAGACGACGGACGACGACTCGGATGAAGCCACCGTGGCGTCGGCATCTGAACCATCGGGGCCAGCGAGTACCGAAGACGTCCAGTCGATCAACGGGATCGGGCCGGCCTACGCCGAGCGACTCGCGGAGGCGGACATCGAGACCGTGGGGGAACTCGCTGCCGCGGACGCCGACGCCGTCGCCGAGACGACGGGCATCGCGCTCTCGCGCGTCGAGGGCTGGATCGACCAGGCCGGCGAGTGAGCACTCGCCAGCAGTCGGTCTTGCGAGTTGTGCCCCGATCGTAACACGATTAGTAGTCCTCCGTCTGTGTGAGTGTAATGACGGACCCGGAACTCGTGACCGACCTGGCGACGTTCCGCGCACGTGCGGCCGGGGCGGATTCTGGCGACCGCGTCCCGGTCGAGGCTCGCGTCACGGTCACGGATCCCTACGAAGCCTACCGGCGCGCGCGCCGGTCGACCGGCGGCTGTGTGCTGGAAACTACCGGCGGCACCGAGGGCTGGAGTTACTTCGGGGTCGAGCCCATCGAGTGGCTGACTGTCGACCCGGGCGAGGACACGATCGGACGGCTCGTCGATCGACTCGGCGAGGAGCACCTTCATCGCGCCGGGACGGACGTTCCCTATCCGTGCGGTGCCATCGGGTGGCTCTCCTACGACATCGCCCGGGAGATCGAGGCGCTCCCCGGCTCGGCCGAGCGCGACCGGGACCTGCCACGCCTGCAGGTGGCCGTTTACGACACGCTGGTCGCCTGGGAGGAACCCGCCCAGGCTCCGGTGACGCTCCGCGTGACGGCGTGTCCGACGGTCGACGGCGATCCCGACGCGGCTTTCGAGCGTGGGCGCGAGCGCGCGCTGGAGCTGGCTGGCCGCGCCATCGACGGCGACCCCGGCGTCGAAGAGCCGTCGGCGACGGGGCCGGTTCGCTTCGAGAGCGACACCGGTCGGGAGGCCTTCACCGACCGCGTCGAACGCGTCAAGGAGTACGTTCACGAGGGCGACACCTTTCAGGCGAACATTTCCCACCGGTTGGCCGCGCCGGCGGCGGTCCACCCGGTCGAGGCCTTCCAGTCGCTCCGGATCGGCAACCCGGCCCCGTACTCGGCGCTGCTGGAATTCCCGGCCGCCGACCTGGTGAGTGCCAGTCCCGAACTCCTCCTCCATCGCGAGGCCGACCGGCTGGTCACCGAACCGATCGCGGGGACGCGGCCGCGCGGCCGAACGGCCGACGCCGATGCCGGGCTGGAGAGGGAACTCCGGGACGACGAGAAGGAACGCGCCGAACACGCGATGCTGGTCGACCTCGAACGCAACGACCTGGGCAAGGTCAGCGAGTACGGGAGCGTCGATGTCGAAGAGTACCGCCGGGTGGATCGCTACTCCGAGGTGATGCATCTCGTCTCGCTGGTCGAGGGGCAACTCAGGGACGATCAGGACCTGGCCGACGCGATCCGCGCGGTGTTCCCGGGCGGGACGATCACTGGCGCGCCCAAGCCACGGACGATGGCGATCATCGACGAACTCGAGGCCACTCGAAGAGGGCCCTACACGGGCAGCATCGGGATCTTCGGCTTCGACGACCGGGCGACGATGAACATCGTCATCCGGACGCTCGTCCGGCACGGCGAGCAGTACCACCTTCGCGTCGGCGCGGGGATCGTCGAGGACTCGGTGCCCGACCGGGAGTACGACGAGACCCTCGACAAGGCCCGGGCACTGGTGACCGCCGTCGACGACGCGCTCGCGGACGGGACGGACCTCTCGGTCGTCGAGCCCTCCCGCGCGAGAGGTGCCGGGCGACTGGACGCGGGCGAAGAGGGGGCGTCCGGGCGGCCGGAGGAGGGCGAGGATGGCTGAGCCGACGGTCCTCGTCGTCGACAACTACGATTCGTTCGCCTACAATCTCGTGCAGTACGTGGGTGAGGTGGTCACGACGGACGCGTGGCTCCCCGGCGTCGACGGCGAGGTCCTGGTCCGGCGCAACGACGCGGTCGACCTCGCGGACATTCGGACGCTGGACCCGGACGCGATCGTCGTCTCGCCCGGCCCGGGCACCCCGCAGGATGCCGGCGTTTCGATGCCCGTTTTCGAGTCACTGTCGACACCCGCACTGGGGGTCTGCCTCGGTCACCAGGCGCTGTGTGCCGCACACGGCGCGTCAGTCGGCCACGCCCCGGCGGTGGTCCACGGCAAGTCCTCGGCGATCACCCACGACGGGCGGGGCGTCTTCGCCGCCCTCCCACAGGAGTTTCCGGTCGGCCGGTATCACTCCCTGGCTGTCGAACGCGACGCCCTGCCCGACTGTCTGGAAGAGACGGCCCACACCGACGACGAACGGTCGGTCGTCATGGGGGTGCGCCACCGCTCGAAGCCCCACGTCGGCGTCCAGTTCCATCCCGAGTCGATCCTGACCGAGCACGGCAAGGCCATGATCGCCGCGTTCCTCGAGCAGCACGTCGTTTGACGCAGGCGACGTGCTCCCGGTCAAATGGACGTTTGACCGTGAGCAGGGCTTTTCGGCTCCGGGTACATCGGCATGGATATGCTCAGGGACACGTCTCTCGCGCGTTCGGCTATATCGCCCGCCCTTCCACCCAACAGTCGCCCCGATCAACAGGTCGGGTGTCGAGATGCGTAGACGGCGCTTTCTCGCGGCGGCGGGTGTTGCCGCTGCCGGCGCGAGCGCGGGCTGTGGTGCGCTCAGATCCGAGACGACGCTTTCGGACCCGACCCGTCACTCCGACGCCCAGGGGGTAGCCAGCATCCACTTCAGCGAGGACGGCGAGGAGGTCGGCCACTTCGGCGTCAACGGCGGCGTCGCCGACGGCGTGGTCCCGATGTCGACCGAGATCTGGCACCGCGAGGGGACGACTGTCGAGTCCGTCCGGCTGCGCGTCTGGATGCCCGACGCCGAGACGCCTGCGGACGTGGCGGTCGTCTCGCCGGTCGAGGGCGACAGCTCGCCGCCGCCCGAGGTCAGGCTGTATTCGCCCGACCGGAGACCCGGAACGGTGATCGAACTGTCCGACCTCGACGACCTGGCCGACGAGACCATCAGCACGCTCGAGTGCATCGTCCGCCCGTGGTCGGAGACGGCCACGACGGTCGCCTTCGACGTGACGATGACACTCGCCGGCGGCGGGATGCTGGGAACCGATTACGAACTCGACGGCGAACTCCGACTCGAGTACCCCGCCCTGGCCGAGTGATCGAACGCCAACACACAAGCCCCGGGCCCCCGTTGGCCGACGCGATGGAGTATCACGTCGACGGCCAACTCGTCCCGGCCGAGGAAGCCAGCGTCAACGTGCGCGATCGCGGCTTCATGTACGGCGACGCGGCCTTCGAGACGCTCCGGGCCTACGGCGGCGAGGTTTTCGCCTGGGATGCCCACGCCGACCGGTTCGAACGTACCTGTGAGACCCTGGGGTTCGCCAAGGCGATCCCGCCACGGGACGACCTCCACGAGCGAATCGCGGAGACGCTCGCGGCCAACGACCTCACCGACGCCTACGTCAAGCTCTCGATCTCACGTGGCGTCCAGGCCGGCAAGCTCACCCCTGATCCCGCCGTCGACCCGACGATCGTCGTGATGGTCGACTCGCTTTCCCGGGGCGGCATCGACGGTGACCCGGTCTGGGACAGCCCGGCAGCTGTTCGGACGGCCCAGACCCGGAAGATCCCCGACGCCGCCCTGCCGGCGGATACCAAGACGCACAACTACCTCAACGGGATTCTCGCCCGACTCGAACTCCAGCGGGGGGCCAGTGGCGACCCGGCAGACGAAGCACTCCTGCTCGACACCGACGACTATCTCGCGGAAGGGGCGACGAGCAACCTCTTCTTCGTCACGGACGGTGTCGTCTACACGCCGTCGACCGACCTGTCGATCCTTCCGGGCGTGACCCGCTCGATCGTGCTGGATCTCGCTCGCGAGGAAGGGCTCCCCGTCGAGACCGGCCGTTACGAGCGCGAGGATCTACTGGCTGCCGACGAGGCCTTCCTGACGAACACGACCTGGGAGCTCCGCCCGGTCGGGGCCGTCGACGGCGAGTCGATCGGCGGCGGCCCGATCACGCGGCTGCTCTCCCGACTCTACGATCGGCGCGTCGAGCGCTCGTGTTACGAGTGACCAGCGGGTCGGCCGACAGTCTCCCCTCAGTCCGTCCGGGGTAACGTGAGTGCTCCGAGTCCGAACGTGACGAGCGCCAGCATCGACAGGATCGCGAGGTTGATCGCTGGATCGGGGCCGGCGGGCCAGACGGCGACGACTGTCCCCTCGACGCCCGCGCCGGGATCGGTCACGACCGCTCGGACGCCCCGCGAGAAGTATGTCAGCGGCGAGAGCTCGATCAGCGGGCGGAACCATTCCGGGAGGAGTTCAGGCGGGACGAACGTCTCCGAGAGGAACAGCAGCGGGAGGGCAAGCGTGTTCGAGGCGGCGATCACGCCGTCCTGGGAGTCCGTGAAACTCCCGAGTAGCGCGCCGATACCACAGAACAGTGCGACGCCGATCGCGAGGAACGGCACCAGCCACGGTGACGGGGCGATCGTCGCGCCGGTGACGGCCACCATCACCGCGAGCACCAGCACGGCCGCGACGCCGATGATGGCGACGTTGACGAGCGTCTGGGACAGCAGCCATTCGGCCCGCGACAGCGGCGTGGTTGCCAACTTCTCGAATCGCCGATCGTCGCGGTGGCGCGCGACCTCGCTGCCGACCCGAGAGAGCGGGGTAAAGAGGACGACGACCGCGAGATAGCCCGGGACATAGTAGGCTGGGGGCTCCGTAAAGAGACCGCCGCCGGTGGGCTGGGTCTGGACGAGCGCGCCGAAGATGAGAACGATCAGGAGCGGAAACAGGAACGTGAAGAAGACCGCGGTCCGGCGACGAAGGAACGCTCGCGTCGCGGCGCGCGTCTCGCTCGTGATTCGGCCCAGTCGGCTCACGACGATCCCTCCGTGGGGGGTGTCGGCGCGTTCGGTTCCTCGGCCGCGCTCGCGGCCCCGTCGTCGAGCCGCTGCCCGCCGCGCCCGACGGCGGTCCCCGTCAGTTCCAGGTAGACATCTTCGAGCGTCGGCTCGGCCCAACTCAGCGATTCGACCTGGACGCCCGCATCTGTGAGACTGTCGACGACGGTGCCGATCGCCGTCGGCGCGACGTCGAACACCCGCAGGTCATTGTCGACGATAGCGGTTCGGTAGTCGAGGCCGGTCGCGTCTCCTTCGGCGAGTGGCGACGCCGTCTCGACGGTCAGTCGGCTCTCGCCACCGTGGGTGTCGATCAGGGCACGGGGCGTGTCTACGGCGACCAACTCGCCGTCGGCGAGCAGTCCCACGCGGTCGGCCAGTCGTTCGGCCTCGTGCATGTCGTGAGTCGTCAGAAAGATCGTCGTGCCGTCTGCGGCCAGCCCTTCGAGGAGGTCCCAGAGCTGTCGTCGCCCCACGGGGTCGATCCCGGTGGTCGGCTCGTCGAGGACGAGCAGATCGGGGTCGTTGACGAGCGCACTTCCGACACAGACCCGGCGTTGCTGGCCGCCCGAGAGATTCTCGTAGTAGGTGTCGGCACTGTCGATCAGGCCGACGTCGTCGAGCACGCGCCCTGGCGTGAGGGCGTCGTCGTACAGGCCCGCGTAGTACTCGAGTAGCTCACGGGCGGTCAATCGGTCGTGAGGCGAGAAGGACTGGGGGAGCGAGCCGAGCCGGGAGCGGTCGATCGCCCGCGGTTGCTCGCCGAACAGCGCGACCGTCCCATCGTAGTCGGTCGTCCCAGTGATCGCCCGGGCGAGTGTGGTCTTGCCCGCGCCGTTGGGCCCGACCAGCCCGAAAATTTCGCCGGGGTCGACCGATAACGAGACGGCATCCAGCGCGACAGTGTCGCCGTAGGTTCGCCGGACGTCCTCGATGGCGATGGCAGTCACGCTTCGATCACCGCCGACCTCCACCTAAGTCGATTCGGTTTCCGACGGTCGGTCGCCACGCCAGCAGGACGACCGAGACGACGAAGATCGCCGTCGAGAGGTCGTAGCCGCCGCCGAAGACGAGGCTCGCGAGTGCCGTCGAGCCGCCGACTGTCCCGGCCAGCGGGACGACCACGGCGGCCCAGACACAGGACACACACGAGAACAGCCCCAGGATCGCCGGCAACACGCCAGCGGCCTCGACGACTAGCGCGTATACGAGGTATGACAACGTAATATATCCCAGAACCTTGTACGGAAGCAGTGTCAGCGAGAGCCCGGCGATATCGGCCGAGACGACCGGGCCCCACCCGGGCGGAAACACCAGCGGTCGGATCGAGAAGGCGATTCCGTCGGTCATGGCCGTCGAGACCAGGCCACCGAGATATGCGAGGACGAGGGCGTAGCCGGTAGCGACCGCGCCCCCGAACAGTTTCCGGCGACGCGGGGCAGCCGGCGGTCGGACCGTCGCGAGCGCCCACAGTGAGACGTTGATCCAGACGAAGGGGTAGACGTACAGTCTGAGCGACGCCAGATCGAACAGCTGTGAATCGCTGACCGAAAGATACCCGAAGAGGAGGAGTACTTCAGTGTTGACCAGTAACGCGCCCCAGAGGAGGTGACTTTTCGACGGCGTCGGGATCGGTCCGAAGCGTCTCGCGGTGCTCATACGGCCATCGCGTCGATCACGACTGCGACCAGCAGTGCCCCGAGGAAGGCGTTCGAGGCGTGGAAGGCCCTGAAGGCCGCGGCCGTCGTTCGCTCACGGTGCAGTACCAGAACAGCCCACAGGAAGATGGCCCCGACAGTCGCGACCGTGGCTCCATAGAGGACGCCCAGGTTCGCCAGCGTCGCCAGTCCGCTTGCGGCCAACAGCGTCGCGCCCAGATACAGCAGGATGTGCTTGCGCGTCACCGTCTCGCCGCGGACGACTGGCATCATCGGGAAGCCTCCGCGGGCGTAGTCGTCCTGGTAGGCCAGCGCCAGGTTGTAGAAGTGCGCCGGCGTCCACAGGAAGACGATTCCCGCCAGCGCGAGGCCTGGAACGCCGAACGTCCCGGTGACGGCGACCCACCCGATGAGTGCCGGCAGCGCGCCGGCGAACCCGCCGATGACGGTGTTCTGGACGGTGTTGGGCTTGAGCAACAGGGTGTAGACGACGCTGTAAAAGAGGATCGCCGAGAGACCTAGCGCGGCGGCGAGCAGATTGATCGTCGCGAAGATGGCAAGCGAGAGCGCCGACAGGAGGAATCCGAACGCGACTGCGTTCCGGATCGGGATGCGGTCAGTCACCACCGGTCGGTCGGACGTGCGCTGCATCCGCTTGTCGACGTCGCGTTCGAGGACGTGATTGAAGGTGCCGCTGGCACCGATCGCCAGCACACCGCCGGACAGCGTCGCCAGGATCGTCTCGACCGTCAGCGTCCGTCCGCCCGTCGTCGCCAGGGCCATGCCAGCCGAGGCGACGAGACACAGCAACCACATCAGGCGTGGCTTGGTCAACCGGATATAGGCCCGTAGCGTCGCCAGTACCTCCCCCGCCGGTCCGCGGTCACGCCGGGTCGGCGGCTGTTCGCCATCGGCGGCCGGTTCGACCGGCTCGGCCGGCGTGGTGACGCCCGTATTCGGCTCCTCGGTTGGGTCGCCGTATTCCGTTTCGAGGGTCCAGGCGAGCGCCAGTATGAGGGTCGTAAAGAGTGCCATCGCCACGCCCAGATGGACGGTCGGCGCGATGCCGGCCGCGCCGGAGACTGTCACGACGGCCCCGAGTCCGACCTGGACCGCGAAGAGGACGACGGCGAACGCCAATGCCGCCCGGACGCGGCGATCAGCGACTCGCGCCATCCCGACCGCTGCGGTCACGAGAACCGCCAGCCCGACGATGGCCGCCAGCAGGCGGTGGCCCCAGGCGATTACCAGATCCGGTGAGCCGGCGGTCGGCAGCCGACAGGTCGGCCAGGTCGAACACGCGGCAGCCGCGTCGGTGATCGCGGCCGTCGCCCCGGCGATCACCAGCAGATAGACGCCGACGATCGTCCCGGCTAGAAGCGTCGAGAACCGCAATGGAACGTCGTCGATTCGATTCTCTAACACTGTTTCTCGCTGTATCTCCGGGACGGGCGATACTTAGGCTTCCCCACCATGCAACACTTGTCGCGTTTGTCGTCTGGGGACTGTGTCTCCAGTTGACTTGCTCGACTATGCCCAAAGAATCGCCGAAATTCGCCGGATGAACGCTCTTTATGACTGCCTGTCTCAAAGTCTCGCCCATGACGAAGACGCGAAACGGCCTGGTGGCAGCACTCTCGGTGGGGGGACTCGCGACGTTCGTCTCCACTGTGGCCGCCCAGTCCGAGGGAACCTCGACGACGAACGACCTGATCTGGGGGCTGATGAACGAGTTGCTGTGGGTTGCGATCCCGATCACGCTGCTCGTCGAGGCGATCCTGCTCTACACCGTCTGGCGATACCGGGCCGGCAAAAGCGAGGCGGCAAAGCCAACCCAGGAAAACCGCCGGCTCGAAATCACCTGGACGGTCACCACGGCGATCGTCCTGCTGTTCGTCGGCGTTGCCTCCCACGGTGTCCTCGGCCAGGAACCCATCACGGACACGGGGCCGTCCGAAGACGCCCTGGAGGTCGACGTGGTTGCCGAACGATACGCCTGGACGTTCAACTATCCCGAACAGAACGTTACCACGGGCGAAACGCTCGTCTTGCCGGTCGACCAGAAGGTGCGCCTGAACGTCACCTCCACGGACTGGATTCATTCCTTTCACGTTTCCGGGCTCGGGCTGAAGCAGGACGCCTTCCCCGGGAAGTCGAACTACCTGACCACGGAGCCGACCAGAACTGGCTCCTACCAACTGTACTGTGCGGAGTACTGTGGCGTGGGTCATTCGAGCATGCTCGGGACGGTCGAGGTCATGAGTCAGGACGGCTTTCAGGACTGGCTCGATAGCCAATCCGAGTGAATAGCCGGTTGGCGGCGACCTTGATCTCGGCGGGGATTGACGCCCTCTCTTTTCGGGCTCGACACGCGGTTGTTTTTGTCCGCTCGGCCGCTACGCTCCGGTGATGGTTCGGTACTACGAGGACTTTGCCGTCGGTGAGTCCTGGACGTTCGGAACACGAGAAGTCACCGCCGACGAGATCCAGGAATTCGCTCGCGAATACGATCCACAGCCGATGCACGTCGACAGTGAGGCCGCCGCCGAGGGCCCTTTCGACGGGCTGATCGGCAGCGGGTGGCACACTGCCGCCCTCTCGATGCGGCTCCTCGTCGATGGACTCTTTGAGGACGCGGCCGGCCGTGGCGGCCTGGGCGTCGACGACCTGGAGTGGCGGACGCCGCTTCGACCGGGTGACGAACTCACCGTCGACGTCGAGGTGATCGAGACGAGCGCGTTCGACGACGATCGTGGGCAGATCGACTTCGCCGTCCGAACGACGACTCAGGACGACCAGGAAGTGCTCTCGATGGTCGTCAAGGGATTGTTCGCGCGGCGGGACGACCAGCAGTAACAATTGCACTGCCGGTCAGTCGTCGGCCGGCACGGCCTTGGCAGTTGTCGCCTCGGTGATCGCCGGGACGAGTCCGTGGATCGACGCCGTGAGCGCCCGCGATTCGAATTTCCGGTAGCGTGCTTCTGCCCCGTCGCTCGCGTGGTTTCGCTCCGCAAGCGGACGCGTTTCGACTAGAATCGGCCGCCCGCTCGACTCGGCCAGATCGAGGACGGTAGCAGCCGGGCCGATCTCCGGATCGGCCAGCACCGTCGCTGTGGCTGTCCGGCAGTACTCGCGTGCCTTCCGGAGCGCTGCCTCGTCGGGGCCGGAAAGTGGCGGCGCAGTGATCGCCTCGGCGTCGAGTTCGTCGGCGACCGACAGCGCGGCGTCCCCGCTGGGTAACGGGCCGGCAGTCACCTCGAAGCCGGCCTGCCAGAGCTTCGTCAGGGCGCGGGCGGCGGTCGCGCCGCTGCCAAGGACGTGGACGTGCGCGTTTCGATCCCGCCGCGGTTCGGCGATGGCCGTCACACTCGGCGTCCCGGTGACGGCATCGGGCGTGACGGCCGTCCGGGTGTCGAAGGCCGGCCGGAGGTGTTCGTCGGCGAGGACCGTCTCCGGATCGCCGACGGCCTGGAGCTCCCCGTCGGCGAGCAACGCGAGTCGATCGCAGTAGCGGGCCGCCAGATCCAGGTCGTGGATCGCCGCGACTGCCCCTCTCCCGTCGGCGACCAGGTTACCCACCAGTTCCAGGACGCCGACCTGGTGGTTGATGTCGAGGCTGGCAGTCGGTTCGTCCAGGACGAGCGCCGGCGTGTCCTGAGCGAGCGCGCGGGCCACGAACGCCCGCTGGCGCTCGCCGCCGCTGACGGCCGTGATCGGTCGGTCACGGAGCGCGGTCATCTCCGTCCGTTCGAGCGCTTCATCGACGGCGTCCCGGTCGGCCTCATCGGCCGTGAGGTCCGTCCGCGCCCGGTAAGGCGTCCGGCCCATCCTGACGACGTCCTCGACGGTAAACTCAAAGGAGACGGACGTGTCCTGGGGCACCGTGGCGACGTGTCGACTCACGCCCCGCGGTCCGAGTTCAGTTACCGCCGTGCCGTCGAGACGGACCGTTCCGGTGTCGGGTGTGATGACGCCGTTTACCGTTCGCAGGAGCGTCGTTTTGCCGGCCCCGTTCGGCCCGACCAGTCCCAGGAACTCCCCGGCATCGACCGACAGTGAGACGTCACGTAGTGCGTCGACCTCGCCGAGTGAGACCGAGACGTCGTCCAGTTCGATCGTGTGGTGGTTCATAGTTCGTGCACCTCCCGGCGACGCAGCAGATAGAGGAAGAAGGGGGCCCCGAGCGCGGACGTGACGATCCCGACGGGCAACGTTGCGGGGTTAGAGCGGGCGACGGTGTCGGTCGCGACAAGGAAGGCTGCCCCGGCCAGCGCGCTCGTCGGGAGGAGAATCCGGTGGTCGGGGCCGACGAGCAATCGCATGACGTGGGGGACGATCAATCCGACGAAGCCGATGACGCCCGCGACGGCGACCGCGGCGGCGGTCACGATACTCGAAAGCGCGAGCAAGATCCGTTTGGTCCGCTCGACGGCGATCCCGACAGTCTGGGCGTCCTCCTCGCCGAGCATGAGGGCGTTGAGGTCCCGAGCGTAGGCGAGCAGACCGAAGAACGTCACCACCACTACTGGCAGCGTCACCTCGACTTCGGCCCAGGAGCTACTGTGAAGGTGTCCCATCAGCCAGAAGACGGCCCGTTCGAGGCTTTCGCCGGCGTGCAAGAGGAGATAGGAGATCACCGCGCCCAGGAAGGTCTGGACGGCGACACCGGCGAGCAACAGCGTCGCGACCGGTGTCCGACCGTTCTCGGTGGCGATCGCATAGACCACAAAGGCCGCGACCAGCGCGCCGACGAACGCGGCCGCCTGGAGTCCAAGCGGGAACGCAACTGGAAACGCGATCGTCGCCACAGCACCGACCGCCGCGCCCGAGGAGACGCCGATGATCGAGGGGTCGGCCATCGGGTTTCTGAAAAAGCCCTGCATGACCGCACCGGCACTCGCCAACGCGAAGCCCACGACAGCCCCGAGCGCGATTCGTGGGAGCCGAACGTCTCGGACGATCGTCTCAGCGGTCTCGGGAACGGAAAACGAGAACGGGTACGCATAGCGTACGTCGACAGTGGGGATCGGTATCGAACGCCCGAGGGTCGGCGTCTCGCCGATCCCGACATCGAGGCCAGCCGGGATCCCGACGGCATTGAGCGACGCTTTCGCGACGGTCGGCACGTCCAGGGCGACTGGGCCGATCGCTGCACTCGTAACTGTGATGACGGCCAACGTCATCGTCAACCCGGCTGTCCAGACGCCGATCCGCAACCCCATCCGCATCGATGACAAGTTGAGTTGCATTAGATAAGTATTTATTGGATAAGCCCACAGCCCGGAGTACATGTCACGGACCATCGCCGGAGTGTTTGCCGTGTTGCTGGTCGTCAGCGGTGTGGCCGGTGTGGCGCTGTCGCCCGCCGCCGGTCAGGTCGCCGACCACGAACCGACCGTCAACTGTTCGTTCCCGATCACCGTCACCGACGCCAACGGGGCGAACGTGACGGTGGATGAGCGACCGGAACGAATCGTCACCCTCGCACCGAGTGCCTCCCAGGTCGTCTGGGCACTCGGTGCTCAGGACAGGGTCGTCGGGATGCCCGTCAACCAGTACACGAGCTACCTAAACGGGTCGGAAACGAAGACGAACGTCGTCGGCGAGGAGGGTCAGCCACGAGTAGAAGTCATTCTCAGCCAGAACCCGGACCTCGTGCTCGCGCCCAACATCATCAGCGCCGATGCGGTCGAGCAACTGCGGGACGCAGGCGTGACGGTCTATCGCTTCGAAAGTGCGAGTTCGGTCAGTGCCGTCGTCGAGAAGACCCGACTCACCGGTCGGCTCCTGGGTTCCTCCGAGACAGCCCGGAACGTGAGTGCTCGAACCCTGGCGACGACCGAGGCTTACCGGAACGCCACCGCAGGCGAGGATCGCCCCACAGTCTTCTACGCCATGGGCGGCGGCTATACCGCCGGTCGTCAGACCTTCATCGGCGACGTGATCGACGCTGCCGGCGGGGACAACGTCGCCAGCGCCGCGAACATCAGCGGGTACGGGACGATCAATACCGAAGTCGTCGTCAACGAAAACCCCGACTGGATCGTCGTCTCGGGAGAGTCACCCATCCCGTCCGATCCGGCGCTGTCGAATACGACCGCGATACAGGAAAACCAGACCGTCCGCGTCGACGCCAACTTCATCAGCCAGCCCGGGCCGCGGGTGACCGAACCACTGCGGACGCTGGCGACGACGTTCCACCCCGACGCAGCCGCCGACGTGACCGTCGATTCCTCAACGGTGTCGGCCCCGATCTGTGCAGTCGACGCCACGGAGCCGACAACTGAGTCACCACCGGAGACGACGACCGAACCCATGACCGAGACGACGACTGACTCAGCCACTGAGACGACTGAATCGACCACGACGGTTGAGACGGTCACGCTCAACACGAACCAGACGACGGATACGACCACCCAGACCACGACCGCGACCGGTCCTGGCTTTGGGATCGTGGCGGCGATCGTCGCTTTGCTCGGTGCGGGAACCATCGCCCGGCGTCGGTGACGTGACCAACCCCGTGGCGGCCCTCGGCGGGTTCACGCTTTGCGTCCAGCCAGCGATCTGCGGCGCACTCGCCCTTTCGCTGGACGCGATTGTCGGTGAACCGCCCGAAACGATCCATCCCGTCGCGCTGTTCGGTCGAATGATCGCTCCCCTTGATCGCGTGTGGCCGTTTTCGCGGGCCGTGGGCGCGTCGATCGCGCTGGTTGCTCCACTCGCCGTCGCTTTCCTCGCGGGGTGGCTCGTCGAGTTTGCCACAACTGTCCCGGTCCTCAGCTCGATCGTCGCCGGCTCCGTTCTTTTCAGTACGCTAAGCCTCCGCCGGCTGCTCACGCGGGCCCGAGACGTGATCGCCGCCAGCGAAACCGATCCGGACAAATCCCGGGAGCGCCTTCCCGCCCTCGTGGGTCGTGATCCGACCGAACTCTCGCCGGGGCTGATCCGGAGTGCGAGCGTCGAGAGCCTGGCGGAGAACCTGGCAGACGGGTTCGTCGCGCCGCTACTGGCGTTCGCCCTGGGATCGCAACTCTCGTTGTCGATCGGTATCGCCGCTGCAGTCTGGGTAAAGGCGGTCAACACGCTGGACTCGATGCTCGGCTATCGTGAGAAGCCGGTCGGGTGGGCCAGCGCGCGACTCGACGATCTCGTGATGTGGCTGCCGGCGCGGACGACGGCTGTTTTGATCGCGCTGGCGGCACGGGATTTCGGGGCACTCAGGCGCGCCCGTCGATGGCGTGGCGCGCCCCCGTCGCCCAACTCCGGGTGGCCGATGGCGACGCTTGCTGCCGCTCTGGACGCCCGTCTGGAGAAGCCTGGCGTCTACGTCCTCAACCCGGACGCGACGCTGCCCGACGAAGCGACGGCGACGCGAGCGATTCGGATTGTGGCGATCGCGGGTGCCATCTCCGGCGCGTTGTCACTCGTCATCGCGTCCGTTCAGCTCAGTCCTGGCTCACTCGGGTTCGTCGCCGTGGGGGTGGGGTCATGTTGAATGTGCTCCGCGGTGCAGTGGGATTCCTGACGCGGCTCCCGGTGGGCCACGACGAGGCGGCCTGGGAGGCGTTCCGATCGCAGCCAGCAGCGTTCCCGCTGGTCGGCTACGGGATCGGCGCGCTGGCGGCGCTTCCGTTGCTCGCGCCGGTCCCGCCCGCCACGGCGGCCGTTGGCTTTCTCGCCTGGTTGTATATCCTCACTGGCATCAATCATTTGGACGGCGTGGCGGATCTGGGCGACGCGGCGGTCGTCCACGGCGACCGCGAGCGCCGCCAGGAGGTGCTGGCCGATACGACCGTCGGCGTCGGCGCGGTCGCCGCGGTCGGCATCGTGTTTGTCGGACTCGCGACCGCTGGATACACACTCGCGGAGTTGCCGGAACGTGCCGCTTTGCTCGTCGTCGCGGGTGAGGTCGGCGCGAAGACTGCTGTCGCACTCGCGGCCTGTCTCGGCACGGCGACGCACGACGGCCTGGGTGCGCAGTTCACGGACCGGCTTCACTACCGTCACGCGATCGCTCCACTGGTCGTCACTGTGCCCGCTGTCGCCCTGACCTGGCCTGATCCCTCGGCGCTCGTGGCTGTCGCCGCGGCGGGTATGTGTGGCGTGGGCATGGTCGTCTGGGCTCGCCGGACGCTCGGCGGCGTCGACGGCGACGTCCTCGGCGCGACTGCGGAACTCGCCCGCGTCGTCGGGCTACACGCGGGGGTGATCGCGTGGACGCTCTTTTGATGTGTGGCGGCCGCGGGACTCGACTCGGCCTCGACAGGGAGAAACCGCTTGTCGAGATCGACGGGCGACCGCTGGTCGATCGCGTCGCGAAGGCGCTGGCGGCGAGTTCGATCGACCGGAGCTACGCCGTCACATCGCCCCACGCCCCGGAAACGCGAAAACACGTTTCCCTCCCGACGATCGACGCCCCCGGCGATGGATATGTGTCCGACCTCCAGTATGCACTCGAACGCATCGATTCGCCAGTGGTGACAGTCACTGCGGATCTGCCCCTGTTGACGGGTGCAACGATCGACGCTGTAGTCGATTCCTTTGAAGGTAATTCAATGACAGCCTGTGTTCCAGCGGCACTGAAACGACGGCTCGGAGTTCGCGTCGATACGACGATGCCCGGTGACGGGCAGCAACTTGCCCCGACCGGCGTCAACGTGATTGTGGCGGGTGATGGCGATCGCCAGGTCGTTTTCGAGGACCCTCGACTGGCAGTGAACGTGAACTACCCGCGGGATGCACTCGTCGCTGAGGGGCTGCTTCGCTCGGGGGTGGTCCGGTGACGTTCGTCCTGGTCGCCGGGACGACCGAGACGGCGCGGATCGAGGGGATCAGCGCCGCGGGGGCCGATCCCGCGGCGATGGCGATGACCCCGACGGCCGACGCGGAGATCCTCCAGAAGGGTCGGCCGGTGAACGCACCGGCGGTGCCCGTCAGTCCGACCGGCTGTCCCACGCCGGCGCTCGTCACCCGGGCCGTCCGCGAACTCGGCGGGTTCGACGTCGAAGTCATCGATGCCGGACTCGCGGTCGAGCCGGGGATCACGACGCGACCCGTCGCCTCGGATCCGGGTGGCGACGTGCGGACGAGGGAGTCAGTACCGGACGCCGCTTCACTCTGGGAGCGTGCCAGGGAGATCGGCGAGAAATTGGCCGGGCAGTCCGACGAGCGGGTCTACATCGGCGAGACGATTCCCGGCGGGACGACGACCGCCTTCGGGGTCGCCCAAGCCCTCGGTGTGGACCTGTCGGTCTCGTCGTCGTTGCCCGACAATCCGATCGAGCGAAAGCGAGCCGCGATTCGAGAGGGATTCAGTGCGAGCGGAATCGAGCCGGGTGAGCTGGCTGGGGAGCCGCGGCAGGCGCTCCGACGACAGGGCGATCCGGTCCTGGCTGGCGTCGCGGGGCTGGTCGAGGGCGCACTCTCCGCCGGGGGGGCAGTGACGCTTGCCGGCGGGACCCAACTGCTCGCGGCTGCCGCGTTAGTTCGACATGCCGGGATCGAGGCTTCGTTCGAACTCGCGACGACCAGCTACGTCGCGGACGATCCGACGGCGAGCGTCGAGGTGACCGCCGACGCCCTGGATCTATCACGCACGATCACTGATCCGGGCTTCGCGGGCTGTGGGCACGCCGGCCTGGAACGGTTTGGGACGGGCGAAGGCAAGGAGGGCGTCGGGATGGGCGGCGCGCTCGCGTTAGGGAAACGCTGCGGGATCGAGCTGTCGGCGGTTCGGGATCGGACAACGACGCTGTATGATCGACTGCTGGGGGATCCCTGATGGATCGTGATCGTGGACGCGAGGTCGGTCGCGTCGAACACGGCGGCAGCGACGATCCCGACGTGCTGGACCTGAGCGCGAACATCAACCCACGGACGCCGATGGGGGTCGAGGAGGTCTACCGGAACGCGCTCGAAGACGCCCGACGGTATCCGGCCGAACCGCCGGACGCCTACCGGGAGGCGGCCGCCGGGTACGTCGACTGCGATCCGGAAGCCGTGGTTCCGACGCCCGGCGGGCTGGCAGCGATCAGACTGGCGATCGACCTCGCCGTCGAACCCGGCGAGTCCGTCCTCATTCCCTCGCCGAGTTTCAGTTCCTACGCGCGGGAGGTCCGGCTCCAGGGGGCCGAGCCATCGTTTGTCTCCCATGAGGAGATCCTGGCCGCCGACCCGGCCGCCCACTCGCTGGCGATCGTTTGCAACCCGAACAATCCGACCGGGACGCTGTACCCGCGCGAGGACCTCCGCACGTTCGCCAGGCGCTGTCGCGAGACGGACACCCACCTCCTGGTCGACGAGGCCTTTCTCGGGTTCACCGAGCAGGCGTCGCTGGCCGGGACGCCAGGCGTGACCGTGGCCCGGTCGCTGACGAAGCTCTTTGGCCTGCCCGGCATCCGTGCGGGCTTTGCAGTGGCGACTGGCGAGATGCGCGAGGCGATGGTCGCCGCTCGCCGCCCGTGGAACGTGAGCGTGCCGGCGCTCGCGACCGGGCGACACTGCATGCGCCAAACAGGGTTCGTGGAGACGACTCGAGACCGCGTCCGCGAGGAGCGAGCACGCCTCCGGCATGGACTGGACGATCGATTCGCGATTCGGCCTTCGGACGCGCCGTTCGTGCTGATCGATGCGGGAGGTCCCGGCGTCGAGCGGGTACTGGAGACGGCGGCCGACCATAGCGTTGCGGTCCGTGACGCGCGAACGTTCCGGGGGCTGGACAATCACGTCAGGGTCGCTGTGCGGGACAGTGCGGCGACCGATCGGACCGTGGAGGTGTTCGCGGATGTCTGAATGCTTCGAGACGACGCGACGGGGTGGTGTACTCCGGCTCGAACGCTCGGACACTCGCTGGCTCTCGACTGGCTGGAATGGTGGGTTCTGCCGGGCGGGGGCAGCCTACAACTGTACGGTTCCGGCGGGCTGGAACCCGGATGATATCCGGGCGGACGTTACTCAGCGGCTCGACGATGCCGGGTTCGATCGGGGCGACGGTCCGGTGCTGTTGACCGGCGTCGACCAGCGTCACGCGTGGGGCGCGCGGCTCGGTCCCGTCACTGTCTTTGGGACCGTCGGGCTCTCGAATCCGGCGACGCTCCCCGTCGACCCGGCCCAGCAACCGGCCGATACGAGGGCGGCCACCGGTGCGGAGACGGGTGGACCGCCCGGCCCAGGGACGGTCAACCTCTTTGTCGGCACGACACGGTCGCTGACGGAGGCGGGGATGGCCAATCTCGTCGCGATCGCCGCCGAGGCGCGGACGGCCACGTTGCTCGAACTCGCCGGCTTCACCGGGACGACCAGCGATGCGATCGTCGTCGCCAGCGATCCTGGCGGGGAGCTCGCGCGGTACACGGGCAGTGCCACGCCGGTCGGCCGCGCGGCGAGAGCGTGCGTCCGGGAGGCGATCACGGCGAGTTACCGCTCGCGGTACGCAGAGCGTGAGTCACCTGATAGCGTCGCCGACGCCGAACACGGCGAGGAAACGACCCAGCGAGCAATGGTGTTCGAGCCGTGACGGGCCGAACCGCCGCGTGGACAGCGCGCTCCCCCGGCACCCCATCCGTGACCGGCCATCGAGGACTACTGCCGGAACCACTGGAGCAAACACGATGACACGAAATCCAACCGACGACAGCGTGGAATCGGCGACCGAGTGTAACTCTTCAGCGACGACCGGCGGGCCGGAGACCGAGGCCGTTCCGGATGTCGAAGTGATCGCCCCCGCCGCGCCCGACGCATCCGGCCTCGTCCAGGCGTGGTGGGGCGACGGGAAGGGCAAGACGACGGCTGCCCTCGGGATGGGCTTGCGTGCGGCCGGGCACGGCTATCGCGTGCACGTCCTCCAGTTCATGAAAGGTGGCACACCCTCGGTCGAGGGTGTCCGCGGGGAGTACAACGCGATCGAGCACGTCTCGGGCTACACCATCGAGAACACTGGCCACGTTGGCTGGCACGGCTTCATGGACGACACCGCGGACGACGAACACGCCGCCAGGGCACGGGCAGCACTGGAACGTGCCCGGGCGATCGTCGACGCCACTGGCGAGCGTGATCCAACGACGCCATTCGCGCTCGACGGTGCGCCGACTGACGGTGTCCACATGCTGATTCTGGACGAAGTGCTGTATGCGGCCAACCGCGGGTTGATCGACCCCGACGACGTGCTCGATCTGATCGCCGTGAAGCCGGACGGCCTCGAACTCGTTTTGACCGGCGGCCACGAGCATCCGGCATACCTCGAAGGAGAGGCGGACCTGCTCAGCCACGTCGAGAAACAGGCCCACCCGCTGGAGACGGGGCACCCGGCGCGGAAGGGGACCGAGTACTGAGGAGGCCGGGACCACTCATCAGAGGGACACCGACAGACCGGGTATCAACGCAGCCATCACGACGCCGTAGACGAGTGAGTAGGTGACATTGGCGACGCTTCCGGTCAGATAGTACGTCGTGTTGCCGCTCGTGATATCCTGCCAGCGAACGATCGACTTCGCGGTGAAGACGAGGCCGAGGGCGGTGTACGCCGAGAGCAGGGTCAGTGTGAGGATGAGAACGTTCTCGACCTTGCCGACTGCCCGGCCGGTGTCCGCCTCTTCGCCGCTGACTTCCGCGCCCGCAAACCGGAGCGTGCCGTCGACGACGTAGCCACTTGTTGCCACGAGGAGGCCGTAGCCGCCGAGGACCGTGCCGATCCACTCGAGTTCGACGTCGCTCGTGACGGTCGCCGGCGCGGACGCGATCAGCAGGGCGATAGAGACTCCCGCCAGGACCAGCGACGCTGCAGTCCAGCGATTCATGGCGTCCCCTCCGCGAGGTGAGACAGTGCCGTCTCGAGTGTCTCCTCTATCTCGATGATCGTCACGGCCCGCGCACGCTTGAGCGTCTTCGAGACTGATTGCACTGAGACACCAAGCCGTTTCGCTGCGGCTCCCATCGTCGCCGCGTCGCGGTAGGTCCGGACGACCTCTGCCTGCCGTGGCGTCCACGCTTCCTTCCACATCGAGAGCAGTTCCATCTGCGCTTCGATCAAGCCGACCTGCCACGAATGGGCCTCCTCGAAGGACAGGGCAACGAGGCGTTCGCGTTCGTCGAGTCGTCCGAGCGCGTCGTCGGCCGTGTGAAACGCCGGGCCATCCATCTCGGCGACGTCACCAGTGTTTGCACCGATGTCGACCGACCCATGAACGATCGCCACCCGCATCGTGGTCGGATGGATCGCCTCGGTCAACAACTGAAGTGCACGGTAGGCTCCCTCCGGGGATTCCAGGACGCCGCCGACCTCGTCGACGCCTTTCAGCGTCGCGAAGGGGGCGACGAGCCGATCAGCAAGCGCGTCGTTGACCGCTTCGAGCCCGGTTTCGAGACGATCCCGCAACGCCGTGCGATCGTCCACCTCGCGGGACCCGATCACGTCGCCGATGACGACACAGCGTCGGGTGGTCATGCGTGAGTATTCAACCACTTCTGGTTTATGCGCTTTGGTTCAACCGATATAGTCTCATCATCGTCAAAGATTCAACTGAAAAAAGTTGTTTGCGTGGAGTTCAACTATATATGGTTGATTCGAGTGGCGGGAACCCCTCACCTCTCTTCTCCCCTCGACGCTGTCACTGACCGCAGGACCGGTCGAAAGACACGTGTCTCCCCGACTCCCAGAAATGGCCAGCAGATGGGACGAACTGTTCTGGTCGCCGGGACGGCCAGTCACGTCGGGAAGAGTACGATCGTCGCCGGGCTCTGCCGGCGGCTGGCCGACCGGGGCGTCTCCGTCGCGCCGTTCAAGGCCCAGAACATGTCCAACAACGCCCGGGTGGGATTCAAACCGGGTGCGGTCGGGACCGTCGGCGAGGGGGATGACAGCGAACTCGCGGACGGCGATCCTGACGCCTACGGCGAGATCGGCATTGCACAGTATGTCCAGGCCCGGGCCGCCGGCGTGGTACCGACGACCGATCACAATCCCGTCCTGCTCAAACCGCGAGGCGACGGCGAGAGTCAACTGGTCATCGACGGCGAGTCCGTGGGTCACTTCGCCGCGGGGACGTACTACGAGGACCACTGGGACCGCGCCCGTCGGGCCGCCCGCGAGGCCTACAATCGGCTCGCCGCCCGCCACGACGTGATCGTCGCCGAAGGCGCGGGCTCGATCGCCGAGATCAATCTCCAGGACCGGGATCTGGCGAACGTCGAGACCGCGCGCTTCGCCGACGCGTCGATCCTGCTGGTCGGCGACATCGAACGCGGTGGCGTCTTCGCCAGTCTCTATGGCACGCTCGAACTGCTCCCCGAGGATCTCCGTGACCGAGTGGTCGGGCTCGTGATCAACAAGTTCCGGGGCGATCGTTCACTGCTCGAACCCGGCCTTGCGGCGATCGAAGAACGGACGGGCGTCCCGGTCGTTGCCGTCCTGCCTCACGACGATCCCGGATTGCCCGCAGAAGATAGCCTCTCGCTCCCGTCGGCGGGCGAGCGCGGCACGTGGGGCGATGACGACGGTGTCCCGCCGGACGACTGCGTCACGGTCGGCATCCCGCGACTTCCACACCTCTCGAACGTGGCCGACGTGGCACCGCTGGCCCGTGAACCAGGCGTCCGCGTCGAGTTCCTGCCACTCGACAGTGGGGCCGCGACCGCTGACGCGCTCGCTCTGCCGGGGACGAAGAATACCGTCGACGACCTGCTCGCAGTACGGGACTCGCGACTCGGTGACGCGATCGGTTCGTTCGACGGGCCGATCGTGGGGATCTGTGGCGGCTATCAGTTACTCGGCGAGCGGCTCCGGAACGTCGGCGTCGAGAGCACGACGGCGACCGGGACGGTCGCTGGCCTTGAGTTGCTTCCCGTCGAGACCCATTTTTCGACCGAGAAGCGTGTAACTGCGGCGACCTACGAGGTGACGTGTGTCGGCCCGGTCGCGGGCGCGACGGGGGACGTCTCCGGGTACGAGATCCACATGGGCGAGACGACAGTTCCGGACGGTGTGGCCCGACCTATCGGCCCGGAGAGCGTCGCGAACCAGCAGGTACTCGGGACGTATCTCCACGGCTGCTTCGAGAACCGGAGACTCCGGGACGCGTTCGTCGAGAACGTCTTCGAGCAGGCCGGCGTGGAGCGTCCCGATCGCATGGCACCCCAGGGCGATCCGTTCGATCGCGCTGCCGAGCTGGTCGAACCCATCGACCTCACGGCGGTGGTTCCGTCAGTCGCGGAGACGAGTGGACGTGACCAGTAAGGGGTTTACCCCTGGGCCGACGACCGGGACACATGGTCGAGAACGTCATCTGGCCGGCGGCCCTCGATGCCGAGCGCACGCGAAGCGAGGGCCGACGCGTCTCGAAAGATCTTGCTGTCGAGGAGCCGACGGTCGAGGAGATCGCCAAGGCGGTCCAGCAGGTTGGCTACGACGCAGTGATCGAACGCGAGAAAACCTATCCGCGGGAGTACGAGACCCGTGGCCGCGTCCTCGTGAAGGATGCCGACGACGCAACGAAGAGTGACCTCCTGGGAGCCGTGGCGGCCTACGTCGCCGCGCTCCGCGAGTGATGCGCCGAGCCGGGGAGGTTCGGGGGATCGCTCAAAGTGTGGCCGTCGTGCAGTGTCCCGACGAAACCCATCCTGATATCGGAACGAGCGTCATCGACGACTCCCTGGCGACGGTCGGCCGCGTCGTCGACGTGTTCGGGCCGGTCGAGCGGCCGTATCTCGCGGTCTCGCCGGTCGACAGTGTTCACCCGCCAGCGCTTGTCGGCCAGCCGCTGTATTATCGGTGAGCCGACTCCCGGTTGTCGCCGGACCGAAATCACTTTTCCCGACGCCGTCCCGAGGGATACTGTATGGCTCGGTACCGTGGACTCGCGCTTTCGATTTCGGTGATCGTTTCGATTTTCCTGTTCGTCCAACTCGGCGCGCTCGCGCTGGTCGACCCGTTCAAAACGGCGGGACTCCAGGCGGTCGAGGACCCACAGAACCCGGTCAATAGCCTGTTGTACATCGGTGCGGTCCTCGTGATGACCGGCGTGTTGCTCGCCGCGTTCAAGTACGAGGTCCAGTGGGCGATCCGCGGCATGATCGTCGCGACCGGGGCGTACATCGCCTTCATCGTCCTCTCGATGCTGCTTCCGCCCGTCGTTACGCTGCCGATCGGGGACGGCCTCCATGGTGCCGCGTTGCTCGGCGCGCTCGCGCTCGGAATCGCGCTGTACGTCTATCCGGAGTGGTATGTCATCGACGCCACGGGGGCCGTCATGGGTGCGGGGGCGGCCGGCCTGTTCGGCATCACCTTCGGCGTGTTTCCTGCCCTGGTCTTGCTCTCCGTGCTGGCTGTCTACGATGTCATCAGCGTGTACGGCACCGAGCATATGCTGACAATCGCCTCCGGCGTGATGGATTTGAAAGTCCCCGTCGTGCTGGTCGCGCCGATGTCGCTTGGCTATTCCTTTCGGGCGGATTCAGCGGCGGTCGCGGATGGCTCTGAGAGTGGCGACGACGGCTCAACCGACGGGAGCGAGGGAGAGACGACCGACGAGGATGTCGAAGCTGACTCCGATGACATCGAGGACGAAGACGACGATCCACTCGAGGATCGTGAGGCACTGTTCATCGGACTCGGCGACGCGATCATTCCGACGGTGCTGGTCGCCTCCGTCGCCTTTTTCGCGGACGCGTCCGTTCCGACCGTCGATATCGGCGCGTTCTCGATCGCCGTGCCCGCGGCTACCGCCGTGGTCGGGACATTTCTCGGGCTGGCCGTGCTGTTACGGATGGTCCTTGCCGGGCGCGCACACGCCGCCCTCCCGCTTTTGAACGGCGGGGCGATCGCCGGGTATCTTGTCGGTGCGCTCGCTACCGGGATGTCGCTGGTCGAGACGCTCGGGCTCGGGCCGTACTTCTGACTGATAGCCGTGCGGAGTTGATCAACAAGGAGTACTGGAAGCGACCGGAGGAACGGGAAGGCGACAGAGATCACGGGACGACATCGTTCGGTGCGCTATGCGGCCACTCAGTCGGCGAAACGCGATGCCCCCTGCTTGGCCTCTCGCGTTGTCTCGATCGGATTGCGGACGAACAGCCCGTGGACGATGAGGCCAACTGCCACCAGCGAGGCGATCGACATCGCAGCGATGGGGGCAACGCCGATGCTGGTGAGCACTCCCGCGCCGCTGACCAGGACGAGCGGAATGAGTCCGAGGACCAGGTCGTAGTATTCCATCATGGTCTATTATAATATACAAACTGTGGCTACAAAAACATTTCTCATATTCATTCGTATAACCCGTTATAACTCATGTTGATTCCGTTCAACTTATTTCCTATGGTTCAGGAAAATATTTACATAACTTATGTCGGCTATTTCGGTGCTCGAAATAGCCGACGGACTGGTACCGGGCCTGTGAGACTACTTCGAATCGTGGCCGATGAAAGAACCTGAAACAGTCGACACTGTAGTCGGGATGGCGATTCGTCTGTGACCTCAGGTCAGCGTGCCGCCGCCGAGCCAGTAGGCGACGGCCGCCCGCCAGGGGACCAACAGCGCCAGTCCAACCAGTATGGAGATAAGCAGAAAGATCGGCGAGAACGAGCCGTGAAACAGCGACGATGCGCGGAGTACCTGGCCGATCAGTGCTGCGGTGATCCAGGCCGGAATCGTCCAGGAGACCGCCCGTAGAATCGACCGCCGTGCGTCGGTGGTATAGAGGCTTCCCAGCAGTGTCGCGAGCAGCCAGCCGATCAGAAAGGGGAGGAAGGTTCCGACGTGTCTCCCGACGTTCGAGACTGATTCGCCGTGGCCGTATACCGCGCCGATAAGCACGAATGCGGCGATCGCGACCAGGTCACCCGCGGCCAGGATCGCTGTCGTGGCCGACAGGTCGACCCGCTTTCGGAGCATGGAGGTCACAGCACCCATATCCGGGGAGAACGGGGCCGGGGACTTGGGCGTTCCCGTTTCGACCGCCGGGTTCTATGGGCCAGCGACGAACCCATCGACTATTGAATGTCTGTTCGTCCGCCGTGGGGGCGGTGTTTGACTCGCCGCAGGGCGCTTTCGGTTTCCTCGACGACCGAGATCCCTTCCAGTATTTTTGCCCTTGCCGAGTATCACAACGTCGTCCTGGCGAGTTCACTCGCCACTGGCCTGAGCTACGCCCGCGATTCGGCGGCGCTTTGAGGCATTACTTTCCGTCACCCGGCCCCCGTCAGTTGTTATTCGATATGATAATCCGGTACGAGCGTTTATGCCGATGGCGTGACCAACTTTGCCCAGGAGGAAAACGTGGCATCCAAGCCACTGTGACCCACTATGAGCGCACCGCCAACGGACGACATGGCCGACCGGCAACACCGACAGCCGGATGACCGTTACGCCCAGCTGATCCTCAGCGACGAGAAGTTCATCATCTACGACCGGGAGAATTACACAGCCTGGGTACAGTCGTCTGTGACGGTGTCCCCCGAGGACTTTCGCTAACGCGTCGCGTTCTCACTGTCACACTCCGATCCTGTGCCGGTCGGCTCTCGATGGCCAACAGCCCAGCGCTCGAGATCACACGGATGATCGACGGCTGGCGACGGCCTGCTTAGTCCGGCGTTGATCGGGGGTCAATCACTTCTCTCTCCATCTCAAAGCGTCCGGTGTGGAGTACTCTCTACTCGGCTGGCCTTCCGACGGACCGACGCTATCTCTCGATCATGAGCACTTCGCCTATGCCGGGAAGTTCGTCATCCCGCGTACCGGCAAGGCTGTCGCGCGGGAGGACGGTGTCGTCGTCGCGGCGGCGGCGTTCGACGCCGATCGAACCGACGACGACTGTCTCCGCATCCGGTATGTGACTGTTCGCGACGACCGACGTGACGAGGGGATCGGATCGCGATTGCTTCGATTCGTCGTCGATCGGGCCCACGACCGGGGCTACGACGAAGTGAAAGCCGGGGTCAACAACCCGCTCGCCTACGAGGCCTTCTACCGGGCTGGGCTGGCTTACACCGGCGAAACCACCGGCCTTGCCGAACTCGTCTGTAGCACTGCCTCGACTCGAACGCGCGAGCGCTACCAGGCCGGTCTTGGGGCGTTTCGCGAGCGCGATCTGACTGATTCTCTGCGCTCATTCCTCGATGCTTGCGAGGATTGCGATCCGCCGCCGGTCGTCGATAGCCCGGCCGAGTCCTGACGGTGGGATCGTTACCAGTTGGACCGGGCTGAGGCGGGAGATTCAAACCCGTCTGGGATGTACTCGCCGACAATGGGAAACGCTGATCTCCGGGACATCGCCGTCATCGAGGACGTTAGCTTCGACGAACTCGACGGCTCGGTCGTTGCTGTCGACGCGCACAACTGGCTGTATCGCTACCTCACGACGACGGTCAAGTGGACGAACGATGAGGTATATACCACTGACGACGGCACGGAGGTGGCAAACCTGGTCGGCGTCGTCCAGGGTCTGCCGAAGTTCTTCGAGGCCGACGTCACGCCCGTGTTCGTCTTTGACGGTGCGGTTACCGACCTCAAAGACGACGAAGTAAAGCGCCGACGCGAACAGCGCGAGCAATACGAGGACGAACTGGCGCAAGCCCGCAAGGAGGACGACCCCGTCAAGGTTGCTCGCCTCGAATCCCGTACCCAGCGCCTGACTGACGTCATCGTAGAGACCACCCGGGAACTCCTCGCGCTGCTCGACGTCCCGGTCGTTGACGCCCCGGCGGAGGGCGAGGGCCAGGCTGCCTACATGGCCAGAAAGGGTGACGTCGGATACGTCGGTACCGAGGACTATGATGCCTTGCTCTTTGGCGCGCCGTACACGCTCCGGCAACTCACCAGTTCGGGCGACCCCGAACTGATGGACTTCGAGGCGACGCTTGACGAACACGGCCTCTCCTGGGAGCAACTCGTTGACGTCGCCCTGCTCTGTGGGACGGATTTCAACGAGGGCGTCCGTGGGTACGGCCCCAAAACGGCGGTGAAAGCCGTCCGCGAGTACGGCGATCTCTGGGGCGTCAGCGAGAACGAGGATGTCTACGTCGAGAATGCCGATCGGATCCGCGAGCTGTTTCTCGACCCGGCGGTCACTGACGAGTATTCCATCGAGACGGCGATCGAACCCGATCTGGCAGCCGCCCGTGAGTTCGTCACTGACCAATGGGAGGTCGACGCCGACGAAGTTGCCCGCGGGTTCGAACGGATCGAATCCTCCGTGGTCCAGACCGGGCTCGAAGACTGGACGTAGGCTTCGGCGTCGACAGCCGGACCGGCATCACAGCGACACGGTGATCGAATGCCACCCGGCCGAGCCGCTGGGGTGGGGCGGCGCTCTCTTGCTGGTCTGGCGGTTCCCAGCACCGTCTGTCGCCCGCACGATCACGTCGAGTGGTCCCGTGTCCGGCCGCTCGACCACCAGTTGCCACCGTCGCCTGGCGTGTGGTGAAATAGGGTCTTCGAGAGCCGCCTCGTTCCAGGTCTGGCCGCCGTCGAGACTCACCTCCACCCGTTCGACCCCACGCGTGCCGGCGTAGGCGATGCCGCCGACCGCGATTCGCTCGTTGCGTCGCTGGATCGCGCGGACGTACGATAGCGTGTTGACGACCGCCTCCTCGTCCCACCCACGCTGATCCCAGTATGCGGTGTGGTCGCTGTCCGCGAGTTCGATCTCCGTGATCCACTTCGTCGACTTCATCCCATATCGGCCCGGGACGAGCAACCGCGCCGGAAAGCCGTGTTCGGCCGGCAGCGTCTTGCCGTCCATGCCGATCGCCAGGATGATGTCGTCACGATCACGCACGACCGACCACGGGATCGCCTCGGAGTAGCCGTCTCTGGCGTGTGTGACGACGTCGACCGCGTCGTCAGTGATGCCCGCGTCCGCAAGTAGCATCCGGACCGGAATTCCAATCCAATCGGTGGTCCCGATCAGGTCTCCGCCAACCGTATTCGAAATACAGAGTGTCGTGACCGTCATCTCCCGCCGGTCGGGATGATCCAGCAGCGTCTCGTAGGCGATGTCCTTCTCGCTATCGACGGCCCCCCTGATTGACAGCGACCACCCCTCGGCCGCGACGTTCGGTGCGGTAATGTTCTTATCGACCACGAAGTGCTCCTCGGCCGTGTGTCTCCGTGGTGGCATCCCCTCGAAATCGAACGTGAAGTCCCGCTCGTCGTTCGCAACCGACACGACGACACCGTCGGTCGATCGCTGGCGTTCGATGGTTTCCTCACCGGTCGCCTGTCTTGGAGTCGGCGTGGTCGTCCCGACTTCCGTTTTCTCCGCGGCGTCGAATGGCTCACCCGGCTGTGGACCGTCTGCAGCCGGTGGCTGCCCCAGTATCCGGGCGATCGCGCCGCCCGCGACCAACGCGCCGACCCCGCCGCCGATCCGGCCCAGCGCCTGTCGTCGCCCGATCGGCTCGTGCACTCCAGCGTATATCCACCAGACGATACCCGGGCCCGTGAGCGCGATGACCGTGGCAAGCAGCCATCGGAACGAGACGCCGCCCGCTGCCAAATAGAAGCCGACAGCGGTCCCGATCACCACGCCGGTCGTGGTGAGCCACAGGACCTGGCTCCGTCGTGCTCGCCGAAGCGTCACTCGGTCGCCGATCGCGCCGAGTGTGCCCGCGGTGATGACGAGTCCGGTTGCGACACCAGCGACGAGTACTGTCCGGGCAGCCACTCCGAAGGTTTCGATCGCCCACGTCGCGAGCCAGCCCGGGGCCGTCTCGATGATCGCCTGGGCGGCGACGAGCAGCGGGTCCGAGCCAACAAGCGGCCGTGCCACCAGTGTCGCTACCACCCATGCGGTGGCTCCGGCAGTCCACGCGAACTCGCCTGTCGTGTCCCGTGCCATACGTTGGCACTATGCTAGGTGACCGAATACCTTGGGTAACCGGCGATATCGTCGGCTGATAGGGCCTCTCAACGGGGAGAGTTCAGCACTGTCAAAACGAGTTCCGCCCGCGAATCGGATCCGAGACTGCGCTGTCGTCCTACAGGTCGCTCTCGAAGTCGGCGAGCGAGTAGGCCGGTTCCGCACCGCGGCGGTCGAGCGTCTCGTTGGCGAGCAGCCAGTAGACGACGCTCAGTGCCTTTCGACCCTTGTTGTTGGTCGGGACGACCAGATCGACGTTCCCGGTCGTGTTGTTGGAGTCACACATCGCGATGACCGGGATGCCGACCGTGATGGCCTCCTTGACGGCCTGGGCGTCGCCGATCGGGTCGGTCACGACCACGACATCCGGCTCGATGTAGCCGTCGTAATCCGGGTTGGTGAGCGTCCCCGGGATGAACCGGCCGGTCCGGGCGCGAGCGCCGACGGCGTCGGCGAACTTCTCGGCCGGGAAGCGGCCGTACTGCCGGGAGGAGGCGACCAGGATCTGCTCGGGCTCGTAGTTGGCCAGGAAATCCGCGGCGGTGCGGATGCGCTGGTCGGTCATGCTCACGTCGAGCACGTACAGCCCGTCAGTCCGGACGCGGTGGATGAACCGGTCCATGTCGCTGGTCTTCTGCTGGGTCCCGATGTGGGCGCCGGCCGAGAGGTAATCGTCGACCGGAATCAGCAGGTCCGCCTCCGACTGCTCATCCGGCATGACGTTCTCGTCGAGCTGGGCCGGACTCTCTTCGGCCGCATCGTCCGTGCCAGCGTCGTCCTGTTCCCCAACCTCGTCGTCGCCCGACGGCTCTTCGCCGTCCGCCTCGGGCGCGCTTTCCTCGGCCACCGCGCCGGCCTCACCGGCGGGTTCCGAGGCGGCCTCGGTCTCGTCTGCTTCGATGTCAGCGTCGTCGTCGCTCATGCGTTCTCTTCGATCCTGATGAGTTCGTTCAGCTTGGCCGTCCGCTCGCCGGCCACCGTCCCCGTCTTGATGTAGGGGGCGGCCGCGCCGACGGCCAGATGGGCAATCGTCGTATCCTCGGTCTCACCCGAGCGGTGGGAGACGACCGACTCGATGCCGTTCTTCGAGCCGAGTTCGATCGCGTCGACCGCGTCGGTCAGCGTGCCGATCTGGTTGGGCTTGATGAGGATGGAGTTCGACGAGCCCAGGTCGATCCCTTCCTGGAGGCGCTCGACGTTGGTCACGTAGAGGTCGTCGCCACAGATGAGCGTCTGATCGCCGACGCGTTCGGTCAGTTCGGCGAAGGCCTCGAAGTCGTTCTCGTCGAGGGGATCCTCGACGTACGCGAGGTCGTACTCCTCGACCATCTCGACGACGTAGTCGATCTGCTCTTGGGTCGAGCGGTTGGGTTCGCCCTCGTAGACGTACTCCTCGCCGTCGTACATCTCGGCGGCGGCCATGTCCAGCCCGAAGCTGATCTCGAAGCCGCGCTCGTCGCTGATGCGGTCGGTCGCCTCGGCGACGACCTCGAAGGCCTCGTCGTCACCGATCGGCGGGGCCCACGCGCCCTCGTCGCCCTTGTTGACGGGCACGCCGCGCTCCTCGAGGATCGAACTGATCTCGGCGTGGACCTCGGCGTTGGCGAAGATGGCCTCCGTCACGCTCGGCGCGCCGACGGGTGCCGAGAGGAACTCCTGGATGTTGGTCGCCTCTTCGGCGTGCTCGCCGCCGCCGACGACGTTGCCCAGCGGGGTCGGGAACTGATCGCCGCGGAAGGTGCCGCCGAGGTGCTGATACAGCGGGGCACCCAGGACGTCAGCGCCAGCTTTCGCGGCGGCCATCGAAATGGCGACCGCGGAGTTGGCACCGATTTCCGAGAAGTTGTCGGTCCCGTCGGCGGCGTGCAGTGCCGCGTCGACGGAGCGCTGGTCGCCGGCGTAGACCTCGCCCTCGAGTCGCGGGACGGCCAGGTCGCGGGCGTTCGCGATCGCCTCGCTCGGCGGGAGTTCGATCGCTTCGTGTTCGCCCGTGCTCGCGCCACTCGGTGCGGCGGCACGGCCGAACCCACCACTCTCGGTGGTGACGTCGGCTTCGACAGTCGGGTTTCCTCGTGAGTCCAGTACGCGTCGGAGTGTTACGTTCGTGATTAGCGTCATCGTTAGTTACCTCGATTGACCGTAAACGGCAGGACACCAGCGTCGTACTCCTCGGCCGCGATGAGGATCGGCTGGGTCTGATCGGTGTCGATCAGTACCGGTGCTCCGTATGCCACCTGCAGCGCTCTGGCACCGAGAATCCGGGCCTTTTCGTAGCGGTTGTATTGTTCGTTCGGCATTATTGGTAGGGGGAAACGACATCGACCAGGTCCTCGTGGGAGACGAGCATCCGGCGACAGCAGTGTCGGTCGACGCCGAGTTCGTCGAGCACTGCCTCGGGATTCTCCTCGCCCTCGCGGGCCCGTTCTTTGAATTCCTCCCACTCGCTGCCGATCACAGTGCCACAGGTGAAACATCGGACCGGTATCATCATAACGTGTGATCACCTCAGCGGTAAGATTTTTGGTATCGGGCGCGGGCACCCGGACCGCCCCACTTCTTGGGCTCGCTCTGGCGCACGTCGTTGACCAAAAGCGAGCGATCGAACGCCATGTAGGCGTCCCGGAGTTCCGCGTCGTTGGTATGCTGGACGAGTCCACGGGCGATGGCCGTCCGGGCGGCGTCTGCCTGCCCCATGACGCCGCCACCCTCGACGGAAATTTCGATATCGACGTTCTCGCGGAGTTCGTCCTCCGCGATGCGGAACGGTTCGAGCATCTTGAGCTTCGCCAGTTCCGGGTCGACGAGTTCGACCGGGCGGGAATCGATCCGAATCCGCCCGTCGCCGTCCGACACTGTCGCGCGGGCGACTGCCGTCTTCTTCTTGCCTGACGTGTTCGTTACCATGTTACGTTCGCTCCGAGGTCTTCTGCCAGTTCGCCCAGCTGGACGAACTTGATGTTCGACAGCCGATCCAGTGACGTGCCCTCGAGGACCTCCGTCTCGACTGGGTCGCCGTTTCTGTCCTGGCTCCCCTCGTAGGGGTTGCCCAGGTACACACGGACGTTCTCGAAGGCCTCGCGACCGCGGGGCTTCTTGTAGGGAAGCATCCCGCGAATAGACCGCTTGAAGATGCCGTCCGGGCGCGTGGGATAGGCTGGCCCACGGTCGGAGGTAAGATCGGTCCGGGTCTTGTACGTCTCGTAGACATCCTCGTCGCTGCCGGTGATGACCGCTCGCTCGGCGTTGACGACGGCGACCGTCTCACCGTCGAGTGCGCGCTCGGCCACCTGGCTCGCGACGCGACCCATGATACAATCGCGGGCATCGACGACGACGTCCGCGTCGATGGTTGCGATACTCATCGGATCACCCGTACGTTCGAACCGTCCGGATTGTCTTCGAGTGCCTGTTCGACTCTCAGTGTCTCGCCGACCTGGTCGATCTTCCGCTCGGCCGTCGACGAAAAGTCGACGGCGGCGACGGTAACGTCCTTCTGCAGGACGCCGCTGCCGAGAACCTTCCCGGGAACGACCACGGTTTCGTCCTCCTGGGCGTATCGCTCGATGCGACCCAGGTTGACCTCCGCGTGGGTCCGTCGGGGTTTCTCTAAGCGCTCGGCGACGTCGCTCCAGACGTCACCGCCGCCGTCGCGGGCGACCGACTTCAAGTCGGCAATGAGACTACGCAGTCTCGGATTTGTTTTACTCATGACGTCCCTCCTGAAAAGTGCAGGGAGCAGGATTTGAACCTGCGGACCCCTACGGGACAGCGCCCTGAACGCTGCGCCGTTGGCCAAACTTGGCTATCCCTGCGAACATGATTCGATTCTGTCTGGCCCGTAAAACCCCTTTCGGTCGAACCGATGGACGCCGCGCTCGCACCACGAAGGGCAGGCGACGTCGGTGTGGGGATTCGGGGCCTGGTCATCGTTATAGCTGGATGGTTTCGGTCAGTTCCTCGGCTCGCCGCCGCAACGTGCCGACGCCCTCCTTTACCAGCGTGTCCACGTCGAATGAACCGTCGGTCTCGACGTGGAAGACGAAGGCATCGGTCACGTCTTCGATCTCGACCTGCGTGTCGGGGTATCGGTTCGTCAGATCGTGATCGAACTCCTCCGTCGGGATCAGGTCGCCGTCGTCCTCGATGACGCCGCGGACGATCTCCGCGTCGTCGTCGGCGAACTCCTCGCGCTCTCCCTGTGGTTCGACGCGCTGGAGGTGCCGGTAGGAGACGGCCACGCCGCCCTGGTGTTTGGCGTGTTCCCGTCCCGTATCGAGGACCGCATCGGCTTCGAGTTCCAGTCGCTGATCGTCCTTGAGTTCGATGATCGGGACGTCGGGTTCGGCTGGTCCAACCATCTCGTCGTTGGCCACCAGGTCGCCCGAATAGGCCGTATCCGGGCCTTCGACGTCCAGCGCCAGCGTGACTTCGTCACCGATCTCGAACTCGCCCACCGGCGTCGTCAGCGGCACCAGCCCGAGTCGGAGCCCGATCTGCTCGTCGAACATCACGCTGGAGTTCTCGATGACGCGGACGGTGTCGATGCTGAAGGTCGGCACGTCAGCGATCATCGCCCGGCGGACGCCGTTCGCGAACGCAGGTGTCACTCCCCGGACGAGAAACCGGGCCTCAGTGTCCCCGCGCTCGATGAACGTGACGTCGTATTCGGCCATGTTAGAATCCGCTGGATTTTGGGCTGCGGGTGCCGTCGTGTGGGATCGGAGTGACGTCCTCGATACGACCGATTTCGAGGCCGGCTCGCGCCAGCGCCCGGATGGTCGCCTGCGCGCCCGGTCCGGGATTCTGCTGCTGATTCCCACCGGGGCCACGCACGCGGACGTGAACGCCTTCGACGCCCTGCTGGATGACGTCCTCGGCGACGGTCTCGGCCATCTGCATCGCGGCGTACGGCGAGGCCTCGTCCCGGTTCTGCTTGACGACCGTTCCGCCGGAACTCTTTGCGAGAGTCTCGGCACCGGTCTGGTCGGTGATCGTGATGACCGTGTTGTTGAACGATGCGTGCACGTGGGCGATGCCCCACTTGGATTGCTCTCCGGACATGGATTATCGTTCCTCCGCGCGCTCGGGATGAAGTTCGTCGGCGAGCGGGCTGTTCTCGTCGAACTCGATGGCCCCCTCTTCCTCGACGGCGATCGTCTTCGAGGGGATCGAGACACGCTCACCGTCGACGGTGATGTGGCCGTGGGTGATGAACTGGCGAGCCTGCTCGGCCGTGTTTGCCAGTCCTTTCCGGTAGGCAACCGTCTGGAGACGGCGCTCCAGAACGTCGGTCACATCCAGCGAAAGGATGTCGTCAAGTGCGTCCCCCTCGTCGAGGATGCCATAGCGCTTGAGTCGTGCGATGAACTCCTCGCTTTCCTCTGCTGTGCCACCGCCACCCAGCAGCTTCCGGGCCTCACGCCGGTAGGAACGAAGCTCGGATTGTGCGCGCCAGAGCTCCTCCTTGTTCTTGAGGCCGTACTGGCCGATGAGGCTCTGCTCGTCGGCGATCCGTTCGCCCTGGAAGGGGTGGTTGGGCGTCTCGTAGAACTTGGTGTTTGAACCGAGTGCCATTATTCCTCATCCTCCTCGGCGGCCGCTTCCTCGGCCTGCTCCTCTTTGATCGCCTCGACGTTGACCCCGATGGTCCCCTCGGTCCGGCCGGTGGATTTGGTCCGCTGGCCGCGGACCTTCTGGCCGCGCTTGTGACGGACGCCCTTGTAGGCGTTGATCATCTTCATGCGGTTGATGTCCTGCCGGCGGGTGAGATTCAGGTCCGTCCCGATCTCGTGGGTCGTCTCGCCGTCGAAGAAGTCGTTGCGGTGGTTCGCGAGCCACTCGGGCACGTCGTCGGCAAAGCCTTCGACACGGTCGACGATCGCTTCGATCTGATCGTCTTCGAGTCGGCCGAAGGTCTCGCGTCGGTCGATGCCGACGTCGTTGGCGATGATGCGGGCCGCGCGTTGGCCGATACCGTTCATGTCTGTCAGGGCACGTTCAACGGACTTCGTGCCGTCAAGGTCCGTCTGTCCGATGCGGACGAAATAGCGGAGGTCCTCGTCGTCCTCCACTTCGGCCGCGTCTGGGTCTTCTGCGCTCATATGTGGTGATCTCGTGAAACGTCGTGGCGGGGATTCGAACCCCGGAGGCTTTACGCCACATGGTTAGCAACCATGCGCCTTGGGCCGCTTGGCTACCACGACTCGCGGTCACGTACTCGCGCCCTCTCGGACTCGGGGCCAATGCCCCTACACGATGCGTACTCTTCCGTACCTGTCGTCGGTATATAAACGCAACGAAAGGGTCGTCAGCGTGATGTGAACGCGTATCACAGCACTTATGCTCATTCTGACTCCAAGATTGCTTATATGAGTGATTGGTCCGCCGACGAATCGGACGGTGGGTGGTCCGACGACAGGCCCGAAACGGAGCGGGGAACCCACGAGACCGACGTGGAGTGGGCAGCCGACGAATCCGAGACGGAACCGGAACAGCAACGGCTCCCCGGCCGTCACCTCCTACCGACGCTCCGGTGGGCAGTGCGTATCCTCCGTGAGTCGCCATTCTTGGTTGTGGTCGCGCTCGTCGCCAGCAGCGTGGAGCTGTTCGTGCTACAGAGCTCGCTGGAGCTGTTCGTCGTAGGTGGTGACCTGCTTCGATGGGGTGTGTTGTTTCTGGACATTGCATTGGTGGCGGCCCTTGCTGCAGTCGTGGCCGAGGATGCGCTCGAGGATCGCCACCGGACCGTCGTCGCACAGTTCGGCGCCTTCCTGGGTTCGCTCCCGGCCCTCTTCGTCACGATCACTATATTCGCTGTTCCGCTGTACTTCGGTGTGTTCCTCCCGAGCTCGTTCTTTCCGATCGTCGGTCTCGTCGTTGGGGTGATCCTCGGTGGCTATCTGCTGGCGTTGTTCCCGGTCGTCGTCCCCGCCGTCGTTCTCGATCGATCGGTCAGACAGGGACGAACGGCGTTCGCTGAGGACAGATTTTCTGCAGTCGGACTCCTTTCCCTGCTCTTTCTCGGACACGCGCCACTCGGATTGCTCCCGCCGGCGCTTGCCGAGCCGGTCCTTGCGATGGTTCTCGCCGTATGGGCTGGGGTGGTGACCGCTGTCGTAACCCTCGCGTATACCCGGATATACGTCATCCATTGCCCCAAGAAGCAGCGTCAATCCGGCAGCCAGGGAGGAGGCATACCGCGGGAAATGGAGGGTCGTCACGGCATGTGGCAACAACAAAGTGACGGAGCGTGATTTTGTCAGCCCCTGTCCTCGCCTCGAGCGGAACGACTTTCGGCCAGGGCTGTGATCGCTGTCTCGATGCAAACCGTTCTCGTTACCGGCGCTGCCGCCGGGATCGGCCGGGCGACAGCCCGCCGGTTCGCGAACAGCGGCTGGCGAGTCTACGCCGCCGACGTCGACACCGACGGGCTCGAAGGGCTCGAGGGCTGTGAGACCGCCACCCTGGACGTGACCGACGGTGCAGCCGTCGACCGACTGTTCGATCGGATCAGCGCCGATGTCGGCGGCCTCGATTGTGTGGTCGCCAACGCTGGCTACTGCCAGCCGGGGCCGCTCGAGGACCTGCCGGCGGAGCGCCTCGATCGGCAGTTCGACGTCAACGTCCACGGGACACTCCGGACCATTACCACTGGACTGCCGTTGCTACGGGAGCGAGACGGGACGGCCGTCGTCGTTTCGAGCACGCACGGCCGCGTGGTCACGCCCGGCATGGGCGCGTACGCGGGATCAAAACATGCAATAGAGGGAATGGTCGACGCCCTCCGGATCGAAGTCGCCGATGGGCCCGTCGACGTGACGCTGGTCGAACCTGCCTGGGTGGACACCGGCTTCAGTGTCGAGTCAGATCATCTCCTGTCCGGCTTCGAGCGGTCAGACCGGTATGCGGACATCTACGACGCCGTCGAGGGGGACGCGTTGCTCGGCGGTGGTCCGCTGGCGGTCTCACCCGAACGCGTGGCGTCAATCATCCAGGACGCCGCGACTGCGGATGATCCGGCTGCCCGGTATCCCGTCGGCCTGCCGGCCAGGCTGGTGCTGGCGACGCGCTGGCTCCCGCGGCCCGTTCAGGACCTGGGCCAACGAGTGACGATCCGAGCGCTCGCGGCGCTCGAACGCGTTCGGGAGGCGATCGACGAATGACCGACTCGATCACCGTCTCGACTGGCCACACCTTCGAACTCCCGGTCTCCCTCTCGGCGACGATCGCAGGGGCCGTCTTCCCTGCCGACCGGGCGGCCGTCGAACAACGGCTCCCCGCCGGGACAGCGCCCGTTGGGATACGGGCTGACAGTGCCGCGATGACCGTCCTCGTCGTCCGGTACGACCGGGTGGGCGAGGAGACCATTCCGCCCTATGACGAGGTTGGCGTCCTCTTTCCCGCAGTCGAGGCGGGAACGCGAACGATACCGCTGGCTTCCCTACTCCGGCGAGCGGTCAGCGGCTACGTCGAGACGCTCCCGGTGACGACGGAACCCGCCCGGGCCTTCGGCGTCGACATCTGGGGCTACCCAAAGCTCGTCGCGGATATCGACGTGACCGACGAGGGAAAGACACGGACCGCGACTGTCAGAGCCGACGGGGAGCCGCTGCTTTCAACTTCGATCCAGCGGCCGCCGACGCTGCCTGCCCGACTCACCGGGTACAATTTCACGCTGAAAGACGACCGATTGCTCCGGGAGCCGACGAAATTACGGGGTCGCGTGGGTGCCTGGCCGGCCACTTCGCGAGCGTCGGTCTCGTTCGGCGAGCATCCGATCGGTCGGCGACTGAGCGCGATCGACGTGGGCGATCGAGCCATCTTCAGACTGGCGGCCGACTGTACGTTCACGATCGGTGTCGGTGAGCCTGTCACGGACTGAACGGAGTGCGGACTGGTCTCCGCTCGCGTCATATTCACGCGTCCGGGCAGGGTCACAAGTCTTTTCGCTCGTTCGGAGCCTACGGCGGGTATGGACGAAGCCGAGCTGCGGGAACTGCTGGCATCGGTCGAGGACCCGGATCTCGACGGCGACATCGTCTCGTTGGGCCTGGTCAACGACATCGAATTGCGGAATGGGAGCGCACACATCGACCTTGCGCTGGGTGCGCCGTTCTCGCCGACTGAGACGACCATCGCCGATCGCGTCCGTGAGGTGATCGGTGACGCCGCACCGGATCTGGCCGTGGAGCTTTCGGCGACGATCGACCGTGGCACCGAGGGCGACATCCTGCCGGGCGTCAAGAACGTCATCGCCGTCGCGAGCGGGAAGGGCGGCGTCGGGAAGAGTACGACCTCGGTCAACCTCGCCGCGGGACTCGCCGATCGCGGTGCTCGTGTCGGGGTGTTCGACGCCGACATCTACGGACCGAACGTCCCCCGGATGCTCGACGCACACGAACGCCCCGAAGCCACGGACGACGACAAGATCATCCCGCCGGAGAAACACGGGATGAAGCTCATGAGCATGGACTTCCTGCTCGGCGAGGACGACCCCGTGATCTGGCGTGGGCCGATGGTCCACCAGACGCTGACTCAGCTGTTCGAGGATGTCCAGTGGGGCGAACTCGACTACCTCGTCGTCGACCTCCCGCCGGGCACCGGCGACACCCAGCTCACACTCCTCCAGACTGTCCCGGTCACGGGCGCGGTGATCGTCACGACGCCCCAGGGTGTCGCGCTGGACGACGCCAAGAAGGGCCTGGAGATGTTCGGCAAGCACGACACGCCCGTCCTGGGCATCGTCGAAAACATGAGCTCGTTCAAATGCCCCGATTGTGGCAGCGAACACGCCATCTTCGGCGAGGGCGGCGGTCGGGAGTTCGCCGAGCAGGTCCAGATGCCGTTCCTGGGCGAGATCCCGCTCGATCCGGAGATCCGCGAACGCGGCGACGAGGGCCGACCCGCGGTGCTGGCTGATGACCTCGACGTGAGCGATGCCTTCCGGAACTTCGTCGCCAACACGGCGAACAACCAGGGAATCGTCCACCGGAATCGAGTTGCAGAGCAGGGCGAGTGACAACGGGTTTTGCCGTTCTGTTAGGCGTCCGGGACTGACTCCTCCACTGATCTCGAGAGTGATTCGAATGACTACGACCACGTTGGAGTGCCAACATGGTGTATCAACAAGACTTTTGCCAGATGGTGAGCAAAGACATGTATGAGCAACCGAGAACGATCGGACACGGGGGAGTTCGTCGAGACCGTCTCACAGTCTCGCGTATTGGACGTCTTTCGCTCCGTGAACGGACCGGCTGTCACCTCTACAGACGTGGCCGAGCACCTGGACTGCTCCACCGAGACGGCGCGGCGGAAACTCAGAGAACTCCACCGGGACGGCGTCGTCGATCGTCGGAAGAGCGGACGGACTGTCGTGTGGTGGATTGTAGATGATCGCGTGGAACCCGAACCCGTCGATCCAGACGACCCGCTCTTTGCCGACAGGCCGTCGTTCGCGTCGGGACGCGAGGATCTCTCCGAGAATGTGGACGACGTGTTGTACCGTAACGAGGCATGACCCAGGTCACTCGGTCGACACCGCTGTTCGTGGATACGAACGCACTCGTTGCGGTATTCAATGAGGACGATACACATCACGACGCGGCCACTGAGTTACTGGATGGGATCGGGACAGGCGAATACGCCTACGGGCCGCTGTACACGAGTCGATACGTTCTCTCGGAGACGGCGACGACGTTGCTGTACGGTGTCGGCCACGCCGAAGCGGTCGAAGCACTGGCGACTGTCAGGGAAACGCCATCGATCAATCTGATCAATGTCGATGCCCACCGTTTCGACGTGACGGTCCAGCAGTTCGAACAGTACGACGACCAATCGATCTCCTTCATCGATCACATGAACGCGACACTTGCCGATGAGCACGATATCTCTCACATCTTCGCGTTCGACGACGACTTCGCGACGCTCGGTTTGACTCGCGTCCCGGTCGATACTGGCGAAGTCTGACGTGCATGCGTCGGTCGGAGCGCTCTATCGAGGTGAACAGACAACAGTGACGGCTGACAAGCACGCTTCGAGCGGGAAACGAATCGTTTTAGGGACGGACTCCGGACGAACGCGTATGGACACGGACGAGCGAGTCGACCTGGCGACCCGCAACACCGCCGAGGTCGTCACCGAGGACGAGTTACGCGAGCTGTTCGAGGACCGCGAGGGGCCGTCGGTCTACATCGGCTACGCCCCGACCGGCGAGATGCACATCGGCCACTTCACGACGATCCGGAAACTCGCCGACTTCCTGCACGCCGGGATGGACGTGACGGTGCTGATCGCCGACCTGCACGCCCACCTCGACGACGCAAAGAGCCCCTTCGACCTGCTGGAGGCCCGCACTGCCTATTACCAGGAAACAATCGAAGCGATGGTCGAGGCCGCCGGGGCCGATCCCGAGCAGATCACCTTCGTGCGCGGGCGCGAGTTCGAACTCGATTCGGAGTACACACTGGAACTCCTGCGGATGACCGCCGAGACGACGATCGCCCGCGCCCAGCGGGCCGCGAGCGAGGTCGTCCGGGAATCGGACTCGCCGAACCTGGGTGGATTGGTCTATCCCCTGATGCAGACCCTGGACGTCGACGCCCTGGACGCCGACGTGGCCTACGGCGGGATCGACCAGCGTGGGATCTACATGCTCTCCCGCGAGATCCTGCCCGAACACGGCGGCGAGGCCCCGACCTGCGTCTTCGCGCCGCTACTCTCCGGCCTGACGGGCGGGAAGATGAGCGCTTCCGAGGAGTCCTCGAAGGTCGCGCTCACGGACGATCCCGACACCGTCGTCGAGAAGATCGGCGACGCCTACTGCCCGATGGGCGAGGTCGAAGGTAACGGCGTTCTGGAGTACGTTCGCTATCTCGTGTTCCCGATTCTCGATGAGCGCGAGGAGGCCTTCGTCGTCGAGCGCCCCGAAGAATACGGCGGGAACCTCACCTACGACTCCTACGCCCAACTGGAAGACGACTTCGTCAGCGAGGAACTCCACCCCCAGGATCTCAAGAACGCCGCCGGCGAGTACATCGGAGACATTGTCGATCCGATCCGCGAGCGTCTCGAATCCCAGCCGGAGCTACTGGCCGAGGCATACCCAGAGAAGTACGATTGATCGAGGATCGAAATGGATCGCTCCCGCGCGGACGTGCGAGACACGTACGACCACATCGGCACGCACTTCTCGAAGACCCGGGTGAACCCGTGGCCGGAAGTCGAGGCGTTCGTCGCCGACGCCGCCGACGCGGACCTGGGTCTCGACGTCGGCTGTGGCAACGGCCGCCACGTCGAGATCCTGAAGCAGCGCGCCGATCGAGTCGTGGGTGTGGACGTGAGTCGATCGCTGCTCGATGCTGCGACCGAGCGCGTCCCGGATGGTCGCTTCCTGCTTGGTGATGCGTCGAACCTCCCGATCACGAACGATCGCGTCGATCTGGCTCTCTACATCGCGACGCTGCACCACCTGCCATCCCGGGAAGCGCGGATCGAAAGCTTAGACGAACTCGCGCGGGTGCTCGATCCCGACGGGGAAGCGTTCGTCAGCGCCTGGAGCATCACCCACGACAATTTCGACGCACCGCCAGATGCCGAGATGGGCTTCGATACGACTGTCGAGTGGACGCTGCCCGGTGGCGAGACCGTCCCGCGATTCTATCATATCTACGCGCCTGCAGAGTTCCAGGCGGATGTCGAAGCGAGTCAGCTTTCGCTCGATGCGTTCGAGCTCTCGAATGGGAACTGCTATGGGACCGTCAGTCCGGCGTCACGCTGAAAGGAAACACCCTTAACGAGGGCTGGATAACGTCCGGATGCGAACGCGGGTTCGACACGGGCCGAAGTGTGCCCGTCCCGTTGCAGTCGAGCGCCGGTGTCTTGCCGAACGAAGTGAGGCAAGGCTCGGCAGACGAGCAAAACGAGTCTGCCGGTGGTGAGCAAATCCGGAGGATTTGCGATCCTCGGCGCGCGAGGAGCGAAGTGACGAGCGCGCCGGTGTTGAGACGGACGGAGTCCGTCGATGCTCGGCGCGAGTGAACGCAGTGAACGAGCGCCGGTGGTCTAGTGGTATGACAAGAGCCTTCCAAGCTCTCGACCCGGGTTCAATTCCCGGCCGGCGCATTTTGCGGCGAGCAAACCGCGAGCCGCAAATGCGTTTTGCGGGAATTGAGCCCTGCCAGTCGCAGCGCGAACGAAGTGAGCGACCGTCTGGCTCTGGTTCAATTCCCGGCCGGCGCATCTCTCGGCCCGAACAATTCGTGAGGGCCGTGTATGCGGTACGAGGGAATTGAATCACGGCAGACGCGCTCAGCGGAGCGAGCACGTCTGGCATCGGGTTCAATTTCCGAACGACGCTCGCGTCGTTCGGCGTTCGCGGATTCGGAGAATCCGCTCACTCCCGGCCGGCGTCCTGGTGAACGAGCGTAAGCGAGTGAACCAGGGCTCGAAAGACGAATGAAGTGAGTCTTTCGGCGCATCTCATTCCTCCTTTCAGTCGTCATTCGATGCGCCGGGAGCACAGCTCCCGAGTCCCGCCTCGTGTGCTCGGCGGGACGCCGCCCGTAGATCGCAAACGCTTCGCGTTTGCTCACTCCCGATAGACTCACTTCGCTCGTCTATCGACGTTTCCCTCACTCCGTTCGGGAAACTCCCGGCCGGCGTCTTGTCGAACGAAGTGAGGCGAGGCTCGAAAGACGGGCGAAGTGAGGGATTTCACCGCCGGAGCCGTCGAAGACGGCGGAGGCGGTCTTTTTCACCCATGTTTTTCAAGGAGAGGGTTGCGGGCCCATGGGCCCGCAACTGAATGCCGTGGCGACGAAGTCGCCACGCGGTGCCCGTAGCGAACGCAGTGAGCGAGGACACCCGACGACGAAAAAGATGGCTTCCCTGGGCGTAGGCCATTGCTACGCGTTGTCCCCGAGATCGGGGGCGTCCGCTACCCATTCATCGTCACCGTAGGCGTCGTCGCCGTACGTTTCCTGAATACTCTGGAGACTAACGGCGGAGGCAACTTCCGAAGCTGCCACGTCGTCGGCGACCGCCCAGTATGAGTCGATCTTCCGGACGAGTCCACGTTCTCGCATCCGCGAAAGTGTCTTGTGGACGCTTGCGTGTGGGACGTCCGTGAGTTCCGAGAGTTCCTTCGGAGTGAATCCCATGTCCGGATGATCGAGAAGGGCGGCCAGGAGTGCCTGTGCGTTCGTCCCCGGCTTGACCCGTGGTGTCTCTGTATCGTCGTCCGGATCGAGCTGAATCGGCATGTGATGTCCGTCACTGTCAGCGTATGTCCGCAATCGTGATAAACATACTCCTCACGCGGCCGACTGTGGGCTCGGCTACGGGTCTGCGGAGTAGAGGCTGCTCGTCACGTTTCATCCGAGAAGAAGCCGCGACTGGTCACCGGCGAAACGCGGTAGAACCGAGGATCAATTACGCGACGTTGAAGCCCTTATCACGGAGGAAATCCTCGACGCGGCCGGTGTGATTGCCCTGGAGCTCGATCTGGCCGTCCTCGACAGTCCCCCCACACGCAAACTTCGATTTGAGGTCCGAAGACAGACTGTCCATGTCGACGTCTTTCGGATCGAACCCTTCGATGATCGTTACCTCTTTCCCGTAACGGCGCTCGTCGATGCGGATGTTGATTTCCTGGGATTCTTTGGCGACGTCTTCACAGACGCAGAGCTCCTCAGGCAACCCGCACGTCGAGCAGACTTCCGACATTACAATCTGCTGTTGGGAATCTTGGTACAAAACACTGTCGGGATTTACCCCACAGATCACCGCAAAACTCCGATTGACCGGACATTCAATCACGTATCGCCGACGAGTTCGTCGACCAGTTCGACCGCTTCGTCGGCGGCGTCCCGGTCGACGGTGTCGGCATACCGGGCCCGTTCACGAATCGTCGCGACACGTCTGGCGCGTTCGTCAGCATCGACAGCATCGAGGTAGTGTCTGACGGTCTCGCCGGGGTGGCGCTTGCGGTGGCGGCGTTCGAGCAGGTAGACGAGCCGATCGAAGGCACGTTCGACGTCAGTCGCCGGCTCCTCGCGGGGTTGCCACCGGAGCCAGACCGCGCGGTACGCACGGTCCGTGAGTCCGCTTCGGCGGGCAACGCCGGCGAACCCGAACATGGCGAGGGCAGCCAGCGTCAGCTGTTCGAGTCCGGGAACGAGGCCTCCCTCATTGTCTCTGCGCCCCTCGCTCTCGTTGGCAGTGTCGGTCCGGTCGGTGGCGGTTGCGTTGAACTGGCCGCCGGGGAATTCACTCCCGTTGAGTTCCGCGTCAGGGCCGTAGTATTCGGGGACCGAGGGCTCTCTCTCCTCGAGGACCGTCTGTTGGTCGTCCGTCTCGGGCGCTTCAGTCTCGGTTTCGGTCGGCGTGGGAGTCCACTCGCCGCCCTGACTTCGGTTGGTATCGACGTTTGACTCGTTGGCTGCCCGTGCTGATTCGAGGTCCTGTTGGGTAGTCGAATCGCGCGGTCCGGCTGGTGTCGGATCGAACCGGATCCACCCCACGTCGGGGAAGTACACTTCCACCCAGGCGTGGGAATTGTGGCCGCGGACGAGCCATTCGTCTTCCCCGACGCGTTGGCCGGACGTGTATCCGACGACGAACCGGGCGGGGATATCCTGGGTTCGCAACATGGTCGCCATCGTCGTCGCGTAGTACGTACAGTACCCTTGGTCCATCTCGAAGAGGAACGAATCGGCAGTCGTCCCGGACGGCTTCGAGACGTTCAGTGAGTACTCACGGTTGGATTCGAGCCATTGTTCGATCACGCGGGCCGTGTCGTACGGATTGTCGGCGTTCCCCGTCAGCTGTTCGGTCCGTTCGGCGACGCGATCAGGCGTGCTGTCGGGGAGCTGGAGATACTGGTTCTTGACGGAGGCGGGATATGCCTCGCCGGCGTCCCGGAGTTCCGAGGCGGTCGCGATCGGCACTTCGCTGGTGACCCGATAGGAGTCGTTGGCCGCGAGTGGTTGGATCGGCTGGAGGCCGCCGAGTCGGGTCGCCCGGGCATTTTCGGCTGCCGGCCCCGAGATCTCACTCGGTCGCCACACGGCAGGCATCGTACCGATCTCGGTGATCGCCCGGTAGGTTTGCTCGACGGTTCGGGATCGATCCGGCGGTGAGCCGAGTCGTTGGTCGGTCGAACCAGTCCCGCCACGCCGAACCCAGCCGTCGCCGGTGTACAGATCGTAGGCGGCCACGCGCCAGTAACTCCCCTTGTTGCTCGTGACCGCGTATCTGAGCTCGGATGTGAGTTCCAGGCTCCCCTGGATCGATAACTCCTCGGATGCACTGAGGAGGCTTCCTTCGAGCGTCCCATCGCTGGGGGCAGCGCTGGAACTGACTGCAGCCGAATCACTCAGACCGCTGTCGGGCGAGAACGAGAAGGCGGCACCGGCCGGAACGATCGATATGGTCACCGAGGCGACGATGGCGATGGCGACGACTGTCGCGACGATATCCGTCTCGCCGATCGATGCTCCGAGCCGATCAAGCTCGCCCGCGCCGACGAGTGTGACGACGCCCACAACGCCCAGCAGCGTCAGATCGGCCCCGGCGTCGCCCGTGAGGACGAAAAACAGCAACGTCGTCCCGCCGATGGCTGCGCTCGGGGCGTAATGGCGGCGGACGGCGAGATACCACGCCAGGAATATCGGAGCCGGTGTTACGGCGATTACCCATGCCTCCAGATTGACGATCCCCAGGACCGAGTTGCCGGCCAGGAGGGCAATCGTGTACTGGATGTGTGGCCACGGCCACAGCGTCGCCCCGGATAATCCGAGCAGATACCATTGAAGACTACCCGCAAGCAACACGACCGCGAGGACGACTGCCTTCCGGACGGTAAGATATCGGGCGGCGATCGTCGAACCGACGAATGTCACTGCGACCACAAGCTGTAACAGACCCGGGTCGCTGATCACGTCGACAACATCGTGGACGACACCGACAAACGACCCGATCACGAGGAGAGCGCCACCCAGGGCGAGGAGCCGAACGGGCGTGATGTCCCGAACACGACCTGTGATGCCCGTCTGACCGTCTCTCCCCGGGTTCTGCTCACGACCAGTGACGCTCACGTGACCGTCACCCCCGATGTCCCGGCTCTCTGACGATCGACTGGCGTGCGATCCCGGGCCGCTGTCGAGCGAATGTCCTCGTAGGTGGTCACCTGGCCGTTGACATCGACGGTGACCGCCCCGTCGTCTCCAACGACGCGGATGTCGGCGTCAGTCCGGACCCGGTCATTGAGTGTCCCCGGTCCGGTTTCGGCCAGTAATTGCAACAGCTCACTTCGATGTGTCTCCCCCCGGGATGGTTTGAGATTACCGTCCGGCGCGGTCAGACCGACTTCGAGTCCGGCGTGGGAAAAAAACAGGGCGACGCTGCCGGCCGCACTGGCCGCCCTGTCTGCCGTCTCCCGGTCAGTGCTGATGGTGATCTCGATGGTTCCCATGGTCTCCCGGCCGATGAACTCCGTGACGACGAGATCGGGCAGTCGTTTGGCTGAGGACTTCCAGTCGATGTCCCGCAACGGGTCGCCCGGGACGTACTCGCGCAACTGGTCGATCTCTTGGCGCTCCGGTCGGCGATTTCGTTCGAGCTCGGCAGCGAGGGCAGATGACCCGGTGACGTCGTGTATCTGGGGATAGACGATCACGTCCGTCGCCTCGCCGATTTCGATCTCGTGGCTGACCAACCCAAACACGTCCCGGAGGTGAACCGAAAGCGGACCGATCGCGTGCCGTCCTCGTTCCGTCAGCGCCATCTCGTAGGTGTGTGTGACCGGAACGCTTCCCGAGAATCCGTTGTCGGTGGCAGACAACCCCCGTGACAGCGTATCGTTCGCGTGGATGATCGTCCCACGGGTACCGGTGACCTCGACGGTGACGGCCCTGGTTTCTTCGGGGAAGCCAGCGTGTGGGTTCGACCGGCTGACTGCGGGCCGATCGGCCAGCTTGAGCTGGGCGGCCGCGGCGACGACGGCGACTACCGCCGGGACTGCGACGGCGTTTAGCGATCGTGCACCGAACAGCCACGCCATCAGAAAGGCGGCGACGGCGACGCCGACGGTCACCCAACCGCGGTTTGTCAGTCTCATCTCACTCGACGGGTATGCTTTCGATTGCGTCGGCGACCAGGTCACCCGCGGTTCTCTCGACGGCCCCGCTCCGGATCCGATGGGGCAACACGACGCTGGCCTCGGCCTGGATGTCGTCCGGCACGACGTACTCCCGGCCGTTCAGGACCGCCCGTCCCTGGGCCGCCCGGAGCAACAGCACCGAGGCGCGTGGACTCGCACCGAGTTCGGCGTGGTTGCGCGTATACCGGGCCAACCGCGTCACGTACGTCCGGATCGGGTCCTCGACAGTGACGTCTGCGGTCACTGCCCGGATCTGTTCCAGATCTTCGAGTGTCGCGACGGGTTCGACGGTCTCGATCGGATGGGTCCCGACGACGCTTTCCAGCATCGCGGACTCCTCGTCGGCCGTCGGATAGCCCAGTTCAAGTTTCTTCATGAACCGGTCGAGTTCGGCCATCGGCAGGTCGTATGTACGATCTCGCTCGACGGTGTTCTGGGTCGCAATGACGCCGAACGGGTCGGGAACGGCGTGGGTCTCGCCGTCGATCGTCACCTGGCCTTCCTCCATGGCTTCGAGTAGCGCGCTCTGGGTCTTCGGTGGCGCGCGGTTGATCTCGTCGCCCAGGACCACGTTGGCGAAGATCGGCCCGGACCGGAACTCGAAGGTCTGGGTCTTCTGGTTGTAGACGTTCGCCCCCGTCACGTCGGAGGGGAGCAAATCCGGGGTGAACTGGACGCGCTTGAACGAGCAGTCGAACGATTCCGCGATCGCGCGTGACAGCATCGTCTTTCCAACACCGGGCACGTCTTCGAGGAGGACGTGTCCGCGGCCGAACAGCGCCGTGAGAATGTGTTCGATCGCGTCGCGATGCCCCACGATGACGCGTTCGACGTTCTCGACAACACTGTCGGCGATCTCGCCGACATCGTCGATATCGAGTTCGCGCTCCGCCCCGGCTGCTCTCGATTCGATGTCAGTCATTGATTGCGGTAGCGACTCGATCACGAGCCGTTCTGTCCTGTCTCGCGAATAGGGCGTGGTTCGGTTCGCCCGCGGCGACGTTCGAACATCGGCGGGATGGTCCCGTGGTGAGTCCGATCCCAGTCACTCGACGGCTGTGAGCACGTCCCATGATTGTACGTGATTGTATATGCGGGTTGCGTACTTGTGGGTCACGGTCGGAGTATCGACTGGATGATATTCCTTTGTGATAGTTTGGGCAGTACTGCCGACCCTGGGTCCGTCGGCGTTACTGCCACCAGTCGTTACCGAACGGCTGCCGTCGCCGCCGCCATCACGTCGATCGCTTCCGTCAGCTGTTCCATGTCCGTCGCGTATGAAATCCGTGCGTACCCCTCCCCGCCCTCGCCAAAGGCCTCGCCGGGCACCACGACGACACCGCGGTCGATCACTTCTTCGACCCAGCCGTCGGGCACGTTCGGCATCGCGTAGAACGCACCTTTCGGTGTTGGCGTCTCCAGTCCCATGTCGGCGAGACCATCGAGCAGGACGTTCCGTCGCTCCTCGAAAGCCTCTACCATCTCCGTGACGCGATCCTGGGGCCCCGAGAGGGCCGCTTGGGCCGCGTACTGAGCCGGCGCGCTCGCACACGCCTGGCCGTACTGATGGACCCGCAGCATGCGCTCGATGCGCTCGTTGCTGCCCGTGACCCACCCGAGTCGCCAGCCGGTCATCGAGTAGGCCTTCGAGGCGGCGTTGATCACGACGACGTTGTCGCTTTCGGCGAATTCAAGCGGCGAACGGTGCTCGCCCTCGAAGACGATGTGCTCGTAGACTTCATCGGAGATACAGAGCACGTCGTGTTCGTCGGCGATCCGGGCGAACTCGCGCATGTCGTCGGGTGACTGGACTGCCCCGGTCGGGTTGGCGGGGCTGTTGACCACAAAGGCGGCAGTGTCGTCGGTGATCGCGTCCTCGACAGCGGCGGGATCGAGTGTCAGATCCTCACGGAGGCCGACTGGCCTGGGCGTTCCCCCGGCGAGGTGGGTCAGTGCCTCGTAGGAGACAAAGCCCGGATCGGGATAGATGACTTCCTCGTTGGCATCTACGTGGGCTTCCAGGGCGATGTGGAGGGCTTCGCTGCCGCCCGAGGTGGCAATGATGTTCGCGGGATCGACGTCCAGATCGTTGTCCCGGGCGTGTTTTGCGGCGATGGCTTCCCGGAGCTCCGGCGTGCCCTTGTTGGATGTGTAGCCGTCAGCGTCGCCGGCGCGGATCGCCTCGACGGCCGCCTCGCGGGCATTTTCGGGCGCAGGGAAGTCAGGCTGGCCGAGTCCGAGGTTGATCGCGTCCTCGTCCGCCGCCTCGAAGACTTCGCGGATGCCGGAAATCGAAACCTGTTCGACACGGTCGGAAAAGTGGGTCATACACGGTTTCGGGGCCGCGGGGGCGATAATCCTTGCTATGGATCGAGACGATCGAGGCTGGGACGTGCTGAGAGGAGGGCGACTCGAGGGGGTTTATGTGGACGAATTGTTCGCGGAGTCCGTCTCGTTGTCACCGACACAGGCCATCAGCGTCGAGAGGGTCGTACTGTCGAGGGTCCCCTCCGAATCGACACCGACCTGCGTTGTGGAGACGTTACAGTCGAAGTTTTCGGCGGTGAGGTTGATCGTTTCTGTGACACCGGTTTCGAGAACGCACACGTCAATATCGTAGGTACCGCTTTCGGTTAGCGTCAACCGACTCTTCCCAGCAGGTTCGATCGTGTAGATCCCGTCGAGCTGGGATGTCGTCTCGGATTGGAGGATGACTCGAACCGTCCAGGTCTCGCTGCTCGGGTTCGTTATCACGATATTGTGAGCGTTATCTCCACCGTCCGCCGGTGGCTCCCCATCGCCGAGCGTTTTCGAAACGGTGCTGTCGGCCGCGATGTCTTCCGTACTGACCCCCGGACAGGCCATGCGTGTGGACGTGGTCATCGACTCGAACGCTCCTGCAGCCGTGAGATTGATCGACGTTCGGGTCACGTTGCAGGTAAACTGAGACGGTTCAATCGACATCGACTCGGTGGCCTCTGAATGCAGTGCGGTCGCGCGGACAGTGTACGTATCGAGATCAGTCAGCGATATCGAGACCGTGGCGTTCGGTTCGAGTATGTACTGCTCGTCGAGCGACGCCGTCTCGGCCCCCTGAATGGACAGCGAAATTGTTCGCTCTTCCTCGGTCTGGTTCGTCAGCGCGACGTGATGGGGTCTGCGGAGTCCCTTCTCTGTGAGTGAGTCGTTTCCAAGTACCTGTTCTGTGGTTTCACCGCGTTCGATACGACTCCGCTCGTGGGCGGTGGTCGTCGTGTCTTCGGCTGGTGATTCGTCTGTCCCCAACTTCGTACTCCGTTCATCTGCATCGTCAGTCGATCCGTCAGTCTCTGTCGAGGGTTCGTTTGACTGTGCCTGGGAGCTACAACCTGCTGCCGCGGTTGTGATGCCGACTCCAACTGTTGTGAGGAACGTTCTGCGTCGCATACAATACTACACGGGAGGGGTACGTATGGTGGTATCCCAGATTCAAAGACGCCTTTGAGTCCCTGGGACGCACTGATCGATCACATGAATGGCAAAACCAAACGGTATGGAAGGGGCGCTCTCAGATAGATTGCGCTTGCTGGCGGGCCGGCCGGTATCGTCGCCAGTACCACCAGAGGAGGCACACCGCAATGACCACCAGACCGGCTGTAAGGAGTGTTCCGCCCGGGCCCGTGATGAAATTCATAATCGATTCTTGGATGGTCGGTTCCGGTGGTTGAGCCCCAATCGGTGCGACCCGACGAGACGGAGCGAACGGACCGGTTTCTGTCCATTGGAAATGGACGAGTGCGCTGATAACACCGATAGCACCGATCCCACCGACACTCCGGCCGAGCGCGCGCTTCAGCGATGGCGGTACCGTCTCGGCACCCGTATAGAGGACGAGGGCGCTATTAGTTGGCCCGTAGACATCCATCTCACGACCCTGGGCTGAATACCACGTATCGACGACTTCGACGAGATCGGCGTCTTCCAGCCGTTCGAGATGGTAGCTGACGTTCTGGACCGATGAGTCGAGTGTCGTCGCGATCTCGGATGTGGGACGTGGCTCGTCGTACAGTATGTCGAGGATCCGTCGTGCAGTCAGTGACGAAATCGCCGAAAGGATGTCGCCCGCGGACTCCTCTGTGAGACCGAGAAGCTGTGGGTCGAGATCACGATCTCTAGACTGCGTGGCAGACTTCAATGGCAGCAGCGACGTCATACACACGCCTTCTCCTCGCGTAGTAAAACACGTCGGGAGGCTCAAACGGCTATTTTAGCCCCTGGATCGACAGCTTCGAGTGGGTCCGGATCGAATCAGGCGGCCACCTGGCCTGGCGTGCCGAGTCGCCCACAGTTTTACCCTCCGAGCCAGTACAAGCGGGCAATGAGTGACGAGGAAATACACCGCGGACTCGCGGACGTGACAGTCACCGAGACGCAGCTGAGCGACATCGACGGCGAGGCCGGCCAGTTGTGGATCGCGGGCTACCCCGTCGGGGAACTCGCGGCGAACGCGACTTACCCCGAGACGGTCTACCTCCTTCTGTACGACCGGCTGCCGGACGCCGACGAACTCGCCGACTTCGAAGACGAACTGTGCTCGTATCGGACGCTGCCCGAACCCTGCTACAACGCCGTCGTTGCGGCCGCCGAGCGCGGGGCTGGACCGATGGCTGCCCTCCGGATGGGCGCGGCGACTGCCACGGCCGTCGAGCCCAACGATCCCGAGGCCGACGCGCTCCGATTGATCGCCCGATTGCCGACGATCACGGCGACCTACTGGCGGGTGCTCCAGGGGCAGGAGCCCTTAGAGCCCAGACTCGATCTCGGCCACGCGGCCAACTACCTTTACATGCTGACCGGCGAGGAACCCACCGAGGCACAGGTTGCGGGCTTGGAGACGTACCTCTCTACGGTCGTCGATCACGGCCTCAATGCCTCGACCTTTACCGCCCGGACGATCGTGTCGACGGAGTCGGAACTCGTCTCGGCGATCACCGGCGCGATCGGTGCCCTCCGCGGGGACCTCCACGGCGGTGCACCGGATCTCGTCTTGGAGATGCTCGAAGCGCTAGAAGACACCGAGGATATCCGGACCGAACTCGCGGGACGACTCGAGGCCGGCGAACGACTGATGGGCTTCGGGCATCGGGTTTACGGCGCGCGCGATCCGCGGGCGGCCGTGCTGGAGGACGCCGCCGCTGCGTTCTACGAGGGCGAAGACGACTTCTTCGCGCACGCCAAAACTGTCGAGGCCGAAGCCAGGGGCGTGCTGGCCGAACACCGCCCCGACCTGGATCTCGATACGAACGTCGAGTTCTACACCGCCGTGTTGTTGTCCGGCGTCGGGATCCCGCCGGAACTGTTCACCCCGACGTTCGCGGTCTCGCGGGTCGCCGGTTGGAGCGCGCACTGTCTGGAACAACTCGATGACAACCGGCTGATCCGCCCGCGGAGCACCTTCGTCGGCGAGCACGACCGCCAGTGGGTTCCGCTTGGCGATCGATAGTGCGTCGGTTGCGTGGCACTATCCGGCTGTCGGGTCGCTTCCGGTGGTGCTCGACGGCTGGTCGTGCCGGATCGATCGGGGCCGGCTGGCTCCAAAACGCTTAGTCGGCCGGCCGTCGAGTCCAGCGTATGGTCACCTCAGACTGGGGCGAGTGGCTGCCGGCTGCTATCGAGAACACGACTCCCGACGGGGTCGCAATCTGGTATCTGGGTTGTAATGGATTCGTTCTCAAAGACGGGGCAGGGACGACCATCTTCATCGACCCGTATCTCGGGACGGGCGATCCACCGCGGACAGTCCGCATGCTCCCCGTTCCGTTCGATCCACGGGATGTGGCGGCGGCCGACGCGATCGTCGTGACTCATGACCACGTCGATCACGTCCACGGGCCGAGCCAGGCCCCGATCCTCGCGGAGACGGGGGCGACCTTCTACGCACCGGACGCGAGCCTCGCTGTCGCCGAGCAAGCGGGGTGGACCGACGAGTGGGACGTGGCCGACGGCCAGCTATCCTCGGTTTCGATCGGGGAGACCATCGAGATCGGCGCGTTCACGCTTCACGTTGCGGATGCCAACGACCCGGACGCCGAGGAACCAGTCTCGTACGTCATCGAGCACGAAGCGGGGACGTTCTTCCACGGCGGGGACGCTCGACCGGGTGCCTTCGAGTCCATCGGCGAGCGATTCGACATCGATCTGGGCGTGTTGGCGTTCGGCAGCGTCGGGATGGTACCCGACGCCATCGGCGAGACGCCCACGCGCACGCGGTGGTACAACGACGAGAACATGATCGTCGAAGCGGCTAACGAACTCGAATTGGATGCGCTGTTGCCGAGCCACTGGGACATGTGGAAGGGGATGACGGCGGATCCGACGGCGTTGTACGATCACGTCCGGTCGTTTCCGTATCCAAAGCGACTGGATATTGTCGAGATCGGCGACCGGATCGATCTCTAACCCGGGCGGCGTCAATCCTGGAGGACGGAAGTAACTTTAATACGAATGGTTAACCCACATATGGGTATGAGCAACACGCAGGCGTACGAGGCGGTGACGGTGTCGGGAGAGGGGGTCACGGTGGTCAAACAGTTCGAGGCCGACGAGTTTCCGGTGCCGGCGATCGCGTTTCGGATCCAGTCCCAGCGCATCGAACCCGTCACGGTGACGCTGAGCGACGACGTGCCCGAGGACGTGGCCGTCGAGGACCTCGGGTTCCATCCCGAGTACGGCAGCGAGTACTGGACGATCGACGACGACGAGATCACGTTCGAACGTGAGATCGACGCCGACTCGGAATACACGACCGTCTACGGCATTCGTGCCACCGGGACCGACGAGGTCGAGAAGTTCCTGACCGAGCCGGTGATCGAGTCCGTCGATCCGCCACTGGACGACGAGGGTGATCTGGTCGACGACGCCAGCAGCGACGTCGTCCGTGACGTGATCGCCGGCGACAGCGATAGCGTCCCGGGCCTCGAAGAGACCGACGACGAGGAGATCGAGACGCTCAACCTCGCCGATCCGAACGATTCCGGCGAGACGGGTGATACAGAGTCCCCAGATGGCGACGGCGGCGACGACGCAGTCGGCCAGGTGCAGCCCGGATCCGTCGCCAAGACACTCGCCGCGGAGATCCGCCAGGATGCCGTCGACGACGCCGCCCTTCGCGTGCTCAAACAGGAACTCGATCTCGGCGGGGGTGGCGGCGATACCGACGGCAGCGCCGTCGATGCCAGGATCCAGCATCTCCAAAACGAGATGAGTGATCTGGCGGCCTATACCTCCGCACTCGAAGAGTTCCTAGAGGAGAACGGCCAGGGCGAGGAACTCATCGACGAGTTCCAGGGCCGACTCGACGAGTTCCAGGGTGAACTCGACAACGTTCGGGGCGAACTCGAGTCGATGTCCGGTGACGTCGAATCGGTCGAAGACACGGTCACGTCCAACGCGGAGACAGTCACGGAACTCGATGAGGAGGTCGACTCCATCGACGAGACGGTCGACAGCCTCGACGAGGAGGTCGATGGGTTGCGCGAGGAGGTCGAAGCGATGTCCGAGCAACTCGGCGATGACGGCGACCTGGCCGATCGACTCGAAAGCGTCGAAAGCGAGATCGAGGAACTCAACGAGTGGCGCGAACAGCTGTCCTCGGTCATCGGGTGAGTTCCGAGAAAACAGTCCGACGCCGCGAACCGCTCGATACTTCGTCGAAACCGCCCCGCCTGCGATCATCGTTCCGCTGCTCTCCTTCCGTTCCGCCGTAGGCCGCTTTCCTTCGAGTGTCAACCGTACGTTCCCGACGAACAGAAGCGGTTAGACTGGTTCGCCGAGCATCTCGGCGAGGTCGTCTTCGGGATCGCCGACGGCTTGCAGGCCGAACTCGTCGTTGAGGAGTTCGACCACGTCGTCGGTGAGCCACTCGGGGATCGTCGGACCGATCCGGACGTTCTGAATGCCCAGGTCGAACAGCCCGAGCAGGACCGCGACGGCCTTCTGCTCGAACCACGAGAGGACGATGCTGACTGGCAGATCGTTGACGCTACAGTCGAAGGCCTCCGCCAGTGCCGCCGCGATCTTGACCGTCGAGATGGAGTTGTTACACTGCCCCAGGTCGATAAAGCGAGGAATCTCCGTCTCTGGGACGGTGCCGTATTCCAGATCGTTGAACCGGAACTTGCCACACCCGGTGGTGAGCACGACGCAGTCCTCGGGCACGCTCTTTGCGAGTTCGCGGTAGTACTCACGGCCGTCGGTCGGGCCGTCACAGCCCGCGATGACGAAGAAGTGCCGGAGCTTGCCTTCCTCGACGGCCTCGACGATCTGGGGGGCCATGTCGAGGACGGTCTCGTGATAGAAGCCCGTCGAGAGGGTTTCGTCGCTGTTCCACTCCCCAGCGTCCGGCTCGGGGAGTTCCTTGGCGTGTTCGATGACCGGCGAGAAGTCGCCGTCTTCGAGGTGGGTCGCTCCTTCCAGCCCGGCGACCGTCGTCGTGTAGAACCGATCGGCGTAACTGCCGGACGGCGGCATCAGGCAGTTCGAGGTCCCGACGATCGCCCCGGGGAACTCACGGAAGAGGTCCTGCTGGTCGAACCACGCTTCCCCGACGTTGCCCTTGAGGTGGTCGTACTTCGCGAGTTCGGGGTAGCCGTGGGCCGGCAGCATCTCCGAGTGGGTGTAGACGTTGACCCCTTCGCCCTCGGACTGTTCGAGCAGTTCCTTGAGGGCGTACAGATCATGGCCGGTGACGACGATCGACTTGCCCGCAACCTGGTTTTCGGGCACTTCGGCGGGTTCGGGTGTCCCGAGTGTCTCGGTGTGGGCGTCGTCGAGCAGTTCCATCGCGTCGATGGCGGCCGACCCCAGATCCAGTGCCTGGCCGATGGTCTCGTCCATGTCGAAGTTGACGTTCGTCAACGTGTGGAACAACGTCTCGTGGACGGTCGCGTCGACACCTTCGTCGACGTATCCCATTTCGCGGGCGTGGTGGGCGTAGGCGGAGACACCTTTCGCGCCGAGGATCATCGTCTCCTGAACGCTGTCCAGGTTCGGGTCCTTGCCGCATACGCCGGCGGTCGTACACCCGCCGTCTAACGTCTGCTCGCACTGCAGGCAGTCCATCATACACGAGCAACTGGCAGTCCCACCTATAAACACCATCCAGCAACTCCCCGTTGTCCGGGAATGCGGTCGAAGATGTTCGCCCCGGTCGTTTATGTATGGTGACCGGACATCAACGGTGCTCCGACGGAACTTCGTATTCGTCCAGAACCATGGACGTTATTGTAAAATAATGCTGTTCCTGGCCCCGGAGTCGTTCAGTCCAGGTCTGCGGGCGGGCCGCCGGGAAGCGCGTCCCGGTCGTGCGATGCCGTGAAGTCGGGATCGGGTCCTTTCGGAACGATCCGTTTGGGGCTGACGTCCGGGTGGGTCGTGTAGTAGTGCTCTTTGATGTGATCCATGTTGACGGTCTCGGCCACCCCCGGGGTCTGGTAGAGATCACGCAGGTATGGCCAGAGATTGTCGTATTCCCGGATCAGCTTGTGGTTGCACATGAAGTGCGTGTGATAGACCTCGTCGAATCGGACGAGGGTGGTGAACATCGCGATGTCCGCCTCGGTCAGCCGATCGCCCGCCAGATAGCGCTGGTCGGCCAGCACCGAATCCCAGTGATCAAGCGCGTCGAAAAGCTCCTCGACAGCCTCGTCGTAGGCCGCCTGGGAGTCCGCAAAGCCCGTCTTGTAGACGCCGTTGTTGATCGGCTCGTAGATGGCCTCGATGATTTCGTCGACCTCCGCCTGATAGCCCTCGGGGTAGAGATCGACGTCGTGGGCGCCAACGGTGCCGTCGAACGCCGTATCGAGCATCCGCATGATCTCGGCGGACTCGTTGTTGACGATGGTATCTTCCTGTTTGTCCCAGAGGACCGGCACCGTCACGCGGCCGGTCATGTCGGGGTCGGCTTCGACGTAGACCTCCCGGAGGTAGTCGCTCCCGTTGACCGTGTCCGGCGTGCAGCCGTCCTTCTCGGGGGTGAACTGCCAGCCGTCCTCGCCGCGGTAGGGGTCGACGTAGTCGACCGTGATCGCCTCGTCCAGCCCCTTGAGTTTGCGCGTGATCAGCGTCCGGTGGGCCCACGGGCAGGCCCGGCAGACGTAGAGGTGATACCGGCCGGCTTCGGGCTGGAACCGCGCGTCCGGGTCGTCCTCGATGCGATCCCGAAACGCGGTCGTCCCGCGTTCGAACGCGCCGTCCTCGTTGGTCGTCTGGTAGGCGTCGGTGCGCCACTCGCCCTCGACGAGCATGTTCATGGTAATCGCTTGTTGGAGGGCTGTACACAAAAACGTCGCAGTGACGTCGATGTTACCGCTGTGTTGTGAGACGCCGACGCCTCCCCGCCGGGCTTCGAAGCCCTTATTTGAACGCTTTCCCTCTCTTCGACCAAGAGAATTCATGTCCGAGAAACCTGCGTCGATGTACCGCGACATCGACAAGCCGTCGTATACCCGGCGCGAATATATCACCGGCATCCCCGGATCGAAGATCGCACAGCACCAGATGGGCGATACGAACGCCGATCCTGATGATTATCCTGTCCAGATCTCGCTGGTCGTCGAGGAGACCGTCCAGCTTCGTCACGGTTCGATGGAGGCCTCCCGCCTCTCGGCGAACCGCCACCTCATCAAGGAACTCGGCGAGGGCAACTACACGATGACGCTGCGGAAGTTCCCCCACCAGGTCATCCGGGAGAACAAACAGGCGACCGGTGCGGGAGCCGACCGTGTGTCCGACGGCATGCGCCAGTCCTTCGGGAAGATCGTCGGCACGGCCGCCCGCGTCCAGGCCGGCGAGCGACTCTTCACCGCCTACTGTGACGTCGAGCAGGCCGAGGCCGTCAAGGAAGCGTTCCGCCGTGCGTACAACAAGATCACCCCGCCCTGCCGGATCAAGGTCGAGCGCGGCGAAGAGTTGCTGATCGCCTGAGGCCGGACCGAACAGTTTTCCGGGTTGCTCCCCCGAGTGAGCGTATGCTCCGGCTCGCGGTCCCGACCCAGGCCGAATCCTACGAACGCCTCCAGGAGCCGCTTGCCGACCGCGATATCGAGGTCCTCGCGCTGCAGACGAGCGAACGGACGGTCTCCCTCGGGGGCGACCCGTTCCCGGACGTCGACGTCGGCTACGTCTTTCCGCCACGACTTATGGAAGGCGGCGTCGCGGCGGCGGCACTCTCGGTCCCCTGGCTCAACGATCGGGCTGCTGTCCTCCGCTCGCGAAACAAAGCCGGAACGGTACAACGACTGGCCGACGCCGGTATCTCCGTCCCCCGGACGGTGATGATCTCGAATCCGGTCGACCGCGAGGAACTCGTCGCGGCGTTCGACCGGTTCGATCCGCCCGTGGTCGTCAAGCCGAACTCGACGTCGCGTGGCACTGGCGTCACCCTGGCACACGATCTCGACTCGTTTCTGGGGATCGCCGACTACCTCGATCTGGTCCACGACTACCGCGCGACCGACGACCGCTCGTTTCTCCTTCAGGAGTACATCCCGGACGCCCGCGACTATCGCGTGATGTTGCTCGATGGGGAGTACGTCGGTGCGGTCGAGCGACGGCTTCCCGAAGCGGCCGAGACGAACCGATGGAAGCACAACGTCCACAATGGTGGGACACCGACACCGGTCGATCTGGACGACGAATGCCGAGCGGTGGCCGAATCCGTCGCCGACGTGATGGCCATTCCGCTGCTCGGTGTCGATCTGCTCGTGACCGATGACCGAGTCCTGGTGACCGAAACCAACGCCCGCCCGACGATCGACGCCGAACACTACGATGATGGGTTCTGGGATCGGCTTGCGGCGACGATTCGACGGACGGCCCGACAGGGCGGTCGACGCTGATCGGTCTGCCGGTAGGCGGGCCACCGCCATTGTATTGAAAGTATTATATATTGGCGTATATTTCAGTGTGTGTCATTGACAACCACAACATGATGGGACGTTGGTTATTTCCGATAAACTGGTGTCCCATACAACAGGTAACACATCGATACAAAAATACTATTATTAATCAGGCACAATACTGCATTACCATGTCAGCGTTACAGCTGTACCGGTGTCCGGCATGTGGGAGCGAGGATCGAACGAAGGTAGAACAGCGGGCGGTACCCGGCGGCACGGACTGGCGATACTACGAGTGTGACTCCTGTGGACACGAGTGGCGAGAATAGCCACTCCGCGTCAGTCCATTGATCCCCCTTCGTTCGTCAGATCGTGAGTGTGAACAAAGCGAACAGCGACGCCGTCAGGACAGGTCGATATCGGCCGAATCCCCGCTGGTCTCGAAGCTGACTTCGAGGATGCCGTTGTTGTAGCTGGCGTCGGCAGTGTGTTCGTCGACGCGGGTGGGCAGGTCGACCCGATCGTGATATTCCCGCTGGGTACCCGCTGCGTCGATCGTGAGCTGTTCGCCGTCGCACTTGAGATCTATCGCGTCCTTGGACACCCCGGGCAGGTCCGCGACGACCCGGAGACGGTCGCCTTCCTCGTAGACATCGAAGTGGATCGCATTCGACTGAGCGGGTGCGTCCGGATCGCGGCGCTCGACGTGCATGTCGAACTCGCCGCTCATCATGTCGTTCATCATCCGCTCTAACTCTGCGAAGAAATCATCAAACGGGTCGTCACGATCGTCTCGTCGCATACTCATAGGTAGGAGAGAGCGCGTCAAAAGCCTTCTGACAACCGAAATATCGACCGGACACTCCGAGAGCCAACCCGACTGCACGTACGTATATTTGTTCGCGAATATAGTGATATATACAGCCTTCACGCCAGACAATCGTGAGAGTGTCGTCCTTCACAGCCGCATATCGAAAAACATTTACTCAATACTGCCGCATCTTTCGATTGGAGCTAGATAACTATGAGTGCAAGCGATCCGGTCCGCATCGGGATCAACGGTTACGGTCGAATCGGCCGTTGTACCCTTCGTGCAGCCCTGGAGAACGACGACGTCCAGATCGTCGGGATCAACGACGTGATGGACTTCGAGAAGATGGAGTATCTCACGAAATACGACAGCGCGTTGGGCACCCTCCCCTACGATGTTTCTCTCGAGGGAGACTCGTTGGTCGTCGACGGTAACGAGATCGATCTGCTCAACATCCAGAACCCCGAGGAACTCCCCTGGGACGACCTCGATGTCGATGTCGCGATCGAGTCGACCGGCATCTTCCGAACGAAGGACGAGGCCAGTGCCCACCTGGACGCCGGCGCGGAGAAGGCGCTGATCTCCGCCCCGCCGAAGGGCGACAAGCCCGTCCCGCAGTTCGTCTACGGCGTCAACGACGACGAGTACGACGGCGAGGACGTCGTCTCCGCCGCGTCGTGTACTACTAACAGCGTCTCGCCGCCGATGCACGTCCTGCTTGAGGAGTTCGGCGTCGACGCCGCCGAGATGACCACGATCCACGCCTACACGGGCAGCCAGGCCATCGTCGACGGCCCCAAGTCCAAGACCCGGCGTGGTCGCGCGGCCGCCGAGAACATCGTCCCGACGACGACCGGGGCCTCGACCGCGACCCCGCAGATCCTGCCCGAACTGCAGGGCAAGTTCGAGGCGATGGCGATCCGCGTCCCGGTCCCGAGCGGTTCGATCACCGAGATCGTCGTCGACCTGCCCGGCAACCCAGACGTCGAGGAGATCAACGCCGCGTTCGAGGAGTACGCGGCCGGCGAACTCGAAGGCTCGATGGGTGTCACCGACGACCCGATCGTCTCGCGTGACATCGTTGGCCAGCAGTACGGCTCGGTCGTCGACCTGGGCAAGACCTCGACGGTCCAGGGCGGCAAGCTCGCGAAGATCTTCGCCTGGTACGACAACGAGATGGGCTACACGTCCCAGATGATGCGGCTGGCCGAAGACATCGTCTGATCACCGGATCCACCCTCCGTCGTGTACAGGGCCGCAATTTCTTCAGCATACAACACGCACCAATCATGGCTGCATTCAACACACTTGATGACCTCGCAGATGGACAGCGCGTCCTGGTCCGCGTCGACCTCAACTCGCCGGTCGAGGACGGCGTCGTCCAGGACAATCACCGCTTTGACCGCTACGCCGAAACGGTCCGGGAACTCGCCGATCGGGACAACAAGGTTGTCCTGATGGCCCACCAGGGTCGGCCCGGCCGCGACGACTTCGTCTCGCTCGACCAGCACGCCGAGATCCTCGAAGAGTACGTCGGCAAGGAGATCCAGTTCGTCGAGGACATCTACGGCGACGACGCTATCGCGGCGATCGAGGGCCTCGAAGCGGGGGAGATTCTCCTGCTCGAGAACACCCGGATGGCCGACGACGAACTGCCCGAGAAGGCCCCCGAAGAACACGCCAAGAGCGACTTCGTCCAGACGCTGTCGCCGTACTTCGACGCCTTCGTCAACGACGCCTACTCGGCGGCCCACCGCGCCCACGCCTCGACGGTCGGGTTCGCCCTCGAACTGCCGGCCTACGCGGGCCGCGTGATGGAGGCCGAGTACGAGTACAACACCGGCGTGGCCGAACGCGCCCGCGAGACCGAGGGCCAGGTCACGATGGTCCTGGGTGGCAACAAGAGCGAGGACGTCATCAGCGTCGTCAACAATTTGGGCGACGCCATCGACACGTTCCTCATCGGCGGCCTGCCCGGCGAACTGTTCCTCCGGGCGGAGGGCTACCCCGTCGGCATGGACGTCGGCGACATGGACCTCCTGGACGACCAGTGGGACGAGACCAAGGACACCCTCGAGGACCTCGTCGCGAACCGTCGCGACGAGTTCGAACTCCCCACTGACTTCGCCTACGAGGACGACGACGGCGAGCGGGCCGAGATCGCACTCGACGATATCGAGGAGAAGGAGACCGGCTACCTCGACATTGGTCACGACACCATCGAGGCGTACGTCCCGATCATCGAGGACAGCGAGGCCGTCTTCGTGAAGGGCGCGGTCGGCGTCTTCGAGGACGAGCGCTTCGCCGACGGCACGGTCGAACTCATCGAGGCCATCGGTCGCACCGACTGCTTCTCGGTGGTCGGCGGCGGCGACACCGCCCGGACGCTCTCGATGTACGGACTGAGTGAGGACGACTACGATCACATCTCGATCGCCGGCGGCGCGTACCTCAACGCCCTGACCGGCCAGGAACTCGAGGCCGCCGAAGTGCTGATCGAGCAGGCAGACTGATCGAACGTCTCGACGTCGTTTCCGTCGGCGCGAGCGGTTTTTTTGCCCTGTCTCACGGACCGGTAGCGGCCGCCGTCCGTTCCGGAATCCGTCTTTGCGGGGGGATCGCCAGCCGTCCTTGAAGAAAATATAGTAGGATTCTACAAACACTTAAGAGGGCGGCGCGAACGTCGTCTAACGACCCGAGAACGTGGCGTGGCGGTCCGGCCAGGTCAGTTCCCGCTCTCCGGGATCGCCGTCTCCGCCGGCCACTCGGATCGACGAATTACGGACGAACCTATGTCAGAAACGATATCTCGCCGATACGCGGACTGGATCGCCACCCACAGCAAATTCGTCGTCCTCGCCGTCCTGGCGCTGACGATCCTCGTCGCGGCCGGGGCGACGGTCGGCGAAACGGGGAGTGCCGGCGTCGGCCAGTTCCAGGTCGACACCGCGGAGACCGACGCCGCCGAGTTCGTCCGGGAGAACTACGGGGGTAGCGAGGGGATCGCTGCACAGCTCGTCGTCCGCGACGAGGGCGGGGACGTTCTCACGAGAGACTCGTTGCTCGAGGGACTTCGATTGCAGCAGACCGTCAGGACCGACGACTCGATCAGCGGAACGCTCGCCGAACCGGGGCTGATCGGCATCGAGAACCTCGTCGGGACGGCCGCCGTCTACGCCGACGCCACCGCCGAGGGGGGGCCGCCGCCGGCCGAACCCCCGTCGCTGTCCGCCCAGATCGCGGCCCTCGAGGAGCAAAGCGACGCGGAAGTCGAGGGGTTGCTCGCACGCGTCCTCGACCCCGACGGGTCGTCGCTGACCGAGCGCGATCCCTACGCGTTCCTGCCCCGTGAGTACGAGCCGGGTGAGACGCGCGCCGAGGCGCGGCTGACGCTGATCAGCCAGGTCGACGCGAGTGGCGAGAACAGCGATCCGCAGGCTGCCTACGACGCCCAGGTGGCGATCGACGGATTGGTCGAAGAGCGATTCGCCGACGCGTTCGTCTTCGGCCAGGGCATCCAGGACGACGCCTCCACGCGGGCGACGGGGGACAGCTTCACCATCATCACGCCCTTCGCGCTCGCGCTGATCGTGCTGGTGCTGGGGATCACCTACCGCGATGTCCTCGACATCCTGCTTGCGTTCGTCGGGATCGGCGTCGTGATGGCGTGGCTGGCGGGGCTGATGGGCTGGCTCGCCATCCCGATGAACGTCATCCTGATCGCCGTTCCCTTCCTGTTGATCGGGTTGAGCATCGACTACGCGCTGCACGTCGTGATGCGCTACCGGGAGGCCCGCGCGGGGACGCTTGAGGGCGGTTCGTCGAGTGAGACTGCTGACGCCGGGAACCGATCCATCCGGACCGCGATGGCGGTCGGTCTCGGCAGCGTCGTCCTGGCGCTCGCGGCGGCGACTGTCTCGACCGGTGTCGGCTTCCTTTCGAACGTCGTCAGTCCACTGCCGGCGATACGAGACTTCGCAGTGCTCAGCGCCGGCGGGATCTTCGCGACGTTCGTCGCCTTCGGTATCTTTCTCCCGGCGCTCAAGATCGAAGTCGACGGCTTCGTCGAGCATCGGCTCGGCTGGAGCCGGGCCAAACCAGCCTTCGGCGTCGGGGGCGGGAGTGCGAACGCAGTCCTCGAGAAACTCGGCTCGGTCACCATGCGCGCGCCGGTGGTGATCGTCGTCGTGGCGCTCCTGCTCGGCACTGCGGGGGCCTACGGCGCGACGACCATCGACACGGAGTTCAACGAGGCCGACTTCCTGCCGACCGACGCACCGGACTGGGCCAAGTCACTTCCTGGGCCACTCGCTCCAGACACCTACACCATCGCCGATGACTTCGCGTACCTCAGCGACAACTTCCAGCTTCGCGGGGAGGGCGGCCAGTCACAGGTGCTGATACGCGGGGACGGGCTGGCCAGTGGGTCGATCCTGTCAGCCCTCGACAATGCCACAGGGGCCGTCTCCGACGGCAGCTCGATCCAGCTTCGACCGGACGGCCGGGCGGCACTCGACGGTCCCCACACCGCGATCCGTGCAGTCGCAAGCGACAACGAATCGTTCGCGTCGCTTGTCGAGCGCAACGACGCGAACGACGACGGCCTGCCCGACGAGAACGTCGAGACGGTCTACGCCGCGCTGTTCGAGGCCGACGAGGCGGCCGCCTCGCAGGTCCTGAGTCGGTCGGCAGACGGCAAGATCACGTCGGCGCGACTCGTGCTCTCGGTCCGCTCCAGCGAATCGGCCCAGACCATCGCCGACGACACGCGGACGTTCGCCGAGGGGATCGAAGCCGAGGCGACCGGGATCACCGCCGTCGCGACGGGCGCGCCGGTCTCGACTGCCGTGATTCAGGACGCACTGCTGGAGACCCTGGTCGAAGCTTTCGCGGTGACGCTGGTGGTCATTCTGGTGTTCGCGACTGGACTGTTCGGCCTGCGCTATGGTTCGTGGTCGCTCGGCGCGCTCGTGCTCGCGCCCGTCGTGGTCTCGCTGGCGTGGCTGCTCGGCGCGATGGCGGCCCTGGATATCTCCTTCAACAGCGAGACGGCCGTCATCACGAGCCTCGCGATCGGGCTTGGCGTGGACTACTCTATCCACGCTGGCGAGCGCTTCATGGCCGAGCGTGAGGAACGCGACACCGTCGCGGACGCACTCGTGCGGACGATCACCGGAACCGGCGGGACCTTGCTCGCCAGCGCGGCGACGACGGCCGCCGCCTTCGGCGTTCTGGCCGTTGCGCTGTCGCCACCCCTCCGGCGCTTCGGCATCGTGACCGGACTGGCGATCATCTTCGCGTTCGTCGCCGTCGTCACGATGTTGCCCGGCCTGCTCGTCCTCCGGGAACGAGTGGTTGCCGACGGGCTGCGTTCGGACTGAGTTCGTCAGTTGGTTTCGTCGCTCCCTTCGAACCAACTAGTCGAAAGATTCGTATACATCGTGTGCAAAGTAAACGACATGGGAACGATTTCGGCGCGCGTCCCCGACGACCTTGAGGACGAACTGGAGACGTACCTCCATGAGGAACGCCTCGACCGGAGTACGGCCGTTCGGAAACTGCTTGCGGAGGGGCTCGAAGACTGGCGACGCGATCGGGCGATCGAACGATTCGAGGCCGGTGAGATCTCCTTCTCGCGGGCGGCCCAACTCGCGGACATGTCGGTGTGGGATTTCACCCGTCTGCTCGAGGAACGGGACGTGACCTGGGTCGGCGACGATCACCTCGTGGACGATATCGACTCTCTGTGAGATGCACGTCTTCGATGCGACGCCGTTGATCTATCTCGCGACTGTCGATCGACTCGGGATGCTCACCGCGTTCGAAGACGATCGATTGGTTCCAGAACGCGTCTACGACGAGGTCGTCACGGTCGGCCTCGAAGCCGGGCACGCTGACGCCAGGCGCGTCGAGCGCGCCGTCGAGGACGACGTACTGACTGTCGCAACGGTGGAACGAACGGACTCCTTCGAACGCCTGGCAGCGAACGACAGTCTCAGCGAGGCGGACGCCGCAGTCCTCGCGCTGGCAGCAGCCCGGGATGGGACCGGCGTCATGGACGGACAGTACGGTCGCGACGTGGCCGCCGCCGAGGGGATCGAGACGCGCGGGACGGCATACCTCGTGCTTCGATCACTCAAGCGAGACGCGATCACTGCCGAGGAGGCACGCGAGACCATCGACGCGATGGTCGATGCCGGCTGGTACGGCGCGCCGGACTTATATGCGAAACTCCTTCGCCGCATCGAGGATCTCGCCTGAGCCCGGTCCGGCGTCGACAGTGAGATCATGGTCGCCAACCGTTTTCACTACCCCATCCGTACCGCCATCTACCATGAAAATCGGCGTCATCGCGGACACTCACGACGCAAGCGACGTGATCGAGCGAGCAGTCGAGCGGTTCATCGTCGAGGATGTCGAAGCCGTGATCCACTGCGGCGACATCGTCGCGCCGTTTTCGGCGACGCCCTTCGACGCGGACTTCGACTTCTATGCCGTCCGCGGCAACAACGACGGCGAGTGGGCGCTCGCCGACACCGTCGCGGAGTTCGGCACGTATCTCGGTGAGATGGGCGAGTTGACGTTTGACGGGGTTGATTTTGCGGTCTATCATGGGACCAGCGACGCCATCGTCGACGCGCTGGTCGAGTCAGGGAGCTACGACTACGTCCTCCACGGCCACACCCACGAACGAGTCAGCGAGGAACGCGACGGGACGGTCCGGCTCAATCCCGGCGGGGTTCCGATTCCGGAAGCGCCGGCCCCCCAGGCGGCCGTCGTCATCGACACCGAGACGGGCGAGATCGAGGCGTTCGAACTCGACTGAATCGGGGTCAGGTCGACCCGCGGACGAAACACACTATTCTCCCCACACCATACCGGCGTCCATGAGTGACTCAGAGCTACGGGGCCCGGCCGAGACCGCAGTGGGACAGTGTCTGGCCCTCGACAGCGAGGAGTCGTGTCTGATCGTGACCGACGACGAGCGCCGGCCGATCGGCGAGGCGCTCTATGCGGTCGCGAGTGAGACGACCGACGAGGCGATGATCATCCAGTACCCGCCGGGCGATCAGCACGGCGAGGAACCGCCGGAACCGGTGGCGACGGCGATGGCGAGTGCCGACGTCGTCCTCGCGCCGACGACCAAGAGCCTGACCCACACCCGGGCGCGGACTGACACGACCGACGCCGGCGGTCGCGTGGCGACGCTGCCGGGGATCACCGAGGAGGTCTTCAAAACAGGATTGGCCGTCGATTACGAGGAGATCCGCGCGGCGAGCGAGCGTCTGCTCGAAGCCGTCGAGCACGCCACGGAACTTCGGGTCACCTCGCCAGAGGGAACCGACATCACGCTCCAGCCGGGCGACAGAGAGTGGCAACTCGACACCGGGATCGTCCACGACCCAGGTGCGATGTCGAACCTGCCGGCCGGCGAGATCTTCCTGAGTCCGGAGACCGCCGACGGAACGATCGTCGTTACGGGCACGATGGCTCCCCACGGCTTGCTTGAGGAGGGTCACTCGATCCGTCTCGAAGTCGAGGACGGCTACGTCACGGATATCGACGACGACACGATCCGCGAGCAAGTCGAAACCGCCGCCGAGGAGGTCGGCGAAGACGCCTACAATCTCGCGGAACTCGGCATCGGCACGAACGTGGGGGTCTCTCAGCTCGTGGGCTCGGTCCTCTTAGACGAGAAAGCTGGCGGCACTGTCCACTTCGCGGTCGGTGACGACGCCGGCATCGGCGGGGACACCGACGCGCCGATCCACCTCGACGGGATTCTCCGGAACCCGACGGTCTACGCCGACGGCGAGGAGATCGACTTGCCGACGCCGTAGTGTCGGGTGCCGGTCCAGACAGCCGTCTCTCACAGCGCGGCGACGGCGACCTTTTACGTTCCCACCGAGTACCAACGACCATGAGCGAATCTTCACAGCGAGTGGGGCTCCCCTGTCCGGCGTGCTCGCCGGATCTGGAGACGGTCCACGAGGTGCTTTCGACTGGCGGGCAGGCAACGGTCCGATGTACGGAGTGCGATCACGTCCACAAGACGTCCCTCCCCGAGGAGCAGACGGTCCAGCGCGACGTTGTCGTCTCCCAGGACGGCGAGTCCTTCAAGGCGACGACCGAGCCGCCGGCCGAGGAGACGCTGGCCGTCGGCGAGGAGTTCCTCTTAGAGACCGATGAAGCGATCATGACCGTCCGGATCACGAGTCTCGAACTCGACGAGGGTCGCGTCGAGGAGGCTCAGACCGAAGACGTCGAGACGATCTGGACGCGTGCGGTGGGCAACGTCGCCGTCAACGCGACCGTCCATCCCAAGTCGGGGGCCCGCGACGAGACCCGTAGCGAGCAGTTGCACGTCCCCGGCGACTACGAGTTCGTCGTCGGCGCGACCGACGACCTCGGTGACTTCTCCTTTACCGTCGAAGGCATCCACCTCCGGGACGACGCTGTCGGGTACCAACACGAGAAACTCGATCACGACAACGACAAGGCCTTCGCAAAGGACATCAACCGGCTGTATCTCCGCGACGAGACCAGCGACGCATGGTCGGCGTGGTGAGAGCATGGGCTGGCGGGACTCCGGCGGTGAGGGGTCCGGTGATGGCGAGAGCGGTTTCGAGCGCCAGCGCGACGAGTTGATCGAGCAACTCCGGGAGCGCGAGCGCGTCAGCGAGCGTGCGCTCGATGCCCTGGAAGCAGTCCCTCGCCACGAGTTCGTCCCCGAAAGGAAGCGCCGACACGCCTACGCCGACCGGCCGCTGCCGATCGGCGAGGGCCAGACCATCAGTGCGCCGCACATGGTGGCCATCATGGTCGACCGTCTCGAACTCGAACCCGGCCATGAAGTGCTGGAGGTCGGCACCGGCTGTGGGTATCACGCGGCCGTCACCGCCGAGGTCGTGGGCGGGGAGAACGTCTACAGCGTCGAGTACCATTCCTCACTGGCCGAGCGCGCGCGTGATCGACTCGCCGAACTCGGCTATGGGGACATCTCGATCACTGTCGGCGACGGCCACGACGGCTGGCCGGAACACGCGCCCTACGACCGGAGTTACCTGACTGCGGCGGCCAGTGCAGTGCCGGACGCGCTTCTCGATCAGCTTCGACCGGGCGGAATCTTCCTCGGGCCGATCGGTGACCGTCGACAGACGCTCGTGCGGGTTCAGAAACGTCCGGATGGCTCGACCGAACGCGAGACCTTCGGCGGTGTGCGGTTCGTCCAGATGCAGGGCGGGACGTAGCCGGGTCGTCGGAGCGGGATTGCCGTCTCGAACCGCCGGCGAGCGCGACGTTCATTAGGGTGCGGTCGCAATCTCGCGTATGGACCATGCGGTGTTGCGCGAGGACATGGTCGACGGGCTCCGCCACCGGCGTGCGAGCCTCCTCAGCGAGGCAGCCGTGGCAAGTGCGATGGGATCCGTCCCGCGCCACGACTTCTTCGATGACGACCGCACGGCGTATGCCGATCGCGAGACCGAGCGACTCGGAACGCGGGTTCTCGCACCGAGTACCGTCGCCCGACTGTTTGACGCGCTCGCGCCCGAGCCCGACGATTCGGTCCTGATCGTCGGCGTAGGCATTGGATACACGGCCGCCCTCGCGGCGGAGATCGTCGGCCCCGAGCGCGTCCACGCCGTCGACATCACCCGCCGGGTGGTGTACGAGGCTCGCGAGAATCTCGCCAGCGCCGGCTACGATGCCGTGCTCGTCGACTGCCGGGACGGCAGCGAGGGCCTCCCGGAATACGCGCCGTACGATCGGATTCTGCTCGAAGCCGCGGCGGTGAACCCCCCGCGTGCGCTGCTCGACCAGCTCGCCCCTGACGGCCGACTCGTCATGCCCCTCGGCACAGGCGACCAGACGCTCGTGACCGTCGAGGACGGCGACGTCACCGAGCGTCACGGCGGCGTCGCCTTCGCCCCGTTGCTCGTCGAGGGCGAGCAAAGCGGAGCCGTCGAACGCAACCGGACCCACCGCGAGGACCGCGAGCGCGCCCAGCAGGCCGCCCAATCGAGGACCGGCTGGGAACAGGACTGGATCGACTGGGACGGCTACTGACCCTGCTGGTACCCAGCGATCGACCGTACACGTATCGTAACGCAGGTGTATCCCCTCGGCGAACGGCTGTCAATGGCAGGCGAGAGTCACTCGCTCGCGCGCGTCGAACCGCTGGTGTTGATCGCCGTCGGCGGGTTCGCCGGTGCGATCCTTCGATACGCCTTCGCGACGGGGATGCCAACGTCGATCTACGGCACGCTCGCTGCCAACGCACTGGGGAGTTTCGGACTTGGTGTCCTGCTGTACGAGCGTCACCTGGCGAACGCGATCGCACCCGAGACCCGCCTGCTCGCCGGGACCGGCTTTCTGTCGTCGTTTACCACCTACAGCACCTTCGCGGTCGAGACGGCTGCACTCTCGCCGACACTCGCCGCCGGGAACGTTCTGGCGAACTACGGGCTGGGTATCGCGGGTGTCCTCGCCGGCCGCGCGGTCGCCCGGGGGCTCGTATGAATTCGGCTGTGCTTGTCGGGGTCGGTGGGACACTGGGCGCACTCGCGCGTCATCTGGTCGGCCAGCGCGTCGAAACTGACTACGCCGACACGCTCGCTGTCAACGTCATCGGAAGCTTCCTGTTGGGGACGATCGTGGCCGCACCGCTCGGCGATCCGATCGCGCTGGCGTTCGGGACCGGCTTCTGTGGCGCGTTCACGACCTTCTCGACGTTCGCGTTCGAGACCGTTCGGCTCTACGAGACCGGGAAACAGCGTCGCGCCCTCGCCAACGCGTCAGTCCACCTCGTCGCCGCAATGGTCGCCGTCGGCTTGGGATCGCTGCTGGTCGGTATCGTCCTGGGATGAACACTCCCGTCGGTTCAGTGCGCTGTTGTCTGGTGGTGTTCGGGTGCTATGGCATGAATACACAATCCACGCAAAATTTATTATGAATCGCGGACAATCATCAACTGCATTCGAGGTGATCAGCCATGGCACTGCCCACGAGCCCAGCAAGCTCATGGATGCAGGGCATGGACTTCCCGAGTCGACTGTTCGAAACCGGTAGCAGCGACTACGAACTGTACGAGGAGGACGACGAGTTCGTCCTCAGCGTCGAGTTGCCGGGCTTCGATCCCGAGGAGATCACGGTCACCTGGGACGACGGCGTCCTCAACATCGCCGCCGAACAGGAGGACGAGAGCCGCAACCAGCGTCGGACCTATCACCGTCGGTTCCGCTTCCCGAAGACCATCGACGACGAGGCGATCGCGGCCGACTACGACAACGGCATCCTCGAAGTCCGGCTGCCGGTGATGGCGGGTGCGACCACCCGCGGGAAGGAGATCGAGGTGCAGGCCTGACCCGGCCGGACCGTCGTCCTCGTACCGGTTTGTGATCGACACCGTTCCGTTGCAGCCCTCAGAGATATCCTGTGAGAGTCTCGACTGCTCGATCGAGTGGTTCGTCGCAAATGCGGCAGACATAGTCAGTCATCAGTTCCGGCTTGAGTGATGCGACAGCGTGGGGAACGAGAGAACTCTCCCGGGGAGCTTTGCGATGACGAAAGTCACTCTCCTCAAGTGGGATCCGTTCGTCGTACCACGACTGCGTGGTCAAACCCATCACGATGTATTGTTCCTTGTCGAACGGATGGGATCTGTTATTCACGACGACCCATGGTCGTGTCGCGTCCTCATCCGCCTTGAACGGGTCTGGGGCCAAAACAGCGTGTCCTCGTTTGAGTGAATCAAAGGACGGGCCGGTTCGAGTCACTCGTCGCGCTCCGCGCCCTCGTGGGCGGCAGCCAACCACTCTTCACGGCTCTCCGTTCCGAGTTCGTCGTCGAGAAACGCCGCTGTCGAACTGAAGACCATCGTCTCGCGGACGGTTTCGAGATCACCGATCGCCCAATACGGTTCCTTGTGCCGGACGATTCCGCGCTCTTCGAGCCGGTTCAATACCGGGTGAATCGAGTTTTCGTTGATGTCCGTTGCCTCCGCGATCTCGACGGCTCGGTAGGCCGTCTCGTGGTTCCGGGCCAGAAAGCGCACTACCCGTTCGGCGTTCGTCGCCTCGCTTTCGGGCTCGTGCGATTCGAATTTGTCGATACTGATGGGCATACTAGACGAATCGGCGGCAAGAGATAAAAATGTATGCTTGTATCTATGTATTTCGTTCTCTCAAACGTCCACTGTTCGACAGCGATCAACTTACTTTCCCACCCATCTCCGTCAGCACGATCCCAGTGGAACGACCGCGCCGTCGTCGGCCCGTTCGACCGCGGTACCGAACGGCTCCGACCGGTCGACCATCGTTTCGTGTAGCCACCGGGAAATGTCGGCATCAGCCAGAGAGACGGCTCGGTTCTCGATCTCGACCGGGACGAGCCGGAGCTCGTCGAGGCGACCGTCGGTCACGACCAACTCGAACAGTGCGCTGCGCTTGTTGTGCACCTTTTCTTTGTGAATGTAGTCGTCGACGAAGTCGCCAGCGTCGTAGATAATTGGCCGGCCCTGGTACACTTCGACGCCCTGGAGGACGTGGGCGCTGTGGCCGTGCACCACGTCTACGCCGCGGTCGACGAGCCAGCGGGCGAACCCCTGCTGGGTGGGACTCGGGGACGTCTCCCAGTTCGGCCCCCAGTGGAGCGAGGCGACGACGAGGTCCGGATCGGCCGCTTCGGCGCGGGCGAGGGTATCCCGGACGAGCGCACGCGTCCCACCCGCGGACCGATCCAGTGGTGTGTAGGCCGTGCCAGGGCTGTGCTCCCCCGCGGCGTAGGCGGGCCATCGGTCGGTGAGCGAAATCGTCGCTACAGTGATGCCACCTGCTTCCGTGATAGCAGGTTCGAGGGCCGCATTTCGGTCCGGCCCTGCCCCAGCGTGGGCGATGCCCGCATTATCGAGGTTGGCGAGCGTCTCCTGAAGCCCCGGTTCGCCGAAATCCAGCACGTGATTGTTGGCGAGTGCGGCGACCGAGACGTCCGCTGTTTCGAGTGCCGGCACCGCGAATTCGGGATCGGCCCGGAAGTAGTAGGTCTTGCCCGGCCATCGCTCGCCCTCCTCGGCGCTGGCGATACAGCTTTCCAGGTTCACGACGAGGCCGTCGAGCGTCCGGAGCCGTTCGAGTGTGGTTCCCCAGACGGCCGCGGGATCGCCGTCAGTCCATTGGTCGTTCACGCCTCGCCCGAACATTACGTCGCCGACGAAGCCGATTCGGGCGTCCGCTGACCCCGCGTCGAGACGGTCCCGCCCTCGGCGGCGCGGCGCACCGAGACACCCCGATAGGCCCGCAAGCCCCGCTAGCAGCGTTCGACGCGTCCACGTCATCCGCCGCTACTATCGGGTGCGGGCGGTTTCAACCCTGCGGGGGACGACCGACTCCGGTTGTCACTCACCATCATCTTAGATCGGGGCGGGTGAACGACTTGCTCAGGACACCATCGTCGGTGTCTTTCGTGGGTTGAGGGTCGATGATGGCAGCAAGACCGCCGGTTTCAGTCGCTACTCGTCTCGACTGGCCAGGTGACGAACGTCTCGTTTCCGATTGCGAACCCGAGGGTGTAGTTTGCAGCCGATTCAGGGACCGTTTCAGGAATCAACTTGTCTCTTCGTCGGCCATCCTCGCTCGCATGTCGTCGATCTTGATGGGAACAAGACCGAGTTCGGTGGGCGATCCTGTTTCTGCTCATCGCCGTCGTCGCGGCAGCCGTCGGCGCCAGGGGGGTCGCCGGAGTCAGCATGGACATCGCCAAGTGGCTGGTCATCATCTTCGTCGTCCTGGCGATCATCACGCTCGTCCTGTAGCCGGGCTCGTCGGCCGTTGATCGGACGATCACCAGCCACCTGTTCCGTGGCCGGCCACAACTCCTTTTCACGCCGACACCCTGTTGGCAGTGGCCACCAAACCGCAGGTATGCCCGACGACCCCGAGCGGACGCTCGAAGCGTGGCAAGACTCGATGCAGGCCGAACACGCCGCCGCTATCGCGAATCCCGACCCCGACGAAACCCACCGGATCGAGGGGATCACGCAGGTGAGCTATCGGTATTCCTTCGCGTACGATGCCGACGATGACTGTCTCAGGCGCGTCGATCGCACGCAGGTCGATGACCCACAGGAGCCGGAACTGTTTTCGTGTGCCTGCGGCGTCCGGGGCATGACCCGTACGGAAGCGCGCGAGCATCTCGCCGCGCTGACGGACTGACCTCCCGGTCGACTGCTCGCCCCCTCAGCGCGACTGTCGAACGCGATCGGCGATCTCGAGCCCACTCCGAAGCGCCCCGTGGAGCCGTGGCGTCCCGACCGTCCAGTCACCCAGACAGTACAGATCGTGCCCCTCGGCGGCCCGGAGCAGAGCCGTCGGCGCGTCAGTCTCCGGCTGCGCGTACCGCCAGCCCTGCCAGTCCGACCACGCCGGCGTCGCCAGTCGCTCGTCATCGAGGATCGTGCTGGCCATCTCTGCGAGGCGAGTGACGTTCTCGGCCGGCGGGTCGTCGTAGTGTGTGACCGACCAGTCGTGGCTGGCCTGGATGAGCAGCACCGACTCGCCAGCGGGGACGTGACCTGGCTTGCACTCTTCGCGCGCGATCCAGCCGATGGCGTGGGATTTGTCGGTGTTCACCAGCGCGTAGTAGGGCCGCTCGATCTCGAACGGATACCCCACGATCGCCGTCCAGACTGTCCGAAAGTCCACGGTCTCCAACGCGGTGGTCAACTCCGCCCGGAGCGGATCGTCCCAGGTGCTGTCGGCGAGCAGCGCGGCGGTCTGGGGCGCTGGCGGATTGACCAGCAGGCTGTCGAAGGGGCCGAACCGCTCCGCGCCAGCGACGATTTCCCAGCGGTCGCCCCTGCGATGGATGGCTGTCGCTTTGGTGTTGCGGTGGACGGTCGCTGCGGTCCGCCCGAACAGTCGCTTGGCGATCTGTGTCAACCCCTGCTCGTAGCTCCACTTGTGCTCGTCGGTGTCTCGGCCCTCCGTGACGTGGCTTGCGCTGTCGAAGGTGTACACTGGCTGGTCGATATCGACCAGTCCCTCGGTGTCGAGGGTCTCGGTCATGAGATCGACGACGCGATCATCCGCCGCCGTGAGGTAGTTCGCGCCGTAGTCGTAGGTCACCGCGCCGCGGCGGCGCGTCGCCGCACGCCCACAGAGCCCGCCCGACTTCTCGACGACGGTGATCGTCGCATCGCTATGGGTATCGATGGCCCAGGCCGCCGCGGCCGCAGCCGCACCAGCGCCGATGATGCCGATCCGTGTCACTGGCGGTGATTCGGTCGACGCTCGGATAGTCCTTCGGACGGACTTCGTCCTCGCGGTGATTCTGCATCGAAGACGGTGTTGTCTCCCCGATATAGAACGCTGGCCTCGGCACTCATAGGGTTCGTCATCACCGGGGAGTCACCCCGGCTCGGCCCAGTCGCTCGTCATCGGCCGGTCGATGTTACGTCCGGGGTCGGCAAAACCGTTGCTCACCGCAACAGCGACAATACATTCAGGACCCGACCGGCCGAAGAGTCGGCATGCTCGAACTCGACGGGGGCGACGGTGGGGGGCAACTCTTCCGGTCGGCGCTCACGCTGTCGGCACTGACGACCACGGATTTCGAGATGGAGAACATTCGTGGTTCCCGACCGGAACCCGGGCTCAAACCACAACACCTGACCGCCCTCCAGACCGTCGCCGACATCACTAACGCGAGCGTCGAAGGGGCCGAAGTGGGCGAGTCGACTATCACCTTCGAGCCGGCGGAGCCGACGGGTGGCCACTACGAGGCGGCCATCGGAACGGCGGGCAGCGTGACATTGCTTTTCGATGCCGTGCTTCCGATCGCGAGTGCGCTGGATCGACCGCTTTCCCTCACAGCAACCGGCGGCACCAGCGTCGCGTGGTCGCCGTCGATGCCCTGGTATCGCCGGGTCAAACTCCCTTTGCTCCGCCGGAGCGCCCTCCAGGCCGCGGTCGACGTCGAACGAACGGGGCTCTATCCGGCGGGTGGCGGCCAGGCGACGCTGTCGCTGGCTCCGTCGACGCCGTCAGCCCTCCACCTTCGCGACCGTGGCCAGCCCGAGCGCGCTCGCATCCACTCGACCGCAACGACGGATCTCGCAGATAGCGACGTCGCCGAACGCCAGGCGAAACAGGCATGCCAACGATTGGCAGCGTCCGACGTCGACATCGAGGTGACCGAACGGGCCACGCGCTACGTTTCCGCTGACTCGACGGGGACAGTCGCTCTCGTCGTCCTGGCATACGAGAACGGCGTGATCGGTGCTGACGCACTGGGTGAGCCTGGAAAACCGGCCGAGGACGTCGCCGACGACGCTGTCGACGCGGCGCTCACCGCTCACGAGACCGGCGCGGCGGTCGACGGGCACCTGGCCGACCAGCTGATCCCCTGGCTGGCCACCGTCGGCGGCGAGGTGCGGATCCCCCGGGTCACGGACCACGTCGAGACCCACGTCGATCTCTTCGATGCGTTCGGCTTCGATGTCCGGATCGGACGGACCGACGACGGGACGGTCCTTCTCGGCGAACCCTAGACCCCTGTAACGGGACCAGGCGTCGTTTCGCCCCGTCCCGATCACGCGTTCGTCTTATAGAGGTTGCCGTCCTCGTCGTACCGGGCCGCGAAGATGCGCTGGAACTGTTCGTTCGAGATTGTCACATCGAGCGCGCCGAGATTCTCCTCAAGCTGCTCGACTGTCCGCGCGCCGACGATCGGGACGCACGTGAAGTCCGGCTGGTCGATCAGCCACCGCAGGGCGACCTGCGCGGGTGTGGCACCGACCTCGTCGGCGACCGCTCGGACCGCATCGAGGACGTGCCAGCCACGCTCGGAAACGTACCAGTCCTCAAACATTTCGTCGAGTTGCGCGCGGGTGTCCTCGGGGGCATCAAGTTCGTAGGTGCCGTCGCCGACGCGCTCGTACTTCCCCGTCAGGAACCCGCCAGCCAGCGGCGAGTACGGGACGACCGCAAGGTCCTGATCTGCACAGACATCGAGATATTCGGCGACGTCCTCGTAGTAGGCGGCGTGAAAGAGCGGTTGCGTGACGGTGAAGGCCTCGTAGTTGTTGACGTCGGCCTTCCAGAGCCCCTTGGTGAGTTTCCAGGCGTCGGCCGTCGAGAGGCCGACGTGGTGGACTTTCCCCTCGCTGAGGAGGTCGTCGACTGTCCGCAGGGTTTTCTCAATCGGCGTCTCGTCGTCGAAGCGGTGGAGATACAGAATATCGAGATAGTCAGTGTCGAGTCTGTCGAGCGATCCTTCGACTTCCGCGCGGACGTTCTTCCGTGAAAGGTTCTCCTGAAACCGGGATTCCTTCGACCAGAAACACTTCGAGGCGACGACGTAGTCCTCGCGGTCCCGTTCGGCGAGCCACTCGCCGATCCAGCGCTCGCTGTCACCGCCGCCGTAGCCGTTGGCGGTATCGATGAAGTTGCCACCAGCTTCGGCGTAGGCGTCTAAGAGCTCGTGGGCTGCTTGCCGATCTGTTTCGACCACACCAGTCTCCTCGTGTTCCATCCCGAAGCGCCAGGTTCCGAGCGCGATCGGCGACACCTCCAGTCCTGTCTTGCCGAGTCGTCGATAGTACATCCCCTAGAATTGTGGCCGGGATCGGCATAAATTCCGGGCGTTCCGTGTGGGAACCGCTCCCACGTGGAGAGATCACTCCGCCACGCCGGCCCGTTCTGCCATCAGTCCGGACGCTTTCTGTGCCCAATCACTCCAGACAAAGCCGGCAACGGCGACGACCGCCCAGCAGGCGTAGTTCGCGACGAGCCCGACGTAGATTCCTGTCACACCCCAGCCGAGACCGATCGACAGCAACGTCGAGAGGCCGAGCATGAAGACGATCGAGCCGATCGCCCGCGCATAGAACGGGATTCGTGTCTCGCCTGCCCCGCGGAGGCCGCCGGCAAACGGGAAGAAGATCCCGAAGAATACCATCGAAATGCCGAACACCCGGGTAAATTCGATCGCGTAGCCAAGGGTTGGGGCGTCGTCCGTGAACACCCCCGCAATCGGTCCAGCCCCGAGTACGAGTCCCGCGCCCATCACCCCCATCGTAACGACGCTGAGCGCCCCCATCGCAAAGCCGGTGTATCGCGCGTCGGCAGCGTCACCCTCACCCAGCGCCTGGCCGACCAGGATACTGGTGACGGTATTGATCGCGCGATAGACGGGCCCGGCGACCTGCTGATAGATCCGCCGGCCGATGTGGAACGCGGCGTTGACCTCCGTCCCGAAGACCAGCAACAGCGAGTTGAACGGGAAGTTCGCCAGCGACGTGCTCATCCCCTCAGCGAAGTTGGGCGCGCTGATCCGTAATAACTGGCCGGTGATCGTCAGCGACCGCGGGCGGGCAAACGCGAGATCGGTCCACCGACTCGCGATCATTGCGGTGACGGTTCCCGCTTCGGCGATCCGGGCGAGCAGCGTTGCGAGGCCGATGCCGACGATGCCGAGTCTGGGTGCCGGACCGACGCCGAGCGCGAGCACGACTGTCCCAAGGGCGTTTAACACACTCGCGCCGCCGTTGACGATCATCGGCGTCACGGTGTCGCCCGTCCCCTGCAACGACCGCGAGCCCACGAGACCGACGATCCGCATCGGTGCGGCGGCGAAGATCAACGCGAGGTAGGTGCTGCCGAGCCGGACGACCTCGCGTTCCGCACCGAGAATCGCGATCGCGGCGTCCGACAACAGGAACCCGGCCGCGACCATCGGGAGTCCGATCAGGAAGCCGATGAGCACAGCCTGGGTGATCCCCCGGTTACGAGTCAGCTTCGCCCCACGGCCAGTGTCCTGGCTCGACATGGCGATCGCGCCTGTGCCCAGGCTAAGGCCGACTCGCAGTGGGATCTGACCGTAGAGGTCGGCCAGTCCAATAGCGGTGACGTAGGCGGGTGCAAAGAGCCCGGCGACCACGATGTCGACCGTCCGCATCAGCGTTGTGAAGGCGTGCTGGACGGAAACAGGCCAGGACAGCGATGCGGCCCGGCCCCAGAGTTCGAACAACCGGTCGCGGTCGACCATCAGGCCTACTCAGGGGCACTGCGGAAAGACGATATCGGTTCGATGATCTCAGTGGCGCCTTCGACCGTGTCACATCCGATCGAGGAGAACTTCCGTACGCTCGCGATCCGGTCCCTCGTCGGTGCCAGTGCGGTCGCTCGTGCGGTGTTCCTCGACGGTAGCTCCCAGGGCCTCCTCGTGTGGCGTCGACTCCCACCCGAGATCGTGGAGTTTCGCTGTCGAGAGGAGATGCGGCTGGTCGCGATACAGTGGGAAGTCCTCGGGCGCGAGGACAGCCGCGGCGAGTTCGTTCGCGCTCGCCCCGACCGCATGGACTGGCCGATCCATCGCATCGGCGATCAGTTCGACCCACTCGCCCAACGTGGGCGCGTCCCGATCCCCAACGTTGTACGCCTCCCCGGCCTCGCCACGCTCGGCGACGATCCGTAGCGCACTCGCGACATCCTCGACGTAGGCGAGTTGCCAGAGGCTGAGGCCGTCGCCCGGCACGACGACCCGGTCGTACGTGTCGATCCGGTGGAGCCAGTAATCGAAGCGCTCGGTGTAGTCGTGTGGCCCGTAGACGACCGTCGGCCGGACGGCCATTGCGTTGACACCGTCCTCAGCAGCGGCGAAGACCGCCCTGTCGCCCTCGGCTTTGCGTTTGCCATAGGTCTGGGCGGACTCGTCGCTGTCCGCCCCCGGCCAGGGCTCTAAGAGCGTCTCGTCCTCTCGCTTGGGAACCTCCTCGTTACCGTAGGACGCGCCGCTGGAGACGGAGACGTACGCTTTGACGTCGGCGAACACGTCGGTCGCAATCCGGACGTCCCGCGGGTGATACGCCACGCAGTCGATCACGATGTCTGGGTCGACCGCTTCGCGTGCCGCTTCGAGCGCCGCATCGTCCGTCCGGTCGCCCTGGACGTGTTCGACGCGGTCGTTTGCGTCGAAGGGGTTGTCGTGATTCCCCCGATTGAATATCGCGATGTCATACTCGTGTTCGAGGAATTCCTCGACGGTGTGTCGGCCGATGAAGCGTGTCCCGCCGATGACGAGTGCTTGATCCATGGCGTCGTCTGGGGCGGCGTGGACAAACGCGTGTCGCTGGCGACCGTCGGCTTGGGAACGCGAGTCGGCGGCGTCCCGTTTCGTGGGCGCGACCGGGTAGGCACTGCCGTCCGGCGAGTGTGCCTCGTTACGAGCCACCACATCGCTTTTTATCTGTGGCGGCGAACGGCCGGCTGATGCGCACCTTCGAAGGCGACAATGGCGAAGTGGTCGTACAGCTCGAACCGGGCGATAAGGCCCTGGAGTCGATCGAGACGGCCATCGACGAACACGACATCGACACCGGCTACGTCGCCTCCGGGATCGGGTCGCTGACGCAGTTGCACATCCACTACGTCTCGGGGTACGATTCGTTCCCGGACTTCCCCGACGAGGACGAGGAAATAGACGAGTACATCAAAGAAGAGGCGGCCTGGGAAGTCGGCTCGCTCCAGGGGGCGATCGCCGACGGCGAACCACATCTCCACATCACAGCGTTCGACGCCGAGCGCGACAAAATGCTGGCGGGCCACCTCGAACCCGACTCAATCGTCCACGCGCTGATGGAGATCGTCATCCAGCCGATCGAAGGGCTCGAGCTGACTCGCCGGCCGGAACAGATGGACATCCCGATGTTGCAGCAACAATAAGAGACGCGATCGACCTGGAATTGGGAACGACTGACGATATCGTCCCACAGCGACGGTCCCATCCACACCCCGTTCTTGGCAGATGAACAACTACTAAATGGTGAGGGATCCATCGCCGGAACTGTATGAATAACAACCAATACCTGCCCTCCGATCAACCGCTTGCCGCTGCCCTCCGGATTGCCCCCCGCATCCTCTTTCTCACTGGGTGTAGCCTCGGCGTTCTTACTATCGTTCCAGTGTCCAGTGTCAGCGGGATTCAAACCGGTCGTCTCGGGACTGGCGCGTTTGCACTGGCGCTCGCTGTCGTCGCGGGCATGGGGGTAGCCAGTGGTCAGTACCTCCGCCCGATGGTCGCGATAGCCCTCGGGGCCGCCCTGGGTGCGATCACGATCGGAGCGGTCACGATAATCGATGTCGCTATCGTGGCCCAGCTTACGATGATCGCCTATTTGATCTGGACATTTATAACGTATCTCACAAATGTAGGTATACACCAAGACGAGGATCCGTCTGTGGCCGATAGTCCACGGGGGGAGTGGCCGAAGTGACCGGGAGGCCGAGGCATTCGATCGCTGCGTTGTATTCCGATTGCGACCGGGTCAGCGATGCAATTAGGTCTCTTTAGCCGGGCAGAGAGGCGTCACTCAAGCGTGAAGTCGTGTTCGAGGCCGACCTTATCGTAGTACTCCCGGCGGTTGTCCTGGTCGTTTTCGAGGACCTCGTGAGCGGTCTCGGCGACCGTGCGGGCGTGTTCGATCGGCACCGTAACGACGCCGTCGCCGTCGGCGACCACGACGTCGCCGGGCCGGATCTGGCACCCGCTGATGTTGACCGGGACGCCTTCCTCGGCGAGTTCGGCCCGCCCGGGCGGGATCGTCTTGTTGACTTCCTTGCTGTAGACGGGGATACCCTCCTTGATGACCTCGTCAGTATCCCGGGGGCCGCCGTCGGTCACCAGCCCACGGACGCCCTCGTTGAGGAACGTCAACAGGTTGAACGACCCGAAGATGCCGACTTCCATGTCGTGAGCCTCCGCGACGAGGATATCGCCCTCGCGCATCGCGTCGGTGTCGGGGTCGGGGGACTTGTCGGTCCACCACTCGCCAGCCCATTCGTGATGAGAGGTCTGGAAGTCGAGTTCCTCGTAGTGGGGCAGGTCGCGGCGCTCGTTGGTCGGGAGATACCGGGCCGTGTACGCGAACCCGGTGATCTGGTGGGAAAAGTCCTCGACGTCGCGATACAGCGGCCCGATGTCGTTCGAGACGCGGTTCTGATTGTGAAAGCCGTGATAGTCCAGGCCGTCGGTGACGTCAGCGACGCGAAGCCCGTCGTACAGTTCGAGGATCTCCTCGCGCTCGGCGTCGGTCATCGCCTGCTGGGGGTTGTCGTCTCCCATGGCACTCCATGACCACCAGACGGGAGTTAAATGTTGCTCTGGATGGTGGGACTCGAGATCGAGACGACCTCCCTGTGGAATCCGTCGCCTTGGTCAGATCGCCGTCACCTACTGCACCAGCGGCTCGTTGGGCGTCTCCAGGCTTGGCGGGAGATCGGTCTCGCCGGTGAGATGCAGGTCGACGTGGCGTGCAACGTCGCGACCGCTGCCGATGGCCCAGACGATCAGCGACGGGCCACGTTCGGCGTCGCCGGCAGCAAAGACGCCGTCGGCGGTCGTCATCATGTCCTCATCAGTCGCAAGCGTGCCGTCTTCCTCGACTTCGACGCCGAGGGGCTCGAAGGGACTCGACTCGGGCGCTTCGAAGCCGATCGCGAGGATGACGAGATCCGCCGGGATCTCCAGGTTCGACTCGCTGACTTTCTTCTCGGGCGGGCCCTCGCCGCCCTCCTCCCAGATGACCCGGTCCGCTTCCAGGGTGTCGACGACGCCGTCGCCGTCGGTGTCGACGAAGGCGTTGGTGTCGACGTTGTACTCCTCGATCGCTCCTTCCTCCTGAGCGTAGGTCTTTTTGTATGTTTGGGGCTGGTCGGGCCAGGGGTTGCCCGGCGGGCGCTCGACCGGGGGCTTGGGCAGGAGTTCGATCTGGACGACCTGCTCGGCCCCTTGCCGGTGGGCCGTTGCCACGCAGTCCGCGCCGGTGTCGCCGCCGCCCAGCACGACCACGTTTTTCCCTTCGGCATCGATGTCGGGGCCGGGGACGTCCTTGCGGGCGTTGCGACGGTTTTGCTGGGTCAGATAGTCCATCGCGAAGTGGATACCGTCGAGCTCACGACCCGGCAGATCGAGGTCGATGGGCTTCTGTGCCCCGACGGCGATGACAGAAGCGTCGAATCCGTCTTCGATCCGCTCGACGGGAACGTTCCCGCCGATTTCGGCGTTCGTCTCGAAGGTAATGCCTTCCTCGCGGAGCTGGTCGACCCGCCGCTCGACGCGATCCTTGGCGAACTTCTGGTCGGGGATGCCATAGCGCATCAGCCCGCCGATCTCGTCGGCCCGTTCGAAGACGGTCACGTGGTGGCCGGCCCGATTCAGCTGCTGGGCCGCGGACAGTCCCGCCGGCCCCGACCCGACGATCGCGACCTCGTAGTCGGTGCGCTGTTCGGGCGGTTCGGGCTGGATCCAGCCCTCCTCCCAGCCGCGGTCGGCGATCGCTCGCTCGATCGACTTGATCGTCACCGGGTCGTCGTTGTACGCGAGCACGCAGGAGTTCTCACACGGTGCGGGGCAGTTGTAGCCCGTAAACTCCGGGAAGTTGTTGGTCGCGTGGAGACGTTCGAGGGCGCGTTTCCAGTCGTCACGGTGGACCAGGTCGTTCCAGTCGGGGATGATGTTGCCGATCGGACACCCACCCATGCAGGTCGGCGTCCCACAATCCATGCAGCGCTCGCCCTGTTCAGCGAGGTGCTCGTCGTCCCACTTCTCGGCCCAGACTTCGTCGTAATCGTCTTTCCGCTCGTCGGGATCGCGCTTGCCGATCGGGCGACGACGGTGCTGTCGGTAGCCGCCGGGGTGGCGTTCGGTCATCAGTCGTCACCCTCCGTTGGAAACGTCGTCGTGGTCGGCTTTGGCGGGGGCGACGCGCGGATGTCCTCGCCCTCGGCCAGGCGCTGCTCGACGACCGCGGCGTAGGCGTCGGGCATCACTTTCACGAACTGCTCGACGTAGGTGTCCCAGTTCTCGAGGATCTCGTCGGCTCGATCGCTGTCGGTATAGCGGGCGTGGTTCTCGACCAGCCGACGGATCATCCGTCGGTCGCGCTCCTCCAGCGTTTCGAGGTGGACCATCTCCGTGTTGACTCGCTCCTCGAAGTCGCCGGCCTCGTCGAGGACGTACGCCTCGCCGCCGGACATGCCGGCCCCGAAGTTCTTGCCCGTCTCGCCGAGGATGACGGCGATGCCGCCGGTCATGTACTCACACCCGTGGTCGCCGACACCCTCGACGACGGTCTTGACGCCGGAGTTGCGGACGGCAAAGCGTTCGCCGGCTCGGCCGTTGAAATAGGCCTCGCCGTCGGTCGCGCCATAGAGGGCGACGTTGCCGGTGACGACGTTCTCGCTCGCCTCGTAGCCGGCTTCGGCGGGCGTCTCGACGATCAACTTCCCGCCCGAGAGCCCCTTGCCGGCGTAGTCGTTGGTGTCGCCGGTCAACGTGAGAGTCACGCCGCTGGCGAGGAAGGCACCGAGACTCTGGCCGCCCGTCCCCTCCAGATCCAGCGTGATCGTGTCGTCGTCGAGTCCGTCCTCGCCGTGGGCCTTCGAGATATCGGAACTCAGGATCGTCCCGACGGTCCGGGCTTCGTTACCGACCCGGGCTTCGATCTCGACGTCCTCGCCGCGCTCGATGGCTGGCTCGGCCGCCTCGATGAACTCGTAGTCGACCTTTTCGTCGAGTTTGTGGTTCTGCTCGCGGGTCTTGACCGGGTCTTCGTCGGTGTCCGGCCGCCAGAGGAGTTCCGAGAGATCCATGTGTTCCGCACGCGGATGGTCGACGTCCTTCTGGGCAAGCAAGTCCGTCCGGCCGATCAGTTCGTCCATCCGCTCGACGCCCAGTTCCGCCATGATCTCCCGGACTTCCCGGGCGATAAAGCGCATGTAGTTGGCGACAAATTCGGGGTCGCCGGGGAACTTCTCGCGGAGCTCCTCGTCCTGGGTCGCGACGCCGACCGAACAGGTGTTGCAGTGGCATTTCCGCAGCATGATACAGCCACAGGTGATCAGCGGCGCGGTCCCGAAGCCGTACTCCTCTGCGCCAAGCAGCGCGGCCATCGCGACGTCACGACCGGTCTTGAGCCCGCCGTCGACGCGGACCCGGATCCGCGATCGGAGGTCGTTTTCGAGCAGGACCTGGTTGGCTTCCGAGATCCCGAGTTCCCACGGGAGACCGGCGTGTTTGATCGACGTCTTCGGCGACGCGCCGGTCCCGCCGTCGTGGCCCGAGATGAGGACGGCGTCGGCCTTGGCCTTCGAGACGCCGGCGGCGATGACGCCGACCCCGGCCTCGCTGACAAGCTTGACGTGGACGTCGGCGTCCGTGTTCGAGCACTTGAGGTCGTGGATGAGCTGGGCGAGGTCCTCGATCGAGTAGATGTCGTGGTGGGGCGGCGGGCTGATCAGGGGGACACCGGGGGTCGTCGAGCGCGTCTCGGCGATCAACTCGTTGACCTTCTCGCCGGGCAGGTGCCCGCCCTCGCCGGGCTTTGAGCCCTGTGCCATCTTGATCTCCAGATGGTCGGCGTTGGCGAGGTAGTTCGACGTGACGCCGAAGCGGGCGGAGGCGACCTGCTTGTCGGCACATTCCCGGACGGTGCCGAAGCGCTCGGTCGGTTCGCCGCCCTCGCCCGTCGATGCGAACCCACCGACGCGGTTCATCCCCTCGGCGAGGGTCTCGTGGGCTTCTGGTGATATCGACCCGAACGACATCGAGGAGCTGAAAAACCGCTGGGTGATCTCCTCGACGGGCTGGACGTCTTCGAGCGGGATCGACTCCCGATCCTCGGTGTCGAACTCCAGGAGTCCCCGGAGAGTCTGGAGGCGCTCGGTCTGATCGTTGATCATCTCGGCGAACTCCTCGTAGGCCTCGTAATCGCCGTGATTGGTGGCGTGCTGGAGCTTGCCGATGGTGCTCGGGTTCCACTGGTGGAACTCGCCGTCACGTCGCCAGTAGAACTCCCCACCCTGATCGAGATCGAGGTTGCCCGCGACCGACTCCTCGAAGCCGTTCTCGTGACGGTCGAGGACGTCGGCCTCGAGTTGTTCGACGCCGATCCCCTCGGTCCGGTTTTCCGTGCCTTCGAAATACTCTTCGACGAAGTCCGAGGCGAGGCCGACAGCCTCGAAGATCTGTGCGCCCTTGTAACTCTCTAAGGTCGAGATGCCCATCTTGGCCATCACCTTCTGGAGGCCGTCCTCGACGGCGTGGCGGTACTGGGCGAGTGCCGCCTCCCGGTCGACGTCGATGACGCCCTCGTAGACCTGCTCTTCGATGGTTTCGTAGGCGAGATACGGGGTGATCGCGTCCGCACCGTACCCGACGAGTGTCGCGAAGTGATGGACGGCGTTTGGCTGGCCGCTCTCGACGACGATCCCGGCGTGGGTCCGCAGCCCCTCACGGACGAGGTGATGGTGGACGCCGCCGACCGCGAGCAGGCTCGGGATCGGTACCCTGTCGGGGCCCGTTGCCGTGTCAGAGAGCACCACGATCTCCGCGCCGTCTTCGATAGCGTCGACGGCTTCCCGACGGACGCGCTCGACCGCGGCCGCAAGCGACGTGGTTTCGGGATCGTACGTGATGTCGACAGTCGCCGAGCGGATGCCGTTTGTCTCGATCGCGCTGATCTTGGCTTGCTGGGCGCGCGTGAGGATCGGCGAATCCAACCCGAGCTGTCGGCAGTGTTCGGCTGTCTCCCCGAGGAGGTTGTTCTGGCGGCCGAGGTGTTGCTCCAGGGAGGTCACTGTCTCCTCGCGAATGTAGTCGATCGGCGGGTTCGACACCTGGGCGAACAGCTGCTTGAAGTAGGTAAACAGCGTCTTGTTCCGGCTCGACAGGACCGACAGCGGCGTGTCGTTGCCCATCGCGCCGATGGGGTCTTTCCCCTCGTCGGCCATCGGTTCGATGAGGCGCTCGACGTGATCGAGGGTGTACCCGAACGCCCGCTGGTATTTCGAAATATCCTGCTCGACGTAGGTCGGCGTCTCGGCGACGGCCTCCTCGACGGCCTCAAGCGTCACCCGGTTCTCGTCGAGCCACTCGCCGTACTTCTCGTCGGTGAGACGGTCGAAGATCTCGTCGTCGGGAACGATCCGGCCGGCGTCACCGTCGACGTAGAACATCTGGCCCGGTTCCAGACGGTCGGTTCGTTTGACGTTCGCGGCGTCGACTTCGAGCGCGCCGGTCTCGCTGGCCATGATAAGCCGGTCGTCCTCGGTGACGAGATACCGGGCCGGGCGTAGCCCATTGCGGTCGAGGATCGCACCGACGTCGTAGCCATCGGTGTAGGCGATGAGTGCGGGGCCGTCCCAGGGTTCGTTGATCGTCGAGTGGTATTGGTAAAACTCCCGGCGGGCATCTTCGAGTCGGTCGTTGCCCTCCCAGGCCTCGGGGACGAGCATCCGCAACGCGTGGGGCAGCGATCGCCCGCCCTCGACGAGCAGTTCGAGGACGTTGTCGACAACGGCTGTGTCGCTTTGGCCCTCTTCGGTGATCGGCTTGAGTTTCTCCAGATCGCTGCCGAAAATATCGCTCTGGAGGTCTGCTTCCCGGGCGTGCATCCAGTTGAGGTTGCCCCGGAGGGTGTTGATCTCGCCGTTGTGGATCATGTTCCGGTAGGGGTGAGCGAGTTCCCACGCGCCAAGGGTGTTCGTCGAGAATCGCGAGTGGACGAACACCAGACTCGTCTCGACGCGGTCGTCGCCGAGGTCCTCGTAATAGGTTCGGACCTGGCCGTTTGTCAGAAGCCCCTTGTAGACGACTTTCCGGCGGTCGAGCGAGCAGATGTAGAACCGCTCGCTACCCATCGGTTCCTGGGCTTCGACACGGCTCTCGATGACGTTCCGGAGGACGTACAGCCCCGTGTCGAGTTCCTCGGGACTGACGTCGGCTTGCGGTTTGACGAAGAACTGGGCGACGTCGGGTTCCGTCGCCAGTGCTGTCTCCCCTAGCCCGTCGTTGTTCGTCGGAACATCCCGCCAGGCGACGACATCGAAGCCCTCGTCGGCTGCGGCAGTCTCGACAAGTTCCCGGAGTTCGCCGGCCGGCTGATCCCGCGGCAGGAAGACCTGCCCGACACCGTATTCATCGAACCCGCCCAGTCCGTCGACTTCGTCGACGAAAAAGTCGTGTGGCTTCTGGATGAGAATGCCCGCGCCGTCGCCGGTGTTCTCTTCGGCACCGCGCGCCCCTCGATGGTCTAAGTTCTCGAGCAGCGAGAGTCCGTCCTCGACGAGTTCGTGTCCGCCGTCGCCGTCAAGATCGACGAGGACGCCGACACCACAGTTTGCCTTCTGTCTCGACCGGTCATGGAGACCCCGTTCCCGGTCGCTCACGAATGTCTCAGTCATCGTGTGAACTATTCGCAGGGACACGCATAAGCAGGGGGTTGCGCGCAGGAATTGCACACCCCTCGCTGCCACCCGGACGTGTGGAGTCCCTCCCGCTGTGGAAGTGGGTATTCGTCACGCTTCCCAGGGGAAAGCGACGTGATCGTCCATTCCTTTCGCGTCGGATTTGAATACATAATGATCGTCCCTGTCCCTCGGCCGCGGTCCGGATTCGACTTTCCAGTTACGGTTCGATCTGTTTCTCAAAGACTGTTCCCGGAAGGCCGTGCCAGTCGTCGGTACCGACAGCGGTGAATCCACAGGCCTCGAAGAACCCGGCTGATACCTCGGGCGCGACGGCTCGGAGGTGCGACCAGTTGTGGTCACCAGCATGGCGCTGGGCCGCTTCGAGCAGCGACCTCGCGAACCCCTCGCGCCGGTAGTCCGGACTGGTGTATATGCCGTGAACGTTCCCGTCCTCGACGACCACGTAGCCGACAGACGTGATCGACGTCTCCGCCACCAGCACCGTCCCCGAGCCCTCGACCCACATCGGCAGCCGATCGTCAGGTGTCGCGACCAGGTCAGCAAAGCGCTCCCGGTCGTAGACATCGCTGCACGCCGCCTCGATCGCCTGCCGACGGAGTATCTCCAGACTGGGGACGTCCTCGCTGGCTGCCTCGCGTATCGTGATGGGCATGTTGGATACCGTAACGCGCTCGACCCATTTATGTCATCGCCGCCACGCCGGCCGATAGCGGCGGCTCGGCGAGTCCGACTTCGGGCGAATCTACGATGGTAAATAGCCAAGGATATGCCGCCGTCTGCCGATCGTCCGACCCAAGTCTGACGCCCATTTATATGTATTCAAGGGCCAGAATCGAACGGGGGCACGCGAAATGTCACACGCTCCCTCCCCACTTTCGTCGCGGAGCGCACACCGTGAGTCCTCAACCAGGTAGCACCAGCAACCCGAAACGGCTCACGGCACGATGGCGATCCAGGCCGACAGTGTAAACGCCGAGGCGACAGTCGAGAGAAAGACGAGGATCGACGCCAGCCGACGGTCGCCACCCATCTCGGTGACGTAGACGAACGTCGAGACGGCCGCGGGAGCGCCGAACATCACGACAGCGGTCCGGAGCGTCCAGAGGTCGGCACCCAGGGCGGCGTAGACCACCCAGGCGACCACCGGCATCACGAGGAGTTTCATCACGAGTACTGACCCAACGATCGAGCGATCGGCTTCCATGGACTGGAGCTGGATGGAGCCCCCGACACACAGCAGCGCGACCGGCAGCGCCGCCTCGGCGACCAGCGCGATCACGTCGGCCGGGATGCCGGTCACCGTCGCCGGCGAGCGCGAGACCGCAAGCCCGATGACGAGCGCGACGAGGACGGGGTTGGTGGCCAGTCTCCGGACTTCGCTACGGAAATTCCGGCTGTTGCCAGTCACCGCGACCAGGATCGAGACGGTCAGCGGGATCTGGATGAGCGCGCCCATCCCGAGGATGACGCTGCCGATCCCGGCCGCGCGTTCACCGAGCGCACTCGCGACCACCGGGAGGCCGATATAGCCCAGGTTCGTGTGATAGGACTGAACCGTCGCCGCGGCCCGCGCCCCGTCGTCGGTGATCCGGCGGTGGACGAGCCAGCCGACGCCGGCGGTTATTCCCAGGACGCCGACCAGCCCAACCAGCAGCGTCGGCGTGACGATCTCCGCCAGCGGCTTGTCGTACGTCGAGTTGAACACGAGCGCCGGCAACACCACGTAGAAGGCGACGCTGTTGAGCCACTCGACCCGCGTCGCGTCGAGGACGCCGACCCGCCGGAGCCCAACCCCCACGGTGAGCAAACCGATCATCACGGCCAGCCGCGTCAACACGTCCATCGGCACTCACTCATCCGTCAGCGCGCTTGTGTCTTTCCTGTCGGTACTGGTTTGGGATGAGATCACACCGAAAGACGGCAGCACGTCTTCGGGATCGATTAACTCACGACGGATCCCACGCGTCGTAGCGGTCGTGATCGAGGTCGAAGCGTTCGAGGATCTTCCCGACGACGTGATCGACGAAGTCCCCGGGCTCCTCGGGATCGAAGTAGAAGCCGAGCATCGGCGGCACAACGTCGACGCCAAGTTCGGCGAGTTTGGTCAGGTTCTCCAGATGTAGTTGACTCAACGGCGTTTCCCGGGGAACGACCACCAGCCGGCGGCGTTCCTTGAGACAGACATCGGCCGCCCGGGCGACCAGATCGTCCGATCGGCCGGTCGCTACGTCGGAGACGGTCGCCATCGACGCCGGGACGATCACCATGCCGTCGGCGGCGACCGACCCCGAAGCGATCGGCGCATGGATGTCGCTCTCGCCGTACATCGCCGCTGATGCGTCCCGAAGCCGATCCATCGTCTCCTCGCGGGAGCCGGATTCGTGGGTCATCACCGATTCAGCAGCGTCGGTGACGACCGTGACCACCTCGGCGTGTTCGGCGAGCGCCTCGACCGTTCGAACGGCGATCGGGATGCCCGACGCGCCCGTGATCCCGACGATGACTCGCTCCATGCTCACACCCGCCTGATCGTGCCCGCGTCGGCGTCGACCGCGACGCGTTCCCCGTCTTCGAGCGTTTCCAGGGGCGCGTCGGGCGAGTCCAGGCAGGGGATCTCCCCGAGGATCGCCCCCGTGGCCACGATGGTCTCGGTCTCCTCGTTGACGATCGCCGCCGGCGCACACCCGTTGTTCGCCAACCCGTAGAGGACATACGAGCCCACCGTCGACCCTTTCCCTCGTGGGAAAACCAGCACCTTTCCCGCGATGTTCTCGCCCTCCAGGGGATGGCCGTCCTCGATGAACGCCCCCGTTTCGGGCTCGACTGCGCCGTAGAAGCTGATCGGCACGTCGGAACGGAGGACTTCGCCGCGGCCCTGCCCCTCGGTGATCGGCTCGGCGTTGATCGCTCCTTCGGCCGCCGAGTCACTCGACTCCGCCGTCATTACTCGGTCACCTCCGCAAGGAGCGTCTCCTTGTCGTTGAACGCCACGTCCTGGTTGCAAAAGCCGGGGAGATACGTCGCGGCCTTCGCCGAGTCGGTCGCGCTGGACTCGTATCCCAACTCCTCGATCGGCGAGACGACGTTGCAGGTGTCCGCGAGGACTTTCCCGCCGGCTGCCTCGATCGTTTCAGTCAGCCCGTTCCGGTCGGCCCAGGTCTTGACCGACGCGCTCGTACAGACCCACAGATCGCTGGAGAGCGTCTTGCCCTCGACGGTCGCGGCCACGTCCTGGATCTCCTCTGGCGAGCAGTGGGGACAGCCGATGACCACGAGTTCGGGATCGTCGGCGGTCGTGAGTTCGTCGTACTCCGCTTCGAGCTCGCCCTCGCCGAAGGTCGCCGTCTCGACGTTCTCGGGCGGCTCCATCTCGGTCGTGACACCCTCGACGAAGTGGAGCGCGACCGCGCCCGTGGCGGCCATCGCCGCGCCGAGGGCTTTCAGGTCGTCCGTCCCGCCCGTATCGATTCCAGTGAAGTAGGGCTTGCCGTCCTCGACGAGGCGACCCGTCCAGGAACCCAGCGCGGCGAAGTCGGCCTGGCTCTCGATGTCGGCCTCGACGTCGATCCGGAACGTGGGCTGGCGATTTTCTTCCAGGTGGAGGCCGTATTTCGGCGTCCGACCCGTGATCGCCGCCGCCAGCGCGGAGGGGCCGCCCTCCCGATTGGTCTTCGCGCCGACGACGCTGTTGACGAACGAGACGGCCGAGGATTCGGCCCAGGCGACGTGCTGGCCACGCCGCGGGAGGTTCCCCGCGAGATACGGCGTACAGGTAAAGGAAAGGACGATCCCCATCTCCTTGAGTGCATCCCGGATGCGTTTCTGTTTCTCGGCGAACGCCTCGTCGATGCCGAGTTCCTCCCAGCGCTCGAAGTCCATCCCGGCCGGGTTGGCGAAGGTGGGAACCGACGCTTCCGCGCCTTCCTCCGCAAATCCCTCCAGGAACTCGACGCCGGGATCGCCGATCGACTTATACGAGATGCCCGACGCCTGGGCCGATTCGATCTCGATCATCTCCTCGGCCCCGTAGATATCGCCGAGCTTCACGAGCAGTTCCATCGCCTTCCGGACGGCGTCGTTGTCCGATTCGAGCAAGTCTTCCTCGTGTTGTGTCAGGTGCATGTGTCTCTCCGTTGGGTCACTGATAGTCCGCGAGATCGATCTCGTCGGCACCGGGAACGGTCACTTCCGCGAAGTCGGCCCAGTCCCGGTCGCCCGGCACGGTCGCGTCGACGATCCACTTCGCGAGCGTCCCGCGGCCGTAGTCCTGGGAGGGGTCCAGCGACGAGCCCTTGGCGTTCTCGATGACGGTGATGTCCTCGTCGGGTTGCATCCGCGTGGCGGTGGCCCACTCGACCGCGGTGGGATCGGCGGGGTCGATGTCGCTGTCGACGACGGTGACCTTCTTCATCGAAGGGTGGCCCGCCAGCGCGGCCATCCCGGCGTTCTTCGGATCGCCTTCCGAGCGCTTCTCGAGCTGGACGACGCCGTGGAGCCACGAGCACCCGCCCGGCGTCAACACGACGTTTTCGACCGTCGGGACGGTGTTCTCGACGATCCGGTAGATCCGGGGCTCCTGGGGGATGCCCATCAGGTGGGCGTGTTCGGTGCGACCGGGGACGATGATCCGCGCGTAGGGATCGGGTCGCATGTAGAGGTCATCGACCTCGACGACGGGTTGCTGGCGCGTCCGATCCCACGTCCGCGAGAGATCGACGAACGGGCCCTCCTCGCTCCGCTCGTCGGTGATGGTCGCCCGCAAGACGATCTCGGCGTCGGCCGGAACCTGGATTCCGTCGGCATCGGCGGTCGCAAGCTCGCCATCGAGCAAGCGATTCGCCAGCGCGAGTTCGCTCTTCTCCGGCGCAAACGACGTGGCAGCCGCCAACTCGACTGCCGGATGGACGCCCATCACGATCGCCACGTCCAGCCCACCTTCCGTCCGGGAATACATATCGTGGAGGTGGCGTTCGACCAGCCGCATCACGAGTCGATTGCCCTCGTCGAACATCATCCGGTGGAACGAGCAGTTGGTGACGCCAGTTTCTGGATCCTCGGCGATCACGACCGAGGACGCGAAGTACTGGCGTTCGTGCTCGTCATAGAAGATCGGGATCGGGACGTGCTCGTCGATGGTCGGCTCGCTCGCGACGTGCTCGAAGGACGGGTCAGCCGTCTCTTCGACGGGCAGCGGCTCGTTCATCGCCGACTCCATCGCATCGACGATCGAGGCGGCCTCGACGCCGAGCGCCCGCCCGATCATCTCCCGCGAGCCGAGCGTGTTGGCCACCGCGCGAACGTCAGGATGCCCCTCGACATCCTCGAAGACGGTCGGTTGGGATTCGTCCTGGACGGCCAGTGCCGGGAGCTCGAATCGGGGATCGACTGGATCGGTGAGTGTCGTCTGTGCTTCCTCCCGCAGAAAGTCTCGCAAGCCCATCGTTGGCGGTGATTGCACGCCATCCTATTCATGTCCCATGGCGCACTCCCGGAACGTGAGAATGCGTCTCGTCAGGCAGATGGCCGTCGAAATTTCGGGAACATTTGTGGGGCTGGATCGTGAACCAGCCCATATGACCGAACTGCTGTACCTGCCGGACGCCGACGACGTGACCGACTTCGAGGCGACGGTCGTCGAAGCGACCGAGGAGTCGATCGTTCTCGATGGAACCTACTTCTACCCGGAGGGTGGGGGTCAGCCGGCCGATCGTGGGACGATCGAGTGGGACGGGGGCGCTGCGGCGGTCGTCGACGTCCGAAAGGACCACGGCGAGGTTCACCACGAGATCGACGACATAGAGGGCGAGTTGCCGGCGGAAGGCGAAATCGCCACCGGACAAGTCGACGAGAACCGCCGCGAGGCCCACCGCCGAATGCACACCGCCCAGCACATTCTCTCGCGAGTCGTCTTGGAGGAATACGACGCCACCACGGCGGGCAACCAGATCCACGCTGACTCCTCCCGGATCGACTTCGAGCCTGCCGACTTCGACGACGCGGACCTCGAACTGATCGAAGAGCGAACCAACGAGGTGATCGAGCGCGATCTGCCGGTCACGAAGGACGAGCGACCACGGGAGACCGTCGAGGAGACCGTCGCCGAGGGACGGTCGAACCTTTCACTCCTTCCAGATCACGTCGAGGAATTGCGGGTCGTCGAGATCGATGACTTCGATATGTGCCCTTGCGGCGGAACCCACGTCGACCGGACGGGCGAGATCGGACCGATCGAGATCACGAATCGACTCTCGAAAGGGGCTGAGGTCGAGCGGATCGAGTTCGAGTTGCAGGATGGCTGAGGGTGTCTGGACTCCACACCTCGCCATACGTTCAGCCGTTATTCTGTCGTCCCGTCCCAGTACGGGATGCATACATCAGCACAACATATATATCAGACCGGTTGAAAATCAGGGTATGAGCAATCCCGTATTGGGCACCGTCGTGATTACGATCGGCCTCGTCAGTGCTGTTTGGCCATACGAAGTCGCACGGTTCGAAGAACAGATCGATGCGATCGGAAGTAAGCGCTCGTGGTCCGACATTGAACCTGCTGACTGGAAAGTATCCCTCCTCCGGATTTCCGGAATAGCCGTCTCGCTCTTCGGCGTTCTCATCCTATTCGATATATAGGTCGACTGTTCTCCGTGCCGAATTGTCCCGCTGTTCCGGACGGCATCGACGATTCGTATTTCCCATAAGCGGAACAAGTCATTCAGACATAAAGCGTCCCCACGATACCGTACAATCAGTCACCGGAGTGATTTACTGGCTCCATCTTGCGAATCTGTGTCTCACGCGAAGGCCCTCTGGGTGTCGAAAACCGACCGAACCACCCGGAGCTACGACGGTACCAACCGCAAAACGACTAGTCGCTCGAAGGGGAACGATTCCTCGGCGACGATCGACGATTCGAGGCCCCGTTCGGCGGCGAAGTCACGCACCTCGTCGATCCCGGTCAGACTGCTGACCAGCAGGAACGCCCGTCCACCGTCCCGGAGCACCCGACCCGCGTCTTCGAGGAACGGATCGACCACGGCCCGGCCGTCCTCGCCCCCGGAGAGGGCCGCCTGCATCCAGTCACCCCACTCCGTGTCCGGATCGGCCGGGAGATACGGCGGGTTGAACGTCACCACATCAACCGCGTCGGCGCTGATCGGATCGAGCAAGTCAGCACGAACGACCGGAATCCCGGCCTCGCGGGCCTGCCGACAGGCCGCCGGATTCAGGTCCGTCCCGAGCACGTCGGCCCCTGCCTCGGCGAGCGCGCTCGCGACGTATCCCGAGCCAGTTCCGACGTCGATCGCTCGCTCACCTTCGGTGACCCCCTCGACGGCAGCCTCCGCCAGCAGATGGGAGTCCTCGCTCGCCCCGTAGACGGTGTCGACACCACGCTGGTCGGCCAGAGGCGGCCGATCAGTTTCCCCGGCGTCAACCGACTCCTCGTCGTCAGTCATCGCTATCGAGGCCGATATCGTGAGCCAGGCTCGCCAGTTCGGCGAAGTCGGCGCGCGAGAGATCGCCTGCGCGCTTGCGAAGCAGTTCCTCGTCGGCCGCATCGACGACGGCGTCCGGATCGTCGAGTCCCGAGATGTGAGCGGTGTTCCTGATCCCGTTCCGGACGGTTTTTCGTCGCTGGGTGAACACCGCTTTGACGAATCCCAGGAAGAAGTCGTCCTCGGGCACAGTGTAGTCGGGTTCCCGGGGCAGCCCCCGGACCAGGGCACTCTCGACGGCCGGCGGCGGCGAGAAGGCTTCGGGCGGGACGGGTTCGACGACCTCGACGTCGGCGTAGTGGCCTGCCGTCACCGATAGTCGGCCGTACTCGTCGCTCCCCGGATCGGCGGCCATCCGGTCGGCGAACTCCCGCTGGACCATCGCGATCAATGGCTTCCCCGCGGGGAGCAACCGGAAGAGGATCTCGCTCGATGCGCCATACGGCAGGTTCGAGATCGAAGCGGTGTAGTCAGGCAGATCCACCTCGAGGGCGTCGCCTTCGATCACCGTGAGTCGTCCCGCCTCGATCGCATCCGCGAACTCTGTTCGGAGAAACGCGGCCAGGTCGGGATCACGCTCGACAGCAGTCACCCGGTCGGCGACCGCGAGCAGCCGATCGGTGAGCGCGCCGTTGCCCGCCCCGATCTCCAGAACGTGACCGAGATCGATCCCTGCCTCGGTCGCATACGTCGGGATCCGATCGAGGACGCGGTCGTCGACGAGGAAATGCTGATCCTGGTCGGGATCGCCTCTCGCGTCAGCGCGGGCCAGGAGGGCATCCGGATCACGACTCCCCGCGTTTGAACCGTTCGCACTGTCTTCTCCGGCCATCAGTCGTCATTACGGGCGAACGTCCGGTATTTGAGATCCTCCTCGCGGATCTCTTCGAGGATTCGATCGACGAGGACTTCCTTCGGATTGTGAAGCCCGTCGACCCGTTCGGTGAGTTCCTCGAAGCTCTCGAAGGGCTTGCGCTTTCGCTCGTCGAGAATCCCGTTGCGGAGTTTCTTTCCGATCCCTGGCAGGAGATTGAGAGAGTGTAGTCGGGTCGTGATCGGCTGGGCGTCGTTGAAGAAATCCACGAAGCGCCGTTCGTTGTCCTCGACGATGTCCTCGATCGCGTAGTCGAGTTCGGACTGCGCACCGCTCGAGAGATCGCCATACTCGACGGTGCGCGTCGTCTCGATCACCTCGCCGTCGAGATCGATCAGGTCGCCAAAGGAGATGTCGGCCTCGTCCGACAGCGTCATCTCGAGGAGCTGAAAGTCCGCAGTCGTCACGGCGTAGGCCAACGGCTCTTTCTCGTACTGTGGGCGATCGTCGTCCGACCGGCCACGGGGGAGATGATCGAGAACGACAGCTGTCGCCACGTCTGAATGGGACTCATCACTGCTCATGTCATTCGGGTACGGTAACCGGCTACTTAAAATCACGCGGGGCGGCGACGGGTCGCAAGGGTCAGACGTACTTCGCGACGACATCGAGAATGTCGTCGAGTTCATCGCCCGATAGCGTGTAGCGTTCCTGGGCGTAGATCGAACGGAGTTCGTCCCGATCTTCCGGGGCCAGATTGGCGATCTTGTACGCAGTCGGCTCGTCGACCTTCTCGAGTTCGAGGAGTTCCTCGACGAACTCCGCCGACTCCTCGATATCGAGAGTGGCAAAGCGGTTGGCGTGTTCGATGGCCCGGGTGAGTTCGTAGGGCATCTCCCGGTCCTCGTCGGCGGCCCGCTCGCGCTCGATGTCGGCGAGCAGCCCCTTCGCTTCCGCGAAGGTGAGGTACTCCTCTTCGAGTTTTTCCTTGAAGATGGTCATAGCCGCTACTCCCCGGTCTGTTCGCGCAGGTGGGCCGCCTTGACGATGATCGTCTTGTCCTTGCCGCCGTCGTTGATCTGGACCTTGTAGGCCGACCCCTGTTCCCCGATCACTTCGCCGGTGTGACCGGAGAATCGGGGGTGGAATCGGCCGTCGGCAACGCTGGGGTCGATGTCGAGATGGACTGTCGTCCCGATGTCGAACTCCTGAATCGCGCGCTGGGGCGGGGAGGTGCCACGGTCGCGCGGGTCGTTTTTGAGCTTGTTACGCGTGCCTTCGAGGGGGCCGTTGGAACTAGGCATTCTTGGTGTGCGCTAATCCGGTGGGCCATATAAAACGTGCGTTCCGCGCTTGCCAGGGTCGTACCTGACTTGCGGAAAATCAGCCCAACGGCGCGACGATCACAGACGGCCGACTTCTTCGACGGAGACGCTCTCGACGTCTTGGACATCCGTGAACGCGTCCTCGACGGCCTCGGTCCCGCCCGCGTCGTCGGGGACGATCACCGTCGGCAGGAGTGCGACCAGGCCAAAGGCCACGTCGTCGCGTTCGACACTGTTGATCTTTGCGCCCTCGGGGAGGGACTGTTCGAGTCGGTCCTGGAGATCGTCGAGATCGACCTCAGGACTCTCCGGCATGACCTTGATGTTGGCTGCTACTTTTCCCATGTGTGTGGATGACGATAGTGGATTATGTGCTTGTCGTTACGATCCGAGGCTCCAGTACTCAGGGTCCCGTAAAGCCACAGTCGGGACACTCATAGAGGTTGCTCTGCTTGCGGCAGGTCGGACACCGGTAGATCTGGTGGCCACAGTCGGGGCATTTGAAGGCTGCGGCGTTCGTGCCGGTGATGTTGACACCGCAGGAGATACACTTCTGCGTCCGTTTTTGTTGACTCTCGCTCATACCGTCTGGTTCCCGACCGGGACGTTTAACCCTTATTACTCTCAGCTGTCGGCACTCGACACATCCCGAGTCCGACGTGCTGGCGCGGCAACTCGCCGCTCGGAACGTAACGTTCATGCGCCCGAAGCCGAACAATTCACCATGGAACTACAGGTCATCGAAAAGGACGAGACGTCGCTGTCTATCGAGATCTCCGGCGAGGATCACACGTTCATGAACGTCCTCAAGGGCGCACTCTTGGAGACCGACGGCGTCGACGCCGCGACCTACGACATGAACCCCGAGCAGTCGGGCGGCCAGACCGATCCCATTCTCACGATCAAAACGGAGAGCGGGACCGACGCGCTCGACGCCCTCGAAGCCGGGGCACAACACGTCATCGAAAAGGCCGATTCGTTCGAGGCTGCCTACGACGACGCAGCCGCCTGAATACTCGCTGTTTCTGGAGACTCGTGACGGCCGGTCCAGGTTCCGGTCGAGCGGAACGGGAACAAAAGACCTACGGATTGGCAGGTTCGAGCGCAGCATATGGTCCCCGATAGCCATTCCGACCGCGGCTGCCCGAAGTGTGGACACGAAGAAACCGACGTCGGTGAGATTTCCACGACCGGCGGCGGTCTGAGCAAGATGTTCGACATCCAGACGAATAGCTTCACCGTGGTGTCCTGCACCAACTGCGGGTACTCCGAGTTGTACCGCGATACGACCAGCGGTGCCAGCGACTTCGTCGACGTCTTCCTCGGATGACGGCCGGCGGGGCCGGCGGGGCACTCCTCATCGTCGTGTTCATCGGCCTCGCCTTCACCGTGGGCCTGTATGCGCTCGTCCGATCCGAGCACGACAGCCGGCAGGAAATGAGTCGTGACGAGGCCGAACGCGTCGCGCGACGGGATACATCCGAGAATCGGCGACGTGACTAGCGTCGATTACAGCCGGACGGGAACGCCACGTTCGTCGAGGTACTCCTTCGTCTCGGCGATCGAGTACTCGCCGAAGTGAAAAATCGACGCTGCGAGTCCGGCGTCGGCTCCAGCTTCGGTGAACACCTCGTACATGTCCTCAGGACCGCCACAGCCAGAGGAGGCGATGACGGGCGTGTCGACGTTCTCGGTCACGGCCCGTGTCAAAGGGATGTCGTAGCCGTCCTTGGTGCCATCGGCGTCGATGGAGTTGACGAACAGCTCGCCCGCGCCCCGATCCTCGGCCTCGCGGACCCACTCGACGACGTCCATCCCGGTCCCCTCGCGGCCGCCCTTGACGGTCGCCTCGAACCAGACCGACTCGCCGTCGATCTGCTCGTAGTACTCGCCGGCCTCGTCGTAGCGCCGCCGGGCGTCGACGGAGATGACGATACACTGGTTGCCGAAGGCGGTCGCGCCCGCCTCGATGAGGTCGGGGTTCTCGATCGCGCCGGTGTTGATCGACACCTTGTCCGCGCCGGCCCGCAGCGTCTCCTTGATGTCCGCTTTGGTGCGGATCCCGCCGCCGACGGTGAGGGGGATGAACACCTCGTCGGCGACGCGCTCGACGGTGTCGAGCATCGTCTCCCGGCCGTCGGCGCTCGCGGTGATATCGAGAAAGACGAACTCGTCCGCGCCGGCCTCGTTGTACTCCTTGGCCATCTCGACGGGGTCGCCCGTGTACTGGAGATCCTCGAAGTTCACGCCCGTGTAGACGGCGGCGTTACCGTCCTCGTCGAGATCCACGTCGATGCAAGGGATGATCCGTTTGGTGAGCGTCATCGGTTCTATGCGTCACTCGGAGGCCGCCCGTCAAAAGCGACCCGGAAGCTCTAGCGGTCGCCCTGGCCGTCCACGCGACGGTGACTGGATTCGTGGAGCCATCAATAAACGCAAATAAAGAGTTCCTTCCATCAGAAAACAAAATGAAACAGCCAGTCGCTACATATGCGAACCAAGCGCTACAGGTTTTCACTGATCCACTGACACCATGCATAGAAATCGTTTGCCCCAGACTGCTCGGCGATCGACTGGAGCGTCCCCGTTGGGATAGCATCCGCTGACTTCATTGGGACGGTGACAATACGGACTTCGTCGGTGTCGGGCGACTCGTAGCGGAGCTTCAAGTGACTGCCAACTCGACCTGTCCGGACGAATCCGTGGTCAATCAGCACAGAAGCGATTTCACGCCCGGAAAACTGTGTCCGCACCATCTACTGCATGAACTCGGGAAGTTCCGTATCGCCAGACTCAACGTCGTCAAGTCCCCACTCTTCGAGGTCTTCGTCGGTGACTGGCTTTCCGGCACCCTCATGGCACGCAAGCGCCTCGGCAAGCATCTGGAGTGCTTCTGCTTTCGTCTCGCCGAAGGAGGCAACACCACTTTCCAGATCACGAGCGGTAATCCGCCCATCATCCTCGTGGATGAACTCCACGCCTTCTTCAGGAGACTTGTCTCGTGTTGCACTCGCCATACGTTGTGTAGATGGACCGAAGAGATAAGTGTTCGGTTGATGGACTGTATTGACCGTCCATCGATGATCCAAGGGCGTTTCCGACGCTTCTGTGACGCGGTATTCGTGTCCTGCTGGCACCGACAACTCGAAGTGCGACCCGCCGAAAGACGCTCGTATGAGCGACGATCACGAAACCGAGCGCCCCGAATACGATCCGACCGATCCCGCGCCGCCGTCCAGGGAGCCACCGCTGCGAAGCACGGCTCCCCAGGGCGAGTACACGATCGAACAGGTCGGCACCGGCATCGCCATCGCCGCCGTCGGCCTGCTGGCGACGTTCGGCCTCGCGCTCCTTCTGGCCTGATCGGCCGCGCCGTCAGTCGAGTTCGTCTTCGAGAACTGACCGCAGGTCGGCGATCGCTTCTGCGTCGAAGCTGAGTGACTGTTCACCGACGGTGAGATCTAGCGTCCCCGAGTCGTCGGCTGCACCGATCTCGACGACCGGCGCGACGCCGTCGAAGGCGTCCGCAATCGCCGCGGGGTCGGTCGTCTCGATGACCGCCCGGCCCGGCTGTTCGTGACAGAGCGCACCGACCGGGTCGGCGGCGTCGACCGTCACGTCCGCGCCAGCGTCGTCGTGGACCATCTCCGCGAGCGTGACCGCGAGGCCACCGTGGCTGGCGTCGTGGACGGCAAGGGTGTCCTCGTGATCGGCCACGTCCGCGAGTGTGTCGATGAACCCGGACGGATCGTCGGGCAGCTCCGGGAATCGGTCGCTGCCGCCCGTCTCGACAAGCAGCTCCGAGCCACCGAGGCGGGGCTCGGCGTCGTCACCGATCGCCAGATCGCCGACGAGCACGAGCGTCCCGTCGCCGGAGAGCGACATCGACGGGGCGGAAAATCCGGGCTTGGTACCGACCATCGTCAGCGTCGGCGTCGGCGGAATCGGCCCCGTCGAGGAGTCGTTGTACAGCGAGACGTTCCCGCCGACGACCGGGACCGAGAGGTCTTTACAGGCGTCGGCCAACCCGTCGACGATGCCCGAGAACTCGCCGTAGACCTCGGGCTTCTCCGGGTTGCCGGCGTTGAGACAGTCGACGGCCGCCAGGGGGGTCGCGCCCTTGGCGGCGATGTTGGTCGCGTTCTCCAGGCCGGCCGCAAATGCGCCCTCATACGGCGCGGTATCCGTCCAGTTGGGGTCCGCGCCCGCCGAGATCGCGAGGCCCGTGTCGGTCTCGGCCTCGCGGATCGCGAGCAGCGCGGCATCGTCGCCCGGCCGCATCGCCGTGCGGACCTGGACCTCGTGGTCGTACTGACGGTAGACCCAGCGCTTGCTCGCGGTGTTCGGACTGGCCAGGACGGTCTCGACCGCGTCTTCGAGATCGACGTCGGGTCGATCCTCGTCGGGCTGTTCGGGCTCGACAGTGTCCAGATCTGCCAGCGGCGCGCCCTCGCCGACGAACTCGGCGGGCACGTCGACCGCGACCTCGCCGTCGAGCGTACAGGTGTAGTTCGGGTCCTCGGTCACCTCGCCGATGACCGCCGCTTCCAGATCGTAGCGCGCGGCGAGTTCCTGAACGCGTTCGACGTTTTCGTCCGTGACCTCGTAGACGATCCGCTCCTGGGACTCCGAGAGCAGGATCTCGGTGGCGTTCATGTTGGGCTCGCGCTGCGGGACGTCGTCGAGGTTGATTGCCGCGCCGAACCCACCCTTGGCGACGAGTTCGCTCGACGCGCCGCCGAGGCCGGCCGCGCCGAGGTCGCGGGCCGACTCGACCAGGTCTTCCTCGATAAGCGCCTCGTTGGTCTCGATGAGGAGCTTCTCCCGATAGGGATTGCCGACCTGGACCGCGCTGCGATCCTCGGTCTCGGCGTCCTCGGCGATGTCCTCGCTGGCGAAGGAGGCCCCACCCAGGCCGTCCCGGCCGGTCGAGGCCCCGACGAGGACGAGGTTGTTGCCCGCCTCTTGGGCCTCGGCGGTGATCAGGCGGTCGGCCGAGAGCATTCCCACGCAGGCCACGTTGACCAGCGGGTTCTCCTCGTAGTCCTCGTGGAACGCGACGCTCCCGGCGACGGTCGGCACGCCGATCGAGTTGCCGTAGTCGGAGATCCCTTCGACGACACCCTCCAGCAGATAGCGGGAGTGTTCGCGATCGAAGTCGCCGAAGTAGAGGCTGTCGGTCAGCGCGATCGGGAACCCGCCCATCGAGAGGATGTCACGGACGATGCCGCCGACGCCGGTGGCCGCGCCGTCGTAGGGATCGACGTAGGAGGGGTGATTGTGGCTCTCGATCCCCATCGCGAGGTAGGTGTTCTCGTCTTCGGGCAGCGCCACGACGCCGGCGTCGTCACCCGGCGGGACGACGACGTGCTCGCCGTCACTTTCGAAGCGCCCCAGGAGTGGACGCGAGGAGCGATACGAGCAGTGCTCGCTCCAGAGGTTCTCGAACAGCGCCGCCTCCGCCGTCGTGGGGTCGCGGTCGATCTTCTCGACGACGACCGCCCGGTCCGAGGTCGAAAGGGCCATTACCGGCCTCTCGCCACCGGTAGCGTTTATCGCTTTCCATGCGGGCGCGAACTGCTCGACGAACCGCCTCCGGGTGCAGGGCCACGCTTGCCACGAGCGTTTAAGCGTCCGGACCGAGTCGATCTTGCCATGGCTGTCGCAGGGATCCCCTTCGAGGCGGCGCTCGTCTTCGGGCTGATCGGCATTGCACTGGTTCTGTTCGTCTCGGAAGTGATCCCGAACGACGTGACGGCGATCGGTGTCATCGTCGCACTGGCTGTACTGGGTCCGACCATCGGCGTCACGCCGAGAGACGCGATCGCCGGCTTCGCCAACCCGGCGACGATCACCATCGTCGCGATGTACATGCTGAGTGCCGGGATCCAGAATACGGGACTCGTCCAGCGCCTCGGCGTCTCACTGGCCGGGTTCGTCCGCGGCGACGAGGGACGGGCGTTGCTGGCGACCGTCGGCACGACCGGCCCGATCGCGGGGTTCGTCAACAACACGCCGGTCGTCGCCGTGTTCATCCCGATGATCACCGATCTCGCCGAGGGGAGCGACGTCTCGCCGTCGAAGCTGCTGTTGCCACTGTCCTACGCCGCGATCCTCGGCGGGACGCTGACGCTCGTCGGCACCTCGACGAACATCCTCGCCAGCGACTTCGCCCGGGAACTCATCGATGGCCGAAGCGGCATCGGGATGTTCGAGTTCACGCCGCTTGGCGTCGTCATCCTCGTGGTCGGGCTGGTGTACTTGCTGACGGTCGGCCGTCGACTCACCCCGGCCCGGATCCCGGTCGACGCCGATCTGGTCTCGGCGTTCGACCTCGAAGATCACCTCGCGCAGTTGCGTGTCCCCGAGGGCTCGTCGCTCGTCGGCGAGCGCGCCGCCGACGTGGATGCGCGCGAGGATGTCCCGGTCGATGTACTCCAGGTGCGACGAAACGGCGAGGCCTACGCCGTCCCAGACACCGACCAGCGACTCGCTGCCGGCGACATACTGGTGGTCAACGGTCCCAGCCAGGCGACGACCCGCTTCCGTGACGCCTTCGACCTGCGTCGACTCGTCCGGGAGGACGTTACCGACGGGACCTTCGACGAGAGCCCGACCGAGAACACGCTTGCCTCCGCAGTCGTGCCAGAGGACTCGGCGTACGTCGGGGAGACGCTCGCGGAGGCACGCTTAGAGGAGTTTCACCGGACGACGGTTCTTGCAGTCCGACGGGGTGGGAATCTCATCCGCCAGGACCTCGACGACGTGACTGTCGAGCCGGGAGACCTCCTGCTGGTTCGGCTATCGCCGACGGCGATCGAGTACTTCGGGGAGTCTGGGGACCTGATCGTCACCGAGGAGAGCGCTTCCGAACGGATCGACGCGGTGGAGCCGGAGACAGCCGCACCGCTTTCCGCGAAGACGCCACTCGCGGTCGCGATCATGGCCGGCGTGATCGGCGCGGCGGCGCTGAATCTCCTGCCGATCGTGATCGCCGCGCTCGGGGGCGTCTTCGTGATGATCGTCACCGGCTGTCTGTCGCCATCCGATGCCTACGACGCCGTCTCCTGGAACATCGTCTTCCTGCTCGCGGGCGTGATTCCACTCGGGTCCGCGATGGGCGAGACCGGTGGCGCGGAGGTGCTGGCGGACGCACTGGTCGCCACTGAGGCGTTCCTGCCGCTGATCCTGGTGATGCTACTGTTTTACGTCTTCACTGGCCTGCTGGCGAACGTCATCACGCCCGTTGCGACCATCGTGTTGATGATTCCAGTGGCCGTCAACGCGGCGGGCCAGATGGGGGCCGACCCCTTCGCGTTCCTGCTGGCAGTGATGTTCGCGTCGGCGACGTCGTTCATGACGCCGGTCGGCTACCAGACCAACCTGATGGTCTATGGTCCTGGCGGCTACCGGTTCTCGGACTTCCTGAAGGTCGGTGGCCCGCTGCAGTTGCTGCTCGCGGTCGTGACGACGGTCGGCATCGCCGCGATGTGGGGGCTTACCTGATCGGTCGTGACCGATACCGCGGGCGAAGACATTATGCCCCAGCGCGAGCACGAAGAGACGATGGGTGAGGCCCACGTCGAGAACCATGCCGACGAGGACGAACCAGTCTACTATGTCATCAGCGACCTCCACATCGGCGGCGACGAGCAACTCGAACACGTCGAGTTCCTCGATGAGCTGCTTTCGTTCCTCAAGCGGCTCGAACAGTTAGACGAGGACGCCGAACTCGTCATCAACGGTGACGCGTTCGGCCTCTGGGAGTTCACCACCCTGGAGGGGATCGAAAAGTTCGACGCGCTGGTCGAGCGATACCCGGCCCTCTTCGAGCAACTCCGGGCGACCGGGGAGAACGTTCAGATAACGCTGCTACCCGGCAATCACGACCACGAACTCGCCGCCTACGACGCGTACGTCGAGCGCTTCGCCGCGTACAACGTGGATCTCGTCCAGGAGCAGTCGATCACCCGTCCCGTCGGCGACCGGACGATCCACTTCGAGCACGGCAACCAGCGCGACCCGAACAACCGCTTCGAAGATTTCGGCAATCCCCACGAGAAGCCGCTTGGCTACTATTACAACACGCTCGTGACCAGTCGTGCGGGCCAGGTGTCGGCTCGCGGCCGGCGCAACTGGCTGAAGGACATCCAGGCAGTCACGCCGACCGAGCGGGTCCCGGTGTGGTTCCTCTCGAAGTACTTCTACAACGAGATGCACCCGCTGTTGCGGTACGCGATCGTCCCCTTTCTGTTAGTGTTCAACCTGAGTGCGATCGCTGCGATCGCCGTCGGTCTCGACCTGGTTGGCGTCTGGTCGATGCCGACCGAGACTGTCGAGGGGGCCTTTGGCCGGTTCGGGTCCGCCGGGGCGCTCGCGTTCTCGCTGCTCGCGATCAACGTGGCGATCGTCGGCATCCTCGTGCTGGTCTGGATTCCGATTCGGTTCATCCTCCAGGATTTCAAGCGGACGATCGATCGCTTCGGCCTCGTCGAGACGGAGTTCACCGTCGATCCGAGCAAACCATACCGAGCGGCGGCACAGGATCTCTTCGAGGAACACCCCGAGACGGCCGTCTTCTGCTACGGGCACACCCACCGGCCGGCAGTCGACGAACACGACGGGCGGTTGATCGTCAACACAGGGACGTGGCTCAAGCGGTTTCACCGACGGCAGGTCATCGCCGGGATCCTCCCGCCGGTGTTCCACCCGACCTTCCGGCTGAATATTGTCCGGATCGCCGCCGAAGACGAGGGCGTGGCCGTCGAGTACGAGACGATGGACAAACCGGACCCGGCCAAGACCGACCTGACGTTCACCGAGCGACTGCTGACGGTCGGTCGTGTGCCTGACCCGACAATCCCGGATCGCGTGGTCGCCGATGACACAAGGGCAGCGTCGACATCTCCTGACGAGTAGGTCGAGGGCCAAAGATCGTGTGTGGCTGCTCCTGGCGGACACGCGTTCGATCTCACGTCGGAGAACGGGCGGCAACTTCCCGTGTGTGGGATTCTCCCGTTCGCATCGAGAAGATTTAAATACGACCACGCCGTCAATTCGGTTGCAAATGTCCAATACGCACGAGGTTACGTCGGGATCCCCGGCGGATCGAGTTCTTCCAGGGCACACTCGATAGTACGTCCGAAATCACGGACGCACGAATTTTCGACACCACGCTTCGCGACGGGGAACAGACGCCGCGAACCTCGTTTTCCTACGAAGACAAACGAGAGATAGCGGCGGTGCTCGACGAGATGGGCACCCACGTCATCGAAGCGGGGTTTCCCGTCAACTCCGACGCGGAGTTCGAGGCGGTACGCGATATCGCCGAAAGTACCACGACGACCACCTGCGGGCTCGCCCGCGTCGTCGAGAAGGACGTCGAGGCGGCCATCGACTCGGGCGTCGAGTTGATCCACGTGTTCGTCTCGACAAGCGACATCCAGCTCCAGGATTCGATGCATGCGACCCGCGAGGACGCCGTCGAACGGGCCGTCGAGTCCGTCGAGCGCGTCAAAGACGCCGGCGTCGAGTGTATGTTCTCGCCGATGGACGCCACTCGCACCGACGAGGACTTCCTGATCGACGTCGTCGAGGCCGTCACCGAGGCGGGCACCGACTGGATCAACATCCCCGACACGACCGGGGTCGCGACGCCCGGTCGATTCCAGGAGATGGTTGGCACAGTCGTCGCCCACACGGACGCACGCGTCGACGTGCACACACACGACGACTTCGGGCTGGCGACGGCCAACGCCCTCTCGGGCTTCGAGGCCGGCGGCGCACAGGCCCAGGTCAGCGTCAACGGCATCGGCGAGCGGGCCGGCAACGCCGCCTACGAAGAAGTCGTCATGGCGTTAGAGAGCTTGTATGACGTGGATACGGGCATCGACACGACCCGGATCACGGAGCTCTCCCGGCTGATCGAGGAGAAAAGCGGCGTCGACACGCCGGGCAACAAGCCCGTCGTTGGCGACAACGCCTTCTCGCACGAGTCGGGCATCCACGCCGCGGGCGTCATCGAAAACAGCGATACGTTCGAGCCCGGCGTGATGACTCCCGAGATGGTCGGTGCCGAGCGCGAACTCGTCCTCGGGAAACACACCGGCCAACACTCGGTCCGGGAGCGCCTCGTCGAGGCCGGCTTCGAGCCGACCGAGCAAGAGGTCCGGACGGTGACCCGCCGCGTCAAGGAGTACGGCGCGGAGCAAAACCGGATCACGATGGACGTCCTCGAACGGTTCGCCCGCGACGTGGACGTCGACCGGGCGCGCGAGGAGGTCCGCGCCTGACCATGTCGTCCACGTCGCTCGCCCGGATCGATCAGCGGCCGCTGTACGGCGGTCGCTCGGGCGTTCGGGAAATCGTCTCACGGAACGTTTATAATGAACGACGGCGATGTTCCGATACTGATGCGTCCGCTGTCCACATCCGGCGTTCGATCCGGCGACAGCGACGCGGCCGACCTGCTTCTTGTCGGTATTGTAGGGGCGGCATAGCCCCGACAGTACCCCATTTCCACGACGATCGGACGGCGCTGCAGCTACCAGCGACTCGACGCCAGCCATGACACACAAGCGAACCATGACATCCCAGGATTCACCGACGCCGCGTCCGCGAGCCACGCGCTCACGACCGGCCACGACACGGAGGTATCGACCATGAGCGAACGCGCGTTCCACCAGGACCGCGAGCCGGATCCATCGACAGATGCTGCCGATGAGGAGGACGAAGCTGACGACGCGCGCGAGGTAACGACGGGCGCGGAAGCGGCGATCATCGCCCTCGAAGAGGCCGGCGTCGACATGGCCTTCGGCGTCCAGGGCGGCGCGATCATGCCCGTCTACGACGCCCTGTACGACTCGGACATCGAGCACATCACGATGGCCCACGAGCAGGGTGCGGCCCACGCCGCCGACGCCTACGGCATCGTCTCGGGCGAACCGGGCGTCGCGATGGCGACCTCCGGCCCGGGCGCGACGAATCTCGTGACGGGCATCGCCGACGCGTCGATGGACTCCGATCCGATGATCGCGCTGACCGGCCAGGTCGCGACTGACTTCGTCGGCAACGACGCCTTCCAGGAAGTCGATACGGTGGGGATCACCCAGCCCATCACCAAGAACAACTACTTCGCCGGCGACCCGGACACGCTGGGTGCTGACGTCAGCGAGGCGTTCGCCCTGGCCGAGTCCGGTCGCCAGGGGCCGACGCTGGTCGATCTCCCGAAGGACGCAAGCAAGGCCGAGACCGACGTCCAGCCGGTCTCCCCGGAGACGCCCGATACCTATCACCCGCCGGAGACTGCCGACGAGGCTGTCATCGAGGCCGCGGCCGAAACGATCGAGGACGCCGATCGGCCGGTCATCCTCTCGGGCGGCGGCGTCATCAAGGGCGAAGCCAGCGACGAGTTGCGCGCGTTCGCCCGCAAGTACGACATCCCGGTGATCACGACCATGCCGGGGCTGGGAAGCTTCCCCGAGACCGACGAGCTATCGCTGGGGATGGCGGGGATGCACGGCACCGGCGCGGCCAACCTGGCGATCACGAACACGGACCTGTTGATCGGCGTCGGCACGCGCTTTGACGATCGGCTGACTGGTGGTGTCGACAGTTTCGCGCCCGACGCCGAGGTCATCCACGTCGAGATCGATGCCGCCGAGATCAACAAGAACATCTACGCCGACTACCCGCTTTTGGGCGACGCCGAGCGCGTCCTCGAACAGCTCGAGGACGAACTAACGGACGCGCCAGACGCCGACGAGTGGCGCGAGCAGTGCCAGACCTGGAAGGACGAATACCCGCTGGACTACGAAGCACCCGAGGACGAGCCGATCAAACCCCAGCACGTCGTCGAGCGCTTCGCCGAGATGGCCGACGACGACGCGATCGTCACCACGGGCGTCGGCCAACACCAGATGTGGGCCTGCCAGTTCTGGACCTACACCGAACCCCGGACCTGGGTTTCCTCGAATGGCCTGGGGACGATGGGCTACGGTGTCCCCTCGGCCATCGGCGCGAAGCTGGCCGCCCCCGACCGGGAGGTCGTCGCCTTCGACGGCGACGGCTCGTTCCTGATGACGATGCAGGAGTTGTCCGTGGCAGTCCGCGAGGACCTGGACATCACGTACGTCATCCTCAACAACGAGGCCATCGGGATGGTCCGCCAGTGGCAGGACGGCTTCTACGAGGGCCGGCGGATGGCCAGTGAGTACCAGTGGGTGCCCGAGTTCGACCTCTTGGCGGAGTCCTTCGGCGCACGCGGGTTCCGCCTGGAGGATCACGACGAGGTTGAGGAAGTCATCAAGGAAGCACGCGAGTACGATGGCCCGGCGGTGATCGACGCGATCATCGATCCCGGCGAGAACGTCTATCCCATGGTCCCGAGCGGCGGCGACAACGGACTGTTTGCACTCTCGGAGAAACAACTGGAGGGACTGTAAATGAGCAGTGGCGAACTCCCAGGGCCGGCCCCCGAGGAGCGGATGCGACCCGAGGGGCGGCGCAACGAGCAAGGTATTCGTATCGATCCGGAAGCGGAGGCGACCCACCAGCCCCGGATGGCCGTGCTATCGGCGCTGGTCGAACACGAGCCCGGCGTCCTCGCCGAAGTGTCGGGGCTGTTCAGTCGCCGGCAGTTCAACATCGAGAGCCTCACCGTCGGGCCGACGACCGACGACGACATCGCCCGGATGACGATCGTCATCGAGGAGGCCGAGCCGGGCATCGAGCAGGCCAAGAAGCAACTCGAGAAGCTCGTCCCCACGATCGCCGTCGAGGAATTGAAGCCCGAGGCGATGCGGCGGGAACTCGCCCTCGTGAAGGTTCGCGGCGAGAAGCCCGACGACATCCAGTCGGTCGCGGAGATGTACGGCGGCCAGGCCGTCGACGCCTCGACGAACGCCGTGACGGTCGAGATTACGGGCAGCAAGCAGAAGATCGACGCCGCGGTCGAGGCCTTCGAGCAGTTCGAGGTCGAGGAGGTCGTCCGCACCGGCGCGGCGGCGCTGGAACGCGGCGCGGAGACGATGGACGCCAACGGGCACATGAGCGAGGAGTAGTTCGACGACCGAGCACGCCGACACGATAGATTGAACACTGACCCATCCGGAAACGAAGACGACACACTACCGATGACTGACGAATTCGACACGACTGTCTACTACGACGACGACGCGGACGAATCGTATCTCGAAGACGCGACGGTAGCGGTCCTTGGCTTTGGCAGCCAGGGCCACGCCCACGCCCAGAATCTCGACGACAGCGGCGTCGACGTGGTCGTTGGCCTGCCCGAGGGCAACGAGGACCGCCCGGTCGCCGAGGACGCCGGCATGCAGGTCGAGACGCCCCCCGAGGCAGCGGCCGAGGGCGACATCGTCGTCATGCTCGTCCCGGACAACGTCCAGCCGGTCGTCTACGACCAGATCGAGGACAGCCTGGAACCGGGGGACACGCTGCAGTTCGCCCACGGGTTCAACATCCACTACGGCCAGATCGAACCCCCGGAAGGCGTCGACGTAGCGATGGTCGCCCCGAAGTCACCGGGCCACCTGGTCCGGCGGACCTACCAGCGCGGTGAAGGTACCCCTGGGCTCGTCGCCGTCTACCAGGACGAGAGTGGCGAGGCCAAGGAACAGGCCCTCGCGTACGCGAAGGCGATCGGCTGTACGCGGGCGGGCGTCATCGAGACGACCTTCCGGGAGGAGACCGAGACCGACCTCTTCGGCGAGCAAGCCGTCCTCTGTGGCGGCGTCACCGAGATGATGAAGGTCGGCTACGAGACCCTGGTCGACGCGGGCTACAGCCCCGAGATGGCCTACTTCGAGGTCCTCAACGAGCTGAAGCTGATCGTCGACCTGGTCTACGAGGGCGGGCTGATGGAAATGTGGAACTCCGTCTCCGATACCGCCGAGTACGGCGGGCTGACTCGCGGGGAGTACGTCATCGACGACTCCGCCCGCGAGGGCATGGAGCAGATCCTCGAAGAGGTCCAGGACGGCACCTTCGCCAAGGAGTGGATCTCCGAGAACCAGACCAACCGGCCCAGCTACAAGCAGCTGCGCGAGGCCGAGCAGAACCACGAAATCGAGGAAGTCGGCGAGCCCCTCCGGGAGCTGTTCTCCTGGGACGAGGCCGCCGAGTGAGCGACTGAGACAATGCAATCACGTTATCGAACGCACACGACAGACAGAGGACGAGTATGAGTCAGGGAACGCTGTACGACAAGGTATGGGACGAGCACAAGGTAACGCAACTCCCCAACGGACAGGATCAACTGTTCGTCGGGCTGCACCTCATCCACGAGGTCACGAGCCCGCAGGCCTTCGGGATGCTCCGGGAGCGAGATATCGAGGTCGCCCGGCCGGATCTGACCCACGCGACGGTCGATCACATCGTCCCGACGAGCGATCAGTCCCGGCCCTACAGCGATGACGCGGCCGAGGAGATGATGTCCGAACTCGAGGAAAACGTCCGCGACGCGGGCATCGAGTTTTCCGATCCGACGACGGGCGATCAGGGCATCGTCCACGTCATCGGCCCGGAGCAGGGCATCACCCAGCCCGGCAAGACCATCGTCTGTGGCGACAGCCACACCTCCACCCACGGTGCCTTCGGCGCGCTGGCCTTCGGCATCGGGACCTCCCAGATCCGGGACGTCCTGGCCACCCAGTGCATCGCCATGGAAAAACAGAAGGTCCGGAAGATCCAGGTCGACGGCGAACTGGGGCCGGGCGTCGAGGCCAAGGACATCATCCTGGAGATCATCCGTCGCCTCGGAACTGATGGCGGCGTCGGCTACGTCTACGAGTACGCCGGCGAGGCCATCGAGAACCTCGACATGGAAGGCCGGATGAGCATCTGCAACATGTCCATCGAGGGGGGCGCTCGCGCGGGCTACGTCAACCCTGACGAGACCACCTACGAATGGATGCAAGAGACGGACTACTTCCAGGAGAACCCCGAGGCCTTCGACGAGCTGAAGCCGTACTGGGAGTCGATCCGGAGCGACGCGGACGCCGAGTACGACGATGTCGTCCACATCGACGCGAGCGAACTGGAGCCGGTCGTCACGTGGGGCACGACGCCGGGCCAGGGCATCGGCATCACCGAGCCGATCCCCCACCCCGAGGACCTGCCTGCGGACAAGCAGGACACCGCGCGTCGCGCCCAGGAGCACATGCGCGTCGAGCCCGGCGAGACGATGGCGGGCTACGACATCGACGTGGTCTTCCTGGGCTCGTGTACGAACGCCCGCCTGCCCGACCTGCGGCGAGCAGCCGACATCGTCGAGGGCCGGGAAGTCGACGACAGCGTCCGGGCGATGGTCGTCCCCGGCAGCCAGCGCGTCCAGCAGGCTGCCGAGGAGGAAGGCCTGGCGGATATTTTCCGCGAGGCCGGCTTCGAGTGGCGCAACGCCGGCTGTTCGATGTGTCTGGGCATGAACGAGGACCAGTTGGAGGGCGACGAGGCCTCCGCGTCGTCGTCAAACCGGAACTTCGTCGGCCGCCAGGGCAGCAAGGACGGCCGGACGGTCCTGATGAACCCCCAGATGGTCGCCGCCGCGGCCGTGACGGGCGAAGTGACTGACGTGCGCGAACTGCCGGAGGTGACCCCCGCATGAGCGACTTCGACGCCGACATCCCCGAAGTGCGCGAAGTGACCGGGACGGGCGTGCCCATCCGGGGCAACGACATCGACACTGACCAGATCATCCCCGCGCGCTTCATGAAGGTCGTCACCTTCGACGGCCTGGGGCAGTTTGCCTTTTTCGACGTCCGCTACGATGACGAGGACAACCAGAAGGACCATCCGATGAACGAGGATCGGTTCCGCGATGCCTCAGTCATGGTCGTCAACGACAACTTCGGGTGTGGCTCCTCGCGGGAACACGCCCCCCAGGCGCTGATGCGCTGGGGGATCGACGCGTTCATCGGCGAGTCCTTCGCCGAAATTTTCGCGGGCAACTGCCTCGCACTCGGGATGCCGACCGTAACGGCCGATCACGAGACGATCGCCGACCTCCAGGACTGGATCGAGAACAATCCCGACGCCGAGATCGACATCGACGTCGAGAGTGAGACGATTACCTACGGCGACCGGACCGTCGAGGTCACAGTCGACGACGCACAGCGTCAGGCCTTGGTCGAAGGGATCTGGGACACGACGGCACTAATGAGCGCTAACGAAAACGAGATCGACCGGACCGCACAGTCGCTGCCGTACGTCTAGAACCCGGAGTTACCGAACCACTTCGTTGTCATTCCAAGGCAGCATCGAAGAGATCTTCATCGTCCAACTCAGCCGCAACTTCGTCGAGTTCGGACTTGAGATCGGCGATTTTCAGGGCACCTTCGTCAGTTTGCTCTTCTGGGGGCTGTTCGCCCCGGGATCGGGATTTCGCATAAAACCGCGAGAGCAATCTCTTGTATCGGGCTCTACGCTGGAGACGATCGACAGTCGAACAAAGCGTTTCTTCGTCGGCACCGCGAGTGAGAACCGCGTCAGCGGTCCCCGCACTCGGATCGTTGCTCTGGCCGAACTGGAGAATTTGAGCGTCCGGGACCCGATCGTTGATCATGGTCGCGAGATCGTCGATTGATAGCGACTCAACTGCCGGATCAATGATAACGACGGCGACTCGTTCGTCGAGGCTCGTCTTGGTTTCAGCCGGCGTCGTTGCAGTCCGTGTCGACCATCGATCCCGGAGCGGAGCGATCAACGACGACACTGCTTCGTCTGGGGCACTGACCAACACGGCCTGGGTCGGGGCCATCGTATCGACGAATTTCGACGGGACGAATAAAAATGAACGGCTTCCGTTCGCAGGGCCCCGGGGACTCAATCTTGTGACGCGCTAGAGGTCCGACTCAGCCCGAACAGTCGCATCGAACAACGGCGAAAGCGTCTCGAAGACGCGTTCAGGATGCCCGTGGGCGTCGATGTGGTAGTGGGCGGAGGCTCCTGCCTCGCTCACACGCGTGGTGAGCACGTGGAGAAACCGAGTCAGTGTCTCTTCGGAATCGAACTGCAACAGGTCCGTCAACGAATCGAGACAGACCACGACCGTTTCGTCACTATCGCTGTCGAGTTGGTTGGTGAGTTCCTTGCCGATCTGGCGGAGGTCGACGTCCTGCACTTCGACGATGTCGACGAGTGCGCCGTTTTGACCGCCGAACCCGTCGGCGGACATCGCGGCCGAACGGCCGCCGTGGGAGACATCGATGAAGGTCAGATCGGTCGTCATGGGGTTGATCGCGTTGCCCCACTCCGCCATCCGACTCCCGGGCGACGAGGCGACGGTGACGCCCACGATTCGGTCAGGTGCGCCGCGCCGCGTCAACAATTCCTCGCAGCACTCCTCTTTGGACGTGCTGATCTCGGGCGAGATACACAGGACGTTCGCTGCTTCTTGCGGTGGGCCGTCGGCGTCAGGGACATCAAAACTCACGCCAAGTCACACCCCTGGTGTGTAATGCTCAGTTGACTCATCTGTGTTGCCTGGTTCCGATTACAATATTAACAATTAAGTAAGTTACGGCAGAAACCGAGATATCGCGGCTTGGGTGATGATAGCACCCATTCGTGGAAAGGATCGTACTGCCGCTATCATACATTTAAAATTATCCTTATTTGTATTAAATATAGTTGTATTAGATCATTTTAGAAATATATTTTTATCAATGGAATAAATGCGTAAGTGGCTATGAGCCACTCAGACTCGGAGGAAACGAGCTTCCTGGCACAGCACCCGCGAATGATCGGCGTCCTGTTCATGCTCCTCGTTCTGCTAACGCAGATGGGGGCAGCTGCTGCTGTCCACAGCAGTGTTACTGTTGGGCCTTAAAACAGACGTTGTGACAGATCGGCACTCCAAGTGATGTTGTCTTCGTAAATCACTGGGAAATCGTCATTTTCTAGTAAAGACTTCAGCTCATGCTCACTCATGCGTATATCTTGTATTCTTGATGAGATTAAATTATGGCCTATATTGTTGACTCCATTGTTATGCCAGCTTCGAAATCCACCTATTGATATTTTTGCAACTGGATATCCCTGAATATCAACAACATACCGTTCGTCTTCTTGATTCACATCTTTGATTACAATCGGAGCACCAGATTGGTTCTCCACGATATTTGCGTGGCCATCCCCCACGATCATGTACCGCTTAGCTAATTGTTCATCCTTCTCCAAAAAGGATCGGGCAGTGGCGATTGAAAACCCTGTATTTAGCAAACGTGCAAGGTTTTTCCCGATCCGTGTCGCGGTCGGATTCGGAATATTCGCGAGGGTGACGATCCCGCCGACTGCACCGGCATCGACGAGCGCATGACCTTGTTCGTAGGACTGGCAGGCATTGAGTAGGAACCCGCTAAGATTGACTGACGACAGCGATCGGACGTCGAGATATCCGTCACTGCACTTGAATCCGTTGTCGTCGACGTGGCCGATATAGTGGAGAAAGTCAGTATCGCGCTGGAAGACATCGGCGAGTTCGCCCTGCGTGAGATCCGAGTGGATCGTGACGTCGAAGTCGATCCAGTCGCGCGTTCCGTAGACGTCCGAGACGGCGGTCTCGTCGCTCATCGCTTCCTCGTTGACGATAACGTCGACCCGAACCCGGTCGGACTCGACTGGTTCGTACTCCAGACGGCGGCGGAACATCTCGGGCGTCATCTTGGTGGCACCCAGCGGGATCCCGTCACCGACGAACGTGTGCATCAGGCTGTCAGTGGGATCCGGCCGGAAGACTCGTTCTGCCACCGTCGAGTCCTCTGACGTGGTCTTTGATCGCACGTCGGCAGCCCCGCGAAGCAATACCGGCCGGTCAGGCATCGTCGGACCGTCTCGGAAGAACGATTCGACATCCGGTGAGGCCTCAGAGAGGTCTTCCGGTTCGATATCGTCGTCTCCCGTCGCCCGAATCATGGCAAGGTCCGAAGCCAGGAACGGTAACACGGGAACGTTCTCGGGATCCGGCTGGACGTCAGCCGTCAGCTTCCACTCCGGTGTGGCAGGTTCGACGGCCTCGAAAGGAACCTCAAGGTACGCCTGCGTTCGCTCCGCAAGTGACAGGTCGTACAGTCGGTCGAGATCCAGATCGGTGTGTTCCTCGATCACCGACCGCTCGTGGAGATCAACGTTGTACAGCCCTTCCGTCCGGACCACGCAATCAAGCGTGAACACGTGCTTGAGGATCTTGGCAAGCCGCTGTTCGTAGCCGTCCGGCCCCACGAGCGGAACCGTCTGCCCGTCGATATGCAACTGTGCCTGTTCGCCGGGGACGAGTTCCGCATCGAGATAGTACGACAGCGGCGCGGCTGGCAAGATACGATCCCAGCGGGGTGGCAATTCGATCGACAGCGACGCCGGAGACAGCCGAGTACCACCAGGTGCGGAAAACTCCTCGCCGAACTCCACCAGCGGGGGATGACCGCGAAGCGTTGGAAACGACCGCTCCGGTGACGTGGTCTTCAGCGCACCACGGAACTGTGAAATCGCCTTCATGACGTCATGTGGGCTCTCTGTCGTCGTGATCGTCCGTGCGGGTTGTTCGTGATACGAACGGAGCCCGATCACCACGTCGGACTGTCCCGGCGTCGAAAATTCGACGAGATCACCCGTCGCATCGACGGTTGCAGGCCCGTCGATCCCGAGATAGAGTTTGAGCTGGACGGACGAAAACTCGACGACGTATCGTCCGTCGGGAAGTGACACCTGATCGCCCCCGGTACATTGCTCGACGAGATCGAACTCCCCGTTTCTGATCCAGACGCCGACGAGATACGGGGTTCGGATCACGTCGGTATCGACCGAGACTGCGCCGTCGACCGGAACCGGTAACGCGTCCTCGGGTGCGGGGTCCGTCTCGACGGGCTCGGGCGTCAGAAACGTAAACTGCCCGCCGTCGATCGGATCGACGACTTGGATACCTGCCGGTGCAACGAGGGGTTCGAACCGCGGTGTTGAGGACAGTGGCAGGGTTTCCATGGTGTCGTGATTCGTGACGATAGCGTCGCCGCTTACGTAGATAGACGACGACATCGGCAAAAAGCGTTCTGGAGGCCCTCCATCCGAACGCCGGTTGTAAAACGGTTACGTCGAGAAACTACCGGTAGAGTGCTACTTGTAGAGGCTTCGACCGGCGCTGCCCGAGACGTCCGCGAGGCCGGCATAGACTTCGGCGATCCGCTCGCGGACGTCGCGACCGCCGACGCGGGGATCGAAGCGGTCCTTGTTGGGCGACCAGTCGACGTCGTTGAAGAACGAATCCCGCTGGTCCTCGACGCCCTCCGGCGGGACGATGTCGTTCGGTTCCTCCCGGTAGAGGTCATAGAGCGTCCGCGTGTACTCGTACTGGTACCGGGTGTCCTTGTTGACCTTGCAGATCCCACGGTTCATGAAGTTAGACAGCTGATCGGGCTGCAGGCCGGACGAGCCGTGCAGGACCAGCGGCGTATCCAGGCCGTGATCCGAGAGGGCCTCCCGGATCTCCGTCGCGAGGTCGGGCTTGAGATCGAGGTCTTTTCCTTTGGCGACGCCGTGCTGGGTCCCCACCGAGATCGCCAGCAGGTCACAGCCCGTCCGATCGACGAACTCGACGGCCTGCTCGGGGTCCGTATAGAACGCCTCCTCGGCGACGATCTCGTCCTCGACGCCCTTGATCTGGCCGAGTTCGGCCTCGACGAGGATCTCCTCGTCGGCCTGCTCGGTCTTTTCGACGACCTTCTTCGAGCGGGCGACGTTCTCCTCGAAGTCCTCGTGGGAGGCGTCGATCATGATCGAGGAGGGGATGGCCGTCTCGACCTGCATGTCGATGAAGTCCATGTCCGTCTGGTGGTCCATGTTGAGGAAGACGCCGATGTCGTACTGCTCGGCGATGGTGTCGATATACGTCCCCATCGAGCGCAGGCCCGCCTCGGCGTCCCCGTTGCCCGCAAAGCGGCAGGCACCGGCGCTCATCTGGATGAGCAGGTCCGAATCGGCCTGGTCGGCTCCCTCCATGAGCCCCATCATCGTGTTCGGTTCCGCGACGTTACTCGCGACGAGTCCGAACCCTCCGTCGAGAGCCTCGTCGTACACGTTTCCGAGTTCGTCTCCGCCGTAAAACGGCATCAGTAGGTCACCGAGTCGTCGTTTCGGTGCCGTCGTAATAACGTATGCGGAATTTCCTGCCGACTGATTTTACTCGCGACCCCACTCGCTCACTCCCGGACGGTGACGCTCACGCTCGCATCGACCAGACGCGAACCTCGTCCATCGTCGCTTCGGGATCGAGTTCGTGGACGCTCGGCCCCTTGACGCTGACGAGTTGGGCCGAGGTCGCGACCCCGGCACGGAGCGCGCGTTCGTCGTCCCAGCCCTGCTCGTAGGCCCACAGCACGGCGGCGAACATCGAGTCACCGGCACCGATGGTGTCGACAACGTCGACGTCGAGCGGCGGCGCATACAGCGTCTCCTCGGGCGTGACCAGCACTGCCCCGTCGCCGCCCATCGACGCGATGACGCGCTCGTAGCCCCGCTCCTGAAGCTGGCGGGCCGCCTCCGCACAGTCGTCGATGGTCTCGACCTCGATCCCGGTCGCGGCCGTCAGTTCCTCGCGGTTGGGTTTGCAGTATTCGTACTCCCCGTCGAGTTCGATCATCAGTTCGCCGTGAACGTCGAGGGCCGTGTCCCAGTCGCCGGCCGACGCGATCCGATCGACGTCAGCAGCGTCCATCTCCGGCGGCAGGCTGCCGCCGATGTTGATCACCGAGGGCTCGTGATCCTGCAGCGTTTCGATCAGTTCGTCGACGGCGTCTCGGTCAGCCGACGGGCCGGACTGATTGATGTGGTACTCGCTTTCGGGCGTCAGCAGTGTCGTATTGATCCGGGTTTCGCCGTCGACCTCGACGAAATCGGTCGGTACGTCGTACTCGACGAGATCCTGCTCGATGAAGTAGCCGGTGAAGCCGCCGATGAAACCCGTTGCGACTGTTTCCGACCCCAAAGCGCGGACGAACTGTGATACGTTGATGCCGTTCCCGCCGGAGTTGAACTGTGCGTCTGTACTTCGCTGGACGGTATCGGCTTGAACCTCTTCGTCCATCTCGATCGTCTGATCGACCGCCGGATTCGGTGTGACTGTCAGTATCATGGTGATCTCCTCCGGGCCGTCGGCGTGCCGACAGTCCCGTTTTCCCTCTGAGCGTTGCACTACTCCGCCTTAAGAAGGTCGGTCTCGACGTACCGAGTGCGATTGCCGGCCCGCAAGCCGCCAGGGAGGCACTATCAGCCGTTCAAAGCTGTTCGAGAACGGCGTCGGTGAACTCCTCGGTGGAGGCGTCCCCACCGAGGTCAGGGGTCCGCGGTCCGTCTTCGAGCACGGTCTCGACGGCGTTGCGGACACGCTGGCCGTCCTCGTCGTAGCCGAAGTACTCGAGCATCATGGCGGCCGAGAGGATCATCGCCGACGGGTTGGCAACGCCCTCACCGGCGATGTCGGGGGCCGAGCCATGGACGGGTTCGAACAGCGCGTTGTCCTCGCCGACGTTGGCGCTTGGCAGCATGCCGAGCCCGCCGACGAGGCCCGCTGCGAGGTCCGAGAGCACGTCGCCGGCGAGGTTCGGCGTTACGATCACGTCGTAATCCTCGGGGTGTAAAACGAGGTGCATCGCCAGCGCGTCGATTAGCGCCTCGTCGTACTCGACGTCCATCTCCTCGGCAACCTCCGCGGCGGTGTCGACGAACAGCCCGTCGGTCTTTCGCATCACGTTGGCCTTGTGGGCGACAGTGATCCGGTCGGCGTCGTGCTCGTCGGCGTACTCGAAGCCGTACTCGGCGATCTTCCGGGACGCATCCTCGGTGATGAGTCGCGTCAACGTTGCGACGTCATCGGTAAGGTCGGATTCGAAGCCGGCGTAGACGCCCTGGGTATTTTCCCGGACGAAAACCAGATCGGTCTCGGGCTTGACGGCGTCGACACCCGGGTACGCGCGAGCCGGGCGGATGTTGGCGAAGGACTCGACGTCCTGGCGGAGCGGGAGGATGATGTCGGCCGCGAGTTCCCCCGCGGCACCGAACAGCGTCGCGTCGGCCTCCCGGGCGAGTTCCCGCGTCTCCTCGGGCAGGGGCGTGCCCTCGCGCTCGTAGACGGCATTGCCCGCGCGACCCTCGACGAACTCGAAGTCCCGATCGAGTGCCTCAAGCACGTCGATGGCTGCAGGGAGCACTTCCTGACCGATGCCGTCGCCCGGAATGGCGGCGATCTGTTTCGTCATGGCGGTAGATCCCACAGGCGGGGAAAAGAGGGTATCGATATGCCTGAGCGATAGGTCGAAGACGGCGTGTCCCAACGGGAGGGCGAACGCGTCGGCTCCCGGCTACTGAACGTCAGCCAGTTCGTCGGCGATACCCGTATACGATGCCGGCGTCAACGCTTCGAGTTCGTCCCTGACAGCCGGATCGACATCGAGATCCGCAAACAACGCCTCGAAGTCTGCCATCTTGATCGACTCACCGCGCGTGTGTTCTTTGACGCGCTCGTAGGCGTCAGTGTAGCCCTCTCGTCGGAGAATCGTCTGGACGGCCTCGCCGATGACGGCGGGGGTTGCCTCGAGATCCTCACGCATGACGGCCTCGTTCGGGACGACCTTTCCGAGTCCCCGCTGAAGTTTTTCGTAGCCGATCAGACAGTGAGCGAGCGCGCCGCCGATGTTGCGCTTGACCGTCGAGTCGGAGAGGTCACGCTGGAGTCGGGAGTTGGTGACGTACCCCGCCAGAAAGTCCAGATCGCTGTTGGCCTTCGAGAGGTTGCCCTCGCTGTTCTCGAAGTCGATCGGGTTGACCTTGTGTGGCATCGTCGAGGAACCGGTCTCACCGTCGACGGATCGCTGGCCGAGATAGCGATCCGAGACGTACAGCCAGGCGTCGAGGTCGAGGTCAAGCAAGATCCGGTTCGCGCCCTGGAGTGCGCCGAACAGCGTCGCGAGATCATCGCACGGGTTGACCTGCGTCGTGAGTGGTTCGTGGTCGAGGCCGAGCGAGTCGACGAACCCCAGCGCGAAGGCCGGCCAGTCGACGTCGGGGTAGGCCGCGTGGTGAGCGGCGTAGGTCCCCGACGCGCCGGCGAGTTTCCCGGAGAGCCCATCCGTCGCCCACTGGATTCGCCCGAGTGCGCGGCCGAGTCGCGAGGCGTAGACGGCCATCTCCTTGCCGAAGGTCGTCGGCGTGGCCGGCTGGCCGTGGGTCCGGGCGAGCATCGGCGTGTCCCGATAGGTCTGGGCAAGTTCGACCAGGGCGTCCCGGACGTCCCGCAGGGCAGGCAGGAGGACGTCCTCGACAGCAGGCTTCACCAGGATTCGCTGGGCCAGGTTGTTGACGTCCTCGCTGGTGAGCCCGAAGTGCAGCCACTGTTCGGCGTCGAGATCGGCGGGCAGTCGCTCCCGGAGGAAGTACTCGACGGCCTTGACGTCGTGGTTGGTCGCGTCGTACGTCTCGGTCCCTTCGGTTTCGATCTGTTTGACCAGTGCGGCGTCCTCGTCGTCGAAGTCCTCGTAGACGGCCCGAAGTGTCGCGCGCTGGTCGTCGTCGATTTCGAGGGGCGTCGCGTCGAGGTCGGCGAGCGCGAGCAGGTACTCGACTTCCACACGAACGCGGGCGCGGATCAGTCCCGATTCGCTGGCGTAGGGCACCAGCGGGTCGGTGTAGCGGGCGTAACGGCCATCGAGCGGCGAGACCGCCGACAGCGGATCGCGATCAGTCATGTCCGTGGCTGGGTGGAGGCGGCGAAAAAACTTGCCGGTCGGCCGGCAGCGACCGAACCGTGATTAGCTGTTCGCGCGGTGCTGGCCGTGCATGACACCGACGACGAACACGACGACGGCGAAGACGAGCATCGACGGCAGTACCATCATCAGCGTCGTCTCGGCCGTCATCCCGATCGGTGCCACGATCAGTCCACCAGTGCCTGCGGCGATAACTGCGAGGATGATCCCCACAGCCACCGGCAAGGAGAGTTCACCATCCATAGGGGATACTCGGACTCAACCATCAAAAGGTCAGGGCTGTGGGCGCGAAGTTTCGAGCCGTGGGCCGGCCGTCACCGGGAATCGTTTTCGGTGGCGTTCCGAGATCCCCAGATGCGTTTGTCCGCGACCAGTTCGACGGTGAGATCGGCCTCGACGGTCACCTGACAGGACAGTCGTGGATAGCCAAACCGGGCTGCCAGCCGATCGTGCCAGTGCTTCGGCGGCGGCCCATCACGCAACCGCACGCCACAGGTCGCACAGAGCCCACGGCCGCCGCAGTTCGCTGACGCTGTCAGCCGTGTGTACGGCGAGAATCCCTGTTCGAGGAGCACGTCACGAAGTGTCCGGCCGCGCGTGACTGATACCTCGGTCCGAGTCTCGCCGTCAAAGACAGTCACAGTCACTGTGTCGTATTCTCCTGTTTCGGCCGTCGATTCGTCACTCATCAGCAGTGTCTGGTGGGATGGACATCGGTACCTGTTTCCACGTGGTCAGTTCCGCCGCGCGATTGGTCGACGTGGCCCCAAAACTCGACAGCAAACATGCTCATAGGGAGGACCTGGATCACCAAACGCGTTTGGCTCGTTGCTGTGTTGCCCATGTCGCTGCAGTAGCGGACCACGAGTACGACAGCTATCCCTCTGATCGTGGTCGTCAGGTCCTGTTCGGGGCGTCACGACAACCCGTCAGGCCACGACTGAGAACGACAGCTTGAAATTCAGTGTGTTCATTCGTTTAGATGCCGCAGCCAATCGCACACGCGACCGCTCGGTTCCGGTTTGGCACGTGTTGGTGCTGGCAAACGCACCTGAGTGACCGCCGGTGTGACCATACCGAGACATGGTCGTTCAGGCTATCGTGGTGGGGTGGCAGAGCGGCCCATTGCGCCGGTCTTGAAAACCGGTGGCGCAAGCCTCCTGGGTTCAAATCCCAGCCCCACCGCTTCTGCGCGAACGAACGTGAGCGCTGAGTGGTGCAACTGGATTTGAAGCCGACAAGTCGCAGCCCGCGCAACGAAGTGAGCAGGACCGTCTTGGCTCGGTTCAAATCCCAGCCCCACCGCTTGTTCCAAGAGGAATAGCGCCCAATACCGTTATTTTGGGTAGTTTCGGGTCCCATATCCCTGGCGTTCACAACCACTGACCTTGATGAACGGTGATAAGACCAGAGCACGATAGCTTCGGAGCTAATTGGGCCTGTTTTGCCCGTGCGGGAAACACCTGTTTCACTTTCACCGCGGTAGGCTGGCCTTTACAAACGTCCACTCAGTTACATACCTATATGGCATTAACCGTTCGATGCGTAAACGTCGATAGCAACCCAAGAGATTGCCGAGATATTGAAACAATTGGCTTTGACGCTGAAGATGGGGGAATTGCTACCCGCACACCTGCGCAGGTTTATGACCTCATTGAAAAAGAGGGATACAACGTAGTAGTTGAACATAACGGAACACGGACGGATGTTAATGCTGTGAAACGTGGGACAACAAAGTATGTCCGTAGCGAACCGAATGACACCAAGGACGACAACTTACTGAAACAGCCGAGTTGCTGAACGGTAGCGCAGTTGATCTCATTCTTATCGAGGGATAGTGTTCAGATAAAGATCTGAAAAGATGGAAACCACTCTGAAAGCCCTCTCCAGTTTCGGTCCCGCGACTTGTTGCGCGCTTCGGGCGCTACGCGCCCTGCAGTGCTTACTTCGTCGGGGTTCCCGAAACTGGCTCGCCCTTTCATTCCGCCAGGGTCCGGCTGGTTAGCCGGCAAAAGTATCTCTTTGATCGGTGCTAATCTGACACCGCTATAGTCCCGGGGCAAATGAGGATTGGCTTGATCACGCGACGACCCAAGAGAGATTTTCGATTCGATGAGCCACCATGCGGTTGGATGACTCACCGACGTATCAACTTGCAAGGCACTGTCTGCTACAATGCTGATGTGATAATCCGCAGGGAGAACCCTGCAACGAAAAATATCGCACCCATAGTAACCAGCATGGTGTCTCTGGCCATCTCTCGTTTCAAGATGTCATAGCGTTCTTCCTTTTCCAACCCTTCAACTGCAATCCGATAGGGACCCTTGATTGAGTAGCCTGCCAAGGTTGCACCGTAAAGAATGAACGTCATCCCTAAGACACCAATCGGTAAGTCACTCACAAAATTATCTATTAGAAGATACGTAACCAAAATCACTCCTCCGTTCCGATAGAATAGGGTGCCAGCACGGTCGTTAAAACTTTCTGCCATGAGGCTCTTGATTTCCTCAATTTCCTCATCATTCCAGTCTTTAAAATCCCTGAATTCGCTAGCAATGGTCATTCTAACGGGGATTCGATACAATTGCAGTCTGATTTGTTGAACATCCATGTACTCAATTGGCCGCCGACTATTCAAATAGATTCTTACAGAGATCCATTGTCACAAAAGCGAATCAAATATACTGAATACCAGCCAGATAGTGACAGTAGATTTAATATTTCCAGACTTTTTAAATTCATCCATGATTGATTGGAGCACGGCAATTCCGACAGCCCTTGGTGGGGCCGTCAGTGGTGTCATCGGACTGATTGCCGTAGGGTATCAGAATCAGAACCAGCGTAAAAGAGAGGTTGAACAATGGTACAGTCGAGTAGAAAGGCTGGCCCAACGAATACAGCGGGTGAATTACGGAGACTGGACTGGTCCAAAGCCAAAAATCGCTCAAAAAACCTGTGCGGGCGTCCATGCTGAGTTAGCCCAGCATTTAGCCGATGCACCCCCTGCAGTTGATGAATCACTATTAGATCTGTGTGAAACGCTCATCGCAGAGTGTCAGCAGGTCAAGATGGTTCGCCCACCAGTAAATACCGAAGATATTGATCCGGACGAAACAAAAAATCGAGTTAGGAAAGCGGCAGAAAAAGCTCAACAAGTAGAACAGAGCGCTAAAGAGAAACGAGGAGATTTGGGGCTATTTTAACGCATCCATTCCGAAGCATCTCGCCAGTCTTCTACTGGCGCGGCGTCATACTTGACCGTGGACCGAATAGATCAGTGGCGCAACTGGGCTTAAGCGACAGCCTGACTTTCCTCTCACGCCATGTCGGTGACAACAGAGTGATGAAGACTGTACCACGTAAGCGAGCGGTCCTTCGTATCTAAATTAGCAACCTCGGCAAATCTTGCAAGCAACCGCGTGAGAGAGGAGAAGGTGTAGGGGTTGCTTTGGCGAGTAAGCCAGGAGGCATCTGCATCCTTGTACTTATCGTACAATTGATGTAAAACTGACCAGTTCTGTAGTAGTTCCGAAGTTGCGCGTCGTAGTGAGACTTTTCAATTGTTCCGATTCTTCGAGGATTGTTCTTTGAGTGTGCGGAGTACCGCGTTCATAGTATCAGTCTAATGATTGATAGTGTGACTAACCTTGGGTCGAAGGCCACAATTCACCGAAACACAAACCATGCTGGCCACTTGTAACCATCAGCGGTCTCGAAGCAGCGGGCCGCACATTGGATACAGGCTCAAGACGATGCGGCCATCCCCAAGTTCGTGATTTACGGTAGTGGTGACAGAGCGTCCATTGCGCCGGTCTTGAAAGCCAGTGGCGTAAGCCTCCTGGGTTCAAATCGTGATCGACGTTTGCCTCGCAGTACTTGTCAAACTCCTAGCCATAACGCTTTCCGATTGACGGGGCCGGTATGCATTTCCATCGGTGCCTCATGCGTCCGGTATGGATGCTCAGGTCAGGGACCACGCATCCCAGCACGACGCGATCGCCGACCTCCCGCTGGTCACGGAATCCGCCCGCGTGACGCGGGTCACGAAGATGGATCAGGACCGGCGGCCGGAAGTCACACAGGCGATCAATCGCTGGGTCGCCGAGGCCGCTCCGGAATACAGCCCGATCGGGGGGCCGGCCGACTGGGACGGCCTGCACGAACGACTTCTCGCCGACGGACATCAGTCCGTGGCCAGACGTGTGGCGACGCTGGCTGAGCGCTACGATCGGCCGAAGCCGATGCTCGCTCGCGTCGAGTTGGTTACTGAGTCCGATGTCGATTTCGTCGCCGGTCAGTACATCGGACTCCGTTACGATGGAACGTCACGGGCGTACTCGCTAGCGAGTTCACCCACGCGTGACACCCTCGAAATCTGCGTGCGGCGGGTACCGGGCGGGCGGCTCTCACCCCGGATCTGTGACGATATCGCCGTCGGCGACGAGGTGACCGTCCGCGGACCCTATGGGGAACTCGTTCTGGCTGATACCTCATCACGGGATATGGTCTTTCTCGCGACGGGTACCGGCGTGGCCCCGTTCAAGAGCATGATCGACTATCTGTTCGAGAGTGGTCGCGACGAGTACCAGGGGAAACAACGCGACGTCTGGCTGTTCCTCGGCGCGGCGTGGGCCGACGACCTGCCGTACCGGACGGCCTTCCGGGAGCTGGCCCGCGAACGCGAGAACTTCCACTTCGTGCCCTGTCTTAGCCGGGAACCGTACCTGAGTGACTGGGACGGCGAGACGGATTACGTCCAGCAGGCCCTGCTCAAACACATCGACGAGACGACAGTCGCGACGCCGATTGGGGCACCCCTCGACAAACGGCTCGAAGATGGCCCTGGATCGGGGGAGCTACCGTCGATCGATCCCGCCAACGTGGACGTCTACGCCTGTGGCATCAACGCGATGGTGTACAGTCTCGTCGCGGCGATCGAACGACTGGGGGTCCCGGCGAACCGGATCGAATCTGAGGGGTTCGGGTGAGCGTCGACGCCGCCGGTCGGACAGGCCGACGCTGATACGACATAAACGCCTAACCCGGTTGCAGCCCTCCATGTGGACATGACCGAATACACGACAGTGTCGATCCCGAAAGAACTCGCAGATCGCGTCGAACACACGATCGAGGGGACGAGTTTCTCCTCGACGAGCGACCTCGTCAGATTCCTACTTCGGAGTATCGTGATCCAGCACCAGCGCACGGACGAACTCACCGAGGCGGAATTCGAGGAGATAACCAGCCAGCTACAGGACCTCGGGTATCTGGAATAGTCACTCTCCAAAGCGCTCTTCGGGCGGTTCGGCATCGAGCAGCCGAAGCTCGCGTGGTGTACTGTCCCGATCGAAGACGGCGATTGCATCCCGATCCCACGGCGGCACCGCTACGAATACCACTGCGTGAAAGTCATCGGCCTGGGTGAGTTCGAGCCGCCCGTCGGGGTGAGAGACGAACCGGCCCTGAGTCTGGCCCGCGGGTGTCCCCAGATCGACGCCGAAGACGAAGTTCAGGGAACTGCCGGCGTCCGGGAGATACAGGTGGGTGAACACGGGTGTCTCGGCGGGTAGATCGAGCGCCCCGAAGTCGCCGGCGGGCGTCACTGACACCGAGATCGTGACTGGATCGGGCGCACGCTCCGCTGCTTGCTCCAACAGGACGTCGATCAGCCCCTCGGTTGCGTAGATCGGGTCGGCGTCCGGATTCATCCGAAGATGAAGTCCTTCGCGGCGTCGACATACAGCGCCGGGGTTCGCCGCCGCGCTCCGTCGATCGCGTCGGCGAGTGCATCACTCGCCTCCGTGACGACGGGGTCGCCGTGGCCGACGAGGATCCGTTCGGGACTGAACTCCCGGAGCCGGCGGGGCGGTCTGAGCCGCAACATGGGATGGACGCCGATGCGTTCGTCGCCTGTCCGGAAGTACGACGCCGTCCCGACTGCTTCGGGGATCACGAGCGTCCCTTCGTCTTCGTCGTACAGCGCCGCTTCCTGCCAGAAACGCGAGTCTTTGATCGGATAGACGGTGTAGGTGTCCGCCAGTGTCGTCCCGAAGCGCTCGACCGGCGCCGTCATCTCCGTCGCGACGCCGTCCATCCATTCGGGGACGTACACCGGGACGTCGTGTCGGAGCGCGATCGCATCGGCGTCCCGCTTGTGGCGGTCGAGGAGCACAACGACGCCCGCAACGTCGCCGAGATCGGCGAGGTGATCGTCCAGCCCGTCGGCATCGACGGGATCGACGAGCCACACCGCATCGTCCACGAAGAGTGCGTGGCTCGCACGTTGCATCGACTCCTCGGGGTGGGCAATCCAGGTCGTCCCGCCCGCCCAGCCGTCGTCCGGATCGAAGATCGCTTGCCCCGTGGCCTTCAATGGCATATATACCCGTACGGGCTCTGCGCGTATAAATCGTCAGTCCGCGGACAATCGTGCCGAGCGAGCGTTTCTCCGGCCATTGCACGCAACGTCGGTCGTCACGGCAGCCGACCATTCATTCCAGTCGATCGGTGTCGATCTCGACGCCGGGCGGCGAAACGACGAGGAACCCACGAAAGTGCATCAGACTGCCGCCACTGTCCTGGATCCTCCGGGCAAAGCCGGCCGCCCGTTCGTTGACGTCCCCCTCGACATTCAATACCAGCACTGCACCGTCGTCGACGAGACTGATCCACTCCTCGTCCGGAGTCGTCCCGTCGAGAACGCCGAGGACGATACGACCGTGAGGTGACTCGTCGTCCTCGTCGGGCAACTGCGATTCGACAGCTCCCAAGTCAAGATCGAATTCGCCCATGTGCATCTGTGGGTGAGGGGATGATAAAAATCCACGCGCTCCGATAGATTCCGTCTGACTCGTCCCCGAAATGGGGCCCCATGAAAGCATGGGGTGGACGATCCGGGCGGTCCGATCTCGACATTTGTTGGTCACAAACCGGCCGCTACTGACATAATGATCAAAAATCGAAATTTCACTCATGGCGCTGCCGTGAGACAGCGATTCGCTCTATGCGCGGACGACGTTCGTCGCGCGCGGGCCTTTGGGGGCCTGCTCGATATCGAACTCGATGTCCGCTCCTTCTTCGAGGTCCGGGCCGCCAACGTCCTCCATGTGGAAGAATACGTCATCCTCGGTGTCCTCAGTCGTAATGAAACCGTAACCGCCAGTGTCGTGGAAGAAATCCACTTTTCCGTGTACCATTGCAAACAAATGTTCACCTGGCATGGGGATAACCCTTCCGAGAGTGACGATACCACGAGTCCCTTCCAAAATCGATGTACCGCTCACCGACGGGCCACTCGCCAGGTCGTCGCGTTCGAGTAGGCCCACCGCTCGACGTCGAGTTCGTCCGCCTCGTCGCTGAGATCGGCAAACAGCTGTCCGATCTCTCGGGTCCCGAGTTCGAGATCGCGGGCGACGAACTTGCTCTTGAGATAGCACTCCCCATCGGCCGTTTGCTCGCGGAGGTACTCCCTGAATCGTTGCCGCTTCGTGTCCGTTGTGGCCGTCATCGGGCACCCTCCCTGACGGTGGGATGCTCAATCGATCCGGCAAGCCACCCATTCGAGGGATTGTGGTGCTGGCCGACGAGGAGACAGACCACGTTTGCGCCGAGGACGATCGCGACGACGTCGGCAGATGCCGGGACGACGGCGAGCAGCGGCATGCCGATCAGCGGAAGCGTGATCGCGCCCCAGAACCCGATCGCCAGTACCCCACGCCGGAGCGTCGATTCGATGTCACCGGTTCGGGCGTCGGAATGGAGACCAATCCAGGCCATATCGATACCAACGGACGGTACCTTTCAAAACCTCACGGACGGTCAAAGCGTTCTTTGAGCGTCGGCGAGCGCCTATACCGGGTCGTCAGGCTCGTTCTGTTCGGCCATCCGTTCGGCCTCGCGGGCGTATCGCTCCTGTTCGTCCCCGTCGACGGGTTCAAGCCGATCGGGCTCGATCTCGATTGCAGCTGTCACCTGTTCTTTCATGAGTAGCGCCGTCGATCGCTGCTGCGTGACGGCTCGGGACCCGTCGGGCGTGGCGTAGACGAGTGTCACCAGGTCCTCGTCGTAGAAGTCCCGTTCGACGAGCCAGCACTGGACGGTCTCTTCGGCCATGGAAGATTGTTAGACGGGTGGCGGGTTGTATCCACCGACCGATAGCTGCCACTTCGATGTCGGCCTACCGGCCAGTGATTTCTTGTAACCGGATCACGAAGCGACACTGATGGCTGACTGGAGTGATCGCGTCGAGGAGTTGCTCTACGAGGGTGAAACCGTGAGCGCACGCGTCGCCGCCGGTGACGCCCACGTTGTCGTCACGACTCACCGCGTGCTGGCGTTCACCCCGCAGATGGACGGCGAGAACTTCCGGCAGGTCGAGCGGCCCAACGTCACCGACGTCGCCGTCAGGTCCGACGGCGAGACGCGCTTTCTGCTGGCGGGACTCAGGGCGGGTCTGTTCGGTGTCGTCCTGCTTGGCGTCGGGTTGCTTGTCGACTTCGGGGCGCTGATGGGCGACATCGATCTCACGGACACCGGCAGTACCGGCCAACTCGGCATCGGCGGCATTCTCGGGATGGTCCAGGGGATGATCTCGATCATCTACAGCCTCGACGACTATATGGTCATGATCGGCGCGCTGTTGCTGCTGGCCGGGCTAGTCCCGATCGCTGTCTACCTTTACTCCCGGGAAACCCGCCTGGTGCTGGAGATCGCCGGCGGCGAGGACCTCCCGATCGCGGCCTCGACTGAGGACGCCGGGGAAACCGTTGGGCGGCTTCGGGACGCAATCTTCCCGGACGGCGTCTCCTCGGCAAGTGACGATCGACGATCGCTCGATCCGCTGGATCGTCTCGGGTGACCGGTGATCGATCCTCCCCCGATCGAGGGGGGAGGACGCCACGTTCAATTTGCTCTGGGCCGTACCCCGAGTCGATGGACTCGGCCGAGGTTCGATCACGTGCTGGCGATCTCCCGACTGAGCCCGGCGTCTATCAGTTCGTAGATAGTTCGGACGAGGACGCCACTGTTCTCTACGTCGGCAAAGCCGTGGCTCTCCGGGACCGCGTCCGTTCGTATGCCGATCCCCGGGGTGAGCGCATCCGGCGGATGGTCGAGCGCGCCGCCGATATCGACGTTGTCGTCACCGACACCGAGACGCAGGCGCTCCTCCTCGAAGCGAATCTCATCAAACGCCACCAGCCACGGTACAACGTCCGGCTGCGCGACGACAAGTCCTATCCGCTCGTGCAACTGACCGATCACCCCGCGCCACGGATCGAGATCACGCGTGATCCAGCCGAAGGTGCAGACGTCTTTGGCCCGTTCACCGACAAGAGTGACGTCGAGACCGTCGTCAAGGCGATTCGGGAGACCTTCGGCCTCCGTGGCTGTTCGGATCACAAGTACGCCAATCGCGATCGCCCCTGTCTGGACTACGACATCGGGCTCTGCTCGGCCCCGTGTACCGGCGAGGTTAGCCCGGCGGCCTACCGCGAGGATGTCGCGACAATCCGCCGGTTCTTCCGCGGGGAGACTGGCGTCCTCGCGGAGCCGATCCGCGAGGAGATGGACCGGGCCGCCGACGAAGCGGCGTTCGAACGAGCGGCGAACCTCCGGGACCGCCTCGACGTCGTCGAGTCCTTCCACGCGGGTGGCGCGAAGGCCATCGAGTCGACCGACCACCGGACGACCGACGTGCTGGCGGTCGCCCTGGAGGGTGACTCGGCGACGGTCGCGCGCCTCCACAGCAATGAGGGGTCGCTGGTCGATCGGGAGCGCCACACCGTCGAGACGCCCGACGGCAAGCGGGCCGGCGACGTGCTCGCCGCCTTCGTCCCGCAGTACTACGCTGAACGCGACCTCCCCGACCGTCTTCTGGTCTCCGACCGACTGAGTGACGACGACGTGCAATCCTGGCTATCCGACGCTGGCGTCGACGTTCGCGTTCCGGGGGCCGGTCGGGAAGCGACGCTCGTCGACCTGGCGCTGAAGAACGCGAGACGCAAGACGGGGCACGAGGACGGTGTCACCGCGCTCGCCGACGCCCTCGGTCTCGATGCTGCCGACCGGACCGAGGGCTTCGACGTGAGCCATACCGGCGGCGCGGGCGTCGTCGGCAGTGACGTCTGTTTCGTCGACGGGTCGCCCGAGAAACCCGACTATCGACGCAAGAAACTCGCCGAAGGCAACGACGACTACGCGGCCATGCGGTCGCTGATCGGCTGGCGGGCCGAGCGCGCCATCGAAGGGCGGGACGACCGGCCGGATCCCGATCTGCTCCTGATCGATGGCGGCGAGGGACAGCTCGCGGCCGCTCGCGAGGCCCTCGACGCCGTCGGCTGGGACGTCCCTGCGGTCGGGCTGGCGAAGGCCGAAGAGCGGGTGATCACTCCCGAGCGGACGTTCGACTGGGATGACGACACACCACAGTTGCGCTTGCTCCAGCGCGTCCGCGACGAGGCTCACCGTTTTGCCGTTCAGTATCACACGACACTCAGGGACGACGTGTCGACGGCACTCGACGACGTCCCGGGCGTCGGTCCCGAACTTCGGACGCGGCTGCTGGGGCGGTTCGGGGGCGTTGACGGGGTCCGGGCGGCCTCGACGGCGGAACTCCGAGACGTCCCGGGCGTCGGTGAAGCGACGGCGAAAACGATCCGGCGACAGCTTTGACCACGGGGCCCGGACCAACCCCCCGGCGGGACCAGGATTTCATTATGTATGCGATAATATTATCTTGTGCATAATATTTGATCGGGAGCCGGAACGGAAGTGGCTTCTCCTAGGGAATAAGACGCTGATCGGGAGACACTCGCGTGGCCGGACGTCGGCGGATCCGAAAGACGACATTGGTCACGGAGTCCCGACGGTAGCCGAGGTAGAACCGGCTTACGTTTCACTCTGCGGGACGGGAAGCCGCGCCCTTCAGACCTGGAGAACGTCACCGGGGAGTTGCGGGAGATCGCACTCGACCGTGAAGATCTCATCCTTTGTACCCCGACGGATGTGCTTGATTGTTTTGAAAGCTAATCGCCGCTCGCGGGCGCTCCGGGGATCGAACTGCCGTCCGATCCGACGCCGAGCCATGCCGACGCGGGTCAACCGAGCGGGACGTGAACTCCGGCGTTGACACCGAGACTGTGGGCGAGCATGTACAGCCCCAGACGAACAGCCACAGGAAGAGGACCGGCGATCGCCCGCGGGAACGCAAAGAGATCAGCCCGGCGGCGAACTGACAGATGCCACTGACCAGTGACCGAGCCGTCGCCGATGGCGGTATGGGTTCCCGTATTCAGTGGGTCTTTACCCTCGGAGTACGTTCGTTGGGTATGGGAAAGTCCGAATCCGACGGCGTTCCGGCGTCCGACGACGAGTGGCGTGAGGTTTTGACTGAAGAGGAGTACCACATTCTCCGCGAACGCGGGACCGAACCCAAGTTCAGCGGCGAGTACCTCGATGTCGACGACGACGGCGTCTTCCGGTGTGCCGGCTGTGGCGCGGCGCTGTTCGATACGGATTCGCAGTTCGAGTCCGGCCACGGCTGGCCGAGTTTCACCGACGTGGTCGCCGAGGGCAACGTCGAGACCGAACTCGACACCCGCCACGGGCGCGAGCGGACCGAAGTGCTGTGTGCCGAGTGTGGCGGCCACCTCGGTCACGTCTTCGACGACGGCCCGGAGCCAACGGGCAAGCGCTACTGTATCAACTCCGCGGCGCTGGATTTCGAGACCGACGACGAGTGAGACCGGCCGGAGGTTTTTTGCCCGTATTCGAAGTCAATGCGAGTGTGTCACGAAACGATTCCGTAGACGAGACCGAGCGTTCGCTGTTATCGGACGACCGCGTGGCAGGTGTCCGTGGGTTCCCGTGGTTAGAAGGAATCGTCACCGGTGGTGTGGCCTGGATCGTCGGCTACGCTCTCACAACCGCGCTGTTCTACGTGGGTCCGGCATCATTGACCGTCGAGTCTCATGTTCAAAAACTCAAGGGGATCGGCGTGATCTTCTACAATGCGCACTTTGTGGACGCCCTCGAAACGTTATCGAACGGTGAGATGCAGGAAACGGTTCGGTTCAACATGATCCTCGAACAATCCGGTTCCACGATACCGGATGTCGTCTATTTCTCGATTCCGGTCCTCGTACTGGCTGTCGCTGGCCTCCTGGTTGGACAGTCCCTTCTCGATTCAGAGACAGAACACGTCACGTTCGGGCTGGTCGGTGTGGCGCTGGCTGGCGGATACGTCCTTCTTGCGATCCCGGGGATCTTCCTGGCAGAACTAGCCGTCCGGTGGAGACTGGGAATTGTTGTCCTGACACCTGCACCGCTCGAAACGGTCGCCTTTTCGTTTGCGTATGCATTTGTGCTCGGTGCAATCGGCGCTTTTCTCGGAACCCGTCTCGATCGCTAGGGAAGCATCTGCGTGTCAATCCCGTCGCGCCGCCCGTCGAGGATGCCGAACCGCTCGTTTCGACGCTGTTCCAGCCAGACCAGCAATCGCTTTGCCCACTGGAGTTTCCGCCGCTTCTCCTCCCCCAGCGAGTCGTCCTCGAAGTCCCACCCGGGGAAGACGAGCTCCTCGGCTCCCAGATGATCGGCCAGAAACGCCGCCCGGTCACCGTCCGTGAAGCCACCGTAGTTCACGACCGCCCCGGTCGGCGCGGCCTGGGTCGTCGGGACGACGCTCGCCAGGTCGAACGTCGGGACGTACTGCCGGAGCACGTCCACGTTGTCACCGTGGGCGTGGACAGCCACGGGAACGCCTTCCTTCGTGAACTCCCGCACCCCCTCGGCGTGTTTGTCCAGATCGGTCACCACGAAATCGAGATCGAATCCGATATCGCGGAGGCTATCGGCGGCCGTCGAGGCGGCGACGATCGAATCGGCGTTTCGAACGACCTCGGTCTCGTCAAGCAGCGACGGACCGGCACCGGCGACGGCGACGGTGTCGCCTGCGAACGCATCCGGTACTGGCTCGTACGGCTCGACTTCGCGGCGCTCGAACACCGACGCCAGCCAGTCCCGCGCCCGCTCGTCGCCCGCCCGGTCGTAGCCGAAGTCGTCGAGGATGGCCTCGTAGACCGGCTCCCAGGTGGCAAAGTCCATCACTCGAACGCCTCGGGACCGACGCCCAACTCGTGGCCGATTATCGCCGCGTCTCGCGTCTCGGCCACGTCGTGGGTCCGGATCACGTCGGCACCGCGCTCGACGGCCAGCGCGGTCGCCGCGAGGCTGACCGGCAGCGCCTCCTCGGTCGACCGCCCGACGAATTCCCGGAGGAAGTTCTTGCGGTTGATCGAGACCAGCATTGGCCGGCCGAGTTCGCGGAACTCTCCCAGCCGCCGGAACGTCTCGCGATCGTCTTCGAGGGTCTGGGCCTCGCTCCACCCGCCAAAGGCCGGGTCGACGATCGTCTTCTCGGTGAACCCGCCCTGTTTGAGCGCCTCGTAGACCTGATCGACGTAGTCAGCATCGCCCGCCCACTCGGCATCGCAGCGCTCGGTCCAGTCCGTCTCGCCGACAGCTCCCGGCCGTTCGAGGTCCGGTGGGCTGGCCATCTTCACGACGGCGGCGTCGTGGGCCTCACAGACGGCGGGCATCTCCGGGTCGGCGAAGCCACAGACGTCGTTGACCATGTCGAAGCCACGCGAGAGCGCCTCGTCGGCGACTTCGCTGTAGCGTGTTTCGATCGAGAAGACGGCGTCACCGTCGACGGCGTCGATGGTCTCGATCGCGGTGTCGAGGCGCTCGCGTTCCTCCTCGGCCGAGAGCACCTCCAGGCGTTTGTTGGCCGATTCGAGGCCGACGTCGATGATGTCCGCGCCGGCGTCGATCATATTCTCGACGTAGGCGGCCGCCTCGTCCGGGTCGGCGAAGACGCTGGGGTCGTACGGCGACTCCCGGCTCACGTTGAGCACGCCCATGATCCGGGGTGGGTGGTCGTCGCCGATCCCGAGCCCTGCGGCGTCCACGTTGTGCATAGTGGGTGCGACGACCGGGACGGGCAAAAACGGTTGGTCCCCGGCGAAGGCGCTTTCCGGTTGACCGACAGCGCGCTCTTTTTGGTCGCCAGGCGAGTACCCCACGCATGGCCAAGGTTTCGATCGGGTTGCGCGGCTGGCGCTTCGAGGAGGACGACGTGTTCGACGACGATGGGTCGCTCAAGACACTCGTCGAGATGCCGCCGGACACCCGGAGTCGGATCCTCCGGCTCACCGCGCTGGTCGGCGAACCGTGTGACGCCTGCTACCTCGAGCACGGCGAGGCGAACGTCGCCGAGTGCAACGTCGGCAGCATCGTCTACGGCGAGCCGACCGGGACCGTGTTGCTGTGTGGCCCCCACGAGTCGGACTTCCTCTACTGGTACCGCGAGGAGGACGGCAGCGACCTCGCCGGCGAGCCGGAACTCGCCAACGCCTTCCAGGAGTGGTTCGCCGACGGCGGGCGCGCCCCGGCGGGCTACGGCGGCCTCGAGCACGTCGAGGAGGATCGCGACGAACTCCCCGACGTGAGTTCGGGCGCGCTCGATTCCCTGGAGAACGAACTCTGTGCGATGGACGAAGCCGAACGGGAGGAACTCGACGCCGACGTCGAGGATCTCGACCTCGATCTCGACGAATGAACGTGAGCGTCGCCGTCGTCGATGCCCAGACCCCGGGCAACGTCGGGACGATCGCCCGCGCGATGAAGAACTTCGGCCTCTCGGACCTCAAACTGGTCGACCCGCCCGAACTCGATCCCGACGGGGAGGCCTACGGCTACGCCGGCCAGGCCCGCGAGGACATCATGCCCGACGCCGACGTGGTCACCTTCGAGGAGATAGTCAACAACTACCATACCGTTGCGACGACGGCGATCACCAACGAGGACGCGACCAAGCACGTCCGGTATCCGTTCGTGACGCCGCGGGAACTCGCCGAGGAACTCAAGGGAATCGACACCGACGTGTGTCTGGTCTTCGGCCGCGAGGACGTCGGTCTCTCCAACGAGGAACTCGCCGAGGTCGACCAGATCTGTTCGATCCCCGCCAGCGACGACTATCCCGTCCTGAACCTGGGCCAGGCCGCCACGATCGTGCTCTACGAACTCCGGGCGCTGACCGTCGAGGAGACCCAGCTGCCCGACATCACTGATCGGGCCGATCAGCCAGCGATCGAGGGATTGCACGACCAGTTCGAGGGCTTCCTCGCGGCGATCGACCATCCCGCGGAGAAACGGGCGAAGGCCGGGCGTCTCTTCCGGCGGGTGATCGGGCGTGCCCATCCGACGGGCCGGGAGGTTCGGACACTGCGGGGGCTCTTCCGACGGGTCGAGCAGAAACTGGAGGATTAGGGCTGGCGTCCGTCTCTTGGAATTGTCTCGAAGTTCCGAACGTCGGCGATCAGATCGGCGAGCAGGTGTGCCCAGAGGATCGCCGCCGAGAGAACGCCGAGAAAGGGATCGACGGCGAGTCAGACGCCGGGCACGAGGACCCCGGCGATCACGACGTGGCTGATCAGCCGGTGGTAGGGACCGAGGTCGTCCGCCTCGAAGATCGTCGCGGGGTCGGTGACGACGATCCAGGGTGCCCGGAGAACGCGACGGAGTGGGGCGAAACTGCCCGAGAGCACCCACGCGAGCACGAAATGATCGAGGTCGATCAACACGCCCAGCGCCACGCCGTAGGCCACTGCGATGGCGGGGGCGACCGCCGGTTCGCCGGCCAGAACGACCGACTCGGCGAGGACGACCCCGCCAGCGACGACCAGCGAGATGGCGGCGTGAGCGCGTGAGTACATGGGAGGTAGTCGTCCGGCCGAGTCCATCAGGCGCGCTTCTGGATCTCCTCGCGGAGCACGTCGCTGACGACGTCGCCGTCAGCCTTCCCCCGGAGTTCGCCCATGCACTCGCCCATCAGTCCGGAGAAGGCACCCATCCCCTCGTCCTCGATCTGGCTTGCGTTGCGCTCGACGACGGTGACGACGGCCTCGCGGACTTCGTCCTCGCCAGCACTGCCGAGGTCCTCCTGCTCGGCTGCCTCCTCGGCGCTCAACTCGGGATTCTCGGCGAGTGCAGCCAGCAGGTCCGGGACGCCCTCCTTGGCGAGTTCATCCTCGGCCAGCAGCCCGAAGACCGCCCGGAAGTGGTCGTCGGTGAGGTGCTCGACCGGCGCGCCGTCCCGCCGGATCTCGGTCACGGTCGATTCGACCGTCTGGGCGGCCAACGTAGCGTCGACCCCTGACTCGACGGCTTCTTCGAACAGTTCCCACCGCTTCCCGTAGGCGACCTGTTCGGCCAGGCCGGCGTCGAGATCGTACTCGTCCTGGTAGCGCTCGGTCTTCTCGGTGAGGAGTTCGGGCGTTTCGACTTCTTCCGGGTCGGGTTCGACCGGCGGGACGTCGGTTTCGGGGTACATCCGCGCCGCACCGGGCAAGGGTCGAAGGTACCGCGTCGTCGCCTCCTCGGTGGCGTCGCGGGTCTCCTCGGGGACGCCGTCCATCGCGGTCTCGGCACGCTCGGCGACCGCCTCGATCGACTGCTCGGCGACCTCGGGCGCGTCGGCGACGATGGCGACCGCGTCCTCGCTCTCCTCGCCAGTGACGGCATCGGGATCGAGGTCGACGGTCTCGGCCAGCGCTTCGACTTCTGCCTCGGTGACGCCGTAGGCCGGTAGTTCGTCGGTGTGGAAGATCCCGCCCGCGCCGTGGCGCTTTGCGTGATCGGAGAACTCCGTTCCCAGGCGGCGGTCGGGCTGGATCTCGCGACCGACGAGGCCGCCAAAGCCCGGGAGGGGGACGGCCCAGACCTCGCCGCCGTCGTCGAGTGCGCCCCGGATCACGCCGCTGTCGGTGTCTTCGAAGACTCCGGTCACGTCCTGCGGGTCGCCGACCGTGGCGTCCCGGTTGTCGAGTTCCTCGGCGATGTCGAGCAGTTCGACCTGCCGACCCACTTCGTTGCGGACAATCGCCTCGATGTCTTCGAGACTCTGGACGCCTTTGATCTCGACGCGGGCCCCCTCGGCGATCGAGACGTTGACGTCCTGGCGGATGGTGCCCAGGCCGCGGCGGACCTGGCCGGTCGAGCGCAGGAGCATCCCGATGCGTTCGGCGGCCTCCTGGGCCTGTGCCGGCGAGCGGATGTCCGGGTCAGTGCCGATCTCGACCAGAGGAATACCGAGGCGGTCGAGGCTGTAGCGCACCCCGGAATCGGTCTCCTCGACGCGCTGGGCGCTCTCCTCTTCGAGCATGAGGTCCTCGACGCCGACCGGCCCCTCGCTGGTCTCGATCTCGCCGTCGGTCGCGACCATCATGGTGCGCTGGAACCCGGAGGTGTTCGACCCGTCGATGACGAGTTTGCGCATGACGTGGACCTGGTCGATCGCGTCCATGTCGAGCAGCTGTCCGATCTCGAGGGCGACGGCCATCGCCTCCTCGTCGACCCGGTGTGGCGGTTCGTCGTCGGCCTCGACCAGACAGGTCGAGTCGTAGGTCAGATATTCGAACTCGCGTTCGACCTGGCTCTCCTCGAGGGCGGCCTCGTCGAGTTCGCCGAGTTCGCTCTTCGTCGGGTGGAGGTATCGGGTGATGGTCGTCGTCGATTCCGCGGGATCGCGGATCGTCGTCGGGCACTCACAGAACAGCTTGCTCTCGGTGTCAAGTTGCTGGTGGATCTCAAGTCCGGCGACCAGCCCGAGGGCCGCGTAGTCGAAGTCGGCAGTCATTACTGGGCACTGGCGCCGCTTCGGGGAAAAACGCTCCGTTGTGTGTGGCCACCGCCGGACGGTGTATGCTACCGCTTGCCGCGTCTTTATGTGTGTGGCAGCCGAACAGTCGACAATGCGGTGGCGAGTCCTGGCGGTCGTTACCCTGCTCGCCCTGTCCGGGTGTACTGGCTTTTTGAGCGGTGACGAACCCGTCCCGACCGTTACGCCCGCGCCGGTTCCCACGGACCCTCCAGACACAGGCCCGGGGGCGATGATCGTGCCAGGAGTCTACGCTGACGGTGAACTTGAGCCGGACTTGCTCGCTGACGCACATCGGGATGTCCTTCGAGAGACCTCGTTCGTATGGACGGAGACCGACAACCGAACCGGGCGGGTCGCAAACGTCACCGACAGTACGATGTCTTATCGGACCGTCGCCTTCGCGAACGCGACCCGCTACTACTTCGAGACGAACGGTCGCACGGACCGCTATCAGGGTCGGCGGGTTTATTATCCGGTGTACAACGAATATGCAGACGGCGAGGACGTCTACATCCGCGCACTGTCGACATCGTGGGCCGCCTACCGCTACGACCGCGTCACCGCCGGCGGAAGCCGAAGTCGGTTCGTCCGGTCAGCGACGAACGCGGTCGAACGCTATCTCCCTGTCGGATCCGCCAGTATCGAACGGATCGAGTCGAACGCTGGAGTGCGGTATCGGCTCACGTCGACCCAACCCTCCGAGACACTCGCGCCACTGGTCGAGGACTACCGGGTTTCAGTCGTTGTGACTCGACGCGGACTCGTTCAAAATTTGACGGCCATGTATACGACCGAGCGCCGAACACGCTCCGAGACGATCACGTTCACCCACCGGTATACCTCAAATATCACCGACGTTGGAAACGTGACCGTCTCTTCGCCCGCGTGGCTCCCGGAGGCCCATCGTCGTCTCGCGAACGGGACGAGCCTGTCGTCGCCGTGACGGGGGCGACGGCACCGTGGCCGCTGCCGGAGTAGCCATCCGGCTCTATGCCCGTCGCCGGCCGCTCACTCGTCACCGAGAATGACGCGCTCGGTCATCGTCGCCGGGTCGAGCACCTCGTCGGCTTCGTCCTCGGTGAGGTAGCCTTTCTCGACGGCGACTTCTCGGATGGTCTGTCCGGTTTTCATCGCCTCCTTGGCGACCTCGCTGGCCTTGTCGTAGCCGATCGCGGGATTGAGTGCCGTCGCCAGCGCCATGCTCTGTTCGACACGCTCCTCGCAGTGCTCGCGATCGGCCTCCAGTTTGGCGACGAACTTCGTCGCGAAGGCACCGCTGACGTTGGCGATCAGCCGCGCTGATTCGAGGACGTTCGCCGCTATCACCGGCTTGTAGAGGTTGAGGTCGATCTGGCCGTTGGCCGCGCCGGTCGAGACGGTCGCGTCGTTGCCGACGACCTGGGCGTACACCTGGTTGACCGACTCCGCGACGACGGGATTGATCTTTCCCGGCATGATCGAGGAGCCGGGCTGGTTCTCTGGCTGATCGAGTTCGCCGAGGCCGTTACGCGGCCCGGAGGCGAGCAGCCGGAGGTCGTTGGCGATCTTCTGGAGCGACCCGGCGACGGTCCGGAGCGCGCCGTGGACCTCGCTCATCGCGTCGTGGGCGGCCTGGGCCTCGAAGTGGTTGTCGGCCTCCCGGAAGGTGAGCAGCGTCTCCTCGCTGATGTATTCGGCCGCCAACTCGGGGAATTCGGGGTGGGTGTTGAGCCCGGTCCCGACGGCTGTCCCGCCGAGCGCCAGTTCGGCCGCCCGCTCGCGCGTCTCCTCGACGCGGGCGATCCCCTTCTCGACCTGGGTCCGGTAGCCCGAGAACTCCTGGCCCAGCATCACCGGCGTCGCATCCTGGAGGTGGGTCCGCCCGGTCTTGACCACGTCGTCGAATTCCTCCTCCTTGATTTCGAGTTCCTCACGGAGCGTCTCCAGTCCGGGGAGGACGTCGCGCTCGATCGCCTCCAAAACGGCGACGTGCATCGCCGTCGGGATGACGTCGTTGCTCGATTGGCCGTAGTTGACGTGATCGTTCGGGTGGATCTCCTTCGACCCGATCTCGCCGCCGACGATCTCGGTAGCTCGATTGGCGATCACCTCGTTGGCGTTCATGTTCGTCGAGGTCCCCGACCCCGTCTGGAAGATGTCGACCGGGAACTGGTCGTCGTGGTCGCCGGCGATCACCTCGTCGGCGGCCGCGACGATGGCGTCGGCTTTCTCCTCGTCCAAGAGGCCGAGATCCCGATTGGCCTGTGCCGCACCCTTCTTGACGACGCCCAGCGCCCGAATGAAGCGTCGTCCGAAGCGCCGGTCGCTGATCGGGAAGTTCTCGATCGCGCGCTGGGTCTGTGCCCCCCAGTAGGCGTCGGCGGGCACGTCCATCTCGCCGAGGCTGTCGGCTTCGATCCGGTAATCCTCGCTGTCGGTCATTGCGTCCGGGGACACTCACGCCAGGAATTTAAGTGTCCGCGTGGCGGCGGCTGGGACGACTTGCTCACTCGATCCGAAATATCGGCGGCGAAAGGTTCTCGCTGTGGCACTCCGGGCACCGACTCGGCTCGTTCAGTCGGTCGTCGAACCCATCGAAGCCACAGTCCTCACACGCCGGGGGCGCGACCAGCAACTGCTCGTCACTATCATCGAGCGACCGGGCGATGTGCTCGACGTGCTCGATCACCGTCGTCGTCGAGAGTTCGAACGCCGCGGCGAGCGCCGTCGCGGACAGCGATTCCCCCCGTAATCGATCGGCGATCCGCTCGCGCGTGGTCCGCTGCATAGCCGTCGTTGCCGGGCCGGGAATATATACCGTCGGCTTTCCCGACACGACCACAGCCGGAACAGTACGCCTTTACCCACTCCGGCGTAGGAGTAGCCATGAAGCAGGCGATCGTCGCACGCGCGGATCTGAACATGGGCGAGGGGAAACTCGCGGCCCAGGTCGCCCACGCCGCCCTGATGGCCTACGAGGACGCCGACAGCCAAAGCCAGTCAGCCTGGAAGGGCAGCGGCCAGAAGAAGGTCGTCCTGCAGGCTGACGGCGAAGCAACGCTGTTCAAGCTCGCCGACAAAGCCGAACGCGAGGGGTTGGCCCACGCCATCGTCCGGGACGCCGGCCACACCGAACTCGAACCTGGCACCGTCTCGGCGCTGGCGGTCGGTCCAGCGGACGAAGACGCCGTCGATCGCGTCACGGGAGACCTATCGCTATACTGATGTATATGTGCCGCTGGGACTCAGAACCGATGTACCGCATTCAATCGACCTATTTATCTCTTACTGAAAGGTTTATGTACGATCTGCCCTAACTCGGGGTGAACACAATACGAGGACACCAGTATGCAAGGAAACCAACAACAGCAGGCCTACGATCGCGGGATTACGATCTTCTCGCCGGACGGCCGGCTCTATCAGGTCGAGTACGCACGGGAAGCCGTCAAACGCGGGAGCGCAAGCGTCGGTGTACGGACCGACGAGGGCGTCGTCCTGGCGGCGGACCGACAGACGCGCTCGTCGCTCATCGAGCGCGACAGCATCGAGAAGACACACAAGATCGACGACCACATCGCTATCGCGAGCGCCGGGCACGTCGCCGACGCGCGCAAGCTCATCGACTTTGCGCGCCGACGGTCGCAGGTCGAACATCTGCGATACGACCAGCCGATGGGTGTCGAGGCGCTGACGAAGGCCATCACCGACACGATCCAGGAGTACACCCAGACCGGTGGCGCGCGCCCCTTCGGCGTCGCGCTGATCGTCGGCGGGATGGAGAACGGCGAGCCCCGCCTCTTCGAGACCGACCCCTCGGGGACGCCCTACGAGTGGTCGGCACTCGCGGTCGGCGGCGGCCGCGAGGAGATCCAGGAGTACTTCGAGGACAACTACGAGGACGGCATGACGCTCGAGGACGGCGTTGGCCTTGCACTGGAAGGGCTGGCCGAACCCAACGAGGACGGGCTCGACCCCGACGGCGTCGACCTCCAGACGGTCGACGAAGAGGGCGTCCTCGGCGTGAGCCAGGACGTGATCGAGGAGCACCTCGAGGAGCGCGACCTGCTCGGAGGTGACGACGAATGAACCCTGATCTGAACATGAACCCCCACGACAGCGGACGGACAGACCCCTACGCACCCGAACTCGGCTCGATTGCGACCGACGAGGGAGACGGCGAGAACGTGACGAAGACCGGGACGACGACCGTCGGCCTCGCGACCGAGGATGGCGTCGTGATCGCGACCGACCGCCGGGCGAGCCTCGGCGGCCGGTTCGTCTCGAACAAGAACGTCGTGAAGGTCGAGGAGATCCACCCGACGGCAGCCATGACGCTCGTGGGCTCGGTCGGCGGTGCCCAGTCGTTCATCCGGACGCTGCGCTCGGAGGCCAGTCTCTACGAGACGCGTCGTGACGAGCCGATGAGTATCAACGCGCTGGCGACGCTCGCGGGCAACTTCGCTCGCGGTGGTCCGTTCCTCGCCATTCACCCGATCCTCGGCGGCGTCGACGACGAGGGCAGTCACGTCTACACGATCGACCCCGCCGGCGGCGTCATGCAGGACGACTACGCGGTCACCGGCAGCGGGATGCAAGTCGCCTACGGGACCATCGAGGGCGAGTACGACGCCGAGATGTCCACCGAGGAGGCCAAAGAGCTCGCGACGAACGCGGTCCAGGCCGCCAGCGAGCGCGACACCGGTTCCGGCAACGGCCTCGTGATCGCCGAGATTACCGACGAAGGCGTCGAGATCGAGGAGTTCGACGACCTCGCGGACGCGCTGTAGACGGCAACAATTCGGTTTCGATTTTCGTGCCTTCCACACGTCGACCAGCACGCTCTTTTCCGGTGACAGTGTAGGACGCCCAACTCTCGATATGCGACAGGCACACCCCGTCGAGCAAGCAGTCGGCATGGAGTACTACGTCAGCGACAGCGACGGCGTCGGGGGCCGCCTTCGTCGGGAGCCCGCGGCCTTCGGCGTCCGTGAGGTCGAAGCCTTCCAGGTCGAGCCCATTGACGCCAAGCAGGGCGCGTACCCACACGTTGTCTTCCGGGCGACGCTCGCGGGCTGGGACACCAACGACTTCGCGGGCGTCCTCTCGGATCACCTCGGGATCAGTCGCGAACGCGTCTCCTGGGCCGGGACGAAGGACAAATACGCGAAGACGACTCAGCTGTTCTCCGTCGCGAAAGTCGACCCCGCCGATCTCGAAACGATCGACCTCTCCGATGTGGAAATCGAGGTCCTGGGTCGGAGCGGCCGGCCGATCCTCTTTGGCGATCTGGCGGGCAACGCCTTCGAGATCGAGATCAGCGAACCCGACGCGCCCGGAAATCTCGATGGAGTTCTCGACGAACTCGCCGCGTTCGCCGGCAGCGCGTCCGGCGGTGGCGAGGACGACGGCTCGACCCGCATTGGCGTCCCCAACTACTTCGGGCAGCAACGTTTCGGCAGCCAGCGCCCGGTCACCCACGAGGTCGGCCTCGCCATCGCCCGCGGCGACTGGACGGACGCCGTTCTCGCGTACGTCGGGAATCCACACGAACGCGAGCGCGAGGATACCCGCGAGGCACGGAAGTACGTCACAGAAACCGAGGATTGGGAAGGCGCGCTCGATCGACTCCCCAAGCGCCTGGGCTACGAACGGTCGATGTGCCATCGACTCGTCGAGAACGGGGCCGACGACCCCGAAGACTTCCAAGAAGCGCTGGAGGCGGTCCCGACGAACCTCCAGCAACTGTTCGTCAACGCTGCCCAGTCCTACGCGTTCAATCGGATTCTCTCGGCACGGCTGGAGCGCGGGCTTCCCTTCGACGAGCCAGTCGCGGGCGACGTGGTCTGTTTCGCCGACAGCGGTGCTCCCGATGGCCTCGAACTGCCGGACACCGGGCGGACGCAGCGTGTAACCGAGGACAACGTCGGGACGGTTCGCCGCCACTGCGAGCGCGGGCGGGCGTTCGTGACCGCGCCGCTGCTCGGGACCGACAGTGAGCGCCCGGATGGTGAGCCGGGCGAAATTGAGCGGGCTGTCTTCGAAGATCTGGGGATCAGCCCGGCGGACTTCGACCTTCCGGGCGAGTTCGACTCGGAAGGCACGCGACGGGCGATCCTCCTGCGGACGGACTTATCGGTCGAACGGGATCCGCTGACGCTCTCGTTTGCGCTCCCGAAAGGCTCGTACGCGACGGTCGTCCTGCGGGAGATCACGAAAGCAGATCCGGCGGACCTCTGAGCCCGCAGGTCATTCGTCGGGCAGATTCTCGACGCACGTGAGGAGGTCGTCTTCGGTGGTCCATCGGCAAAGCCGGCCTGCGTCGTCGAGCATTTCGAAGATGCCCGTCTGCATCGCGCTGTAGGGATCCTCGCTGTCGACCTCGGTGTCGAGTTCGTCCAGATCGAGGGCGTCGTACTCGCGTTTGAACACGTGGGTCTTCGCGAAGTATTCTTCCAAGGCGGTGAAATAGCCCTGCTCGACGAGAAAGCCGCCGTGGGCGTGTTCGGCAACGCCGACGATGACGTCCGTGTAATCGGCCAGCAGCCGGAACTTGAGGTAGGTGTTCGTCCACTCTTTGCGGACGTCGACCATCAGGAACGCGTACGCGTCGGGCCGCTGGTTGAGTCGGTCCTTGACGAGCTGGAGGCGTTCGATCTCCGGCTGGCCGTAGCTGCCCAGGATGAAATACGCCCGCTCGGCGGAGAAGATCGGCGCGAGTTCGCCGACGCTTTGCTTGAGCGACTCGTACTCCTCGGGCGTGAGCGAGGTTTCGTGGAGATACGACTCGGCCTTCTCGGCGACCTCTTCGACAGAAACCGATTGCTCGTCCATCTGGGAAACGGTTCCGCACGCGAACACTTCAAACCAACTACTGCTTCCCTCTGTGATTCGCCTTTAAACGATTCGCCACTAACCGATTCGTATTTGAGCGAAACGCTTTTGGACGAAGCGGCCGAACAGTGTGATAATGAGTACGCCAGAGACGCCGCCGAACGACCTCGAAACCGTCCGGAGTCGGCTCAACGTCGTCACCCAGGAGACGCGGTTCTCGCTGCTGCAGGATATCCTGGGTCATCCCGATGGGCTGCCGACGCTGAAGGAACTCGACTACGTCAACCCCTCGAAGAGTCGGACGACGATCCGCCAGCACCTCGACGCGCTCGTCGACGCCGGGATCGTCGAGGAAGTGCTGCTCCCCGAGGACCAGCGGCGGAACGACCGCCCCTACAAGTTCTACGGGCTCAGTGAGGAAGGGCGGGCGTTTTTGGAGGAGCACAAACTGCTCCGGGCGGAAGACACGCTGCGGGAGATCTACGATCGCGTGGAGAAGACCGACGAGATCGAACGCTACGAGTCCGCGCCGCGACCCGAGCGGTAACTCCTCCTCTCACTTTCATATTTACTGTCGCCTTCCCGTCAGCATCATCACTGATGGGGGCAACCAGGAAAACACTATTTTTACTATATATTATAAATCCATTCAATCAGTGTGAGGGGGAACAAGGACTGTATTCAACATGTGAAGAATAGCTGGATAAGCGCGGTTCAGGCTGTAGGGGTACCCCGTGCAACCTGTTCGTAGATTTTTTCTTCAGACTTTACGAAGTCCCCGTCCTTCTGGATCACGTCCACAGAGGCGAGCTCCCCCAGCTTATCCTGGATGTAGAACCGGTCTTTGCGCTCGCCATGTAGTTCTTCGAAATTGTCTACAATCTTGTCGATGTCCAGCCACAAGTCTTTCTTCCCGCGCTGAACGGCGTCGAAGTAGTACGCACCAGAGTACTTCTGGTAGTGCCCGAGCATACTCAAGTTCAACTCGTCTCGAATCGTGACGTAACCTCGCTGTACTACGTCACCAAGGAACTTCCGACCGAACTCATCCCAACTGTATTCGTTCAGATCTGCCGACTGTAATCGCTCTCCGGGCAGGATTTCATGGTCCTCGACCTTAATGTACCCAAAGTTTTTCAGTAGATCAACGTATTCACGCGTATTATTTGAGCGTTGATTCTCTTCTATCCGTGAGACGGTCAATCCTCTCCGGTTACGAGCGGCGCGCAAGATCTGGAGAATTGGGTTAAGCTGTGTTCTGACTGCTGGAAGGTCGTAGACGTGTTTGTAGATGGCTTGTGCCATCGTGAAATCAAGCTTCTCCTTGATTTCTTCCTCCCGGTCATCGATTCCCCCGATAACGTCGCCACGGTCGGGAACATCAATGAGGTAAACCCCTTGCCCTGTATTTTTGGCTTCTATCGTGTATACGTCCCGCAATGTGATGAACTTCAAAACGTTGTCGTGGTCACGACAGTCACTGAGGTCTCGAGGTGATGCGTTTCCGAGGGACACTTCTAAATTACCGTTCGGTAGTTCGTATACGTCGTGAACGTAGACGCCTCTACCAAGATGGCGCTTGAGGCGAGTCTCAGCGGGCCCGCCTTGGAGCGCTTCTGGGTTCTGAACACGAACTACTTCATCAGGCGATGTATCCGTTGTGGCCATTCTATCCATCTCCGAAAGCTGTTGACAGTGTCTGTTGTTTCGACGGCTCAAGCCATAAGGCCCATCGTTTTTCCGGGCGTGCCCACCACTCGTTGAACGACTGGATAGGAACGTTCATTGCTCCGGATTCGTCAAGGTCATCGAGGTTATGGAAGAACTGAATGTAGGGGTCAAAGTAGAGCACGGTGTTGTCGTTGATTTTGAATGGGACGATGATGTGTTTCCATCTTCCGAATCCATCCAGCCCGGGTTCAGGAGTATACTCGTCGGTGTGCTGGCCTATATCCTCAAAATACTGTTCGTGGAATTCACACAGAGGAAGAGACCGGTCGTCGGACTCAATAATGGTCTGGAGTTGGTCGTATCCGACACCAGTCATGTGATTTACTTCCCAGCCAGCCTCTTCGAGAAGTGGATCGATACGTGCTGCGAGGCGGTCGGAAGTTGAAGCTCGGTTTTCGACGTAGTCAAGGGCATCAGCGAGGTCGCTAATACTGTAGCGTAGATTTGGTTCGTCTTTACGGTCGGCGAGTTCATCGAGGATGTTCTTTAGAGCAGTTGGAAAGCAACTGTCGGGTTCGGGTTGTGTATGGAAGTTGCTAACAGTGGCTTGATATTGTTCTCTGTCTCCATTGGTTATTGTCACTATTCGACCCTATCTGTGTGTCTCGCTGCCGCTATTTAAAAATTGATAGATGCTGAAAGCGACCGAACACTCCAACTCCAGGTATCTCTTTAAATAATTTTTAAATGGCCAACCTTCCAAAAGTCCTCGCAAGTTTTCGGCTCCACGCTTCTCACGGGTCGATTCGCTCGGCCACGCGCTCGCTGTACGCTTCGAACCTTTCCGGTACGAACGAGAGGTCGTTTCGCCGGGCGAACCGCTCCAGGGCAGTGTACTTGTTGTTCTGCTGGCGGCCACAGGCGACGAACAGCCCTGTATCCGCGACCCAGACGACACCCTCCGCCATCGGATCGAATGACCCACTCATCTGCGCTCCTCGTCAGGCATCTGTCTCGGTCGGTTGCTCGCGCGCACTCGGGATCGCTTCGAAGTATGGATCAACCGACTGCATGTCGAGGACGACCTCCCGGAGCGCCTGCAAGACGGCGGTGGCGAAGGCGGACTGGAGATCCAGCTCCCGGGCAGCCACTCGTTCGGACATCGCGCCGTCAGCATAGGGGATGGCGTAGGTGAGGGCGGCCGCAAGTTTGCCCAGGCCGTGCTTTTCGAGCAGGAGGTCGAGATCCTGATCTTGTGGTGCGCGTCCAACCGCCTCGATGAGAGTCGGCGTGACTGTGTGTTCGTCCCCGTCGAGGGTCGCAGTGAGCGAAATCGGAACGGCCGAATACCGGTGGGTCTTCTGTGTCTCGTCTCGAGTCAGCACACCAAGTTCGACGAGCGTGCCCGTATCCGAGTACGCCGTCGTCCGTGGTATCTCCAGTGCATCGCCGATATCGTCGATGGTGACCTCCCCCTCGCGGAGGACAAACGTGTACAGTCGCGCCAGCCGTGGCTCCTCTAAGAGCTGGGCGACCGACAGGAGACCGTTGATGGCCCGCTCGGAATTCCCGGCGGTTCTCGACATATAATTCATAATTCGTGTATCGAGTAATAACGTTTGGGGAGCACGCTTTAGACAGTCGGCGTTGGAGACCGATACATGCCAGCGGAGCAGGCCGAAGCGGCAGGTCCGATCGACGCCTTCCGGTCGTTCTTCGCGCTCCGGCGGGACGTCCTCGTCCTCTCGATCGCGATGTTCGCCTTCAGCCTGGGCTTTCAGATGACCAGCCGTTATCTCCCGGAGTACATGACCGCGCTGGGTGCTTCGGGGGTCGTCGTCGGCCTCTATGGCACCTTCGGCAACGTCATCTCGGCGGTGTTCCCCTATCCCGGTGGTGCTATCTCGGACCGGATCGGCTCCCGGTACGCGCTGACGCTCTTTGGCTTTCTCTCGACCCTCGGCTTTGCCGTCTGGCTGATCGCCGGGCAGTTCGACGCGATCACGATCGTGGGGATAACGATCGAACCCTGGGTGTGGATCTTCGTCGGTCTGATCCTCGCCCAGGCCTGGAAGTCCTTCGGCCTCGGGGCCTCCTTCGCCGTCGTCAAGCAGGCCACCGATCCCTCGCGGCTGGCGGCCGGGTTCGCAAGCACGGAAACCTTTCGGCGGGTGGCCTTCCTCGTCGGCCCGGTGCTGGCGGCCGTCCTGCTCGAACTGCAGTGGAACGTCCCGATCCTCTCGCCGATTCTCGGGACGATGGGCGACTCGTTCGCGACGAACTTCCAGTACGTCCTGCTGGTCGGGGTGGTTTTCGGCGCGCTCGGGACGTTGATCCAGCACTGGCTGTACGACGCGAGCGAAGACACGATCGGGGGCTCCTTCGCGGGGATCGAGCAGATCCGGACGGACCTCCGGGAGATGCCCGCCGAGTTGCGACCGCTGCTCGTCGGCGACACCCTCGTCCGGTTCGCCAACGGCATGGTGTACGTCTTCTTCGTGCTGGTGGTCACCCAGTTCCTCGAAGTCGGCTTCGACGCCTCCGTCGCCCTCTTTGGAACGTCCTACAGCGTCACCCTCTCACCGGCGGCGTTTTTCGGCATCCTCCTGGGAGTCGAGATGCTGGTCGCGCTGTTGGTGATGGCGCCCGCGGCGAAGGCCGCCGAGTACGTCGGCCTCAAACCGGTCGTTGCGGTCGGATTCGCCGTCTACGCGATCTTCCCGGTCGTCCTCATCTACGCCCCGGCGACGGAGACAGCGATGATCGTCGTCTTTGCTTTCTCCGGCCTCCGATTCGCCGGCCTCCCCTCGCACAAGGCGCTGATCGTCGGCCCCGCCGAGGCCGACGCGGGCGGCCGCGTCACCGGGACGTACTACCTCCTGCGGAACACGATCGTCATCCCGAGCGCTGCCATCGGTGGGTATCTCTGGGATTATGTGAGCCCCGAGGTCGCGTTCACGGTCGCCGCCGCTATCGGCGTCGTCGGGACCGGGTACTTCCTCGTTTTCGGCGAGGAATTCGAAGCCTATCGATAGCCGTCTCTACTGCATGCACTCGCGGATCGCCCTGCTTATTCGATGGGAGTTCCGATAGGACACTGATGCAGTGCCGGCAGTGCGCCGCTGACCTCGATCGACCCGGCGACTACTGCCTGGTGTGTCACACGGCGAACGCCGACGTGGTCGTTCTGGAACTCGATCGCGAGCGCGCCCGGGTGACGACGATCGACGACGAGGACATCCTGGGGCGGCGCGTCGTGACGACGACGCCGGAGGACGGCGAGTTGAGCGGCGTCGAGTTGCGGAACTTCGCCGGCCAGGTCGCCGACGAGGTCCATCGCAAGCGCCCCGAGGAAGTCTACGTCACCGGCGATCGCGAGGTTATCGACGCCGTCCGATCCCAACTTCACTACGAGTGTTACCGCGTCGAGGGCGAGAATCCGGTCGATCGGGTCCTCGAGCGCCGTGGGGAGCCCGCCCTGGAGGTCGTCGAGGCAAGCGCGGCCGAGAAGATCGGCGGCACCCACTCGACGTTGATCGGTGATCGCGACGGGATGCGGGCGATCGAGACGGTCGCGGGCCACCCTCACGTCAAGAAGATCATCCCCGGCCCGATCGACGCGAGCGGGTCGAGCGCACGCGGCGGCGTCCGCGCGAAGGCGACCCGTGCCGACGAGGGTGGCAACGTCCGACTCCTGATCCGGGACGGCTCCAGCGTCCAGGAGAACCGGGTCGTTACGACGGCCAACGATCGCGAACTCGGCGAGCACGTCCGGGCGGACCTGAACGACGCGCTGGCGGACGCCGATCTTGGGGAGTGAGCGGCCCGGTCGTGGGCACCGGCCCCGTCGGCTGCCCGCAACTCAACAGGTTTATCAGCCCGCTGGCGTGATGTTTCACCACTATGGCTGACGATCGTACCGGCAGTGCCGGTCGGTTCGGCGCGCGATACGGGCGAGTCTCCCGCCGTCGCGTCGCCGAGATCGAGGCGAACATGAACGACGACCACGAGTGCCCCGACTGTGGCCGCGACCGCGTCTCCCGGCAGGGAACCGGCGTCTGGGAGTGTGGCTACTGTGGCTACACCTTCACGGGTGGCTCCTATAGCCCCACGACCCCCGGTGGACGTGCCGCAAAGCGCTCGATCCGCGCGGCGCTCGCAGAGGAAGGCGAGGAGACGGAGGCCTGAGATGGCGTATAAGTGCTCGCGCTGCAAACGCGACGTCGAACTCGACGAGTACGGCGGCGTCCGCTGTCCGTACTGTGGCCACCGGGTCCTGTTGAAGGAACGGTCCCGCGACGTCAAAGAGATCAGCGTCGAGTAAATGGACCACCAGGCGGTTCTGGAGTTCGTGTACGACGATCCCGACAGTGCCGCACTCGTTGAGGCCAGCGTCGCCCAGGAACTCGATGAGATCGACGGCGATCGCACGCACGCCCGACTCGATCGGGACGACGCGACGCTTTCGATGACGATCGACGCTGCGGATCCGGTTGCACTTCGGGCCGGCATGACGACCTGGACCACGCTCGTCGAGGTGGCTGAACGAGTCGGCGGGATCTGAGCCGTCATCGGCATGTTTATCGGCCGACTCGCCATCCGGTGAGATATGGCAAAGAGCGAACAGAGGGATCGAACCCGAAGCGGATCACTCCTCGAGTCGGTCTCGATCGGTGGTGGACTGGCTGGCGGCGTGATCGCGTACGTCCTCGGCTATGGCGTGATCGCTATCGCCAAGTCGGACGCCATCGACAGCGCGTCCGGACTGTTTGGTTTTTTGAGTCAGTTCGGCGGGCAGATCGACCTTCCAGCTGGATGGAAGCTTGCCGGCTGGGTGTTCTACCGCGCACACAACGTCGACATACTCTTCGAGAGCTCAGGGACGGAATCATCGAATCCCATCGCGTTTACCGAGACGGTGTTCTGGGAGCCGTGGTTCTTTGCGGTCCCGGTGATCGCACTGGCGCTCGCGGGGGCGGTCGTCGCCTACGCGACTGCTGCCCGGTCCACGACGGCGGGTGCCGTGGCCGGCGGCTCAGTCGTGCTTGGGTACATCCCCGTGGTGGCCGTCGGTGCGGTGGTGACCGGCTGGTCGACCGCGTCGGACGGCTCCTTCATGAGTTTCGAAGCATCCGCCGGTCCGGATCTCCTCCCTGCCCTGCTCGTCGCGGGGTTCATTTATCCTCTTGTTGTCGGCGGAATCGGTGGATCGATCGCCGGCGCGATCCGCGGTCGGTAACGGTGTTTTCCCTATGCGGGGACGGCGATGATGACGAGAGTCCCAGCTAGCGGTGGGGTAGCCGTTCGCCGGCGGTGAGACCACAAAAGGTGGGTTTTTCTGTGCTCGTCCCAACGTAGCGGATATGCAGGGAAATCTGCCACCTGAAGCACAAGAGAAGCTCGAAGAACTGCAGGACCTCCAGGAGACGGCCCAGCAGGTCGCCCAGCAGAAACAGCAGGCCCAAAACCAGCTGACCGAATCCGAGAACGCCCTCGAGGCCCTCGAAGACATCGACCCCGACGCGACGATGTATCGCGAAGTCGGCGAACTCCTCGTCGAGACCGAGTACGACGAGGCCGAGGACGACCTCAGCGAGACGGTCGACAACCTCGAAGTACGCGTCGACTCCCTCGAAAAGCAGGAGGAGCGCGTCGAAGAACAGTTCGAGGAACTCCAGAGTGACCTCCAGGAGATGCTCGGCGGTGGCGGCGGTGCGCTCGGCGGCGGTCCGGACGTCGGTCCGGGCGCTGGCGGTGCATGAGCGACGACGCCACACCATCCACTGACGCGGAGACACCAGCGGACGAAACGGTCGTCGAGACGGCCGCGGCGACGGCCGAAGACGTCGTGTTTTCGCGCCTCGACCGGTCGGCGATCGACGATCTCGACGTGACGGTGACGTTCGAAGACAAGGTACTCGAGATCGACGTCTACCTCAACGCGCCTGACGCGCGGGCCGACCCCGAAACGGTCGCCGACGACGCCGCACTCGCGGCCCGATCGGCGGTCGACGATCTTTTCGACGCCTGACCTGACGGTCGGCGTCGGCTTTTTTCGCGTGTCTCAGTGCCCACGATCGACAGTCGAGGTGCCCGGACTCTCGTCGGTTCGATCGCTGATGAACCCGGTCCGGAACCCGATCCACGCGAGCCCGCTGATGAACAGGATCGGCGGCAGAATCATGAATCCCCAAAGCGGGTCCAGTCCCCACCCGAGCAACAGCAACAGGTCAGCGAGCCCGAGCGCGAGAAACGGCGTGACCGCCTTCAGCGCCTGCACGCGGTCGTACTCGGGATCCGGACGGGGGTCTGTCATTGGTAGCTGTTGGGGGCACGCACCCAAAAGCGCGCCGTTCACCTGGGGAATTGCCTCTGAAACGGGCCGAACACGACCCGTCTACTTCCCCCAGAAGGGATCCTTGTTCCGCCGCTTGTCCAGATACATCGACAGCGTCTCGCGCTCGTCGGCGGGGATCTCCTCGGTGAGTTCCTGCTCTAAGATCTTGGCGTGTTTCTCGGGGAGTTCGATCCAGAGTTCGTCGCCTTCCTCGATGTCCCGGCCGACCGTCGGACCGTCGATCGAGACGGCGACGCGCTCGCCCGCCCGTGCCTCATCAACGTCGTCGCCCTCGTCCTGGATGCCCTTGAGCTGGCCGACGCGCTCGGGTTCGCTCCCCTCGAATCGGGCGACGTTGGAATTACGGACGATCGTCCCCGAGAGGATTTCGACGCCGACGACGGCGGGATCGGACTGCCGGAAGGTGTGGTCCTCGAGGATCCGGAACCGTGCCGGGCGGGTGATGTTGTCGAGGATCTGTTCCTGCTGGGACTCCTCGATCGCCGTGACGTGCTCGTCGTACTCCTCGACGAGCTGGTAGATGACGTCGTTCTCGAACAGTCGGACGTCCTCCTGTTCGGCGAGGGCGGCGGTGTCCTCGAGGACGTCCACGCCGAAGGCGAGGATCGCCCGGTGGGTCGGTTCGTTGGCGGTCTCGGCGACCCGGATGTCGCGTGGCGCGACGTCGCCGACCTCCGCGCGCATGATCGGGATCTCCTCGTCGGCGAGCGTACTCGATATCGCTTCGAGGCTGCCGAGGGTGTCCGCCTTGACGACGATCCCTTCCTCCGCGGTCTGGACTTCGACTTCCGCGAGTTCGGCCTCGACGTCGGCGATGACCTCCTCGACGGGACGGTCGCGCACGACGCGAACGGGCGCTCCGGCCATCGCGTCGTCGAGGTCCGGCGCGGCGATCTTCACGCCGGCGGCGGCCGCCACCGAGTCGACCTTCTCGAACTCCTTTTCGGTCCGTATTTCGGCCAGCGGGCGGGGCTGGAGCAGTGCGCGGACCTCGGTGACGATCGGCTCTTCGAGTCCGCCCACGACGAGCTGGTCGTCCGCCCGGATCGTCCCGTCGTAGACGACGGCATCGATCGTCGTGCCGAACCCGCGTTCGTCGGTGACTTCGAGGACTGTTCCCGCGCCCGGCCCGGTCACGTCGACCGCCATCTCCTCCTTGAGATAGCGCTGGGAGAGCCCCATCAGCACGGTCAGCAGGTCGGGGACGCCCTCGCCGGTCATCGCCGACAGCGGGACGACGCCGATGTTGTTCTGGAAGTTCTGGACGCGCCAGTAAAAGTCCGCCGAGAACCCCTCGTCGCTCAACTGGCCGATGAGTTCATACAGGCGTTCGTCCAGATCGGACTGGACGCGGTCGGCCTGGCGCTCTTTGCTCGCCTGGATCGGTTGGTCGTCGTTCGGGTTCCAGCCCGGGATCGTATCGACCTTGTTGGCCGCGACGATGAACGGCGTCTGGGTTCGCTTGAGGATGTCCAGTGCTTCCTCGGTCTGTGGCTGGAAACCGTCGGTGACGTCGACGACGACGATGGCGATGTCCGCCAGGGCCCCACCCCGAGAACGGAGCGTCGAGAAGGAGTGATGGCCCGGCGTGTCGATAAACAGCAGGCCGGGCAGATCGAAGTCCGCGGGATCGACGAGATCGCCGGCCATCTCGCCGATCACGTCGAGTGGCACGGCGGTCGAGCCGATGTGCTGTGTGATCGCGCCCGCTTCGCCTTCGGTCACTGCTGACCCGCGGATCTTGTCCAGTAGCGTCGTTTTGCCGTGGTCGACGTGGCCCAGGACCGCGACGATGGGCGTCCGGAGCGACGACGACTCGGTCGTATCAGTTGGTGTGTCTTCGGCCATCCCGTCTCACCCTGAGAAGTCCTTGTCCGAGTTCGGCGTTCTCGCCATTTAAGGTGTTCGTATCGCTGTCGGCAAGCCACGCGCGTACTGGGGAAGGTCGCCGATCGCGTTGTCAGTCACGCGTCCGACAGCCCGTGGCGTTTATGTAAGAGGACCGGGTAAGCGACTGTATGGCCGAAATACTCGCCGAGAACCTCTCCGGGAAAGACGTCATGGGCTCGGACGGGGCTGAGCTTGGCATGCTGTACAACATCACGATGGATCTCGAATCGGGGCGGCTCGAAGACCTCATCATCGAACCCGACGAGACGCTCGGTGAGACGGCCTTCAAGCGGGACGACAACGGCCGCATTCGCGTTCCTGTGGGTCGTGTACAGGCAGTCAAAGATCACATGATCATCGAACGCTAAGGTAGCTAAATGAACGTTCTCGACGCCTCGGCTTTCATCAACGAGTATCACACCGACGAGCAACTCGCCACGATCCCTCTCGTTCGCGAGGAACTCGAAGACGAGAGCGCCTATCGCTTCGACGCCCTCGAGGGGTCCGGGATGCACCTCCACATCCCTGACGAGGAGACCGTCGAACGCATCCGCCGGGCGGCCGACGAGACCGGCGACCTCGAAGAACTGTCGACGACCGACATCCGCCTGATCGCCGCTGCTTTCGAACTCGACGGCGAACTGGTCACCGACGACTACGCGATGCAGAACGTCGCGGAGAAACTGGAGATCGACGTGGAAGTGATCGCCCAGGATGGGATCGAGGCCCAACGCGACTGGCACTTCCAGTGTCAGGGGTGTGGCCGCGAGTTCGACGAGAACCACGACCGCTGTCCGATCTGTGGCAGCCCGCTCTCGCGGAAGAATCCATCCAGCGCTTAAGGGTCGGCATCAGTTTTCCCGGGCGCGTCGTGACTGGTCGGTCCCTCGACCGGCCGGTCACCGTCGAGTGTATCCAGACCCAGCGCCAGCAACTGTCGGAGCACTTCTTCGTCCGTGAGATCGTGCTCGCGGGCCAGTTGCTCGATGTCGCGGGCCTGGTCGTCGTCGACGACGACCGAAAACCGGGTCGGCATATATCATGGTAATCGATGTCGTGATAAAAACCCCCGTCAGACGGCCGTCCGACTCGGTCGGGATCCTCGCCGCATCGCGTTCCAATCGGCTCTGGACTGCCCGGTACTCACATGAGCGCAGTCAGTGTCGCTTCGGCCAGTTCGTATCTAATCTGGACGTATTGCAACGCGAACTGGATTGCATTGATGAGTCCGTGGACGAGAATCGGCACGACGAGGTTGTCCGTCCGGCGGTACCATTCCCCCAACACGAGCGCCAGGAAAAATACGGCTACCACTGAACTCGCGGCTTCCAACGGTGTCGAGGTGAGGTACGCTGGAAAGTGGACGAGGGCAAACAACACGCTCGCGATGATGACCGCAAGCCGTCGGTCGAATTGGTCGTAGAGCGACTTTTGGACGACGTTTCGGTAGATGAGTTCTTCCGCCGGTCCGATGACCAGAAGCGATAGCGGCACGAATGCAAGTAGCAGTTCCGGGTTGTTGTTCTCCGTCACGTCTTTGAAGATCTGGTGCTCTGAACTTTCGATACCAAGTTCGATGAACAGGAGACTGATCAGGACGATGCCGACCAGGAGGACGACCACGCCGAGGATTGTATACCCAATATCGCGCAGGGACGGAAAACGAACGTCGATATATTCGACATTCAGGTCGTTCACGCGAAGGTACGCGATAGCGACGAGAACAAAGCCAATGCCCGAAAATGCAGTAAGAAGCGCCTGCTCCATGGTTGGCTGGATGGATCCAAGCGCGGGCGAGATCGGAATATAAAGCATAGCGGCGAATATCTGACTCCCGAGAAACCCGATGAGTGCCCAACCCGCTGCCAGACCGATAGCACGGAGGCGCGTTCGATCTGCTCGGGGTTCCGATACCATGGCCGGATAAACGGCCAGCAACCCCAAAGGCCCTGCGCTTTCGGGGGTTGCCTTCCGGTGTTCAAACCATCGCGCTTATTCGCCAGCCGTGACAAGGGTTCGGCATGGCTGAACCCACGAGCGAAGACGCCTACGAGGGGGTTTTCGGTGCGTTCCCCTACGCCTTCGGTGCGACCGATTCGCGGCTCTGCCGGGTGTACATCGTCGTGGGTGGACTGTTCGCCGCTCTCGCCACGGTAGTGTTCGTGCTTGCGGTGATCTCGTTGATCGGGGAGACCCTCGGCACGCCTGGCGGCCTGTTGACGAGCGCACGGGCCTTTTATGTCCTCATCGCGTTGCTGATCGTCGGGCCGCTACTCGCGCCGACGTTGCTCGTTGCCCGACGCCACCGCCGGGGGACGGGTGATCGACGCTACGACCGCGCTCTCGGGACGACCGGCTTTCTGTTTCTCGTCTCGCTGTACCTCGGTGCCGTGGCGTCGATGCCGACGTCATTCGTCCTCGACGGGGAGACGATCACGCGGCCCGCCGCCGATGGCGTCTTCGGTCCGCTCGTCGAACTCCTCTACGCGATCCCCGAACCAGCCGCACCCGTCGTCCCGGCACTCGCGGTGGCGATCATGGCCCTTGTACACCGCCGGTATCGGTGAATCAAAGAGGGACGAAATCCTGCGTTCGGGTATGAGCGAGAAAACGGGGACGTTTGTGGTTACCCACGTCGACGGCGAGTCGGCGGTCCTGACGGACGTCACCGACTCCCACGTGCATACACTTTCGGCACATCCGGACTTCGAGACCGACGAAGTGGTCGAGGCGACGATCCGGGCCGAACCGCCGATGGAAGTCACCTGGGAGGTGGCCGCGATCCACGACCGCCGGACCGTACCGGTCGAGCGGAGTCCGGAGACCCCGACCAAACAGGCAAGGGACATCGCCACAGACCAGGCCGTCGGAGAGGTTACACGCCGGGAGCGTGCCGGCGAGGGTGAAGTACACGTTTTGACTGTTCCGGCGGAACAAACCGAACAGGCCGTCGCGGACGTCATCGACGACGACGAGACGATCAGGCGGGCGGCCCGTCTCGGCGTCGACCGCGTCGAGATTCGGGCTGACGATGGTGTCCTCAGTGTTCGCTATCTGCCGTAGTCACTTTTGTTCGACCGTCGCGGAGCAGCTGCTACATCAATCGCTGCCGTCACCGACGACGCTCTCCCAGTCGTGATCGAAGTGTGCCCCCTCGCGCTCGCGGGCGCTGGCTGCAACCTCCATGAATTCAGCCGATGCACGTGCTTCCGGAATAGTGTGGCCGCCACAGTAACTCAGGCCGGACCGGATCCCGGCAGCGAACCGGTCGGCGACGTCAGCGAGGTCGCCGCTGTATGGCGTCAGTCCCTCGACGCCCTCATCGGCGTCCGCCGCTGCGCCGTCCTTGTCCGTCCGGGCCTCGTTGGCGGCCGTCGTCGCCATGCCCCGCGAGCGCTTGTACTGGTCGCCCTCGATCTCGACGACGTCGCCCGGGGCCTCGGCTGTCCCGGCGAACAATCGTCCGAGCATGACCGTGTCCGCGCCGGCCATCAGCGCCTTGACTGCGTCGCCGGAGCTCTGGATGCCGCCATCAGCGATGACTGGCACGTCGAGGTCCTCGGCGGCGTCCGCACATTGGTCGACTGCGGTGAGTTGTGGGACGCCAGCCCCAGCGACGCGCCGGGTCGTACAGTGCGAGCCGGGGCCGATACCGACCTTGACGGTGTCGGCTCCTGCCGCGTAGAGATCACGGACGCCCTCGGGTGTCGCGACGTTGCCGACGATAAGGTTCGCGGGGTCGTATTCGTCGACGAGCGTCTCGACTGCCGCAAGCGCGCGTTCGAGGTGGGCGTGGGCGACATCCAGAACGATCGCGTCGGCCCCGGCTTCGAGCGCCCGTTCGGTCCGTTCGAGGTAGCCATCGGCGATGCCGACGGCCGCACCGACGCGCTCGCCGGCTTCGACGACCGCCCGCACTTCGGCCACCTGTTCGTCGATCGCGAGGAACCGGTGGATCGTCCCGAACCCACCGGCCGCCGAGAGGGCGGTCGCCGTCTCGCGTTCGGTCACGGTGTCCATGGGCGCACTCAGGAGTGGGCGCTCGAGTTCGATGTCGGGTGTGAGCGGCGTCGAGAGGTCCACGTCGTCGCGACTGTCGACCGGCGAGCGCTGTGGGACGAGCAACACGTCCCCGTAGGAACGCCCTGTCGTGAGGTCTTTCATGCCGCCACTATCACAGGGGAACCAGCCCTAAAAGCCCATCGTGTCTCGCTTAACTCGACCGGCCGGTGTGACGCTACTGGCTTTTAGGAAGGCTTATTCAGGCCCGTGCCACACGCATGGTCATGGTAGAGTTCGAGGTACCGGAAGTCGATTATACGAAGTATTCCAACCGTCAGCTCGCAGCTGTCCCGCTGGCGGTGCTGGCGCTCGCGCTCGCCGTGTTGATCGGGGCGTGGGCGGCGACTGGGTCGCCAGTCGCACTCGGGATCGATTTCACCGGCGGGTCACAGATGACCGTCCAGACGGATATGCCGTCGTCCGACATTCTGACGACCTTTTCACCCGAGCCTGAGTCTGTCCAGGGGCTCGTGCGTCAGGAGAACGGCTATCGCCTCACGTTCGACAGCGGGGCGAACATCACCGAATTGAAGCAGCAAGCGACGGCAGCACAGATAAACGTCTCGTCGAGTGGGCAGACACCGGCGTCCTTTGGCGCCGACAGTATGCGGGTCGCTCTCATCGGCATCGCGATCGCGTTCCTCGGCATGAGCGTTCTGGCGTTCGCACTCTTTCGGACGTTCGTCCCGAGTATCGCGATCGTCATTTCCGCGTTCTCCGACCTGGTGATTCCGCTTGCCGTCTTAAGTCTCTTCCAGGTCAAACTCTCGCTCGGGACTGTCGCCGGCCTCCTCATGTTGATCGGGTACAGCGTCGACTCGGACATCCTGTTGAACAATCACATCCTCCGACGGCGTGGTGAGTTCTACGAGAGTACGTACGCCGCGATGCAGACCGGTGTGACGATGACGCTGACCTCGATCGTGGCCATGGCCGTCATGGCCATCATGGCGACGCTGTTCGGCATCCAGATCATGGCTCAGATCGGCATCGTGCTCGTTTTGGGCCTGAGCGTCGACCTGATGAACACCTACATGCTCAACTTGAGTCTGCTTCGCTGGTATAAATTCCACGGGGTGAACCGATGAACGTTCGCGAGAACTGGCGGATCGTCCTGCTGGTCGTGTTCGTCCTCGGGAGTGCCGTTGCCCTGTTCGCTCCCGTCACCGGTGGCGCAGACGATGGCGGTATCACCAACCTCCAGTACGGGATTCAACTCGACGGCGGGACCAGCATTCAGGCCCCTGCTGTCGGGATCACGGCCGAGGACGTCAACGTCACCTTCGAGCGCGAGAACGCCCTCGCAGCGAACGTCACTGAGTCGCTGTCGGCTGATCCAGCAGATGTCAGGGTCTCCGCGGCGACGAAGACTGTGGAAGTCTTCACCAAAAACGTCACCCACGACCAACTACGTGACGCCCTCGTCGCCGAGGGCTACCAGCCCGGGACGGTTCGCGACGGCGTCACGTCCGAGACTCGCGAGCGCATGGTGAAGGTCATCAGGGACAAGATCACTGAATCCGCACTCAGTGGCGGGAGCGTCTCGAGACTCAACGCGATCGAGGGGAACCTCATCTCGATCACTGCGCCGGATCGCGATCGGGAGGAACTTCAGTCACTCCTCAACGAGCGCGGGATCGTCCGTGTCTACGCGGTTCATCCGGACGAAAACGGATCGTTCGTTCCGTCACAGGTACTGGGCCAGGACGAGTTCGGACGGATCGGGACAGCACAGGAACGGGAAGTGGCCGATGGAACAGAAGCTTTCGTCCCGGTGACGATCAACGATGACGTCGCCGAACGGTTCCAGCAGGAGATGACCGAGTACGGCTTCAACCAGGATCGCAACTGTGGCTACGATCGGTCGCAGATCACGAACGTTTCCGCGGTCGACGACTATTGCCTGGTTACGACACTCAACGGAGAAATCGTCTTCTCTGGCGGTGTGGATGGGGATCTCGGCAGGTCGTTCGCTTCGGGTGGGTTCGCCACCGATCCGTCGTTCAGAATGACCACCGGAGAGAACATGACCCAGGCGAAAGACCTCGAAATCAGCCTTCGAGCCGGCCGTCTCCCCGCACCCCTCGACTTCGAGAACGCGAACTATCAGGAACTTGAACCGGCGCTCGGCCAGCAGTTCCGGACTGACTCCCTGATCACGGGGATCATGGCCGTTCTGGCCGTCAGTGGGATGATCTTCCTCCGGTATCAGGACGTTCGCGTGGCGCTGCCGATGATCGTCACCGCGATGTCGGAGGTGTTCGTCCTCCTCGGCTTCGTCGCGCTCGTCCAGTATCCGTTGAATCTCTCTCACATCGCCGGGTTCATCGCGGTCATCGGGACCGGGGCCGACGACCTCATCATCATCGCCGACGAGATCCTTCAGCGCGAGGAGATCGCCACCGATCGGGTGTTCCAGAACCGATTCCGGAAGGCGTTCTGGGTCATCGGGGCGGCCGCGGCGACCACGATCATCGCGATGAGCCCACTGACCGTGCTTGGCCTCGGTGATCTGAGTGGGTTCGCCATCATCACCATCGTCGGTGTGCTGATCGGGGTCCTGGTCACCCGGCCAGCGTACGGGAACTTCCTCCGCCGGCTCGTCCTCGACGAGTAACGAAGCCGGCGACCTTTTTCCGACGGGACACCTACGATGACTAATGACTGACGACGAGTCCTTCTACTGTGAGACCTGTGAGCAATCAGTCGTCCGCGAAGACGTGATCCGTACGGAGACGATGGGCGGACTCGATCCAACAAAGTGGCAGACGTTTTGCTGTCCGGACTGCGGGAACCGTCTGGAGACAGTGTTCGTCGGCGACGAATAGGCGGCTCCTGCTAGAACCTTCCCGCTGCCCTTTCAGGAAACGGAACGCTTGTTAGCCGCCGAACCCGTCTGGCAAGTAATGAGTCACTCGCCGCCGGTTCGTCGCCTCGCCGACTGGGATCACGAGCAGTTACTCGCTCTCGCTGCCGAGTACGAGACCCCACTGTACGTCCTTGAGACCGGACGCGTCCAGGCAAATTACCGCCGGTTCGACGCCGCGTTCCCGGATGCCGAGGTAATGTACGCCGCGAAGGCACACACCGGCCGGGCTGTCCTCTCTGCATTGATCGACGTCGGTGCCGACATCGAGTGTGCTGCCCGCGGGGAGTTACAGCGGGCGATCGAGGCCGGCGCTGATCCCAACACGCTCCAGTACACGGCCGTCAACCCGCCCGCCGCGGACCTTGACTACGCTGTCGAACTCGCCGACGAGTACCCCGGGCTGACGATCACCGGCGGCGCTCGGGACACGTTTGACCGCCTCCAAGCGCGCGGCTACGACGGCCGCGTTGCCATCCGGATCAATCCCGGGATCGGGACCGGCCATCACGAGAAGGTCGCGACGGGCAAGGACGCGAAGTTCGGGATCCCGGCCGAGCGCGTCCCCGATCTCGCTGCCGATCTCCGGGAGCGATTCGATCTGGTTGGTCTGCACGCCCACGTCGGCAGCGGCGTCCTGACGGGCGAAGTCGACGAGCACGCCCACGCACTCGGCAAAGTTGCGGACCTGGCGCGGGAGGTCGGCGACGGCGACTTGGAGTTCGTCGACTTCGGCGGCGGGTTCGGCGTCCCGTATCGCGAGGACGAACCACCGCTCGACATCGAAGCCGTCGCCGAGACGGTCCGGGGGGCGGTGGGCAACCTCGACGCGACGATGAAGTTCGAACCCGGGCGATACGTCGTCGCCGACGCCGAGTTGATCCTCACGAGGGTCAACACGGTCAAGGAAGCCCCCGAGACGACTGTCGTCGGCGTCGATGCCTCGCTGTCGACGCTGATCCGGCCGGCGATGTTCGATTCCTACCATCCGATCCGGAACGTCTCCGCGCCGGATCGGGCGGACGAGGCAGTCTCCGTCGGCGGCCCCTGCTGTACCAGCGCGGACGTCTTCGCGACCGACCGGCCGATCGCTCGACCCGAACGCGAGGACATCCTCGCGATCGGCAACGCCGGTGCCTATGGCTACGAACTCGCGAACAATTTCCACTCCCAGCCCCGGCCTGCAGAGGTCGCGATCGAGGGCGACGGCGCACGCATTGTTCGTCGCCGGGAGACGATGGCCGACGTCACGCGAGTCGAGGACGAGACGGCCGGCGTGCCCGATGCGGAGCGTGAGTGATGGCGTTTGACATTCTGGATTTCCACGAGCAGGCAGTCCGGACCGAATCCCAGGAGTCGGTCGATGCGATGCAGACACTGCTCGTCGACGTACTCGAAGACGCAGGTGTGAGTGTCCGCGTCGATGGGGTTGGCAACGTTATCGCCCACCGGAGCGGCAGTGATGAGACTGACGGCACTTCCCATCTCCTGCTCAACACCCACCTCGACACGGTTCCGCCACACGTCCCGTTCGAGCGCGACGGCGATATTGTCCGGGGGCGAGGGGCTTGCGACGCGAAGGGGCCGCTGGCGGCGATGGTCGGGGCCTTCCTCCGCGCCGAAATCGGCGACGGGCGCGTGACGCTGGCGATCACGCCCGACGAGGAGACGACCCAGACCGGCGCGGCCCACCTCGTCGAAACGCTCGATGCCGACCTCGACGCGGCGATCGTCGGCGAGCCGACGGACCTGGACATCTGTTATGCCGCTCGCGGACAGTTCGAGGGCCAGATCACCCTCACCGGCGAGAGCGCCCACGCCAGCGATCCAAGCGACGGAACCAATGCCGTTCGAGCGATCGGCCCGACTATCGAGGCGATGGATCGCTACGATGAAGCCCACGGTATCGACACCCACGACACACTTGGATCGCCGACATTGACGCCGACGATGGTCGAGGGTGGCGAGGCCCCGAACCAGATCCCGGCCGAGGTGACGCTCACCTTCGACCGCCGAAGCGTCCCGCCCGAGCGCAGCGAGGAATTCCCCGCCTCTTTGGAGGCTCACCTCCGGAAGTCGCTTCCCGACGAGATCGGTGTCGACGTCTCCCTCGTCCGCCCGGACACGCCGTTCCCTGAGGCGTTCGAGACGGACCCGGCCGCTCAAATCGTCGAAGTTCTGCGGGACGCGAGCGGCGGGAGCGTGCGCCCCTTCGGCGCGGCGACGGAGGCCGCCCAGTTTGCCAAACTCGCCCCGACGGTTGTCTTCGGTCCGGGCGTGCTGGCTGACGACGAGGGGCCGGTCGCTCACTCGCCGCGGGAGTACGTCGACCGGCAGGACGTTCTGCGGGCGGTGGACGTGCTGGTCGAGACGATCGAGACCATGCTGGCGGAGGGAGATCAACCGGCAGAGCGTGACGCTTCCAGTAGCTTCTGACAGGAGGGCGCTGTTTGTCGACCATGGAGCGACCGCCGGTTTCGGTCCTGCTACCGACGACGACTTGGACGCCAGCCTGCCGGCAGGTGGCCGAGCAACTCCGGGACGACGACGAACTCCTGGTTCTCCCCGATCACGAGAGCGATCCAGTTGCAAAGCAAACAGGCCTCCCTCCGTCAGTGTCGGTGATCCCCGCAGGCGACCCCGATGGCTGCTCGGGCAAGGCCAACGCGATCGATGTCGGCATGGAACGAGCCCGCCACGATCGGATCGTCTGGACGGACGACGACTTCGAGCATCCGCCGGACTGGCTGGACCAACTCTCGGCCGACTACGACCGCCAGGGCCCGGTCTCGGAGGTCCCCTTCTTCCGCGGACGCGACGCGCTTTCGGTGTTGCTCGAACCCACCAACGTCTTTGGCGGCACACTCACGACATGGGCGGCCGATATCCCCTGGAGTGGGAGCGTGATCTTCGAGCGTGGTGATCTCGAAGTCGACGCCTTCCGGGCGGACCTGACCCGGACGATTAGCGACGATGGAACGCTGGACGAGCATCTGGACGTGACCTCGATACGACGGGTTCATGAGGTTTCGGCCGGCGGCACGATCGATGAGTCTCTCGAACGGTTCGTCCGATTCATCAAGATCGTCCGGTTCCACGGCCCGGGTATCACTGTGTTCAACGCCCTCGCATTGTTTGCCCTCACCGCGCTCCTCGTCCTGTATCCGGTACTCACGACCGTCGGAGTGACACTGTCCTATGGCCTCGTCTACGCGGCTTTCGGCATCCGCCGGTGGACGTTCCTGCTCGCGGTACCGGCGACGGTGGTGAATCTCCCGCTGTTCGCGTACGCACTGGGTCGCCGCACGTTCGTCTGGGGCGGGCGGCGCTATCGCTGGCGAAGCATGTTCGACGTCGAGGTCGTCGAGTGACCATCGATTTGGTGGGGGAATGACCAGGATGTCATAAAAACAGCTCACAGGGTGTTGTTTTCAGGACGGCTAGAAGTGAATATCTGCTCAGTGCGTGTGCTCGCCTACCGATTTGCTGAGGTGCTTAGTTGCAAGCAGACTTCCAGACGAACTTAGTCGCTACATAAAGAGGCTTCTGGCTCTGGCTCCCAGTTCTCTACTTCAAGTTCAGCCGATGTTTGGATCAAGACGCGAACTCTCGTACAGTTCGGGTTCTCGACGGTATGTTGGTGGCTCCAATGGATGCCTGCCCTAGACGTGGTTTGGGCCGTCTCTGTTCCGTCCAGCCGCGCGAGAACAGTGTACTCGACAGGTTTCGCTGGGTACGATATGCCGAGCGTCCCATTCGTGTGTTCTGATTCCGCTTGCTCGACGGATGCTAGTTCAAGCGTTTCCCAATATTCGACTTCCCCCTGAATCGAAACGACGAGGTCGAGGGTATGTGGAGAGTCGTCGAGATTCGCGTATCCGATCACACCCGGTTGAAGCAAGCTCTTCTCCCTCGCCTTCTCGTTGTTACCGCCTATAGCCGAGCACCCTCCTACGACCGAAACTGCTGCAGCAGACACCAGACCAATTGTTTGGCGGCGGGTAGGGGCCATTGTGCCAATCTATTCAGAATGTACCGAAAATTCTTATGGTTAGAAAGACACGAAGTAGACACTCCCAGAACGTTACAGCTACATTCTGTACTGAGCGGTTCGGGAAAGTAAAGCACAGGTGCGAAAACTCCTTGTATTATATCGCGTTTTGGTGAACCTGTTTTGTGATGTGGAATGAGTAGCTACATGCGGACAAGCATTCGCGCGAGCGTGGCGAGGTCGCGAAGCGACCTCGGTAGGACGAGCGGTGATAGCGCGGAACGAAGTTCCGCGGACCATTCGAGCGGGCGCTTCGCGCCCGCGAGAAGAAACCGCGAGCCAGCGAGCGCGATTCACTGAAGCCGAACGGAGTGAGGCTTCAGCCTTTTTCACCCATGTTTTTCGAGGAGTGGTGCCCGCAGCGCCCGATGGGCGCGAGGACACCCGACGATGAAAAAGATGGTCTTCAGTAGGTTTTGGCGAAGTATGCGGTCTCCTCGGCCTCGTCGCCACAGATGGCGCACTCGTCGTGGATCGGTTCCTCGTCGCGATCTTTGGGAACCATCACGATCTCGGCGGCGATGGCGTCCTTGATCGGCTCCTCGCAGTCCTCGTCGCCACACCAGCCACACTTGACGTAGCCGCCGTGCTGGCCGATGGTGCCGAGGATCTCCTCGCGCGATTCGGCCTCACGGATTTCCCCTTCCAGGGTCTCCTCGGCGCTGGCGTACAGTTTCGCGAAGATTGTGTCCAGATGGTCCTCGACGGTCTCGGCGACGCCATCCCGATCAACCGTGATTTCCTCGCCGTCGGGGCGATGGACGAGCGTGAGTTCGTCGTCTTCGACCTCGTAGGAGCCGATCTCGATCCGGAGCGGGACGCCGTTGAGCTCGTGTTCGTTGTACTTGAACCCGGGATTGCGGTGATCGCGGTCGTCGAGTTCGACCCGGACGCCCGCTTCCTTGAGATCGGCCTCGACGTCCTCGGCGTATGCGAGGACGTCGTCCTTGCTGTCCTCGTCCCAGATCGGGACGATGACGACCTGCGTCTCGGCGAGCGTCGGCGGCAGAACGAGTCCCTGGTCGTCGCTGTGGGTCATGAACAGCGCGCCCAGCGCCCGCCAGGACAGCCCCCAGGAGGTCGTGTGGGCGGTCTTCACTTCCTCGTCCTCGTCGACGTAGGTCACGTCGTAGGCTTCCGCGAAGGAGGTCCCGAGATAGTGGGAGGTCCCGCCCTGGACTGACTTGCCGTCGGGCATCAGCGCCTCGACGGTCGTCGTCGTGTGCGCGCCGGGGAACTTGTCGTGGTCGGGCTTGCGCCCCGAAAGCACCGGCATCGCCAGGACGTCCTCGTAGAGGCGTTCGTACTGCCCGAGGCGGGTCTCCATCTCCTCGACGGCGTCTTCCTCGTCGTGATGGGCGGTGTGGCCCTCCTGCCAGAGGAACTCCTTCGTCCGGAAGAACGGCTTGGTCTCGGTGGCTTCCCACCGGACGACGCTACACCACTGGTTGACGCGGATCGGGAGATCGCGATGGGAGCGGGTCCACTGGGCAAGGAAGGGTGTGATGATGCTCTCGCTGGTGGGCCGGACGGCGAGGCGCTCCTCGAGTTCCTCGTAGCCACCCTGGGTGACCCACGCGACTTCGGGGTCGAACCCCTCGACGATGTCCTTCTCCTTCTCGAGGTAGCTCTCGGGGATGAAAAGCGGGAAGTAGGCGTTCTGGACGCCCGTGTCCTTGAACCAGCCGTCGAGGTAGTTCTGGAGTCGTTCCCAGATGGCGTACCCGCGGGGGCGGGTGACGATGAACCCGCCCATGGGGGCGTAGTCGGCCAGGCCGGCCTTCTGGACCAGTTCGGCGTACCACTCGCCGGTCGCGTGTTCCTTGCTCTCGGTGATGCCGAGCTCTTGCTCGCCGCTCATACCTCTACGTGCGTGAGGGAAGCCATAAACCCGCCGTGTTCGATCCGCCCACCTCAGCGCGTATCCTCGGCGGTCAGCGTCGCGGTTCCGTCCTCGGTCGTTTGGAGCGTCCCCGCGAACGATCCGGTGTAGCCGAAGATGTTCTCGTAGCCGTAGGCCGAGAACAGAACGGGATAGAATCCCTCTTGGGCGGTGAGCCCCTCGCCGTCGGCGGCCGCGTAGGTCTCGCCGGCGTCGACGTGGGTGAAGTTCTCGGCGAATACCTCGTATTCGTCTGCGGGCGGCTTCTCGACGGGTTCTCCGAGGTCGTAGACTGAGAGGTCAGTCGAAACGGTGTATCCGGGCAGCGCGCCGGTCGCTGTCAGGAACTCCAGGGCGATCCGGTAGGCGTTCTCGGCGGCTTCGACCGATCGCTGGTATCCTGTCTCGACCTCGATGATGGTCGCGTCGGTCGCGAACAGCCGCCCCTCGACATCGAGCCCCGTCCGAACCAGCGCGGCGACCGACAGCTGGGGGACGATCGCCCGCGTCGCGTCGTCGAGCCCAGGACTGATCGCGAAGGGTCTGGCAGAGGACTGCGTCGAGTGCAGCGACAGCACTGTACACCCCTGGACTGCATCGGCGAGTTGCCGCGCGAGCTCCCGTTCGTGGGCGTCCTCTGGCACGTTCTCATCGAAGGCCCGGTTGAGGTCGGCGTCGAGATACCGTTCGCCGGCTTCGAGGGCCTTCTCGTTGGCGACGATCAACTTCACCGGTCGCTCGACGTTCGTTCCGTCCGTGAGTAGACGCTCGATCGCCTCGACGCCACCGGGTTCGTCGCCGTGGATCGCCGCCACGATCGCCAGTTCCGGCTCGCCGTTTCCGAGCTGCTCGACGCGCATGTCCAACAGTTCAGTATCGACCCTCAAGAGCGCGTCGGGTCCGATCGCCGCCGTTCCCTGTCCCGACCGTCCCTCACTCGGGATCGATACCGAACGGGCTCTCCGTGGCGGTCCACTCCCACCCGGGCAGGCGAGTCTGGAATCCGGCCGCAAGCGCGGCGTCGAGGTCGTCGAGCCCAGCGTTGTCCTCGTCACTGCCGTGGGTCCGGATATCCGCGTAGTGGAAGGTTGCTTCCGCGAGGCTTGCACGCGGCTGCTCGCCGGCGATCGTGGCAGCGAGTTCACGGCCGAGTAGTTCGTCGACGACGAACCCCGGATAGTCGCCCTCGACGTCGAGATCGCGCAGAAGACCCACCAGTGCGGCGACGTTGACCGCTCGATCGCCAACGGCAAAGACTGCTGTTACGGCCTCGTGGTACTGCTCGGGCGTCACTGGGTCGACGGCCGTCTCGAAGACCTCTCCCAGATTCTCCCGGAGGCGATTGATCAGTGGTACCACGACCGTTGCTCGATCGTCCACCCACGTCCGTTCGGATTCAACCCGGGCCGGCGTCAGTTCCATGGCTGTGTTTCGTGGGGCGAAACCCCTCAACGTTTCCGAAGCTTTTTATTAACCGAGGGGAATAGCCAGGTACGGATATCGGTTTTCCGGCTTCCACTCGACAGTACTACGGGACCGGACCGATGTGGATGAATCACTGTCGTACCATGACATTACTAATCAGTCGTCGTCGTTCCCACCGGCTTGGTCTCCGCCCGTCTGTTTCGAGCAGCGGGGACCGCCTTCGGGAGACGACGGGGGCATCTTGCAGCTATGAGTAACGTAGATCAGCAACTCGAGGATACGAAAGAGACGATTGTTAGCGAAGTACCCAACGACATTTCGATCACGGATGTCACCTACGAGGGGCCGGAACTGGTCATTTACACGCGCGATCCCAAGTCCTTCGCGGAGAACGGCGACCTCGTTCGTCGGCTTGCGTCGAAACTCCGCAAGCGGATCACCGTCCGCCCGGACACGGACGTGCTCTCCCCGCCCAGGGAGGCGCGTGACGAGGTCCTGTCGGTCATCCCTGATGAGGCCAGCGTCACGGATCTGGATTTCCACGAAGATACTGGCGAGGTGGTCATCGAGGCCGAGAAGCCGGGGATGGTAATCGGCCGCCACGGCTCGACGCTCCGGGAGATCACCCAGAAAGTTGGGTGGACGCCGGAGGTCGTCCGGACCCCGCCGATCGAGTCCTCGACGGTCAGCAACGTCCGGAACTTCCTCAAACAGGAACGCGACGACCGCCGGGACATCCTCGAACGCGTCGGTCGCCAGATCCACCGCGAGGAGATGTCCGACGACGAGTGGGTTCGAATCACGACGCTTGGCTGCTGTCGGGAAGTCGGCCGCGCGTCGTTCATCCTTTCGACGCCCGAAACCCGGGTTCTCATCGACGCCGGTGACAAACCGGGCGCGGAAGACGAGTATCCCTATCTGCAGGTACCCGAGGCCCTCGGCGTCGGCGCGAGTTCGATCGACGCCGTCGTGCTCACCCACGCCCACCTCGATCACTCGGCGCTCATTCCGCTCCTGTTCAAGTACGGTTACGACGGCCCGATCTACACGACAGAGCCGACCCGTGACCTGATGGGGCTGCTCACACTCGACTATCTCGACGTCGCAGCCAAGGAAGGCCGCGCCCCGCCCTACGACTCCGAGATGGTCCGGGAGGCGATCAAACACACCATCCCGATCGAGTACGGCGACGTGACCGACATCTCGCCGGACATCAAGCTCACGTTGCACAACGCCGGCCACATCCTTGGGTCGGCGATCTCGCACTTCCACATCGGCGACGGCCTGTACAACGTCGCCTTCTCGGGGGACATCCACTACGACGACACGCGGCTGTTCAACGGCGCAGTCAACGAGTTCCCCCGCGTCGAGACGCTCGTTCTGGAGTCGACCTACGGCGGTCGCAACGACTACCAGACCGACCAGGCGGACTCCGAACAGAGGCTCAAGGAGATCATCCGGGAGACCTACGAGCGCGACGGCTCGGTCCTGATTCCCGCCTTCGCGGTGGGGCGCTCCCAGGAGCTCATGCTCGTCCTCGAAGAGGCGATGCGCGAGGGCGACATTCCGGAGATGCCGGTCCATCTCGACGGGATGATGTGGGAGGCGACGGCCATCCACACGACCTATCCCGAGTATCTCCGGGACGACCTGCGGGATCGGATCTTCCACGAGGACGAGAACCCCTTCCTCGCCGACCAGTTCAACCACATCGACGGCGGCGAGGAGGAGCGCCAGGAGGTCACCGACGGCGAACCGGCGATCGTCCTCTCGACGTCGGGGATGGTCACCGGCGGGCCGATCATGTCCTGGCTCGAACACTTCGGCCCCGATCCGGACTCGACGCTCACCTTCGTCGGCTACCAGGCCCAGGGGACCCTCGGCCGGCGGATCCAGAACGGCTGGGACGAGATCCCGCTTGGCAACGGTAACGGTCGCGGCCGGGGCAACACCCTCTCTCTGGAGATGAACGTCGAGACCGTCGACGGCTTCTCGGGCCACGCCGACCGCCAGGGCTTAGAGAACTTCGTGAAGACGATGAACCCCCGTCCGGAGAAAGTCCTCTGTGTCCACGGCGACGAATCCTCGGTCCAGGACCTCTCGTCGGCGCTCTACCACGAGTACAACATGCGGACGTTCGCGCCGAAGAACCTCGAAACCTTCCGGTTCGTCTGATCGTTGTTTGTCCGTGTTCTCCCGGTCGATTCGATATTCGATGCCACGAGGCCGCTACGGATCGACCTGTCGGAGGAACGTCCGGATCTCCGTGAGTGCGGCGTCGAATCTGTCACGGATCACGTAGTGGCCTGCCTCCGGGATGTGGAGCAATCGACCGGACTGGAGGTTTTCGGCGGCGTCGAGGTCGGCCACCCGTTCCTCGATATCTCTGTCGGACCGCAATAGCAGCGTTTGGCAGGAAATCTCCGGGAGCTTCTCGGCGAGTGGGGCGGGATATCCCTCGCGAGCGAGTTCGGCGATTTCGAGACCACTTTCCAAATGCCCGGCAGCGAGACGGCGGGCATGGGTCGGGTCCATCTCCGGATACTGTTCTTCGATGATCTCTTCGACGGTCCGTTCGCGGCCGTTCCGTAACCGCTGTCGTGATTCTTCGAAGAGTTCCTCCGGGTCTCTCTCCGGCAGGTCGTGGAAACAGTCCGGGTCGACGAGAATGGCTCCTTTCGGAAGATCGGGATGCCTTGCGGCCAGCCAGCCAACTGTTCCCCCACCGATCGAATGGCCCAGAAGGATCGGCCGCTCGACGTCCAGTTCATGGATCAGTCCACGCAAGTCGGCCACGCGGTCCGAGATACCGTATCCTGTCTCCGGCGCGTCCGACCGCCCGTGGCCGCGTGCATCGTACGTTATCACGTCGTACTCCGCGGCGAGCTCGTCGGCAAGCGGGACCCATCGTCTGCCGGTGTCTCCGAACCCGTGAACGAGGACAATCGACGGCCCGCTCCCGACTCGATAGTACTGGAGGTCGATCCCGTTCGCCGAGACGGTTCCGTGCGTCCACTCCGCGGGGAGGTCCATGCTGCATACGCTTTTCACCCACGCAAAAAGTAGTACCCATCACGTCGGCGGACGGCGTTCGGCACCGACCGAAACGGTCGGTTTCCCGGCGCTCAGGATTCGTAGACGAACCGCTCGACCACTGCATTCGACTCGCAGGTCCGCCCGCGGCCGGTCGCGTACGGCCCGATCATGACGCCGGTGAAGCCGTCCGCGACCTCCGTCGCGAGATAGCGCGTCGATGCGGTCGCCACTTCTTCACCGTCCACGAGGAAGCGATACGTCTGCGTGTCAGCCTCGACGGCGAGGTCGGCGGTCGTCCCGGCCGGAGTGCGACCAACCACTTCCGTCGCGTCGCCGATCCGGAGGCGCACGACGGCTTCCCGGCGGCCGTCCCGGCGCGTCACGCCGACCTGGTAGTGGTGGTCCTCGTTCATCACGAGGGCGAGGCCGGCCTCCTCGTCCTCGTCGGGATCGAAGGCGAGCGTCGCTTCGGCGGAACAGTCGAAGGCGGTCTGTCGGCGACCGACGAACGTGGCCCCTGGTTCGTCCAGGGTCTCCGGGCCGCCGTGGAGGGCGAGTCCGTCCGGGCCAGTTTCATACCGATCGCGGTCGGGGTTGCGGCGGAACTCCCACTCGACACCGAGACCGTCGGCGAAGGTCGTGTCAGTACGATCGACCGACGTTGCTTCTTCGCGGGGTTCGCCCGGGAGCGGGGCATCCATCTCGGTGGAGACCGGCTCGCCGTCGTTGACGACCGGCCAGCCGTCCTCCCAGGAGACGGGCGCGAGGAAGGTCTCGCGGCCGAGGTGGTGAAAGCGCGGCCACATGCTGTGCTGGCGGATGCCCAGAAAGACGAGCCACCACTGCCCCTCAGTGTCGACGGTGAGATCGGCGTGGCCGGTCGCGCGGATTTCGTCACGCGGGCGTCCCCAGTGGGTGAGGACCGGGTTGTCGGGACAGCCCTCGTATGGGCCGGCCGGGTCGTCGGCGCGCGCCGCGACGACCATGTGACCCGCGTGGGTGCCACCCTCGGCGACGAGCAGGTAGTAGGTCCCGTCGCGCTCGATGACGTGCGGGGCCTCGGCGTAGGGGTCGCGGAATCCCTCCCAGACGGGGTAGGGGTCGCCGAGTTCGCCCGTCTCCAGGTCGAGTTCGGCCTGCTTGATGGGTGCGTCGGGGTCGTCGGCGTGATAGGTGAAATAGCAGGTGCCGTCGTCGAAGAAGAGGTCGGGGTCGATCCCCGGCGCGTCGACCCACGTCGGGTCTGACCACTCGCCGGCCGGGTCGTCGGCGGTGACGAAGAAGTGGCCGCCGTTGGTGACGTTCGTGGTTACCATATAGAAGGTGCCGTCGTGATGGCGCAGCGTCGGTGCGAAAATCCCCATCGAGGAGCGGGCACCCCCCAGGGGCAGTTGGTCGTCGCGGGTGAGCGCGTGGCCGATCGGTTCCCAGTCGGTCAGGTTCTGGCTGCGGTACAACGGGACGCCGGGGAAGTACTCGAAGGAACTGGTCGCGAGGTAGAACGTCTCTCCGACCCGGCAGATCGTCGGATCGGGGTGAAAGCCCGGGATGATGGGGTTTTCGTACTGCATGAATGGGGACACTCGAAGCGAAATATTAGTCCTGTCGGTGTCGTCGCTCCATGCGGTTTTAAGTGATTTCTCACGCTTGGCGAACCATGACTCTCGACTTCGATCCGCGGACCACCACGTGGTACGACGAACCGGCGTCGGCGTGGCTCGAGGCGCTGCCGATCGGGAACGGCCGCCTCGGCGCGATGGTCTTCGGCCGCCCGGGCACGGAACGGGTGCAGTTCAACGCCGACACGCTCTGGGCGGGTGGCCACGAGGATAGAACCAATCCCGACGCTCGGGAACATGTCGAGGAAGTCCGCCGACTCATCTTCGACGGCGAGGTCGAGCGCGCACAGGCCCTCGCCGACGAGAAACTGATGGGCGACCCCATCCGCTTGCGGTCCTACCAGACGTTTGGCGACCTCTTGATCGACGTCGGCCACGACGCCGTCACCGACTACCGGCGCGACCTCGACCTCTCGGCCGGCGTGGCGCGCGTCCGCTACGACCACGAGGGGACAACTCACGTCCGGGAGTACTTCGCTTCCGCTCCGGACGATGCGATCGTGATTCGGCTTACGGCGGAGGAACCCGGGGCCGTCAACGCGACGGTCGGGCTCGACCGGGAGCGGGACGCCAAGGACGCCGTTCGCGACGGGACGCTTCAACTCCGGGGGCGAGTCGTCGACGAACCGGACGACGACCGCGGTGCTGGCGGCGAGGGGATATCCTTCGAGGCTCGCGCCAGCGTGAGCGGACAGGGCGGTACCGTCAAGCGGGTGACCGGTGCGGACGCGCCAAATGGGTCGGGCGTCGGGCTCGCGGTCGAAGATGCCGACGCAGCAACGATCGTGCTGACCGGGTTCACCGGCCACGAAACGGAGAATCCGGGCGAAGCATGCGAGGCGGTGCTGGATGCGGTGGCGGACCAGCATTCCGACGACTTGCGAGCGACTCACGTCGCCGACCACCGGGAGCTCTTCGATCGCGTGGAACTGGATCTGGGCGAGCCCCTCGACCGGCCGACCGACGAGCGCCTCGATCGGGTCGCCGCGGGCGAGGTAGACCCGCACCTTACGGCGCTGTACGCCCAGTTCGGCCGGTATCTCCTCATTGCGAGTTCCCGACCCGGGACCGAACCCCCCAACCTCCAGGGGGTCTGGAACCAGGAGTTCGACCCGCCGTGGAACAGCGGTTACACGCTAAATATCAACCTCGAAATGAACTACTGGCCGGCCCTGCAGACGAACCTCGCGGAGTGTGCGGCCCCGCTGTACGACTTCGTCGATGACCTGCGGGAGCCTGGCCGACGCGTCGCCGAGGCTCACTACGACTGTGCGGGCTTCACCGTCCACCACAACTCGGATCTCTGGCGGAACGCCGCGCCCGTCGACGGCGCTCACTGGGGGCTCTGGCCGATGGGCGCGGCGTGGCTCTCCCGGCTGGTGTTCGACCACTACGCCTTCACTCGAGATGAGGAATTCCTCCGCGAGATGGCGTACCCGATCCTGCGGGAGGCGGCAACGTTCGTGGCCGATTTTCTCGTCGAGCACCCTGCGGAAGAAGGGGAGAAAGCGAAGTGGCTGGTGACCGCTCCCTCGAACTCGCCGGAGAACGCCTATGTGACTGATGACGGTCAGGAAGCGACGGTCACCTACGCGCCGACGATGGACGTGCAGTTGACTCGGGACCTCTTCGAGCACACTATCGCCGCCGCGGAGATTCTCGACGCCGAAGACGCCTTCCACGACGATCTGCGGGCCGCGCTCGATCGCCTCCCGCCGATGCAGGTCGGCGAACACGGCCAGTTACAGGAGTGGATCGAGGACTTTGCGGAGGCCGATCCGGGGCATCGCCACATTTCGCACCTCTATGGCGCACACCCGAGCGACCAGATCACGCCCCGAGAGACCCCCGCACTCGCGGACGCAGTCGAAACCACGCTCGACCGCCGCCTCGAACACGGTGGCGGCCACACCGGCTGGAGCGCCGCCTGGCTGGTCAACCAGTTCGCTCGCCTGGAGAACGGCCAGCGGGCCCACGAGTGGGTCAGAACACTACTCACCGACTCGACGGCCCCGAACCTCTTCGATCTCCATCCGCCGTTCCAGATCGACGGGAACTTCGGCGCGACGGCGGGTATCACCGAGATGCTACTGGGGAGCCACGCCGGCGAGATCCGCCTCCTGCCCGCACTGCCCGACGCCTGGGCCGAGGGGTCGGTCTCGGGGCTCCGGGCTCGCGGTGATTTCGAGGTGGATCTCACGTGGTCGGCTGGGCGACTGGATCGGGCGACAATCAGGTCGGGCTCCGGCGAGCGCTGTCGGGTGCGGGCGACCCCGTCGGTTCGCGTCACGACGGCTGACGGCACGCCGGTCGATGCAGAACGCGACGATGGCACCGTCACTTTCGAGACGACGCCGGGCGAGCGCTACCGCGTGACTCCTGTCACGAAGTGATCCTGCGGCGGGTTGGCGTCGCCGACATCAAGGCTTATTCCGCACTGCCGTCTCACTGTGGCCGTGACGCGTCACCTCGCTGGTCGCTCCCGTACCCTGCTCGGGTTCGCCACGCTCGTCGCGGTCGTCGCGACCGTCGGGAGCCTCTATCTCAGTCTGGGTCTCGGATTGATCCCGTGTACGCTGTGCTGGTATCAGCGTATCCTGATGTACCCGCTGGTGGTTGTTCTCGGCGTGGCCTTCGTCGAGAACCGGGAGACGATCTTTCGAACCGTCCTCCCGCTGTCGGTGTTCGGCGGCGGCATAGCCGCGTACCATTCGCTTTTGCAATTGACCTCCTCGACCGGGAACCAGTGTACCATCGGTGGCTGTGGGTCCGTGTTGTTCCGAGTGGCTGGACTGACGATCCCCAACCTCTCGCTTTTGGCGTTCGTCCTGATCACGGCGTCGATGCTGGTCCTGGTGGCTCGGTCGTCCGAGTAACGCGCACACTCCTTCGATTGGACCATGCCGCCTGGCACACCCGGCAGGCCACCACTGTCCGCAAAGCCGGCAGTTGGTACGAATTATCACATCGAACTTATGCGTACGCGGCTCGATCCCTTGTATATGGAATACGTCAGACTTGGAGAGACTGGACTCGAAGTATCGCCGATCGCGCTCGGGACGTGGCGCTTCGGGCTGGAACACGAGGAGACGGGCGTCGTCGAGACGGACCGCGAGGACGCACACGAACTGCTCGACGCCTACGCCGAGGCGGGCGGGAACTTCATCGACACGGCCAACGGCTACGGCGGGGGCGACAGCGAACGCTGGATCGGCGAGTGGCTTGCCGACCGCGATCGCGAGGACTACGTCGTCGCCTCGAAGTGCTTCTGGTCGGATGTCTCGCGCTTCCAGGAGAACCTCTCGGCGAAGAACGTCCGCGCGGAGGTCGAAGGCTCCCTTGAGAAACTCGATACGGACTACCTCGACATCCTCTATCTTCACCGCTTCGACGACGAGACGCCGATCGAGAAGACCCTGCGGACCATCGACGACCTGATCAGCGAGGGCAAGGTCCACTACGTCGGCCTCTCGACGGCCGACGCCTGGAAGCTCACCAAGGGACTCTGGAAGGCCGACGTCAACAACTACGAGGCCTTCACCGTCACCCAGCCACAGTACTCGGCGGTCCACCGCGACCCCGTCGCCGAATATCTGGATGTCTGTGCGGACCAGAACATCGCTGTCTGTCCGTATTCGCCGCTTCACGGCGGCTTCCTCACCGGCAAGTACGAACGCGTCGGCGAGAGCGAGGTCGAGGCTCCCGACGGCTCGCGTGGCGACATCGACGAGCACTTCGCGGACTGGTACCTCCGAGAGGAGGCCTGGGACGTCCTCGACGAAATCCGTGCGGTCGCCGAGGAAATCGACGCCTCCCCCGCCCAGGTCTCGCTGGCCTGGTTGCTGGCTCACGAGGACCTCACCGTCGTCCCGATCATCGGCGCGCGGACGACCGACCAGCTCGAGGAGAACCTCGGCGCGATCGAGGTCGAGCTCACCGACGAACAGTTCGAGCGGATCGACGCCGCGATCGAAGCGTAATCCGGGGTTTGCGTCGGAGGGGACCGCAATTCGCCTGACTCTTCGTTCGATACATTGGCCGACCGCGAGCGACCGGCCCCTTTCGATACCTCCCGTGTCGGCCAAGGGTCACTCGATCTCTCAGCTTCCGACTGTCTCGGCCGGATCGACGACATCGCCGCTCGCTGGCTCGACACCGACGCGATCACAGAGATCGTACAGCGGGCATGCCTCGGGACCGTCGAGACACGCCGGCTTGCGCGCGCTGCAGTACTCCCGGCCGAACTGGATGCTCGCGGTGTGACCGAAGCCACATTTCCCCTTGGGCACTTTCTCTTCGAGCACCTCGCGGACTGCCTCGTGGTCGGCGTCCGGCGGGGCGATACCGAGGCGGCGGTAGATCCGGTAGACGTGCGTGTCGACCGGAAAGACGCCGTCGCGTCCACCAGCAAAGAGGAGGACACAGTCGGCGGTCTTGGGGCCGACGCCGTTCATCGCGAGCAGCGTTTCCCGAACTGCCTCGGCGGGCTCCTCGCGGACGAACGCGTCGAAGTCGTCCTCGCCGCCGTACTCCTCGCGGACGCGCTCGGCGATCTCGATGATCCGGGCGGACTTCTGGTTGTGGAGGCCGGCCCCGGAGATCGTCTCTGCGAGTTCGGCCTGTTCGGCGTCGGCGAGGGCGTCGACGAGATCGACTTCGTCCTCCTCGGATCCGTATCGGTCCATCAACGCGTCGTGGGCCGGCTGGCTCGCCACGTCGCTCGTGTTCTGGCTGAGGATCGTCCGGACGAGACACTCGAAGGCGTCCTGGCCGCCGTAGGTCTTCTGCCAGTACAGTTCGCCCAGGCGGTCGACCACCTTGGCAGCCCGCGTCTCATTTTCGCTCGGCTCGAAGGTATCCATCGAGCCGCCGCTGCCGGGGCCACCGCTGATGTTCTCGACCGGTTCGGCGTCCTCGCTCATGGTTCGTCTTGGTTCGCGCAGCGTCAAAAACGACCGCATCAATTTTGGGACGTTACTCGACGGTGAGGCGCATCGTCACCGACGCCCCGGCGGCCAGCGCGTCGACGAGTTCGCGATCCAGATCCGCCGCAGCGGCGTCGGCGTCGATCATGACCGTTCGGTCGTCGACGTACTCGCTGGTCCGGATCACTAGCGAGCGGTCGTTCTCGAAGGAGAGTTCCGGGTGCCCTCGACCGGTGATTCGGGCCTCGTGGTCGCCCGTCGAGAGTGTGGCCGTGATTTCGGCGGTAGCGTCCTGACACGCCTCGACGAACGCCGGATCGAAATCCGCGGGAACGCGATCGGCCTCGATCCCGACGATGCAATCCCCGGCCGGGGTAAGGAAGTCGTCGCTCGTGAGTTCGAGCGTGCTCTCGTGGCTGGCGGTGACGTTCTCGTGGCCATCGGCGTGAATCACTTCGTCCATACACGTCGGTTCGGTTCGGCGCACTTCAGCCGTCTGATCCAGCTGATCGTCTCCGAAAATGGCGTGGCTTCGCGAGAATCCACCTATTCAGTCGCCCGTTCATCGACGAGTTCCTCTTCGATGTTCGTCTCGCTGAAGTAGGCGGCAAACCGGACGCCGACGAGGCTGACGACGATCCCCGCGATGAGGAATATTGCGAGTCTGGTCCCCGGTGCAAGCGTAAATCCTTCGACGGTGACGACGCCGAGATCGATCGACGAGACCGTCACCGCCGCGAACACTGCGGCCCGTTCGAGGAAGTACCCGGTGACGCCACGGACGACCAGGCCGACAGCGACCACGCCAAACGGCAGGTTGAGGTAGGCGTTGCGGACGCCTTCCCGACGGAGCAACTCATCGAGCAGTCGGCCGGTACTCGCTGCCAGGGCAGCCGCGGTCAGCCAGGTGACGCTATCGAATCCGAACCGCATCGCCAGGATGAGGATGCTATCGGAGGCCGTCGCCGAGACGCCAAGCGCGCCGACGAAAAACCCGATCAACGCGAGGCCCACGGCGACGACATACGTCACGAGTGACACCTGTCCGGAATAGAGTGCGTTGTGTATCTGGCCGGGCAGCGTCTCGACGTACTCGTCGATCCCAAGCCCCTTGTACAGCAACAGGAGGCCAACAGCTGCCGCGATCGCTCCAAGCGCCATCGTCACGCTGTTGACCACCAGCAGGAGGATCGGCATCGCGAGCAGCGCGGCCCCGATCGGCACTAAAACGGTCTCGCGAAGTTCCTCGTCGGCCAGGAACTGCTTGAGTAGGTAGTACGTCGACTCGATGTCCCGGGCCTGCCGGACCACCACGCGGTCGACGGCGTCGACGGGGACCCGGCTCTCGATGATCGGGACGAGGCGCTCGTCTTCCGTGCTGTCGGTGACGACGATCGCCGAGTCCGGCTCGTGAGCGGAGAGCAGTTGCTCGGTCTGTCTGGCGACCGACCGGCTCACGCCGACCGTCTCGCCGTTCCCGGAGATCACGGCTACAGTTACCGCTTCGTCGTCGGCTTCGAGATCGCGGGCGACGCGCAACCCTTCGAGCAGACAGTTGACCCGACTGTCCTCCGGGTCGTCGACGCCGAACTCGGTGACGAGCGATTCGACTGCCTCGGTCCCGACGATCGGCGGGTCCGCGACGCTCGCCAGGTCACCCCCGCGGTCCAGGCACACCACCAGCGTGCTCACAGTTTATCGGACGCTACCGATCCATAAAAATCCCAAGCAACCCGCCAAACGAGAATGAGTGGCGAAAAAACTTACAGCAGTCCCGTCTTCTGGAGTTTCATCAGGTCCTCGGTATCGAGGGTTTCGCCGTCCTTGAACTCCTGGTAGATCTCCTCGGCCTCCTCGCGGGCGGCTTCCTGCTCTTCCTCGCGGCGCGAACGCTCTTCTTCTTCCTCTTCCTTGTCGAGTTCGCGAAGCCGTTTCTGGACGCGCACGAAGTCCTCGTGGTGCTGATCGGCTGCCTCCTGGGCCTCGACGAACTTCTCGTGCATCTCGTCGGCCTCGTCGCGGATCTCGTCGGCCTCGCGATAGGCCTCGATCATCTCGTTGTGATGTTCCTGGGCTTCGTCGGCGAGTTCGGTCACCTTCTGGTGGTGTTTACTCGCTTCGGAGCGGATCTCCTGGGCCTCGGCCTTGATCTCATCGATGTCGTCGGTCTGCTCTAGCTTTTCCTTGCGCTCGGCGAGCTTCTCGCGTTTGGCCTCGATCTTCTCGATGAGTTCCTGCTCGTCCTCGGAGGAAAGTACTTCAGTCTGCTGTTTGAATTCGAGGTCCTCGATCTCGTCTTCGAGTTGGTCGACGCTTTTGCCCTCGTCGAGCTCCATCTCCTCCTTTTTGTCCTCGACCTCCTCGAACAGCTCGTTGGCCTTCGCGTTGAGCTCGTTGCGCTTTTCCTTGTGTTCCTGGACTTGCTCGTTGAGCTCGTCGCGCTTCTCGCGGTGCTCCTGGGCCTCGTCGACCTTCTCGCGAGTTTTCGCGTTGAGGTCGTCTCGATCCGAGGCGCGCTCGGACGCCATCTGATTGAGATCGTTCCGTCGATCCCGGAGCTGCCCGGCGAGCTTGATAAGTTCGCCTTTCGATTTGGTTTCGAGGTCTTCGTCAGTTACCGATACGTTCTTTGATTCATCAATCGAGTCTGTCATGATTACTCCTCTGTGCCATTCCCGCTCCGGCGTTCGACAGTACAGTCGCTACCGACTTGCTTTCGCCTTATAACTAGATTCCCTGTCATTTTGGGCGTCGCACGATACTGCCGAACGCTCGGGGCGTTCAGGTATCTCGTATTACAGGAGACACTCATTTAAGTATTCCGGTGAATGCGGCCAGTGGTTCGGCGTATCACACGCCTCAGGCCTCCTCTCCGTGGATGTTAACCACTCACACGGACGTTTATAAGCGGTAGGTGTTCGTGGCCGATCGGCCCGTGAGCGAGAGGGTGACGAATTCGGCGTCCGTGGGTATCGAGAGTGACGCGACTGTTTTGCGACTGTCGGCACCGACCGAGACCGCCGTTTCGTCGGTATCGCCGTCGATGTCCCACGAGAGATGGCCGACGACCTCGCTCGGGGTGTCATTGAGGACGACAACGTCGGATTCAGCGCCAGGGGAAGGCTCCGCGAGCACGGCCTGGACCGGCTCGAAGGCGTCGGTGAGTGCGTCATGTGCTTGTTTGGGTTTGCCGTTACGGGTCAGGACACCCATCCCAGCGTCCGAGAGATCGCGAAGCGAGGCAGCCACGATCACATCCGACGCTCGCAATCGGAGTCGTTCAGTGATTGTTTTGATAACGGACCGCTGATAGGCCTGTGACGGTTCGATGCCGCCGGAAACGTGTGTGTCGTGGATCTCCTGGTCGAACCCGGCCATGTTCTCGGGATCCGGGACACCGATGGAACCGGCACCGTACTCGCCGACGATCGCCTCGAGCGCGGGATGCCGATCCAGCAGTTGGTCGACGTCGGCCGCGTCCCCGTACTTCCACCCGGGATACAGCGCTGTCGCGTCAGGTTCGATCCCCGGCGGTCCGACGACGGGAAGCGCAACAATCTCGTCGGGAACCGCCTCCGCGACGGTTTCGGCGGGTTCGTGGTCGTAGTCCGCTCGAAACCGTCGCCATCGCAGGCGGAGTCGATCGAGAAGACCCGACCCGAGCGCACCGTCACTCAGTGAGATCGGGTCGTCGTGGACGCTGATCGCTGCCAGCCCGGGGTGGTGATCGTACGCGGAGACGATCCGATCGACCAGTGTTCGGCCGCGCTCGATGTCGAACGGTCCCGGCCCGGTCAGCGGGAGATCCTGCCAGACGAGCACACCGGCCTCGTCGGCCGCCTCGTATACTGCCGGCGACGGGACGTGTGCGTGAGCCCGGACCAGGTTGGCGTTGAGCCCGACCGCCTGCTCGATATCCGCCGGTTCAGCCGCGAGCAAGCCGACGCCCCGGGCTGTGATTGGGGTGTCGTTGACCCGGATTCCATCGTTGTCATCGTAACGGATCGAGCATAGGCCCGTCGTCAGCGTTCGTTCGTCGTCGCCGAGTTTCGCCCGGAGAACGTACCGATTCTGCTCGCCGAGGTCGTGGGGCCACCAGAGTGCCGGATCCCGAACGTCGATCGTGTACTCGACGGTCGTTCGCTCCCCGGCCGCCGCCGTTACCGACGTGCGGTCCATCATTCCCCGGCCCCGTCGTGATCCTTCGGGTTTGACGGAGAAGGTGACGCGATCCTCGAGATCCGTCTCGGCCAGGATAGTCGTCCGCACTTCGAAGCGCGCGCCGTCGTCGTCGACTCGTGGTCGAGCCGAGAGATCGAGGATGTGAGAGTCGGTGTAGGTCGCGATGTCGGCATTCCACCAGATACCGGGGACGGCACGTTCGTCCGGGACGTCGTCGGTCTCGTAGCTCCCGCCGAAGCGATCGTCAGGCCGTCGACATTCGACGACGAGTTCGTTTTCGGGCGCAAGCGCCCCGTCGAGCCGGAGTCGCAGCGGCTCGAAGTAGGTGTCGTGCTCGCCCAGGAAGGTATCGTTCAGCCAGACGCGAGCGTGTGCGTAGACGCCCTCGAAGACGACCATCGCGTGCTCGTCACCGTCTCTCGGGTCTTCGAACGTCGATCGATACGCCACGGCGTCGCTACCGGCGAAATCCGCCGGCCGCCCCGGCACCTCGACCGGCTCCCAGGTCGCCGGAGCGGGCTGGTCGCCGCCCGGCTCGACTGTCGCAGCCCGCCACTCGTTCACCATACGTGTGGCGGGGGCCGCCGTCGGCATATCCTTTACGTACGCCGACTCGTCCCGACCGGTTGTCGAGTTTCCGTGCCGTCGTCCGTCACTTTCAGTTTCACTCCGGGGTTGGCGCGCCTTCATGTCCCCTGGGGACACAGTGATACATATGCTTGAATCGCTCACGCCGACCTGTGAGGCCGACGGGTGTGATCAGCGGCTCCACCGTGACGATCGACAGATCGTCTACGAGTCGCCGGGCGGGACCCGCCACGTCTACGAGTGTTCGTGTGGGGCCGTCACGGTCACCGTCGCCCGGTAGAAGCGTCCCCGGGACGGCTTCCCGACCGCAACACTCAACCACTCCGTTCGACTAGCCGGCGTATGACCGAGACCGCCGACGGCGCGTGGGTAAGTCTCTTCTCCGGCGGCAAGGACTCCTCGTGGGCACTGTATCGGGGGCTCGAAGACGGCCGTCCCGTCGAGCGACTCCTCACCGTTCACCCGGCCGGCGATTCGTACATGTATCACGTCCCGGCGACGGAACTGGCTCGCCTGGCTGCCGAGAGCGTCGACATTCCACTTCTGGAAGTCGAACCCGCTGATTTCGGGGCGGGGGATGTGACGGACGCCGGCGCGCAGGGCGACCGCGAACTCGAACCACTGGCGGCCGCCCTGGACGAACTCGACACCGAACTCGACGGCGGAATCGCTGGAATCGTCGCCGGGGCTGTCGAGAGCGAGTTCCAGACCAGTCGCATCGAGCGGCTGGCCGACCGGCTCGACGCGGAGCTGTACGCCCCGCTTTGGCAGCGCGATCCGGTTGATCTCGCGGAAGCGATGCTCGAAGCCGGATTCGAAATCCGGATCGTCAGCGTGTCGGCGGCCGGTCTCGACGAATCCTGGCTCGGCCGGCAACTCGATGCGGACGCGCTTGCCGAACTTCGTGAACTCAATGCCGAATACGGGGTTCACATCTTGGGCGAGGGCGGCGAGTTCGAGACGCTGGTCACGGACGGCCCGCACATGGATCGCCCGATCGAACTCGAATACACGACTGAGTGGGACGGCACCAGGGGCTCGATCCGGATCGAGAACGCGCGGCTGGGGTAACGAAGGGAAACAGACGTCGGCCCGACGCGGGGACGCTCACTCCCAGATATCGGGGCCGTATCCGGTCCGAACGATGGCGACGCGATAGCCGAAGAAGATGACGATGATGCCCGCGAGTTCGACCCAGAACTCGAGTGGGCCGACGATCCTGTTCGCGATAGTCAGCGTCAGGTACGCCAGAGTGACCATCACGGCGTAGTGTGGGGCGAGATCGCGAATCAAGTCGGTGTTCATCACTCAAGCGTTGGGGAACGTCCCCCATCAACGTTCGCTCCGGAACCGATCGTCCGGCCGCCCTACATTCCGTTGGTGATCTCGGTGTGGGCCCCGATGAGCGCCCCGGCGAGATCGAGATGTTCGACGTGCGTCTCCTCGTCGATGATCGAATCCCGGATCTCACAGTCCCGGATCGTCGCGTCGGCGAAGACGATCGAGTCCTCGACGGTCGAATCGACGATCTCGCCACCAGGGAGGACGTGTACGTTGCCCCCGATTTCTGCGTTCTCGACGGTCGCCGAGCTGGCGATCACGCTGTCCCCCTCCAGGGCCCACTGGATCGCGTCGAGATAGCTCTCCGGCGTGCCGATGTCGAACCACGCACCGTCGAACGTGAAGGCGTGGACATCGCCACGGTCGACGAGCCACTCGATGAACCAGCCCGGCTCGTCCGGGTTGTTGCCACCGTCGAGGTACTCCTCGAAGCGGACGTCTTCGGCGGGGAAGCCGTAGCACGCGATCGAGACCAGCGTACTGTCCGGATCGTCGGGTTTCTCCTGGAAATCGACGACCTGGCTGCCCTCGACGTTGATGAGTCCGTAGGATTTCGCCCGCTCGCGCGAGCCAACGTCGTAGGCGGCTAGCGTGGGCGCGTCGTTGCGTTCGAAGGTATCGATGAACTCGCTCAGGTCGAAGCTGATGAGATTGTCACCGGCGACGACAAGCAGATCTTCGCCGTGCAATCCCTCGCGGTCGACGAGTTGGGCAAGTGCTCCGATGACGCCGAACTTCTCGTCCTCCTCGACGGTCTCCTCGACCGAGAGCGTCGGTTTCTGGAAATCCGTTTCGGCGATGTGATCGAGGAAGTCGTCGGCGAACCGTTCGTTAGTCGAAACGTAGACGTCCTCGATTCGGTCGTCGGATTCTAGTTCCGCAAGGACACGATCGATGACGGTCGTGTCACCGATCGGGAGGAGCATTTTCGGGCGGTTGCGGGTCACGGGCCACAGCCGCGTGGCGTAGCCACCAGCGAGTACGACGGCTTGCATGTACGCTCACTCGCGGTCACCTCCAAAGTGTTTTTTCCATTCCTCTCCCCGAGGGACGGCTTCCGGTTGCTCTTGCCGGATATCCGGTTGGCCCGTTCGTTTTCACTGGCTGAGAATGGCCCGTTGGATTATGCCGATACTCGCCCAACGTATATGTAACAATGCCCGGTATGCGCGCTGAAATCGAAGTCCTCTCCCCGGATGCCTGTCCAGTTGCTGGTCTCTCAGAACAGGCGGATGGCCCCCTCACGTCCGTGTCTCGGGCCGGCAACGCCGAGGGAACGGTTACCGAGGAATTCACTGTCAGCGGCGACGCTGCTCTCACCGACGACCGACTCAGTCAACTCTTCGAATACCGGTCTGCAAGCGTCTATCGATTCCACCGGGAGCCACTGGACTGCGTCTGTGAGTTCGTTGAGGACCACGACCACCCTATCTCTGAGATCCGGGCCCAGGATGGGTCGCTGGTCCTTTCGTTGCATCTGACCACGATTCAGGATCTGCGAGACCTCGTGACGGATCTTCGGGAACAGTACGGCGCCGTCCGTATCCGCTATCTCCTGCAGGTCGAAAGCGACGAGGAAGGGAGTACGGACGTGATCCCGATCGATCGCAGCCGACTCACCGACCGCCAGCAGGAGGTCCTCGAGACCTCCTACCGGATGGGCTACTTCTCGTATCCTCGCGACGCCAACGCGACCGACGTCGCCGCCGAACTCGGCATCGACGCCTCGACCTTCACCGAGCATCTCGCGGCTGCCCAGTCGAAGCTGATGGACGAACTCCTCGCCGAAATGTGATCTGTCTGGGTCCGTCCGGCGACGGTATGGATTTCGCGATTTCCCATTCGGGTATGCGGATTCTCGAAAGCTGAGAGTTTTGGCTGGCCTTATTTATTAGGGTGATAGATCGACAGCTACGATGCACGTTGCAGACGACGTCACGGAGTTTATCGGCGACACACCGCTGCTCAGACTCGACGATGGAACCGGGACGACGGTCCTGGGCAAGGTCGAATCGCTCAATCCCTATTCGGTCAAAGATCGGATCGGCAAGTCGATGATCGAAGTTGCCGAGGAGACGGGTAAGCTCACCGAGGAGACGGTCGTGATCGAGCCGACGAGCGGCAACACCGGGATCGGCCTCGCAAGCGTCTGTGCCGCGAAGGGGTACGATCTTGTGCTCACGATGCCCGAATCGATGAGCGAGGAGCGCCGGCAGTTGCTCGCCGGTCTCGGTGCCGAACTGGAACTCACGGACGCCGACGGCGGCATGGGTGGGGCGATCGACCGTGCCCACGAACTCGCCGACGAATACGACGACGCGTTCGTTCCCCAGCAGTTCGAGAATCCCGCAAATCCCGCCGCACACCGTGACGGAACTGGCCCGGAACTGTGGGACGCCACCGACGGGGAACTCGACGCGTTCGTCGCCGGCATCGGCACCGGCGGAACGATCACCGGCGTCGGGCAGTTCCTGCGGGACGATATCGAAGCTGACGTTGACGTGATCGGCGTCGAACCCGAAGATTCGGCCGTCCTCTCCGGCGAGGAGCCCGGCAGCCACGGTATTCAGGGGATCGGTGCCGGGTTCGTTCCGGAGATCCTCGAGATGGATCTTCTCGACGACGTCGTGACTGTCACGCGCGAGGAGTCGATCGACGAGGCGCGTCGGATCGCCAGCGAAGAGGGACTTGCGGTCGGCATCTCCTGTGGCGCAGCGGCCCACGCAGCCACACAGGTCGCAGCCGATTATCCCGACGATGCCGTCGTCGCGACAGTGTTGCCGGACACGGGCGAGCGGTATCTCTCGACTGATCTGTACGCGACGGACTAGCGACGTCGGTCGTCTGTCGTCTCAGGAGGACCAGCTCGACATTGTTCTATCCTGCGTGTGTTCCCGAGCGCCCCGGACGTACCTGTACAAATTTATAAGTATCTGCCATGTATTTAATCAAACGGATATATCATGGCAACTGACCCGTCACACAATCGGCGACTCAACGAGTGGTACGAGGAACGGATCGGACAGCCGGCGACTGACGACGAAGTGACCGGCTACTGGATATTCGTTCTCGGCTTATTGGTTGGAATACTCGGCATCTTTATGGTGATCATCAGCGACCCCGCCTCCGCACTCCGTGGCTGGGGGATCGTCGCCGGCGCGCTCGCGCTGGCGCTGCTTGTCGCCGGTCCACTCGTTCGACTGCCGCTGGATCAGTACGCGTCGATTCTGATTATCGTCGGGTTGATCGTGAGTATCGCCGGTGTCCTGTGGTTCACGATCGCGTACCCCGACAACTGGCGGCCCCAGTCGAGTCCGATCATCACCGTCTACGCGGTCGGCCTCCTGGTGATGGCTGTCGGCGGTATCTTCGCGCCGCTGTTGACGACTCGCTCCGAGCACGAAGCGAACCGCCTACAAGGGGAACTTGCGGACACGATCGCGGATGAGTCTGACTTGGCTCGATCCATCACCGAACTCCGGGCGGCACTCGAAGACGCCGACGCCGACGAGGACGATCTCGCTGCCGAGATCGACCGACTTCGAGCGGATTTGGCTGATACTACCGCCGATGAAGCGGACCTCTCGGCCCAACTCCGGACATTGCGGACGAGTCAGTCCAGGTTCGAACTCTACGAGGATACCGGCGGGGAGTGGCGCTGGCGTCTCCGGCATTCCAACGGCAATCTGATCGCCAACGGCGGCGAGGGATATACCCGGAAACACAACGCCCAGAAAGGGATCGCGGGTGTCCGCCGGGACGCTCTCGGCGCGGAACTCATGTTGATAGCATCTGAGGACGAACTTCCCGCGGAAGACGAGACTTTCGAACCGGTCGAGGAAGTCGAGAGCCAGGCCGCCTTCGAGGTCTACGAGGACAACGCCGGCGAACATCGGTGGCGGCTCCGTCACGACAACGGGAACATCCTGTGTGATTCGAGTGAGGGCTACGATTCCCGGAGCAACCTCACGCGGGCGATCGACAGGATCAGAGCGTACGTCGGCCCGGCGGCGTACCTCCGGTTCGATCCGACCGCCTTCGAGATCTACGAGGACAATGCCGGCCAGTATCGCTGGCGGCTGGTCCACCGCAACGGCAACATCCTCGCCGACGGTGGGCAGGGATACTCGCGATATCACGACGCCAGGCGTGCCGTCGATCGGATTCGGGATGATCTCGACAGCTACGAGTTCGAGATCTACGAGGACAACGCCGGGGAGTATCGCTGGCGGCTGACGGCGAGCAACGATCAAATCGTCGCCGACAGCGGCGAGGGCTACACCGACCGTGACGAAGCCGAAGCTGCTGTCGAGCGCGTCGAGACGTACGCACCCGACGCCGACGCCCTCGACGTCGGTCCGACTGCTTTCGAGATCTACGAGGATTCCGGCGGGGAGTGGCGCTGGCGGCTCCGTCACCGCAACGGCAACATCCTCGCTGACAGCGGCCAGGGCTACGACGATCGCTCGAACGCTCGCGACGGCATCGAGAGCGTCAAGCGCAACGGGCCCAACGCCGAAATCGAAGAGGCCTGACCGCCGAAACCGGACTGACTACCGGGCTCACTCAATTTTGACCGCGCAACGTGGACCGTGGTATTTTATTCACCTCGGGACCGAGACGCTGGTATGATCCTCTCGGACGCGGACATTCTCGACCGGCTCGAAGCGGGCGAACTCGTGGTCGAGCCACTCGACGAGCCCGATCTCCAGATCCAGCCAGCCAGTATCGACCTCCGACTCGGTCGGGAGTTCCTCGAATTCCAGCACGCCAACATCCCGTGTATCCACCCGACGAGCGAACAGGAGGTCGCCGAGTACGTCGAAGAAACGGTCGTCGAGGAGGGCGGCGAGTTCATCCTCCATCCTGGCGATTTCGTCCTCGGCACGACCAAGGAGACCGTCGAGATCCCGGACGACCTCATCGCCCACGTCGAGGGGCGCTCGTCGCTTGGCCGTCTTGCGGTCGTGGTGCATGCGACAGCGGGACTGTGCGATCCCGGCTATCGGGGCCAGATCACGCTCGAACTCTCGAATCTCGGCACCGCGCCGGTCGCGCTCACGCCGGGTATGCGCATCTCCCAGTTGACGTTTACCGAGTTGAGTAGCCCCGCCGAGCGGCCCTACGGCGAGGAGCGCGGTTCGAAGTATCAGGGTCAGAAGGGGCCACAGGCGTCCCGGATACAGGGGGACAGGGAGTTCGGAGGCGACCAATGACGACGGTCTTGTCCGTCGAGATGTCGCCGAGAAACGACCGTGTGTTCGGAGGCGATCAATGACGACGATTGTGTACGCCGGAACGTCGCCGAGAAACGACCGTGAGTTCGGAGGCGACCAATGAAATTCGTCGAGGAGGTGGTCGTCGAGGAGTTCCTGCCGACGTTCCGGTCGATGCTCGCCGAGCGCCTCCGGGATCGCGGGCTGACTCAGCTCGAAGTCGCCGACCAGTTGGGGATCAGCCAGAGTGCGGTCTCGAAGTACGCCCACGGCGAGGTCGAACGCAACGAGTCGCTGCTCGAAGACGATCGCCTCCAGGAACTGACCGACAGCCTCGCTGACGGACTGGCCGCCGGCGAGGTTAGTCCCGTCCAGGCGTTGGCCGAGGCGGAGGTGTTCATCCGACAGCTCGAACAGGGCGACTTGCTCGCACAGCTGCACAAGGAGGCGTTCCCGTCGCTGGCTGAACACGGTGGGACGCTTGCGATTCACGATCCCGAGAGTCGCGTCCGCCAGTCCGAACAGGTCCGGTCGTCGGTCCGGCGGGGACTGGGGATGCTGGAAAACGCCAGCGGGTTCGCCAGACTGATTCCAGCCGTCGGGTCGAACCTCGTCGAATGTCTGCCCGACGCCGGCGGTATCGACGACGTGGTTGCCGTCCCCGGTCGGATCCTCGACGTCAAGGGACGGGCGGCGGTTCCGGGTGACCCCGAGTTCGGCGTGAGTGAATACGTCGCAAGCGTGTTGCTCGCCGCACGCCGGCACGGAAGCGACGCCCGCGCGACGCTGAACGTCGCCTACGAGCCTGCAGTTGTCACCGCCCTGGAGGCCCAGGGCCACACTGCCGTGGAGTTCGACGCCGAGGCGGAACTCGATGCGGCGTTCGATGCCGTCGATGTCGCCGGTGCCGACGTCCTCTACCAGACGGGGGGATTCGGGATCGAGCCGATCGTCTACGTGCTGGGGGCCGATGCGCCCACCGTCGTCTCGTCAGTTCGGGAGATCGTCGACGAGGTGTAACACATGACCGACGTCCGGGCGGTACAGCAGTTTTACGGCCGCTGGGCGCGGTACTATGACCTGATCGCGTCGGTGCCACTCGTTGATTCCTGGCGACGTCGAGCCGTCGACGCACTTGCCCTTCAGGCGGGAGACGTGGCGGTCGAGATGGGGTGTGGAACGGGTGCAAACCTGCCATTGTTACGCGAGCGGGTCGGTCCGACGGGGCGAGTGATCGGTGTCGATCTCACGCCCGGCATGCTCTCGGAAGCACGCCGACGGGTCGATCGAGCCGGCTGGTCGAACGTCCACTTGTGTCTGGGTGATGCGACGTGCCCCCCGATCACCCCAGGCGTCGACGCTGTCCTGGGGACGTTCGTCGTTGGACTGTTCGGGGACCCGGCGTCAGTGATCGACGAGTGGCTTGATCTGGTCGATCCGGGCGGTCGGCTCGCGGTGCTCGAAGCCGGATCGACCGACCGATGGGTTTTGAAGCCGCTGAACCTGGCGTTTCGGGCATTCACTCGCCTTTCGGCACCGTCGAACCGAGGGGCTGTCCAATCGCCCGCGGTCACCCTGGACGGGCGGATTCGATCGGCGGCCGATCGGATCGACGCCCGGACGACCGGGACGATCCAAAACACGCTCGGACTGGGGTTCGTGCACCTCTGGGCCGGGCGTCGGGTCTGACCCCGCCCAGTCCGGGACCTGAACGCTTATCTGATTCGCCCGCCCACCTTCGAGAGATGGATTCCCGAGGGTTGGTTACTTTTGCCATCCTGGTACTCGTTGTGACGGCCGGCTGCAGCGGTCTCGGCGACGAGACGGACGCCCCGACGCTGACGCCCGCACCGGTGCCGGACGCCGACGTACACGAACAGGTTGTCACGCCGTCGGTCCCGACGGAGTCGGTGGCGACGTTCACGCCCGAGAATCCGTCGGCAACCGGACCGCTCGGCCTTCGAGACCAGCGTTCGGTCAGGACCGCGCTATGGCGACTCCGGACCGTGCTTGACGTGGGGGCCATCGAACCGACGGTCGTTCGTCAGTTCGGCCTGTCCAGACCCGTCGACGCGGGTTCTCTCGGGACGTCGGATGCCGTCACCGGATCGCTTGGGCCGACGGTGGACACCGGTGGCGTTCCGCCCGGCCGGGTCGACAGCGAGAACGCGACGGTCCGTCTCCTGCGAGGCATGTACGAACCGTCGCGCCTGGAGTACCATCTCGCATATCTGCACACGCGATTTCTTCAGGATCGACTCGGCTGGGCGGACGCACTCGCGAGACACGACAACGGCACTCTCGACAGGCGGCTGGTTGCGACCGCGTTGGATCGCGGCGCCAGCGCGTATGCGGCCGACGCCTACGCCGCGCAGTACTCGCTGTCAGTCGATACTCCCGTCCGCGAGTGGCAGTTCGGCTGGCTGGACTCACCCTGGCTGGCCCGGGCCGCAGTCAGGGCCGGATACGACTACGCCGGTGGGCAGATCACCGCTCCGGACTCGCTGGGACAGCTGTACACTGAGCCGCCGAACACGACCGAACAACTCCTCCATGGGTTGCCGCCGGGAAGCGAACCGCCCCAGCCCCTCGAGGTAACTCTCGTGGGGACGGGTGACTGGAACCGGGTCGCGACGGAGCAGTTCGGCGAACTCGGCATTCGGGCGCTCCTTTCGACACGGATCGACGGTGACGAGGCCGACAGGGCGGCCAGGGGCTGGGGGAACGACCGATTGCTCGCGTTCGAGGACGGGACCACGTCCGGGGTTGTCTGGGTGACGACCTGGGATCAGCCCAGCTACGCGGAGCAGTTCCTCGCTGGCTACCAACAGTACGCGGCGGCGGGCAATCCGCCACAGACGTCCGCGCTCACCCGCCCGGGCTCAAAAGCAGTGGTTGTCACCGCAGGTTCGTCGGCGTTTGTCGAGGGCGTCACCGTGGCGGGCGACAACGAGTCGGTTTCGGTGTCGTTGTCGGAGTGAGGCCACGAAGTCTCTTTTCAGTCGTCAGCCGGTGCGGGCGTCGTCATGTCGACCGGATCGGCGTCGACGCCGAGTTCGTCGAGGGCGATCTGGGCACCACGCTTTCCTGACAGCAACATCGCGCCGAACGTCGGTCCCATCCGCGGGAGGCCGTGGGCCGTGGCGACGGCCATGCCCGTCGCGATGAGGCCGTCGTGGACTAGCCCGGTGTGTTCGACGACGGCGTCCTCGCTCTCGGCGACCCACATCGAGTCGTGGCCCGGCGAATCGTGGCCCGGCGCGCCGTAGCTCTCGTCGTCGGTCGCGTCCATGCCGGTCGCGCCTTCCTCGATCCCCTCGGCGTCCAGAACGCCGCGTTCGTCGAGTTTCTTGATCGCCAGGGCCTCGTGGCCGGTCGCGTCGATCACGAGGTCGGACTCGACGGCGATCGGATCGACGCAGGTGATTTCGCGGGGCAGGGCGTGAACGGGCGTCCAGTTCATCACGATGCCACCGACGCGGTGGTCCTCGCGGACGACGATGTCGGTGAACTCCGTCATGTTCTGCATCTTCGCGCCGGCGTCACACGTGGCCTTGATGAGTCCCGAGGTCGCTTCCGGGCCATTGGCGACGTACAGCCCGTCGTCTTCCTCGGACTGGGTATAATCGACGTCCAGTTCGTCGAGGACACTCTGGGCCGGGTCACGCACGGTGACCTTGTTCATCAGGAACCCACCGAGCCAGAAGCCGCCGCCGAGATAGTTGTTCTTCTCGACGACCATCGCCTTGACACCGCGCTCGGAGAGTTCTTTGGCGGCCATCAGCCCCGATGGCCCACCGCCGATGATGATGACGTCGCTCTCCGTGAAGTCCATGAACTCGTCGGTCCACTCCTGGGTGATCGCGCGGGTGACCGTTGCTTCGCCGACATCGCTGAACTGATCGAACTCGTTCGCGTGCATACCACCTAGTGGTACTACTGGCAAATAATAACTGTTACGGTCCCAACATTCCGAAGTGGGGTTCGGTATCATGACTGGTCGAGAGTCGCGTGCGTGCTGGCCGGGGCCGTCAGTTTTCCTGCGCCAGCCCGAGCATCTGGGCCGTCGGGAGGTGCCACCCGTAGGTGACCGCCAGCAGTCGGGTGCCGACGGTCATTCCCGCACACGCGGCGGCGGTGAGGCCGCCCGCCGCGCCGGCAGCGGTCACCAGCCAGTAGGTACTCCCGCCAAGAACTGCGGCGGTCGCATAGAAGTCCTCGAAGAGGATGAAGGGGGAACGATCGAGCAGAATGTCGGCGTAGGCTCCGCCGCCGACGGCGTTGATCGTCGCGACAGTGACGATGCCGAACGGCGAGACCCCGGCCTCCGTCGCGACGATGGCGCCGGCGGTCGCGAACGCGGCGAGGCCGATCGCGTCGGCCACGAGGGTGATCGGATGGTCGTCCGGTGATTCGAGCAGGACGCTGAGAAGCAATGCAAGTCCGACGCCGAGAAATCCGAGGCTGACTTCGCCCATCGACTGGAGTGCCAGCGGCGTCCGCCCGACCAGGACGTCCCGGGTTGCACCGCCACCGAAAGCCGTCACCAATCCGACGACACTGATCCCGAAGATGTCGAACTCTTCACGGATCCCCTTTGCCGCGCCGACGAGGGCGAACGCGACCAGGCCGATCGTGTTCATGACGGCGAAGGGATCGATCAGTACCCGTTCGAGGAACGCTTCAACCACTAACTGAGATCACGGCGAGTAGGGTCTTGAGCCCTCCGTTCTTGGCATGTCGATTCACGCACAGACCCGGCTACATTTCGTCGGCGATGTCCGACGAGATCGTCGTGTCCTCGCCGACGACCGTCGAGACGTCGATCCCCTGAATCAGTTCGACGAGATCGACGAGCTTCGGGAAGGTATAGATCGTCAGTGAGACGTCACCGTCACCGGCGGTGATCTCTGAGTCGATGACGAACGCGATGTCCTCGTCGGGCCACCCGCCCATCTCGTTGACGATGCCGCCGGCCGGGCCGTACGCGAACGAGGGGGTCCCCATCCCGATGGTCGTATCCAGAACGTTCGCCCAGCCGTCGATATACCCGGAGGTCATGATGTTGCCGACCTCCTGGATCGCCGACCGCTCCATCTCGCTGAATCCCTCTGTGTCGTCGTCAGTCCCGCCGACGAGCATCCCTGCCAACTCCTTTGCATCGTCCGGTTCGAGCATGAAGAGGACGTACCCATACGGCGCTTCGGTCAACTCGACGAAGATCCCGACGCGGTCGCCGTCACCCATGTGGGTCCGCACGTCTTCGATGTCGAGGAAGTTGATCTTCGAGACGGCTATTTCGGTGTTTAGCCCCGCCATCTGGTTGAGGTGATCCGAGACTGTCTCCGATCCCTCCTTTGCGATCTTGTTGAACAGATCGAGTTTCCGGACGTCGACTTCGAGACTCATATAGCCTCCTTTTCGACGCGTTCACGTAAGTACTCTGCTGGTCGCCCGGTACCGCGCTTTCTCACTCCAGTTGGCCGGATCGAATCGCTTTCTCGGCGGCGTCGAGTGCCCCCGCCGGATCGAAGTCCTCGACTAGCTGCCGGAGGTCCTCGGCCGGGCTGTCCTGTAGCGATCGGGCATGCGCTGTCATATTTGGCACGGCCCGGAGCACGTTGTCGATGATCGGCACCGCCGCGACCTGTGCCGATCGGGACAGCGGATTGAGGTCGATTACGATCTCCGTTTTCCCCATCTCGCCGAGTGCTTCGGCCCGATCGCCGTCCTCAAGCGGAACCACGACCGTGTCAGCGTCGTAGATGCCGTCGGCGTCGACCTTCGCCCGCTCGTGATCCAGGCCGGGAATGCGCGCGTCAGCCGTCAGTCCCTTCACCTCGTTTGCGCCGTGCTCGCGGAGGTGGTCGGCGATCGCTTCGATCCGCGCCTCGGTACGATTGAACAGGTTGACCTCCAGGTCGGCTCCCGTCACCGCGGCCAGCTCGACGACTTCCCCGGGGACGAGCGCGGCGACGTTCCCGTTGATCGAGAGCACTGGGCGGTCGGCGAGCAGAAGGTATGCGGCCCCAACCCGCTCGGCCCGGTCGGCGCTCTCGATGGTCCGCTCGCCCAGCAGGTAATCGAATGCTTCGCCCCGACCTTGGGCGATGAGCCCCTGCTGGCTCGTGATCCCCTTCTCGACGCCGGTTTCGATACGATGGCGGGTCAACAGCGATTCGTACCGTGGGTGACTCTCCGGGATGTCCACGTCGCTCATGAATCACGATCGGATCCAGACGGTGAAAAACGTCGCTACTGCGAAGTGCCCGTCGAGAGGGCCGGGCCTTCTCTGTTCGCGTGCCTGCCATCGACCAGCGTCGCCCCTGCCGGATCGACCTGACAGACCTGGGGGTCGTACCCGGCCGCCGACAGTCCGTCCCCGAGCGCAAAGACCGTCTCGCCGAGCATCGCCATCGAGGCCTCGCCGTCGGCCGCCGCGACGTCCGTAATCACGTCCCGAACCGTCTCAGTCAGGAGATCAGCTTCGCGGGCGAACCGCCGGGAGGCGTACATGAACTCCGCTACGGTCGGCTCGGCGACGACAGTCGACAGCCCCTCGTTTCCGGCCTCGCTCAGTCGGTCTGTGTCGCCGCCGATGACGGTCGCGGTGTCGAGTTCGCCAAAGGTGACGTATTCGACGCGGGAGCGCGTGGGAACCGCGTCGAGTCGATTCTCCATCGGCCCGCCGGGTTCCAGCCGGAGGGTGATGCCGCCGGCTGCCTGCGCGACCACGTCGCCCAGCCCCGTCCCGGCCTGCACCTCGGCTCCGTGGGCGATCGTGACGAGTTCGTCCCGCGAGAGCCGGCGATCGAAGACGGCGTTGGCAGCGAGTGCCGCCCCGAGCGCCATCGCCCCCGAGACGCCGAATCCCGCACCGATCGGCAAGTCCGTCTCGCCGGTGACCGCCGCCTCGACCGCCAGGGCGTCGAGAACCCGCTCGACTGCCTCGATCTGAACGGTCCGCCCGTCGAGCGTGATCGTCGTCTCGGGTGCCGGTTCGACGGTCACCCGGACGCCGTCGGAGAGGGCGATCCCGCCGCCGCGTGAGCCAGTCGTCGTCGGATCGTCGGTCCGGACGACGGAGAAAAACCCCGTCACGTGGCCCGGGACGAACGCGCTCGCTCGCTCGCTCATTGTCGGCCCTTCGTCGTCCCCCCGGTAGAACCCTTCGAGTTCGGATCGGCGAGTGATCCGAAACCGGGGGTTTGAAATATGTTTACGCTGTCATCGGCCGTATACACATGCCCACAGTCAGCGTCCGGCTTCCCGATGAAGAGAAGGCTGAACTCGAAGCCGTCGCCGACCTGCTCGAGGACGATTGGAGCTCGACCATCCGGAAAGCGTTGCGTGACGGTCTGCAGGACCTTCGCGTGCGCCACGCTGTCGAGCGGTATCAGTCCGGGGATGTCGCGGTCAACGAGGCCGCCCGGCTGGCGAACGTGACCGTCGCCGAGTGGCTCGAAATCGCCCGCGAGAAGAACCTGACAGTCCAGTTCCGGCGCGAAGACCTGGAAGGCGAGGTCGAAGCGGCCCACGAGCTATGACCCGGATCTACGTCGGCCCGGGCCCACTGATCGATCTCGGCACGGTCGGCGAGACCAAACTGCTCTCCGCGTTCGATGGCGCGATCGTCATCCCCGAGATGGTTGCCGACCAAGTCTCGACCGAACCGGCGAAGACGAACATGGAGAAGTTCGTTCACGACGGTGGGGCGACCCGAGAGACGATCGACACCGACCACGCCGAACGCGCGATGGGAGTCCTCGGCGTCGAAAACCCAGTCGTCGAAAGCCGCTTACTGCAGCCCGTGCTGGCGGCCATGGACGACGACCAGGCGGCGGACACTGAGGACGACGGGCCGACAATTGGGCTCGTTACCGACGACCGCCGCCTGCGGACGGTCGCCGAGGGATTGGGGGCCACGGTAACCGGGACGTTCGGGACCGTCGTCCGGGCCACCAGTGAGGACAAGTATCTCAAGACCACGCAGGCAAAGCGGATCGTCCGCAGGATCGACAGTCACGGACTCCATTTAACTGGCGAACTCCGGGCACAGGCCATCGGCGATCTTTGACCGCTGCGAGATCGAGCGACGCTACGGAGAGAGTCGCTGGCGATCCTGCGAGACTCACTTCGTTCGTCTCGCTGGCTCGCAGGTTTGTCGCCGCTCGCGTGTCGCTTCGCTCCCGCTCGCGTTTCGAGGACTCCCGCTGGTCGTCCTCGCTTATGGCGACAAACGCTGCCGATCTCGCGGGAAGATCACGGCTTCGCGGATGTTCTCCAGGCCGAGCATCGTCATGACGAGCCGTTCGCCACCCAGGCCCCAGCCGGCGTGGGGCGGCATGCCGTACTTGAACATCTTGGTATAGTACTCGAAGGCACCCGGATCCAGACCCTGCTGTTCGAAGCCCTCGACGAGGTGGTCGTGGCGGTGTTCACGCTGCCCGCCGGAGACGAGTTCCATCGAGGGGTGCATCATGTCGAAGCCCGTCGAGAGTTCCGGATCGTCGTCGTGATCCTTGATGTAGAAGGGCTTGATCTCGCTGGGCCAGTCGGTGATGAAGTAGTGCTCGCCGACGTCCTGGCCGAGGGCGTGTTCGGCTTCCGTCGAGAGGTCGTCACCCCACACCAGCACGTCGTCGATCTCGCCCGTGGCGTTGATCCGCTCGATGGCTTCTTCGTAGGTAAGCCGCGGGAAGTCGCCCTCGGGAGCCGAGAAGACCTCGGTAAGGCCGAGCGTTTCGAGTTCGTCGGCGCAGTTCTGTGCGACGCCTTCGTAGGCAGCTTTCACGACCGTCTCGCAGGCGTCCATCGCCTCGGTGTGGTCGTAGAAGGCCGACTCGAAGTCGATCGAGGTCGCCTCGTTGAGGTGCCGGGGCGTGTTGTGCTCCTCCGCGCGGAAGATCGGCCCGATCTCGAAGACCCGCTCCAGCCCGGAACCGACCATCAGCTGTTTGAACAGCTGTGGACTCTGGTTCATGAATGCCTCGCGGCCGAAGTAGGTGATCGGGAACAGCTCCGTCCCGCCCTCGGTGCCCGTGGCGACGATCTTCGGCGTGTTGATCTCCGTCGCGTCCAGGTTTCGGAAGGCTTCCCGGACCGAGCGCAGGACTTCCGCGCGGATCTCGAAGATGGCTTTGACTTCGGGCTTGCGGAGGTCAAGCGTCCGGTTGTCCAGTCGTGTCGGGAGTTCGGCGTCGACCTTCCCGGATGGGTCCAGGGGAAGTTCGGGGTCGGCAGGGGCGATCACCTCGATGTCGTCGGGCGAGACCTCGACGCCCGTCGGGGCACGCTCCTCTTCCTCGACGTCACCGACAACCTTGAGAACGCTCTCGCGGTGGACATCGAGTGCCGTCTCGACGAGTGCTTCCTCGAGGTTGTCCTTCTCGATTTTGACCTGGATTTTTCCGGTCGTGTCTCGGAGGATCAGGAAGGCGATCCCGCCGAGGTCGCGGATCTCGTGTACCCAGCCCGCGACGGTCGCGCTCGTCCCGGGGTCAGCGTCTGCAGCATATGTCCGTTCCTGCATACTCCGGTGTTTCTCGCCCGGGGATTAAACTCCGTTTATTCCGTTCGAGGGACGCGTTCGATTCTACCCGCTTTCGTGGGCCGTGTCCCTGAGTGACCACAACGCTTCTGTCGCGTGGCTCACAACACCAGTCCATGGCCGCTCACGAACTCGACGATCTCGACAGGGCGATTCTCTATGCACTGCAAGACAACGCCCGGAAAACCTCGACGAGTACGATCGCCGAGCGTATGGACGTCGCCCCGAGTACGGTGCGGACCCGGATCCAGGCGCTGGAAGCCGACGGCATTCTGACTGGTTATCACGCCGAGATCGACTACGAACAGACTGGCCTCCAGTTGCATACGTTGATCGTCTGTACGGCACCTGTCCCCGACCGTGAGGAACTCGCCGAACGGGCCCAGGAGGTCAGCGGCGTCGTCGCCGTTCGGGAGGTCATGACCGGCCACGAGAACGTCCACATCGAGGCGATCGGCCGCGACGGCGACGACCTGAACCGGATCGGCCGTGAGCTCGACGAGATCGGGCTCACCATCGAAGATGAGGATCTCATCCGCAACGAGTACGAAACGCCATTCGACGGATTCAGCGTCGAACGGGCCTGATTGTCTGTTTTTTCGTTGTCGCCGTTTGGTCGAGCTGGCCAGCTCTCACAGGACTGTCGTCGTTCGACGGTCTTTCACGGATTCGAACGAATCGGGCCATTTTGCCGAATCCAAATGACGCAGCGTCAAATTAACCGACTAACTTATGACGTTCCGTGTGTTATGCCGCACTGTATGGAACACCATCGTCCGGACGCGTCAGTTAGCCATCGAACCGGGGGAACGAACGAACGATCGCCGATCTCGGGAGGGTGTGCGCCGGGATGACCGACGACGTTCCTTCCCCCGTCGACGTGGTGGTCGTCGGGACCACTAGCGGTGTCAGAGCAGTTGCAGAGGAACTTGATAGCTCCCACGCGGTCGTCTTCGTCACGGATCGACACAATCAGGCACGGGTGGCCGAGCGTGCCGGAGTGCCGACCCATCGGACGACGTTCGACACGGGCCTTGACCCGGAGGCGATCTCGGCAGAGACCGCGTTCGTCGCGACCGACAGGGACGCAGTCAACCTGCTCGTGGCCCAGCGCCTGCGAATTCACGGTGACGTCGAGACAGTGATCATCAGGGTCAACGATTCGGATCGAACGGCCGCCTTCGATGGGATAGCCACCGAGACGGTGACGCCAGCCGAAGCGAGCGTGCAAGCGGTTCAGGACTCGCTGGAGGCACTCTAATCCCGATGCCGAAGGAACTCGAACGCGATCTCGGACTGTTTTCGGTTCTGGCGATCAGTATCGGTGCGATGGTCGGCAGTGGCATCTTCATCCTGCCGGCGCTCGCCCTCGAGATGGCCGGGCCGGCGGTGATCCTGGCGTACGTTCTGGCAGCACTGATCGTCCTCCCGGCAGCACTGAGCAAGGCCGAGATGGCGACGGCGATGCCCGAGGCCGGTGGGACCTACCTCTACATCGAACGCGGGATGGGACCGTTGCTCGGCACGATCGCGGGTATCGGGACCTGGTTCGCACTCTCATTTAAGGGGGCGCTCGCGCTCGTTGGCGGCGTCCCGTACCTCTTGTGGTACTTCGAACTCCCGATCAAGCCGGTCGCGCTCGTGCTCGCGGCCGTCCTCATCCTGGTCAACCTCCTGGGCGCGAAACAGACGGGTCGCCTGCAGGTCGGGATCGTGGCGATCATGCTGGCCGCGATGATCTGGTTCGTCGGCGGCAGTGCGGGTTCGATTCAGAGCGCCTCCTTTGATGGATTCCTGGCCGCGGGCGCGGGCGGCATCCTCGAAGCGACCGGCTTCGTGTTCGTCTCCTATGCGGGGGTGACGAAGATCGCGAGCGTCGCCGAGGAGATCGAGGATCCGGACCGCGTGATACCCCGGGGGATGATCTGGTCGCTCGGGTTCACGACGTTGCTGTACGTCCTCGTCGTGCTCGTGATCGTCGGCGTCGATCCGTCGGGGATCGTCGGCTCGAGCACCCCCGTCGCCGACGTGGCCGAGGCGACGATGTCGACGCCCGGCGTGGCCGCCGTCGTCATCGCCGCGATGCTCGCGCTGATCAGCACCGCCAACGCCGGCCTCCTCTCGTCGTCGCGATACCCCTTCGCGATGAGCCGGGACGACCTCGCCCCACCGACGTTCGCCACCGTCAGCGACCGCTTTGGCACGCCGGTCACGGCCATCGCACTGACCGGTCTCGTCATGCTGACGCTGATCGCGTTCGTCCCGATCATGAGCATCGCGAAACTCGCGAGCGCGTTCCAGATCCTCGTGTTCGTGTTGATCAACGTGGCCCTGATCGCCTTCAGGGAGAGTGACATCGCCTACGACCCGAGTTACGAATCGCCGCTGTACCCCTGGATGCAGGGCTTTGGCGTCCTGGGCGGCCTCGTGTTGCTGACCCAGATGGGACTGATCCCGTTCGTGGGGGCGATCGTCATCATTCTCGGGAGCGTCGGCTGGTACTTCGCGTACGCCCACCGCAACGTCTCCCGGGAGGGCGCAGTCACCGACGCGATCCGTCGTGGCATCGATCAACGAGCTGTCGAGGAAACGCGTTCGGTCTGTCACGACGCCGACGAGTCCGACGTGCTCGTCGCGCTCACAGAGGACACGACCGCGGCGGCAGAGGAACGTCTGCTCGACGTGGCGGTCCCGCTAGCCAGAGCCGGGAACGGGACTGTAACTGTCGTTCAGTTCGATCAGGTGCCCGACCAGACGCCACTGTCGTATGCTGAATCGACACTCACAGAAACCGACCAGGTGTTCGAGGAGCGGACGGCCGTCCTCGTCGAGGACACCGACGTGCCCGTCGAGTACGGCGAGATCGTCAGTCACGACGTTGACCGGGCGGTCGCAAACGTCGCCGATCTGCACGGGTACGACCTCGTCATCGTCGACGAGTCCGGCCCGACCTTCACGGAAGGGCTTGCCGACGTGCTCATGGGGCCGAGTCGGTCCTTCGACGTACTGGGTGTCGACGCCGAGGGGCTGGACGATATCGACCGCTTTGCCCTCGTCGACGACGGGGGCCCGTTCGATCCCCAGAAAGTTCGAATTGCCAACTCTCTGGCGATGGATCGTGATGCCACTGTCGAGTTCGTCCACGGGATCGCGCCGGACGCGACCGACCAACGGCGTCACTCAGTCGAGACCTATCACGACGAACTGGCCGACCTCTGTTCGGGCCCGACCGAATCGGCGGTCGTCGAGAGCGAGGACGACGCGGCGGCGCTACTCCGCGCGTCCCGAGACGCCGACCTCGTCGTTGTTGCCGACACCGGGGGTGCGATCTTGCGTGACGGCCCCGGCCTCGATCTCGCGAACGGCGGGAACGCGCTCGTCCTCCATCCCGGCGGTGAAGGGCAGCCAGGCCTGCTCGGTCGACTCCTCGAACGGTTCGTGTACTGATCACAATCGGCCGGCAAATCGCTTTCCGGCCCCCCGGAACTCCTTTTCAGGTCGCGAGTTCGGCTTGCCATTCACGAATTCGGTCGGCGCTGACGCCCTGGACCTCGCCGGCGACGGCGTCCGGGTCCACCTCGTGGAGGTCCTCGGGGTCCGCTACGCCAGCGTCCTGTAGTTTCTCCGCCGTCGCCGGGCCGACCCCGTCGAGGTCCTCCAAGTTCTCGACGGCGTTGCGCGCCTGGAACTCCTCGTAGTTGCAGATCGGACAGCCCAGTTCCCAGGGATCGTCGTCTTCGCCGTCGTGGATTTCGATGTGTGGCAGGTCATGCTCCTCGCAACGCTCGTCGGTCACGACGATCTCACCACGACGGGGGAGCGGGAGCGAGTAATCACAGTCCGGATAGCGCGTACAGCCGACCAGCCGCGACCCCGACCGGAGGTGTTTGATCGCGAGTTCGCCACCCTCCCCTTCGGCGGCTTCGCCGTCTTCGTTTCGCTGCCCCTCCGGCGTATTGCCATCCCCACACTCGGGACAGTCCCCGATCACCTCGTCCTCGCTCTCGTCGGCTGCCTCCGCTTTGCACCGCGGACACCCATGGACGAAGGTGTCTCGACCCGCGAGCATCTTGACGTGCCGAAGATCGTGATCCTCGCAAGTTTCGTCGGTCACCTGTGGTTCGCCCGTGCTCGGCAGTGGAAGGGTGAACCGACACTCGGGGAAGCCGTCACACCCGACGAAGTACGACCCCTGGCGACTCCGGCGGACCAGCAGATCCTCGCCACACTCCGGACAGGGCCCGAGCGTCCGGTCGGCCTTTAGCGACTTCTGGAGGAACTCGCCGATCTCCTCGCGGGACTCGCGTAGCTCCTCGAAAATCTCGCCGAGCATCTCCCTGGATTCCGCGGTCACCTCTTCCAGGGTCGCCTCGCCCTCGGCGATGGCAGTCATGTCCGCCTCGAGCTGGGCGGTCATCTCCTCGCTGACGACGTGATCGGCGTACTCCTCGGCGGCGGTGACCACTGCATCGGCGAGCTTTGTCGGCCGCGGCGGGTCGTCCTCGACGTACCCGCGATCGTAGAGCTTCTCGACGATGTTGTGTCGCGTGGCCTTCGTCCCGATGCCCATCTCCTCCATATGCTGGATGAGCCGCGACTGGCCGTAGCGGCGCGGCGGCTGGGTCTGTTTGGCCTCCAGTTCGACCGCGTCGATCGACAGCTCTTCTCCCTCCTCGACAGCGGGAACGACAGTTTCGCCGGCCGAGGAGTAGGGATAGACCGCGTGGTATCCCTCCTCGAGCAGGCGCTTGCCATTGGCCTTCAGCGACCGGCCCGAAGCCTTCGCCACGACTCGCAGGTGTGCCCAGGTCGCCGGCTCGGCCACGGTTGCGAAGAACCGACGCACCACGAGTTCGTAGATCTCCCAGGCGTCCGCGCCGATCTCGTTGCGATCGGGAAGCTCCCCGGTCGGATGTATCGGGGGGTGGTCGGTCGACTCGTTCTCGCCGCGAGTCGGTTCGATCTCGTCCTGGGCGAGCAGCGCCTCCGCATCCTCGCCGAACTCGTAACTGCCTTCGAAGGCACCCAATAGCTCCTCGGGATCGAGGTCGTCGGGATAGACGGTGTTGTCCGTCCGTGGGTAGGTCAGGTAGCCGTCCGTGTAGAGTTCCTCGGCCAGCGACATGGCGCGCTGGGCGGAGTAGCCGAGCGAACTCGCCGCGGAGATGAACGCGGTCGTGTTGAACGGCGCGGGCGGGTCGTCGGTACGCTTTCGCCGCCGAACTTCGGTCACGGTGGCCGTCCCGGATTCGGAGAGATCCGCGTAGGCAGCTTCGGCGGCCGCTTCGTCCCAGACCCGCTCGGCTTCGCTGCCGTCGTCGTCGTAGAAGTACTGGGCCTCGAAGCCCTGGCCGTCCTTCGCGAGGTCGGCGAGGATCTCCCAGTAGTCGTCGGGATCGAAGGCCTCGATCTCGCGCTCGCGGTCGACGATCAGCTTCAGTGTCGGGCTCTGAACCCGGCCGACGGAGATGAAGTCGTTGCCGAGCTGCTTGGCAGACAGCGAGAGAAACCGCGTCAGCGCCGCGCCCCAGATCAGGTCGACGATCTGGCGGGCTTCGCCTGCGGCGGCGAGGTCGAAGTCGATCTCGTCGGGATTCTCGAAGGCCTTCTGGACTTCTCTCTCGGTGATCGAGGAGAAGCGCACGCGTTCGACCGGCGCGTCGGTCTCCTCGCGGATCAACTCGTAGGCTTCCTTCCCGATGAGTTCGCCCTCGCGGTCGTAGTCTGTCGCGATCACGACCTCGTCGGCCTTTCTGGCGAGGCTACGGAGTGTCGCGACGATGTTCTCCCGCGTGGGCGTTGTAACGACATCGGCGTCGATCAACTCGGCCGGTTCGACGTCGCGCCACTCGGCGTATTCCGGCGGGAAGTCGACGCCGACGACGTGTCCGGAGAGGCCGACGACGCGCTGGCCGCCCCACTTGTAGACGTTGACGCCATTTCGCCGCTCACCACTCGCCGAGTCGTCGCTGAGGATCTCGGCGATCCGCCTGGCGGCGTTGTCCTTCTCGGTGACGATCAGGCGCACGCCCGATCACCACCGTCTGGCTCGTGACTCATTGTCTCTCGCTACGCGGAGAGCGTCCCATATGTCTTTCGGCGTGTAATCGCAAGAGGGAAGGGGGACAAGGCGCGCACGCGTCGCCCGCTCGCGCTCGGGTGGTCTACGTATCGGCAACAGTCGCTGAACCGCATGCCCCGTCGGCGTTACCCCTCGATATCGTCCGTACTCATCCCTCGTCGAATGGCGTTTCTGTGGTTTCTGGCGATCGGTTCAGCAATCCCATTGAGTGGGACGGTCCCCTCACGTCCGGGACTCGTGTCCGCGACGAGCCTGTCCATTTGCTCGATGATCTCGTCAGGTTCGGTTGTCATTTCTTCGGGGTTCTGTCGCATGTCTATTCAATCCAACGTCATATTCGGGCAATAAGTCTATCTGCCTGGGGTTCCAACAGTTAGAAATGGCAGACGACAAGCGAGGCCGAGACAAACAGGCCCACGACGAGGAGCGACGACAACGCGAGCGCGAACTCGAAACGGCACTGGAACGTCGTGACGAACCGGAACCGCCGATCCCCGCGGCCGAACTCGGTGAACTGGAGGACGCACTCGAAACGCTGCCGTTCCCGACGACGGCGGCCGACGTGGTCGAGACGGTCGGCGACCGCGAGATCCTGTCACCGGACGGGACCTACCGTCTCGCCGATCTCCTGCCTGAAACTGACGCCGAGACCTTCGACTCGCCCGCCGCTGTCAGTGTCCAGGTTCAGCGGCCGACCGTCGCCGCGGCGATGAAGCGAATCATCGAGGCGAGTTCCGAACTCCAGGACGCTGATTTCGGCGGTTCACGCCGCGACGCGTATAAAAAGACGCTCAAAGCACTCGCGGCGATCGAGGCGGATGACGACGACGAGGGGATCGACGTCATCACCGAGTGGATCGTCGCGCAGATCGACGAGAAGGGAAAGCTCCCCGGTTCGCGGGCGGTTCGCCGCGAGGCCGCGAAATTCTGCCGGTCGAACGGCTACGAAGTCCGCGTCGACGAGTGGCTCGGAATCTAGTCCTCTAGCTCGGCCCGCAACAACTCGTTCACGTCACCGGGATCCGCACTTCCGCCTGTCTTTTGCATCACCTGGCCGACGAGGAAGTTGATCGCGCCGCCGTCGCCGTCGTGATAGTCTGAAACGGCGTCGGGGTTCTCCTCGATAGCTTCCTCGACGGCACCCTGAAGTTCGTCGCGTTGGGTTTTGCCGAGTCCCTCGCGCTCGACGATCGTGTCGGGATCGTCGCCGTCGTCGAGCATCCCGCGGAGGACGGTCTCGCGGGCGTTCTTGGCGGTGATCTCCTCGCTTGCGACGAGTTCGACGAGGCGTTCGATCTCGTCCAGGCGGTCCGCCACGTCGGTGATCGCCATGTCGCGGTAGTTGAGTTCGCCCAGGAGTTCGTCGGCGACCCAGGTCGCCACGAGATCGGGATCGAACTCGCTTGCCAGGTCCTCGTAGAAGTCCGCGACCTGCTTGGTGGTGGTGAGCTTCGAGGCGGCTTCCTCGTTGAGCCCGTACTCCTCGCCGAAACGCTCACGGCGGGCGTCCGGCAACTCTGGAATCGACAGCTCCTCCTTCCAGTGGCTGACCTCCAGGGGCGGCAGGTCGGCCTCCCGGAAGTAGCGGTAGTCCTTCTCTTCTTCCTTCGAGCGCATCGAGACCGTGATCCCCCGGGACTCGTCCCAGTGGCGGGTCTCCTGTTCAACCTCGCGGCCGCGTTCGACGGCGTTTTTCTGTCGCTGGGCCTCGTAGGCCAGTGCCTTTTCAGCTCCCTTGTGACTGGAGATGTTCTTGACCTCGGTCCGGTTGGCGTCTTCGAGGACATCCTGGTCGATGGAGCCATCGTCGTCGACCTCGCTTGCGTCGACAAGCGAGAGGTTTGCGTCGATCCGGAGCGAGCCGTCCCGCGTTGCATCGAAAATGCCCAGGTACTCGAGGACTTCCTCCAGTTTCGCGAGGAAGGCCCGGACCTCCGTCGCGTCCCGGAAGTCCGGTTCGGTGACGATCTCCATCAGCGGGACGCCGGCGCGGTTGTAGTTCACGAGCGTGTAGTCGGCGGTGTCGATGTTCCCGCCGGCGTGCTGGAGGCTCCCGGGGTCCTCTTCGAGGTGAGCGCGCTCGATCCCGACCGTCCGGCGCTCGCCTTCGACACTGAATTCCAGTTCGCCGTCCTGACAGATCGGCGCGTCGTACTGGCTGATCTGGAAGTTCTTCGGCAGGTCGGGGTAGTAGTAGTTCTTCCGGTGAAAGCGGGTCTGTTCGGGAATGTCGGCGTCGATGGCCTTCCCAACCCTGACGGCGGCCTCGACGGCCCCCTCGTTGAGTACCGGCAGCGATCCTGGTAGCCCGAGACAGACCGGGCAGGTGTGAGTGTTCGGGTCGGCGTCTTCGAGATCGGTCGAACAGCCACAGAAGATCTTCGTCGCGGTTTCGAGCTGGACGTGGACCTCCAGCCCGATCACGACGGTAAGATCGCGTTCCTGAATGGCTTGGGCAGTCATTGTCCGAATATCCGGCGCGCCGCGATTAAATCCCTCGGTCGCACTCGGGCGTGCCTTCGGGGCCGTCCACGCGGGAGACGTATCAGACAGAATGTGAATGTCTGACGTAGGTTTAAGCGGGGCGAGACAGGTTGTCGTGGTATGAGCGACAATCGCGTGGAGGAACTCGAAGCGAAAGTCCGCGATCTGGAAGCGACCGTCGAAGGCCTCACGGACGAACTCGTCGAATCGAAAGTCCGACTGCGTGAACTCGAAAACGCCGTCGACGACGAACTCGGCTTCGAGAAGCCGGTCAACATCGAGACTGACGTCGAGGACGAGACGGAATCGGTTTCGGCCTCGGCCGAAGCCACTAAATCCCAGGAGGTCGAGGACACGGACGACCAAGAGGCCGAATCGGACATCATCATCGCCTGACGGACACCGGGTGCCCACGACCGTCGAGGCGAAACAGCCGCCGAACCCCACCACATGTACATTACAGAGGTCGTCCTCGACAACTTCAAGAGCTTCGGACGGAAGACGCGCATCCCCTTTTACGAGGACTTTACGACCATCAGCGGCCCGAACGGGTCGGGCAAGTCAAACATCGTCGATGCGATCCTCTTCGCGTTAGGGCTGGCCCGCACCTCGGGGATACGCGCCGAGAAGCTGACCGACCTCATCTACAATCCCGGCCATCAGGACGGCGAATCACCGGATCGCGAACGCGAGGCGAGCGTCGAGGTCGTACTGGACAACAGCGACCGGACGCTTTCGCGGTCGCAAGTCGTCAGTGCTGCCGGCAGCGAGAACGTCGGCGACATCGAGGAGATCACGATCAAGCGCCGGGTCAAGGAGACCGACGACAACTACTACTCCTATTACTACATCAACGGCCGCTCGGTCAACCTCGGTGATATCCAGGACCTGCTCGCCCAGGCCGGCGTCGCGCCCGAGGGCTACAACGTCGTCATGCAGGGCGACGTTACGGAGATCATCAACATGACTGCGGGCGCTCGGCGGGAGATCATCGACGAGATCGCGGGCGTCGCGGAGTTCGACCAGAAGAAGGCCCAGGCCTTCGAGGAGTTGGAGGTCGTCGAGGACCGGATCGACGAGGCCGACCTCCGGATCGAGGAGAAGGAGACCCGCCTCGAACAACTCGAAGACGAACGCGAGACGGCCCTGGAGTACCAGGAACTCAGAGACGAGAAAGAGGAGTACGAGGCCTACCAGAAGGCTGCCGAACTCGAGGACAAGCGCGATGATCTCGACGCGGTCCGGGAAGAGATCGCGGACTTAGAGGAGACGCTCGAGGATCGACAGCGCGAACTCGACGAGCGTGAGGGCAAGGTCGTCCGGCTGGAGGACGAACTCGCCGAGTTGAACGCCGAGATCGAGCGCAAGGGCGAGGACGAACAGCTCGCGCTCAAACGCGAGATCGAGGAGATCAAAGGCGAGATCGCCCGACTCGAGGATGCTATCGAGAGCGCCGAGGAGAAGCGTGACGAGGCAGAGGCACGGCGACGCGAGGCCTTCGTCGAGATTGACCGCAAGCAGGAGACCATCGACGATCTGGAAGCCGATATCCGGGAGACGAAAGTCGAGAAGTCCTCGGTGAAAGCCGAGATCGACGATCTCGAGGTCGATCTCGCGGCCGTCCAGGAGGAGATCGAGGAAGTCGGCGCGGAGTTCGAGGAGGTCCGGGACGAACTCGAAACAAAGAAGGCGACCCTCGAAGACGCAAAGGAGCGACGCAACGACCTCCAGCGCGAGCAGGATCGGCTGCTCGACGAGGCCCGGCGGCGCTCGAACCAGCAACGCGAGCTCGAATCCACGATCGAGGATCTCCAGGAGTCGATCCCCGAACTCGACGCCGAGATCGCGGATCTCGAAGAGGAGCGCCGGAAGGCAGAGCAGAACCGCGAGACGATCACGGACGTGATCGACGACCTCGCCGCGGAGAAACGCGACCTCCAGGAAGAGATCGAGGCGATCGACGACGACTTAGAGGCAGCCCGTCAGGAGTACGCCGAACTCGAAGCCAGGGCCGAGGAGTCCGGCGACGCCTCATATGGTCGGGCGGTCACAACAGTCCTCGATGGGGATCTCGACGGCGTCCACGGAACGGTCGGCCAACTCGGCGGGGTCGATCCGACCTACGCGACGGCGTGTGAGACAGCGGCTGGCGGCCGACTCGCGAACGTCGTCGTTGATGATGACGGCATCGGCCAGCGGTGTATCGAGTATCTCAAGAACCGCAACGCCGGGCGGGCGACGTTCCTCCCGCTGACGGAGATGGACGATCGGTCACTGCCGTCGCTTCCCGACCACGATGGTGTCGTCGACTTCGCGTACAACCTCGTGGACTTCGACCCCGAGTATTCGGGCATATTCAGTTACGTCCTCGGGGACACGCTGGTCGTCGAGGACATGGCCACGGCCCGGGAGTTGATGGGACGCTACCGGTTGGTCACCCTCGACGGTGAACTCGTCGAGAAGAGCGGCGCGATGACCGGGGGTTCCTCCAGCGGATCGCGATATTCCTTTTCGGACAGCGAGGGCCAACTCCAGCGGGTCGCCGAACGGATCACCGAGCTCGAAGACGAGCGCCAGGAATATCGTGAAGAGCTATTGGGCGTCGAAGAGCGACTCGAGGACGCTCGCGATCGAAAGTCCGAGGCCGCCGATCAGGTCCGGGAGATCCAGGCCGAGATCGAGCGCCGCGAGCGCGAACGCGAAGAGACCGAGGAGCGCATCGAACAGCGCCGCGAGGAACTCGCGGAGATCGAGGACGAACGGGAAGCTGTCTCCGCGGAGATGGACGAGATCGAGGCCGACATCGAGGCCGTCGAGAGCGAGATCGCCGACCTGGAAGCCGAGATCGACGAGCTGGAAGCCGATATCGAGGACTCCCGGTTGCCCGAACTGACCGACGAGGCCGAATCGCTTGAGAGCGAGATCGACGAGCGCGAGGACGAACTCGACGATCTGGACGCGGCGCTGAACGAACTCCAGCTCGAAAAACAGTACGCCGAGGACGCAATCGACGATCTCCACGACCAGATCGAGACGGCACAGAACCGCAAGGCCGAACAGGGCGAACGTATCGAGGAACTGAACGGGAACGTTGCCGACGAGGAGTCGAAACTGGCCGACAGACAGGAGGCCGTCGCCGAACTCGAAGCCGAACTCGCCGACCTCAAGGCCGACCGTGAGGACCTCCGGGAGGAACTCAACGCGGCCCAGCAGGCACGTGACGAGCAGAAGGACCGAGTCAACCAGATCGACTCACAACTCGACGAAAAACGCGAGACCGAGTCCCGCTTGGAGTGGGAGATCGACGAACTCGAAGATGCTGTCGGGGAGTACGATCCCGAGGAGATTCCCGACCACCACACGGTCCAGACTCGGATCGGCCAACTGGAGGCCGAGATGGAACGCCTGGAACCGGTCAACATGCTCGCCATCGAGGAGTACGACGAGGTCGCGGCCGATCTCGACGATCTGCAGGACAAACGCGGGACACTCGTCGAGGAAGCCGACGGGATCCGTGAGCGGATCGACTCCTACGAGGCCAAAAAGAAGGAAACGTTCATGGACGCCTTCGAGACGATCGACGCCCAGTTCCAGGACATCTTCGAGCGACTCTCGAACGGGACGGGGCGACTCCACCTCGAAAACGAGGACGATCCCTTCGACGGCGGGCTGACGATGAAGGCCCAGCCCGGCGACAAGCCGATCCAGCGGCTGAACGCGATGAGTGGCGGCGAGAAGTCCCTGACTGCGCTGGCCTTTATCTTCGCGATCCAGCGACACAATCCGGCCCCGTTCTACGCGCTGGACGAGGTCGACGCCTTTCTCGACGCCGCCAATGCCGACCTCGTCGGTGAGATGGTCGACGAACTCGCCGGTGACGCTCAGTTCGTCGTCGTCTCCCATCGCTCGGCGATGCTGGAGCGCTCCGAGCGTGCGATCGGCGTCACGATGCAGGGCGATAACGTGAGTAGCGTGACGGGAATCGATCTCACCGAGGAGGTGCCCGCGGATGACTGAGGAGGAATTGATGAGTGAGGACCAACGGGAGGACACGGACGGGGGAGAACAGACGCGACCCGACGGCGGGACAGGCGTGATGGCCCAATCTGGCGCGCCTTCCGAGCCATCACTCGACGACGGCGAGGTCGAACCCGTCGAAGTCCTGGTCGGGCTTGCGGAGGACGACGAGATAGACCCGTGGGACATCGACGTGGTGCGAGTGACCGACAAGTTCCTCGAACGTCTCGACGAGGTCGACCTCCGGACGTCCGGGCGGGCGCTGTTCTACGCGAGTGTCCTGTTGCGGATGAAAAGCGACGCGCTGCTGGAAGACGACGACCCTGCCGAGGAACCTGCGGTGGACGAACCGGCCGATCCGTTCGCCGCCGGCGATCTTTCGGGGGGAGACAGCGATCCGTTCGACGCCTTAGAGGATGAGATGGACCGGCGACTCGACCGCAAACGGGCACGCGGGACGCCAGACACCCTCGAGGATCTCGTCCGGGAACTCCGGGAGGCCGAGCGGTCGGCCGACTGGAAGGAGTCGAGGGAGTACGACACCAGCGACTCCCCGCGTGGATTCCGCCGCGGGACCCAGGAACTCGACTACCGGATGGACGACGACATGCGGGAGGACGCCGAGCCTACGGTCGAGGACGTGACCGGGACGGCCCACGGCGAGAACGTCGAGGAACTCGTCGAGTCCGTCGCCACGAAGATCGAGACGCAGTTCGACGCCGGGCGCGACGCGGTGTTGTTTGCCGAAGTCGACGGTGCCGCCGGCTCACGCATCGAGTCGTTCCTGGGCCTGCTCTTTCTGTCAAACCAGGGCCGGATCGTCCTCGACCAGGACGAGTACTTCGGGGATCTGTGGATCCAACCCCCCGAATCGACGCCGGCCGAGTGACCTGCCAATCTTTTGTGGCACTTTTCGTCAGCGGATCTGGGGGCAGCCCTCTCACATTTTGGATGAAAAACCATTATGTTAGTGTGGCTCATACCCACAACCATGACGCCGGAGCGAATCAGCGAGAGCATCGCCGCGAGCGAGGATCGGTTCGACCGGGACCGGTACTACGCGGCGTTGCGATACGTCCACGACGACGGCCGGAAGCGGCGACCCTGACGGGGCCGCCTAGATCACGACGCCGGCCCTGAGGAGTGCGATCAGGACGGTCAGTATCGGGATGCTCAGCAGTGTCGACGTCAGGATCGCGGTGCTGGCGAACTCCGCGGGGCCGATCGGTCCGTCGCCGTGCTCGCTGAATTCGCCCAGCAGAATGATCGGCGTGACTGCGGTGGGGCCAGCTGATTCGAGGATGAATACACGCGCGACCGTCTGATTTTCGAAGCCCAGGACGAGCGCGATTCCGACGGCGACGACCGGCGCGACCGTGAGTTTGAGCAGGTTCGAGAGCCCCACCTGGCCGATGGCTGCGCCGTAGTCCGTCCCCGAGAGCTGGATCCCGAGGATGAGTAGCATGACCGGGATCGAGGAGTCGCCGACCAGCCGGAGCGTCTCCATGGCCGATGAACCGGCCGCCGGGGCGAGGCCGAGCCAGCGGACGCCGAGCGCGACGACGACCACGTACACCAGCGGGATCCGGGCCGCGCGGCGGACGCCGGCGAGCGCCCCGCCGCTGCCCCGCGCCGCGACGTACGTCCCGAGGGTGTACAGGAGCACGCCCTGGACCGCCGCGTAGAGCACCGCCGTGCTCTCGCCGAGCTCGCCGAAGGCGAACTTCGAGAGCGGGATGCCGAAGTTCCCCGAGTTGGCGAAGGCGGCCGTCAGGACGAACGCCCCCAGCAGGGGCTCGGTCCGGCCGGCGAGTCGCCCGACCCCGCCGGCGATGGCCAGCATGACCAGTGTCACGGCCAGGACGCCGACGGCGACAAGTAGGACCGTCTCGCCGTCCATCGGCGTCATCACCAGGGTATGAAAGACCAGCGCGGGCACCAGCACGTAGACCGTGATGGTGTTCAGCGGCCCGGCGTCGACGTCCTTGACACGCCCGAGCGCGAACCCGGCGGCTGCGATCGCGATGATCGGCAGGATGGCCGTTCCGAAGATTCCGACGAGCGACGACAGTTCGAGCGCGGACACGATCGGGCGCTTGGCCGGGGTGGGTCACAATCCCTTCGGATTCGGATTCTCCGGACGGCTCCGCTCCCAGCGACCGTCGGTCCTCACCGGAACAACCCGACAGTCAATTGATTGTCGATCGACTGCTCGGTCCATTCGGCCACCCGGGCGGCCGTGTAGCCACCGACGAGAAACAGGAACGGGGCGACTACTGCGAACACCGGCCCCTCGAGGGCCACGACGAGGAAGACGACGTCGAGTCGATGCGCGATCGGGACGGCGTCCAGCAGGATCGCCCTGACCACTGACCACCCGAGGATACCCATCGCCGTCCCACCGGCGGCAGCGAACCCTCCTTCGATCAAGTGGCGGTCGTAACTGCCGCTCAGGACGCCGACGACCACGCCGGCAGGCACGGCCGCGATGCCGACTGCCATCACGAGCGTGTTCGTCGTCGCGGCGGTGATGGTGCCGGTGCTGGTCGAGACGTGGACGAACGTGATCGCCCCAGCCAGCAGTGCGGCGAGCCCGACTGCCCGACGGTCGATGTCTCCGAGCGCCACGCATCCGACGAAGAGGACGATAAACTAATACTTACTGCCCGGAGAGCCGCCAGGCGTCCTCGCCGGCATACTCGATGACGCCGCGGCGTTCCATCTCCGTGAGCACTTCGTCCATCCGGTCGGGCTGGGCGATCTCCATCTCGATCGGGTCGACCTCGTGGTAGGAACGCAACAGCGACCGGACGTCCTCCTCGCTGAAGGTTTCGGCGTCGGCCTTCGCCATGACGCTACTGATCAGGTCGATCATGTCCTCGATGAAGTTCCAGGGGTAGACGACCCAGACCCACTCCACCAAGCGTTCGCCGACGAAGTCCGGCTCGAACTCGCTGGTCTGGAGCAACTGCAACGTGGCGGTCCGGACGGCGTTCGGATCGCGCTCGCTCACGTACTCATAAGCGTGTTCGAGCGACTGGCCGGTGTCGGCGATGTCGTCGACGATCAGGACGTCCTTGCCAGCGACTGAGCCCTCGGGCATGGGGTAGCGAACCTCGGGCTCCTGGCTCTTGGCCGCGGTCCCGACGTAGTGTTCGATCTTGAGACTTGTGAGGTCGTCCAGTCCGAGAAAGTCACACAGCGTCCGACCGGCGAACCAGCCGCCACGGGCCAGCGACACGACGACGTCGGGCTCGAAGTCGTCGGCCTTGACGTCGTCGCTGACATCCCGGCACAGCCCGTAGATGTACTCCCAGTTCGTGATGGTACAGGGGAATTCCTCCGGCAGGTCGGCCATTCAGGTAGTCACCGGGCGAAGCCAGGGGACGGCGACAATTATGGTTTTACATGCAGCCCCGCTTCACTCGCTGTAGCTCGGGTTGTCTGCTTAAGAGGTTCGCCAACGGATAGTCCCCTATGCGAACTCGCCGCCGTTTCCTCCAGACGTGCATTGCCCTCTCCGGCGCGTCGCTGGCCGGCTGTTCGGAGGACGACGAACCGTCGACACCGACGAGCACGACAACAGATGCGTCTACGACGGAAACCGACACGGCGACGTCGGAACCGAGCGAGTCGACAGCGACCGACGAGCCCACAGAAACGACCGAACCGACTGAGACGGAATCCATCGATCCGGAGACACTCAAAGAGACCGGACGGGCGTTCGTCAACCAACTCGCTGCCGGCGAGTACGCCGCGATCATGGACGACTATGCGTTTTCCGAACAGTTCACCGCCCAAATCGACGCCGAGCAGCTCGAATCGATCTGGACCACCCAGACCGCCTCCCTGGGGCAGTTCGTCGAACTCGCCGGAGCGGAGTACAGCCGATCGGACGGGTACCACGTCACCGTGGTCCTCGCGCGCTTCACCGGCGGTCGACAGGCGGTCCGGCTCGTCTTCGACGACACCGCAACGATCGTCGGGCTGTTTTTCCCGGCGTCGGGCGGCTCCTATTCCCCGCCGGAGTACGTCGACCAGTCGGCGTTCGAGGAAGTCGATCGGACGATCGAGGCGACCGAGACGTGTTCGCTGCCGGCGAAACTCACGCTCCCGACAGGCGAGGAGTCGGTCCCCGGCGTCGTCCTGGTTCACGGATCAGGCCCCAACGACATGGACGAGACGCTCGGGCCAAACAAACCGTTCAAGGATCTCGCGTGGGGGCTGGCGAGCCGTGGCGTCGCCGTCCTCCGGTATGACAAGCGAACACATGCCTGTGACGTCGATCGGGCCACGCTCACGCTTGACGAGAAGGTCACTGACGACGCGTTGACCGCGCTTGGCGTCTTCCGTGAACACCCCCGGATCGACCCCTCCCGAACTGTCGTCGTCGGTCACTCCATCGGCGCGATGACCGCGCCACGGATCGCCGACCGCGACGGGTCGGTTGCGGGCGCGGTCATGCTGGCTGGCAACGCCCGCCCACTACTGGACGTCATTCCGGAACAGCAGGAGTATTTGTTCCGTCTCGACGGTGAACTCAGCGACGAGGAGGCGACCCAACTCCAAGCGGTCGAACAAACGGTCGAACGAATTCGGTCGCTGGACATCAGTGAGGATGAGATCCTCTTCGGCCTCGGCGGGCGTCCCTTCTGGCGGACTGTCCAGGAATACGATCAGGTGGCGACGGCCAAGGAACTCGACGTGCCCCTCGCCATTTTCCAGGGCGAGCGCGACTATCAGGTCACCGTCGAGAATGGATATAACCAGTGGCAGCAGGCACTCGGTGACCGGGAGAACGTTTCGTTCTCCCTGTACCCCGACCTGAACCATCTCTTCATGCCGGGTGAGGGCCAGCCGTCACCGGCCGAGTACTTCCAGCCGAACAACGTCTCCCGCGCAGTCGTCGAGGACGTTGCGTCGTGGGTGCGACGGGTGACGGGCGAGGACGATCAGTAGCGCCGGACTGACGTCGGTGGACATATCCCCCTGGTGGTCCCAGCACGTGGTATGTCAACCGACTCGCTCGACGTTTCGCTCGTCGACGCGTTCACGACGGACTCCTTCGCCGGGAATCCGGCCGGCGTGGTTCCCGACGCTGCTGACCTGTCCGCCGATCAGATGCAGGCCATCGCCGCGGAACTCGGCGCGAGCGAGACGGCCTTCGTCCGCTCGGCCGAGGATGCCGACCGGACGCTTCGATATTTCACGCCCGAGAACGAGGTCGATCTCTGTGGCCACGCGACGATCGCCGCCCACGCTCGGTTGTTCGAGCAGGGCGATCTCGACGCCGGCGACCACTCGATTTCGACGAACGTGGGGACGCTCGCGATCGAGATCGAAGCCGACGGCACGGTCTGGATGGCGGGCGACGACCCCGACGTTCGGTCGGTCGACATCGGCTATGACCGGCTGGCCGAGATCCTCGGATTGACCGAGACAGCGTTCGCAGGTGTCGGCATGGATCTTCCGATCGCCCGGGCGTCGACGGGGATGCCATTTCTCGTCGTCCCCGTCAACTACTTCGAGCAGTTGGGTGACATCGCGCCCAACCTGGCGGCGATCGAGCGCCTCTGTGACGAACACGACGCGACCGGGCTGTACGTGTTCACGTTCGACACGCTCGATCGGGAGTCGACAGTGCATGGCCGGCTGTTCGCGCCGGGCGTCGGCGTCGACGAAGATCCCGTTACTGGGACGGCAAGCGGCGCGGTCGCGGCGTATCTTGACCGGTTCGCCGAGATCGACGCCACCACGGTCCGGTGTGAACAGGGCGACTTTCTGGATCGGCCCGGGCGTGTACAGGTTCGCGTCGAGGACGGCGTCTTCGTCGGCGGGCAGGCCGTGACGACACTCACTGGCGACATAGCCATTCCGGACGTCGAGGATGGCGACATCATCGAAGTCTGACTGCGTGTCAGCGAATCTGACGGCGACAGTACTGCGACGAGCGGAACGGATAAACCGATCAAGCCCCAAATACCGTCCATGCAGCGAGCCGAGCCGCAGGATTTCGAGCGCGTTCTCTCCTCGATGTGTACTGAACCACATCCAGCGGCTCGCGAGGCAGCCCAACGATTCCTCGCGACGAACCCGGGCGATCCCGGGACTTACCAGACGGTCACCGACCTCGAACGCCAGGCCGTCGACTTGCTCGGTGAGATCACCGGCCTCGGCAATCCCGCGGGCTACGTCACCAGCGGCGGGACCGAGGCAAACATCCAGGCCGTCCGAATCGCGCGCAATCGGGCGGAGACGACGGACCCCAACGTCGTCGTCCCCGACAGCGCCCACTTCAGCTTCACGAAGGCCGCCGAAATGCTCGATGTCGAATTGCGCCGGATTCCGACGACCGACTACCGGGCCGACGTCGAGGCAATGGCTGACGCCATCGACGACGACACTGTCGCCGTCGTCGGTGTCGCCGGTACCACCGAGTACGGCCACGTCGACCCGATCCCCGCACTCGCGGACCTGGCGGCCGACGCGGACGCATTGATGCACGTCGACGCCGCCTTCGGCGGGTTCTTTCTCCCGTTCACTGATTTCGCGTGGCACTTCGGTCACGCCGACATCGACACGATGACGATCGACCCACACAAGGTGGGGCAGGCTGCGGTCCCCGCGGGCGGCTTTCTCGCGCGCTCGAGCGATCTGCTCGACGAACTCGCGATCGACACGCCGTATCTGGAGTCACGCTCGCAGGTGACGCTGACCGGGACCAGAAGCGGTGCGGGCGTCGCCAGCGCCGTCGCCGCCATGGAGGCGCTGTGGCCCGAGGGCTATCGTCGACAGTACCACGCGTCGATGGACAACGCCGAGTGGCTCGCCGACGCACTCGCCGATCGCGGCTATACGGTCGTCGGCCCCGAACTCCCGCTGTTGGCCGCTGACGTCTCGCTGTCGTTGATCGAGCAGCTACGCGATCGGGGCTGGCGCGTCACGAAAACCGGCTCCGGGGAGATGCGGGTCGTCTGTATGCCCCACGTCACCCGGTCGATGCTCCGGTCGTTCGTTGCGGATCTGGACTGGTATTGAGCCGGTCGCTGCTTGGTTAGAATATTAAGGTTTACGACAACCCACCCGTAATCCTTCCGCGTGAATGGTGCCCTCCCACTCGTCATCGTTGGCGACATCGCCCAGGGGTTGGTGGATCCGTTCGGGGACGCGCTTCTGTCGAGCGCTGGGTTCTTCTCGGGGTTCTACGCCGTCCTTGAAGACATGGTCCGTTCAGCGACCGGCCCACTCGGGCTGGCCGTCATCGCGATCTACTCGTTTTTGATCGCCTTCGTGTTGCCGTTGCCGAGTGAAATCGTCCTCGCCCCGGCCGGACACATGCAACTGGGTCTCTCGTACAACTGGACCCTCGCGGTCATCGTCCTTGTTAGCGGGCTCGGAAAGGCGGCCGGGAGTGTATTTGCCTTCCACATCGGCCAGGAAGCCAAGGAGTATGGCCCCCTTGTCAAGCGAATCAAGGAGTCCCGCTTCGACGTCATCGAGTGGTCCGAACGGAAGACCGTCCAACTGGCCCGCAAGTTCGGTTACGTCGGCCTGGCACTCGCTCTCTCCGTGCCTTTCTTTCCGGATACGATCTCGATCTACGCGTTCACGATTTTGGAAAAAGACTATGGAAAATTTGCGCTGGCGACGTTTGCCGGTAGCGTCGGTCGGCTGCTGGTGACGATGGGTATCATCGGTGGCGGCGCGTTTGTTCTGTGAGCGCCCGACTGAAAGCCACTTAGCTTCTTCCGGTCAGCATCGTTGCGCGGTCAGGGATTTGAACCCGGTGGCGAGACGGTCGTCCTCGCTCCCTGCGGTCACGTCGGACGCTGCGACTCGCGTGGTTCAAATCCCTTTCCTGCGCGTGGATGGTTCTCGCTCACGTTGTTCGCTCGAAAATCCATGCTCGGTCAGGGATTTGAACCCTGGTCCTCGGCTCGAAAGGCCAAGATGATTGGCCGGACTACACCAACCGAGCGGGCCGCGAACTACACTCCGATCGACGGACTGGACCCTAATAAATGCCGTCAATTCGTCCCGGGACTGTGGCGTGTTAGGCTCACCCAAGAACCGGCGGAGACGGAACCTCCAAGTTCGACCCTCTCATCGGGGAGAATATGAGCTTGTTGGGCCGTCTTCGTGGCGATCAAGCGGGCGGCGTCGGTCTCTACGTCGACGGACCGAACGTCCTCCGTGAGGAGTTCGACATTGATCTCGACGACCTGCGAGCGATCGCCGACGAGTACGGCCGAGTAGCGGCTGCGAGACTCTATCTCGACGAACACGCCACACCCGGGCTAATTCAGGCTGGCGAAGCCCGCGGGTTCGAGGTCATCACGACCAGCGGAGACGTTGACGTCAAACTCGCCGTCGACGCGACGCGAGCAGCCAGCGAGGGCCGGATCGACACGCTGGTGGTCGCCTCCCGCGATACTGACTTCAAACCCGCGCTGGAAGTCGCCGCCGACCGGGGCTGTCGGACGGTCGCGATCGCGCCGGGCGAACACGGCCGCTCGGACGCGCTGGCGAATACTGCCCACGAGAGCCACTCGCTCGAAGACTGAACAGCGTCGACTCGTTCGGAGACGAACGCCTTTTGGATCGAACACCCCCAGTTTCGGGTATGACTGACGAGTCCGACACGCCGATCCTGGATAATCACCTGCATCTCGATCCCGAACACGGCCGCGGGATCGACGCCGTCGAGGACTTCGCCAGGGCCGGCGGCACGCACCTACTGGTCGTCAACAAACCCTCCTGGATGCTCGAAGATGTCGGCGACGACGAGGCGATTTTCAGAGCGGTGTTCGAGACGACCATCGACGCCGTCGAGCGGGCCACGAAAGTACTCCCGGGACGCGCCTGGCCGGTTCTGGGCGTCCATCCCGCATTGATCTCGAAGCTGACGGGGCGGGGGTACACTCCTGAAGAAGCAGGCAACATCATGCAGGCGGGTCTCGACGTCGCGGCCGAGTACGTCGCCGACGGCCCGGCGCTCGCACTCAAATCCGGGCGGCCACACTACGACGTGGGCGACCCGGTCTGGGAAGCCTCGAACGAGGTGATGAAACACGCCTTCGAGTTGGGTGCCGAAACCGGCTGCGCCGTCCAGCTTCACACCGAAGGTGGCCAGGACTTCACCGAGGTGGCCGAGTGGGCTGAAGATCGGGGGCTGCCGGCCAAGCGTGTCGTCAAGCACTACTCGGAAGGCCGCCTCGACGGGCCGACCAAGAGCGTCCTCTCGAACAAAGACGAGCTGGAGATCGCCATCGAGGAGAACGAACCGTTCCTGATGGAGACCGACTTCATCGACGATCCCGATCGACCAGGGGCGGTGCTCGGCCCGAAGACCGTCCCCCGGCGCGTCGAGTGGCTGCGGGCGGACGGCTACGACGACGCGATCCGGACAGCCCACGTCGAGACGCCCGCCGCAGTCTACGGGATCGACACCGAAGCGACGCTGTAAGTGCGGTCCAGATCCCGGTGGCGTCCCCGCTTAGAGCTCGAACGTTCCGTCGCCGTCGAGGACGTGGACGTCTGCGTCGCTGCCGACGGCTTTGACCTCGCGGGCGAACGCCTCGGCGTCCTGTTCGATCGGCGGGAACGTGTCGTAGTGCATCGGGAAGGCGTACTCGACATCGAGCCAGTCGACGGCGACGGCGGCCTGCTCCGGTCCCATCGTGAAATGATCGCCGATCGGGACGGCCGCGGCGTCGGGTTCGAGGAACGGCCCGATCACGTCGCGCATTTCCGACATCAGACCGGTGTCGCCGGCGTGGTAAAACGCCGTCGAGTCCTCGTCGCTGACTCGCGTCGGTTCGGCGTCGGAGATCACGAACCCGGCTGGCATCCCGGCTGAGCCGATTTCGTTGGACGTGTTGATGCCGTTCGTGTGGTCGGCTCGGTGCATCGTCACGAAGGCGTCGCCGGCCGCGACCGTCCCGCCGAGGTTCATCCCGACGGTCTCGTTGCCGTGCTCGTTCTCGATGTAACCGGCGAGTTCCGGCGTCGCGACGACGGTCGCGTCCGGGAACGCACCGACGTCGGCGATATGGTCGGCGTGCCCGTGGGTCAACAGCACGAAGTCGGGGCTCTCGACGTCCGCGGGCGACAGCGAAGTCTTCGGGTTGTCGAAAAAGGGATCGATCAACAAGCGCGTGTTTGCGAGTTCGACACTCCAGGTCGAATGACCGTGCCAGGTGAGTTCCATGGGTCAGGAACTGATACGCCCGAGAGATACTTAATCCTCGGTGGCTCGGCAGCATAGGTGGGCCTCTCGTGGGGTGTGCCAGCTACCCGCAAGAACCTGTCGCCAGCCAAGCGTTTATGCGCGTTTACGACTAGCATTGCCTATGTCACCGCAGGGACTGTCTCGCCGACGGTTTCTCGGTCTGCTCGGTGCGGCAACCGCACTCGGCACCGCCGGCTGTGCGGACTCGCCGTCGGCCGAGACGACCGATCCGGTGTCGTCCGCGGGCGACGATCCGGGATTGGACGCAACCCGACTCGATGCGGACTCCCAGTCGCGATACACTGACGTGTACCGTTCAATCAGCGATTCGGTCGTCCAGATCAGGGTCATCACGACCTTCGGGTCGGCGGGGACCGGGACCGGCTTTGTCTACGACGAAAGCCATCTCGTCACGAACGAACACGTCGTCGCGGACGCCGAAGACCTGTACGTCCGGTATCCGTCGACCGGCTGGCGAGAGGCGTCCATCGTCGGGACCGACACCCATAGCGACCTCGCGGTTCTATCCGTCGGGGACCATCCACCGGCCGCCGACCCGGTATCCTTTGTCGAACGTGAACCCGCCATCGGAACCGAAGTGGTCGCTATCGGGAACCCGTATGGCCTCTCGGGGTCGGTTTCCGCGGGTATCGTCAGTGGCGTCGACCGGACGCTTGAGGGGCCGAACAGGTTCTCGATCCCCGATACGATTCAGACGGACGCCGCCGTCAACCCGGGCAACAGTGGCGGCCCGCTGGTGACTCTCCAGGGCGAGGTCGTCGGCGTCATCAGTGCCGGCCAGGGCGACAATATCGGGCTGGCGATCTCCAGTGCGCTGACCACCAGGGTGGTCCCGAGTCTGATCGAGACAGGATCGTACGCCCACCCCTACCTCGGCATCGGGCTTCGGGACGTCACACCCGCCGTGGCGGAGGCTAACGATCTTCCGGAGACCTCGGGCGTCTACGTCACGCAGGTCGTTGACGACGGGCCGTCGGACGGGGTTCTCCGGGGGGCGACCGACGACGTGTCGATCAATGGACGGCCAATCCCGGTCGGTGGCGACGTGATTACCCGTATCGAAGGCGAGCCGACCCCGACCACCCAGCAACTGGCCAGTGCCCTGGCGCTCGAAACTCGGGTTGGACAACCGGCAGCGATTCAGGTCTGGCGGGACGGGACGACCGAGACGCTGGACGTGCGGATCGGATCCCGGGACCAAGCGGACTGACACTGCGGATTTCACAACTCAGTACCGCTGCAGCCTTCGAAAACAACCTTCACAGTAAGAGACTACTGGAGCGTCTCCGCGACGCCGCGCTCGACCAGGGGTTCGGCGTTTGTCGCCGGCAGCGTCACGACGTCTTCGGCCACCAGATCGTACGTCCGGTCGTCGACACCGAGAATCTCTCCGACATCGCTGGTGATTCGAACGGTCGTCCGCTCGACGCTGCTGTCCGTCGAATCCGGCGGACCGCCGTCACGCCGCGTCGTCGGGTCGGATCCGTCATCATTCGACCCGGCTGCCGGCGCTTTCGCGTTCTCGGCCGGCGCTGACGGGCTGGTCACGTCCGGATCGGCTGGACTCGCCTCGGGCGTCGATTCGGTGCCCATCAACTCCGCCGCGGGCACCTCGTCACTCTCCGGGGTTGGACCGTCTTCGTCGGGTTCCATCGGCGGGACAGCCGGCTCCTGGCTGGCTGTCGTCGACCCGGCAGTGTCGGGTTGTGCAGTGACGCCTTCGTCGGTCACACTCGGTGGGGAATCTTCGACGGACGGTTCCGGTTCCGAATTGCCGGCGACGGACATGGAGTCTCCGTCCAGGACGTCGAAGACGCGCTGGCGATTCGATTCGATCGAACTCACCAGGTCAGCGAAGAGATCGCGCTCCTCGGTGGTCAGCCCCTCCTCCTCAGTTGGCATGTCCGCGGCCGCGAGCGACGCCATCTTGACGACTTTGCCGACGCGGCGTTCGTAGATGGCCTGCAGCGTTTGCTCGGCGGTGTCGATGTCATCTGAGAGGCGGGTGACCTTCGGGGAGTCGAACGGATCGTCGGCGGCCTCGGCCGCGCGCTCGCGCTCGGCCCGCAGCGAGCGGACGAACTGTCCCGCTTCCTCGTAAAACGAATCGCGAAGCTGCTGGAGGCTGTCGGTCTGGCGCTCGCGACTCTGTACCGATTGGATCTCGTCTAAGTCCATGATTTTCGGCGACTCCAGCTTATTCCTGGCCCTTCTCGGCGCGTCCACGACTCATGAGGAACACGCCGAGGTACTCCGGAACGGAAGTAACTCCCTCCGGGAGTGTAAAGCTATCGCCACCGAGCTTGACCTCACCGGAATCTGTCACTTCGACGGTGATGTCGTGGCCCACAAACGTCTCCGGGACGGCGTCGACCAGCGGGTCGAACTCCGCAAGTTCATCCCGCGGGAGCTTCCGCACGGCGAGGCCACTGCCGCCGTGAAGGCTGCCCGGTAGTCGGATGAGCCGGTTCGTGTCGGTCGTGACCGGTTCGTCGATCGGTGCGTTTTGCCCCTCGATGACGTCCCCGGTGATCGCCTCGACGAGCTTGCGGATCCCCGGGCCGCCAGCCTCCATGTTTCCGTCTTCGATCGCCGCGCGGTTTTCCTCGATCGCGCCATGGATCGTCTTCGCCCGCCCTTCGCCGATCCCTTCCAGCTCCTGTAGTCGTTCCATCGCCCGGTCTTCCTCGAGCGACTCGACTTCGTCGACGAAGGCGAGCAACTCGTCGTGGACGCGTTCCCCCCAGCCCCCTTCAGTCCGGAGCGTTCGGGCCGTCACGTTCCCCCGCATCTCCGTCGTCACGAGGCCATCCAGATCAAGGCCGATCCCACGAACGTAATCGACGATTTCACGCCTGGCCTCACGTTCGAGCTGTTGAATCCCCTCGTCGCGGACGTGGACGTGGTACCCGCGACCGCCCGAGAAGACGATCGTCAGGTCATCGAACCCGAAGTCGTCCTCCAGGAAGTCAAGCAGTCGAAAGAGAGCGTCCTTGCAAGCAGCGAGCATCTCGGCGTAGGTGGCCTGGGTGGGATCGACCGACGGCAGGTGATCGGCGTCCAGATCGAAGACGACGTCCGACCCGCGCCAGTCCTTGGCGCTCATCGACCCGGCCCCCGGGTCGGCGTATCGGCCGGCCGAAAAGTAGACGTGCCGTGGTCGTTCCCTGGCGAGGAACGATTCGAGGTCGCCCATATCCAGCAGTGACTGGTGGCGAACCATCGTCTCGCCGGGGCTGTCGGTCCAGGGGATGTAGCCCCATTCGCGTTCGTGAGCGTCCGGCGGCGGTAGCGGATCGGTTCGTCGATAATGGTCGCCGAACCGGCCCCGGAGATACGCGCGGGTTCGCTCCTCCATCGCTCCCGGGTTCGCGGAGGGGAGGAAAATGATTGTCGGTCGGGCCCGCAACGCGGGGGGCGTTGACGTCTACACCGCGCGCTCGCCAGTCATCGAACCATTGGACTGTCCGATCCTATCGAGTCAACAGACCCTGGAGCCGGTCGATGATCCCGTCGTCGTTGCCAAGTGTGAGGTAGTAGGCGTCCCCGCCGTCTTCGTAGTAGTTGTCGATCCGCCGCTCGACTTCGAAACCGATGTGGCGGTAGAACTGCATGGCGGACTGATTAGTCGTTCGCGCGTGACAGGAGACGGATTCATAATCTCCGACGGCCCGTGCGATGAGGCGCTTCCCGAACCCCTCGTTGCGATAGGCCGGATCGACTGCGAGAAAGAGAATGTAGCCGTCACGACGGACCGCTGCGAACCCGATGAGGTCCGGGTCGTGGCCCCCATCGTAATAGAGGTATGTTGTCGAGCGTCGATAGGCGTTCTCGAAGAATCGACGCCGCTGTCGTAAGATTCCCTCCTCGGATCTGATATGCTCCTTGAGGTTCCACGCGGCATCGACGAACTCGTCGTCGCCACGTTCGACCCGTGTCGCTTCGACAGTGACGCTCACTACGCAGGGGTATGATCTTGATCTATATAACGTTTAAGCCGACCGTCTTCTTTCCGACACGAACGGCGGAGTGGGAAAGCCGTCGGTAACATGGACGTCGATACTGTCGGGTTCGTATCCGCTCCTGCTGTCGCTGGGGGCAGGCGACCGACCCGTCGATCCCGTGGCCACAACGCTTTCGGTGGCTGCAGCTAATTGGTCGGATATGTCGAGCTCTATCCAGCCATCTCACCCGACAGATATCCGCGACCGGGTCAAGCAGGCGCTGGTAACCGGATTGACGCTCACCATCCCGCTGTTGATTACCGTGGTGGTTGTGAGCTTCGTCTGGGGGTTCATCTTCGGGATACTGCAACCACTGACGGGGACACTCCAAAGCGTCCTCGGCCTCGGTGGGAACACTCCGGTGATACTGCTTCAGATCATCTCGCTTGGTGCCGTGATTCTGCTCATCGGGTTCGTGGGCTTTCTTGCGGAGGCGTACTCCGGCGCGGCGGCTGTCGAGCAGCGCTTCGACCGTGCGATGGGAACGATTCCCGGCATCGGCAGCGTCTATCAGACGTTCAACGAGATGAGCGAACTGGTGCTGGACGCGGATACGGAGAGCTTTCAGGAGATCAAACTCGTCGAGTTCCCGACGGAAGGGTCCTACGCGACCGGATTCGTGACGGCCGAGACACCCGAGGGGATCCAACAGGACACTGGCCACGAAGGGATGTTGACGATCTACGTGCCGCTGGCTCCGAACCCGCTCATGGGTGGATACGTCCTCCACGTCACACCGGATCGATGTATCGATGTCGATATGAGCGTCGAGGAGGGGCTCAAGGCCATCATGACCAGCGGCGTCGCCGTCGGTGAGACCGCGACCGCCGACGCGGATTCCATCGAGTATCCCGACAGCCTGCCGGACGGGATCGTCGGGACGGAGTGGCTATCGGGAACTGCGTCCGAAACTGACGACGCGGCTGCAGAGCAACCGTCCCGAGCCGATGACGGAGGAGAGGACCACACATGAGTTTCGACCTGCGCGAGCACACGGCGGACGTGGCAGTCGAATCGACCGGCGAAACTCTCGGTGACGCCTTTGGCGCGACAGCCGACGGCCTGGCCGCGGCGATGTGTGCAGACGTCCCTCGCCACGGCGAGCGCTTCGAGGTCGACGTGAGCGCCGAGAGTCGGGAGTCGGCACTGTTCGATTATCTGGACGAACTCATCTATCAGCGTGATATGCGGGGCGTCCTTCCGGTCGACAACCGGGCGACAGTCGACCGAACCGGCGATGACTGGCACGTCCGTGCCAGCGCTCGGGGCGTCCCACTGGACGCGATTTCCGCCCGTGAGGTCAAGGCCGTCACGTACTCGGAAATGGTCCTCGAAGCAACTGATGAGGGCTGGCACGCCTACGTCGTCTTCGATGTCTGATCGGAGCGATGCATGCCGGCTGTCCGTTGTTGATCGACGACTTGTCGACATGAGACCGGTCGCCGTCGAAATCCATCCCGCATCAGTTCCAGCACCGACAGAGAGACGACGAGGACGGCGAATTTTCCGGCGGCATTTCTCCCGGACGGGGGAAGGGCCAACCGATGGCGAGGATTATTAAACAGCGTGTATTTCTTTGGGCTCGGCGAAGACAACCTCGCCAAAGCCAAAATTAATGTGCGTTTGGCCCGTTCATCTGGTGATGCGAAGGAGTACCCAAGACTGGTGGCCAACCCAGCTTGACCTGACAATTCTGGATCAGAACGCTCGCGACGTCAGTCCGTACGACGCGGACTTCGATTACGCCGACGCGTTCGAAGAACTCGATCTCGACGCGGTGAAGGCGGATCTAGAGGAGCTGATGACCGATTCGAAGGACTGGTGGCCGGCCGATTACGGCCACTATGGTCCCCTCTTCATCCGAATGGCCTGGCACAGTGCCGGGACGTACCGGACCACGGACGGCCGTGGTGGGGCCGCTGGCGGGAGACAGCGGTTCCCGCCGCTTGACAGCTGGCCGGACAACGCGAATCTCGACAAGGCGCGTCGACTCCTCTGGCCGATCAAGCAAAAGTACGGCCGGAAGCTCTCGTGGGCTGACCTGATCGTTCTGGCCGGCAACGTCGCCATGGAGTCGATGGGCTTCGAGACGTTCGGCTTCGCTGGCGGACGTGAAGACGACTTCGCCCCCGACGAGTCGGTCGACTGGGGCCCGGAAATGGAGATGGAGACCTCAGAGCGCTTCGAGGACGGCGAACTCGAGAACCCCCTCGGCGCGACCGTCATGGGCCTCATCTACGTCAACCCGGAAGGCCCGGACGGCGAACCGGCCCCGGAAGCCTCGGCGGAGAACATCCGCGAATCCTTCAGCCGGATGGCGATGAACGACGAGGAGACGGTCGCGCTCATCGCCGGCGGCCACACGTTCGGGAAAGTCCACGGTGCCGACTCCGGTGACCACCTCGGTCCCGAGCCCGCGGATGCCCCGATCGAAGAGCAAGGGCTCGGCTGGGACAACGAGTACGGCTCGGGCAAGGGCGCGGACACCATCACCAGCGGAATCGAGGGGCCCTGGAACACCACGCCGACCGAGTGGGACATGGGCTACATCGACAACCTTCTCGAGTATCAGTGGTGGCCCGAGAAGGGGCCCGGCGGCGCGTGGCAGTGGACCACCCAGAACGGCGAGCTCGACGAGTCCGCCCCCGGCGTCGAGGACCCCGACGACAAGGAGGACGTGATGATGCTCACGACCGACATCGCGCTGAAGCGGGATCCGGATTACCGGGAGATCCTCGAACGCTACCAGGACAACATGATGGAGTTCGGGATCAACTTCGCGAAGGCGTGGTACAAGCTGATCCACCGCGACATGGGCCCGCCCGAGCGCTTCCTCGGTCCGGAAGTCCCCGACGAGACCATGATCTGGCAGGATCCCCTGCCGGACGCCGACTACGATCTGGTCGGCGACAGCGAGGTCGCGGATCTCAAGGAGACGATCCTCGACTCGGAGCTCTCCCGCTCCCAGCTGGTCAAGACCGCCTGGGCCGCTGCCTCGACGTACCGCGACAGCGACAAGCGCGGCGGTGCCAACGGTGCTCGGATCCGACTGGAACCCCAGAAGAGCTGGGACGTCAACGAACCCGACGAACTGGACGCAGTGCTGTCGACCTACGAGGACATTCAAGCCGAGTTCAACGAGTCGCGTTCCGACGACGTCCGTGTCTCGCTCGCGGACCTGATCGTCCTGGGCGGGAACGCCGCCATCGAGGAGGCCGCTGCGGACGCCGGCTACGATGTGACGGTGCCCTTCGAGCCCGGCCGGACCGACGCCGAGCCCGAACAGACTGACGTCGAGTCCTTCGAGGCGCTGAAGCCCGAAGCCGACGGCTTCCGCAATTACGTCGGCGAGGAGGCCGACCGCAAGCCCGAAGAGATCCTGGTGGACAACGCCGAGTTGCTGAATCTGACCGTCCCCGAGATGACGGTCCTCCTCGGTGGCATGCGCCAGTTGGGCGCGACCTATGGCGACACCGAGAAGGGCGTTTTCACCGACCAGCCCGGCACGCTCACGAATGACTTCTTCGTGAACGTCCTCGACATGGACTACGAGTGGGAAGGGACCGACGACGAGAACGTCTACGAGATCCGTGACCGCGAGACGGGTGCGGTCGAGTGGACCGGCTCGCGTGTCGATCTCATCTTCGGGTCGAACGCCCGACTTCGTGCCGTCTCGCAGGCGTACGCCGCCGAGGACGGCGAAGAGCAGTTCGTCTCGGACTTCGTCGACACCTGGAACAAGGTCATGCAGCTCGACCGCTTCGATCTCGAATAACGGCCGTCTCGCCGCCGCGTTTCTGTCGATCCGACGCCGTCTCCCGCTTCGAACCTTACTTGCTGCCACAGGTTGTACCCACGTGTATGAGTACCTACGACGCCGGTGAGTTCACCCTGGAGAAGGTACGCGAGTACGTCTGGGAGATCCCACAGGAAGGCGAGATGCGCGTTCCCGCGCGGGTCCTCGCCAGCGAGGAACTCCTCGACGAGATCAGCGACGACCTCTCTCTGCAGCAACTCAAGAACACCACCCACCTCCCCGGGATCCAGCAGTACGCCCTCGCGATGCCCGACGCCCACCAGGGGTATGGGTTCCCGGTCGGCGGCGTCGCCGGCATCGACGCCGAAACCGGCGTTATATCGCCTGGAGCGGTTGGTTACGATATTAATTGCGGTGTAAGAATGCTGAAAACGAACCTTACGTACAGCGACATTCAGGGTCGCGAAGAGCAACTCGTCGACGCGCTGTTCGAGGCGATCCCGTCGGGGTTGGGCGGCGGTGGTGTCGTCCAGACCGACGTCGACACACTGGAGGAAGTCCTCACACGCGGCGTCGAGTGGGCGCTCGACGAGGGCTACGCCGTCGAAGACGATCTCGCCCACTGCGAGGACGAGGGAGTCCGACCCGGGGCAGATCCCGACGCAGTCTCGAAGAAAGCAAAGGACAGGGGCCGCCAGCAACTCGGGAGTCTGGGCAGCGGGAATCACTTCCTGGAAGTCCAGCGCGTCACGGACGTCTATCGCGAGGACGTCGCCGAATCTTTCGGTCTCAGCGAAGACCAGATCGTCGTCCTGATTCACTGTGGCTCACGCGGCCTGGGCCACCAGGTCTGTACCGACTACCTTCGGGATATCGAGCAGGCCCATCAGGGACTGCTCTCGCAGTTGCCGGACAAGGAACTCGCGGCCGCGCCCGCCGGGAGCCATCTCGCCGAGGCGTACTACGGGGCGATGAACGCCGCGATCAACTTCGCGTGGGTCAACCGCCAGCTCATCATGCATCGAACCAGGGAGGTCTTTGCCGACGTCTTCGACCGCGACTGGCGCGATATGGAGATGGAACTGTTGTACGACGTTGCCCACAACATCGCCAAGAAGGAGACCCATACCATTGAGGGCGAGGATCGTGAACTCTTCGTCCACCGGAAGGGCGCGACGCGGGCCTTCCCGGCCGGTCATCCGGAAATCCCGGCTGCCTACCGCGACGTGGGCCAGCCGGTCATCATCCCCGGGAGCATGGGGGCCGGGAGTTACGTCCTCCGCGGCGGCGAGCACTCGATGGCGGAGACGTTCGGTTCGACGGCCCACGGCGCGGGCCGACTCATGTCCCGGACCGAGGCCAAGAACACCTACTGGGGCGAGGATGTCCAGGACGACCTCCGGGACCAAGAACAGATCTACGTCAAGGCCGAGAGCGGGGCGACCGTCGCCGAGGAGGCCCCGGGCGTCTACAAGGACGTCGACGAGGTCGTGCGGATCTCGGACGAACTCGGGATCGGGGATCGAGTCGCTCGGACGTTTCCGGTCTGTAACATCAAAGGCTAGGGTGTATGGCCTAGATTCCCGTATCGCCGTTCCAGCGTGAGAGCACGACCGATTCGTTCAGTGAGGCGTTGTGGTAGATGATCCGGAATCGACTGCTCGATCGGACTATCGCGCCGTAGGCACTCGCTTCACTGACCTGGACTTGATCGTCCGGGACGACGAGGGCTGACTCGTTCGACCCGGCCAGGCTCGCCCACGTGACGTTGTTGTCAGGGCCATCGACGTAGAGATCACCGCCCCGGATCTCGTCGCCGCGGTCGTGCTCGATGAGGAGCGCGTTCGCCCCATCGATGTACTCGTAGGTGAAGTTGGCCTGTGGTGGTCCGGACGTATCGCCCGTAAACAGGAACGCGCTGATTCCGACCCCGGCCACCAGGATGAACGCGATGCCGACGAGGGTGACGACTGCAGTCATCTCCGAGACCCCGCGTTCATCCTGATCGCCCCCAGGCGTGACCGGGTCCATCTCGGTTCGGAGTTACGGCCGGAGCGATAAAAATCCCCCTCGCCGCCGCTCGCCGGATTGACAGAACCGATGGTTGCCGGTGTCGACGGATCCCCCTCAACACAACCCTTTTGAGCAACCGGGGTGTCGATTTTCGCATGCAACCGCTGGCCGTCGGGTGGATCGACGTGGTTGGGGCCACGACGACCGAGGCCGCGAATCCGATCCAGACTGTCGAGTGGATTCCGACGTGGATCCCTGGGTGGACTCTCGATTTGGTCTCTGTCGTCGTTGTCCTTGGACTTGCCTGGGCCGCCAGCCGACTACTGATCGAATTGCTCGGCCGGCGGATCGCGCGCCAGTTTCGACGGCCAAGCCTGACTCGAGCGTTCATTCGCGGGATTCGAGCCGGCGTGTTCATCCTCGCGCTCCTTGTGATCCTTCGCATCTTTGGACTCAAACTGGGGGATATCGCCCTCTCGGTGACTGTCTTTTCCGCTGTCATCGGTGTCATCCTCGCCCCAATTGTCGGCAGCGTCATCAGCGGCGTCTTCCTGCTGGCCGATCAACCCTACGAGATCGGCGACATGGTCGAACTGGCCGACACAGGTCAGCGCGGGTTCGTCGAAGATATCACACTGCGATACACCAAGATATTCACGCTGGACAATACGTTTCTGGTTATCCCGAACGGGACGATCCGCGAGCGGGATGTCGTTAATTACTCCGCAGAGGACGCGCGCGTTCGGGAATCGATCGACATTGTGGTCACATACGAAAGTGATCTGGAACTGGCACGCGAGCGCTTCGTCCAGGCAGCCCGGTCGGTCGAGGGCGTCATCGGCGGCGGGCCGGACATCCGAGTTGGGGCCGCCCGGTATCCAGCGAGTCCAGTCTGCCAGATTGCCGAATTCGGCGATCATGGCATTAATCTGACTCTCCGGTACTGGATCGAAGAACCATACCGGATGCAAGCAGTCAGGTCACAGATACAGACTGCGCTCTGGGACGCGATCGAGGATCTGGACGTTGAGATCGCCTATCCCCACTCCCACTTGATGTTTGATGATACAAGTGGCCAGTTGCGGGTCAGTCACGACGAAGGAGTCTCGGAGTCACCTGGAAGACAGCCCCCATCTAGCGAGGCGGCTGTCGACGACGAACGCCAAGAGTATCGCGACCGCTCCGAGTGATTGGTGTGCAGGCGTTTGCAGCTCGGTCGAGAGACGCCGATTGGCTACTCGACTGAAGCAGTCACGATCCGACAGTCAAGTTCGGTTTCGAGGAAGGTTGCGACGTCGGGATCGTCCACCAACCGCCGGACCATCCGCCGCCATCGACCGACCTGTTTCTTTCCAATCACCACCACGTCGGCTCCTTCAGCGGCGACCTCTTCGAGGATGGTCTCTTCGACGAGCAGGCCGGTTCGGATCGCGTATCGCGTCCGCGGCAGATGGCCAAACACGTCCTCGACCGCGGACTTGAGCTCGGCTCGCGTGACGTGCCCGTTGTGTTGGTAGAGATTGACGTGTAGGATCGTCAGATCAGCGTTCTCCGCCTCGGCGACGTCGATCGCTCTGGCCAGCGTCGCCTCCGAGTGTTCGCTGAGTGGGTACCGGATCGGAACCGTCACCGTTGTCATCGACACTATGTCCGTCCCGGGGACGCCTCAACGTTTCGTATTGAACACACTGCCAAGAGATCGATCGAGCCGCGCGTCTCGAAGACGCCTCTCGCGTGGAGATGCCGTTTCTACACTCGAGCCGAGTGGGTTCCTCAGCTGTCCCTGGATTCCGCTTCGGGGCGTCGGGACCGACCTGGGGACAGAGTTGTCGGTATCGAAGAAGGTACCTGTGATGGACACGTGGTTGCCGCTATGGTGTTCAAAAAGGTAACCCTCGTGGGAACGAGTCCCGACGGCTTCGATGCGGCGACAGACGACGCGATCGATCGAGCACAGGATACGCTGGAGAACGTCCAGTGGATCGAGGTCGACCAACTGGGCGTCGAAGTGGCGACCGCCGACGATCGCGAGTACCAGGCCGAAGTGACTGTCGCGTTCGAACTGCTCGACTGACGGGGTGTCGGTCACTCTCGACGGTGAGTGGTCTCGGGTGACACGTGATCGGTAGCGAAAGCCATATCCCCCGAGACACGAACGGAGAGGTATGAGCGCTCCGCCGGGGGAGTACTACACAGAGGAACGGTGGCAAAACTGGATCCAGCGGATCGAATCGGAGGATATCGATCCCGAGCAGGAGGACTCGGCTCGTCTCCTGTTGAACCTCCAGGACGATACGGCGATCGCTGTCGCCAAAATCGTCACTGACTACGAGGACGGCGAACTCGAAGCCGAGCGGGCACTCGAGGAACTCGAGGGCGTCCGTGAGATCGTCCTCGGCGAGGTGGACATCGCCGACGAGGAGAAGCTGATGGTCGTCGACGGCGTCCAGACCTCGCTGGTCTGTGTCTTCTATGCCGCCGAAGAGTACGTCGCCGGTGGCGTCGCCGACGGCTCGGTCGCGGAGTATATCGCCGCCGCCAGCGAGGCCGAAGCCGAAGAGAACATGGACGCTGCCCTGGGGTATTGTGCGCAAGCCGGGACGCGGATCATCGCCGACGAAGAGGAGTTGACGATGGAGGTCGTCGACGACCTGGAGTTCGGACTGGTCGCCGAGTGGGTCAACGGGCTAGACAGTCTCCAGACGGCGATGAGCGACCCGGAAGTCGTCGAAGAGGACGACGAGTAAGCCGGAACGGCGGATCGGGGCCCGGAGTCGGAGCGGTCCGGTGGTTCGGCAGACAAACTTTTACCCGCGGCCGGCCCACCTAGGGACAATGTCCTTCCGGGGCGACGAGCGTGCGCAGGCGATTCAAATCGGTGCTGTACTGTTGTTTGCCGTGCTCGTGATCGCGTTTTCCCTCTATCAGGCGTTTATCGTCCCGACGCAGAACGAACAGATCGAGGCAGATCACCTCCAGTCCGTCGAAGGGGACATGCTGGATCTCCGCAACGGCATTACGACGACACCGCGAAGTGGAGACGGACGTTCGATCAGGGTGTCCCTGGGTACGACATATCCCGCCAGAGTGATCGCACTCAACCCACCCCCGCCGTCCGGGCGACTTTACACTGCGGGGACTGACAGCGGTGACGTCAACGTCACGCTTTCGAACGCACGAGCACTCGACGACGAAACCAGGGACTACTGGGACGGAACGAATCGAACGCGACATTCCGGCGGCGTCGTGTACGCGCCCGATTATAACGAGTTCCGCGATCCACCTGACCTGGTGTACGACAACTCTGTACTGTCTCGACGCTTTGCCGACGCCGAGTTGTGGGCCAGCGGACAGACGCTCATCGAGGGACGCGAACTCACGTTGGTCGCACTCGATGGCACCTACGACAAGCGGTCGGGCCACACTGCCGCTGTCGATCTAGAGGCGATCAGCGCTTCACAGACTGACGTGGCGATCACCAACGTGACTGGCGAGAACGTCACCGTGCAGTTTGCCTCGATGCGGTCGGCCAGTGCGTGGGAATCGCTGCTCCTCGACGAGGAGCAGTTCACCAACCAGAGTGGGTATGTGACTTCTGTCACAGGAACGCCGATCCCAGCCGCAGCATACGAGCTGGTCACGCTGGAGTTGGCGCAAAACGAGACCTACGATCTCAGAATGGCGAAAGTCGCGCTCGGAACAGGGGCCACGGATTCGGAAACCACGTACGTCACGGCTGTTGGTCCGAAAAACGTCTCCAGTAACGAGACCTTCTCGGCCGAAGTCCGTGACGAGTTCAACAACCCCGTCAGTGGCGTTACCGTGGAGCCCCAGGTCGAACGGGGAGACTGTGATATCCCTCCGAAACGAACCGGCGAACAGGGTCGCGTCAGCTACGAGTGCGGTGGTCCTGCTCGTGTCAGTCTCGAGATCGGGGCCCTGGATTCCGAATCGGCGACCTATCGCGTGGGAACGTTCCCCGAGGACACGCCGCCGCCAAGTATCGACGGTCCGACGTCGTTCGATCGGAGTAGCTCTGTGCGAAACTTTGGAGCTACTGACGTATCACAGTACGTATTCGAATCAACAGTCTCAGACGACAGCGGATCGGGCCTCGACCACGTCTCGTATCGGCTTCTCGACGATACGGGCGACATCGTGACCGCGGGGACTGACCAACTTGACGGCGAGGAAAGCACCGATCTCAGCTGGTACAGCCCGTGGTTCGAGAACGGCGATCTCAGTGGCAATCTAGACGACTACGAGATGGTCATCACCGTCACGGACAACGCCGGTGGATCGACTACTGGCACGATACCTGTCGCGGGGACGCTAGATGAGGAAGCGAACGTCGCGGTCACGATCGACTCGACGAACTCGCCGGTCGAGGAAGGAGAAACGCTCGCAGTCGACGCGACCGTCGAGAACACTGGGGACGAAACCCAGACGCAGTCGATCGAACTCGACGTGGCTGGGCTTCGGGATTCCGAATCGGTCACGCTCGATCCCGGGGAAAGCCAGACGATCACACTCGAGTGGCAAACCGCGAGTGGTGATGCCGGTGACTATACCGCAAACGTCAGTAGTGCGGATTCGTTCGACACGGCTGAGGTGACTGTATCGGCTCCCATCGCCGAGAGTGTGACGTACGTCTCCGGATCCGGGGGCACAGTCGGTGGAAACGGGAACAGCCGGATCACGTTCGATCTGAACAACGGCGGCGACCGGGCGGCAACCATTACTGGCTTGACCGTCGAAAGCGTCTCGGATCCGCCGGCTGGTCTGTATATCAACAACCCTGGCGGAGAAACGTTTGCGGGTGGAAACGGGGAGTATGCAGCCCGGATCGATCTCGGTGTGGATGTCGACCTCGACACGAACGCGGAGATCCAGAGCGGCGATACCGTCTCGTTCGAACTCGGCCAGTTCAGGACGGGAAGTGGCAACGGGGATCGGGTGGGAATGAAGGGCAAGACCGTCACGCTCACCCTATCCTTCGAGGACGGGAGTAGCCGGGAATACACCATCGATGTCTGACCTACGCATGTTTGACATACCAAAGAGTGCAAACGATACTGACCGATCCGCATGAATCCGTCCGATCGCAGTCAATCCGAAGTCACCGGCGTCGTTCTCATGACTGCGGTCGTCGTCATCCTCTCGGTGGCCGTGGGCGGGGTAATTCTCACAAACATCGATACGCAGGACGAACCCGTGGTGAACCTCGAAGCGTCTGTTGATGCGTCGAACGTCACGATCAGGCACCTCGGTGGCACCCAACTGCCCGTCGACGAGGTTACCGTCTATGTCCGTTCCGGAGGGCGAGAAAACCATTCGCTAAGAACGTTTCAGGACCGACAGGAAGATAGTACCGAGAATTTCGACCCCGGGGAGCGAGTGACCCGCGCCCACAATGCGACGGACGTGGCCACCGTATTTATCGTCCACGATCCGTCCAATACGGTCCTGTACGATCGTACGTTCGATGTCCCGAAGATCGGTGTGTCCCCGGTAACCTGGGGGCAGTCAACGGACTGGGACGTGGCTACCACTGAATCGAATGTTGTCCACGACTCCTTTGGCGATCACAGTGCAGATCGAGTCGAGCTTGGATTTTCGAAGGATGCAACGAGCCCACTCGCGTACTGGCCGTTCGACGAGAACGAGGGATCGACGGCCGAGGATATCGTCGGAAACAACGACGGCACCATCGTCGGTGCAACGCCTGGGGAGTCTGGGATCCTCTCGACGACGAGCTACCGGTTCAACGGCACGAGCGACTACGTCTCGGGTGCGACTGGCATGCCGGCGCTCCGGAACACGGCAAGCCTCTCGTTCTGGGTCAAGACCACACAGGACGGGGACAACACGCCGTGGGAAGCACCGGGGATCACTGGCATCGAAAGTGAGGGCGACGGCGACGACATCTTCTGGGGCTGGCTCAACGCCAACGGTCAAATCGGGATTCAGACTGGGAACGACGCTGCCGCGACGAGTTCGACGAACGTCGCCGACGATAACTGGCATCACGTGGTCCTCACCCGAGACGCGTCCAGCGGCGAGGTTCAGGTCTATATCAACGGGACACGGGAGGATACTGTCACCTCGAAGTCGGGTCAAATCACAACAGCCTTTGACAGTATTGGCCGCATTGAGGATACGGGCGGCAGTCCGGAATACTTCGAGGGACGGATCGACGAACTCCAGGTCTACGACCGGGTGCTATCGGACGCTGCGATTCAGGAGCTATCGGACAGCGCGAGCGCTGGCTCGCTTACCACGGCCACCAAAACCTTTTCCGAACCCGTCGATCCGTCCACGCTCACGCTCGCCGACGTGAACGCCTCGATCCCGTCCGGAACGAACGTCTCGGTGTACGTCGAATCCGACCCTGAGAACGACGGTACGTACGTCCAGAGTGACGAAATCACGCTTGACGGCAGCGGCTCCCACGCCGTCACGGGGCTATCGACGGAGAGCCAGCAGTATCGCCTCCGGGTAGAACTGGCGACCAGCTCAGTCACTCTGACGCCTGCCTTTGACCGGGCGACCTTGCGACCGACGTGATCGTCGTCGCGCATATTTCGACGATTGACGAATTCACAGTCGACAAAAACATAAGGGACCTCTCCGTTTCCGGGAACGAATCATGACTACAGTGGGCATCGACGCTGTCGAGATCCGCACTGGCAATCTCAAACTCGACCTGGCGGAGACGTTCGCCCCCGCCAAGGACGAGGATCCCGCGAAATATACCAAGGGCCTCGGCTTGCATTCGAGTTCGTTCCCCGACGTGTACGAGGACATCGTGACGATGGGGGCGAACGCGGCCAAGCGCTTGATGGATCGCAAGGGGCTGGAACCCGACGATATCGGTCGGATCGACGTGGCGACCGAGAGCGCGTTCGACCACTCCAAGCCGGCCTCGACGTACATCGCTGGGTGTCTCGAGGACGTTTACGAGGGTGACTTCCATCACGCCAACAAGGGCGAGCGGAAGTTCGCCTGCGTCGCGGGCACGCAGGCGATCGACGACGCGGTCAACTGGATCCAGGCCGGGAAGAATCGGGGACGCGCGGCACTGGTGATCGCCACCGACACCGCGCTGTACGCCCGCGGTGATTCCGGCGAGGCGACCCAGGGTGCAGGCGCGGTCGCGATGTTGATCGACGAGGATCCGAGTCTCACGTCGGTCGATCCCGTCCAGGGCTTTGGCAGCGCCGACGAGACGGACTTCCTCAAGCCCAACCAGCAGTTCCCGAGCGTCGACGGCAAGCGCTCGATGCAGGTGTATCTCGCCCGGATGCGAGAAGCGATGACGGACGTCGAACGACAGCGCGATTTACATCCTGATGACTTCGCGGTCGTCCCGTTCCACATTCCGTTCCCCGGGATGGTCCGGAAGGGTGCAGCACTCGGTTATCGACACATCTCTCGGGACACGGACGTCGAGGAGGAACTCGCCGAGGAAATCGGCATGCAGCCCCGTCGCGAGGACTTCGAGGACGACGAGGCGTTCCGGGACGCGCTGTCGGCGTACACCGATGACCTGACCGAGACCGATCGCTATCGCGAGTGGTACGACCGGACGGTCGAGCCGACGCTCGGTATCTCCCGATACGTCGGGAACTGGTACACCGGCTCCGTCCACCTTGCCCGGGCATCGGCGCTCAAGGAAGCCAGAGAGAACGGCCGTGATCTGGACGACGAAGAGATGCTGGTCTGTTCGTACGGTAGCGGTGCGCAGGCGGAGATCCACGTCGAAACTGTCCAGCCGGGCTGGGAGGAGGAGATCGCCCAACTCAACGTCGACAGCCAGCTTCGGGAGCGCTACGATATCAGCTTCGCGGAATACGAACAGATTCACGAAGTTCACAACTACGACGAGACCACGGACGTCGACGCGTTCACCACGCCCGAGGCGGAGTTCGTCTTCGACGGCTGGGGCCGCATGGGCGAGCGCAAGTACACGTACGTCGAATAGAGCGAGATCACGACGTCGAATAGAGTAAGACCACGCTTCGGACGGATACCGCGGACGGAATCAGCCGATCGCCACCGGTTCGGGCTTTCCGGACCGACAGCGGGAACGGGATGTGGCCGTGGCTGGCCCATCGTGTTCGCGGCCGCATCCCCTCGCTGTTCTCTCTCAGAACTGCTCGCCGAGTCGGTCGAGCATCGCGTCCAGGTCGAGCGTCGTCGCCGCCAGCGCGAACCCGTCGACGCGAGCCAGATCGGCGGCCCGTTCCCAGACGTCTTCGGATTCGATCCCGTGGAGCACGACCGCGTTGGGTGTCGGATTCACCACGCGCATTGCGACCAGCGGTGACTCGCCGCGGGTGACGTTCGTGAACACGAGCGCCCGGTTCGAGCTTTGGCCATAGAGCCGGTAGAATTCCTCACTGGAGAGACGGGTAATCGCCTCGATGCTATCGATGACGGTGTGGCCGACGACAGTCTCCTGGGAACCGGGCGCGAGTTTCGTGGCTTCGATCACCTCGAAGTATCGATCGATCGGCACCGTCGCCGCGAACTCCCGGAGATCCGAGACAATGTTGTTGTCGAACCCGGCCGAGATAACCCGGGCGTGTTGGCGGATGTGCCGACCGCCGCGTCGTTGATCGATCGCGAGCAATGCGCTGACCGTCCGGTTGACCACGGCGATCCCGGGGTTGTCCCGCCGCCCGCTTTCGTAATCCGAGACGACCGATGGCGATACCTCGAGTTCGGCGGCGAGTTCCGATTGAGCGATCTCGAAGTCCGTCCGCCACTTTCGTATCGTTTCGCCCGGCCGATCGCTCGTCGCGATCTCCCCGGCGATCTGTTTCGCGAGACGGTCGCGGTCCGACCCTCTGTCCATGCCCGTAAGTGCGTGGTCGAGCCCATAAATCCCGTCGAAGTACACTTCGACAAAAGACGAATCCGGGGACAGATTCCCCCGCCAATGGCGACGTAATTGCTTTTTGTGTCCAGTGCGTCCCACGCATATGCCCTCAACCGTGGTACACCTTGCCCTGGCCGGGCTGATAGGGGCGGCGCTGCTGGGGCGTGCCTTCGACGCACGCGCACTTCTCGTCGTACTTGCGCTGGTGGTGGTCCCAGACCTGGACGCTTTCGGTGGCCTCTTCATTCCAGGTGGGCACCGAGCGCTTCTACATACGCTGTTGTTCCCGGCCGGCCTCGCTGTGCTGGTCTACTGGGATACGCGAGTCCGAGCGGACTCCTGGCTCGCCGATCGATTCGACGGGCACACTCCTCGTGTCGCCTGGGTCGGGGTCCTGGCGGTCGTCTTCGCGGGGATCGGCCCGGATCTGTTCGGGGCAGGAGCGAACATCTTCTATCCGATCCACGACCAGTTTTACGCGTTCAACGGAAAACTCGAACTCTCGACCCAGCGCGGTCTCGTCCAGACGTTCGTGGACCTTGCTCCGGAGGCAACTGACGGCGGCGGGGTTGCCGTCGGGTCGACCGAAGATGTCCACATTAGCTCAGGCGTCGATCCCCAGCGTGGCCCGGAACCCGCAAACGTCGACCGGGTGTTCCCCATCGCACGGTCGGGATACCAATTGCTGTTGGTGATCACAAGCATCGTCGTCGTGGGCGTTCGACTGGTCGAAACCCGGCTCGCGGACTGAATTCAGTCCCCGAAATCCCGCCAGCGCGTGAGTTTGATGGCCAGCCCGATGAAGACGATCGCCATCACGCCCAACATCGCAAACGCCGGCCACACCCCGTCGGTGGTTTCGACGATCATGAGCCGGCGGAGTCCGCGATGGAACTGATAGAGCGGCATGAGCCGGCCGATCGTCTGTAACGTCTCGGGCATGATGTCGATCTCCCAGAAGACGCCCGACAGGAACATCATCGGGAACGCGATCGACCCGCCGAGACTACTTGCCGCGTCTGGGTTCGGCAGGAGACTCCCGAGGGTCATCCCCAGCGCCGAAAAGGCGATCGCCCCGAGCAAGATGAGGGCGACCAAGAGCGGACCCGGAATCACCGTCACCCCGAAGAGGAGCGCCGCGACGACGAGCATCACCCCCGAAAGTAAGAGGGCGAGCAGCGACTGCTGGACGATGTTCGCGATGATCCAGTCGCGCTTTCGCAGTGGTGTCGCCACGAGGCGCTTGAGCGTCCCGTCCTGGTTGAACCCGGCAATCACGCCCGGGACTGTCATCACACCGTTGATCAACACCAGCGTGGCGATGAACGCGGGCAGGTAGTAATCAGTCGACGTGAGTCCGGCTGAGCCGATCGTTCCAGAATCCAGACTGACTGGCGGTTCCTCGACACCGAGCGATTCCTGGTTAAACTCGGCAATGACAGTCGAAAGGATACCACGCACGACGGATGCCGACTGGTCGTCCGGCGGTGCGTAAAACTGCACCGTCGCACCGGTCGCGTTCGTCGCGTTCCGCTGGCTTGCCTGATCGAGGCCCCGCTCAATGTTTGCTCGCTCGGTATCGTTCATGTCGTCCCGGAAACGCGCGACAGTGTCCCGAATGATCGCAATCCGAACGCGGCCGCTCTGGGCGCGGACGTCTTCGGCGAACCCGTCGGGTATGACGAGGACACGGCCCCCGCCGTCGCTCTCTTGACTCCACTCGGTCAGGTTCCGATCGGCGTCGAGGTGCCGAACGTCGAGGGGTTCGATCCCGCCCAGGTTCTCGACGAACGTCGCGGAGAGGTTCGTCGCTTCGCCGTTCGGGCCGACGTCCTGATTCTGGACGACGAGTCCGAACGACGGCGCACTGGACGCAAAGACGGTACTGAAGATCACCAGCAGAATGATCGGAAATAACACGACAAAGAAGACTGTTTCCCGCGAGCGCGACCAGTCACGCAACAGCGCATCCAGCAGCGCGGCGATTCGCTTCATTCGATTTCCCCCCGGGCGTCCGGCGTCGCGCCGGCCAGTTGCAGGAACACGTCTTCCATGCCTGCGCTGATCAGGTCGATCGCCCGGCCCTCGCCCTCCTGGTGGAGTCGACTGTAGGCTTCCTGGGCGCGACTGCGGTCCTCGAACAGACCGACGATATCGCCGGTTTCGGTCCAGTAGACCTCACTTGCCGCGTCTTCGAGGATCGGTTCGAACACTTCGTCCTCGGCAGACTCGCCCGTGCTTCTGACGACGACCTTGATGGCCCCGCCGTATCGGTCGATCAGGTTCGGGACGGTGTCGATGGCCTCGATCCGCCCGTCGAGAAGGAGTGCGGCCCGGTCGGCCAGCCGTTCGACCTCTTCCATGTAATGGGTCGTGAGGACGACGGTCGTGCCGCGGTCGGCGAGGCCCTCGATTTGCTCCCAGGTCGTACGGCGTGCGTCGGGATCGAGGCCGGTCGTCGGCTCGTCCAGAAAGAGCACGGCGGGATCGCTAACGAGCGCCATCGCCATGCCAGTCCGTCGCTGTAAGCCGCCCGAGAGTGACTGAAACGGTGTCTCGGCCCACTCGGTGAGATCGAGTTCGTCGAGCACTGCATCGACCGACAACCCATCGTCGTACATCCGCCGGATGAGCGTGACGTTCTCCCGAACGGAGAGACGATCGAACGTGTGAAACGACTGTGGGACGACGCCGATCTCCGCTTTGATCGAGTGTGCATTTGTCGTCACGTCTTCGCCCAGAACGAGTGCCGACCCCGCGGTTGGCGTCCGCAGACATTCAATCATCTCGACAGTTGTGGTCTTACCCGCACCGTTGGGACCGACCAGCGCGAACACTTCTTCGGCCTGAATGTCGAAGCTTACCCCGTCGACGGCGACCGTCTCACCGTAGGTTTTCCGGAGGTTTGAGACCTCGATGACTGACTCGCCGGTGTCCGTATCCGAAGAACCCATATCTGTATCAATAGTCGGATTTCACAGCGGTGTTTCATAAATCTGTGTCACGAACTGCAGCGACCGTGCTCTCGAATTGCCGTCGGCAACTTACGAGCCGTCTCCAGAGGCCAGCCAGCCCCATGATAGCCACCAGCGTGGCGTCCGTTCAGGACACAGTCGGGACGCGGGCCACCCATCGATCCTTCCGGCGTACATATGTTCGAGAACAGTTATCTCCCCTGGAGGATTTGGCCGTCTTTGCCACCGTGTACCCCGGTTAACCGGGCGGACGCGTCGTCGTCATCCACCGCCGCATTTAATACAGCCTATCACGAAAAATAACTCATGTCATCAATCGAACTCACGCCCAGTCAGAAGAACATCTTGCAGGAGCTCGTCAACCTCTATCGTGACTCAGAAAGTGCGGTAAAGGGTGAGGAGATCGCCGAGCGAGTCAACCGGAACCCCGGTACGATCCGCAACCAGATGCAGAGTCTGAAAGCCCTCCAGCTGGTCGAAGGGGTCCCCGGTCCCAAAGGCGGCTACAAGCCGACGGCGACCGCTTACGACGCACTCCAGATTCAGGACATGGACCACGCCGCGGAAGTCCCGCTGTTTCACAACGGCGAGCAGATCCCGGAGGCGAACGTCGCCGAGATCAACCTTGCGAGCGTCCACCATCCGGAGAACTGCCGTGCGGAGGTCACGCTTCAGGGGTCGCTCTCTGATTACGACGAAGGTGACAGCGTCACGGTCGGCCCGACGCCGCTCTCGAAGCTGCAGATCGTCGGCACCCTCGACGGCAAGGACGATACCAGCAACAAACTCATCCTGACGATCGACGATATGGTCGCCCCGGCCGAAGCACCCGAACACTGACCACGGCTCGGATTCCCCATTCGATTTTGCCGCTTTCGTGGCGTGTCTCCATGGTTGCGTCGCGTCCACGTGATACGGTTACATACACCTTCCACGGGGCCATTCCAAAGGGTTTGTATCCGGGCCTCGCTGAACGACGGATATGACTGAGTCGGTGGTCGTTCTCGGTTCCGGGTACGCCGGCGCGGGCGCGATCCAACGCCTCGAGTCGGAACTCGGCGATCGGGTCGACCTCACGTGGGTCTCCGATCAACCGTATCATCTCGTTCTCCACGAAGTCCATCGCTGTATTCGCGATCCGACTATCAAAGAGCACGTCACGATCCCGATCGAGGAGATCAAAGCACCGTCCACGACGTTCGTCCGGGGCCGGGTCGAGGCCGTCGACGTCGACAACAGAACGGTCGCACTCGACGACGGCGATCCCATCGAGTACGACTACCTGCTGGTGGCCATCGGCAGCCAGACTGCCTTCTTCCGAATCGACGGTCTCGAAGCCCACGCACACACGCTCAAGAGCCTCGACGACGCGCTCGCGATCCACGACGCGGTCGAGTCGGCGGCCGAATCCGCCTCCACGGCTGATCCTGCTCGCGTGGTTGTCGGTGGCGCGGGCCAGACCGGCGTCCAGGTCGCCGGCGAAGTGGCTGCCTATCGCGAGGAACACTCGGCACCGATCGATGTCGTCCTGGTCGAGGGCCTGGAGTCGATCCTGCCGGGGGAACGCCCCGGGTTCCAGTCGGCAATTCGAAAGCGACTCGACGAGCGATCGGTCGACGTCCGGACGGGCAGTTTTGTCAGCAAGGTCGACGACGAACGGGTTCATTTCGACGACGGTCGTGATCTGGAGTACGACGTCCTCGTCTGGACTGGTGGTATCACGGGCCAGCGTGCCATGCAGGACGTTCGCGTCGCGAAAGATCACAAGAGCAACCGTCTCAAAGCCTCCACGTCGTTTCAAACGGACGACGACCGTGTCTTTGCCATCGGCGACGCGGCGCTGGTCGAACAACCGGGCGACGATCCGGCCCCGCCGAACGCCGAGGCGGCCTGGCAGGCGGCGGACGTCGCCGCGGAGAACATTGCCCGGTCGATCCGCGGTCAACCGCTCGCCGAGTGGCAGTACGAGAATAAAGGGACCGTCGTCTCCGTCGGCGACGAGGCGGTCGCAACCGACGTGATGTTCAGTCCGATCGAGACGTTCGACGGATTCACCGCCGAACTCTTAAAAAAGGGCATCGCTGCGCGGTGGATCGCCGACGTCAGTTCGGTCTCCCGGGCACTCGCTGCCTGGCCCAATATGTAGCTTCCAGCCCTCAGAGGTCGGCGTGCCAGGCGTCGGCATCGGCCGCGTCTGCGTCGCTCTCCATCGACGCCAGAATCGAGACGGCAGTCGACGCCGTCTTTGCCGCCTTGCGTTCGCCCTCCGTCTGGAACTCGCCGGTCACCCGGTTGGCGTAGACGGTACAGACCGCACCTGCCCGGAGTCCATAGAGGTTCGCGAGCGTCAGGATCGAACTCGCCTCCATCTCGAAGTTGAGGACGTTGGCGTCACGCAACTCCCCAACCAGTTCGTCACTTCCACGCGCCTCGAACCCCTCGAATCCCGGCCGGCCCTGCCCGGCGTAAAACGAGTCCGTCGAACACGTGAGTCCAACGTGATAGTCATAGTCGAGCCGCTCGGCGGCGGCGATCAGCGCCGAGACCACCCGATAGTCGGCGACTGCCGGATAATCCTCACGGACGTACTCCTTGCTGGTCCCTTCCTGGCGGACCGCGCCGGTCGTGATGATCAGATCGCCGACGGCGGCCTCCTCGACGAGGCTCCCACACGAGCCGACGCGAAGGAGGGTGTCGACGCCGAGTCTGGCGAGTTCCTCGACGGCGATCGCCGCCGACGGACTCCCGATCCCTGTCGAGGATACCGAGATCGGCGTCCCGTCGACGGTCCCCGTCGCCGTCCGGAACTCGCGGTGTTCGGCGACGGTCTCGCTGTCGTCCCACGTGTCCGTGATCTTCGGGACGCGGTCTGGATCACCCGGCAGCAGGACCGCCTCGGCCACGTCCTCGGGGCCGACCTGCAGGTGATACTGGACCTCGTCGTTGGGGTCTTCGCTGTCCATCGTCAGTCCTCCAGGTTTTCGCTACTGATCGTGTTCGGGAGCAATTCACCCAGCGTGTACGCGGCGACGGCGTCGTCCTCGTCACACACGATCTGTAACTCCTCGTCACAGAACTCCGTGAGCGTCTGTCGACACATTCCACACGGCGTGACGCCATCGCGTTTCGATGACGTGACGGCGATCGACTCGAACTCCCGGTGGCCGTCCTCGACGGCCTTGCTGATCGCGAGTTCCTCGGCGTGGACGCTGTTGGAATAGTTGGCGTTCTCGATGTTACACCCGGTGAAGACGGTTCCATCCGCCGTCCGGAGGGCGGCCCCGACCCGATACGCCGAGTAGGGGGCATACGAACTTCTGAGGGCTTTGCGTGCTCGCTCGATCAACTCGTCCATACAGGGCGGTGCATCGGAGTGGGCAAATAGCCACCGCCGTGACGAACCGCAAACGGGGCTCGCTTACGTCGCTGCTTCGACGGCGTCTTCGATGCCCGCGCGAACGTCGTCGATCAGTGTTTCGACCTCATCGCTTTCGGCGTACAGCCGGATGTACGGCTCGGTCCCGCTCGGACGGACCAGCGCCCAGGAATCGTCCGGGAATTCCAGTCTGACTCCGTAGTCCGTCGAGGCCGTCGCGGATGCAAACTGGGCAGGCAACTCCGCAGCGAGTCGATCCATCACGGCCGGTTTGTCCGCGTCGGGACAGTCGACGTTGACTTTCCGGAAGGGCCGTTCCGTGACTGGCGCTCGCAGGGCGTCAAGCCCCGACTCGGCGACGAGCCGGGCGAACACCCCCGCACTGGCGATGGCGTCCATCCACGGCCCGAGGTCGGGGAAGATGTATTTCCAGGGCTCGGAGGCAAGGACGACTTCCGTCTCCGGTGTGTCGGGGATGTCCGCCAGCCCCTCGTGCAGACTACCGAGGGCGACGCGTTCGACGCGGCCGCCCGCGGCCTGGACGCGTTCGTCGATCCGGGTTGAGGTGTTCGGCGTCGTGATCACGACCGGGTCACCGGCGGAGCTCTCGCGGACGAAATGGTCTGCCAGGATCGCCGTGACGGTATCCTCGTGGATCACGTCGCCGTCATCGTCAACGACGACGATCCGATCCCCATCGCCGTCGTGAGCGAAGCCGATCTCGACCGCCTCAGACCCGGCGACGAACTGCCGGAGTCCCCGGATGTTCTCCGGTGTCGGCTTGCTCTCTCTGGCCGGGAAGTGACCGTCGACGTTTGCGTCCAGGGCACGGACGTGCGCACCGAGCATGCGCAACACCGGTGGGGTCGCGACGCCGGCGACACCGTTACCGCAGTCGACTGCCACACCGAGTCCGTCAAGTGGCGCGCCGAGGGTTTCGGCATATTCGACGACCGCTTTCCGATAGTCGGGGAGTGGATCACGGCGGGTGGTCGTCCCCCACTCGTCCCATGGGGCGGGGGCGGGGTCGTCTTCGATCCGGGATTCGATCCGGGATTCGGCCCCAGCCGGGTACTGTTGGCCGTCGACGAACAGTTTGAGTCCGTTGTCCGCCGGTGGGTTGTGACTCGCGGTGAGTATCACGCCACGACGGCCCCGGGAGGCGTAGGCGAGCGTCGGCGTCGGTATCTGGCCGACACGAATCACGTCGGCACCGGCACTTTCCAGTCCCGCTTCGACGGCGGCCGCCAGTCCCATGCCCGTCGTCCGGCCGTCCCGGCCGACGACGAACTCCGCGCCGTCGTCGCCGGCCGCTCGACCGACGCGGAGTGCGAGATCGGGGGTGACGCGTTCGCTGACCGGCCCTCTGATTCCGGCTGTCCCGAACAGGTCCATACGACTCCCTGGACGGCACCGCACTTAGAATGTGACGATCGGCCGACTCACCGTTCGACGTGGGGTCGACCCCGCCGGCCCTCCGGGGCGCTTTGACGTTCCTGGCCCCAGTCGTCGCACTCCGGGTCGCCCTGTCACTGCCGGCCTCAGACCTCTGTCGCCGCCCGATCGTATGCGTCTTTCAGCGAGCCGAGAAACCGGTGATACGGCAGCGGTATCCCGATCTGACGGGCGAGCAACGCGACTGGCAACAGCATGATCCCGACGAGCAGTGTCACGTGGTACAGCACGGACAGGCCGGCTCGGTACAGGTACGTTTCCATTGGTCCTCACCTGAGCTTCCCCCGCCTCCAGTATATAAAGATTGCTGAAAGAAGTATTACAGTATTGTAGATTATTATAATTAAATACGGCTACGTCTTGCGGTTCAACTCCGGTTGTACTATTCCCAACTGCACAGGATACTCACTGCCGGAGGGCATAATGGGCTCGTCACACCGACGCGGCCTCGTCATAAGTTATAGCCATTATTGGCGTGACGTGCGCAGGGCCCAACGGCGTGACGCGCAACATCGGGACGACATCCGGAAATCATAAAACACGAATAGGCTCGCCGGTAGAGATAAAGTATGAACTACCTCGTGGCAATGGAAGCAGCCTGGTTGGTTCGTGACGTAGAGAACATCGACGACGCTATCGGTGTGGCAGTCAGCGAAGCCGGCAAGCGACTCAACGATCAGGACATGGACTACGTTGAAGTCGAGGTCGGTGCCACGACCTGTCCCGCGTGCGCGGAACCGTTCGACTCGGCGTTCATCGCCGCCGACACCGCCCTGGTCGGGCTCGTCCTCGAGATGAAGGTCTTCAACGCCGAGAGTGCCGAACACGCCCAGCGGATCGCGAAAAGCGAGATCGGTGGGGCGCTACGGGATGTCCCGCTCAAAATCGTCGAGACGATCGAGTACGCCGAGGACGAGGAGCCACCGACTGCACCCGACGAGTGAGACCGCCCGCGGGACGACACGGAGTCTATCGGGAGAGTACCGACCGCTGAGAGCCGGTGGCTTTTTGTATTACCTATGGTTATCAGCCTCTATGGAACTGCCGACTCCAGCGGACTTACGCGAGCGCCGGACGGACCTCGGGCTCACCCAGAGTGAACTCGCCGATCGTGCCGATGTCTCCCAGCCGCTGATCGCCAGGATCGAGGGTGGTGACGTCGATCCGCGACTCTCGACGCTCCGGCGGATCGTCAACGCGCTCCAGGAAGCGGAAGGTGGCATCCTTCGGGCTGGCGACCTGATGAACTCGCCCATCGTCAGCGTCGCGCCCGACGACAGCGTCCACGAGGCCAAACAGCTGATGGACAGCGAGGGCTACTCGCAGGTGCCGGTCATCCGCAACGGGCGACCGGACGGACTTATCGGGAACACTGACATCCGCCAGCGCCAGGCGGACAACGTCGGGGAACTCCCCGTTGCCGACGTGATGCACGAGTCGATCACGACCGTCGAACCCGACGCGACGCTCGAAGAGATCGATACGTACCTGGATCATCACGACGCCGTCCTGGTCGTCGACAGCGGCGAGACCGTCGGCATCATCACCGACGCCGATATCGCCGCCCACGTCAGTTAAACGCGCGCAATTCGGCATTTCTCCAGCGATCCAGGCTTCGATATTCGCTTTCCGCTGTGTCTGCTGGCCAGCGGCGTGTCTTGGAAAGGCCCCGAGAGCAAGAGTTAAGTATGGGCATGTGTAACATTAGCGTGGAACCGCGCCGGGTGGTTCCCGACGGGAACGACCGTCGTGAACGTCCGGGAGACGCACCGTGCGCAAACGACGAGTACCCTCCGCCGATTCTCCGGCGGAGTTTCCGTTTTCACCTGCCCAGTAGTCTCGACTCTGTCCATGCCGGTGTGAGAACCTTGGTATGGCTCCGGCGCGAACGCCGCGTATGTCCCGGCCCGGCCGGTTGCCGGTCGAGTCCACCAGCGAGCAGCGCATTGTCCTCCACGTCGATATGGACTGTTTCTATGCGGCCTGTGAGCGACTCCGCGAACCCCCACTCCGAGGCGAACCGGTGGTCGTGGGGATGGGATACGAGCCGGGTGAAACAGTGGGGGCGGTTGCCACCGCGAGTTACGAGGCGCGCGAGCACGGCGTCGAGAGCGCACAGTCGATCGAGCGGGCACTCGAGCTGCTGCCCCGACGCGAGGCCGATCCCGACGCGGAGCCGACTGCCTACTACCGGCCCGTCGATATGTCCTATTACGAGGACGTCAGCGAAGAGGTCCAGTCCGTCCTAGCGGAACACGCCGACGTGCTGCGTGCGGTCAGCATCGACGAGGCGTACCTGGATGTGACCGACCGGACCGATTGGGAGTCCGTCGAACAATTCGCGGGCGAACTGAAAACCGAGATCGCCGACACAGTCGGCGTCGAGGCGAGCGTCGGCGTCGCGCCGACGATGAGCGCGGCCAAGATCGCGAGCGACCACGACAAGCCCGACGGCCTCACGGTCGTCGAACCGGGATCCGTCCAGTCGTTTCTGGCCCCGCTCGACGTTGAGGATATCCACGAAGTCGGCCCGAAGACGGTCACGGAACTCGCCGAGATGGGCATCGAGACGGCTGGGGAACTCGCGGATGCCGATCCGGCGGCGCTCGTCGATCGCTTCGGTGAACGCGGACGCGCGATCTACCGGTACGCCCGCGGCGAGGACGACCGCGACGTGACGCCCGTCGGCAAACCCAAGAGTCTCTCCCGGGAGTCGTCGTTGCCAGCCGAGGCGGGTGGCTCCCGGACTGTCCGGGAACAAGTACGGACGCTCGCCGATGCGGTGGCGGACCGGGCGAATCGGCGTGATGCGCTCTATCAGACGATCGGGATCAAAGTCGTCACGCCACCGTTCGATATCAACACGCGCGAACGGTCGCTGTCCGGACCGGTCGACCGCCCGGAGCTGGTTCGTTCTGTCGCGCTCGATCTCCTCGCGGAGTTTGCTGACCGCGAGGTTCGCAAGGTCGGCGTGTTCGTCTCCGGGCTCTCCTTTTCGGCGGGCGATCAGGCGAGTCTCGCTGAGTGGGACGGCGATAGCGACGGCACGGAGATTGAAACGCACACGAACGAAACGGACACCACCCCTCAGTCGTCGTCCGGGAGCCGGCGGCTGTCAGGTCAGACGACGCTTGCGGACTTCCGGTGAGTCGGACTCACTCCAGGCCGCTGTCGAGGTTCTCTAAGAGCTTGCCGGCGAACAGCCCCAGCCGTGGTGAGATGGCGTCGGGATCGTTCGAGGGTGCGTCGACGGGGTGGGTCTCGAGCGCGCGGACGAACTGCTCGCCGTGAGTCATCGCCGCCATCATGTCGACGACGTCGACGGTCAGACCCTCGTCCGAGGTGCTCATCTCCGGGTGGCGCTCTTTCTCCGCGGGCGTATACGAGATGGTCCAGGACGGCCCGCCGACCAGGTCGAGGACGGCATCGACGCGCCCGACTTCGACGCGGTCGCCGTCGCTGGCGACGTAGACAGTCCCGTCCTCGACGATCGTCTCGTATCGGGGCATTTTCTCCAGCTTTCACTCCAGGGGAAAGTAGTCCACGGATATATACCCTCATGTCGATCGCGGCGGACGGAGCCACCCACGACCCAGCGTCGGACCCGCGTCTGACGATGAATTATGGGTGTCGAGGTTCTGGGCTACGTAAGAAACGTATGGCTGACAGCGATACGCGGACGATCACCGTTGCGGAACGCAGCCCCGGGCATGGCGGGACTGGTGACGTAGGCCGGCCGGTTTCGCTGCCAGTCGTCGAATTGCTCACCGGACGCGGGTTCATCACCGGGAAATCAGGGAGCGGCAAGAGCAATTCCGCGTCGGTCGTCGCCGAGAAGTTGCTCGACAACGGCTTCGGCCTGCTCATCGTCGACATCGACGGCGAGTACTACGGGCTCAAGGAGGAGTACGAGATCCTTCACGCCGGGGCCGACGACGAGTGTGACATCCAGGTCACGACCGACCACGCCGAGAAACTCGCTTCGCTCGCCTTAGAACAGAACGTCCCGATCATCCTCGACGTTTCGAGTTACCTCGACGAGGAGAAGGCCCGTGAGGTACTGACGGCCGTTGCCCGCCAGCTGTTCGCGAAGGCCAAGAAGTGCAAACAGCCGTTCCTCTTGCTGGTCGAGGAGATCCACGAGTACATCCCGGAGAAGGGCGGCGTTGATGAGTGCGGGAAGATGCTGATCAAGATCGGCAAGCGCGGGCGCAAACACGGCCTTGGCATCGTCGGGATCAGCCAGCGACCCGCCGACGTCAAAAAGGACTTCATCACCCAGTGTGACTGGCTGGTCTGGCATCGCCTCACCTGGAACAACGACACCAAGGTCGTCAGCCGCATCCTCGACGGCCAGTACGCCGACGCCGTCGAGGACCTGGCCGACGGCGAGGCGTTCCTGATGACCGACTGGGCGGAGGCCGTCGAGCGCGTGCAGTTCTACCGCAAGCAGACCTTCGACGCCGGGGCCACCCCGGGGCTGGAGGACTTCGAGCGCCCGGATCTCAAGTCCGTCAGCGACGACCTCGTCTCCGAACTGAAGTCGATCACCGACGAGCGTGCGGAGACCGAAGATCGGATCGCCGAACTCCGGGAGGAACTCGACCGCAAGAACTCCCGGATCGCCGAACTCGAACGCGAACTCCAGGACGCCCGGGACATGAGCCGGATGGCCGATCAGTTCGTCGACGCCCTGGTCGAGCACGTCGACGGGGCGAACCCGGGCCGGACCGAACAGGCAAAGCTTCGGGACAGCCATGCACGCACGCAGGGCCAGGCCACGGACGACACCGACGACCAGGCCACGTTCGGGTCGGACGTCGCTACGGCGGACGGTTCAGGGACGGCCGCGCCGGACGCTGCCGGCGGCAACGGCACGGGGGAGGCAGTCGCCGAGGCGTTCGAGTCTATCGACGATTTCGTCCCGGCGGAAGCATCGGTCGACTCCACCCCCATCGCTGACGCAACCGACACCGCCTCGGAGACCGACGAGTCCGCTGACGGCACCGGGTCAGCTGGCGAAGACGAGGATGAAATCACGGCGGCGAGCGGGGAAGTCTCCATCGACGAGGTGCCCGATTTCGTCGGCCGGCTCCGTGCCGAAGTCCGGTCGCTCGAACCCAAAACCCAGAAGATGCTCTCGTATTACCGCGAACAGGGGCCGGCGTCGCCGCTCGACGCCCACTTTGTCGCCGGCGGATCGGGCGATCGCACGCATGCTTACGCCCGCAATCGGACGCTTCGGACGGCCGAACTGATCGAGCACGTCGGTCAGGGTGCCTACGATTATCGGTTACCGGATCTGCTGGCGGACCGTGCCGAACGCGCCCCCGAAGACGTCGAGGATACAGACCTCGACGCCTATATCGACGTGATCGAAGCGACTATCGACGACTTCTGAACGGAAACCGGGTTGCAACCCGTCTCGATTACCGCGTCCAGGTTGTCAACGGCTGGCTTTGAGAGCCGGTAGACGAGACCCAGATGAGTTGGACTTCATCGACATCAGAGACACTCAGGCTGCCAGCTGTGAGATCGATATAGTCAGTTGCTGGCGTGGTGCCGCCGTAGACAAGTTCCATCGAGTCCGTGGCAGTGACTGTATCGCCGTCACTGTATCCGTTTGCGTCCGCGAACGTGTAGCGTTCAGCAGGATGACTTCCCTCATACGATATCACCGCGGTGAGCTCTTCAGCAGTCGCAGACTCGCCACCGTCATGTTCGATGACGATCGCGTCCCCCTCTTCGGAAATGTCCCAGCTAGTGCTGGGCGGCTGATTCTCCGGCATGTCCATATTCATTACGAACGTGCCGACGACAGCCGCGAGCAGCACAGTGACCGCAACCATCAGGATCACCCCGATGACTGGCGATACCCCCCTATCCAGCAGTCGATACGTGGACATTGCAATCAAGTAATTCAACACACTAATACAAATATTTTTATATTTATTCATTAGGGATACCACTGGAGAATGTCTTGCGTATATCACCGGGTTGCTGTTTTTCGGACGGTTATTTCTCGAAAGACCGGCGTGATATGAATAACAATTATATATTTGTTGTTTTATACTCCGCTATATGTCGTTTTACAACGACGCTCCTTGTCGCACCACTACGTGTCCACGACGGTCTGCCTGTCACTCTGATTGAACTCGGAATAGGTCGTCACGTTATTCCCAGCAGTACCGGTTTAACGGCGCGTCCGGGTCCTGGGTCCACTCCTGGGCGGCCCCGTTGTAGACTCTGGCGTTCTCATAGCCCAGCATCTCTTGGATGACGTATCGCCAGGATTTCGAGAACGGGGACGCACCACAGTAGAGGACCACCTCTTTCGTTCGGTCGTCGCCGACGAGCGCTTCGACGAGCGGTTCCAGCTCCTCAGGTGCTTTGAACGTCCCCTCGTCCGTCCAGATCCAGGCGGCCGGGAGACAGGACGCCCCCGGGATGTGACCCGGACGGTCCGTGAAATCCTCCTGCATTGCCCCGAAATAGGCTTCCGGCGACCGGGTGTCGAGCAGCGGAACATCCCCGAGACGGGAAGTCACTTCGTCTTTCGTCACGAACATCTGTTCGTCGAGTGTGCCCGTGTACTCGGCAGGTGTCGGTGTGACTGCCCCGTCTTCAGTCGGTCGTCCTTCGTCGGCCCATTTCGTATAGCCGCCGTCGAGAATTGAGACATCGTCTAGACCAGCGTAAACAAGCGTATCCGCAGCGTTGGCCGCGTCGGCAAGCGCGAACGTGTCCTCGGTCCCGCCGACGACCACGACTCGGGAGTCCGAGTCGATCCCCAGCGACCCCAGGGTCTCGAAGAGGTCCGCCGCGCTCGGCAGCGTGAGGAGCAGGTCGGCTTCGGCGTCCATCCACGTCCATTTCGGGGCGTTGACTGCACCGGGAATGTGACCTTCCTCGTAGGCTGTTGGCCCTCTGGCGTCGACGACGACGAGATCCTCGTCGGTACGACGATCAGCCAGCCACTCCGTCGAAACGATCGGGTTGATTGATCTTGTCTCCACCATAGCAACCACGTTACAGCCCCATACCGGTGTCTCGCTTATAAAATGGCTGGCTGGTTTCACAGACGTTCCCGTGGGAGAATAGCGGCTACGAATTCTTGCCGCCCACTGCGAAGGAGCACTGTACGGCTCATACAGCATCGGTAAAACATGTGCCATTTATTAATTTATCCATACTACCATATGATAACTTATTTTCTGGGTACTTTCTCCCAAAGTATCATTTTTGAAAGCGTACGGAAGGTATACATTTATGAAATACGTCAGTTACTCACGGGTCGGTCCCCGCCGACCCAGGCGATACACAGCGGTCCCCGTTTCCCCCGACGCGGACCGTCTGCACATCAAGACGACCGGATTGCCATTCCCTTCCCCCACCATCTTCGGTCGCCTTGATTTCAGGCCCTTGCTTGAGGAGCCTGGGGTACGTCCTATCTGGGCGTTTGTTTTCACCACCGGACGAGGCAAACGAGCCGCCACGGATCGATGGAGGATCGCGAATGATTTCCAACAAACCCATGTGATCGCGATTCGACTGGTGCCACGACGCACATGGATCACGACCAGTATCCGTCGGTTTCGTTGCATAACGTCGCGGAAACTGAACCCGCCGAGTGGGGCCCGGATGGGGATCGACTCTGTCGGATCCCATCTTCGTTTGGCCAGGAGCTAAACGAGATGGCGGCAGACCGGGTTCGTCACCCCACGGCCAGTGAAGTCCGGTTCGTTCCAACCGAGGACGACGCGGCGATCGAAGTGACGCTTTCGGCCGCCGAAGAGACGGAATTTCGGACATTCTGGGGTGTCCACCAGCCCTGGCAGCCGACCGAGGTCGGCCCGACGCCGGAGACGTACACCTTCAGCGTGCCCGAGCGTCTCCGCGAAATCGAGCCGACCGATGAGGCGGGTCGATTTGATCCGGAAGTCTGCCGGATCCGCTTCGAACGTCGGACAGCGATCGCGATCCACGATATTTCCGGTGACTGCCGCCCGCCAAACGAGGACGAACTCCCGGAGCAACGCTATCTCGCTTACGGGACTTCGATCACGGAAGGTGCCGCCGCCTCGGCGCTTCACACGGATTACGTCACCCACGTCGCCCGGGACCTCGGATACGACCTGCTGAACTTCGGTTGCTCGGGGTCCGCCTACGCGGACTCGTCGATGGCGGACTACCTCGCCACTCGCGACGACTGGGACGTCGCAACGCTTGAACTGTCTGTGAACATGGCCAACGCTGATTTCACGCCGGCCGAGTTCCACGACCGCGTCGAGTACTTCGTGAACACGATTGCGGATGCACATCCCGAGAAACCGATCGTGTGTCTCACGTTGTTCCCCTACTTCGACGACCTGACCGAATCCGGCGACGCCGAACACGCCAGCGCGTTCCGCGATGCAGTGCGAGCTGTCGTCGCCGAGTCGCCACACGAGAACCTCCACGTCGTCGCGGGGACTGACCTCAACGATATCACCGGGTTAACGGCCGATCTCCTCCACCCGGGTGATGCCGGAATGGAACGGATCGGCACCCGACTGGCCGACCGTCTCGAAGCAATCGCTGAGTGAGCTCTGGGACTCGATTTAGCTACTTGATTCGGCATAGATGGGTCTATATGCTGTATGAATAGAGGGGATCGGAAGGATTGTGAACCGCGGTCGTAGTGAGCTGCTCCCACATTCACATCTCTCCGAATTACACACTTGCGCCTCACGGAGTTGGTGGGCGCGAAAGAATGGGGTCGGAGAGATTTGAACTCCCGATCGACTGATATCTCCGGTTGCGCCTCGGAACTCCAGAGGGTCATCAAGGCGGCCGGTGATCAGCCGGTCGCTCAGTATATCAGTCTGGAGTGTCGTCCCGGGCGCGTGCCTCTGGAGTCAGTCGCCATGCCGGACTTGGCCACGACCCCGCAACCCGTCGTTAGACGATTTCCCCTAAAGGGATTTCGATTCAGTCTCTGTCGGTTGTTGCCCACTCACAGTCCTGGCACTTGTTTCCGGTCACGAACTCGGTGATCGAGGGCATATATCCGACTTCCAGGACATCGCCGCCACATTCGGGGCACGTGCGCTCGGCGTCGGAGATCGATTCGGCGTCCATGACATCCTCGCCTTCGATGAGTTCTGCCAGCGTGACGGCGGTGACCATCCGTCCCTGGACCACCCTATTTTCGGCCATGACGGACCCAGGCTATCGAGACTTCTAAATATTGCCGTCCAGGCAGGATTCCTACTGTCAACGTACACCGTCTCTTCGTTCGGCCCCCGTTCACTATCGAGCCCTGTCTCTACAGCCACGGTGAGCGATCGTCACTGCCATCTGATTCTGTCGAGACAGGGTTTGAGGCGTCGGACTGACTGCCGCCGTCCGGGAGTGACTCGTCCGCCTCAGCGTCCACTGGGGACTCGCGGGGTGGGAAGATCAGTCCCTGGTCCGGATCGAACGCCAATAGCCCGGCCATCGCAAGGACAGCCAGCGAAAGCGGGGCGTCGCTGGGGACGAATCCGTAGATCGATAGCGCCAGCACGCCGAGGGCAACAGCGCTGCCGAAGCGAAAGCGGTCGATGTCGACGTTGGCTCGAAGCCACGGGCCAGCAAGCGCAACAAGTACCGCAAAGCCGACGCCGACCAGGGCCGTAGCTGTCCCGTTGACGACGAGTTCGGGATCAGTGGCGACGGTCAGTTCCGCGCCGCCGAGGTCAAGACTGGCGATCAGGCCGAATCCGACGACGATCGCCGGCCGTGGAATGAGGTCGGCGATCCGTGAACTGGCGGTCTGGGCGGCGATTGCCAGGATAACGAGCCCCGCGAACCGCTCGAAGATTGCCAGATCGAGTACGCTGGCGATCGTCGGCGCGAGGGCCGCTTCAACCGCTGCAATCGGCAACAGGATCGCCCCGACACCGAGGACAGTCAGAACCTGCTCGCGCGGCGTCCCGTCTAAATCTGCGAGGATGACTGCGACCGTTGCACTTCCCCCAAAGACCAGGAGTCCGACCTCGAAAACCCCGGACACACTGCCCATCGCACCGGCGAGGATCAGCGCCGGGAACACCCCGTCGACGAGTGGGAGACACATCACCGTCGCGAGCAGGCGACCGTCACCGCCGACGCGTTGCTCGATGGCGAGGGCGATCGGATGTTGGGAGCTACTCATCAGCGACGCGGGCCGTCTCCCGTGGCCAATGGGTACTGGGACCGTCTTCGGTATCGCTCGGCGATACCGTGACGGTCGTGCTCCGCCGGCTGACTGGTTGTGTCAGCGCCAAAATTGAACGGTGTCCCCATCGACTTCCATGTATTCGTCACACCGGTGACTGCACGCTGCTCACTGGCGATCCGCGAGCTGATGGGGATGGCGGAAGCCATATGATAAACCACGAAGGATAGAAGTAAAAACGTTGTGTGAGAAGTGCCCGCAAGCGACGGTATGCGCATGGACCGGCTACAAAATAGCAGTCATTTCGAATAATATCGTTCATTTGTACTGGATCGTAATCCCTTTTCGGATAACTGCCTGTGGGATCCGGATATCGTAATGATCGGTCATCGGACGCCCTCCACAATCGCGGGGCGCTGTGGTTCCACCCGGTGAAACTGCAAGCGATGAGCGACAACTCGCAACGTTTTTGGGCTGGGCTGTACGACCGATTACATGGCGAAGCACGATCGACCGTTTTCGGCGAAACTCGACGTACCGGAAGCGCTGACCTTCGACGACGTCCTGTTGCGTCCGAAGGAGAGTCGCGTCGAACCTGACGATGCGACGACGGAGACCCGCGTCTCGAAGAACGTCTCGTTGAACGTCCCCGTCCTTTCGGCAGCGATGGACACCGTCACCGAGGGCGAGATGGCGATCGCAATGGCTCGACACGGCGGACTCGGCGTCATTCACCGTAACATGGATGTCGACCGGATGGTCACGGAGATCGAGCGCGTCAAACGCGCTGACGAACCTATCATTCGCGATGTCGTGACGGCTGACCCGGACCAAACCGTCCGTGAGGTCGACGAGATGATGGAGCACAAGGGCGTCAGTGGCGCGCCCGTCGTGGGCGAGGACGACGAAGTCCTGGGGATCATTTCGGCGACGGACATCCGCCCGTACCTCGAAGTCGGCGAATCGGATGCCGTTCGGGAGGCCATGACTGACGAGGTTATCACCGCCGAAGAGTCCGTCTCGCCGCGCGAGGCGCTCGAACTCATGTACGAACACAAGATCGAGCGCGTCCCGATCGTTGACGACGGGGACCGCCTCATCGGGCTGGTGACGATGCAGGGGATTCTCCAGCGTCGCGAGTACGACCAGGCCGCCCGAGACGAGAACGGGCGCCTCCGGTGTGGCGTCGCCGTCGGTCCCTTCGAGACGGAGCGGGCGCTCGAAGCCGATGACGCCGGTGCGGACATCATTTTCGTCGACTGCGCACACGCCCACAACCTCGACGTGGTCGACACGGCCAGAGATATCAAAGCGGAGATCGACGCGGACATCGTCGTCGGTAACATCGGTACCCGTGAGGCTGCCGAGGATCTCGTCGACTTCGCCGACGGACTCAAGGTCGGCATCGGCCCGGGCAGCATCTGTACGACGCGGATCGTCTCCGGGTCGGGGATGCCCCAGCTTTCGGCCGTCGCCGAGGTCGCCGACGTTGCGGCGGACCACGACGTGCCCGTCATCGCGGACGGTGGCATTCGGTACTCCGGCGACGCGATCAAGGCCATCGGGGCCGGTGCTGACGCCGTGATGCTCGGCTCGTACTTCGCGGGTACGGACGAAGCGCCGGGTCGCATCATCACCCGCAACGGCAAGAAGTACAAGCAGTACCGCGGGATGGGTAGCGTCGGCGCGATGAAGTCCGGCGGCGGCGAGCGATACCTCAAGGACGTCGAGGATCAGGAGGAAGAGGACTACGTCCCGGAGGGCGTCGAGGCAGCCACGCCGTATCAGGGACCTGTCGAGAACGAACTCCACCAGATGGTCGGCGGGATGCAGTCCGGAATGGGCTACGTCGGTGCGAGTTCGATCCCCGAGTTCAAGGAACGCGCCGAGTTCGTCCGGGTCTCCAGTGCCGGCCAGCAGGAGAACCATCCCCACGACGTGCTCATCACTGACGAGGCTCCGAACTACAGTCCCGGCGAGTGACGACGGGACGAAAAGTATAGCACCGACTTACTGCAGGTTTCGACCGGCGTCCAGGCCACTCCGGAGGGCCGATCGTGTCCGCCCGATACCGTTGACCCAGTCGCCAGCGATCGCCAGGTCCGAGTCGAGCGCCTGCTCGATCAGTTCTTCATCCGGGCTTCGCGTGGGGATCGCGTCACCCCAGCGCTGGTACTCCCACCAGTTTGGATCGACGAACCGGTCGTCGCCGATGAGTTCCCGGGCTCGATGGGTCGCCGCCTCGGCGGCAGCGGCCGGCGACGTCTGTGGGTGCGTGACGACCCAGCTCGGGCCGAACTGGACGACGATCACCGTCTCGCCGTCCGGAACGTGGCCGGGTTTGTGACCTTCGTTTGACACCCACGCCACATCGTAGACACTCTCCTCGCTGACGAGCCCGAAGTACGGCGTCTCCAGTTCGAAGGCAAAGTGGAGCGCAACGGTATCCATCGTCCGGTAGGGGATCTGATTGATGGCCATGGCCAGTTCCTCCCGGAGCGAGGCATCCCAATCTGCGGTTTCCAGCAGGACCGACGCCGACGCGGTTGGCACCGCGAGCACGATCGCATCGAACTCCCGCTCGCCCGTCTCGGTCGTAATGCGCCACCCATCGTCGAGTCGTTCGAGGTGTGTCACGCCGACGCCATCCTCCAGCGTCGCGCCGCTGGCATCGATCATGCCTCGGACGATCTCGTCGAGGCCACCGCGGCCCGTCCAGCGGGTGTTCTGTGGCGTATCTCCGGCCGTGATCTCCCCGGCGGCGTCGAACCGCCAGACCGGTGGTTCGATCTCGACGAGTCTGTCCCCGGCGGCGTCTTCGATGATCGCTTCCAGGTCCGGATCGGCGACTTCGAGGTAGTTCGCACCGAAGTCGAAGATACATCCGTTCCGTTGCCGACTCGCCATCCGCCCCCCGACGGTATCCATCTCGTAGACGGTGACGTCGGCGTCGCTCAACGCGTAGGCCGCACCGGCCCCGGCGATCCCGCCACCGACGATTCCGATTTCTTCGGTCATAGTCGACCTTCGCCGGCGGGTACCTAAAAGTCGGGCTTGCAGGCAGGTACTGTCTCATTCCGCTCAAAACAGGGGTAAGCCACGACAGCGACAGTACAGCGAGGATGGCCCAGAGACGAACCTCTGGGCCGTAAATTCGCCGAGATGTAGCGGGAGGTGGATTTGAACCACGCGAAACGCTCGCTTCGCTCGCCTTTCTCTATTTCAAATCCACTCTATACGATTTGCTGCTCACGGATTTGTTCGCAGCAAAATAGCGGGAGGTGGATTTGAACCACGGTCGTTCCGCTTTCGCTTCACTTCCTGCTTCAAATCCAATACGGCGACAGCACAGCGAGGATGGCGCAGAGATACACCTCTGCGCCGTAAATTCGCTGAGAAGTAGCGGGAGGTGGATTTGAACCACCGATCTGCGGGTTATGAGCCCGCCGGAATCTCCTAGCTATCCCATCCCGCTACCCTACTGTACCCTCGGTCGTCAATTAAGGGTTGTGATTCGGATGCCGTCCGTTAGTTCTTACCGTGCATTCCCTGTGACTTGACGGAACAATTCCAGCAAATACTTACACCGGATATTCTGGTAGACTGCTCCCTGGTTGGGCCGTCGAGACGTATTCTCCCTGCCAAGGTGACGTTGCATGACCGTCCCTTTCAATTACACAAGCCATTTAGTGCGGTTGTCCGTTGGCCCGGGTGATGGAGTTTGGACTCCTCGCGCTGTGGCTAGGGACCTATCTCCTGTTGTTATTCGTCGGTCTCCCGATCACTCACACGGTGCTGCCGGACCTGGCCGATAGTGGTGCCGGGGTTGCGATTCCGCTCACATTGACGATCATCTGGCTCGTCACCTTCTTCGTCGGCCACGTCTCGCTCACGCTCGGGCTCTGGGGCGGACTCTTCGTCCTCGGTCTCGTCGCTGTGATCGCTCGGCATCGAAGCGACAGCGTGAACAGAACGGTGTATATGGAAACGGCGACGGTGTTTTCGATCGCGTTCCTGTTCGTCGTGGCGATCCGAGCGGTCGATCCGGCCGTCCACGCCAGCGGTGGTGAGAAGTTCCTCGACTTCGGCCTGCTCCAGACCCTCCTCCGCGCCGAGGCCCTGCCACCCGAGGACATGTGGTTCGCCGGCGAACCCGTCCAGTACTACTACAGCGGTCATCTCCTCGCGTCGCTGCTCGCCCGCATGACGGACACTGCTGCCCGGTTCGCCTACAATCTCTCCGTTGCGGGGTTTTATGCGATGGTCGTCACGGCCGCGTACGGGCTCGCGAAAGACGTCGCCGCCGGTCGTGATCTTCCGGCCCGCCCCGCGGGTGTCATCGCCGCCTTCTTCGTCGGATTAGCGAGCAATCTCGTTCCGGCGGTCCAGTTGGTCCTTCTGACGCTCCCGACCGATATCGCAACGCGATTCTCAGTGGCTGTCGGCCACGAACTCGACGGGCTGGGGACCGGGTTCGCGAATTTCAGTTACTGGACGGCCAGCCGGGTCATCCCGGGGACGATCAACGAGTTCCCGCTGTTTGCCTGGCTCAACGGTGATCTCCACCCACACATGATGAGCCCACCCCTGTTGCTGCTCGCGGCGACGCTTCTCTATGGCTATTACCGGACGCCAGCGGGTGACCGAACCCGACGGATCGCGTTACTTGCCGCCCTCGGCCCGCTCGCGGCCCAACTCGCCGTCAGCAATACCTGGTCGTTCCCCTCGATCGGCGGACTCACCGTTCTGACAGTTTCACTCGCACCGGCGAGTCCGGTAACGCTACTGCCACCGTCGATCCGGAACCGGCTGGACGCACGTGATTGGCGTTGGGAGGAGATTCGGCGTCACGTTCTCGCCGGCGTCGCGGGGGTCGCGGTGCTCGTGATCGGGGGTGCGCTGTCGTTGCCGTTCTGGTTACAGTCCGTGAGTGGCCAGCAACACCTCGCATTATTGCCGGAGCGCAGCGGGTTCGGTCCGCTATTGCTGGTTCACGGGGCGTTCCTGATCGCATTCGCGTGCTACTATGTTCGGTACTTGCATTCACACACCACCCGGGTGGTCAGGAGAACACTACTGGGTGGTGCGTTCGGCCTGGTTCTCGTCTCCGTTTTGCTCGACGTGCCCGCGCTCGGTCTGTTCGGGCCGCTGATCGCCGTCGGCTGGTTCCTTCGCCGTGTTGGGGATTATAAGGATGTGCCGACACCCGGCTACGAGACGATCCTGATCGTGGCCGGAGCGGGGCTCGTGGTACTCGTCGAATTCGTCTACGTCCAAGAGCAGGCTGGACCGGGGCGCATGAACACCGTCTTCAAGTTCTACGCGCAGACGTGGGCGCTCTGGGCCTCGGCGGTGGGGGTCGTACTCGTGGGGTTGCTTGCCGACCGACGGCCCTCGCTTGGCCTGTCCAGTGACGGGTGGCGACGTGGCTTCCGAGTCCTCGTTGCCGTACTGGTTGTTTCGACCTCGATATACGGTGTGTTGGCCCTCTCACAGCATTTCTCCGGGTCTTCCGTGACAGCGCCACCGGAGGAACCGACCCTCGATGCGCTCGCGTTCGTCGACAGGTACCATCCGGAGGAAGCGCCGGCGATCCACTGGCTCAATGACAACGTCACCGGGCAACCGAACCTGTTGTCCCGACCGACTTCGGGCTCGCTGAGTCGATACTGTGCTGCTGACAGCGAACTCTCAACGGGCGTCACGCCATGGCGCTGGGACATCTACAACTGGGGCAATGCTCCTGCAACCATGACTGGCGTCCCAACGGTCGCCGGATGGAACCGCGAAATCGGCTATCGCGGGGCATCGACGTACTGTGAACGCGTCCACGATACCATCCAGCTGTTCACTGGTGCCCCCACAAACCAGCGTCGATTGCTCGCCCAGTATGATATCGCATATGTCTACGTCGGCCCGCTCGAACGGGCGGCCTTCCCGGAGATCACGGTCCAGAAACTCGACGCCGTGACGATCGAAAAACACTGGGACTCGGTGACAATCTACCGCGTCAACCAGTCGATGCTTGGCTCGAACTATCTCAGGCCGACTCGACGACAGTAATCGCGTCGGCGTCCGCAGAGAGTGTCTCCATGTGCATCGGGATGTAGTTCCGGAGCTCGAAGGTCTCGCGTTCGTCCTCGCTGCCGACCGTACACCACAGCTGGGGTTCGGCCGGGCCATGCCAGTCGCCCTGTTTATTGATCCCGAAGCAGACGTACTCTTCGCCGTCGTGCTCGATCACGGCGTCTTTGCGGATGCCGGGGTCGCCGTGGATGATGAGCCGCTTCATGAACTACCGGGGATTCGCCTGAGATGGCATTAAACGCTTCGGAGCATGCAGTCTATGTACGAACTGATGGCCGTATGGCGTGCGGATGATTCACGTTCCACAGACGGCGCTCGCGTGGAACCAAACGGGTTTTAAGCCGGGCTGTCTAACCCTCCGGCAAGGTAGATATCCATGCAGATGCCACGCCGGTTTAACACCTACTGTCCGAACTGCAACGAGCACCACGAACACGAAGTCGAGCGCGTCCGACAGGGACGCTCTACCGGCATGACGAAAGTCAACGGCCGCCAGCGCGAGCGCCAGTCCGGGATCGGGAACGACGGCAAGTTCTCGAAGGTCCCCGGTGGCGACAAGCCGACGAAGAAGACCAACCTCACGTACCGCTGTTCGGAGTGTGGCAACGCCCACCTCCGCGAGGGATGGCGCGCCGGCCGGATCGAGTTCCAGGAATAACGATGACAGGAAACTTCTACAGCGTCCGATGTCCGGACTGTGAGAACGAACAGGTCGTCTTCGGCAAGGCGGCGAGTGAAGTCGTCTGTGCCGTCTGTGGGAACACGCTCGTCCGCCCGACCGGTGGCAAGGCTACCATCGAGGGCGACGTACTCGAGACGGTCGAACAACGATGAAGTTCAGCGGCTGGCCCGAACCCGGCGAACTGGTCGTCGGGCGCGTCGACGAGATCGAGGACTTCGGTGTGTTCGTCGACCTCTTAGAGTACGAGGACAAGCGCGGGCTGGCCCACATCAGCGAGGTCGCCTCCGGGTGGATCAAGAACGTCCGCGACCACGTCAACGAGGGCCAGACTGTCGTCGCGAAGGTCTTAGACGTCGACGAGGACGCCCAGCAGATCGACCTCTCGATCAAGGACGTCAACGATCACCAGCGCAAGGACACCATCCAGGAGTGGAAAAACGAGCAGAAGGCCGACAACTGGATGTCCATCGCCTTCGGCGAGGATCTCGACGACGACCACTACGCTGCCATCGCCGAGGAACTCATCGCCGCGTTCGGCTCGATGTACGATGGGTTCGAGCAGGCGGCCATCCACGGCACGGAAGCGCTCGAAGAGACCGATCTGGATGACGACGAGATCGACGCGATCGTCGAGGCGGCACGCGAGAACGTCTCAGTCCCGTACGTCAACGTCACGGGCTACGTCGACCTGACGTGTCCGTCCCAGGATGGGGTCGATGCGATCAAGGAGGCGATGCAGGCCGCCGAGGGCAACGGCAGCGTGCCCGAAGAGATCGATCTCGAAGTTACCTACGTCGGGGCTCCCGAGTACCGGATCGAAGTCCAGGCGCCGGATTACAAGACGGCCGAGTCCCAGCTGGAAGCGAGTGCCGACCGCGCCACGGCGGCCATCGAAGAACGCGGTGGCTCCGCCGAGTACCACCGTGAGCGCACCACCGACGAGGAATGAAGTCCGACATCCGGGTGTGTTCGGCGTGGCGCGACCGTCATGACCGCCCGGTGTATACGCTCGGCGACACCTGTCCTGACTGTGGCGCGTCGGCCGAAAACGCCGTTCCGGCCCCATTTTCGCCCGAAGATCCGAACGGCGAGTATCGACGCGCTCTTAAACGACGACACCGGCAATAGGCGGTATGGACGAATACGAGATCGAAGTTCTTGCTGACGTCGACCTCGACGAGCCGGTTCTGGTCGAAGGGTTACCCGGCGTCGGTCACGTCGGCAAGCTCGCCGCCGAACACTTACTCGAAGAGCTCGACAGCACGCCCGTCCGGCGGGTTTACTCGACGCACTTCCCGCCCCAGGTGAGCGTCGAGGACGGTATCGAACTTGCCAGTGCAACCTTCCACGCAGTCACGCCCGCGGACGGCCAGGACATGCTCGTCCTCTCGGGCGACCACCAGGCACAGGACAACGCCGGTCACTACGGGCTGGTCGACACGTTCCTCGATATCGCCGAAGACTTCGACGTCGAGCGGATCGTCGCCCTCGGCGGCGTTCCGACGGGCGAACTCATCGAGGAGTACGACGTCATCGGCGCGGTCACGACCGACGAACTGGAGACGGAACTCGCGGATGCCGGGGTCGACTTCCGGGAGAACGAACCCGCCGGCGGCATCGTCGGAGTCTCGGGCCTGCTGCTCGGGATGGGCCAGCGTCGCGAGTGGCCGGCCGCGTGTCTGATGGGCGAAACGTCCGGCTATCTGGTCGATCCCAAGAGCGCCCAGGCCGTCCTCGAAATTTTGCAGGACGTCCTCGGCTTCGAAGTCGACTATGCCTCGCTGGAAGAGCGCGCCGACGAGATGGAAGAAGTCGTCCGCAAGATCCAGGAGATGGAGCAAGGTGCACCCAGCAGTCCCGACGAGGATCTCCGATATATCGGCTGAACGAACGGCTTTTTCGCCCTTCAGATCCCGCGGCTCATCAACTGACTGCGGAGGATGTCGCTCTCGGCAGCGACGGCGAGCGGATCGACGACGAGTACGGACGCACCCGTTTCGATCGTTCCGCGCTCGGCAAGTTCGTGAGCGCCAGCCAGCGCGACACCGCCGGTCGCACTGACCTCGACGCCGGTCGCCGCGTTGGCGTCGACGGCGGCGGCGAGAGCATCGTCGTCCGTCACGGCCACTGCACCGCCGCCGCTGGCCGCGAGTGCGTCGAGGGCGTGCGATCCGACGGCCGGGTCGGGGATTTCTAGGGGACCGATCACGCTGTCCGGTGTCTCCCAGGTCTCGACCTCCACGCCGTTCTGGTAAGCGGTGAAAATCGGCGCACACTCCGCCGGCTGTGCGGCGTACAGCCGCGGGAGCGAATCGAGGTGGCCGGCCGCCTCGAGCGCTTGCAGCCCGGCGAAGAACCCGGCGAGGCGAGTCCCGTGGCCGACCGGCAGGACGATGGCGTCCGGCGACGAACCCTCCCGTTCGAAGAGATCCCACGCGAGCGTCGCCGCACCGAGTTGCCGGAACGGCGAGGCTGGCCCGACCGGGAAACCGTCGGTGTCGGCATCGTCGTAGGCGGCTGCCGCGTCGACATATCGGCCCTCGACGACCGAGAGCTCGCCGCCGTGGACGTTGGTCATCGCTTTCTCGACGAAGGGTGTCCGGGAGGGGACGTAGGACAGCGATTCGAGGCCGGCCCGGCCGGCGTAGGCGGCTGCCGACCGTGCCGCATTGCCCGTCGATGGCAGGACGACGCCTTCGGCGTCACGTTCGGCGGCGACTGAGACAGCCACGGCCAACTCTCGATCCACGGCACTGCCGGTGGGATTGCGTCCCTCGTCGGCGATCCGGACGCGGTCGACGCCGAGTTCGGCAGCCAGTGAGGGGGCGTCGATGACAGTCTTTCCACCCGCACCGATCGAGACGAGCCCCGCATCCGAGTCGAATCCGAGCGCCGGGGCGAAACGGTCGATTCCGGTTGCGTTGTCCGTTTCAGCCGCAACCACGTCTGTGAGTGCATCGGCGTCGAACACCGGTGTGACAGGGTCGCCACACTCGGGGCAGGTCGTCTCGACGTCCTCCGGGGCGAGGGTGGTTTCGCAGGTCGGGCAGTCAAAACCGGCGAGTGCGCCGTCGGTGTGCATACCACGCCGTCAGTCCGCCCCGCTAAAGTGTGGTCCGGTCACGGAGGGGTTTGTTCTCGACAGTCCCATCGCCCACGGTCGACCGGGAGGTTTTGGCCATCCCCGCCGTAGGCGACGACATGATTGACGTGATCGTGGCTGGCGGCGGCCTCGCTGGCCTCGTTGCCGCACGCCACCTCGCCGAGGACGGACTGGACGTGACGGTGTTCGAGAGCGAGTCGACCGTCGGCGGCCGCGTCCACACTCACCGGGAAGACGGATTCACCTACGATCGGGGGTTCCAGGTCGTCTTCGACAGCTATCCGGCAGTCCGGCGCGAACTCGACGTGGACGCACTCGATTTACGGCGATTCGCACCGGGCGCGACGCTCGCACGGCCGGGCGAACGGAGCGTCATCGCTGACCCGCTTCGGGACCCACGGACCGTGACCCAAACGCTGTTCAACCGCGAGATCCCCTTCGGCGACAAGCTTCGCGTCCTCAAACTCCGTCAGGAACTCGCTGGGCGTGATGAAGGCGATATCTTCGACCCGACGCGGCCGGATCGGACTATCGAGGCGGCGCTGGCCGACCGTGGGTTCTCCCAAGCTTTCGGCGAGCGGTTCGTCGCGCCGTTCTACGGCGGGATCACGCTGGATCGCACGCTGTCGACGGATGCCCGGATCTTCGAGTACACGTTTGCCAGACTGATCGAGGGGTCGGCGGCGGTCCCGGCTGACGGGATGGCGGCGATTCCGAAGCAACTGGCCCGTCGTGCCCGTGACGCCGGCGCACGGATCGAAACGGGGGTGACGGTCGAGTCGATCGGCGCGGATGCTGGTAAGACCGGCGAAACGGGAGACAGCGTGAGGGTGACCGTCGACGGCGAGACCATCACGGCGGCCGGCGCGGTCGTGGCGACCGACCCGAAGACGGCCGGCGAGCTCACGGGCGTCGAGACGCCGACCGACTATCGGGGGTGTGCCACTGTCTACGCGTCGTTGCCCTCCGAAACGCAACTCGATACGGGCAAACGCCTCCTGTTGAACATCGCGGACGACCGGCCCAATCAGGTTGCGCCCATGTCGGCAGTGGCTCCCGAGTACGCACCGGACGGCCGGCAGTTGCTCGCCGCGACGTTCCTGGGTGTGCCGGATGCTGGCGACGAGACGCTGTTCGAAGAGACGAGAGATACCCTCTCGGAGTGGTATCCCGAGCGCTCGTTCGCCACCCTCGAACATCGCCGGACGGAACGGGTCCCCTTCGCCCAGATCGACCAGCCGCCAGGGTTCCAGTCGGGGCTGCCCGATCCGGACGACCCGGACGGCCCCGTTGTCCTGGCCGGCGATTACACTCGCTGGAGTTCGATACAGAGCGCTCTCCAGAGCGGTCGAATCGCCGCTGAGACACTCCTAGACGGGCCGGGACTCCCCTGACTGCCCGGCCGACTCAGTGACCGCCGGCGTGATCAGTCGGCTCTTCGGCGAGTGCTTTCGGGACGAGCCACCGGGTCAACACGAGCAACACACCGAGGGCAAGCAGGCTCACCAGCAGTAGGATGACGGCAGCTTCCATAGTAACGGGTTCGACGCCCCTGAACAAAACACTGGTGGGTACTGGGGGCAGTCGGTACTGGGTGGCGAGGTCCTCACAGCATCTCTCTGAGGGAGCCAAGCGGCGGGAACTCCAGGGTTTCGGCGGCTTTCTCGTCACGGACGATCGGCCGGAACGCGCCCGCGTTCCGGATGAACGGCGAGTGAAAGTCGGCGGCACGCATCTGGTTTATCCGGACGCCGGCGACGAGTTCGTTGAACGACGGTAACACGACGACGTCACCCCCGCGGTAGGCGTTGACGCCATGGAGGTAACACGGCCGCCTTTGGCCCTCGATCTCGATGGCCGGGTGATCGTGGCCGATCAGGTACCGGTCAGCCGATCGTTCGGGCGGGTCGTCACCGTGGAGAACAACAGTCTCCCCGTCTGCGAGGGCGTAGCTGTCGGGTGTCGGCCCGTCCCAGACAGCATCGAGCAGCACGTCGTGATTCCCGGGCGTGATGATTAGCTCTGCGCCGTGTTCGGCGACGGACTCCCGGAGGTCCGCAAACGCATTCGCGACGCCCGGCGGAAGCGAATCGAAGGAGTGCAACGCGTCGCCGGCGATCACGACTTCCGCGGGATCGTGTGCCTCCAGCAGGGTCCCGATTCGATCACACATGGACGCGTCCGAACCGAGCGATAGCTCGACGTTCGAGGATCGTTCCCGGCCGAAATGCAGATCCGCGACGACGAGCGTCTCGCCGACGATCACGGCCCGGTCCCGAAACGTCGGTTCCATCACTACGCCATCGGCGACCCACGGGCGTAAGGGTGTCGTCGGGATTCGACCGAGACGAAACGGGAATCGCTCGGGGACGCAACTCCGGGGTTTTTTACCCAGCGCTCCCAGGGTTCGGACATGATCGACGTCCTCGACAACAAGCGGACGGCGACCCGCTTTCGGATCCTCGTCGAGATCGCCGAACGCCAGCCGGCGGTAAGCCAGGGCGAGATCGCCGACGCCGTCGGCGTGACGAGTCAGGCGGTCAGCGAGTACATTCGCGAACTCGTCGAGGACGGCTTCGTCGAGAAAGAGGGGCGCTCGCGCTATCGGGTCACCAACGAGGGCGTCGACTGGCTGTTCGGCGCGGCGACGGACGTCCGACGGTTCGCGGATCATGTAACCGAAGACGTCCTCGGGAGCGTTCAGGAGGACGCCGCGATCGCCCTCAAGCCCGTCAACGAAGGCCAGACCGTTACGCTCTCGATCGCCGATGGCCTCCTCCAGGCGCGGCCGGGCGACGGCGAGGCGACTGGTGTGGCAACGACGGACGCCGAGGCGGGCGAGGTCGTGGGCGTCACTGGGTTCGAGGGCGTCATCGATCTCGAACCGGGGGAGGTCACTATCCTTCAGGTGCCGCCGATCCGTTCGGACGAGGACCCGCCGCTCGATCGGCTCACGGACGCGGTCGAGACTGCTGACCTCGTCGCCGCGGCGGGTGTCGAGGCCGTCGGCGCGCTCCGTCGGATCGACCACGAACCGGCGACAAACTTCGGGGCCGGGGAGGTCGCCGCCGACGCAGCGAGTCGCGGCCTTGACGTCGTCGTCGTCGCCACGACTGACGCGGTCGGGCGGGTAACCGATGCCCTCCGTGACAGCGACGTGTCCTACGCAGTCACATAGCTGGTTCCAAAGCCTTGAGAGGCGTCGAGCCGAACGGTCAGGTATGAGTGATATCGAAGCTGCTGTCGACGAATTCCTCGACGAGTACGACGCGGCCCGCGAGGACTACGACCGCGGGTACGCCGATGCGGACGCGACCTTGCGGCTGATCGAATCGCACGTCGAGGAGTTACGCGACACTGTCGAATGACGCCCAGACATCGCGCGACACTGTCGAATGACGCCCGAGATACTCGCGGTGCGAACCCGGTCGCTCGTGCCGCGTGATACCACGGGAAACGGCGTGAGTGCCGGAAACGCCGTCGTTTTACGGACTGATCCGCTATCCGTCTCCAATGAGTCAGGAGAGCGAGCGTACCCCGGGCGATCTGACTGCGACGGGGATGGCGCTCAGACACGACCGCGAGTGGGATTACGAACTCGACCGGATCAGCGAGGCCGTCGCGGAGCGAAACGCCAACAGCGTCGGCCTGCAGTTCCCGGAGGGACTCAAACGTCGCGGACCGGCCGTCGCCGACGACCTCCGGCGCACCCTCCCGGATGACGTGACGGTCATGCTCTCGGGCGAACCCTGCTATGGGGCCTGTGATCTGGACACTGAACTGATGCGTCACAGCGAGGTGTTCGTCCACTTCGGCCACAGCCCGATGAACGAGTCCGAGCAGATCATCTACGTCCCGCTGTTCTCGAACGTCGACGTCCTCCCGATCATGGAGGAGTCCCTGTCGGAGTTCGACGATCCCGAGACGGACGAGGACATTGGCCTCGTCACGACCGCCCAGCACATGAACAAGTTCGAGGAGATGCGCGAATTCCTCGAGGAGCGCGGCTATACGGTTCACACCCGGCGTGGCGACGAGCGACTGACCCACGAGGGCCAGGTGCTTGGGTGTAACTACGCCTCCGCGGACGTCGAGGCCGACCAGATGCTCTACGTCGGCGGCGGGAAGTTCCACCCGCTGGGGCTCGCGATGGACCATCCCGAGAAACGCGTCGTCATCGCCGACCCCGTCAACAACGTGGTCGACATCGCGGACGCCGACGCGCTGATCAAACAGCGTTACGGCGCGATCCATCGCGCCATGGACGCCGAGACGTGGGGCATCATCTACTCGACGAAGATCGGCCAGGGTCGCCTCGAACGCGCCCGCCAAATCGTCGAGGATAACGACGACGCCTACCTCCTGACGATGAACAACGTCACGCCCCAGAAGCTCACCAACTTCGGGCTTGACGCCTACGTCAACACCGCTTGCCCGCGGATCACGACCGACGACGGCCCGCAGTTCAAACAGCCCATGCTCACGCCCGGCGAGTACGAGATCGCGATGGGAGAGAAACCGATGGACTCGCTCAGCTTCGACACGTTCCACGGCACCTGGTGAGCCGGTCGGCGAGACGCTGCAGTCCTCTTCTCTGCGTGACCGGAGACACGTCGTGGAGTACTTCACGGGCCCGCCCGAACGAGGCCCATGAAACGAACGCTCGAAGAACACGCCGCCCGGTTCGACGAGCAGGCCGACTCCTACGACGACGGCAACTCCTCCGAGTACCGGGCGTGTGCTAATCTGGTGATCGAACACGCCGATCCCGACGATGGCGATACCGTGCTCGACCTGGGGACGGGCACCGGCGCGATTGCCCTCGCACTGGCTCCAGCGGCCGGCCGCGTTATCGGCCGCGATATCAGCGAGGGAATGCGCGAGCGGGCCCGACAGAAGGCCGCCGATCGCGGTTTGGAAAACACCGAGTTCGGTGAGGGTCGCTTTCGCGAGCCCAACCTCCCCGACGCCGACGTGGATGTCGTCGTCTCGAACTTCGCCCTGCACCACCTCAGCGACGCCGAGAAACGCGAGGCGATCGAGACCATCGCCGGTCTGGACCCGGCGCGGTTCGTTCTTGGCGACGTGATGTTCTTCGGGGCGCCGGACCCCGACGAGCCGTTTTACTCGCCGGAAGTCGACGATCCCGCGACCGTCGGGACGCTGGTCGACGCGTTCACTGATGTCGGGTTCGCCCTCACGGCTGTCGAGCGCGTCCACGACCAGGTCGGCGTGCTGGTCGCCGAACGAGTACCAACGGGGACAACTGGCGAGGGTGGCCAATGAAGCACCTCCCGAAGCACTTCAGGCAGCGCTGGCGATATCTCGCAGTCGAACTCGAAACCTGGTCGGACGCCGACTTCGATCGCGGCGCGTTCCAGCGACACCTCTGGTTTGGGGCTCAGAATCTGCTGGGGGACGTCGGATCGGCAGCTGTCGACCTCTCAGTCGTCCGCTTCGAACACGACGGCCCGACCGGGACGGCGATCGTCCGGACGCGTCGTGACGAGGAGACGAACGCCCGAGCGGTACTCGCCACGCTCGAATCTGTCGATGACGACCCAGTGGGACTCCGCGTCCGGGGCGTCAGCGGCACCGTGCGTGCGTGTGAGGAAAAGTATTTAGGAGGCCGACCGGAACCCACCGAGCACGACGACGTCGCCTTTGCGGGAACCGATCGACCTGCAGTGATCCGGGCTGGCCGGGTGGATGTACACGTCGACGACGGGTTCGTCGGGGCGACGCAACGCGATCTCTCATAACGATGCAGGGACAAAATCAACAGCAGGCCTACGACCGCGGTATCACCATCTTCTCACCCGACGGCAGACTCTACCAGGTCGAGTACGCCCGGGAAGCCGTCAAGCGCGGAACGGCGAGCATCGGCGTTCGGACCGCCGACGGCGTCGTCCTCGTGGTGGACAAGCGCATCCGCTCGCCGCTGATGGAGCGCGATTCCGTCGAGAAGATACACAAGGCCGACGACCACATCGGCATCGCCAGCGCGGGCCACGTCGCCGACGCACGCCAGCTCATCGACTTCGCCCGCCGACAGGCACAGCTCAACCGGCTCCGATACGGCGAGGCGATCGGCGTCGAGACGCTCACGAAGCAGGTTACCGATCACGTCCAGCAGTACACACAGATCGGCGGTGCGCGCCCGTTCGGCGTCGCGCTGATGATCGCCGGCGTCAGCAACGGCGAGCCGTATCTATACGAGACCGACCCATCGGGCACGCCTTACGAGTGGAAGGCACTCGCGATCGGTGCCGACCGTGGGGCGATCCGGGAGCACCTCGAAGCCAGCTACGACGAGGACATGACCCTGGAGGCCGGCGTCGGGCTGGCACTCGAAGCGCTTGCGTCGGTCGCCGACGGCGGCCTGACCCCGGAGGGTGTCGGCATCGCGACGATCCCCGTCGAGGACGCACAGTTCCACGAACTCACCGACGCCGAGACGGAGGCGTACCTCACCGATCTGGGCTTGCTCGCTACAGACGAGGATGACGCAACTGCGGACGACGATCCGGACACGACGGCAGACGAGCGAGACACTGACGACGATTCAGTCGACGAGTAATCGACCGAGGGAAGTGTTGAATTCACGCGATCACGACGGACTCACGAAGCGGTGGGCCGAAGCGACGGTTCCCGCGGGACTTACATGCTGTTGTCTTGGGCGACGAGCAGGTCGAACGGCGTGTCGGCTGGCTCGTCATCCGGCGTGAGGTAGCCAGCCGCGAAGGCCGTATACACCGTTCCACCGTCGAGACTGACGTCGAAGTCGGCGGCGACGTCGCCGTCGTTCGTATCGGTATCGCCACGGATCTCGACCGTGTAGTCACCGGCTCCGACAGTCGTGTAGCCAGAACCCCCGAACGGAACGCCGTCGAAGAGTACGACATCGCCGCCAGCGGCTGTCACGTTGACAGTGGGCGCATCCGGGGAAGCATGAACGACCCTGAGGCGCGCCTCGTCGTCAGCAACGTCGGAGTTGTCGTCCTCCAGCACGAGCGGGGCGAACGGTTCGTCCGCATCCTCGCCGATCTCCCCTGTCGCAGCGACGGTGTAGTCAGTGTCCTCGGCAACGGTGACCGCCCCCGAGAAGACTTCAGTATCGGGGGAGCCAGCGGGCGTGATCGTCACGTCGTGTTCCTGGGCGGGGACCGACAGGTACGTGCTGACTGCCCCGAAGGGCACGTCCCCAAGTGCGACGTCGCCGTTGAGGTAGACGTCGACGTTCGGCGCGTTCGGGGACATGTGTGCGACGCGAAGCCGACCCTCGGCTGGCTCGGGTTCCGGGGCAGCACCGCGGCCACTGGGCGTGGTGACGAGAAGGTTGAAAGGCGTCGCGGCTGGCTCGTCGTCGGGGGTGAGATAGCCCCCCGCGAAGGCCGTGTAGCTCTGTCCGCCTTCGAGCGTGACGTCGAATTCAGCAGCGATGTCGCCGTCGTTTCCGTCCGTATCGCCGCGGATCTCGACGGTGTAGTCGCCGGCATCCACGGTCGTGGTTCCGGCTGCGCCGAACGGGACACCGTCGAACAGCACGACGTCACCGCCGCCAGCAGTCACGTCGACGGCGGGTGCGTCCGGGGACGCGTGAACGACCGTGAGACGAGCCTGATCGTCGGCAACGTCGGACGTATCGTCTTCCAGCACGAGGGGTGCGAACGGCTCGTCGGCGTCGTCGCCGATTTCTCCGGTCGCGGCGACGGTGTAGGCGGTGTCGGCCGCGACGGTTACGGACCCGTTGAAGACTTCGGTGTCCGGCGAGCCGGTGGGCGTGATCGTCACCGTATGCTCTGTAGCAGGCACAGAGAGATACTGGCTGACCGCCCCAAAGGGAACGTCCTCGAGTGCGACTTCGTCGTTGAGGTAGACGTCGACGTTGGGCGCGTTCGGCGACATATGTGCGACGCGAAGTTGCCCGTCGCCCGGCTCGGGTTCCGGGGCGGCACCGCGGCCACTGGGTGTGGTCACGAGGAGGTCAAAGGGCGTCATTGCGGGCTCGTCGTCCGGAGTGAGATAGCCCGCTGCGAACGCGGTGTACGTTTCGCCGCCTTCGAGCGTGACATCAAATTCCGCTGCGACGTCGCCGTCGTTTCCGTCCGTATCGCCACGGATCTCGACGGTGTACTCGCCCGCGCCGACGGTCGTGTACCCGGACCCACCGAAGGGCACGCCGTCGAAGAGTACCACGTCGCCGTCCGCTGCCGTCACGTCGACTGCTGGGGCGTCCGGGGACGTGTGCACGACTCTGAGGCGTGCTTCGTCATCGCCGACATCGGACGTATCGTCTTCCAGCACGAGGGGCGCGAACGGTTCGTCGGCGTCGTCGCCGATTTCACCCGTGGCGGCGACGGTGTAGGCGGTGTCTGCCGCGACGGTCACCGCACCGCTGAACACTTCCGTGTCCGGCGAACCGGCCGGCGTAATCGTGACTGAATGTTCCTGAGCCGGAACCGACAGGTACTGGCTGACCGCGCCGAACGGGACGTCTTCGAGGACCGCTTCGTCGTTGAGATAGACGTCGACGTTCGGTGCGTTCGGCGACATGTGGGCGACACGGAGTCGTCCCTCCCCCGGATCGGATTCGGTCATCTCCGAATCCGTCTCGGTCGGTTCGGGGTCGTCCATCGTCGTCTCGTCATCCGTCGTCGTCTCCTCGTTCCCGTCGCTACAGCCTGCGAGGCCGATAGTCGTCGCCGCACCCATACTCAACAGCAGCCGTCGCCGTGTCGGCGTTTCATCTGTCATGTGCGTGAACCGCTCCGACTGACAGTATATTAACAATTTTCGTGATTTAGACTCAATTTCGTCGAGAATCTCCCGAAATTCCGTTCGAGGAGTGGTCTCGCTTCCGAATTACTTTCGAGAGATTTGAGTCTAAGTTACCAAAATCCCTATTTCGCTGGTTCGGGTACGTCGAGTAATGAGGCTAGCGCGGCGTCTGGCAACCACCGACCCATCGGGCGGAGCCGTTCGGAGTTACCGCAATGGTTGCCGCAATGTCGGGCGATCTGTGGGTTTGCGACCGGTGGATTATTCTATCGTGGCATCAAACGAACGAGCGTATGGAGGCGGTCCTCTGGCAGACGCTCGCGGGGACGCGCGGCGGTCCCAACAGGGTCCGTATCCTCAGTGCGCTGGACGACCGGCCGCGAAACGCCAACCGCCTCGCCGAGGATCTCGATCTGGCGTACAACACGATTCGCCATCACCTCGACGTCTTGGAGGACAACGACATCGTCACGAGCGCCGACGAGAGCTACGGGACGGTCTATCTGCCCAGCGAGCGGGCGCGACAACACTGGGGGACGATCGAGGATATTATTTCCCAGGTGGAACAATGAGTCAACGACAGAGACACGGAAGCATGGCATGGCGACCGGCCGAGGGTGACAGATGACGCTCGTACTCGACATCGCACGGCTGGCAGCGGTGACAAACATCATCCTGTTGAGCGCGTTGATCGCCGTGTGGGGCCAGCTGTACCGCGAGATCAGATCCACGTTCACCCTCGGGTCGATCGTCTTCGCCGGGTTCCTGCTCGCCGAAAACCTTCTGGCGCTGTGGTATTACTTCAATCCGACGCCCGGGTTACCGCCGTTCGCCGTCGAGATCATGATGGTCCTCCAGGTGCTGGAAGCGTTCGCCATCGCGACGCTGTTGTATATCACCTGGCAGTGAGTCGGCGTGGCCGGTGTCTCCTCGGCAGCGAGTTCGGAAACACCTTTTACTCGGCCCGAATAGGAGTAAGATATGATATCCCTTGACGAGGCTGTCACAGCCCGTCTGGAAACCCACGGCGAGCGCTTCGAGGTACTGGTCGATCCCGACGCGGCCTTATCCATCAAGCGCGACGACTTCGAGGGTGACCTCGAGGACGTCATCGCCGCCGAGGACGTCTTCGAGAACGCCTCCCGGGGTGATCGACCGCCGGAGAACGCCCTCGAAGAGGTCTTCGGGACGACCGAGCCCCTGGAGATCATTCCCGAGGTCATCGAGCAGGGGGAGATCCAGATCACGGCCGACCAGCGCCGCGAGATGCAAGAGCGCAAGCACCGTGAACTCGTCCAGCGGATCACCCGCAACGCCGTCAATCCCCAGATGGACGACGCCCCCCACCCGCCCGACCGGATCGAGTCGGCCCTTGAGGAGGCGGGCTTCCAGGTCGATCCGATGGAACCAGTCGAAAATCAGGTCGACGACGCGCTCGACGCGCTCAGGCCGGTGATCCCGATCCGATTCGACGAGGTAACCGTCGCCGTGCAGTTGCCACCCGAACACGCCGGCAGCGGCCAGGCACAAATCAGGGAGTTCGGTGACTTAGAGAGCGAAGAGTGGCAAAGCGACGGGTCGTGGGTCGGCGTGCTCACCTTCCCCGCTGGCCTCCAGAATGACTTCTATGGACTCGCCAACGAGGTTTCCAGCGGCGAGGCCGAGACGCGGATCATCAAAGACGAAGACGACATCAAAACCCGCTGAATTCAGGACAGTGCGGCGGTCCCAACCAGGCAACGATGCGGTTCACGTGGCGTTTCAGGGAGTCAACAACGCGATGAACTGGTCAGTCATCGATCGCTTCCGACGGCCCGAGTACACCGGCAGGAACCGCTGTCTTCCGTGTACGATAACCAATGGCGTTTTCGGCCTCCTGATCGGCAATGCGGCGTTCGTCCTTCTGATGGGACTGGAATACCCGCCGACCGTCGCCGTCGGTGCTTTCATCGCCGTGATCGCGGGGTCGGCCGTCCAGATCTGGCTCCGTGGCTACTTGATCCCAGGAACACCAACGCTCACGAAACGGTATTTCCCACCGCGGTTGCTCCGGGCCTTCGGGAAGGAACCGTTCGTTATCGATGGCGTGGGCACACTCAGCACGCTCGACGTCGACTCGCATCTTCGCGAGGCCGACGCGGTTGCATCAGCAGACAACGAGGACCGCTATCTCACGGACGGTTTCACAACGGCCTGGCGAAGTGCGATCGACGAGCTTTCGGACAGCGAGACGACTGCGGGGACGGTTTTCGATCTCGACGGCGAGATCCGAATAGCGGAGACTGACCGGTCCGTGACGCTTACCCTGGATGGTCGTCCCTTCGGTCGATGGGTGTCACGGGCCGCACTCCTCGCGGATCTCGGGGCCGGCCAGGTGCTCGCAAACCAGTATGGCGGCTGGACGGCGCTCTCGACGGCTGAACGTGGTCAGGTCGTCTCCGAGCTGCGACGGCATCTCGATATCTGTCCCGCGTGTGGCGGCGAGACATCGCTCGATACGCAGACAGCCACCTCCTGTTGTCGGGAGTACGAGGTCGAGACAGTCTCGTGTGACGCCTGTGGTGTCCGACTTTCCGAATCGCCCGTCGACGCCGCCCCGTAACTCAAAACGCCGAACTTGAGCGATCCACGGCCTGGATTGCCCGCTATCGCTTGGTTGGCTTCCTACGGTAGTCCGTTAGTAACTTCATAAGGCTTATGCGCGCGTTGGCAGTTTCCTTGCCTAATGAGCGCTCGGAGGGTTCCCGTCCCATGAGTGGATTAGACGACTATGTCACGGAGGATTCGCCAGCCGGTCGTGCCGTCGAATGGCTCTTTCGGTGGGGTCATTGGCTGGTCATCGCCGGCCTGTTCGGCTTCATGTTCTGGGTGCGGGGCAGAACGTGGGGTCGATTCGTCTCCGACGGCAAGATTCTCTTTAGCGGAAACGACCCCTGGTATCATCTGCGCCAGATCTCCTATACCGTCTCGAATTGGCCCTCGACGATGCCGTTCGATCCCTGGACGGAGTTCCCTTCCGGGACCTTTGTCGGCCAGTACGGGACGATCTTCGATCAACTGATTGCAACGGCAGCACTCGTCATCGGCCTCGGGAATCCAAGCGACGAGCTGGTTCGGCTCGTCACGCTGTTCTCACCGGTCGTCTTCGGCACGGCGATTATCGTGCCGACGTACTATCTTGGCAAGCGGATGGGCGGCCGGATGGCCGGTATCATCGCCGCAATCGTGCTTGCGCTGTCATCGGGCGTCCTCCTTCAGCGGAGCCTCGTGGGGGCTGCTGACCACCAGGTCGCTGAAGCCTTTTTCCAGGCGATTGCCGTGCTCGGCATTGTGATTGCCGTTCGTGTTGCACAGGAAGAAAAGCCGGTGTACGAACTGTTCGTCGAGCGGGACTGGGAAACGCTTCGCCGGCCACTGGGCTGGGCCGCGGTGGGTGGCGTCGGGCTGGCGTTATATCTCTGGACCTGGCCGCCGGCGATCCTTCTTCTCGGAATCCTGGGCGTCTACGTTACGATTCAGCTCCCGATCGTCTATCTCCGGGGCGAAAGTCCCGAACACGTCGGGATATCCACTGCGACCATCTTTTTGGTAGCTGGTGTACTCTCGCTGCTCTCGATTCATTCGTTCGATCTCAATATGGTTCAACTCTCTCTCGCCCAGCCAGGGCTCGCCTTTGCGGGTGTCGCGTGGTCGATCGGATTGACCTGGCTAGCGCGGGAGTGGGATCGTCGTGATCTCAACGCCTGGCTGTACCCGACGACGATTTTCGGTGGGCTTGGTGTGAGTGTTCTACTGTTCGCACTCGTTTTGCCGGATCTGTTCTGGTACTTCTTCGATCAGCTGCTCCGGTTCGTCGGGTTCGCCTTCAACCCACACACGGAATCGGCCGGTACTGTCGCTGAGGTCGCGCCGATAAGTGGGGGTCTCGATACACTTTGGAGATGGTACGGAGCAGCCCCGATCATCGCCGGTGTCGGCGTCGGGATTGCCCTCGTCCATCAGTATCTCAGCGACGAACTCAAGCCGGAGTTGCTGTTCGTCGCGGTCTGGTTCCTGTTCATGCTCGCTGCGGCGTTCACTCAGTCACGCTTTGGCGTCTACCTCACGGTCCCGGCCGCGACGCTGACCGCGCTGGTGGTCTCGTGGCTGTTCCGGACACTTCATTCGGCCGCTGAGAGTAGCGATCTCGAAACGTACCAGGTCCTGACGATACTGAGCGTGGTAATCGCCGTTGTCTTGCCGATGGTCGTGGCCTCTCCGACCGTGCTGGATACCTCAGACCAAAACGGTCCCGGTGCCGTTGCCAACTGGCAAAGTAGCCTTGACTGGATGAGCGAGAACACGCCCGCCCAGGGCAACTACGGTGGGGCCGGCAATGCAGAGGAGCTCGACTTCTACGGTACCTACGAGCGAACTGACGACTTCGAGTATCCGGACGGAGCTTACGGCGTGATGTCATGGTGGGACTACGGCCACTGGATCACTCAGGAAGGCGAACGCATCCCGGTCGCCAACCCGTTCCAGGGCAACGCTAAGGAGGCCGCAGCGTTCCTCCTTGCAGGGAACGAATCCCAGGCTGGCGACGCACTCGATGTCGTGAGTGAAAACGAGTCGGATGCAGCGCCCCAATACGCGATGGTCGACTGGAAGATGGTCACGGCCAACGGGGCCCCCTGGGCAAACTATGCCTGGGGGAAGTTCTTCGCGCCGTCGGCCTTCCTAGACAACGTCTCGACGTCGGATTACTTCCGACCGGTGCATGCGGGGATACAGGCCGGTGACCGGTCTTCATATGTGCGACAGTACTATACGGTCCAGAAACAGGCCTACTACGAGTCCATGGTCGTCAGACTCTACCGGTATCACGGTAGCGCCGCCTCGACCACCGATGTCCCAGGCGCCAACACACAAGGCCGGATTCCGGTCGTCGACTGGGAACAAACGCAGGTCGAGTTCCAGGACGGCACGGCGGGAACCTGGAATGTTCCCGCGACAGACCAGAACGGAACCGCTCAGGCACTGCGATGGTTCAACAACCGAAGCGCAGCCGAAGCCTACGTCGCTGAGGACGGGACGGCCCAGATCGGCGGCCTCGGGAAGATCCCGAGTGAGCCAGTCTCCGCCCTGGAGCACTACCGGCTGGTGCAGGTGAGCGATTCGAGTCAGAACCCGATCATGGCGAGCCAGCCAGGGTTACTCTTGCTCGCCCAACGGAACGCCCAGAGTCAGCAGGTACAGTACCAGACAGGTGTCGGCACTCGAACCCTGTTGAGTGGGGCGCTCTCGGAATCCTATAGCGCCTGGACAAAGACCTTCGAGCGTGTCCCGGGTGCGACCGTCGAGGGGACTGGGCCAGCAAACACGAACGTCACGGCCTCGGTCGAGATGGAGATGCCCAACGCGAACCAGACGTTCACCTACCGCCAGCACGCTGAGACCGGCGGGGATGGCGAGTTCACCATGACGCTGCCGTACTCGACGACGGACTACGACGCGGTGAGCACCGAGGACGGCTATACGAACGTCAGCGTCCGTGCGAATAGCTCCTACGAGTTCCAGACCCCGCCGACACAGGAGTCGACGAACGAGAGTATACGGTATACCGCCTACACCGACACGGCGGACGTCTCCGAAGAGCAGGTCGTCGGTACCGACGAGTCGGCCGTCGAGGTCGACCTGACCGAGTCAGTCCTGTTCGAACAGGATCTCAACACGTCGGAGGGCGATTCGACAAACGAGACGGACGGGAACGCGACAGACGGCTCCGAGACGAGTGATCCGGCCGACGGTTCGACGAACGAAACTGGCACTAACACGACCGAAGCGGTCGCACCCGTTGTCGCCGGTGATGCGGCCATTGCCCGAGCGGTTCCCACTGGATACTAAATCGTGTCTTCCCGAGAGCAATCACGGACCACGTCGACGACAGATGTCCGGGCCTGGCTCGTGATCTACCTCAAGGGCGTCGCGATGGGTGCGGCCGACTCGGTACCGGGCGTCTCGGGGGGGACGATCGCGTTTATCACCGGGATCTACGAGCGGCTCATCAGTGCGATCGCCGGACTCGATCCCCGCGCAGCCAGACACCTGCTTCGGATCCATCACACGAATGGCCGCCAGGCGCTGATTCGTCGGCTGCTTGCCATGGACGTGCCATTCCTGGTCGTTCTCGGGTCAGGCGTCTTGACGGCGCTGGTGATCGTCTCGCGTGTGATGCACGCCGCGTTGAACGGGGCCCGGGCACTCACCTTTGCCTTCTTCTTCGGGTTGATCGCCGCCTCGGCGGTCGTCCTCTACGAGAACGTCTCCGTCGGGACGCCCGGCCGAGTCGGGGCTTCCGTGGTCGGCTTTGGGCTGGCGTTCGTCGTCTCGGGCGTGACTGCCGGCGCGACGTACTCACACGCGTTGCCGGTCCTCTTCGTCACGGGGGCAATCATGATCACCGCGATGATCCTGCCGGGTGTGTCGGGTGCCTTCATGCTGTTGTTGCTGGGGCAGTACGATTATCTGACGGGTGTCCTCAAACAGTTCGTCGACAGTCTTCTCGGGTTGGTAACTGGGAATGCGTCTCTCGGTGGCGTTCTGGATCTGGCAACGACGGTAGCCGTCGTCGGGATCGGCGCGCTCGTCGGCTTGCTCTCGTTCGCCCGGGTGATCCGGTGGGCGCTATCCACCTACCGGGTAGCCACGTTGACGTTCCTCGTTAGCCTCATGGTCGGGGCGCTACGGCTGCCAGTCGAAGAAGTCCTCGACAACACTGCCACCTGGAGCCCGACGACGACATTTCTGACGCTGCTTGCGGCGGGTGTCGGGGCCGGGGCGGTGCTCGTTCTCGACCAATACACTGGGTCGCTGTCGTATTGACGCGATCGCTCGCCGGGAGTCGGTAGCGTTTTCCCCACGCTGGGCCAGACAGAGCGTATGCGCGTCCTCAACTATCTCGAACTCGAACCCTATCTTGGCCCCAGCGGGATCCGAACTGCTGCCTCCCAGCAGCGCGCGGCTCTGGCGACCACGGACGTCGACGTCGTGACGTCGCCGTGGGACGGCCGGAACCCGGCGACTGCAGCCGTGAGTAATCTCGGTGACGGATCGCTGTGGGCTGACTTCGATGTTGCCCACGCCAACCTCATCGGTCCGGGATCGATCGCCGTCGCCAAGCACGCACAGCGCCACGACATCCCGCTGATTTTACACTCACACGTCACCCGCGAGGACTTCCAGGAGAGCTTTCGGGGATCGAACCTGGTTTCGAAACCCCTCGGCTGGTATCTTCGGTGGTTTTACTCCCAGGCCGACCTCGTCCTCTGTCCCAGTGAGTACACGCGCCGCGTGCTCGAATCGTATCCCGTCACGGCCCCAATCAAGCCGATGACCAACGGCGTCGACTTGGAGAACCTGGAGGGCTACGAGAAGTTCCGGGCGTCCGCCAGAGAGAAGTACGACCTCGATGGCGTCGTCGTCTTCGCCGTTGGGCAGGTCTTCGAGCGCAAGGGGCTGAGCACGTTCTGTCGGGTCGCCCAGGAGACGCCGTACGATTTCGCGTGGTTTGGCCCCTACAGCACGAGCCCGCTGGCATCGAAGACGGTGCAACGCTGGACAGAAGAGCCGCCGGAGAACGTCACGTTCACCGGCTGGATCGACGACATTCGCGATGCGTTCGGTGCGGGCGATATCTATCTGTTCCCCACGAAGACCGAGAACCAGGGGATCGCCGTCCTCGAAGCGATGGCCGCCGAGAAGGCCGTCGTCATCCGGGACATCCCGGTCTTCGAGGAGTTCTTCACCGACGGCGAGGACTGCCTGAAAGCCGAGACTGACGCGGAGTTCCGCGAGGCGGTCGAACGGCTTGCGGAGGATCCCGACCTCCGGGAGCGGTTGGGTTCGAACGCCCGTGCGACGGCTGAGGAACACAGCCTCGATCGCGTCGGCGAGGAACTCGTCTCGGTCTACGAGGCGCTGCTTGCGGGACGGGATCCGACCGAGGGCTACTCGTAGCGTTGAAGGACGATCGAGACGCCAACTACTAACTACACCCACGGAGACAGGTGTACGCATGGATCGATATTCGGGCAGGTGTCGGTTGGAAATTCGCTGGACAGGAGCGTGGGACCATGGTCGCTGAGGCGGGATATTTCGCGATCGAGATACTCGTCGTCGCGTTTGCCGGCGGTGCGATCGGGGCCGCCATGGGCGGGATGGCAGCGCTGGGCCTCTCGGGATTGGTGATCGTCGTCGGCGAGGTCGCCAATGCGGCTACCGGTGCCGCGACGGGAAGCGCTGGGGCGATCGGACTCACGTCCCAGATCGGGTACGGCCCCGCGCTCGGCCCGCACGTCGCCTTCGCCGGTGGCGTCGCGGCTGCCGCGTATCTCGGCCGCCACGAGGAGCCCGATTCGTTCCCCTATCACCGGGCCAAGGACATCTTCACGCCGAACGGCGCGCGGGTCGATGCGTTGCTCGCTGGCGGGGCGTTCGGCGTGATCGGCTACTGGCTGGCCGCACTCGTCCGGACTTTCGCGCTCCCAGTCGATCCGGTCATGGCAAGCGTCCTGGTCTCGGGATTGTTGGCCCGGATCGCCTTTGGCTATCCGCTCGTGGGATCGATCAGCGAGGGCCTGCTGGACATGTCGCCCTACGAGCGCGGCGAGATCAGGACGGCACTCGAAGGGCACGACGAGGCTGACCCGACGCGACTGGCCGTCGAGCCGTGGGTTCCACACCAACAACGGTGGCTCCAGCAGGCACTCCTCGGCATCGTCGTCGGGGTGTTTGGGGCCTACGTGACGTACGTGACCCAGCGGTATTATCTCGTGTTCGGTCTCGCGATGGCCACACTGACGATCACCGTCGCCGGCGTCGATCGGTTCCCGATCGTCCACCACATCGCATTCCCCGCCGGCATCGCCGCACTCTCGATGCCAGCCATGGGGATCGAAGTGGCGCTTGCACTCGGTGCCGGGTTCGGCCTCGTCAGCGCAGTGATCGCCGAATTCAGTGGCCGTATCCTCTATGCGCACGCCGATACGCACGTCGACCCGCCCGCGTTCGCCATCGTAGTGACGACGCTCGTGATCGGGTTGCTGACGGCTGCCGGAATCTTCGAGCAAGGGCTCATCCCGGCATTCTAGCACGCAAAAGAGAGATACCGAAACTCGCTCCCGGAGGCGCCCGCGGGATGTTTACGGTTACAGTTCTTCAATCGGGTTGTAACTCCCGTTGATGTCCCACTCGTGGAGACAGTGAGGGCTGCCGGTCCGGTCGTCGTCGCGGGCGGCCCAGACGCCACGGTCGTCGTCCCAGACTTCCTTGCGCCCACATCGTTCACACTTACGCTCGTTCGGGGGAGCGATTCGAATCATGGATAGGTCGACGGGACGGATCGACAAGAATGTCTCGGGTCAGCGAATCGATGCCTACAGTTCAACGCTGCCCGGATTGAGGCTACAGGACCGGAGCAACTCCCCAGTGACGTCATAGACCAGCAGGGTCTCCTTCTCGAAGCGAACGCTATCGTCGTCGATGACAATTTCGATCCGGTAGCGGCCGTCGTTGGTCTCGGCGGCATCGACGATGTCCGTTACGTTTGCCACCTCGGTATCGAGTTCACAGATGAACGCGCCGGTGAGGCGTTCCGCGATGCTTAGTACACCTCGCTGTCCCTCACGCTTGCGAAACGCGACATCGACGTCCTCATCCTCGAGTGTCGATCCTCCGTCGTCGGTCAATTTCTCACGGAGGAGGCCGGCGACGCCACTGTACTCAATTCGCAACGTCGGGACATCGGGCGCGTCGGGGCTCCCCCCGGCCGGGATGGCAGTCAGACTGAAGTGTTCGCGCTTCATCCGGTAGGTAGTGGTATGTGTTCGAATAGCATGAAGGTGACGGCGACGTCAGGTTCGGCCGGTTGGCTGGAACACAGGGGCGTGGCCGCTCCCGGGAGGCTTTCGGACAGGTGACTCTCGACCCGACAACCAAACGGCGTCCGAATTTAAGTACCTGGACTCGTTATCCGCAATAAGGATCGGCGTCGGGCGCGTCGAACGTGACCGAACGATGTCAGAACCGGAGCACCCTGGGGATCACGATGCTGCTACGTCCACTGACAGAGCCGCGCGAACGGCTGAGGAAGCCGGAGAGCTCGGTCCATTGGGATCAGCGAAAAACTGGCTCGTCCGGGTCGCGCGTGTGCTCTCAGGTTCACAGGTGGCCGTCGAGAATTACGATCCTCATCGACACGAACGTCTCACGGATTTTACCGGCCTTCCGGGGATGGACGAGATCGAGCGGTACTGGCTGAACGCCCCCTATGCGTTCGCCTCGATCAATTACGACCCGGAGCGGGACGAACACCGCTATCACGTAGTCGAGCCGGGACTCGACGACTTTGAGCGGGAACTCCTGGAGCGATTGTTCGAGGACGTCCGTGATCCGCTGTTGTATCGCGCCGACGTCGATGAGGATCCGGAAGGGGCGTTGCTCGCGGAACTACGGGAGCGACTCGAGGAGTACGGTGTTGACGTCCGAATCGAGACCGTCCACCGGCTCTTTTATTATCTGTTCAGGGAGTTCCAGGGCTATGGGAAGATCGACCCGCTGATGTACGACCCCGGGATCGAGGACATCTCCTGTGATGGGGCGGGGCTACCGATCTTCATCTATCACGATAGCTACACCGACATCGAGACGAATATCACCTACGACGCCGAGGCACTCGAAAACGTCGTCGTCCAACTCGCCCAGCGCTCGGGCCGGCACATCAGCATTGCCGACCCGGTCGTCTCGACGACGCTGCCGGATGGCTCGCGGATCGAACTCGCGCTGGGAACGGAAGTGACGCCGCGAGGGTCGGCGTTCACGATCCGGAAATACGCCGAGGATCCGTTCACGCCGATCGACCTTCTGGAGTATGGCACGTTCAACCGGGAGATGCTCGCGTATCTTTGGCTCGCGATCGAGCACAACAAGTCGTTGCTGTTCGCCGGCGGGACCGCGGCCGGGAAGACGACCTCGATGAACGCCGTCTCGATGTTCATTCCGCCGCGGGCGAAGGTCCTCACTATCGAGGACACCCGTGAACTCTCGCTATATCACGACAACTGGCTCTCCTCGGTTACCCGCGAGCGCTTCGACGAGGACGACATCTCGATGTATGACCTCCTGCGATCCGCGCTGCGCCATCGTCCGGAGTACATCGTCGTCGGTGAGGTGCGTGGTGAGGAGGCGATCACGCTATTCCAGGCGATGAACACGGGTCACACGACGTTCTCGACGATGCACGCCGACTCCGTCCAGACGGTCATCAATCGCTTAGAGAACGAGCCGATCAACGTTCCGCGGCCGATGGTCCAGAGCCTGGACATCCTGGCTGTCCAGGTGTTGACCCGCCAGGGTGACGAGCGCGTCCGCCGGGCAAAGACGCTGGCGGAGATCGAAGGTATCGACCAGCGGACGGGTGAACTCGACTACGCCAACGCCTACGAGTGGCAGCCAAACCAGGACGGCTACGCCCAACGGGACTCCTCGTTGCTCGAAGAGATCCGCGAGGAGCGCGGCTGGAGTCAGGCGGAACTCCTCCGGGAACTCGAAGACAGAGAGCGGTTCCTGGCGCATCTCCAGGCCGAGGGCGTTTCGGATTACCGCCGGTTCACGTCGTTCGTCAACCGGTACTACGCCGACAAAGACGCCGTGCTCTCTCGGATCGAGGGAACAGCCACCACGGAGCCATGAGCCTCACGGGATACCTGCCGCTGGTCGCCGCACTCGCACTCGCCGGAGTGCTCGCGCTGACCCGCGTTAGCCCCCGTGTCGACCGCGTATTTACGCGGATCGCCCGACAGTATTTCAGCCAGCACATCGGCGAGTCACCCGCGCGAAAGCGCATGCTGGCCTCTGCGTACCTCGAGACGACCTACCGGGTGTACGCAGCCAAGACGTACCTCTATACGGCACTGGCAGCGCTCATCGGGGGGACCGTCGGGGTATATTTCATCGGCGGGGCGCTGGTGGTGATCCCGACAATCGCCGCCGTGCTTGCGGATCTCCCCTCGGTCATGGGTGACGCGCTGGGCAACCGAAACCTCGAAATCGTCCTCCCGCCCGACCAGGTGTTTCTCGTCCTCACGATCGGCGGGGTCGTCATCGGTGGGCTCTCCGCGGTCGTGACCTATGTGGCACGCTGGCAACTCCCCGCCGGCGACGCCGAGGTCAGGCGACGCGGCATCAACGCGGCCCTCCCCCGAACAGTCGCGTTCACCTACGCCCTGTCTCGTGGGGGACTCGCGTTCCCGGACGTGATGCGAACGCTCGGCCGGAACCGGGAAATCTACGGCGACGCGGCCGACGAGATGAGCGTCGCTGTCCGGGAGATGGATATCTTCGGGACGGACATGATCTCGGCGATCAGACGGACAGCCCACCGGAGTCCGAGCGACACCTTCCGGACATTCGCCGAGAACCTCGCGAGCGTCCTCGCCAGTGGCCAGCAGATCCCGCAGTTTCTCGAAGACCAGTACGACCGCCTTCAGGCGGAGACCGAACAGCGCCAGGAGGAAGTGCTGGAACTGCTTGCAACCATCGCCGAAGCGTACGTCACGACGCTCGTCGCCGGCATCCTGTTTTTGCTCACGATCCTGTTGGTGTTCGGGCTGACGGTGACAGATACCCTTCCGTTCTTGCAACTGCTCGCGTATCTCATCGTCCCGCTGTCGAATGCCCTGTTTGTCGTCTTCCTGGTGCAGAAACTCGAGGAACTCGGCGTCGCCCGTGAGAGCGGCGTGGGAACCCTCAAGAGCGCCGCTCCGGACACAACTGCACCCGAGACGACGACGGCGACCGCGGACGGCGGGCATCTCGCCCGGCTGTCGGCTGGCCGGTCCCAACTCGCGTTGTACGACCGGATCAGTCGATTCAAGCGTGTTCTGCGCCGTCCGATCCAGACGATCATCTGGAATCCGACCCGGATCTTCTATCTCACTGTGCCGATCGCGCTGATATGGCTGGTGATTCGCGGGCCGGCCGCCATGACCGACTACGGGTTCAACCTCCGGTACGCCGACGATGTGATCGTCCAGATCACGATCTTTTTGATCGGCTCGTTCGCCACCGTCCGGGAGATCTACTCCCGGCGAATCGACCGGATCGAGGCCGCAACACCCGAGTTGCTCGAACGGCTGGCGAGTCTCAACGAGGCGGGGATGTCCTTCGTCGAAAGTCTCGATCGGGTTCGGGACTCGGATCTTGGCGTCCTGACTGACGAAGTCGACCGCATTTGGACTGACATTTCGATGGGTGCCAACGCGACCGATGCGCTTCGTCGGTTCGGGCTGCGGGTCCGAACGGCCTCGATCGCCCGGGTCGTCACGCTGCTCACCCATGCAATGCGGGCGAGCGGACGGCTCGGCCCAGTCTTGCGGATCGCGTCCTCGCAGGCGCGTGCGGATCTCAAACTCCGCCGGGAACGCCGCCAGCAGATGTTCACCTATCTGGTCGTGATCTACGTCTCGTTTCTGGTCTTTCTGGTCATCATTTTCGCCGTCGAGGAGGTGCTCGTCCCGAGCTTACCCGACAACGTTCCCGTCCCCGAGTCCAATCGCCTGGGCGTCGACGTGACTGCCTTCGCCCGGCTCGGGCAGGTCAACAAGCCGGCCTACACGCTGATCTTCCTTCACGCCGCGTTGATCCAGGCAGTGCTCTCGGGCTTCGTCGCCGGCCTCCTCGGTGAGGGGACGCTCAAGGACGGCGCGAAACACGCGGCGATCTTGCTTTCGATCGCCTACGTCGCAATCCTGCTCGTGACCTCGCCCGTGGCATCGCTGACCATCCAGGATCAGGAGACGCTCGGCGATGGGGTCACGATCGACTCGGTCTCCACCTCTGAAGGTGGGTTCGTGGTGATCCATGAACGCACAGCCGACGGGGCGATCGTGGGTCATACCGGCTACCTGCCGCCGGGTGAGCACACGAACGTTCGCGTCCAACTCGACGAGTCTATCCAGCGCCAGACGACACTCGTGGCCGTGCCGCATATTGATACGAGCGGCGACAACCGCTTTACTATCGGCATCGACCAACCGTATGCGACGGGCGGTGATCCGGTGGCCGTCGACGCCCAAATCACACCGGTGGAACGCGAGACGAGCCAGTCGCTTGGCCGCGAGTCCGCGCTTTCGGCTCAATCGACGAATGGGTTGGCGCTGGCGTCGTGGAGAGCGTCGCCGATGTGAATCGAGCCCAGCGCGCCGTTCTGATTGACGCTCAGGGTCGGCTTCGCCGGTGACCGAACGGCTATCTGCCAGGAGCCCCTCTTTCCGAGTATGCCCGAAGACATTCCCGGAATCCACCACGTGACGGCCATCGCGAGCGATCCCGAGGCGAACTACGAGTTTTACACCGAGACGCTCGGCCTCCGGCTGGTCAAGCGCAGTGTCAACCAGGACGATACCTCGGTCTATCACCTCTTCTACGGCGACCACGCGGGCTCGCCGGGCACGAGCATGACGTTTTTCCCCTACCCGGGAGCCCGACCCGGGCAGGTCGGGACCGGGCAGGTGGGTACAACGGCGTTTATGATCCCGGCCGACGCCGTCGAGTACTGGGTCGACCGCCTTGCGGAGGCGGGCGTCGACGCCGACGAACCACGGGAGCGCTTCGGCGAGACCGTGATCCCGTTCCGTGATCCGGACGGCCTCCCGCTGGAACTCGTCGGCGTCGAAGACGCCCCCGCCGGCGATCCGCCCGCCGGCCCGGTCCCGCCCGAGCGGGCGATCCGTGGGTTCTATGGCGTGACCCTCTCGCTCGAAGACACCGACAGTACGGTCAGGCTACTCGAAAAGATGGGCTACGGACAAGCGGGCAGCGAGGGGGATCGAACACGCTACGAAGCAACTGGTGAGCTTGGGGCCGTCGTCGATCTGGTCGCCGAACCGGACCGGGGGCGGGGGCAGCCAGGAGCGGGGACCGTTCATCACGTTGCCTTCCGGGTCACGCGCGACGACCAGGCCGAATGGCGCGAGCAACTCCAGAATCTCGGGTTGCGCCCGACCGAAATCGTCGATCGAAAGTGGTTCGAGTCGGTGTACACCCGGACGCCCGGCGGCGTCCTCTTCGAGTATGCGACGGCGGAACCGGGCTACACCGTCGACGAGGATCTCGACGAACTGGGCGAACGGTTGGTTCTCCCCGACTGGTTCGAGGATCGCCGCGAGGAAATCGAGGCCGGGTTGCCGCCGCTGTCGGTCGACACTCCCTGATTCTCCGCGGAAACACTGCCGTCTAGAACAGCCCGATACCGATGCTGTAGGCCCACGACTGGGTGCCAACGGCCGCGACGACGAGTGCACCGCCGGCCATTACCAGGTTTTTCAGAAACGCCGTCATCTCGTCCTGCTGGTCGTCCTCGGGGACGGCCCAGAAGTCGTGCATCGTGACAGCCGAGATCAGGAGGAACCCTGCGAGTGCGACCGCGCCGACGACCGGATAGACGCCGGCGACCACCGCGAGTCCCCCGGCGATCAATACGACGCCCGAGGCGATCACGGAGAAACCCGGTGCGGGCAATCCTTTATATTCGGCGTAGCCCGTCATCTGCTCGCGCTGCATGAAGTGGTTGAGGCCCATGAACGCCAGGACGACGCCGAAGAGGATCCGTCCTGCCAGGAGGACGAGTCCCTCGCTTCCGGTGAACGCCATCAGGAGTACACCTCCAGTGAGTCGATTTCGGTCTGTAGCCGATCGAGTTCCGATCCACAATCTGGTATCATTACGTTACGTAGTTCGAATCCGAACCTACTTATGTATTCGGCGACAAGAAGGTGATCAAGTAACATCGATGTCACCGACGACAGTTGCCGAGGAGCAGACGGTCGAGGAACAGAACGAGGGGGCCTGTCCGGTCGTCGAGGCCGTCGAAACGATCGGATCGGAATGGCGACTCGTCGTCCTCCACGAACTGGTCGAGAGCGAGCAGCGGTTCAACGAACTCAAGCGATCGACGGGTGCGAGTTCCCGGACGCTCTCGCGCGTCCTCGACGATCTGGCGGAGACCGGACTCGTCGACCGTCGCGTCGAGGAGAAGCCGATCGCGACCTACTACTCGTTGACAGAGCGAGGACAGGCACTGTGTCCGGTCTTCGAGGAACTCGAACAGTGGGCCGACGAGTGGATCGAGGGCGTCGAGGCGTAGCCGTTTCGCGGAGAGCGTCCCCGGAACCGTCCTCAGGGTCGGTCGGTCACGGACACCGTGTCGGCTGATTCTTCGCCGATCGCCGCCTTGACGCGCTCGTGAAACTCCTGTAAGACGGCCGACTCGTCTTCCGCCAGGACGACGTCGCTGGCCATCAGCGTCGCGAGTCCGAACGCCCGCGGGGTCGGCGAGTCGACGCGGTGGTGGACGACCCCGATTTTTCCGGCGTCGATCGCGTCGAGCACGTTCTCGATCGCCGCCACGTTCAGTTTGTCCTCGAGGATCTCCCGGTAGGTTTCTTCGATCACGGCGAACCCGTCGAGTTCCTGGGCGAAGCCGAGTAACATCTCGCTGTTGACCTGCTGTTCGCTGGCCGATTTCTCATAGCCTTTGTAGCGTTTGAGGATCATCAGCGACCGCGTCGCGTTGATTCGGAAATACCGTTCGAGCAGGTCCGTTCCGTTGAGGCTGGCACGCAGGTCCGCCCGCACGCCAGTCGGCTCGATCGATTCGAGGACGCCCGCCACGTCGACTTTCCGGTTGAGCGGCATCGACAATGTAAAGCCGTGATCTGCGACGGCCACCTGGACGTTCGCCGTGGCCTGCTGGGCGACGTGATAGGCCAGCAGTCGCGAAAGGCCGTCGTTGAACCGGCGACCGTAGTTCGAGTGGACGTAGTACCGGCGTTCGTACGACTCGCGATCGCGCTCCTCCTCGATGACCAGGCGTTTATCCGTGCTGACGCTCTCCGGACCGGCGTAACGCACCTGCTGGTCGAACATCTCGACGATGGCGCGAACGCTGTGCTCGTCGAGGGGGAACTCCCGGAGCCAGAGTCGAGCTGCCGACTGACCGCCCCGCTGTAGTTTGGCGAGTAACTCGCGCTGGAAGGTCAGGATCTCCTGCCCGAGATCATAGCTGAGGGGCAACCGCTCCGAGTACCACGAGGGGACGGTCGGACGAGCGCCCGTCGGATCGACGTAGACCTTCGATCCCCGGCGGTAGCGATACTCGTAGCGATCACCGCCCAGCACGAACACGTCGCCGGACTCCAGTGTGTCGAGATAGGATTCGTCGAGTTGCCCGACCCACTCGCTGTCACCCCGGGTCAGTACGTCACAGGTGAACGAATCGGGAATCGTCCCGATGTTGGTCATGTAGATGACCCGCGCCAGCCGGCCGCGCTTGCCGATCAATGTCTCGCCGACCGGGAACTCGTCGTAGTGGTACTCCCCGTCCGGTGGGTCGTTTTCGTCCCGCCAGATCTTCGCGTAGACGTTCTCGCCCTCCATGCCGGGATAGTCGGCGGTGAGATACCGGACCAGTCGCTCCCAGTCCTCGTCGGTATACGTCCGGTAGGGGTACGCCCGTCGGAGGATACCAGTGACCTCGGATTCGGGGCGCACGTCGTTGATCGCCATCCCGTAGACGTGCTGTGCGGCGACGTCGTGGGCGCTCTCGGGGACGAAGACCCGGTCGACGAAACCTTCCTCGGCTTTCTTGAGCATGACCGCACACTCGAGTAGTTCGTCGCGGTCGAGGGCGACGACGCGGCCGGTGACGGTTTCGCCGAGTTGGTGGCCGGCACGCCCCACCCGCTGGAGCAACGCGGCGACGGATTTGGGCGACCCCACCTGGACCACCAGGTCGATGTGGGGCATGTCGATCCCGAGTTCGAGGCTCGTCGAGGTCGTCACCACGTCTACGTCGCCGGATTTCAGATCGGACTCGATAGCCTCGCGCTTGTCCTTCGAGAGGCTGCCGTGGTGACACCCGGAGTTGTCCTCGTCGTAGGCGTCAAAGCGTTCCCGGAGGTTATGCAGGACGCGTTCGGCCCCCGAGCGCGTGTTTGTGAACACGAGCGTGTTGGTGTGATCGCCGATCAGGTCGTGTAGCTGATCGTAAAACCGGTCGTTGATCGTCGATTGGGACGTGTGGATCAGGTCGTCGGTCGGCGACGTGAGCTCCATGTCGAACTCGCGGGCGAAGCGAGCGTCGACGATCTCGTAGTCGCGGGGATCGCCACCCGGCGCTTCCCGGCCGACCAGAAATTCCGCCATCGTGTCCAGCGGTTCGACCGTCGCCGAGCAGCCGATCCGCGTCGGCGAGGTTTGGGCCATCGCTTCGAGTCGTTCCAGCGACACCGAGAGGTGGGTTCCCCGCTTGTTCGCCGCGAGGCTGTGGATCTCGTCGACGATGACGTACTCGACCGTCTCCAGCTTCTTTTTGAATTTCGGGGAGTTCAACAGGATTGCCAGGGTTTCGGGCGTCGTGTTGAGGATGTGGGGCGTCTCTTCGAGCATCGCCTGGCGGTCGCTGTCGGAGGTGTCGCCGTGGCGGATCGCGTGGCGGATCTCGACGTCTTCGCCACGGTCTTCGAGCTTTGCGGTGATCTCCGAGAGTGGTACTTCGAGGTTCCGGTGGATGTCGTTGGCGAGGCTCTTCAGCGGCGAGAGATACAGACAGTAGACGGAATTGTCCAGCCCGTCCTCGCGGTCCCGGCGGAACAGTTCGTTGACGATGGCCGCGAAGCTGGCCTGGGTCTTGCCCGAACCGGTCGGGGCGGCGATGAGCGCGTTCTCGCCGTCGTGGATGTGCGGGATCGCCTCTTTCTGTGGCGGCGTGAAGAAGCCGCCGTTGTCGGGAACGTACGTTCCGAACGTCTCGATCCACCACTCCCGAACGGCTGGCTCGAACAGTTCGAGGACGCCCCCGTCGTCGATCGAGACGGACTCGGGATCGAAGCCGAGGTCCACGTCCACGTGTTCGAGCAGGTCCCGTCCTCCCATGGAGTGGGTTTACCTATTGATCCGGAGTGTCTTGTGTACTCGGGTCGGCGGCGATCAGCTGATGAACGCGTATGCGACACCGAACCCGAACCAGGCGGCCGTAATCGCCGCGAGCGCTGTAAGTGTGATCGTCACGACGCGCGCGCCCGTCAGCTGTCGTTTAGCGCCGACGAGACCGATTGCCCCGACGGGGAGAATCGTCCCGACGAACAGCGCGGCGTTATCGACGCTTGGAGCGTTCAGGACGAGCGCCATCGGCGCATACGCGACACCGAGCACCCCGGCAGGGTGGACGTGCCGTCGTAGTTCGATCCCGAGCAGCGTCAGTCCGACCAGTAGCCCGAACCAGATGACGGCGATCTCCGTCCCGAACGCCACCAGGAGGTTATACGTCGCGTCCGTGAACGGCTCGACCCGCCCGCCGATGACCGTGACGTCCCACGGCGCGAAAAACGACGGTGGGACGCCCGTCAGCAGATCAGTGAAGGGGTGGATGGCCAGTCCAAGCGCCGATGCGCCGAAGATCGAGCGTGCGGACAATCCGATCCGCGCCGCGAGGGCCGTGAGGGCAACGCCACCGACGACGAACAGCGTCATGACCCCGGCACCGACCACGCCGCCGGTGAACGCTGCGAGGGCGACGACACCGAAAAGGACGGCCGCGCCACCCCATCGGTTGGGAACAGAGACGGCAAAGCCCGCACTCGCGAGAACGGCGACGACCAGCGAGTGGGTCGTCGTCCGGTGGCGCTCGCCCGTCGCCGTCCAGAAGTGATCGAACGCCGTTGCCCCCTCCGGGAGCGTGACGACCTGGAATGCCGCGTGGGCGACATCGACGTCCGGGAGTGAGGCGAACAGTGCGGCCGCCAGCCCGGCGATGACGGCGTACTGAACGGTCACGCCACGGAGTGACAGACGTTCAGCGGGACCGAAACGCCGAGCGAGTACGGCGACGATCCCAAAGGCGAGGAAGGCGTGACCGACGAACACGATGATCTTTGGCGACGGGCGTATATGAACGTCACTCTCCCGGCGGCTCGGACTCTGTCTCGCCGCCCAACACTGTCAGGAGCTGCGTGATGAAGTCGTTGAGGTAGACGGTCCCCCAGGTCGCCACGATAACGGCTCCGATGGTATTGAAGATCAGATCCTTCATCGTGTCCTCGATCCCGTACTGGGTCAACACCGGCGACCCGCCGATGGCGGTCGCGGCGGCGCTCGTCGTGAACTCGATGACCTCCCAGAAGACACCGAAGGCAAGCACGAACAGCAGGATGAACACGAAGACGAACCGATCCGGGAGATGCACGTCGTTCCAGTGTTCGTCCAGCGCGCGGATCGTCGCGTAGCCGGCCCCGGCGACGACCGACGCCGAGAGGGCATGGGTCAGGTGATCGTACCCGGGGATCGACTGATAGAACCCCGACCCGCCGGGCACGCCGACGGTCCCCAGGGAGTGTAAAAAGACGGCCGTCGTGATCCATAGCGTCAGTCGCGGGTCCATCGAGACGCTGTAGTCTCGTTCGAGTAGCGGCGGGATCTGCAGAACGATGAGCCCTATCGCGGCGTTGATCGAGATGCCGACCGAGCGGCGTTCGAGGCCGATGAACAGCAACCCGGTCAGGACGAACTCCATCAGCTTCGTGAGTTGTTGTTGGCGATACGTGCTGAGCCGAAAGCGCGAGCCGAGACTCACGCCCTCTCACCCCCACGGCGGACATCGGCGTATCGGCGGACGTATAGTTCGAAGAAGATGCCGGCGAGCAGGCCGGCGACCGCCGAGGCGACGAACTCCCACATGAGTTGCTCCTCGATGGCGTCGTCACTGAGCTTCGGATCGAGCAACAGCGTGGTTCCGAGATGCAGATCAGAGAGCCACCGGGAGACGGCCCACAGCCCCGCAAAAGCCAGCGTCGACACGACGACGAACAGCAGCGCGAACTGGTAGTTCATCTCGACGTTCGTAAAGAGTTGCAACTCGACGGCGACGATCAGGGCCAGCGCAGCCACCGAGAGATACGTCGCGACCTCCCGGAAGGCGACGTTCACGCCGAAGGTGTACCCGAGCAACGGCAACGCGGCGAGGACGAACACCTCCCAGGGGATCATCACCAGCGGATCGCGGCTGGCAACTGGCGGGAGCACCGCCAGCCCGCCCACGACCGCGGCGAAGCCAGCCCACAAGAAGTTCCCCAGAACGAGGTTCCCGAGGGCCGTCAGCGCGATGATGCCGACCAGCCCCCAGCCCAGTGCCGCGTTGATCCGCGACTGACGCAACAACGACGCCAGATTCGACGGGGTTGGTTCCATAGTATTTCTCTCGACCCCCCGAGGGAAAAGCTCCTCCCTCGGATCTGATTGGCGACCTGTTGCGGACTCAATCGAAGACGTATACTGTACCGGAACCGGCCGTCGTGTCCCCGCCCGGCGCACCGACGACTGCCGTAGTCCCGTCGCCGGACAGCGCCAGGGCATCGCCGTACCGACTGTCTCGCTGACTGCTCTCTGCCGTGAGTGCCGTTTTTGGTGTCCAGGACCCCACAGCGTGGGTGAAGACGTGGACGCCGACCGCATTCGAGTTCGAGTCCGTCAGTCCAGGGACGAGCGCCGTTTCCCCGTCGCCGCCCATCGCAACCGACGGTCCGAATTTCTGGGTGTGAGCGAGGGATAGCACCGACTGGGACCACGATCCGTCTGCCCGATCGAAGACGGTTGCCGATCCGCCAGTATCGTCGCCTGGACTGTCCCCGACGATCACCGTCGACCCGTCGTTCGAAACGCCGATTGCCTCATCCAGTGGAACCGCTACGCCGTCTGCAAGCGGGAGCGTCGTCGTCTCGGTCCAGGACCCGCCGGCCCGGGTGAACACCGAAACGGTATTTCGCCCGTTCGCACAGATGACGGCCGTCGACCCGCGATCCGCCAGCGCGACGCTCGATCCCAGACGGACCCGTCCATCGGGGTCGTCGGGCCGGAACGTCGCTTCCCGGGACCACTCGCCGTCGGATCGCTCGAACGCGAACGCCGCGCCCGGGACGCGCGCGGGCGTCGATCGGGGAGCGGCGACGACATCCGCCGTGATTGCCCCACCGGAGAGCGACGCTGTCCCGGCAGTGTCGTCGGACCCATCGACGTACTGTGGCGCGCCGACCAGTGCCGTCTTCCCGTCGTCGGCGACAGCCACGGCCGCGCCGAAGGCGTCGAAATACTGTCCTTCCGTGGGCGTGAACGCCGTGTCGACGCTGAGTCGCGCATCCTGGGTCCACCCGTCCTCAGCCCGCTCGAACACGTACGTCGCCCCGGACACCCGTCCGTTCGTGCGCTCGTCGCCCGTACATCCGACAACGGCCGTCTCCCCGTCGCCGGAGAGCGCCACGCTGGCCCCAAACCCGCTAAACTCGGCTGTGTTCGTCGGGGAGAGCGTTGCTGTCCGGGACCACGAGTCGCCCGCCCGCTCGAAGACGGACACGACACCGGACTCGACCCCGGCGACAGTGGCGGCCGGTGCGCCGACGATGATCGTCGATCCATCGTTCGACACAGCGATCGAGTCGCCGAACTGGTCCCCGCTGGTGCCGTCCTCCGCGGTCAGTGTCGCCCGCTGTGACCATGATTTCCCCCCGCCCGGGGCGGCGATGCTTCCACATCCGGCAAGGCCCGTTACACCCGCCGCGCCGACGAGTCTGAGGGCGTCCCGGCGGTGTAGATCCATAGTCCCGAATTAACAACGAATAGGAAAAAAACTAGGGTGTTCTGGCGGACAGTGGCACAGCCGGCCACTCACTCCCGAAGGTCGTTGAATCGTGCAGCCAGGTCGAGATCGGCGTCAGTGATCCCGCCGGCGTCGTGGGTCGTCAGCCGAATCTCGACCTCGCGCCAGCCGATGGTCAACTCCGGATGGTGGAAGGCTTCCTGGGCGAGGCCGCCCGCGGCCGCCGCGAAGCCGACGCCGTCGAGATAGGCGTCGAATTCGAAGGTCCGGACGATTTCGTCTCCGTCGCGCTCCCAACCAGCCGGGAGCCGCTCGTCGATCTCCGCGTCGTCGAGGACGTCTGTCATGCATGGACACACGTCACTCGCTTTCAAGAACGTTCTGGCGGGGGCGAAAGCCCCCGGATCGAGGACGGACTGGCGTCTCCTCACTCAGTCGTCGGCGTCGACGAGACCCGAGAAGCGTTCGGGCACGTCCCCATCGGCGCTCGCGACACTCGGCGGGAATTCCTCGTCGCCGAAATCGGGATCGAACAGTTGGAGTGCCGTGTCGATCGTGTCCCAGTCGTCGGCTTCGGCGGCGTCTCTGAGCGATTTCGTCGGCGCGGCGAGCAGTTGGTTGACCAGCGAGTCGGCCATCGCCTCGACGACCTCGCGTTCGTCATCGTCGAGATCCATCGACGCGAGCGCTTGCTCGAGTTCGCGAGCCTTGACGCGTTCGGCACTCTCGTACATGGTCGAGATTACGTCGTCAGCCCGGGAGCGTTTGTATCTGGTGAGTAAATGAACGAGTTCGTCCTCGACGATGTCTTCGACCGCGGCGGCGGCCGCCTCACGGTTCGCCCGCGTCTGTGCGGTCACTGCTTCGAGGTCGTCGAGATCGAACACGGCAACGTCGGACACCGCATCGACCGCCGGCGGCACATCCCGCGGCTGGCCGATGTCGACGACGACCGTCTCGCCGGTCGCTTCGAAGGTAGTCGGCTCGACGATCGGTTCGGGGCTTCCCGTCGCCGAGACGACCAGATCGGCCCGATCAAGCGCTGACGGCAACTCCTCCAGACCCATTGCACTCGCCGAGACGTCGACCATCGACGCCACGTGTTCCGCATGGGGGACTGTCCGGTTGGCGACGGAGAGGTGGGCGACGTCACTCCGTGCATCCAACGCCTTGGCTGCAAGCGTCGCGATCTCGCCGGCACCGATGACCAGCGCCGTCGCCGCGTCGAGGTCGCACTCCCGTTCGGCGAGTTCGACCGCAGCACTTCCAAGCGAGACGACGCCCTCGTTGATCGCCGTCTCCGTGCGGGCGCGCTCGCCGACGTGGATCGCCTTCGTTACGGCCTCGTCGAGGACCGGACCGAGTCCGTCGGCGTGGCGCGCGTCCTCGTAGGCGTCTCTGACCTGCCCCAGGATCTGATCCTCGCCCGGGACCAGCGACTCCAAACCGGCCGCGACCCGAAGCAGGTGCCGGAGGCTCTCTTCGTGGCCCATCTCGACGACTGCCGAGTCCGGCACGTCGGCGATCGCCGGTTTCAATGCGGCCCGACCCGCCGCCGGGTCCTCCGTGACGACGTACTGTTCGGAGCGGTTGCACGTCTGAAGGACAACTGCTTCTGTTACTCCTGGGGCTTCGAGGAGACTGTCGACGCCAGCGCGCTGGCTGTCGGCCGCCGCCGCGTCGATCGCTTCGACGCTGCAGTTCTGATGGGCGACGCTCACGCCCGATATGTAGCCAGGCTCCTTCACGATGTATCACCAATCACGTCCGAAATCACACTTCCGCTATCTCGTGGGTATTGGGACCGCTGGTATCTAAAGCCTTCCTAACCCGGCCCCCTTTGCGACACTGCGAGAACCATTCCCACGGGTGTGCTCAGGGGGACTCGACATCTTCGACGTCGTACTCGTTCGCGCGGAGATCCGCCAGGATCGCTTCCGTATCGGCGGAATCCTCGTAATAAAACACCACATCGAACGTCCCGTCGCGCAACAGTTGCTGACACTCCCAGACGAACTCCTCGCCCTCGATCGTCCGGCCCTGGTGTTGATTGAGGCCGAACTCGGGGTCGTCAGTCCCGGAGTAAACATACGTGTCGGCGTCGGTTTCGGCGTGTTCGGCGATCACGTCGCCAACTTCGAGTGTGAGCCGGTTGAGTTCCGACTCCTCGTTGTTGGCGACATCCGTCCGGACGATCAGCCCTCGCAGTTCGATCTCGCCGGGCTCGAGTAACGCTTTCGTCTGCTTGTAGAGGTCTCCTCCAGTCGCGTCCATACACGACTGTCCAGGCCCGGTAGTAATACGACTCACGGTCTTCGATCGGCCGAGAAACCAGTCGCTATCGATCCGAGAGCGGAAGAAAACGGGGAACCCCCGTTTCGACCGTGTTTGTTCGCGTCCGTACCGTCCACAAACTGGCTTACAGTCGTTTCAGGTTCGTCGCACGCGGGCCTTTCTCGGCTTCCTCGATATCGAACTCGACTTCCTGGCCCTCCTCCAAGTCAGGGCCGCCGACATCTTCCATGTGGAAGAACACGTCGTCGTCGGCGTCGTCAGTCTCGATGAATCCGTAGCCACCCGTATCGTTGAAGAAATCCACGATGCCTGTCGCCATGGTTATAGCCTCGTGAGATCCTTCGCACGCGGGCCCTTCTCGGCCTGCTCTATTTCGAACTCGACTTCCTGGCCCTCCTCCAAGTCAGGGCCCCCGATATCCTCCATGTGGAAGAACACGTCCTCCTCGGAGTCCTCGGTGTCGATGAAACCGTAACCGCCAGTGTCGTTGAAGAAATCAACCGTACCGTTCGCCATTGCAACCGTTCAAATGTGGTCGACGTATTAAAATCCTCCGGGAACCCCCTCGATACCACGGAACGGAAGACTCATGCGAGACGACGGTGATCTGTTGACATATGCGCTCGTGGATCCGCAACCGCGCGACCAGCGTCTACGAGCGGCTGTTAAAGGGGGAGATCGACGGCGCGCCGACTCACGTCGCTGTCATTCAGGACGGCAACCGCCGGTATGCCCGCAAGGAAGGGGCCGAAACCACGGATGGTCACCGAGCGGGGGCGGAAACGACGGAGGCGTTACTCGAATGGTGTGACGAACTCGGTATCGAGGAACTGACGCTGTATACCTTTTCGACCGAGAACTTCGACCGGCCGGCCGACCAGCGTGCAGTCCTCTTTGACCTCATCGAGGAGAAACTCTATGACTTCGCAGACGCCGATCGGGTACACGAGGCGAACATTCGAATCCGGGCGATCGGCGAAACCCATCGGCTACCGAAACGCGTCCGCGAGGCGATCGACTATGCCGAGGATCGAACCAGCGGGTACGAGCAGTTTCGGTTGAATATTGCCCTCGCCTATGGGGGTCGCGCCGAGTTGCTCGGTGCGGTCAAAGATATCGCAAGCGCTGTCGAAAGCGGTGACCTGGATCCGGCAGAGATCGACGTCGAGACGGTCGAGAGCCGACTCTACGAGGGGCCGAGCAGGGACGTCGATCTCATCGTTCGCACCGGGGGCGACGAGCGAACGTCGAATTTCCTGCCGTGGCACGCCAACGGCAACGAGGCGGCGGCGTACTTCTGTGCGCCATACTGGCCCGAATTTCGAAAAATCGACTTCCTTCGGGCGATCCGGACGTACGAACATCGTGCGGACTCCTGGCGACGGACCAGAGCCAAGCGAGCCCTGGCGCTGGTGCGGGCGGTCAGCGATCCGGAACTACACAACGCCAAGCGCATCCTCCGGCGGTTCCGTGACTCGCTGCCCTCACGTGAACTCGAAGACATCGACGTTTCCGTCGACACCGAACGCGAACCCGGCAGCGACTGAGACTGGGCAGTATCGACGCTGTATTCGCCGGCAGAATCACGCCCTGGCAGCCTCGAAACTCGCGTGTGCGTCTTCGAGCAATGAGATGATTTCTAACTGCTGCGGGCAGGCTTCCAGGCAGTCGCCACAGGCGACACAGGCGTCTGCGCGGCCCTCCGCATCCATGTCGTCGTATGCTGAAACGACCGTTTCCGGATCGTCACCGATCTCCAGGCGGTTGTAGAGATCAAAGTTCCGCGGGATCTGGACGCCAGTCGGGCACGGCATACAGTAGTCACAGCCGGTACAGTCCACCGCCATGAGTTTCTGAAAGCGATCGCGAGCGGCCTTGACGGCCGTCCGATCGTCCGCCGAAAACTGACCCACACCGGATCGGGACGCGAGCTCGACGTTTTCACGGACCTGGTCTATCGTCGACATGCCGCTCAACACCAGCGAAACCTCCGGCTGATCCCAGAGCCACTGTAGTGCCCACTCGACGGGTGAGCGATCGGTGTCGGCCGTGTCGAACGCTTCGGCCACCGGATCGGGAAGGTCCGTTGCGAGGCGGCCGCCCCGAAGCGGTTCCATGACGATGACGCCCAGCCCCTGGTCGGCCGCGTACTTCAGACCTTCACGGCCAGCCTGGAACGCTTCGTCGAGATAGTTGTACTGGATCTGGCAGAAATCCCAGTCGTAGGCGTCGACGATCTCCCGAAACAGATCGAGGTCGTCGTGGAACGAAAAGCCGATCTGCTCGATCTTTCCCGCGTCGCGAACCTCCTCGAGCCACTCGAAGACATCGACGGACTGGTAGGTGTCCCAGAAGTCCTGGCCCAGCGCGTGCAGCAGATAGCAGTCGATGGAGTCGACGCCCAATCGTTCGAGCTGGGCGTCAAGGTACTCGTCAAGATCGTCCTGTGATTCGATCTCCCAGGACGGCATCTTCGTCGCGAGGTGGACGTCCTCGCGATAGCCGTCTTCGAGCGCACGCCCGACGAGACGCTCGCTTTCGCCATCGTGATAGGGCCAGGCGGTGTCGACGTAGTTGACACCCTCCTCGATCGCTGTTCGGATCATTTCGATCGCGCGGTCATCGTCGACAGCGCCATCCTCGTCAGTGGGGAGTCGCATTGCCCCGAACCCGAGTGCCGAGGGGTCCCAGTCTATTGATTGACCGAAGTCACGGTATTGCATGGCGTTAAAAGTCCATGCAAGTATTGCCTCTTGAGTGTTTGGGTGCCTGTCGGTGACTCTGTTCAACGAACCGACTGACAAAAGCTGAACGTCGGAACCCCTCTGGAATCGCGGTGATCAGGCACTCCGCTGGCTGTTCTGCCGGAGACGTTCGTACATGTCATCCGGCGGGTCGACACTCGCGGTCACGTTCGTCCCGTCGAAGTCAGAGACCCGGAGGAGCTCCGGCCCATTTGGGCCGAGCTGCCAGTAAAACGTATAGCGCTTGGTCCGGGTCAACACCGCGTCCTCGGCGGTCTCATCAGTCGACAGCTGGGTTGTCGTAAACGACGCTTCAGATGGCTGGGAGGGTTGTGATTTACAACTCATATGTCTATGGTATTCTAAACTCCTCCAGCCGTATAAGTACCTAGTTTCGGATAGCAATATTGGACGTGTTACCAATAACCGTGTTATACACTACACGGTTTGAAAACGGACTCAAACACAATCTTGCCGCATTTTGTCTAAAATGTCATATTAATAGATACGACATACATAAGAAATCTATCAGATATAGAAGACCGTTACAGACAGATATCAAACCATTATAGATGTTGATTGGGTTTAAATAGGATGGCGCAGGGTAGTGACCAGACAGGCTCGATTGGCACAAGTGCGGGACAAAAAATCCCACCAGCGACAGAACGCTTCAGTGAGTGACACATCAGTCGCTCAGTAGTGGGACTGGTTCACGTGACGAATCGACAGTCATTTTAATCCCCCTCCGGAACTATGTGATGGAGTTAATCGCAAGAGCGCGTGGGTAGCCAAGCCAGGCCAACGGCGCAGCGTTGAGGGCGCTGTCCCGTAGGGGTCCGCCGGTTCAAATCCGGTCCCACGCACTTCTATCGCGAGCAAAACCGCGAGCGATTGCTGTGCTGCTGAGGATTTGAATCCTGGAAGTCAGAGCCCGGGACGGCGCATTGCGCCGCACCCTGGAATGTCTTCATCCAGTTCAAATCCGGCCCCACAAACTTCTATCGCGAGCAGATCGGCGAGAGACAACGGCCGGAGGCTCCGTGTCCGGACTCACGAATCGCGACCCGTCACCGACGTGTGACGGTCGCATATCAACATGTGAGAGGAACACCCGAGCGGTCATTGTCTCCCAACCCGCTGAAATCGATGACGGGCAGGACCACAAGATGCCGTCAGAGACGGCTCCTCTCCGTGATGGCTGTGCGTGTCCCGACGAACAGCACACCGGATTGGTCTCACCTCGAAATCATATCTGATAATTTTGGGACAACGTTTATATTTCACCATCGCCATATCTCGGATGTGGCACCGCAAGGTGCCCGACTTTCCCACCCCCCCACCCCCACCCCTATTCGTTCAGTACACCCATTGCCCGATAGCAACTGTTTCCTCGATTCAATCGACACTACCCCTAGCTGCGGGACAGTCTTGTTGTCACAATCGAAAAACGAGCCCTCAGTAACTACGATCGACGGGTTCGTAGGTCTTGTTCTCGCCGTCGAGGATGACCGGGACGAAGTAGAGATCGAGGTCGCCGTCGTCCCACGCGATCATGGTGTGTTTGAGCCACTCATCGTCCTTGCGGGTCTGGTGTTCGGCTCGCCAGTGTGCGCCGCGAAACTCCGTCCGGGCAAGCGCACCGAGCGCGATCGTCTCCGCGAGGTCGATGATGTTTCGCGTCTCTAGCGTGTGGATGAGATCCGTGTTGAACGTCCGTGACGGGTCCTCGACGGCGACATCCTGGTATGCTCGGCGGGCTTTCTGGAGTTCTTCGAGAGCTGTCTCCAACCCGTCTTCGGTCCGAAAGACGTTGACGTGCTCGGTCATCGTTTCCTGGACGTCGGCCCGGACGTCGGCGTGGTTGGTGCCGTCACGTTCGAGGAGATTTTCGATCCGTTCGCGTTCAGCTTCGACCTCTCGCTCGACGACACCCGTCGGGTCGGCGGTGACGCCCCCATCGGCGGCCACGTCGTCGCTCGCGCCTTCGACTGTCCCGGGATCGACGGCGGGTGACACGTCGCTGGTTTCGGTGCGGGCGGAGGGGCCGACAGGAATCTCCGCGGCCTTCATGTCCCGGCCTGCGGCGTGATATCCGGCGCGTTTCCCGAAGACGAACAGTTCGGGCAGGGCGTTGCCACCCAGTCGATTCGCGCCGTGTACCGAGACACAGGCACACTCGCCGGCGGCGTACAGCCCCTCGATGCACGTCTCGCCGTTCTCGTTGGTCTCGATGCCGCCCATCTGGTAGTGCTGGCCGGGCTTGACCGGAATCGGCTCTTCGAGCGCGTCGACACCCTCGAAGTCTGCGGCCAGGTGAACCATGTTCTCCAAGCGATCCATGATGCGCTCCTCGCCGAGGTGGCGCATGTCGAGGTGGATGTACTCGTCGTCGATTCCCCGTCCTTCGTTGACCTCGGTAAGCTCCGCGCGCGAGACGACGTCCCGGGAGGCGAGTTCCCCTTCGTTGTTCGCATACCCGTTCTCGAACATGAACCGTTCGCCATCTTCGTTGTAGAGGATCCCACCTTCGCCCCGGACGGCCTCCGAGATGAGGACGCCAGTCGAGGGCAGCGACGTGGGGTGGAACTGGACGAACTCCATGTCTTCGAGCGGCACGCCCGCGCGGTAGGCCATTGCCTGCCCGTCGCCCGTGTTGGCGACGGCGTTGGTGGTGTGATCGAACACCTGGCCGAGTCCGCCGGTCGCAAGGATAACGGCGTCTCGGGCCTGGAACCCTTCGACTTCGCCGGTCTTGATGTCGTAGGCGGCGACGCCATGGCAGGTCCGGTCTTCCGGATCATCGTCGTCAGTCACGGCGAGATCCGTCACGTACCACTCCTCGTAGACTTCGATGCCCCGCTTGACCACCTGCTCGTACATCGTATGCAGCAGATGATGGCCGGTCTCCGCGCCGGCGTAGGTCGTCCGCGGGTACGACAGGCCGCCGAACGGTCGCTGTGAGACCGTGCCGTCCTCCTCTCGGGAGAACGGCATCCCCCAGTGATCGAGCTGGATGACGTCCTCCGGCGCGTCACTCGCGAGCGTCTCGATTGCCGGCGCGTCCCCGAGGAAGTCCGATCCCTTCATTGTGTCGTAGGCGTGATCCTGCCAGGAGTCCTCGTCCTGGAGCGCGGCGTTGATCCCGCCCTCGGCCGCCCCGGTGTGACTTCTCACGGGGTGGAGCTTCGTGACGATGGCCACGTCGGCTCCTTCTTCGGCTGCCGCGATCGCTGCCCGAAGCCCTGCGCCGCCCGCACCGACAACGAGTACGTCGTGTTCGTGCATAGTTTCACCAGAATTTGATGTCTTCCTTGATCGCTTCGCGCTTGAGTTCCTGGATGTGTTCGGTCAGGGGGATGTCCTTCGGACACACCTCCGTACAGGAGAACTGGGTCTGGCACCGCCAGACGCCGTGTTCGTCCTCGACGATCTCGAGGCGCTCTTCCCGCCGCTCGCCGCCTTCCCGCTCGTCCATGATGAACCGGTAGGCCTTGTTGAGTGCCGCCGGGCCGAGATACTTGTTGTCGCCCGCGGCGACGTTACAGGAGGACGCACAGGCACCACACTGGATGCATCGCGTCGAGAGTTTGATCTTCTCGCGGTTCTCCCGGGTCTGGCGCTGCTCTTCGAGTTCGTCCTCGGGCAACTCGTCGGGCTCGAAGTACGGCTCGACGGCGTCCATCTGCTCGTAGAAGTGCTGCATGTCGACCACCAGGTCCTTGACGACATCCTGGTGGGGCAACGGTTCGATCCGGACCGGCTCGTCGAACTCGTTCAACTGGGTCTTACAGCCCAGATACTGCGAGCCGTTGACGAACAGCGCGTCAGAGCCACAGACGCCCTGTTGACAGGAGTGACGAAAGGTCAGCGTCGAATCGAAGTGATCCCGTGCGTAAATCAACGCATCGAGGACAGTCATCCCCTGCTCGTAGGGGACCTGAAAGTCGTCGAAACGTGGTTCAGTCTTCCCCTCGACTTCGGGGTCATACCGGAAGATCCGGAGGTGGGTCGTCTCCCCGTCGGCCTCCGCAGCCGCCGCTGCTTCTGCGTCGCGTTCGGCCATCCCGTCGCGCTTCTCGTCCATCCGGCGTTGCTGGTGGGCTGAGATATCCGCTTCCGGGACGGCCGGCTCGGATTCGGCGTTCGTTTTTGCCTCGGTTTCGATGTCCGCTTCGGCGTCGACTTCCGTCTCGGCGTTTGAATCTGTGCTCATAGTGTAATCCCTGCCATTGCAAGTGCGACCCGGATACCCTGCCCGATCAACAGCAGTCCGGCGAGGGTCAGTCCGTATTTTGCGACGCGCTTTGGCGTCCCGGAGATGCCCTGATTGACCAGCGCGTTGTAGATTCCGTTGACGCCGTGGAACGTCGCTGTCACCAGAAAGACGACCATCGTCGTAAAGTAGCCAACCTGGCTCATGCGGGCCTGCGTCCCGGCGAAATTGATGTCCGCAGCGTGGTTGACGAAGTGCAACAGGAAAAAGTGAAAGGCAAGCGTGCCGATCAGAATGACTGCCGTGATCCGCTGGAGGAACCACCGTTTGCCGCCGGAATCGAACGACGAGTAGTATTCAGCCATGGATTACAGCCCCCCGAGGAACGTCGGCACGCTGGCGACGGCGATGGCCCCCGTGATCACCAGCGACGCATAGAAACTCTGATCCTGTCGTTCCAGACCGAGTCCCAGATCGATGAACAGCAGCCGGATCCCATTCAGAATGTGGAAGACGGCGACAGCTAACAGGCCGACTTCGAGCAACCGCACGATCGCCAGTGCTTCGAGTCCCTGCAATGTCGCGTTATACAACTCCTCGCCGCCCGTCGCCGTACTCAACACGGCGATGTGCGTGAACAGGTATCCGACGAGCACCCAGCCGGTGAACTTGTGAAGCAACCAGGCCCACATCCCGGCTGAGAACTCCCGCCACCGACCGAAGTCCTCGACGGCTCCACGGTCGTACGTTTGCGCCATATTGCCACACGACGGCCCGGACTATCATAGTTGTTGTCCCCGGGCAACGATTCGCCGGTTTCCGCGACTGATTGCCGGTATCGAAGCCTCGTGTTACTCGACGATCGTCGATTCCTCGACGATAACTGTCCGTTCGGCAACGATATCGCGAGACGACCGACCGACCAGGACAGTGTACTCGCCGTCCGCCGCGGTCCACTCGCCCGCCTCGACGTCGTAGTAGGCGAACGCACGCGAATCGAGATCTAACGTGACAGTCACTGCCTCGCCGGCATCGAGCGCAACGGTCTCGAACGCAGCCAGTGCTTTCGGCGGCCGTTCGAGCGGGGCATCGGCAGGCCCGAGGTACACCTGTACAACGTCCCGGCCCGGACGCTCGCCGACGTTCTCGACCGTAACCTCGACAGTCGCGTCCGGCTCGCCATCGTGATCGACCGCCACGTCGGAATACGCGAAGTCGGTGTAGCTTAGCCCGTGACCGAACGCGAACTGGGGTTCGATCCCCTCGGCGTCGAAGTGCCGATAGCCGACGAAAACGCCTTCGTCATACTCGGCTTCGAGCCCGACCCCCGGATACCGATCCTCGGTCGATGCCGGATAGTCGTCGAGTCGACGACCGAAGGTAACCGGCAACCGGCCGCTGGGGTCGCTGTCGCCGAACAGGACTGCCGCCGTTGCGTGGCCGTCCTCCTGGCCGGGATACCACATCTCGACGACGGCGTCGACATCATCGGCCCACGGCATCCGAATCGCCCCGGCGGTGTTACAGACGACGACGGTCCGGTCTGCAACGTCGGCGACAGCAGCCACCAGCCGATCCTGTTCGCCCGGGAGCCACAGCGATCGGTCTGTGCCTTCGGCCGCGTCGTCCTGAACGAATACGACTGCGACGTCCGCCTGTCGGGCAGCGACGACTGCGTCGCCCACCCCTGGCGCGCCATCGCCGCTAGAGGAGCCTCCTGGAGCGAACTCCGAGAGGTCGAAGTTCACACCCGCCACACCCTCGGTGTCGTCGATCGGTTCGGTTCCGCGAGCAAAGGCAACGCGGGTGTCACCGCCGACGCGCTCGCGAATTCCCTCGAGTGGACTGACTGTGCTATCGGGTGTGACCCGCGAACTCCCGCCGCCGCCGACCTTTGCCGAGTCGGCGTTGGGACCGATCACGGCGATCGAGTCGGTTTCGGGCGAGAGCGGGAGCACGTTCCCTTCGTTCCGGAGGAGGACTGCGCCGCGCTCGGCGACCCGCGTTGCCACGTCGCGGTGTTCCCCGGCACCGAATGCACCGCTTGGCTGCTCGTCGTCGAACAGCCCGAAGCGCTCCATCTGGCCAAGGACGCGTCTGATCTTCTCGTCGAGGTCCGACTCGGCGACTTGCCCGCGTCTGACTGCCTCGGGAAGTTCGACTTCGAACGGGCTTCGATCGAAGAGGTTCGGATTGACGTTCTCGGGGAGCCACGGGGTCGAGGCGAGTTTCGCGATCGACTGTTTCGGCAGTGTGTCGGGCAATCTTTCGATCACGTCGTGCAGGAGACTCTCTTCGGCGTGCCACTGGCTCACCGGGATCCCCGGCATGTCGATGTCGAGGCCGGCATTGGCTGCCGCCACGCCGTCGCTTGTCGCCCACCAGTCACTGACGACGTAGCCATCGAACCCCCACTCGTCCTTGAGGACGTCGCTCAACAGCCACTCGTGTTCGGTCGCGTACGTGCCGTTGATCCGGTTGTAGGCAGCCATCACCGATCCGACGTCGCCCTCCGTGACCGCCGCCTCGAAGGCCGGCAGGTAGACTTCCCGGAGCGCGCGCTCGCTCACCTCGGCACTCACTTCGTGTCGATCCTGCTCCTGGTTGTTGGCGACGAAGTGCTTCGCGGTGGCGATCGCGCCGGCGTCCTGAACGCCTTCGACAGTCCCGACGGCCAGCCGACTCGCCAGGTACGGGTCCTCACTGTAATATTCGAACGTTCGACCGCCCTGGGGCACGCGAACGATGTTGAACCCCGGCGCGAGCAAGGCGTCCTGGTCAGCACCGAGCGTCTCCCGACCGAGGGCTTCGCCCTGCTCGTGGGCGAGGTCGTCGTCCCAGGCGGCAGCCAGGGCGATCGACGCCGGGAACGCGGTCGCCGTGCCCGGTCGGACGCCCAGCGGCCCGTCGACCATCGAGAGCGACGGCACGTCCAGTCGCTCGATGCCCGGGAGATATCCCGTCGCGAGTTCGTCCGGGTCATCGTCACCGTGAACGAGATCGATCTTCTCCTCAAGCGTGAGTCGGTCGATCAGTGCCTCGATCCGGTCTGTCGTGTCGTCTGTGTTATTGGTAGCCATAGCGATTGTCCTGCCGTGGTCCGACTGTTGGAACACAGTGTCGAACCACTGTCTCTACCAGTACTTACTGCAGCATGCTACTAGTAGTTGTTGTACTATCTCTTCGATGTTTGCAAGATGGTGGCGTCGGGTCGACCGGCTCTTTCGGGTTCTCCCCGTGTGCGTACTGGCGTTGCTCCCGCTGGCAGTGAGGTTCACTATGTAGATTTCACAGAACGTTTATTTGGGTCGTGCACGTAATTCGTTTCATGAGCACAGGTCGGGAGATTAGCCTGATCGAGAACGATTCCGGCCGGTGGTCGGCGATCGATGAGGAGACCGGCGTCGCCAGCCAGGGCGAAAGCCGCCAGGAAGCACTCGAAAATCTCGACGAGGCTGTCGCGCTGCACAAGGGTGAGATCGGGGACCCCGTCGCCGATGACGATCTCCGGGAGTGGGGGATCGATCCGGAGACGGTCCCCGACGAACCCCGCGAACCCGATGCCCCCTGGTTTGAGGAATGAGTCGGCGACGGTTCACGGGCGAAGACGTGGCGTCAGTGTTGATCGATATGGACTACTATCCTGTTGATCGAACCGGGAGCCACCTCAAACTCCGCTATCAACACCCCAAAACGGGCGAAGTACGGAACGTGACCGTGCCGATGGGGGGCGCCAGACTGGAACGTTGCGAAATATCGCCGATCAGTGCGGCGCCCAGGACTTCGAGGCATTCTGCGAGTGGATCGACGACCACCGGTGAGTGACGCCGGGTCGTGACTGACTGCCGATTTCTCGTGAACGGAGTGAACTAGGACCCTACGGGAGCGGATCTTGCGTCCGCCGTCGTTTCCAGGCTGGACGATGGGTATTTACAGAATTTTTGACTTGCCGGTGTTACAGATTTCTGTACTACTGAAATCAGTGTGGGAGATATAGGGGTTGAACTCAGCACTGGTATCGAAGCCTGTCATCGACGGAGGGGTTGGATAAAGTCAGTTATTCGAAAACGTCAAATATCAACTCTGTTTTATCGGCACGTTCTTGTCGTTACGAGGGTTGTCTACAGCGCGATTACTTGGACGGTTCGATCAGGCGTAGGTGTGTCTTCACCAGCAGAGACCTGGCACAATGAAACATTCTCTCCCACAACATTTCTCTCCAAGCCGACCAAGTTATGGAAGTTGCAAGGCAAAAAACCCGCACTTCAGGGCGAGGCGGATGTCAACCGGTCCCCAGTCCAATGATGCGGCCGCCAGACGCAGCCATAAACATCGCCGAGGGCGTCACAACGACGGACCCATACCCGTCCGTCTCGGTGTGCCATCGGGTCGCCCCGTCCGCGTGGGCGAGTGCAGTTAATCCGTCCCCGACGGGGACGACCACCTCGTTGCCGACTACTGTCGGAGGACCGACATCCTCGTCGTCAGGCTCGTAAGTCCAGGCTTCTCGGCCGCTCCGGGTAATCGCGTCGAGTCGCTTTCGGGTGGAGACGTAGACATGCTGGTCATCGACAGCGATCGGAATTCCTGGCACGTCCCCGGGGATGTTGAACGCCCATCGATCGGTACCATCAGTATCGAACGCTCTGAGCACGCTGCCGCCCTTGACGACGACGAGTCTGTCGTCAACCACAGGGCCAGCTATCACACGGTGGGTGGACTTCGTCCACATCGTCTCCCCGGTTTCGGCGTCCACGGCAGCTACACCAGTCCGTCCCGTGTGCGAACCCACGAACAGCGTGTCGTCTTGGACAGCGACTGGTTTTGCAAGGGTTCGACTCTCTTGGTCCGATCCGACCGGTCGAGCCCAGCGAACCGATCCGTCGGCCACCCCGAGAGCGTGAACCGTCCCCTCCCAGTCAGGGAGATAGACGGTGCCACCAGCAACGACCGGTGGAGCAGTGACTCGGGCGTCGATATCGTACAGCCACTCCTCGTCCCGAATCGGTCTTCGAAAGCCACGAGCCGGCCCTGTTCGATGCCACGCTGAGCGCTGACGAAAATTTGGCCGCTGTCGACGGCTGGGGGGCTGTTCGGGTCGGATCGGAGCGGGACACGCCAGTGCTCCTCGCCTGTTGGGGCATCGAAGGCGTGCAGTCTGTAACGGTGTCGTGCTGGAGACGAGACGGCATCGGCGAGCACGTATACACGAGTGTCGGCGAGCGACGGCACTTTCGTCTGGTCGGCGACAACCGGCGTGCCGACGGCTCGAGCCTCCTCAATCTCGGTCGCCCAGACCATCGCTGGATCGGCGGGCCCGTCGTTGACAGTACGCGTCCTGCGGGCGTTAGCCCCTTCGACCGGCCATTCACCGTCGATCTGCCCGAATTCCCCATTATCCTCGGAAAGACAGCCGGCGAGTCCGACACTGGCGGTTCCAAGCAGGGAGAGAAACTGGCGGCGAGTGGGGGAGGGCATATCTATCAAGAGCGGTTTCATCACCAAACAAAAAACCGACGAAACGTATCGATTTGAATACCAAGCGAATACGGGGCGATCGAATACGTTCGTGGTGTCGCCGTAGATTTCGTACGTCTAGTAGTGCGATGCATAGAGCCTCAGCAATTATCAGTACCTCGTGTGTTCGGCTGGCTAATCGTCCAGATTAGCGTACAGCCGGCTCAACCCACATTCAGAACAGACGAAGGCGTTCACATCAAAATTTTCGTTGACTCCGATGGAGCCAAGAATTCCTTCTTTGCTTTCTTCCGATACGAACCGCAAATTATGGCCACCGGCAATCGGATTCATCTGTTCCATCTTGACATCACAATCCGGACATTGAGGTGGCATTTCGACCATTCAATTTGACTTCTTTCGGTTGGTATATTAACATCATGTTGGCTAATACGCGCTCTGTATCTCATAGGGTCGTCCCGACTGTACTCAGACAGATGCATGAACGAATATATGCATTCGTCACCAGTGGGTATCCGGTTACCGCCTGAGAAGTTTTGCGAGGGAAGACCGCTCCAGCTCACGGCGCGACGCGCCGTTCGCTTCGAGGTCGCTTCGCGACCTCGCCGATCTTCCTGCACTGTTGCGAGGGGCCGCGTGGGCCCGCCAGTGCGAGGGATGCGATTTGAACGCATGGACCCCTACGGGAGCGGATCTTGAGTCCGCCGCCGTTTCCAGGCTTGGCTACCCTCGCACGCATCCGAATCCAGTCCGTTCTGGGGGTTAAATGGCCCGGTTTCGATCGGGCGTCGACGGGCGTCTCGTCGTTGTCACAGCCGACGGAATTACTTGTTCGTGCGGCGTTTGACCGGGTAATGGACGAGCACACGCGTGACGACAGCGTCGGGCCGCCGGCGGGATCGCCGACCGGGTGGGATTCCGATGCCGAGCAATGGGAGCACGCGACTCTTCGGCGTGCGGTCGTTCACGGCGTCGCGCTGTACAACGACGGCGCGTTCCACGAATCTCACGACTGCTTCGAGGACGAGTGGTATAATTACGGGCGTGGAACGACTGAAAGCGCCTTCTTACACGGGATGGTCCAGGTTGCCGCCGGCGCGTACAAACACGACGACTTTGAGAATGACGATGGCATGCGGAGTCTTTTCGAGACTGCCTTGCAGTATCTGCAGGACGTTCCGCGGGACTACTACGGCGTTGCCATTCTCGACGTGCGGACCACCGTCACGAACGCCATCGCCGATCCGGCTGTGCTGGATGGGTGGGTCATTACCCTTGACGGCGAAGCCCCTGAGGCCCGGGACGCCGATTATCAGCACGCCGAAAGCCTTGAGTAAGGAGCGATCAGTCGTCGTCCTCGTCACCGGGTATGCGCCGAATTGCCTTTCGCCAGTTGTCTTTGGCTATCTCTCCTGGCGAGAGCGGATTGTACGCGACATCCGCCGCGGTCCGGGGATGCTCGTCGTCCCTGTCGGTTAGCTTTCGCCATACGCCAACGACAGCGATGATTGCCAACGACCCGAAGAAGATGACTAACGGCAGGTCGGCCACCCCTTCGACCTGCGGTATCATGATGAGCGTGATCGCGACGAGCGGACCCGCCATGACGACGAAAAAGAGAGACCAGATGAGCGAGTTACGCGATATCCCAAACCCACGATTCATTCTTACGCTGGTGCTTCTATATCGAGTCGTATGTTTCCACTGATTTGTGATTTCCATGTGATGGTAACTCACTTGCCTCGCGTCGATATCGATCAGTCGATGTCGGAAGGGAGTTGATCAACTGGTCCCCTTCGAGCGATACCGCAAATCGTGCGGCATGAGGTGCTTCAGCGTTCGCTTTGGGGAACCGTCCTCGACAGTCAGCCCCCGTCGAAACCATCAAGTTCTGTGTCCGGGATCATACTGGAGTATGTATCTCCACACCGAGAGCCGCGAAACGACCACACTCGACGGGACCTGGCAGGCGATCCCGGACCCCTACCGCTCGTTCCAGGACGGGTGGTTCGACGACCGGGACGTTCCCCTCCTCGAAGACCCGCATGCACCCGCCGATTATACCGTCGACGACGGGTTCCCGGTCGAGGTGCCGGGCTGCGTCGGCGAGCAGCTCCCGGGGTTCGAGTACTACGAGGGGATGGTCTGGCACACCAGACGCTTCGACCGGGAGGACAACGGCGACCGGCTCTTCCTGCGCTTTGGCGCGGTCAACTACGAGGCCGACGTCTGGTTGAACGGCGAGCACCTCCTGACCCACGAGGGAGGATACACCCCATTTTCCGTCGAGATCACCGACGCGGTATCTCGCGAAGACAACCTTCTGGTCGTCGGTGTCGATAACGAACGACGCGAGGATGGAATCCCCGCCATGCAGACCGACTGGTTCAACTTCGGCGGGATCTTTCGGTCCGTGGACCTTCTCGCCACCCCGGAGACGTTCGTTCGGAACGTGAAAGTCGAGACCAGCGTCGACGAGACTGTGACGGCGTCGATCACCGCCTGGATCGACGGGCCGGAACCGGGCGATGTCCACGCGGCGATACCGGGCCTGGGTGCAGAGGTGCCGCTCGAACCAGACGATTCCGATGGAGCGCTTACCCGACTCACTGGCCAGATCACGCTCGACCGGGACGACGTCGAGCTGTGGCACCCCGACGACCCGCGGCTCTATGACGTCTGCGTCGAATCGGAGAGTGACGCCGTCGAAGTACGGACCGGCTTTCGTGCGGTCGACGTCGAGGGCAGCGACATTTTGGTCAACGGTGAGTCGATCGAGTTCCGTGGCATCTCGATGCACGAAGAGGCCGCCGGACGCGGGCGGGCGCTGACTCCCGGCGATATCGATCAGCGGTTCGAGTGGGTGGCTGAACTCGGCTGTAACTTCGTTCGGCTCGCCCATTATCCACACACGGCGGCGATGGCTCGCCGGGCCGACGAGGAGGGGATCCTGCTGTGGGAGGAGGTCCCGGCCTACTGGGACATCGATTTCGGCGACGAGGACGTCCAGGCGCTGTATCGCCAGCAACTCCGCGAGTTGATCCAGCGTGACTGGAACCGGCCGTCGGTCGCGCTGTGGTCGATCGCCAACGAGACCGATCCGGAGGACGAGGTCCGAAATCGCGTCCTCCCCGAAATGGCCTCGTTCGCCCGGGAACTCGATGACACCCGGCTCGTCACTGCGGCGTGCTGGTTCGACGAGACCGACGATGGGCTGGCGTTGCTCGACCCGCTGGTCGAGCATCTCGACGTCGTTGGCATCAACGAGTACTACGGCTGGTACGTCGGCGACGCAGGCGACGTTCGTTCGTTCGTCGACGATCCGACGGGCCCGCCGGTCATCGTCTCGGAAACGGGCGCGGGGGCAAAGTGGGGCAATCACGGCGACGAGGACGACCGCTGGACGGAGGAGTTCCAGGCTGCCTACTATCGCGAATCGCTCGAAGCGATCGAGAGCGTCGAGCAGATCGTCGGAGCGACCCCGTGGATCCTCTTTGACTTCAAGAGCCCCCGCCGGATGAATCCACACCAGCGGGGCTACAATCGCAAAGGGCTCCTCGACGAACACGGTCGAAAGAAGCGTGCGTTCTCGGTGCTGCGGGGTCACTACTGCGACCCGTAGGCGGTGAGTGTGTCACTCGCTGCCCGTCTCGCGTTGCGTCGATTCGACGAGCGGGTGGCGCGCATAGTCGACGATCGTGATGTCGTCGATCGACTGCAGATCTTCCTCGGTCGCGGTCTTGGCCATCTCCAAGTCGACGGGTTCCTCGACGACGATGACGTAGGCGTCCATCTCTTCGATGCCGAGTTCGGCGGCCGCCGTGGTCCGGTGGTGGCCGTCCGCCAGCAGGAGGTCCCCGGCGTTGTCGATCACGACCAGGGGTTCGGCCAGGCCGCGTTCGAGTTCGTACATCCGGCCTTCGAGCTCGTCGCCGTAGACCTTCGTCTGGGTCGGCGTGAGGTCGCCGAGATCGACGACGCGGCGCTCCTGGCGCGCTTCGACGTCGTGGACGTCCTCGATGGTGTCCAGGAGCTGCTCGACCTTGTCGGGCGTCGCCCGTTCGATCTGACTCCGGATGACGTCGGCGTTCGAGATGATCCCGATAAGTTGGCCGTCGTCGTCGAGGACGGGCAACCGCTGGATCCCCGACCGGAGGATGACCCGGGCCACGTCGTCGAGATCCATGTCCGGGTGGGCGACCATCAGATCCGTCGACATCACGTCTGCGACCGGGAGATCGTCCTCGGCAAGCAACAGATCGCTCGCACTGACGAACCCGTGTACGTCTCGGCCACTGCAGACCGGAAATCCGGTGTGACCCCCGCTATCGGCGATGCGACTCGCGACCGCTGCGACCGTGTCGTCCGGCGCGACCGTCGAGACCTCGTGAGTCATGTAATCCTCGACGGTCAGAGACTCCTCGGAACTGGCCATCACTGACGGTGAGAGGTCCGCAGGTAAAAATCCCTCGTTGGCAGCGCCGTCAGGTCCCACTGTCGGTGTCCCGACCAGCCCCGGGTTCTTCCTCTGTCGATGATTCGTCGTCGCCAACCAAATACCGATTCGCGGTGTCCTCGCCCGAATCGTCGCCGTGATCCGCCTCCGGACGGGGCGTGGTCGGTGTGGCATTACCCGGCAGCTCGGTTTCGATCCCGTAGGATTCAGGGGGTAACTGCGACGGGAAGATCTCCAGGGCGTCCAGAAACCGGTCTGTCACGATCTCCTCGACGATCGCAGCGAGATCGGTGTCGTCGCTGATCGCCTCCATCACGCCGAGGTCGAGCTGTGCGCCGGCCATGTCGGCGTGACCGCCGGCACTACCGATCTGGCCGAACGCGGCCCGCAGGGTCTCACCAAGGTCGAGGTCAGTACCGCGTGACCGTGCCGAAATGTAGATCGTCCCGGATTGGATCCCGTACACCAGCGTCGTCGTCACGTCTTCCATGGCGAGCAACCGATCCGCAGCCTGTGCGAGCGTGTCTCTGTCGCGTATCTCGCCCACGCCACTCAACAGGACGGAGCCGTGGCGCGATCGATTGTGGATCGCATCCGCGATCGTCTCGAACGTGTCCGAACTCATGCTCGGATCTTCGATCCGTTCGAGCACGCCCAGGTCGGCTGCCTGGAGCAGGAACGCGCCGGCTTCGAAGTCGGCGGCCGAGACTTCGCGTGTAAACTCGTTGGTGTCGACCCGGATCCCGAACAAAAGCGCCGTCGCCACTGTCTCAGAAATATCGATATCGAGCCGTCTGATATATTCTACCAGGAGTGTACTCGTTGCACCGACGTCACTCCGGAGATCAGTAAATGCCGCTCTGACTGGCCCACGTGGCGGATGGTGGTCGATCACGATGTCGACCGCCGTGTCTTCGGGAAGCCCGTCGTTGACACCGGGCCGGGCGTGATCGACGAGGGCGAACCCACCGAACGCCGAGAGGTCGGCGTCGGTTTCGAGGGCCGTGAGGTCGATATCCAGCAGGTTGACGAACGCCCGGTTCTGCTGGTGGTTGATCGATCCGTAGTAACAGGCTTCGGCCGGACACCCCATCCGCTCGGCGATCCGGACAAGGGCGATGGCGCTCGCGATGGCGTCCGGATCGGGGTTGTCGTGCATGACGACCGCAAGCGTCCCATCGACGTTCGCGATCACTTCTCGAAGCTTGTGGACGGAGAGCCCGCCGGTTTCGACACGATCTTGCAGATACGACCCCAGTACGTCGCCGGGATCGACGACCCGGTCAGCGACCGATTGCAGACCAACGCGGGCCGAGTGGCGCTGCTCGTTGTCGTCGTGGTGCCCGTCAGTCCCCGTGTACGCCAGCAGAAACGCCGATGGGAACGCCTGGCGAGCATGCCGTGCCATGGCCAGGTTCTTGACGGGCGTGGCTCCGGCCACGACGACTGTCTCGACAGGTGCATCGATCTTGCCAAGGGCTGCTGGATCAGTCGGATCGACCGGGAGCCACTCGGCCGCGCCGCTCTCACAGAGACGATTGGTCTCCTCGTCCGGCCCGGCCACCAGGAGGCGGCCCGGTCGGTCACACAGCGCGTCGGTCACGGCCCGGGCGATCGAGCCTGTTCCCACCACCAGCCGCGTGCGCATGTCCCGGACATCGGGCCAGGGAACCTAAAACCCCTGTCTCATCGATCGGCGGAGCGGCCGGCTCGTCGTCCTACGACCGAGGGGACTCGCCGCCGTCGGTCTGGACCTGCTGGCGGATCTGATCGGGGACTGATGGGTCACGGAGTGTTGTCGTATCCCCGAGATCTTCACTGTTCGAGATGTTCTCGAGGACGCGACGCATGATCTTCCCGGAGCGGGTCTTGGGTAGATCCGAGACGAACAGCACGCGATCCGGTCGGGCGAACGCGCCGATCTCGTCCTCGACGGACGCGATGACCTGTTGGCGGACGGCCTCGCTCTGTTCGACGCCGTCTCTGAGTACCACGTACACATCGGGGACGTGGCCACGTTCAGTATCCTCGCGGGCGACGACGGCGGCCTCGGCGATCGCCTCGACCTCGGCGACGGCGCTTTCCAGTTCCATCGTCCCGAGACGGTGGCCCGAGACGTTCATGACGTCGTCAAGCCGACCGAGGACGCGATAGTAACCGTCCTGGCCGTGGACGGCCCCGTCGCCGGTCTTGTACACCCAGTCGCGCCAGTCGTCGCTGTCGGTCTCGGAAAACCGCCGCCAGTACTCGTCGATGAAGCGGTCGTCGTCGCCATAGACCGTCTGGAGCATCCCCGGCCAGGGGCGCTCGATCACGAGGTTGCCGGCCCGGCCGCTGGCCGGCTCGATCCGTGTGCCGTCGTCCTCGTAGAGCGCGGGTTCGATGCCGGGGCAGGGTCGGCCGGCGCTGCCGGGCTTCATGTCGTCGAGTGCGGGGAGGTTGGTGATGAGGTGGCCGCCGGTCTCGGTCTGCCACCACGTGTCGACGATGACCGCATCCTCCTCGCCCACATGGTCGTAGTACCACTGCCAGGCCTCGGGCTGGATCGGTTCGCCGACGGTCGTCAGGTGCCGGAAGTCGAAGTCATGGCCCGCGAGGTGCTCTTCGCCCCACTTCATGAACTGCCGGATCGCCGTCGGCGAGGTGTGGAAGATGTCGACATCGTAGCGCTCGGCGATCTCCCAGAGCCGCGACCGGTCCGGGTAGTCCGGCGTCCCCTCGTACATGACGGTGGTCGAGCCAAGGGCGAGCGGGCCATAGACGATGTACGAATGGCCGGTGATCCAGCCGATGTCCGCCCCACACCAGTAGGTGTCCGTCGGTTTGACGTCCAGGACGTACTTCGCGGTCCCGGCGGCGTACGCCAGGTAGCCCCCGGTGCGGTGTTGACAGCCCTTGGGTTTGCCCGTCGTGCCTGACGTGTACATCAAAAACAGCGGATCCTCGGCGTCGCGGGAAACGGGTTCGACGCGGGCGCCGCGCTTCTCGGCGAGGACGTCATCAACGAGGACGTACGGATCCTCGCCAGTGAGTTCGACGTCCCCGTGAAGTTCGTCGTGACGCGACCACAGCAGTGCCGTCTCGACGCTGGTTCCCTCGGCGTCGATCGCCTCGTCGGCCTTCGCCTTGTGATCGAGCCACTCGCCACGCCGGTAGTAGCCGTCGATAGAAACCAGAACGTCGCTGTCGGCGTCTCCGAGGCGATCGGCAAGCGCGTTCGCCGAGAAGCCCGCGAACACGACGGAGTGGACGGCACCGATCCGGGCGCAGGCGAGCATAGTGATCGGGAGCGCCGGCACCATCGGGAGATGGAGCGTGACTACGTCGCCTTCCTCGACGCCGACCTCCTTCAGGACGGCCGCCATCTCGTTGACCTGCCGAAAGAGGTCCTGATACGTGATGGTGCGTTGCTCGCCACTCTCCCCCTCCCAAATGAGCGCAGCCTGGTTCTTTCGCTCCGCGAGGTGTCGGTCCACACAGTTGACCGAGGCGTTCAGCGAGCCGCCGACGAACCACTCGAAGAAGGGTGGATCGCTGCCGTCGAACACCTCGTCCCAGCGGTCGTCCCAGGTCAGCAGTTCGGCGTACTCGTTGAACCCGTCGGGAAACTCCTCGAAGCGGTCGTAGACAGCGTGATCGGTGACATTGGCCTGTCCGACGAACTCCGGAGGCGGCCGGTAGTACTCCTGGTCCGGGAGCCGGGCTTCTAGCTCAGTACTATCATGTTCGTTCATGTTGAACCACGCACGTGACGTGTACGCTGGCCAACGTGAACGTGCGCAAAGAGGCGACATTCCCCCCTATCGAGCAATCATCGCCAGACAAAGCGTCCGACTCCGCGTATGTCGGCCTGACTCTCTACTTCAGGCGCTCCTGGAGGAAGGATGGGTGGACGGCAGCGACGCCGTCGAGGGAGCCGATCTCGTCGTTGATGACGTCACCGAGTGTGTCGCCGTCCGGGGCACGCATCTCGGCCATCAGGGTGTGATCGCCGCTTGAGGTGTACAGCGCTTCGATCGCGTTCACGTCCTTCAGCGCTCGCGAGACATCGACGTACGCCTCGCTCTCGACGTCGACGCCGACGATGGCGATCGTCTCGCCGGGGAGTTTCTTGGGATCGATGTCCGCGGAGTATCCGACGATGACGCCTTCCTCTTCGAGTCGCTGGATATATTTCCGGACAGTCGGTTTCGATACACCTACCTGGTCGGCGATCTCGGCGTAGGAGGCCTGGGCGTCCTCCTCGAGGACATCGAGGATCCGCTCCTCCGTCGCTTCGGCGCTCATGAACGTTCCTTTCCGTTACGTCGAAAAATATCTTCCGAACGTGAAAGAAGTATCCGGCTTCGGACGGGGGGCCGGTCGGTCGACGGCAGCGAGTGGCGTTACGTGTGGCGTTCGAGGAGATCGTAGCTCCGATCCCACTCGGCGTCCTCGTCGAAGTACTTCTCGGCCAGTGGCTCCTCGGGCATCTCGCCGATCGCTTGCTTCTCCTCGGTGTAGGACGGACGGTCCTCCTCGACGTAGAACCGACCGGTGAGGATCTCGCCCTCGTAGAGTTTGTCCTCGACTTCGTGCATCATCTCGCCGGCTTCCCGGCGGTCGGTGATGTCGAAGTCGTAGTCCTCGGAGTCCTGAACGTCAGTGTAGGGGACGTACTGCTTTGCGTCCTTGTTCCAGGTCGGACACTGCGTGAGGAAATCAACGTGGGCGAACCCGTCGTGTTCGATCGCTTCGGTGAGAATCTCTTTCGCCTGGTTGGGGTTGACCGCGGCCGTCCGGGCGATGTACGAGGCCCCGGAGGTCAGCGCCAGACTCAGCGGCCGGATCGGGGACTTGGCGCTGCCGTGGGGCTGGGTCTTTGACTTGTGACCCTTGGGGCTGGTCGGGGAGGTCTGGCCCTTCGTCAGCCCGAAGATCTCGTTGTTGAACACGATGTAGGTCATGTCGTGGTTCTCCCGGGCGGTGTGCATGAAGTGGTTGCCACCGATGCCGTAGCCGTCGCCGTCACCGCCGGCGGCGATCACTTCGAGGTCCGGGTTGGCGAGTTTGGCGGCCCGGGCGATCGGGAGCGACCGACCGTGAATCGAGTGGAATCCGTAGGAATCGAAGTACGAATTGAGCTTGCTCGAACAGCCGATCCCGGTGACCGTCAGGACTTCCTCGGGCGTGCGGCCGACCTCGGGCATCGCCTGCTTGAGCGCCTTGAGGACGCTGAAGTCCCCACAGCCGGGACACCAGGTGGCCTGCGGCTCGATGCCGGGGGTATACTCCTCGCTGTCTATCTCGCGATCCTCGCCGATTGCGCTGAATGCACTCATGATTAGTCACCTGCCGCTGGGACGAACGTGGTCGAATTGCCGGGGATGTCGGTCTCCTCGTCGATGCTGGCTTCGAAGCCGTCGACGATCTCGGCCGGTTCGAACGGATTGCCGTTGTACTTCAGGAGACTCGACAGTTTGTCGCCGAAGCGACCGAGTTCCTTCTGGGTCAGCCCCTTGAACTGCCCGCTGGCGTTCATCTCGACGACGATCGCCTCCTCGACGCTTTCGAGGAATTCGGTCATCTCGGCTTCGGGGTAGGGCATGAGGTCGCTGACGCCGATGGCCTTCACCGAGTGGCCTTCGTCGTTGAGGCGGTCGACCGCCTCGAAGACCGTGCCCTGCTGGCTGCCCCAGGTGACGATCCCGTAACGGGCGTCCTCGGGGCCGCGATACGCCTGGTTGGTCTCGCCCTCGTCGAGATCCTCGCGGATGGTGTCGAGTTTCTCGAGCCGACGGGACATGTGGGCGACCCGGTTGTCCGGGTCCTCGTCGATATGGCCGTAGTCGTTGGTTTCGTTACCCGACGTGAGGTGGCGTCCGCCCTTCTGGCCGGGGACCGTCCGCGGGCTGACGCCGTCCTCGGCGTCCGGGTCGAAGCGCTGGAACGCGCCCGACTCGTGGTGGGCCGCCTCCTTGATCTCCGCCTCGGAGAGGACCTTCCCGAGGTCCGGGTTGGTCTCCCGGTCGAAGAAGTCGACGGGAACCGACCGGAGTTCGCCCTCGATCTTCTGGTCGTAGACGACGATCGCCGGGATCTGGTAGTCGTAGGCGATCTCGAAGGCCGTCCGGGTCTGTTCGTAGGCCTCCTTGACGCCTGCCGGCGCGAAGACGACCCGGGCGGAGTCGCCTTGGCTCGTATACAGGACGTGTTCGAGGTCGCCCTGCTCGGGTTTGGTGGGCATCCCCGTCGACGGGCCGGCCCGCATCGCCTCCAGGAGCACGATCGGGGTCTCGGTCATCTCGGCCAGGCCCAGCGGTTCGGACATCAGCGCGAACCCGCCGCCCGACGAGCCGGACATTGCCTTGACGCCGGCGTGACTCGCGCCCAGCGCCATCGCCGCCGCGGCGATCTCGTCTTCGACCTGTTCGGAGACGCCCCCGAACTTACCCATGTGCTGGGACATGATCGTGAACACTTCGGTCCAGGGCGTCATGGGGTAGCCGGCGATGAACCGACAGCCCTCGTCGATCGCGCCGTAGGCGATCGACTGCGAGCCGTTCATCAGCGCCAGTTCCTGCTCGTTCTCGCCCGTCGGGACTTCGAGATCGTGGGTGAACTCGAACTCCTGGGCCTGTTCGTAGGCGTCGGCCAGCACGTTCAGGTTGTCCTCCTGAATGTCACCGGACATGTTCTGGGTGATGAGCTCCTCGAAGTAGGAGACGTCCATCCCCAGCAGGGCGGCGGTGATACCGACGCCGGCCGTGTTCCGCATGACGTCACGGCCGTGTTCCCGGGCGATCTCACGGAGATTGACCGGATACACGTGCCAGTTGTTTTCTTCGGCCCGTTCCTCGAGGTTCAACTCGGCCACTTCGTCCTCGTCGAAGAGTCCGGTGTCGTAGACGATGACGCCGCCGTCTCGAAGTTCGTCGAGGTTCTCGGCGAGGGGTTTGCGTTCCTCGTTGCCGTAGTAGGCGTCCTCCGCTGGGTTCCGGGCGAAACTGTCACCGAGCGACAGCAAGAAATTATAGCCGTCGCCACGGGAGGTTACCTCTTCGTCTTTTGCCCGTACTTCGACATACGTGTGCCCACCTCGAATCCGCGAGGGATAGTGTCGATGCGTGAAAATGTTGAGCCCCGCTCGCATCAGGGCTTTGGCGAAGTTCTGGCTCGTCGAGGCAATCCCGTCGCCGGAACCGCCCGCGATCCGCCAGATGAGTTCGGTGTCTGTCATTGGTAAATCATCGGCCCCAGTAGGTGCCGTACTCGTGCCAGGGGTGGATCGAACAAAAGGGTTTCTGTTGTGTCAATTCTGGAATAATTGTGATATTACCCACGAACGAATCTCGAAATCCTGGTGAACACACGAAGCGTATCCAGCGCCGGGCACTTCCGGCGATGGCGTCGTCCGGTCCCGTTCGGGTCAACTCGTACATAACAACCGAATCTGACACGTTCACGGGACCTTCTTTCGGTGCCGTCCGGATCTCCCGTTTACCTGCTGCGGTCGGTCGCGTTGACCTCCGGAATCCGGCCCGCACGGACGGCCTCGACAGCGACTGACTCGTCACGTTTGTCGGCAGCATGGGCGGCCAGAATCCCGTCGACCGCCCGTCTGGCTTCCGTGCCCGGAACTGCCGGTTCCCGTCCCTCGCGAAGCGCGTCGACGAAGTCCTCGACGACGCGTGCATGCCCCTCGCCCCATTCGAGTGGTTCGACGTGGACGTCGACCTCGTCGGTCTCCGCACCGTACTGGGTCCGTTCGCCGGTCCCGACCTCAAAGGAGTCGATCGCGCCGCCGGCGAGTGTGATCGAGCCGTCAGTGCCGTTGATTTCGATCCGATCGTCCCCGCCTTTGGTCGCGGTCGTCGCGGACACGGTCCCAAGCGCGCCGTTTTCGAAACGGACGGCCACTCCGGCAGTTGTCTCACACCCGCCAGCCAGCTCCCGGTCGTGGATGTCGGTCACGGCCCGGACTGATTCGATGCCGCCCATCAGCCACTGCAATCGGTCGATCGTGTGGATCGCCTGGCTCAGGAGGACGCCCCCGTCCAGCTCGCGGGTTCCTTTCCAGTCTGCCCCGTCGTAGTACGCCTGGGGCCGAAACCACTTGACCTGGCCGTCGCCAAGCACCGGTTCGCCGAGTTCGCCGGCTTCGATCGCCTCTTTGGCCCGTCGGGTCGCCGGTTGAAACCGCTCCTGGAAGACCCCCGCCAATGTCACGCCGGCGTCTTCGCAGGCAGTGAGCATCCGGTCCATCCGGTCGGCGTAGACGTCCAGGGGTTTCTCACAGAGAACGTCCGCACCGGCGTGGGCTGCTTCGATCGTAACGGGCGCGTGTGTGCCGCTCGGGGTGCAGACGCTGACGGCGTCGACGTTGTGCCGTTCGATCATCGCGGTGACGTCGGTATACCAGGCGTCGAGGTCATAGGCGTCGGCAAACTCGCGAGCACCCGCGGCGGATCGGTTTGCACACGCGAGGAGTCTCACACCTTCGGTCGCCCTGACAGCCTCGGCGTGTGTCTCCCCGATCCCGCCACAGCCGACGATGCCGTACCGGATTGCTGCCATCGAATGGGACAGCGTGACACAGCGAAAAGAGTGTTCCGACCCGTGCGCCCGAAGCCCTTCGGCGCTATCGTGGCGATACGTAGCGTCGCCACAGTTATCCAGCCGTCGTTGCAACGAACTGTATGGATCTCATCCGTCTCGGGAGTGGCGCGTCGGTCAGTGCGACCGGCGTCGTCGTCTTCGCGATCGCGCTGTCGGCCGTTTGGAACGGATTCGCTTCGCTGTACGATCTCGCCCTGGCGGGTCTCGGGATCGTCGTTGGCCTCACGCTGGTCGCGGCCGGCGCGGCGCTGGTCGTTCTCGACGCGCTCCGGACCGATCACGTGCTCCGCGTGGCTGGCTGGAACGCCCTCGGCGTGGTGGTTCTTGGCCTCGTCCTCGCCTTGGTCACCGCGAGCCCATCAGTGTCGCTGCCACCCGCGGTCGTCGCCGACGTCCTGGGTGTCAGCGCCGTTGCCCACGTCCTCATCGGCGTCAACGATGTCCGCCGTATCAGGGTCGGTGAACTCGCACGCGAACGGCAGAAACTCGCCGTCCTCAACCGGATCGTTCGACACAACCTCCGTAACGACGCCCAGGTCCTGCTGGGTAACTCCGAAGTGCTGGCCGCCGAACTCGACGATGACCGGCTCGGTGGCATGGCCGATGCCATCGCCACCAAGGCGACGTCACTGGCGTCGATGAACGAGAAACTGGGGCAGTTCCAGGCCGCGATCGATCACGATCCGGCCGACGAACGTGCCGTCGACGTGAGTGAAACCGTCTCCTCGGTCGTCGATGACCTTGGCGACGAGTATCCCGAGGCGAATATTGAGACGGATGTACCCGAGGGGGTGTCCGTCCGCGCTGACGAGAAACTTGCCGACGCGCTCCGGGAAACGATCGAAAACGCCGTCGTTCACGGTGGTGGTGCCGTGACCGTGATGGCGTCCCACCGCAATGGGGATGTCGAGATTCGTGTCGCGGATAGCGGGCCGGGCATCCCAACCCACGAACTGACTTCGATCGCCGACGAATCAGAGATCACGCAACTCGAACACGGTACCGGTGTCGGTCTATGGGTCATCCGGTCGACCGTCGACGCCTATGACGGGACGCTTTCGTTCGACACCGACGACGGAACGACGGTGACGATTCGACTGGCTACAGTCTAATTGGCAGTGACCCATACACGTGGATGGTCCATTTGATGATTCGACACTTGCTGGCAGCCAGAATTCCTAATTATTAATCGTAAGGTATATGGTCACTGGTTACGAAAGTCGAGTACAGTGAGTGGAGTATGGGAACACAGATACTCATTCCGACGGATGGCACTGACCGGACGCGCGGGCGAGTCAAGCGCGCGTTCGACCTGGCTAGCCGCGAGGATGCAGCGGTTCACGCGCTGTACGTGGTCGACACCCAGCGATACGGGGAGCCAGCCCTGAGCAGTGTCGAGGTCCTGATCGAGTGCTTTGAAGATACGGGACGTGACCATCTGTGCTCGCTCGTAGAGGAAGGCAAGCGCCAGGGTGTCACCGTCGAGAAACACTGTCGGCGTGGTAATCCGGCCACCGAGATCGCAGCCGCTGCCGAGGAACTCTCCGTTGATCTCGTGATCCCATGTCTGTCGGCGGTTACCCCGGCACAGCTCCGTCGAAAGGGCATTGCGGCTGACCGCATCGCCGACCCACGGTCCCCGATCACGGCCTGAGATCGAATCGACGCCGGAGAAGCGACTGGCTTTCGCGCTTATGTTCCTGCCGACACAACGGCGGGGGCAGCGATGGCCCGAACTCAAACCTCGATTTCCTGCATCAACTCGACGAGCTCGTCGAGCTGTGGGAAGGTGTAGACCTTCACGTCGATGTCGGAGTCCAGTGCCTGGACCCGGGAGTCGAACATCAGCGCCATGTCGGAGTCACGTTCGCCCACGAGTTCGTCGACCATTCCGCTGCCCGGGCCGTAGGTGAACGTCGGCGTCGAGATGTCGATGGTGGTCTCTAAGACGTTCGCCCACCCGTCGATGAACCCGGAGGTCATGATGTTGCCGATCTCCTGGATCGCCGACCGTTCCATCTCGGTGAATCCGTCCTGATCCGGGTCGCTCCCACCCATGTCACCGATCATCCCGCGAGCGAGATCCTTCGCACTCGCCGCGTTCAACAGAAAGAGGATGTGGCCGTGGGGTGGTTCCGCGAGTTCGATGCTGATCCCGATCTGTTTGTCGTCGCCGACGTGAGTCTTGATGTCCGGGACGTCGATGAAGTTGATCTTGGTGATCTCCATCTCGGTCTCCATCCCCGTCATCGTCGAGAGGTGGTCGGCAACCGTGTTGCCGCCCTCCTTGGCCATCTTGTTGAACAACGCGAGCTTCCGGATGTCGATCATCAAACTCATGGGTAGATTGAACGTTACCCTCCCCTTCCCCGCCCTGCCTAATAAGTGGTGGACCTGCGAATCTCAACAACGAGAACCGAATCCGGCAAACCCCCCGTCGAAACAGTCTCTACGATTCGGACACTATATCGTCACGCAGTTCCGTGTCGACTCTCTTTGCCTGAATTCTCACCCGTTCAGTAATGTCCAAGCACACCCAGTTTACGTGCACGGTTCAGGAGGACCTGAAAGAGCAGATATCCGCCCACAAGATAGACGAATGCCGTGCTGAGCAACACAACGAGTTCTGAGACGGGGAACTGCCATACTGCTGTCCCTGTCGTCATTGCTTGCTCAAGCAGTGTGGTGCCGAGTGTCAGTGGGAGTACTCGGAGTGCAGGATGTGCGTCCACGGGTAGCGCGAGAAAAACGATGAACAGGAGTTGCATCAGCGAGGCCACCTCTCCGACGCGCTTGTATAGAAGCGCCAATCCGCCGAAAAACAGACCGAGACCGATAACCGGGAGTACCGTGAGAATTGTCAACGGGACCACCGTCAACAGATCGATCTGTAGCGTCACTCCCGAAGACAGCACCGCCAAGGTGAGCAGCATTGCCAGGAGCATGGCCCCGCCCATGAGCAGCGTGATGAGTACGTTCACCAGGCTCGTGAAAATGACGACACGGCCGATTCCATAGGGAGTGAGATGTAATTGTTCGAGAGTGCCCCATTGTGCTTCCCGCGTGATATCGCTCGAGGTCTCCTGATAGGCCTTGGTCGCCATAATCCAGACAAAGTACCCGACAATCAGTGGCCCGAGTGAGTCGGCGACGACCGTGGGGGCTATTTCTTTCCCGCCAACGAAGAGCATTACAAACAGGACATACAGCCCGACAAGCAGCATAACTGTATTAAACAGGTACCGCTTCAACAGCCAGACGGATTTGTTGAACGTTGCTTTGAACAGCGTGATATTGCTCTCCATTAGTCTTCCCTCACGGCGCGTTCTTCGATCGGATCCGCTGTATTGTTCGTCACGTGGAGAAAGACGTCTTCGAGATCCGGTGTCTGCGTCTCTGCCAGTCGTATCCGTGCCCCAGCATCTTCCAGTATCGAGAGTAACTCGTAGTAATCCTCCGGCTGTTCGAGTGTCGCTTCGAGCTCAAAATACTCGTTGTCCGTCCAGGAGACGTTACTGCTGAGCCCCTCGATTCGGCGACGCCTGCGCTCCGGTAGCGGCTCTGCTAAGCGGAGGCGGTGGGATTGCGTTTTGAATGCTTTGAGCAAGGAGGAGACCGAATCGTCGACGATCAACTCCCCATCACAGAGGACGATAACGCGGTCACAGAGCTCCTGAATGACGTCCATATCATGGCTACTCAAAACGACTGTTTTGTCGCGTTCTGCCGTCATTTTTCGGAGTGTCCGCTGGAGTGCGATCGACGCTTCGACGTCTAATCCGAGCGTGGGTTCGTCGAGAAAGAGCAATTCGGTTCGTCTGGCAAGCACACAGGCCAGGATGGCCTTTTGTTTCATTCCCCGGGACAGCGAGTTGACAGGCTCGTCAAGTTTCTCAGTCAGGCCAAGTGATTCAACGATCCGTAAGTTATCATCCGTGACACTGTTCGGGTCGATTCCCTGCAGACTGGTAAAGTAATAGAGGTTCTCACGCAACGAGAGCCGCCAGTAGATGTTCCTGGCCCCCTCGAGCATCGCAGAGACGGTGCGGTATAGCTCACTGCCGCCGTTTGCGACGTCGATACCGTATATCTCGATTTGCCCAGCCGTCGGTTCCACGAGATTCAGCATCGATTTGATCAGTGTTGTTTTCCCCGCGCCGTTCGGCCCAAGAATCCCGACCACGGTTCCTGCGTCAATATCGAACGAGACGCCGTCTAACGCAGTGACTGTGCCACTTGCTGTGGAGTACGTTTTCCGCACGTTCCGAACTCGAACTGCCGGCTCGGTTGCTGTATCGATCATGGTTTGCGTCGTTCTGTTTGGAATTCTATCTCACTGCCGAGAGAGTGTCCTGAACGCTGTCTTGGCCACATGGACCCCAACCTGTGGCCAGCCTGTCCGGGATCCGTTCTGCGGAAACGGTTCGGTCCGATCATGCTTTTATCCGCTTGGTACGGTACAACACTGCAACGATCAGCGCGATGATTCCGGCCCCGAAGAACCCGAACACACTCGCTGGTGGTGGACCGACGACACCGCCGAAGTCGAGAACCGGCGTCGCGTTGACGATTCCGACGTACCAGATCAGGAAATACCCGATCTCGAACAGCCGTGGGGTTCGGGACAACACGCCGGAAGCAGTTGCCACTGATGGCACCACAACGACCCCGCCGATCAATCCGAGTGCAGTCACTGGATCGGCAGCCAGCACCATTCGAATCGCGGGTGCGGCCACGAGTAGGGCGATCGTAACCACGCTTGCCCCCCACGCGGCAAGCAACTGCGCCAGGGGATACTTCGACGTGAAGACAAGCTTCTCGGTGTTGTGTCGGCGCTCTCGCACGCCGATCTGAGACCAGATGAACAGCGGCCAGATCCAGGACAGTGTGAGCACGATCCGCAGTGGGACCCCGACAGGTGCGACGATACCGCCCAGGAGAAGGCCCAGAAATCCGGCGTACCACAAGCGAGACCGACCCGATAGCGCGAGTTTTACCTCCGCGAGAAGCAGTCCCCGTGGCCGGAATGTGTGCTCGGCAGTGGCGGTGCTCAACGATCCCGCTTGGGAAACGATCGACTCCCCCGAATGATCCTCGATCGGCGCGACCGGCGATTTTTGCTCGGGTTCGTCTTTGGAGCCGTCACGCCTTCCCAGGGGCAGGCTGAACCGGCTACCCGGAGCAACTGGCAGCTTGAACCCACCGGCCGGGTCGAGCCGATCAAACGGGATCGTCGCGAGGACTACCAGCACGGGTGAGAGCGCAAGGTATCCGGCTCGTTGCCGGAGCAATTCGGTCGAGATACGTACGCCCTCCCAGGTAAACCGCTGATCGCCCCCAGGTACGAAGCCAAAGGAAACGCCACTACCCGAAAACCCGGGATACTGTGCTGAAATGGACTGTTGCATGCTTTCGACGATGAATGAAACACCCAGGGGGTCGATCGAAAGGACGGGCAACATTGCCAGTCCCAGAATATACCCGAGATTTCCGACCCATCCACGGACGACCGGTATCGTTTCGAACAGGATGGCGACAGCGGCGACAAGTGTTGTCACCGGCAGTGTGAACAGAACGAACGGCCCTAACAGCTCCGTGGCGCTGACGGGCCCTGTCCCACGAAGAAAGAACAGCACGACGACCGAGATCGCCATCGAAACCAGAAGCACGCCCAATATCGCAAGGGTCCCCAGCCATTTTCCGACGAGATACGCGGGCGTACTGATCGGACTCGAGGCGATCAACTTTCCCGGTCCCTGCTCTCTATCCCGACTGATCGCCTGTTTCGTGTAGTAAAACCCGAAGACTGCGATCGCGACGCTCGCCGCGATCGCCATATTGGTCCCAAGCCAGGCAGCGTTGTGGACGCCACGGAACGCGTCGTCTCCCAGCGCCATTTCCATGTGTCCGACCGAGACGAGATGGCCGAGATAGACACTCGCGAGGATGACGACGAGGAACCGTCGATCCCGGATCCGTTCGGTGAAATCAGCTTTCGCGACCCCGAAGACACCGCGCATCACTGTCTCTCACCATCGTTATCGATCGTCCAGAGGTATGCATCCTCGAGCGTTGGTTCGACGAGCGACGCGTCGGACGACGGCCGATCCTCGCTCACGGCTCGAATCAGGATGCCGCCTGACTTTCGGACGGTTTTGGTCACGGGATAGGTGGCCTTCACCGCAGAGAGACGATCGCTTGACACCATCCACTCCCAGGTGGTCCCATCGACATCCTCCATGAGCCCTTCTGGCGTCGTCTGTGCCGCCACTGTCCCTCCATCCAGGATCACGAGTTCCGTGGCGGTTGACTCGACGTCAGACACGATGTGTGTCGACAACACCACGATTCGATCCTCAGTGAGATCGGCGATGACGTTCCGAAAACGCACTCGCTCTGCGGGATCTAGACCCACTGTCGGCTCGTCAACGATCAACAGGTCCGGGTCGTTCATCAGTGCTTGTGCGATGCCGACCCGCTGTCGCATCCCGCCGGAAAACGTTTCGAGCTTCCGATCCCGGTAGTCTGTGAGGTTTGCGATAGTCAGTAGCTCGTCGATGCGCTCATCCGTTATCCCGCCGGGTAACCCCTTCAGTGCGGCCATATATTCTAGAAACTCCGTTGCCGTGAGGTTCGGATACACGCCGAAATCCTGCGGAAGGTACCCGAGTACGGATCGGACAGTGCCCGGCGAATCTACGATATCCGTCCCGTTCCAGGTGATCCGTCCCTCGGTCGGCTTCGTCACCGTCGAGATCAGTTGCATCAATGTCGACTTCCCTGCCCCGTTCGGGCCCAGGAGACCGACAACACCGCTATCGAGTTCGAGAGAGACGTCCTGAATGCCCCAGACATCACCACCCCAGCGCTTCCCGAGTTGCTCCGTTTTGAGAATCATGTTCGGTGAACTGTCATTCTCGGATATCAACCTATATGATCAACAACGACTGATTATGAGATAAAAATAGTTCCGATACTGGGTTAACTGTCATTGTGGGCCCACCTTTTAATCGCGATATGCCACAAGTACTCCCTCACCCAGCGGGAGCAACGCGGAATGATACTCAGTTGCGTCTCGAAGGGCGAGACAGAGATCCGCGATTCCAGCGGACATTTCCGATACTGCCTCCGTCGTTCGTTCGCCCTCGATTACTGCCTGGACCGCCTCGCTATCTATCGATCTGCCGGTGATCGCGTTGTCGGCGACGACGATCCCACCGGGGGCGACTTTCTCGCGAACGGCCTCGAACGCTTCCCGGTATCGGGTCTTCTCGTTGTCGATCAACACCACGTCGAAGGGGCCGTTGTACTCCCCGACGATGTCGATAGCGTCGCCGTGTTCGTAATGGATCGTGGTCTCGAAGTCGCCCCGGGAGAGGTACTCCCTTGCCAGGTCGAGTTCGTCTTTGTCGATCTCCGTGAGGACAACCTCGCCAGTTGCCGGGAGTCCACGGGCGAGCCAGTAGGCTGAGTACCCATAGCCCGAGCCGAATTCGAAGACGGACTCGGCACCGACCATGCGAGCGAGCTGTTCGAGCCAGCCGCCGACCGCGGGCCCGACTGTCGGGAACCCCTTCTTTACGGCGTATTCATCCATTTCCTCGATAACGTCATCGGGCTTCGGGCCGACGACTGTCGCGTAGTCCTCGATCCACGCAGGGACGGTTGGCATACGTCTCTTTGGGGCCACGCATACCAAAATGGCGTCGGTCATTCGAGAGCGATCACGAATGTCCGGGGTTACCGACTCCGGCTGACCGGGAACGCCACGCGATCTGGGTTGTCGTTGAACCGCTCCAAAATCGTCTCGTACATCGCGTTCCGGGCACGGGTTCCCCGGCGCGGGTGGACGAGATATCGCAGGCGCAACTCCACCCAGGACTCCGCCTGTCGAACGTTGACCGTCGGCTCCTCGGTCACGTCAAGTTCGACCGGGGTCTCGGCGAGGCGATCGCGGTAGTTCGTGATCTCGTTGGCCATCTCCTCGCCGAGGTGTTCGTCCGCGACCGCGATCATCACCTCGGTCGCGTAGTCGAGATCGGTCTCGTAGGCCACCTGGATGGACAGTTCATTCCAGACGTAGGGAACCCCCTCGCCGTAGAAGTTGACGACGTGACTCGAGAGGACGACGCTGTTCGGGACGGTGATGATCCGGCCCGACGGCTGGTTCGTGGAGACCAGGTCGCCGTCGATCTCCCAGACCTCAGTGACGAAAAAGCCGATCGAGACGACATCCCCACGGGTGTCCTCGATGGCGATCCGGTCGCCGACCTGGTAGGGGCGGTTGACCAGGATGTAGAACCAGCCGATCAGCGAGAACAGGGGCTGTTGAAGGGCGAAGGTGACCGCGAAGCCGACGACACCCAGCGAGACGAGCATGCCGACCCACTGGTCGGTCAGCGCGCCCAGCGTCGCGACGGTCGCGACGATCCCGAAGGTGAGTCGAAGCACGTTCCGGGCGTCGTGTCGGCGGCGCTTGTCCACAGCGTGGCCCGAGAGATACGCCAGGACGAGCCAGTAGCCGCCGAAGGCAGCCGAGAGGATCGTGACGATCGTCAGCGCCTCCACGAACAAGGCTTCCCCGGCCGGGTCGAACCACGGCACGCCGATCCGACCGACGGCGAGAGCGGAACTCGCGCTGGCGACCGCAAGGAAGACGAGCGCGTACGGAAGTCGTCGCGTCACACACCGTGACTCACAGGGCAGCGGGAAAACCGTTGCCCTGCGGGGCGGCGACCGTCGTCTGGAGTCGGGCACCTTCCGCGGTCGGGGACGCTCACTCGGGCCGGACGCTGCCGTCCGTCCACTTGATGTTGCACCCGCGCGAGGGCCGGAACTCGTCGGTGAGTTCCCGGCCGGCGAGCAGATCCTCGACGACGGCTCGCATCTCGAAGGTCGTCGGTTCCGCGTCGGGACTCATCGCGTCGTCGATCCGGCCGTGGTAGGCCAGCCGGAACTCGCCGCCGTCGTTTTCCAGCAGGAATGGGTCGGGCGTACAGACTGCGCCATACGCGCGGGCGACATCTTGGGATTCGTCACGGAGGTACGCGTCGTAGGCGATCGTGCCGTCCTCGACGAGTTCGACCATCTTCTCGAAGGAGTCATCGGGATACTCGTCGCTATCGTTGGCATTGATGCCGACGACTGCGAGGTCGTCGTATTCGGCCGCCAGTTCGTTCAGCGGGTCGAACTTCGCTTTGGCGTACGGGCAGTGATTGCAGGTGAACACCACCAGCACGGCCTTGTGGTCGGTAAAGTCCGCGAGGGCGTGGGTCTCGCCGTCGGTTCCGGGGAGTTCGAAGTCCGGGGCAACCTCGCCGCGTTCGATGGCCTCGCGTTCGGAGTCGAGTGCAGTCATGAGTCGATGACAGTTACTGGCCCGGCATACAAAAACGTGGAGTCACCGGCGAGCAACGTCAGTCCCCGACGAGCCGTTCGGTCGCCATCTCCTCGAAGCGGGCCGCGGCTTCGAGGACCTCGCTCCCCTCGTTGACCGTATAGACGGGCTCGGACTCGGAGTCGACGGCTTCGAGGACGCCGAGGTCGACGAGCTCGGAGACCGTGTCTTCGAGGTATAGTCGCTTCATCGGGACGTCGGCCGCCGTCGCGAGCTCCGAGCGGGTGACGTGTTCGTCCGGATCGAGCTCGACTGTGGCACGGATAAGCGACGCGGCGGCCTCCCTGGTCGCGACGAACTCCCAGCCGGAGGGCGAGTGATTAGCCTGCTGCATGCTCGACGGGTAGGGCAGTCGGCACCTTAAACCGACGGTCTCCGGTCGCCACGCGGGCCCGTATGAGACAGCAAACCTTATTGGCCATCCTCGCCGGATCCCGTGTATGGACAGTCGCGACGAACTCCTGGAGTTACTCCGAGAGAACGCCCGCTACTCGACGACCGAGCTGGCGCGGATGGCGGACATGGACGAAGACGCCGTCGAGGAGACGATCGCGGATCTCGAAGCGGCCGGCGCACTCCGGGGCTACCAGGCCGTCGTCGACTGGAACGGTCTCGACCGCGAGCGCGTCCGTGCGACGGTCGAACTCAACGTCACCTTAGACCGGGAGACCAGCTACGGCGACATCGCCGATCGGATCGCCAAGTTCCCGGAAGTCACGACACTGCGGCTGATGAGCGGCGACTACGACTTCCTCATGGAGGTCGAGGGCGACTCGATGAGCGAGGTGTCGTGGTTCATCAGCGAGAAGGTCGCGCCGATCCCCGAGATCACCCAGACCGTCACCCACTACGTGATGGACTCCTACAAGGAGAGCGGCATCGAATTCGGGGACGGCGACGAGGACGACCGTCTCTCGATCTCACCATGACCATCGAGCTATCCGAGCGCGCCCGGACGATTCCACCGTCGGGTATCCGACGCTTCTTCGAACTCGCCGAGCAGAAGGACGACATCATCTCCCTGGGCGTGGGCGAACCGGACTTCTCCGCGCCCTGGAGTGCCCGGGAAGCGGCCATCGCCTCCCTGGAACAGGGCAAGACCTCCTACACGGCAAACCGGGGCAAACTCGAACTCCGTGAGGCGATCGCCGGCCACGTCGACGACCACTTCGACCTCGCGTACGATCCCGACGACGAGATCCTGGTGACGACGGGCGTCAGCGAGGCCGTCGACCTGGCCCTGCGGGCGATCGTCGATCCCGGTGACACCGTCGCCGTGGCCCAGCCGGCGTATATCTCCTACGTCCCGGGCGCGATCTTCGCCGGCGGCGACCCGCTCGACGTGGTCACCCGCCGGGAGGACGATTTCAAACTGACGTGGGATGTCCTCGAAGCGAGTGGGGCGGCCGCGGCCGACGTGCTCGTCATGAACTACCCGAACAATCCCACCGGGGCGACGATGACCCGGGCGGAACTCCAACCGGTCGCCGAGTTCGCCCGCGAGCACGATCTCACGGTCCTGAGCGACGAGGTCTACGCCCAGTTGAGTTACGAACACGACCACACCTCGATCGCGACGTTACCCGGCATGCGCGAACGGACCATCGTGTTCAACGGCTTTTCGAAGGCCTACGCCATGACCGGCCTTCGGCTGGGCTATGCGATGGGGCCCCCGGACGTGATCGCGGCGATGAACCGCATCCACCAGTACACGATGCTGTCGGCACCGACCACGCCCCAGTATGCGGCCATCGAGGCGCTGGAACGCTGCGAGGACGACGTCGTCGAGATGCGCAACCAGTACAACCGGCGACGCCGGTTCGTCCTCTCCCGGTTCGAGGAGATGGGTGTCGATTGCTTCCCCGTGAGCGGGGCCTTCTATGCCTTCCCGGAGTCACCGTGGGACGATAGCGAGGCCTTTGCCGAAGCGCTCCTCGAGGAAGAAGGTGTCGCGGTCGTCCCGGGGAACGTCTTCGGCGAGGGTGGCGAGGGGCACCTCCGGGTGTCCTACGCGACGGGGTTAGGCGATCTAAAAGAGGCGTTGGCTCGCTTTGAGACGTTCATTTCCTGACTGATCTTTTAGGTGGTGCTAATCGACGACCCGAAAATACGGCCTGTCTGACGCGGACGTGACATCCGTCTTACGTAAGCTTTTTTCGTATGAGTGAGAGAACATAGGGCAATGGCAATTGATGACAAAGATGGTGGGGGCGATAAGCTTCGCTCTCGTGCCACCTCGCTGCTTGGGGACAGCGACGACGACCAAACTGACGACGAAGACGCCTATGATTGGGTGGATTTTCGGCGTGAGTTCCACGACGGCGGTGCGTTCGACCGGAGCGAGTACCTCGGATTCGACCCACACCGGACTGCCGACCTTCTCACGGCGCGGGCGAGTGACGCCAGAACCCTGAATACCCACTGGCAGGCGTTCCTCGATCCCGAGACCACCCCGGTCGTCAAGGGGACGTATCTCTGGGAACATTTCAAACAGGAGTACTATTACGACGCCGACGGGTCCCACCCACGGACGGACGGGGAGAAAATCCCCTTCGACAAAAGCCAACACCTCGGGTTTGATCCCGACGAGACGGAGGGACGCCTGAGTCATGGCCAGAACCGCGCGAGTGAATTGAAAGACCTCGTCGAGGAGCGAACCGTCGACGTCAACGAGGAGTTAGACGAGGACGCGTTCTTCTCGACGGTCGAGGGGAACACGACGGTCGTCAATCGCTACGACCTCGAACGGGCCGTCCCGATGGAAAAGAAGCGTCACTTCGAGGAAGTCGAGCGCTACTGGGTCAACAAGCCCTACGCCTGTGTCGTCCTCTTTCATTCGAAAAAGGAGAACGAACGCAAGTACTACGTCGTCGAACCGGCGCTCAACGACATCGAGCGCGAATTAAAGGAGTTCCTCGGGAACAAACTCAAGACGGCGATCAAGTACGCCGAAGAGGGCGTCGGGGTCGAAGACGAGGACGCCGATCGCGCCGCCGTCATCGAACGCGAGGCCCAGGATTTACTGCAGCGCTACGACGTGTACGACGACAATATCGAGTCGGGAACGGGATCGACAGACTGGCTCAAACAGCTCGTGGGAATGGATACCGAGACACAGGCAATCGAACCAGCCGAGGAATCGGATGGGCTCGACGGGATTGCGGCGCGACCGGAACCGGCGATCCTCGAAGAGGACCCCGACACCCTCTCGGAATACCAGGTCGAGAAGCTGCTATACTTGCTCAAGCGTGATTACATCGGTTACAGCAAGATCGACCCGATCAAACACGACATCAACGTCGAGGACATCTCGTGTGACGGGTACAACTCCCGGGTGTTCGCCTACCACACCGACTACGAGCAGATCATCACCAACGTCGAGCACGGCGAGAGCGACCTCGACGACTTCGTGGTGAAACTCGCACAGCGATCAGGGAAAGGTATCTCAAAGCGCCAGCCGCAGGTCGACGCGACGCTGCCCGACGGCTCGCGTGCCCAGCTCACCCTGGGACGGGAGGTCTCCGATCACGGGACCAACTACACGATCCGTCAGTTCAAGGACGTTCCGTTCACGCCGGTCGACCTCATCAACTGGAACACGTTCTCCCTGGACGAGATGGCGTTTCTCTGGCTTGCCATCGAGAACAACAAGTCGATGATCTTCGCGGGCGGCACGGCGTCGGGGAAGACGACCTCGCTGAACGCTATCTCGCTTTTCATCCCCAGCAACGCCAAGATCGTCTCGATCGAGGACACCCGCGAGGTCGAACTCCCCCAGCGCAACTGGGTCGCCTCGGTGACCCGGCCTTCCTTCGGCGAGGATGAGCAAGGGGACATCGACGAGTTCGACCTGCTGGAGGCCGCGCTCCGCCAGCGCCCGGACTACATCGTCATGGGCGAGGTCCGTGGCGAGGAAGGGCGTGACCTCTTCCAGGTCATGTCGACCGGTCACACCGGCTACTCGACGTTCCACGCCGACACGGTCGGCGAGGTCATCAAACGGTTCACGACCGACCCGATCAACGTCTCGAAGACGCTGTTTACGGCGCTGGATCTGGTTTCGATCCAGACCCAGACCCGGGTGCAGGGTCGGAAGGTCCGCCGGAACAAGACGTTGACCGAGATCAACGAGTACTCCCCGGAAAACGACGAAATCAACGTCAGGGACGTCTACCAGTGGCAGGCCGAGTCCGACGAGTTCCTCCAGATGGGCTCTTCGAGCACCTTAGAGGAGATCAAGTTCGACCGCGGGTGGGACCAGGACACCCTCGACGAGGAACTGTTCATGCGGAAGGTCGTCCTCGCGTATCTCATCGAGCAGGGCCTGAACACCTACACCGAGGTGGCCGCGACGCTGCAGGCGTTCATCAACGATCCAAAGACGATCATGACGCTGATCGCCAACGATCAACTCGATCACAGCCTGGAGGACCTCCGGGAAATGGAATCCGTCCAGATCACGGTCGACCCGGCCAAAGAGGAGATGGTTCCGCGACCGGATCCGCCGGACGAGCTATTGACGGAGGCCGAGGATGTCCTCGAAAACGCCACGCCGCTGTTCGACCGCTATAAGGAGCAGGCCCGGACGGACATCGTGAGCGCACTGACCGATGTCGACAGTGACGACGGGAGCGCCAAGGACGATGACGATGACGTCGACTTCGGCCGGTTCGTGCCCAAGGCAGGCTCCGACGGGGTCGAAGAGGAATGAGTCTCGAGACGCGACGCGGGGGGTCACCCATCGGTGAGTCCGGGGGCCTTGGCGACATGTTTTATCCCCTCTTTGGCCGCCTGTTCGACGAGGACGGTGACTTCGTCGCCAACGTCGAGACGAAACTGGCGGAAGCGCGCATGGCAGATAACGTCGAGATGTTCCTTTCACGGGCCCTGGCCGTGGGCACGATCGCGGGAACATCACTGTGGCTCGTCGGCATGCTGCTTGGCTACCTCCTCGTGGCGACGCTATTTGCCGGCGAAATGCCGTCGTTTCTTGGGCTTGGACTCCCCGAGGGTATTCTCCCGATAGTCCAGGCACTCAAGCTTCCGTTCCTGATGATCGTCTCGGGACTGTTTTTCGGGACGATCGGGTTTGCGGTCGGGTTCGGTTCGCTCGTTTCGATTCCCTACTTCCGGGCGAGTGCTCGCGAGCGTGAGATCAACGTCATGCTTTCCGATGCGGTCTCGTTCATGTACGCGTTGTCGGTCGGCGGGCTCAACCAACTCGATATCCTCGAAGCGATCGCGGCGGCTGACGACACCTACGGCGAGGTCGCAAAGGAGTTCCAGAGTATCGTCCTGGAGACGACCTACTTCGACACGGACTACCGGACGGCGATTCGCAATCAAGCGATCCAGACGCCGAGCGACGAGCTGAGTCAGTTCCTGACGGACATGCTCTCGATCGTCGACTCCGGCGGGGACATGACGTCGTTCCTCGAAGATCAGAAGAACAAGTACATGCGCACGAGCAAACAGGAACAACAGCGCATGCTCGAAACCCTCGAACTGTTCGGGGAGATGTACATGACGCTGTCTTTGTTCCCGCTTTTGTTGATCATCATCCTCGTCGTCATGAGCATGATGGGCAACGCGAGTACCGATCTCATGTACATCACTGTCTACGGGCTGATCCCGATGATCAACGTCGCGTTCCTCGTGCTCGTCTCGACGGTTACCTCGGACGAAAGCAGCAACGGCTTCTTGCTCCCGGACGACCCGAAAAAGCGCGCCCAGATCGAAGGTGAGACCAACCTCTTCAGTCTCGGCCTGATCGAGCAGTACACCGGAAGTTACAGCATTTTCGATCGGATCAACAGCCGGGAGGGGACCCATCAGGTGATCGAGATACTGCGAGCGCCCCACATTTTCCTGCGCGACAACCCGCCATACGTGCTGGCGGTGACGATTCCCATAACGCTGGTTGCGCTCGTGTTCACCGTCGTGATTGGCTGGGCACCCACCTCCCTGGCGGGAATGCAGTCTAATCCGCTCCAGGGGACGTTTTTCTGGCTGTATATGCCGGCGTATATCAATTTCATTCCGCTGGCCATCTTCCACGAATGGAACGTCCGCTATCGTCGGTCGGTCATTGGGAAGCTCTCGGAGAACCTTCGGAAACTCTCAAGCGCAAACGAGACCGGGATGACCCTGCTTGAATCGCTGAATATCGTCGCCCAGACCTCATCCGGCCGATTGGCTGACGAGTTCTCGATCATGCACCGGAAGGTCAACTACGGGACGAACCTCAAGCAGGCACTCCGGGAATTCAACAACAAGTATCACGTCCCACGACTCAGTCGGACGGTCAAGCTCATTAGCGAGGCCCAGGAGGCCTCGAACCAGATTCAAGACGTCCTCTCGACGGCTGCCCAGGCGAGCGAGAACCAGGACGACATCGACCGGGATCGTAAGTCACGGACACGGATGCAGGTCGTCATCATCATCATGACGTTCCTGACGCTGCTCGGTGTCATCGCCATGCTCAAAGTCCAGTTCTTCGAGACGATGGCCGGCCTCTCCCAGCAGACCGCCAGCTCCGGCGGGGAGGCGATGGGTGGCCAGGACTTCGGTTCGAGCATGCCCAGCAACGACATGCTGTCGATGCTGTTCTTCCACGCCGTCTCGTTGCAGGCCATCTTCTCGGCCGTCATCGCCGGGTATATCCGGAACGTCCGGATCATCTCCGGGTTGAAATACGCCGTCGCGCTGATGACCGTCTCGCTCGTGGTGTGGATAGCTGTGGGGGGGTAACATGGGGCAAGACCAGGGAAGACAGCGACCGATGGATACCCGCGGACAGACGTTACAGGATTTCGTCCTCGGAATCAGTATCTTCATGCTCGGGTTCGTCCTCGTGCTGTCGCTCATTCCGGGACTGTTGACGCCGTTCGAGTCGTCTGTCGGCGGCGATGAACAGGCAGCCGCTGATCGGGTCACATCGACCATCGTGTCGAATCTCTCGATGCCGGCAGAGCCGAACACGTTGAATGGAACCAACGCAATGGCGCTGTTCAGCCTCTCGACGACCGACCTGAAAGATCGGTTCGGCGTCGGCTCGTCGATGCATCTGAACGTTACCGTCGAATATCTCGACGGGTCGGCCCCGGTCGCCATGGTTGGGGACCCCGTCACGCGTGACGAATTTGGGAAGTCGAGTCGGATCGTCTCCGTCGACGTTCCCGGGTCGACCGAGCCAGCGTACCGATTGATCGTCAAGGTGTGGTAACGATGACCGGGCCTACCCACAAACCGGCCGGACAGGAGCGGTCACGAGAGAGCGACCGCGGACAGGCGTTTACCCTCGAAGGCCTGATCGGCGCGATCCTCGTCATCACGGCGTTGTTGTATGCCGTCCAGGTCGTCGTCGTCACGCCAACGACCGGAGGCGCGATCGATTCATCAGTCCGCACCGATCTGCAGCAAGAGGCTGAGGACACCCTCTTGATCGCGTCTCAGGCTGAGGAGGAACCGCTCTCGGAACTTGTCCGAAACTGGTCACAGAGTCAACGCACGTTTAGCGGCGCTGTGAACCCCGACATCGGCTACGGAACCACCCGGATTCCGGGTGAACTCGGGCAGATATTGAATGAGACATTCACCTCCCGTGGTCGGCTGTACAACGTGGAGGTGTCGTACTTGCAGCCCGATCCCTCGAACGGAACCGGGTCGGTGACGATGGCCTCCCAGGGGACGCCCTCGACGGGCTCGGTCATCGCGTCACAGCGCGTCGTGCTGTATGACAACATGACGCTGACCGCTGACTCGGCCGGGACGGCCGAACTATGGCAATATGATACTCATCCTACCAAGAATCCGCAGCCTGGAAAGAGCGGGTACTACCCGGTACCCAACGCCGTCGACGGGTCTGTGTACAACGTCCTGGAGGTGCGATTGATCGTATGGTGATCGAATCGAGCGCCGGCCGATGGCGAGCGCTCCCCGAAAATCGACGCGGGCAACTGTTGTTAGTCGGGGCGGTCGTCTTGGCTGTCGTGATTGTCGTCCTGTCGCTGGTCGTCAACACGGTGTTGTTCACCCAGAATACGGACGGGCAACGTGTTTCGGCAGAAGTGAACAACGTCGATGGGTTTGCCTTCGAAGCCGGCAAGACGAGTCGGTCGATCATGCTCCGGGTCAACCACGCCGAGTACAACCGGGGTGTGGATGCCCTTACCGAGAACGTCACGCAATCGATTGGGAACTACAGCGCGGCGCTTGGCCGCTCGTTCGCCACGTCGGGAACCGTCTATGCGAACGTCTCATACCGGAAGACACTCAGGAACGGTACGCGACTCCTCCAGACGACGAACCGAAACTTCACTGATCCGACAAACTCGAACAACCACGACTGGGACGTCATCCAGTCGGGCCAAGAAACCGATATCGGCTGGTATCTCCTGAACGTCGATCTTCGGAACGTGAGTGCGGACCAGGCAAATATCACGGTCGCTGGAGACACAACCGAATTTCTCGAATATTCGATGAACCGTTCGGAGGCCGGCAACGGCAACAATCTCAGCGTTGATGTCAGCGATTCGACGGGAACTCTTGGAACAGCCAACTGTACGGCGACGGGTGGGCGTGTCCTCGTCGATCTGGTAGACGGGGAGGGGGCGTTCGATCAGTGTTCGTTCACTGGTATCGAGGATCATCTCGAATCGCCGTATACTGTTTCGATCGAGAACGGGAACCGGATCAATGGGACGTATTCGATCGTCACGCAAACAGTATGGTCGACTCCTCCCCAGTGGAGTTTCACATTCCCGGACTGCCAGACCACGTCCACACCAGCCTGTAGCACGCCGGCCGTCTGGAACGGGTCAGTGAATCTCACGTACCGATCGAGCGCCATCCAGTACGCTCAGCAACGAAATATCACTGTCTACGGAGGGAACACATGAACTCAACCAACCGCCACAGCGAGCCTGAACCGCCGACGCCCGCCCACAGCGGGCGATCGATACGCCACGACGACCGGGGGCTTTCGACCCCGGTGACCCACTCGCTGTCGATCGGCATGACCACCGTGTTGATCTTCGGGCTGATTTTGGCCGCTAACGGGTATCTCGAAAACCAACAGGAGGCGGGCGCACGCCAGCAAATCGAGACCGTCGGCACGGAACTGGCGACCCAGCTCGAAGATGCTGCCCGCCTCGGAGGCGATAGCCAGCAGGCGACCTTACGCGTCGATCAACCGGCCGCAGTGATGTCGGATACGTACTCGGTCTCGCTTGAACCGCCCGGGGAATGCCCCCTGGTCTCGTCGGCGAATACGTGTCTCGAGGTTGATGTGGCACGCGGCGGGGAGAACCTCGTCCGCGGGTTCCCCGTCCACAATGATTCGAACGTCCATGTTTCGATAGATCGTCTGGATTCGACGACGTTCACGCTCACCGCGACGCGGACGGGTGGGACATCGACAACCTCGGGCGTCATCCCGATGGACCAGACCCTCTCTATCGGCATCGCAAAAGGAGTCAACCCTCATTCGACCGGCCGGGTGCTGAATCCGTTCAACAGACCGCCGATCGCCAAGTTCACGCTCAATCGATCATTTCCCCAAAGCGGCCAGACGATCCAATTCAACGCCTCTAATAGTCGAGATCCGGACGGAACGATCGACGCCTACCACTGGATATTCGACAACCAGACTGTAAGCCCGCCGGTGAATATGTCTAATGAGGGGGCACGCTACAACACATCACTTGGAAGCGGCGAAACCAATGTGACGTTGAAAGTCGTTGACGACGAGGGTGGTATCGGAACCGTGTCACGAAATATCACGGTGTCCGGGCTGACTTATGATACGGGCAGCATGAATACTGACCCGTCCTGCAATTATATTCCACCAGACGCTATTGAAGAAGGACAATACAAGATAACGAACGAAGACAGTAACGATGTATTAGAAGTCGAAAATGGGGATACAAGCGATGGGGCTAACGTTGAGCATGGAGGGTACAACAATAACGACCACGAGTTATGGAATATAACCGCAGTCGGAAATAAAGTATATCGTCTCACGCCCGCTCATGCGACCGATAAAGCTCTTGACGTTTCTGGTGGGTCAACCAGTGATGGCGCGAACATCATTCAATGGGGCTACTCAGGCGGCGATAATCAGCACTGGGAGATCAAGGACAATGGAGACGGTACGTATCGGATCATCGCCGTACACAGTGGAGACGCATTGACAGCCGATCCCTACAGTGATGATGTGTTCCAGTATTCTCTTACATCACCTCTAGCTGATTCCCAAAAATGGAAACTGAAGCAAATAAAGAAAGCCACGGGCGGAAAGTGTCTCAGCTTCACGGTCGAAAACGACTGGAATTCGGGGATCACACTATCGGACTTGCTACTCAATTCGGAGGCGAACTATCTCGAAAACAATTACGGGGCCGAAATGATGGTCGATATCGGGAACGATGGGAGTTGGGACCACAACGTGGAACTCGGCAAACTATCGTTCCCGAAGGACGGAGACGGGACAATAGTCGAGATTCCTCACATCTCAATTCCGAGGAATGAAGAAGTAGAAATTCAACTCCGTGGGCTCAGAGGTGGGGGGAACCCAATTCAGACAACAGTCGGTCTCCGATACTGGTACGACGACAAAAGTTATCGAACTGTCTTCGAGGATGAATAAAATGACGGATAAACGCCGGAAAACTGGCTTCACTCGGTCCGAAAAATCGCCCAACCGAGCCGATACGTCGTTGTTCTTCTCCGAGGAGTCTACCGACCGAGCCCTGTCCGAACTCGTCGGTTTCTCGCTTACGTTCGCGATCATCATCTTCTCGGTCGGCCTCGTCGCGACGGTCGGGTTCTCCCAGCTCGGGGAGTTTCGGGACAGCCAACAACTCGACAACGCCGAGCAGAGCTTCGAGATTGTCGGCCAATCGCTCGAAAGCATCGAGGAGGGAACCGCTGTGACGCGCATCGAGACGCTCGATCTGTCGGGCGGAGCGATCGACATCGAACGGGGATCGACGGTGGATATCACGATAAATCCAAGTTCAGGTGGTCCAACGTACACAGTTCCGCTTGATGCGCTCGTCTACTCAAGTGGTTCGACGAACGTCTCCTACGAGACCGGGGCGACGTTCCGCCAACAGAAAGACGGCGGCATCATGAATACCGGTCCGAAGTTCGTCTGTACTGACGACGTTGCTATCCTATCGTTTGTTACGATCGAATCCGCGGAGATGGGATCGATCCAGAGCGATGGTCCGCTTGAAATCACGGCTACGCACAACGGCACTGAACTAATTTATCCGGTTGATCGAACAGGGTCAGGGAGCGCATCGGGTGCCAATAGTGTCGCACTGGAGTTTGACTCGCCACGGGAGTCCCTGTGGATGGATCACTTCAGTAGTGCCGACAACTGGAGTGTCTCCAGTTCGACAGCGACCTGTGGCGGATCACTCGATCGTGTGTACGTCAGGCAAACGAACGTCTCGGTCTCGTTCGCAGGCTAGGTATCTACGACGGCAAAATAGCGATTCCGTCCTTAGTTCAGGACCCGCGTTCGAGTTTGACGTTGCTGACCTCGAAATCGATTATTCCGGTGGGTGCTGCCCGATCGCTGAGCCCAACCGTGTAGAGCATCAACATCTTGTTGTCCGTGTTCTTCCCGTCGGGGAAGTCAAAGAGGACGAGCACCTCGTTGCTGGCCAGCGTGAGCTTATTGCTCGTCCTGTTGTAGAGCGACCGATTGACGACGGCATCTGTGAGATTCGTCTGCCATCCGGAGGTGTTTGTGCCCGAAATATTCCGATTGAAGGCTGCCGAATCGGTATTCGTGAAGACGCTGACGTTGTTTTTATCGAGCGTCGTCGCATTCGTGGTCGACATATTCGCACAGCGTGTCACTGGGTATGTCGACCCGTTGAGCGTCTTGGTCATACTCGTCGCGACCCACTCGTTGCAGCTATACGTCGATGCGCTGAAGTTGACCATGTCACCGCCACCCACCGAAAAGGAGTGGCTGAACGACGACGGGGCCAGCGGGTCGTTGGCGTTCAAGAAGGTATTGCCGTTCTTGGTCACGTTGGCAACATTGCCGGTGTTGCCAGTGATCTGTGGCGGTTGAATGGTCCCACCTGCCGAGAGGTTCGTCGACAGCGGCGTCCGACCGATTTGTTGGGTGCTGGAGACGCGCTTTGCGATCAGTTTGAATGCCTCCCGTAGTTCGTCTTGATTTGACGTATAGTTGTACCAGCCACCGCCCGCATCAGCGACGTCTTCCAAGAAGTCATCGGGGATATTTGACTGGATCCCGAAACCCACACTGTACGTTGTCACACCAGTCTTCCTGGCGAGCTTTGCCATTTGGACCGTTGCAGCATTTGTCCCTGTTTCGTCTTCGCCCGAGTAGGTTTCAATATTCGGCGTATACGTTTGCCCAGATTCATACGTGTCTCCGTTGACCCACCAGTCTTCCTCGTGGTTGTGAGTGTTTTTGCCGTCTGAAAGTAGTACGATGATTTTATCTCTCGATTCATTGCTGCGAAGCTCAAGCAAAGCCGTTGCCTTCTTCATCCCACCCGCCGTGTAGGTCCACCCGTCTGCTTGGAGTTTTTCCAAGGTGCCTCCTGAAGTATCATTAAATGCTTCAAAATTATTTGTCAACATATTACCATTCGTTCTATAGATTCGACCGTAATTTGGGTGGTCGTAGGGGAATCGAGAATCCGGTCCCATTTCTTGAAATCCGACCAAACTAACACGGTCAATATCGCTGTCAAGATACGTTGTAAAGTTTCGGATGGCCTCACGGGTCGATTCCCGTTTTTCTGTTCCCATTGGCCCATCATCACCCATCGACCCGGACTCGTCGACCACGAACACCACATCAAGTGGACGACGCGTCACGTTATCGTCGGCGGAGACCCGTCGAATGGTTCCGATCTCCACGTCATCGACCACCGGTTCAGCGTAGACGGTGTAGTTGTTGTTGGCGTTCTTATCGACGGCGATGCCGTTCCCGGTGATCGAGACGTTCTGCATGTAGGCACTCTTGTTGGTCACGTCGATCACGCTGTTCTGACTGTCGTTCGTTCGCGGCGGGAGGGAACTCTGATTGAGATAGACTCTGGCTGTCTCGGCAGTATCGTCGACGGTCAGATTACTGCTGCCGTCAGCTGGGTTCGAGCTCAAAACCTCATACCCCGTTTCTTCGCTGAGGTGCTCGCCCCACGCCTGGTAGAAGTCACTTTGGACCGTCATCGTGACGTTGTCCGGCCGCTTGCATTCGCCCTGTAACAGCGATTCGATGGCCTTCGTAGAGTCCGCTTGTGACGTCGTGGCGTTTACCAGTGCACGGGTGGTGTCACGATCAACTTCGCCGGTCATGTTCACCACCGAAATGTCGAGGTGTCCGTCCGTGATCGAGACGGAGGGCGGCGTGACCATCACGACACCACCGTCGGCGGACTGCCGCCAGAGACCGCCCGCCTCGTAGGCGAGTATTTCGCCGCGGTCGTTCTCGGTCCGTATCGAATCGAGGTCGACACGGGCCGAACAGGTCGTGTTCTCGTTGATAGTAACTTCGATATACCCCTGATTCTCAACTAATTCTGGCTGTCCCTGGATCTGTTCTCCACCGTCGCCGAACGAGAATTCCATCGTCCCCGTCTCCCCCTTCGCCGACAGTGTGCTCAACCGTCCGTCGACTTCCTGCATCGCCAATTCCGTTGTATCGTCCGATTGTTGGCCCTGGATCCCTTCCATGATGGGTGCGCCAAGAATAACCACCATGATCGCGCCCCCAATGACGATCCCCACCAACAGAACGTACCCCATCAGTTCGGAAACGGCCCTGTCCGATCGCCAGGTCGCTGCTGATGTTCCCCCGAATCTCATCGTTAGTACCCCTATTTGTCGGTGAGAGCGTATAAAAGTATGCAGCCCAGCGTGACACTATCACGGAGATACTGACGTCATTGGTTGTCTCGATCCACTCCTTTCGACCCAAGAACGACGAGATGATGGCCCCGCTGGGGCCGCTCCGGCAGTACGTCAACCGATATAGCACTCACGCCAGCGGCTTGTCTCAATCCCCCGCAGGCATGGTCCGACTTGCATACGTGCGGGTGAGTTCGACCAACTCTCCTCGGAACTCACTTTCGGTCGGATCCCGGGCGAGCGTCCGAAAGCGCTCCCGGAACTCGTTGACACCGAGCTGTGGCGCGTCGGTAGCGGCGGCGTGTGCCAGGTCGTACAGTCGGTGATCGGTATCGACGAGTCCGTGACGTTCGACGATCGCAAGCGCGAACGCGGCGTTGACTGCTGTGATGTCCGGATCTGCCCCGCCTGACACCCGATCCCAGGCTGTCGGCCCGTCCGGCCGATCTGCCACCGCAGCGGCAAGACTGGCCTCGAGGAAGTCCACTAGCTTTTCGGCCGGTGCGACGTCGATCCAGATGTCGTCGGCGTAGATGTCCCGCGCGTGATTGGCGATCTGATAACACTGCGACAGTGTCCGGCGTTCGACACTCTGGCCCGACAACGCCAGGAGGATCGCCTCCTCCGTCGAGAGCGTATGGGATGGGTGGCGCGCTTCGGCGTGGTGCATGTGCCCGAACTCGTGAAGCGCGAGTTCACGCGCCATGGCACTCGTTGCTGCCTGTCGAGAAATCGTCAGGCAGTGGCCGGCTGCGTCGTGACTGACCCGCGTTCGCTCGTCCGGATCTTCGCGTATTCGGACCGTGACCGGCCGTGCGAGATCGTGTTCGGTTTGAAAGAGATCCCGTGCCCCGAGAAACGGTTCCGCCGGCCCCGATCCATCGACCTGCAATTTCATGTGGGTAAGTGACATGCTCTCGTGCCGTAAGATTCTTCGGGTAGCGGTTGATACGCTGTCCCCGGGCGTGTCCGGTAGTCATTTTGTGCGCTGCTAGGCGATACCTCGATCCCTGCCTCATACTTCCGTGTTCGCTTGCGAATCGCACGCTCACACGGACACACCGTCAGTCCACTCTCTCCGCTCGTTCCCTGACGAGCTTCCGCGTTCGCGTGTCTTTGACACGCTTCACGCGGAAACACCGAAAGATCGCTCCTATTCAGTCGCTCCCTTTCGAGCTTCCAAGTGGGTGCTCCACTCTGTCGCACCCACTTGGAAACACTACCCTTTTACCACGCCTACCGGTAGAAACCCATATCATGGGCCGACGTAAGAAAATCGTACAGGAATGTGAGACACTGATGGACAAACCGGAGCACATCCGGAATATTGCCATCGCTGCTCACGTCGACCACGGTAAGACGACGTTGACTGACAATCTCCTCGCTGGTGCGGGTATGATCTCCGACGAAACCGCCGGAGAGCAACTCGCGATGGACACCGAGGAGGACGAACAAGAGCGCGGGATCACCATCGACGCGGCGAACGTTTCGATGACCCACGAGTACGAGGGGACCAACCACCTCATCAACCTCATCGACACACCCGGCCACGTCGACTTCGGCGGGGACGTCACCCGCGCAATGCGTGCCGTCGACGGCGCGCTGGTGGTCGTCGACGCCGTCGAAGGAGCGATGCCCCAGACTGAGACGGTTCTCCGACAGGCGCTCCGTGAGGGTGTCAAGCCGACGCTGTTCATCAACAAGGTCGACCGCCTCATCTCGGAACTTCAGGAAGGACCCGAGGAGATGCAAGAGCGACTCGTTTCGGTCATCCGCGACGTGAACGAACTCATCCGCGGGATGACCGAGGAGATGGACGACATCGACGAGGACTGGACGGTCTCCGTCGAGGAGGGCACCGTCGGCTTCGGCTCGGCGCTGTACAAGTGGGGCGTCTCGATGCCCTCGATGCAGCGTACCGGGATGGACTTCGGCGAGATCATGGAGCTCGAGCGCGCGGACAAGCGCCAGGAGCTCCACGAGCGGACGCCGCTCAGCGACGTCGTGCTCGACATGGTGTGTGAGCACTTCCCGAACCCGATCGACGCCCAGCCCCGTCGTATTCCGCGTATCTGGCGTGGCGACGCCGACAGCGATGTCGCCGAGCAGATGCAACTGGTCGACGAAGATGGCGAACTCGTCCTGATGGTTACCGACATCGGCGTCGATCCCCACGCCGGCGAAGTCGCCGCCGGTCGTGTCTTCTCCGGGACGATCGAAGAAGGACAGGAGCTGTACGTCTCCGGGACTGCGGGCAAAAACCGCGTCCAGAGTGTCGGGGTCTACATGGGCGGCGAGCGCGAGGAAGTCGAGTCGGTCCCTGCCGGCAACATCGCTGCCGTCACCGGCCTCAAGGACGCGATCGCCGGCTCGACCGTTTCCAGCGTCGAGATGACGCCCTTCGAGTCCATCGAGCACATCTCGGAGCCGGTCATCACCAAGAGCGTCGAGGCCCAGCGCATGGACGACCTGCCGAAGCTTATCGAAACACTCCAGCAGGTCTCCAAGGAGGACCCGACGATCGAGATCGAGATCAACGAGGACACCGGCGAGCACCTCATCTCCGGGCAGGGAGAACTCCACCTCGAAGTCGTCACCCAGCGCATCGAGCGCAACCAGGGCATTCCGATCACGACCGGCGAACCGATCGTCGTCTTCCGGGAGGCACCCCAGGAGTCCAGCCGCGAGGTCGAGGGCATTTCGCCGAACCGCCACAACCGCTTCTACATCACGGTCCAACCGCTCGATGAGGACATCGTCGACGCGATCCAGCTCGGCGAGGCTTCGATGGACATGCCCGAACTCGAACGCCGCGAGGCGCTACAGGAAGCCGGCATGGACAAGGACACCTCTCAGAACGTCGAGCACATCCACGGGACGAACGTCATTATCGACGACACGAAGGGGATCCAGCACCTCAACGAGACGATGGAACTCGTCCTCGAAGGGATGGAGGAGGCCCTCAACGACGGGCCGCTCGCTGCTGAGCCGGTCCAGGGCTCGCTCATTCGCCTCCACGATGCCCGACTCCACGAGGACGCCATCCACCGCGGCCCGGCACAGGTCATCCCCGCCGTCCGTCAGGCGATCCACAACGCCCTGATCGACGGCGGTATCCGCCTGCTCGAACCGATTCAGGACGTCCGCATCGACGTGCCCAACGAACACATGGGCGCAGCCAGCGGCGAGATCCAGGGTCGGCGTGGCCGCGTCGACGACATGTACCAGGAAGGCGACCTCATGGTCGTCGAGGGCATCGCGCCCGTCGAGGAGATGATCGGCTTCTCCAGCGACATCCGGAGCGCGACCGAGGGTCGCGCCTCCTGGAACACGGAGAACGCCGGCTTCCGCGTCATGGCCGACAATCTCCAGCCCGAAAAGATCACGGAGATCCGCGAGCGCAAGGGTATGAAGACCGAACTGCCCGAAGCGATCGATTACTTCTAGAGACGACCTGGTTTCCACCTTTTTACTTCGGTGGGTTCGCACGCGAACCCACCTCGCAAAAAGCTGGACCAAAAACATCTGCGAGCGAGTCAATGACTCGCTCGCAGCGTTCTCGTGAGCGGCAGCGAACGAGAGCTCGTCAGAGCTCTGCTCTGACGGTGAAACGACGGCGCAAGCGCCGTCGTATGCAGGCCGACGATTCCGTTCCATTGATTTCAGAGTCCTTCCGATTGTATCCCGTTGTCTCTTCTCGGGACCTCACTCTGTTCACGCCGGCAGATATATTTCATCGGACGTCGTGTGTCGGGTGGCATGGAGTACACGACACTCGGTTCGACCGGCATGGAGGTCTCAAAGATCGCGCTGGGCTGTATGAGCTTCGGGAGTCAGGACGACTGGATGCTGGATGCGGAGGAAGGGCGGGAACTCGTCGAGCGGGCGATCGACCTGGGCGTGAACTTCTTCGACACGGCAAACACCTACTCTTCGGGCGAGAGCGAGGAGATTCTCGGGGATGTACTGGCAGAGTACGATCGAGACGAGCAGGTCGTCGCGACGAAGGTCCGGTTTTCGGGCGCAAAAGAGCACCGCAACGCCGAGGGACTCTCCCGGGAGACTATCGAGCAGGAACTCGATCACAGTCTCGATCGGCTCGGCATGGACACCGTAGATCTCTATCAGATCCATCGCTGGGATTACGACACCCCGATCGAGACGACGCTGCGGGCGCTCGACGACACGGTTCGGCGTGGGAAGGTCCGTCACATCGGGGCCTCCTCGATGTGGGCCCACCAGTTCCAGGAGGCGCTGCACGTCAGCGACCGGGAAGGGTTGGCCCGCTTCGAGACGATGCAGAACCTCTATCACCTGACCTATCGCGAGGAGGAACGCGAGATGTACCCCGTCTGCGAGACGGAGGATATCGGTGTCTTACCGTGGTCACCGCTGGCGGCGGGCTATCTCACGCGCCCGCACGACGAATTTACAGCGACGACGCGTGGCGAACACGAACTCGACTACGGAACGCCCTATCACGAGGGGCCAGGGAGCGAGGAGATCAACGATCGCGTCGCGGAACTCGCCGCCGACTACGGGGTGACGATGGCCCAGATCGCGCTCGCGTGGCACTTCCAGAACGATCACGTCGACGCGCCGATCGTCGGGACCTCAAGCATCGAGCATCTCGAAGATGCCGTCGAGGCACTAGAGGTCGATCTCAGCGCCTCCGACGTTGAGTACCTCGAAGAACCCTACGAGCCGGTCGAAGTCTTCGGCCACGAGTGAGCGGCATAGTTTACGGAAGGACTCACAATAACGAGCCCAGAATCGTCGTCACAGGCTTTACTCACGGCGGCTATACGAAACCCAGATCCGGTTTAAGTAGTTTGACCATTTCGCCTACGAAAGTCATAGGAATAGCCTGAACTGTCTTTCGGGGAAATCAAGATATAGTGCCTTCAAATACCATTCGACAAGGGACCAGATTTCGCACAAAGAGATTTTGTATCTCTTTCGCGACGATGGACGCCGATTAGCCGATGAGATTATGGAAATCTGCCTAGTATCTTCGACTCATCAGTAAATTCAAAAAACATAATTATGAATACATTATAGAAAGACATATATGATAGTCCTAACTAAACATCACTTGTTCGCATGGCGTACCAAAACCGACCTTCCAGGCGAGAAGTGCTACGGAGCATCGGTGTTGCTTCCATAGGAGTTGCAATCGGTGGGTTAGCAAGCGGAACAGCCGCTGCGGCCGACAAGCCCGACTACGATAACCTTGATGAGGGAGACGACGTCGCGCTCATCTCAAACGGACCTGGTAATACCAAACTATATGTCCATCCCTGGGGTGGCGACGACGAATGGTGCTACGACTGGAATAGGGGTGTGCCGCTCCGTGCCGTCGCTTCGCCGGCCCATGTCGATAGAGAATCTCGATGGGATAGTGGCAAAATTGTAGACTGGGGCGATTCGTATAGCTGCAACACTGATCCTGGGGCGGCAAATTACGTGCTATTAGAATTTCACGATAGCCCCCTTGTGAGAGACCTACCGGACGAGGATGATCGATTCAAGCGACCCGATGGCGCTATTCGTGGGTGGGTCCCGCGAGTGAATATTTGCAAACTGGATGACGTGCTCTCGTACGAGTGCAATTGCAATACGTCGGTTGGTGGCTCTTATCAGGATGTCAACCATATGCACGAAACAATCCTCGGTGAGTGAAAGTTTAGAAGGTAACCTATCAAGCTAGGTTTGTAGAACTGGCCTTATTGTATATCTACATTATCCTATCAATCTGATTAGTTATTCGATTAGCTTACTCGGTAGTGATAATCTTTTAGTAAGCGATTATTTCGTGAACGTCCGAGAGATGATCGTCTGAGACCTCGCCCGTCAGGCTTAACTCTCCCTCCGTCGAAGCCCGGATACTCCGATGCCAGAAGTAGAGATCACAATTCCGGATCATCTGGAGATGCAGATCGCTCAGCTCGTCGAGGAGGGTGAGTTTCTCAACCGCGAGGAGGCGATCGAAGACCTCCTCTCGACCGGACTGAAGGCGTACAAAACGAGCGGCCCGATCGACGACGAGGAGGACCCGGGCCTGGAAGAAGACGGAATGATGGGACACGACGACGAATACGTGTTCTGATCCGGGTGGCCGAAACCATCTCTCAGGAGCGACTGTCCATCGTGCAAGGCAGTATTGATGGAAACTCCCCGGTCTGAGTGTACGTAGCGGGGCTATGGCGTCTGGTAGTCATTCCCGGGTAATCCTTATGCCGTGCTCACCACAATCTACCGGTAGGAATGCACAAAGACGAACTTCTCGAACTTCACGAGGAGATGGTGACGATCATGGAGTACTTCGACCAGCAGGAAAGCGTCAACAGCGAACTCTTCGATCCCTACAAGGAACTCGACGTCACGCCGGCCGACGTTCATATGTCGAAAAGCGAACATAAACACGCTGTGTTCGTCCTTGGCAATGCGCTGGCGAACGCGATGAGTGAAGACGAGTTCTCGGACGCCGGCCGTGTCGGTAAACGGATGAAGGAACTCGCTGAGGACGCCGAAAGCAAGCTCTGAGGTTCGAGGACGAGTCGCCGAGCTAATTCCGGTCGGAGAGCTCTCGATATCGTTGCTATTCGACCTGGCTGTACTCGCTCCGGTGGCGTGATCGCTGGGCCGGCGTCTCAATTCATCTGTTTTCGAACGCCGGTTCCCGCTGATCGATAAACGCGGTCGCACCTTCGACGTGCTCGCTCGTCCCGAACCGACGCCGCCGGGCGGCGCGTTCGGCAACCATCGCCGTTTGTAAGTCCGGGGAGCTTCTTTCTGTAAGTAACTTGCCAGTTTCGTGAGCCGCTGCGGACGGGCCGGATGCCACCGTTTCGATAATCGCTTCGAGACGGGCTTCGAACTCGGGCGTCGGAAACACGTGGCTGAACAACCCGAGATCGCTCGCGCGTTCGGGGTCGAGCAGTTCGCCGGTATAGAGCAGTTCTGCAGCGGTCGATTCGCCAACGTTGTGCGGGAGAAGTGCCGAGACGCCGGCTCCGACAGGCAACCCGAGGCGGTGGAAGCCAAAACCGATCGACCCGTCTTCGCTCGCGACGGTGAGATCGCACGCGAGCGCAAGTGCGCCGCCAGCCCCGAACGCCGGGCCGTCGACAGCGGCGATCGTGGGTGCCGGAAACTCATAGAGGCGCTCGATCAGCGCGTCGATTCGCCGAAGGCGAGCCATGAACGCGTCCTTGGAAAGCTCCCCACGTGCGCCCGCGACGACCCCTTCCAGATCGCCGCCGGCACAAAACGTCTCGCCCGAACCCCGGACGACGAGACAGGTGACCCCACTGGCGTCTTCGAGTGCGTCGTGGGCCGCCGTGACGACGTCCGGGGAGAGGGTATTCCGCGAATCGGCGGCAGTGATCGTCAGCGTTGCCACGCCGTCCGTGTGAGTCCATTCGACCGGCTTGCGCATACGATAGCGTCGTGTGGCGGGCCCAAAAGCGTGACCGCAGGGACTTCCCGGGAGTCAAACTGGCGGGCGGACACGTCCGTGGATTGACGTAGGTCCCGACCCACGCCCACGTATGCGCATCCACTGGCATCGGCGAGATCTTCGGGTCGCCGACAACCGCGGGCTCGCGGGCGACGGGATCGAGACGAACGATGAGACGGTACTGGGTGTGTTCGTGCTCGATCCGACAGTGCTCGAACACGCCGGTCCGCCCCGCGTGGCCGCCCTCCGTGACGCCATCGTTGCACTCCGAGACGCTTACCGTGACCGTGGGAGCGACCTCGTCATCGTCCAGGGAGATCCGACCGAACGACTGCCGGAACTTGCCGGACGGTACGACGCTGAAACGGTTTCCTGGAACCGTGAGTACAGTCCTCTCGCGCGCAACCGCGATGCTGCCGTCCGAGAAGCACTGGATGACGCGAACGTCCGGCGGGCGGCTGTTCATGACGCCGTCCTCCACGAGCCGGGGACGATCCGGACCAACGACGGCGATCCCTATCAGGTGTTCACCTACTTCTGGCGGAAATGGCACGACCGTGAGAAGTCAGCCGCCCTTGACCCGCCGGAGTCCGACGTTCTTGCCGACGTGGTCGACGAGACGCCCGTCCCGACGCTTGGGGAACTTGGCGTCGACGAGCCGGCGGCGTCGATCCCACGCGTGACCCCGGCGGCCGCTCGCGAGCGCCTCGAATCGTTCTGTACTGCGGATATCTATCGGTACGAAGACCGGCGGGACTACCCGGCCGAGGACTGCACGTCCCGCCTCTCACACCACCTCAAGTACGGGACGATCGGCATCCGCGCAGTGTATGCGGCCACCGAGGCCGCCCACGAGCGTGCTGACACTGAAGACGACCGGGAGTCGGTCGCGGAGTTCCAATCCCAGCTCGCCTGGCGGGAGTTTTACACACAGGTGCTGTGGTTCAATCCGTCGGTGGTCACTGAGAATTTCAAGTCGTACGAAAACCCGGTCGAGTGGCGAACGGATCCCGAGGGGTTGCAAGCCTGGAAGGCCGGCGAGACGGGCTATCCGATCGTCGATGCTGGAATGCGTCAACTTCGGGCGGAGGCGTACATGCACAACCGCGTCCGAATGATCGTCGCGTCGTTTCTCACGAAGGATCTCCTGATCGACTGGCGGGAGGGCTACGACTGGTTCCGGGAGATGCTGGTCGATCACGATACGGCGAACAACAACGGCGGCTGGCAGTGGGCGGCCTCGACCGGAACTGACGCCCAGCCGTATTTCCGGATCTTTAACCCGATGACTCAGGGTGAACGCTACGATCCCGACGCCGAATACATCCGGGAGTACGTCCCCGAACTCGACGGCGTGCCGGCAGATGCCATCCACTCATGGCACGAACTCGACCCCGGTACCCGCGAGATGCATGCCCCGGACTATCCGTCCCCAATCGTCGACCACGCTGCCCGTCGCGAGCAGGCACTCACGATGTTCGAGCGCGCACGTGGCGAGGAGTGAGACAACCGAGACCCTGCAGCCGAATCTGGCACTCAGTTGTTGTCCCCGACCGAAATTTCCCGTCTGGAGATATACCGACAGCCCGGAGCCGATCGGGACAGTGTCCCTCCGGTATTTCGATCAAACAGCACGCAGTCTGTCGGTCATTGTGCCACGGTACCATCCCTCTTCTAAAGCTTTAACAGGAACCCGATCATCAGAAAACATGGAGGAATTTCACATGTCCGAACGTTCAAACCCCGAACTGCCGTCCCTGCCGTACGATTACGATGCCCTCGAACCGCACATTTCCGAGCAAGTCCTGGAGTGGCATCACGACACCCACCATCAGGGCTACGTGAACGGACTCGACGCTGCCGAAGAGACCCTTGCCGAGAACCGCTCGTCTGGCGATCACGGCACGACCGGCGGCGCGCTGGGCAACGTCTCTCACAACGGCTCCGGTCACTACCTGCACACGCTGTTCTGGGAGAACATGTCCCCGAACGGTGGCGGCGAACCCGAGGGCGCTCTCTTAGAGCGCATCGAGGAGGACTTTGGCTCCTATGACGCCTGGAAGGCGGAGTTCGAGGCCGCTGCGGGTGCCGCCGGTGGCTGGGCGCTTTTGGTGTACGATCCCGTCGCCAAGCAACTCCGGAACCTCGCAGTCGACAAACACGACAACGGCGCGCTGTGGGGCTCGCACCCGATTCTGGCACTGGACGTCTGGGAGCACTCCTACTACTACGACTACGGGCCGGACCGCGGCAGCTTCATCGACGCCTTCTTCGAGGTCGTCAACTGGGAGAAGGTCGCCGAAGAGTACCAGAAGTCGGTCGATCACTTCGAGTAACGACGAGTCCGTCGTGTCGACGATTTTTGCCACCCGTTCCGTTTCCCTGGTCGCCACTATGGCAGCCTGAGTGCTGTCAGGCAGTGGCTTCGCCGGTCAGGACTTCGATACGAGCGCCATCTTCGACATCGATAGCCGAAACAGCCCAGCCATGCTGAGTGGCGATCTCCGCGACGATGGAGAGGCCGAATCCGGTGCCGTCACGGGTCGTCGTGTAGCCGTCCTCGAAGACTTTCTCGGGATCCGCCTTGTCGAATCCGGGGCCGTCGTCCGTGACGGCGAATCCCCGACGGGCAGGTAAGCCCTCGACGATGACGGTCACGTCCTCGCCGCCGTGTTCGATGCTGTTCCGAAAGAGGTTCTCGAACAACTGGCTCATCCGGTCCGGGTCGGCCTCGACTGTGACGCCTTCGACGTCAAGTTCGAGGGTGGCTGCCCCCGTCTCGACGTAGGACCACGCCGACTTCGCGACCACCTCGAGTTCGACCTGCTCAGGGTCGAGATCCTCGTTTTGTCTGGCGAGCGTGAGCAGATCCTCGATGAGGCGCTCCATCCGGCTGTGGGCGCGCTCGACCGCCGCGAACTGTTCCGGTTTTCCTTCTCGGCGCGCGTGCTCGAGCCGGCCGGCGGCCACCTGAAGCGGGTTGCGCAAGTCGTGGGAGACGACCCCGACAAACCGGTCGAGCTGTTCGTTTCGCCGCGTTAGCGTGGCCTCACGCTCGCGTTCCTCGGTTAGATCGACCATGATGAGCGCGTAGCCGACAACTTCATCCCGGCGGTCGACCAGCGGCGAGCTCTCCATCCTGACGGCGCGGTCACCGACAGTGAGGTCCTGCGTATTGGGTTCGTGCTCGTCGGTGATCGACTCATAGACGGAGACGGCGTCCGGAACGGCCCCGAGACACTCATCGATCGACTCGCCGACGATATCACTGACGCCGAGTAACTCCCGAGCGCTCTCGTTGATATCGACGACGCGGCCGGCGGTGTCCACGACGACGACGGCGGTGTCGATGCGGTCGAAGACCACTTCGGTCGCGATGGGCGTGATGTCGAGAAATTCCTCGCGGGCGACTGCCCAGGTGAACGCGACTCCGGTGACGGTAAAAGCGATGGGCGTGAGGTCATACTCCAGTCCGAGTGCCAGTGACACGGCGTTGGCCGCCCAGGGGACGAGGGTCGCGAGCACGATGGCCGCGATCTGTCGCTGGTAAAAATATCGTGATCGGAGCGCAAACACGACGATCAGCAACACGGCGACCGACAGCAGGAGATAGGAATAGGCGGTGTGGACGCCGAACAGCGGGCCGTTGACCGTTTCGAGCCCCCGTGGCCCCGTCCCGTCGATGCGAAGCGTCTTCCAGACCAGCCCATGGGCTTCGTTGGTCCAGACGAGTGCCATGAAGACCACAGGCTCGACAGACAACGCGCCGAGGAGCCGGCGGGTGACCAGCGACTCGCGGCCGGTGTACTCCAGGGCAAACACCACCAGTGCGGGTACCAGAACGACGACGCCAGCCAGAAGTGCCTTGTTGGCCGCAAGCGCAATTGACGTCCCCGGAAAGACAGTCGTGACGAGAATAGCCACGGCCCACCCGATCTCCGCCGCGAGGACAACCGTGAGTGGCATCCCGCCACGCTCGTCGCGATGTCGCCACGCGAGCTTGGCCGCCACGATCGACACGACAATCGCGACCAGGAGTCCTGCCTGATAGACGGCCAACCACGAGTCCATGCTGACATATTACACACTCACATTAATAAAACCGGAACCGTTGGGTTCGAGCGGACTCGTTTACGGGATCGGTCCGTGTTTCGAGGGATTTAGGCGCCGACGGACGCTACGGGCAGCTATGCCACGACCGAGAGCTGACTTCGATGACCTGCGGCCCCTGGAGTTTCGTGACCCCGAGGAGGTTCTTGCGGCCGATAGGATGTACACGATCTACGAGATTGCGCGCTTGTTACAGGGCGTCGATCCTGACGCGGAACTCGACGTCGAGACCGAGAACGTCCTGCTGGACTGGGCGATCCCCTGGGTGTTGAACCACGCCGATGCGTTCGTCTTTGCCGAGCCATCGGGCGATACCGAACCGGGCTATTACGGACTCGCCGCCGACGCATGAACCTGCTCGTCGCCGGGGCCGACCGCGTCGACGCGGGCAAGACCACGTTCTCGACTGGGTTGCTCGAACATACTGGAGCGGTGGGGTTCAAACCGCGCGCGGGGAACGACTACTGGTTCGACCACGACGACTATCACCGGGCCGTCGGAGACGGACGACTCTATGGCAAGGACGCCAGACGACTTGCCACGGCGAGCCCAGGCGAGCGCTCGGCCGAATCACTGAACCCGATCCATCGCCTCTGGCGGCCGGAACCGAGCGGTGGGTCTGGCTTGCTTGGCCAGTCCGATCGGGAGTTTCTGGTCGATCGGATCGGTGATCGCTACGTCGTCAACGGGACCGTCGAGCTGCCGGAGTCTGCACGCGAGAATTTGCCGCTTTCGGCGGCTGTCGCCGTCGACTCGCTGCAGGAATTCAACGGCGTGATGCAGCGCCATCATCTCCCGGCGTTGGAATCGATTCGCGAGACGATCGAATCGGCCGATCGAGCCGTCGTCGAATCCTACGGCAACATCGCCCGGCCGCTGTCGGATCTCCGGCCGGATGCCGTCGCGGTCGTCGAACCACGCCGCGCTCGGATCTATCCGGGAAGCCGATACGAGAAGGCCTGTCGCGTGGCTTCAGGGTCAGCGAAGGAAGGCCAACTCGAAGAGCGGGTGTCCGCGGTGACTGACCTTACCGATCCGGTCGCTTCCGTGACGTTGCCGGCCCTTGGGGCTGACCAGCGACAGGACCCGGTTGTGGTCGCCGAAGCGTACGAACACGCCTACGATGCGTTGCTGGCTACAGCTTTCGAGTGAGTGGCGGGTCGAACGAGCGACTCAGAACCTGGCGGCCTGGGCGGCGAGTTCGATGTTGCGGTACGGGTCAGTCTGGACGCTCCGGCCGTGGCCGGCGTACATTACGTCAAGATCATCGCCGACCGTCTCTAAAACACGCTGGATACTTTCGACGAGGACGGATCGATCGCCTTCTTCGAGATCCGTCCGGCCGAAGCCGCCGTTCGAAAAGACCAGATCGCCTGCAAAGAGAATGGCTGGTTCAGCCGCGTACAGACAGAGGTGGTCGTCTTTGTGGCCGGGCGTGTGTAGGGCCGTGTAAGTGTGCTCGCCCATGACGATGTCGTCGCCGTCTTCGATGGCTTGTTCGACGCCGGGCGCGTCGACGTCGTATCCTTCGACAGTGACGTCGAAGGCATCCGTGACTGTCCCGAGGTTACCGACGTGGTCGGGATGGGTGTGAGTCAGGACGACGGCGTCGAGGTCCTCGACGTGTTCACGGACGCGAGCCACGACATCGAAGTCGTTGCCGACGTCGACGAGGACATCTCGGTCGCCGGTCACGAGAAACACGTTGCTGGTGAAGCCATCGACGCCAGTCGCCAGATTCCGGATCATACGGGTGGCAAGCCCCTCAACACGCTTGAGCCGTTCGGGTTGTCATTCGGGAGTGGTATGCCGAACTTGTCAGCGTATCCGGGTCGGGCCACCAAGACCCACAGGGCTATGTACCAGGAGGTAATTACCACGAGATAGATGGCCGATGTCAGGGTCCGAACCACCAGTCGTCCTCATTGTTGAAGACGAGCCGGACGTCGCCGAGACGTACAATCTCTGGTTACAGGACGAGTACGAGGTTCGTATGGCCGAAAGCGGGTCCGAAGCCCTCGAGTGTCTCGACGACAGTGTCGACGTGGTGTTGCTCGACCGCATGATGCCGGGGTTGTCGGGCGACGAGGTACTCGAACGGATCCGGGAGAGCGACAGTAACTGTCGCGTCGCGATGGTGACTGCCGTCGAACCCGACTTCGATATCCTCGAGATGGGATTCGACTCGTATCTAACCAAACCGATCCGGAGTAACGAACTCCACGAGACGGTGTCAAATCTGCTGGAACGGTCGACCTATGACGATCTACTACAGGAGTACTACTCGCTGGTCGAAAAGCAAGCGACGCTAGAAGCGACAAAGAGCCACGCCGAACTCGCCGAAAGTGAGGAATATCAGCAACTGTCTTCGCGTGTCGACGCTCTCAACGATGACCTCTCGGACACGCTGGGCGGCGTCGAAGACGACGAGGACTTCATCGCAACGCTTCGGGAGTTGAGCAATGGCGACGAACACTGATCAACCTGGGACAATGTACGACCTCTCATCAGTACTCGATGTAGAGCCCCTCGAGGCTGTTAGGCCCGGGTCGAGCATTCTGATCACCGGTCCCGCGATGACCGGCAAGCAGGGGCTGGCCTACGATATTCTGGCGGACGGCGTCACGGACAATCAGGGGGCAATCATCGTCTCGACGGGGGACCGAGCGACGACTGTCATTGACGAATTCGCCGATCGAGCCGGCACCGACGAGTTCGAACTCGGCGTCATCGACTGTGCCGGCGATCAACAGACCACCGAGTCCGAGACGGGCGATGCGTTCGTCCATCACGTGGGCTCGCCCGGCGACCTGACTGGCATCGGCATCGGGATCACGGAAGGACTCGAAGCCCTCCATGGCCGCGGGGCGGATCGGGGACGGCTTGCGCTGTCCTCGCTGTCGACGATGCTGACCTACACCGACCGCAAGACGGTGTTCAAGTTCTGTCACGTTCTCTCTTCGCGACTGGAGGCGGCCGAATACCTCGGTCTGTTTACGATCGACGCCAGCGCACACGACGAGCAGACGCTCCAGGTCATCAAGCAGGCCTTCGACGGCATGATCGAGATCCGCGAAACCGACGGGAAGCGAGAAGCTCGCGTCCGTGGGCTGACCGCCGAACCGAGCGAATGGGTCGAGCTGTAATTTCGCCTGTTCACAACCGCGTCAGCCCAGGGCAGGACGCGCGTTTACAGTCCGGGTTCGTACCGAGTAGCTTCTTCCCAGTGTTTTCGGAACTGTGACTCCAGTTCGAGTGCGAACGATGGGTCTTTGACGTTGATCAGTCCGATCATCGCGTCACGTTCCATCGGGTTCACGACATCGAAACACAGCTCGACGTGGTCGAGAAGAAAGAACGCCCCATACAGCTGGTCGGTCGTCCGCACGGCGAAGCCGTCGTCGGTGAACGGTTCGCGTTCGATTCGGTCGATAAATCCGCCCGGTACGGCGTCGACCAGCCGATGGGGAACCAGCATCGAGACGTCGACGCCGCGTTCGATGGCGTCGGCGATGTGATCGAGGATGTCCGGCCCCATCTCGGCGACGTCGAACTCCGATGTGAAGATGTCCGCGACCATCACCACCTGCTCGTCGGCGACGGCGATGCGTTCGAGTAACAACTCGGTTGCGTCCTCGACGCCGATCGCCGTCGTCAGAAACTGTTCGGACACGGATCCGTCCGCGGAGAGCTCGTCGATGAGTCGATTACCCACGACTTCGTAGCGATTGATCTCCTCGCGCAGTTCTCTGGAACGGGTTTCGACGAGTCGATCGATCGCCGCTTCCGGTTCGACCGCGAGATACTGCTTCGGTCGGCTGTGAGTCTGGCAGCGAACCAGCCCCCGGGTCTCCAGGCTATCGAGGACGTCGTAGATTCGCCCCTCCGGGACATCGCTCGCCTGGGCGAGGTCCATCGCCGAGACCGGGCCGTGACCCAGCATGGTCCGGTATGCCTGGTCCTCGTAGCTCGACAATCCAAGGTCACACAGGTTAACCATGAGCGAAAATCCGCCTCGATCACCTATATACACTTCGACGAGTTTGTTTGTCCCGAACCTGAGCGAGTGAATTCAGCACACAGAGGAGACATCACCCGGCACTCTTATCGATACTAACCAAAATAAACGTATAGATAGTTGTTTAGCGTTTGCAAATCGTTTAGTCGGTCCTCGAAGAACACAAACGTACGATGGGGCATTCTGGATCAGTTGCGCCGCGACGGAAAGTGACGGCAATCGTTCTCACCACGATGATCGTCGGAAGTACCGTGGCGGGCGTCGTCTCGTTCGGTGTGGGCGTTGCGCGTGCCGCTAACGTCACGACTGTCGAAGGGACGCCGGACCTCTCCGCGTCGGCCCCCGACGCTCGTCTCGACCCTGGTGAGAGTGGGTCCATCTCGATCTACCTCGAAAACGATGCGACTTTCGGGAGTAACGGCACCTACACCGAGGAGATGCGCGACCGTGTCACAGAGGCCCGTTCGATTTCCGTCAACGTCACTGATACCAGGGGTGCGCCGCTCACCGTCGAGACCGACGCCCAACCCGCCGGCACACTGCAGGACGGGAACGCGTCCGACCCGCAGGTGTTCAGTGTCGTCGTCGACGAGGACGCAGCGGCCGGAACGTACGAACTCGAGGTCACCAGCGAGTATCGGCACACGTCACGCGCCACCTACGAGAAAGGCGAAACCGGCGAGTACCGGCTGCGAGACGAGACGACCGCCGAGCGCTCCGATACGGACACGATCACCGTCGAGATCCAGCCACAACCCCGCTTCGAGGTCGAGGCCGTCTCTCACGACGCCCCGCTGGGCGGTGAGGGGACCGTCGCCGTCGAGATGAGCAACGCCGGCGACGAGGATGTGACGGAGGCGACAGTCTCGCTGTCTTCGGGGGACTCGAACCTGTATTTCGGGTCCGGAACTGCGACAGCGGAGGCAAATGTCGGTTCGTGGGGGGCAGATGAATCCAAAACGCTCCGGTTCCGTGCGGGGACTGCTGACAGCGCCGTGGCCCGGGAGTATCCGGTCGACGTGACGGTCGAGTATGTCGACAGCGACGACGCCCAGCAGACGGCGAGCGAGTCGATCGGGATCACGCCGCGGAACCGGACCCGGTTCGACGTGGTCAACGTCACCCACGACGTGCCCCGCAATGGGGAGGGGACACTGACGGTCTCACTCGAGCAGATGGCACGCAAGACGATCGAAGACGTTACCGTGACGGCCTCGACGACCGCGACTGACGTCTACCTCGGCGACGAGTCCTCACGGTCGTCGACGACTGCCATCGGGACGTGGCACGAAAACGAGACCAGGAACGTGACGGTTCGGGTTGGAACGACCGACGATGCACTCGCCCGACCGTATCCGATCGACCTCGAGTTCGAGTACACTGACGCCGCCGATAACGACAACACCCGGACCGAGTTCCTCCAGTTCGTCCCGGGCGAACACGACGATTTTTCGCTGGTCAGTCGTACCCACGACGTGCCCACGAACGGCGTTGGGACGCTCACTGTCGTCGTCGACAATGTTGCTGAAACGAACTTTTCGGACGTTTCGGTGACGGCGTCGACGCCGGACTCGGAGATCTATGTCGGTTCCGAGTCCTCCCGGTCAGGGACTGCTACCGTCTCTGAGTGGGGTGTGAACGACACCCGTCGGCTTACCTTTCGGGTCGGCGCGACCGCGAACGCCGTCAATCGGTCCTACCCCCTGAACGTGGACTTCGAGTACACTGACGCTGACGACAACGACAATCAATGGACCACCGAGGTCGCGTTCAGACCCTCCGGCGAACCACAGTTCGTCGTCGAGTCGATCGACCACGACGTCCCCGTGGGAAGCAGCGGTCGGGTGACGCTGACGCTTCGGAACGATGGGCCGGTGAACGCGACCCAGTCTGTCGTGACGGCCAGTTCGGACGCCGACGCGATGTTCTTCGGCACGGGCGGGGCCGAACCCATCGAAGCGCAGGGCGTTACCGTCGAGCCGCCACAGACCGGGACGCCGACCGCCCAATCCTACGTCGGCGAGTGGGCAGTCGGTGAGACCCGGACAGTTTCCTTCCGGGCAGGCTTCGACGACGACGCCATCGTCCGGGAGTACGTTGCGAACCTGGCGGTCGCTTACGAGAACGAGGCTGGCGACGATATGCCGGAGCAGACGCGAGCGGTCGGTATCACGCCGCTCCCGGAACAACGGTTCAGTTTCGACCGCCTCCGGAGTGACCTCTTCGTCGGGGAGGAAGGCAACCTGCACGTTTCGGTGACCAACACCGGAAATCGCTCCGTCGAGGGCCTGGTCGTTACGGCCTCGACCCAGGATCGGAACGTCAACTTTTACAACAGCCGCTATGCTGTCGGGTCACTCAGCCCGAACGAGTCCGCGACCGTTCGCTACCGTGTCGGCGTCACCGAGGAAGCCGAGCACGGCCCTCGTATCTTCGAACTCTCCGCCCGCTATCGGGATCCACAGATGGACGTCCGACAGACCGATACACGCGACGTGACTGTCACCATCGGGGCCAGTCGCGACGCCTTCGCACTCGAACGGACAACCGGGACGTTGGCCCCCGGCGAGTCCGGGCCACTGACGCTGACGGTCACCAACCGTCGCAACGAGACGCTGTCGAACATCCAGGCGAGTCTCTTCACCGACGACCCACTCGACAGCGGCGACGATTCGGCGTTCATCTCGGCACTCGACCCCGGCGAGTCGACGACGATCACACTCGATATTACGGCCGACGGGAGCGCTAGTGAAAAGACCTATTCGGCCTCGATGGAGTTCCGGTTCGACGACGAGCGTGGCGAGAGCGCCCTCTCGGATACGTACCGTATCCCTGTCGTCATCGAGCGGACGGAGTCATCGCTCGGGGTCCCCGTCGTGCTCGGCGGTGTCGGCGCATTCGTCGCCATCATCGCCCTTGGGTGGTACGTCGGCGCAGCCTCTCGACTACGGGCCATCGGGAGTCGTCTGCGCCAGCGAGTGACTTCGGGGAATGGATCCAGCGACCGACTGGACGTCGACGAATCCGAGTGAGATGGCCGTGACCTCGGTTGTTGATCACGAGCGGGTCGTCGATGGGATCGGTCGGGTGATCGTCGATCGGCCCGGCCGCGTTGTCCTGGCCTTTCTCGTGGTGACGGCTGGGTTCGCTTTCGGGATCCCTGGCGTGGGCATCGACTCCGGTACCCAGCGGTTCTTCGAGAGCGTCCCCGAACATCACACCCAGGCGTTCGTCGACAATCAGTTCGGATCGACCTTCGAGGCCGGTGAGGACTCGACGCAGGTCGTCCTCACCAGCGAGAATGTGTTCTCGAAGCCGTCGCTGCTTCGGCTGCTCGAACTCCAGGCGGAGCTAGAAGCCGATCCGTCGCTCCGGGTGCGTGCGGTGACCGGTATCGCGTCCGGGACTGCAAGCGTCCTCGATCCCTTTGCGACGACGACGGCGGCCCAGCGCCGGACCATCGAGACAGCGACGCCCGCGGAAGTCCGGGACGCGGCCCGGACGTTGCTCGACCGACGACCGGGGATAACCCAGTTGCTGAGCGAGGACCTCAACCCCAACCAGCCCCGGGCATCGGCGACGATGGTACTCGTCTCTCACGCGGTTCCGGAGGGAGACGATTCGACGCTTGAAGCCGTCCAGCAGCGCGTGCAAGTGACTGCCGAGACCGGCGACGGCGACGTGCGCGTGTTCGGATCGGCGATCCAGCAGGCGGGGTTCGACCGGGCCATCTTCGAGTCGCTGTCGTTGATCGTGCCGGTCGTGATCGTCCTGATCCTCGCTTTCCTAACTGTGGCCTATCGCGATCCGATCGACCTCGTGCTCGCGCTGATCAGTCTGCTCATGGCCATCGTCTGGACGTTCGGATTCATGGGCCTGGTTGGGATCCCGTTCAACCTCATGATGATCGCTGTCCCCGTCCTGTTGCTCGGGGTCGGCATCGACTTCGGGATTCACGCGGTCAATCGGTATCGCGAGGAGCGTGTCGACGGCCGGTCGGTCGACGAAAGCATGGCAACCGCCACGCGAGGGCTGCTCGTGGCGTTCTTCATCGTCGCCGTGACGAACGTCATCGGGTTCTCGGCGAACGTCACCAGCGCGCTGGCACCCGTCCGGGAGTTCGGCCTGGTCGTCGCGATCGGCATGGTATTCACTCTCGCGGTCTTTGGTGTGTTCCTCCCGGCGCTGAAAGTCCGCACGGATCACTGGCGCGCGGCCCACGGCATCGGGCAGTTCTCGATGACGCCGCTTGGCGGCGAGGGATCGCGTTTGGGGACCGCGCTTCGTTCCAGCGCCGTGATGGCCAAGCGCCACCCGGTCGTCCTCGTGGCGATCATCCTGCTGGTGACCGCTGGGGCCGCCCACTCGGCGACCAACGTCCAGTCCAAGTTCGAGACTGACGACTTCCTGCCGTATGCCGAGCATCCACCGCAGATCGACGTGCTTCCCGACGAAATCGCTCCCTCGGAGTTCGAGATCACGGCCACCTCGAATTACATCACCGATACCTTCGAGACGACCAACACCGAACAGGTGACGCTTTACCTCGAGGGGCCACTGCAGCGAAATCACGCCCTGGAGGCGATCTATCGAACCGGCACGGATCCGCCCGACTCGTTCGTCCGGGAGGACGGTCGCGCCGTCTCAGAAGGCATCATCGACGTGATCCGATCACACGCCGAGAATGACGAGGGGTTCGCGGCCCGTCTCCAGCGCAACGACCTCACCGAAAACGACGTCCCTGACCGAAACCTGGAGCCGATCTACGACGAGTTGCTGGCGTCCGAATCCGGCGAACAGGCCCGGGAGTACCTCACCGAAGATCGGCAGGCGACCAAGGTCGTCTATCAGGTCAAAGCCAGCGCAAGCCAGAAAGAAGTGACTGAGGACGCCCGGGAACTGGCAGCAAACGCCAGACACGACGCGGTTGCGACCGGCGATATCGTCGTCTTCCGGGCGTTGACGGAAGCGCTCATGGAATCGGCCGTCTCGAGCTTCCTCGTTGCTTTTGGGCTCTCGGCCGTGTTTCTGATCGTCATCTTCTGGCTGCTGGAGGATCGCCCGTCACTGGGCGTCGTCACGATGGTCCCCATCACCGTCGCGATCGTGCTTCTCGTGGGGACGATGCCGGTGCTGGGCATTGCGTTCAATGCCCTGACAGCGACGATTCTCTCGATATCGATCGGGCTCGGCATCGACTATTCGGTCCACGTCGTCCACCGGTTCGTCGACGAGTACGACGAGTGTGGTGACGTCCAGGAGGCCCTGCTCGTGACCCTCGGCGGGACCGGTGGCGGGATCACCGCAAGCGTCCTCACCACGTCCGGCAGCACGCTCTGTATGACGATCGCAGTGAACCCGATCCTGGGCGAGTTCGGCCTGTTGACCGGGATCAGCACCTTCCTCTCGTACATCACGGCGATCGCGGTCCTGCCGCTGACGCTTCGTGGTTGGGTGTGGTTGTTCGAGTAGGTTCGATGGCGGTCTCAGAGTCGGACTCCTCTCGCCGCTCGCGTCAGTCCAGAATCGTGTCCAGAAACGAGACCCACCGCCGGGAACTCTCGACTTTCGCCTGTCGGGCACTGTCTTCGAGGTCAGGTTCGTGGAGGTTCTTCAGCGCCGAGATCGCCCGGTCGATGCCGACGATGGACTGGGCGAGTTCTTCGGCTGCCGCTTCGGTCAACTCGCCTGATTCGAGTCGTTCCTTCCGATCCTTGCGCTCGGCCGTGAGTTTCGCCCGCACCTTCCGGACGCGGTCGCGCATCTCCGGCGGGACGGTCCCCTGGCGTTTGGTCTCCCAGACGAATTCCTTTAGGTTCATCTCGGTCCCCTGAATCTCGACGGACTGGGGCAATTGCTGGCCGACCGTTGCGGTCTTGCGTTCGACCCGCTCTAGCAACTCCCGACGCCGCCGATCGCTGAGTGGCTCCTCGTCCCCATTCTCGTTCATACAGGGTTTCGGGACCCCGGTGTCGCGTATCTTTTGGTCTCCTCACGCAGTGGTCCCGCCCGTTGGTGCCCGCCGCGAAAAGTGGATTTATCTACCTGCCGGCCGGCCGAGTGTACATGGACGTTCAGTTGCTCGAAGCCACCGACGATCCCGAGGAACTCATCTGTTCGGCCGCACGTAACGATTACCTTTCGGAGTTCGTCGGCGACCAGACCTTCGAAGAGACGATGGAATCCGTCGGCGGCGATACGCTCGAGGACAAAAAGGAGACGATCATCTCTCACCTGCTCGAACACGGCCACTACGGCCCGTTCGAGCATCCCCACGCCACCTTCGCGATCAAGGGCGTCAGCCGATCGTGTATGGCCCAGATCACGCGCCACCGCCACGTCACCTTCGACATCCAGTCGATGCGGTACGTCTCCTTCGACGAGAAAGAGCCCGAACCCGGCGAGGCGGTCGTCGCGATTCCCGGCCTCTCCGACCCGGGGGTTACTGGCCGTAACGCCGAGTTTGCCGAGGAATACGAGGACCTGGACGACGATACTGTTCTGGAAAAACGAGAAACCGCTTACCGGGATGCACTCGAACAATCCTTCGAGTCCTATCGTGAATTGCTGGATCTCGGCGTGCCGGCCCAGGACGCCCGGATGGTGCTGCCGATCGGCACGAAAGTCAACATCGTGATGACGCTGAACGCCCGGATGTTGATGCATATCGGCGACATGCGCGCGGCCGCCGACGCCCAGTGGGAGATCCGCGAGATGACCGAGGACATCCTTGAGCTCGCCGCGGAGTGGGCACCGCTCACCTTCGACTACTACAACGAACACATGAAAGACCGGAAGAACCGGCTTGCACCCTGAGAAATCGATCCCCGGCGCCAGTATCGTTCCTGAGAGCAGCGACAGTAGGTATATACTTTCGGAGAGTCAACTCGCGAGCGTATGAGTGCTGACGACGCTGACACGGACGACGAGTCGTCACCGGACGCCGAGGCCGAGGACGAACAGGCAACGGGCGAACCGATGCCCGTCGGAGTCAAGCTTGGGAGTACACGGACTGTCATCTCTTACCCCGAGGACGGCGAAATGAAAACAGTCCGGACATTGACCTGTCTGGCAACGTATGAAGATGCACTTACCGGCGAGGAACGCGTTCTCTACGGTGAGGAGGCTGCCGAAGAGTACCCCGACCGCGTCCAGTTCATGCTCCGGTCGGGCTTGCCCGAAGACGAGGACGGCGCGGAGTTGACCGAGCGGTTCTTCCAGTCGCTGGTCGAGGAAAACGACATCCCCGCCGAAAGCGGGGTCGTCTACGCGATCCCGACGATCGACAACGAAGCGGGGCTTGCCAATCTCCGCTCGGTCGTCGAGAACAGCGCCGTCGGCAAGTCGTTCATCGAGAGCTACCCTGAGTCGTTGTGTGGCGCAATCCCCGCCTTCGGCGACGATCTGGAGGCGATCAACGAGATCTTCATCGCGATCAATATGGGCTCGACCAACCTCGAAGCCTCCGCCTACCGCCGGGGTGAGCAACTCGCGCCGTTCACGACCGGCGCGGTGACCGGCAACGAGGTCGACAGGCAGATCACAAACTACGTCGAGGCCGAGACCCAGGGGCGAGTCAACATCGACACTCAGACCGCCCGCGAGTACAAAGAAGAGCATGCTGACTTCGAGAGCTTCGAGCCGTTCACGGACGTGATCCAGCAACCCGGTGGCGGCTCACACGAGTTCACGATCGAGCGCAGCGTCATGGACGCCGTCGACGAATACCTCGACGACGTGGTCGATGAGTTCGCCAATACCTTCCTGCCCGAACTCGCCAACGACCACATGAAAGTCTACCAGCTCGCCCTCGATCGGCCGATCGTTCTGACGGGTGGCATGGCCTGTATCCCGGGGATCGTCGACGAATTCACCGAGCGCGTCAGCGACGCACTCAACCGTGAAGTCGAGGTGATCGCCGCGGAGAATCCGGACCTGGCCGCGACGGTCGGCGCCCAACGTATCGCGGCGAGGCTCGCCGACTCGTCGTAACCCTCCTACCTGGTTTTCTCGGACGCTTCCCCATCGCTCCAGCAGGCGAGCCACGATTCGATCTGTGGCGTCTCGTCCGTTCGATCGAGTGGTCCCGACCGGTCGGCCGAACGACACTCCGAGAGTGACCGTCGGTTGCTTGTCCCACGTGAGACGTCTTCCTGCAGCGATCCGAGTTCTGCCGGGAGCGAGAGTGCGAGCCGAGGCATTGACGGCTTCTTTTGAGACCATCCCCGTAAATGCCAGTCAGACATCCGTCAGTCGGTCGGCCGACGGCTGGACGATCGGACCGACTCGCAGTTGCCCCGCCCCTCGTGAACGGGTCCTCAATCCCGGACGTCTCGCCTCATCTTTTAAGACAGTCGGGCGTGAACTGAATTGCATGACAACCGACGACGCGGGGATCGTCGGCGAAGCACTCCTGACGGAAACCGGGAGCGGCGGGTTGCTCCGCGACGGTTATCTCGCCGAGACGCCGCTCGAATCCCATCTCGACTCCCGGGAACAACCGCAGGTCGTCTTCGCGACGGATGCCAGCGGTGTTCGCCACGAAAGTCCAAAAGGGCAAACCACACATGAACCTGGGTCGGGCTATCGGACGCTGGTCGCACTGACGACCCATCGCGTGGTCCTTGTCGTCGGTGGGGCGACAGACGATGGCGGTGACCATCCGGTAACGATCCCGCTGACCGACATCGATCACGTTGCGGCGTCCACCGGGTTTCGGAAGTCGACTGTGCGGTTCTGGATCGGCGACCACGTCTGGGAAATCTCACCCGAGACGACGGATGCAGAGACTGTCGAGACGTATCTCTCGAAAGCGTCACAGCGCCGCATTCGCTTCGAGCGCCTGCTCGGCGAGGCCGAAGACGCGATCGTCGATGCAGCACGCGATCTGCGAAACGGCCAATTCGAATCGGCCACGGCGGCACTCGATCAGGCCGCGGACCGCTTCGATGACGTGCGTGAGGCCGTCGAAGCCTTCCCCGCGGACGTTCCGGCAATGCAGGATCGGGTCAGGGCGACCTACGATCGCTACCGCAAGGAGCGTCGGCGGTTGTTGCTTGCCCGGGCTGAACGGAAGCGTGAACGCGCCCGGACGGCATGGCGTGGGGAGTCCTACGAACGGGCCGCCGATACGTTCGAACGAGCCCGAGAGATTTGCGAGGCATTGCTGGACCGGGACGAACTCCCGGACGAAGCCAGAGCCCAGGTATTGACAATGCTGTCCGCGATCGACCGCGACCTCGACCGGCTGGCCGTCGCCCCGATGCAGGTCGCCAGGGTACGTCATCGGGCTGCGGTAGACGCGTCACTTCCCGGCGAGGCCGCCGAACACTGGCGAGCAGCGTTCGACCGCTACCGAACGGTTCTGGAACTGGATTGGGGGCGGGCGGAGTCGCGGTTCGCCGGTGGCAACAGCCAGATCAAAGCACGGCTGGCCACGGTCGCCGACGAACTGCTAGCCGCCCGTTCCAGGGCAGCCGACCAACACCGGGTAGCTGCGATTCGACTCACCAGGGCCGGTGCTTCCGCAACCGCCCGCGAGGCCTACGCCGAAGCCAGCGAGCATTTGCAAGCTGCGATCGAGATCGCACGGGAACTCGATCCGGACGCGGTCGACGGTCTGCGTTCGCAACTGCGTGTCCTCGAAGGTCGCATCGAGCGGTTGCCAGCGGCTGATAGCGAGTCCACGCAGGCCGCAGATCAGAGACCCCGCATCCCCACCGAAACGACAACGGCGATCCGGCCACTCGCTGGTGGGGATCGCCAGGAGATACTGCCAGTTCGCACCCATCAGGTACTGCCAGCGGTTCACCGACAGTACTCCGACGGCGATAGCATCCTCGCCATCCCTGCCCCATCGAACGGGGCCGACGTGACGCTGGCGGTCCATCGACCGGTCGACAACAGTGACGGGGCACTCGCAATCCATCGGCCGGCCCACGACGGTAAGGGGACACTCGCGATTCCCCGGTCTGTTCGTGAGTCACACGGGTGGTACGTCCGACGGCTCCGGACGCTGGACGCGGAGACGCTGCTTCGACGAGTCCGGAGGATCTGGCGAAACCTCGGCTGGACGATCGACCGGCCCGATCCGGACGCCCCCGAACTCCTCGCCACGCGATCAGGTGTCCAGGCTACCCTGCGTTTGAGGGTTCGGTGCCACGGCGATCCGGTCGACTCGGCAGTCGTCAGCGGGATCGCCCACGGGCAGGACCGACCCGAGCATGATCCGTGGCCGGTGCTCGTAACGACCGACCCTGTCGACCCCGCGGCGTTCAAGACAGCGATCTCGGCGGGGGTCACGATCGTCGACCGCCGGAGTCTTGGCGAACTCTGGCATCGGACCGATGATCCGCCGGAGCACGCGGATCGACCGACCCCACGCCAAGCGGCTCCACCGTCCTGACCGCACTGTTCGGCGTGCGGCAGCCGGCATCGAACGCGACGGGATATCTTCAAGTCGGTGTCGACCGTTCGGGGCATATGGACGAACCAGCCGGCATCTACGCCCGGGAGATCGACTATCTCGACCGAAATGTCCAGCTCGGCGTCGCCGGCGACCGGGTGATCGCCGTCTCGTTCCCGGAGACGCCGTCTGCCGACGCCGGGGACGACCACCCACTGTTGGACCGGATCGAGGCCTACTTCGAGGGCGAAGCGGTTTCCTTTGAATCGACGCCGGTAGCGCTGACGATGGCGAGCGACCACCGTGAGGTCCTGGAGACGCTACGGTCGATCCCGTATGGAGAGGGCATCACCGTCGAGCAACTCGCGCGGATGACGCCGGGGCTCGATCCGGACTCCGAGGAGGATGTCCGTCTCGTCCGGACGGCACTGGCAGAGAATCCGGCTCCACTCCTTATCCCCGACCACCGGGTTCGGGACGGCCCGAGCGCCGCACCGCCAGCGGTCGAACAGAAGTTGCGATCGATCGAGGGGGTGGCCTGAAGCAGTGATCTACGAACCAGCCTGCGATCACCGGGGCGACTACCGGGTGACGGTGGTGGTCGCTATCGGGTCAGTTCCGGTTGCGTTGACGAGGAACTCAGTCGCGTTGACCACGTAGTGGGCGACGATCACCACCAGGAGACTCCCCGTGGCGATGTAGACGCTTGCCAACGCCAGGCCAAGGAGTCCCGTCACGGCCACCCCAGCCCGACCCTGTGCGCCGTGAGCCACGCCGAAAGCGAGCGAGGAGACGACCGCGAGCGCCCACGGTGAGGCGTCGAGTCCGGTCGCCGGGACGCCGATGGCAGCCGCCCGGAAGATGAACTCCTCGCTGGCGGCGACGATCGGCAGGACGACGCCGAACAACAGGACCCACTCACCCCGCGTCGTCGGCGTCAACATGGCTCGCAACCCCTGGTCGTAATCGATACCCACCGCATCGGCGAGTGAGACTGCGAGTTCGCTCCCGATCCAGAGTCCGAGTCCGAGGGCGATTCCGAGGCCCAGGGCCGGCGCGACCGCGCCGAGCGATGCAGGACCGACGCCAAAGGCCGAGAGCGGGATCGAAAACACGAGCGCACCGACCAGGAGCACGCTGCCGAAAACGCCCTGCGTGAGCACCACGTTGACGAACAGGGCAACTGTCGGGATCGACGCCGGCGAAGCGCGTGGCGACGTGGTTCCGCCAGTCGGCGTCGATCGACCGGCCGGCCGAACCCGAACCCATCGCGACCGCGTGACGGCGGGGTCTAAACCCGTCGGCTGCAGCCGGACGGTCGACTGTTGTGACGACTCTGCGTCGAGTAGCCGTTGGGTGAGTGAGGCAAGAACGACGACGAGTGACACGACGACGCCGGTGAGGCCGACGAAGGCGGCCCAGCGGGTCACGCTTACTGCGGGCTGGGGTTGGTCTGGCCGATCTTCCGTTCGAGTGCCTGGCCGGTGATCGACTTCAGCCGATCGACCAGGCTGTCCTTTTCGGGTTCGCCAGCCAGCGCGACTTCCAGCACTTCCGAGAGGTGGCTGACGGGGATGATCTCTATCTGGTCCTCGTATTCGTCCTCGATCATCACGTCCTGCTCGTTGGCCTTCGGGATGATCACCGTGTCGAGGCCGGTCTTGGCGGCGGCCTCGATCTTGTGGGTGACACCGCCGACTGGCAGGACGTCACCGCGAACCGACAGCGAGCCGGTCATCGCGAGGTTCTGCTCGACGGGGATGTTCTCTAAGGCGGAGATGACGGCCGTCGCGACCGTCACCGACGCGGAGTCGCCCTCGACGCCCTCGTAGGACTGGACGAACTGGATGTGGATGTCCTTCTCCGAGATGTCCTCGTCGGAGAACTTCTTGATGATCGCGCTGACGTTCTGGACGGCCTCCATCGCGATCTCCTGGAGTTTCCCGGTCGCGATGACCTCGCCAGGGCCCTGGGAGGGGGCGACCTCGGCCATGACGGGCATGACGATCCCGCTGTCCTCGCCCATCACCGCCAGGCCGTTGACGCGGCCGACCGCGCTGCCCTCGTTGACGGTCATCTTGTAGTCCTTGCGGCGCTCGATGTAGTTGTCCGCGAGTTGCTGTTCGATCGAACGCGAGCGGTCTTTGGCCTGGAGGACATCCTCGCGTTCGGTGTACTCCTTGTCGTCGGCGCGGGCGATGTCGCCAGCGACCCGGACGAGTCCGCCCAGATTCCGGAGCTTCAACGAGAGGTGTTCCTTGCGGCCCGCCCGGCGGCGGGCTTCGAGGATAACCTCTTCGACGGCCTCCTCGGTGAAGTGTGGGAGCCGTCCGTCCTTCTCGACCTCCTGGGCGACGAACCGGGCGTACTTCCGGCGCATCTCGGGCTCGTCCTCGATGGTGTCGTCCATGTAGACCTCGTAGCCGTAGCCCTTGATCCGGTCCCGCAGGGCCGGGTGCATGTTCTCCATCGCATCGAGGTTGCCCGCCGCGACCATGATGAAGTCCGTCGGGACGGGTTCGGTCTGGACCATCGCGCCCGAGGAGCGTTCGCTCTGACCGGTGATCGAGAACGCGCCCTCCTGGATGGCCGTCATCAGCTTCTGCTGGGAGCGGATGTCCAGCGTGTTGATCTCGTCGACGAACAGCACGCCCTTGTTGGCCTTGTGGATCGCACCGGCCTCGACACGGTCGTGGCTGGGCGTCTCCATGCCGCCGGACTGGAAGGGGTCGTGGCGGACGTCGCCGAGCAGTGCACCGGCGTGGGCACCCGTCGCCTCCTCGAAGGGCGCGGTCTGCTCGTTGGCGTTGTTGATCAGCAGGTTCGGGATCATCGAATCGCCACCACGCGCCCCGTAGCGGAACGCCAGATAGATGACGCCCGCTGCGAGCACGCCCAACAGCGGATTGCCGGCGAACAGTGCGTACCCGATCACGATCGCGATGATGATCCACATCAGGAACGACCGCATCTGGTTGCGCTTGCGGGCCTCTTCCTTGTGGGCGTCGACGATCTGTTCGCCTTTCCCGGCGGGCACTGTCCGGACCTTTGGCTCGTTGCCGTCGTCGGGGTTGTGATAGACGAGAACGTCCTGGAGGTCCTCTTTGGGGAGGAGCTGGCTCATCGCCTTTGCGAGCATCGACTTGCCCGTCCCGGGCGAGCCGATCATCATCACGTGGCGGCGCTGTTTGGCCGCCTTCAGGACGATGTCACGGGCGTGACTCTGCCCGATAACCTGATCGACCAACCGCTCGGGCACCTCGATATCCTCGGTCGAGTCGATGTTCAATCCACCCAGTACGTCGTCCTCGCCGTCGACGACTGTCGACTCGTCGTCGAGTGTGACGTCGCTCCCGAGATCAGCTACTTCCTCGTCGGTATCCGACTCGTCGGGGTCGGCCACGTCCGTCGCGTCAGCCCGCTCTGCCGGCTGCTCGACCTCTGTTTGGTCAGAAGCACCCGTCGATCGCTCGGACGACGCGTCGGACCCGTCCACCTGGCCGTCGTCCGACACGGACACCTCCTCGTGCTCGGGCGGCGCATCGTCGGCAGTATCCTTGTTTTCGCTCATTCTAACGGGTCAAGTACGATGATCCAGGGACTGTCGATTGATATACTTTCTCCTCACGACCGGGTTTGCCGGTCGCGGGAAAACAGATAGACGGCGTTCGGATTGGCGGTAAGAATCCGTCGAGCGACGACTCGCCGGGTTTATGAAAGCCCACGTCCTGGAACTGGGTATATGACACGCGGATTCTACATCGGCCGCTTTCAGCCCTATCACAACGGCCATCACACGATGGTCGAACGTATCGCGGCCGACGGGGAGGTCGAGGAACTCGTCCTCGGGATCGGGAGCGCCGGGGACTCCCACACCGTCCACGATCCGTTTACCGCCGGCGAGCGCATCATGATGGTCAACAAGGCCGTCGCCGAATTCGACCTCCCGACCTACGTCGTCCCCATCGAGGACCTCGATCGGCACTCGGTGTGGGTCAGCCACGTCCAGAGCATGTGCCCCAATTTCGATCTGGCGTATTCGAACAACCCGCTGGTGGTGCAACTGTTCGAGGAAGCCGGCATCGAGGTCCGGCAGTCGCGGATGTTCGACCGCGAGCGCCTGGAGGGCAGCGAGATCCGCGAGCGCATCATCGAGGGCGATCAGTGGCGCGACCGGGTGCCCGACGCCGTCGTCGAGGTGTTGGAGGAATGCAACGGCGTCGAGCGCCTCCGAACGATTTCCCAGTCCGACGTCGTCGAACGCTGGGAAGCCAAAGCCGACGAATCCCCGAGCGATTGACTGTTGGCTCCGCGACGCCGCCAGCCCCGATATCTTTTGTCCTCGCTCACCGTCCGTACAGTCATGATCACCCTCAGTAGCGACTTCGGGTCTCCGTATCCCGCAGCGATGAAGGGCGTCCTTGCCGCCCGGACCGACGCCCAACTGATCGATATATCCCACGATTTTCCCCGCCAGGACGTCCGGGCGACCGCATTCTGGCTCCGTGAAGTCCTCCCGTATTTCCCGCCGGCTGTCCACCTGGTCGTCGTCGATCCCGGCGTGGGAACCGACCGGGCAGCCCTCGCGATTCGGGCCGGCGAGCACGTCCTCGTCGGCCCCGACAACGGCGTGTTGATTCCGGTTGCCCGCGCGCTTGCTGATGAGGATAGCGGTGGGATCGAGATTTTTGAATACGTATATGACGATCCCGAAAGCGTCACCTTCCACGGCCGGGACGTGTTCGCACCGGCGGCGGCGACGATCCACGAGGCGGGTCGGTCCGGGTTCGAAACCAGCGATCGATTCGTGCCCGTCGAGGAATACGAGGGCCTGACATTCCCCGAGCCCACGATCCGCGAAGACGGTGTCGACGGCGAAATCCTGGTCGTCGATGACTTCGGCAACGCGATCACGAACGTGCCGGGCGAGGTGCTGGCCGATTGCTTCGGCGAGGCAGTGACCGTCAACGGCGTCTGGGCACCCGCCCGGCGAACCTACGCCGCGGTCGAGGTCGACAACCGACTCGTCACCGTCGGGAGTCACGGGAATGTCGAACTCGCCGTCAACCAGGGGCGGGGCGACGAACGATTCAGCGTCTCACCCGGGTCGCGGGTCCGGTTGCGCTGGACGTAACGTCTCTGGCCCTGAAACCCTCCGATCACAGGAACGGCAGCGCCAGAGCCGCCGTGACCGAACTGATCACGAACCAGCCGGCGTAATTCCACCACGGCACGCCACGGAATCGCGGGCCAGGCAGGTCGTCCGTGTACGTCCAGGCACCCGCTATGACGCCCCGGTGATCGACCAGGGCGTCGTAGCCGGTCGCGAGGACAGCACCGGTCCCGACGGCAAGCCAGCCGTCGGTCCACAGCAGGGCAACGCGAAACGCAACATAGACGACACCGGTCCAGCCAAAGAGAACGTACACCGGCACGCCCACCAGTTTCGGATCGATATGATGGTGTAGCAGTCCGCGGTTGATTACGATGGCTTCGGCGACAAAGGCGACTATTGCCCCGCCACCGAACAGCGCGATTGTCGCCGCGTGTGGCCAGGTGAATCCCGCGTGACTGAGCCCGACGAGACCGACCACGAGAGTCATGACGGCCAGCGAATCCCGATTGAACACGATTTCTCTTGACACCCAAGGCACGTCAGCCGATCGCTTTTCGGGCCCAGCGACCGGACGACAGGCCGGATGATCGTCCCTACACCGTCTCGATTTCGATCTCTAGATCGATCGTGGTAACGGTGTCGGCCGCGAAGAAAAATGATCCGCCACCGTCGGGGAACTCGACGGCCGTTTCGATGGTCGAGACGTCCGTGAATTCCTCGATGGGGGATTCCGGGATCTCGGGTTGTTCGATCCGATATTCCGAGAAGTAGACGCTGACGGGGCCTCCGTCGATCACTTCGCCGGTCACGGAAACACGCTTCGAGATGGTGTCGTCGAGTACCCACCCTTTGATTGTCCCGTCCGAGACAGTCACTTCGCCGTCGAACCGGAACGGATACGGGGGCACGACGTGCCAGACGGCCGTCGCGGGTGGAAACGACGAGGCTGTCGTCGACTCGTCGATCGACGAGAGGTCGGCGCATCCGGCACATCCGATGGTCCCGGCGACGGCAAGCAACTCACGACGGCGCATACCTAATCCAGCAAGTGTGTCCCGAAAAAACCTCCGTTGAGTCGACGTGGCCGTCCTTCCGCCAAAGAGCGGGTGCGTGGATCCCGAACGGATCGTCCCGATCAGTTCGCGGCGATGACGTCGTCGATGCGGACGATCATGGTTGCAGCTTCAGTCGCCGAGTCGACCGCCTCGCGCTTGACTGCGGCGGGGTCGAGAACGCCAGCTTCGAGCGGGTCGGCAACCTCGCCGCTCTGGCCACCCGAAAGGATCCCCGAGAGCGTCTCGTTCTCGTAGGCGGCACGGAGGTCGACCAGCGCGTCGATGGGGTCCATGCCGGTGTTGGCGGCGAGCGTGCGCGGAAGCACGTCGACGGCGTCGGCGAAGGCCTCGACGGCGAGCTGTTTGCGGCCTTCGACACCGGCGGCGTGGTCGCGCACGTAGTCGGCGATGACGATCTCGGTCGCGCCGGCCCCGGGCACGACGCCGCCGCGTTCGATCGCGGCCGTGACGACGTCGAGTGCATCCCGGATCGAGCGTTCGAGTTCGTCGACGACGTGTTCGGTGCCTCCGCGGGCGAAGACCGTGACCGCCTTGGCGGCGGCACCGCCCTCGATGAACGTGAGGTCGTCGTCGCCGTAGGTCTCGACCGAGATGGAGTCGGCGTTCCCGAGTTCGTCGGTTTCGAGCTCTTCGACGGCCGAGGCACGCGTTGCCCCGGTTGCGCTGATGATCGCGCCGAGGTCGTCGACGCCATCGATCGCCAGGATGCCGTCCTTGGCGAGATACGACGCGACCCGGTCCTCGACGTCGCCACTCGCAAACAGGACGTCAGCGCCCAGGTCAACGACGCTCTGGGCCTGGCTCCGGAGATCTTCCTCTTCGGACTCGATCGCGGCGTTGAGCTGGTCGACGTTGTTGACGTTGTATTCCGCGTCGATGTTGCTCTCCGAGAGGTCGAGGTCCCCGTCGACGACGGCGATCGACGCATCCGCGACCGACCGGGGCATGTTGTTGTGTACCGGCTCCTCGTCGACAATGACGCCCTCGATCAGGTCCGTCGCGCTGGAACTCGAACCCACCTGGGCGTGGATCGTGATGCTATCGCGGTCGATAGCGCCGTCCTCGGTTCGGACGTGATCGACGGCATCGACGACCGTCTCCGCGAGCGGGCCCGCGGCGACGTCGCCTGTCCCCTTGCCCGTCATGCTCGATTCGGCAACGGTGATCAAGTCCTCGGCATCGAGATCGCCGTCGAGGACGAGATCGTCGATCGCCTCGCGGGCGAGCGAGGACGCCTCGTGATACCCCTCGACGATCGTCGTCGGATGGACGTCGTCCTCGAGCAACTCCTCGGCCTTGCTCAGGAGTTCGCCCGCCAGCACGGAGGCAGTCGTCGTGCCGTCACCGACTTCTTCCTCCTGTGTCTGGGCGACTTCGACGAGCATGTTTGCCGCCGGGTGCTCGATCTCCATCTCCTGGAGGATCGTCGCCCCGTCGTTCGTGATGACGACGTCGCCGTCCGCGACGAGCATCTTGTCCATCCCGCGTGGACCAAGCGTCGTCCGTACGGCCTCACTGATGGCCTTGCCCGCGGAGATGTTCGAACTCTGTGCGTCGTCTCCCTGTGTCCGCTGAGAGTCCTCGCTGAGAATGAACATGGGCGATCCACCCATGCGCTGCTGACCGGATTGTGACATATGTGTAGCCTCGTCTTATCCCTCGTTTGCGGTTCTATATAAGTGTTTTGAACCGGGCGGCATCGGGCTGCAGCGTGGTCCGGCTCATCACGGAGAGCGATGATTTAATGTCGGGACCGCTCGACGGTCTGGTAGATGCTGGAGTTGGAGCACGGGTTCAGGGTCGTCGACACCCACGTCCGTCTCGAACCCGACGCCGACCAGCGGTCGGGGGACGGCCCAGGGACACCTGAGCGGCTCGAACGGGAGATGCACCAGGCCGGGATTGTCCGATCGCTCGTCTATCCGGGCGAACGTGACGGATCGTATCTGAAAGCCAACAATGCGATCGCACGCATGAGCGTGGGGCGGCCCTTCGTCGCGCTGGCCCGGATCAACGGTCCGCGTGACCCCACCGGCGGGACGGGAGCGCGACTCCGTAACCTGGCCACAAGCCGGGCCCCGGAGCATACGGCCCCCGAGGACATCGAACAATTCGCCTACGACGATCGGTTTGTCGGGTTCAAAGTGCACCCGCCGGCCGACGGGTTACCCGACGAAGCAGTGATCGACGCGCTCGAAGCAGTCGGGCTGCCAGTCCTCGTTCACGGTGGTCAGGCGTTCGGGCCGGACTCCATCGAACGGACGCTGTTGACTGCCGACTTTCCGACGATCATCGCCCATTTCGGTGGGTATCCGCTCGATCGTGACCGGATGGCACGGACGATCGCACTCCTCGACGATCACGACGATCTGTATCTCGACACGAGTTTCGTCAGGCTCCGGGAACCACTCGAACGGGCACTCCGGGAACATCCGGATCGCGTGCTGTTCGGCAGTGGTGCGCCGAGTGCTCACCCCAGCGTGGCGATCATGGAGATCCTCACACTCGACGTTCCGGAAGACGCAATGCGAAAAGCGTTCTCGAACAATCCGGGCCGTGTGATCGACGCACTTGCCCCGTAGTCACCGCGAATCGTAGACCGCCACGGCACGATTTCGACCGGTCGAGCGGCCACCCGGGTTTCGACGGTCGCTTCGGTCCCTGGCTCTGGCGGCCAGCCCGTCTTTGAAACCGACGGGGATCCCAGTCACAACGCCCTGGCCGGAACTGAACCAGTCCGTGGCCGACTTCTTCCCGGCGAGGACGTCACGGAGCCCACCACTAGCGTCCGAAAGAGCCTGCTGGCAGACGCTCGCGACCACGGCGGGTCGAAATCCGTAATTTTTCGCCAGGAGGTACGCGAGCGATCGATACTCCCGGTTCCAGTTCGTCTCGCTGGTGCCACCGTCGGCACCGACCGGCCGCTCGACGGCCATGTCCGACCGCCATGAGACGGCCCGATTCATCCCGGCCGCCCGGTGTGAAAGGTCACGTGCGTCGTTGACGTCCAGGTATTCGTCGAACCCATCGAGATCGGCGAGAAGCTTCCGCGTGATGACCATGTTGTCGGGATTGACGTACGTGATGGACCGACCGGCAACGGTCCGTGATGTGGCGCACTCGGTCGTCTTTCCGGCCCGAACGCGTTTGTGAGTCGGTCCAGTGACGATCGGTGTCTCGCTCAGGCCCGTACGGATCGCCGTTGCCCAGTCGTCAGTGACTGACAGCCCCTGGTTGACGAACGCAATCGCGTCCCCGGTCGCGTGGTCGATGCCCGCATTGCGCGCGGCGTTGGTCGACCGGTCCGCGATTTCGACGAGGACATCGACGTCTTCGCGATCACGGACCATTCCGGTCGTCCCGTCCGCCGAGGGGCCGTTGACGACGATCACCTCACCCTCGGAGACGTGTGCGTTGACGGAGTCGAGCGTCCGTGCGAGTTGCTCTCGTCCGTTGAGCGTCGGGACGACTACCGAGAGTTCCATACACCTCAATATAGATCCGGATGACTAAAAACATCGCGTGATCGATCGTCTCTGACAACCAACCGTCAGCTTAGACCTGGCAGTGCCAGTACGAGACCGACGAGAGGCGATCGCCGCCCGGGGCTCGACCCACCGCTCGATCAAGTGTCCGGAACGCCGATGCCAGGCTGTCCGGGATCGCCCGGTAGAGCCCGTACGGAACGATGAAGTCGTGGGTCGCCCCGACCAGATCGAGGTCGGCCTCCCCGAGCAAACGGTCGATCTCCCATCGGGAGTACAACCGCGATCCCATCGGCAACGCCCAGTTGTAGATCGACCGGGTGCTAAAGCGGTTGAACGTATCGAAGAACACGACGTCTTTGGAGACCCGTCGCATCTCGCTGAGATACGATGCCGGCGTATCCGCCAGGTGGAAAAACCGCATCGCGATGACCGCGTCGAAGTGGTCGTCAGGGAACGGCAGCCGTCCGGCATCGCCCCGCATGAAATCGAGATGGGACTCGACCCCGGCAGTTTGGGCCTTCTGGCGACCCTGTTGGAGCATCGCCGAAGAGATGTCGAGGCCGACGATGTCCGCCCCACGCTCGGCCAACATCACGGTGAATCGACCGGTCCCGCAGGCGATTTCGAGCACGCGCGAGTCTTCGACCGGTCCGATGGCGTCCAGTACGGCCTGCTTTTCCCGCCGATCGATGAGCCGACCGCCACCCGAAAACCGCTTCTCCTCGTAGGCCTCGGCGATCTCGTCGGCCTGGTACCACTCCTGTCCTTTCACGCTATGGATTGTTCACCACGGGGTGATTAAAACGGTATTGGATCGATCCGCGACAGGCAATATAAGGGGATGCCCAAGAATACAAGGTATTATACCCTCCATATAGCCAATGCTTATCCGTCGGTTCCGACTCAATCCGGATATGAGCACGACGATCGAAGACGGGTCACGGACGGAGATCATCCTCACGGAGGGGGAGTTTCGCGAGCGCCTCCGTGAGTTGCCGCCGAGTGCGAAGCTGATCGCCAAGGTCCTGGAGACGGACCAACCGCTCTCACAGGGCGAACTCGCCACCGAATCGCTGCTGCCGGATCGGACCGTCCGATACGCGCTAAACCGCCTGGAGGATGCTGACCTCGTTTCCTCGCGATACAGCTACCGTGACGCCCGCAAACAGGTATACTACCTTACGACCGAGTAAACGACCTCTTTCTGGATCCGGCTTCCTGCCCCCGACGCCGTCCTTCCCGACGCGCTTTTGCGTTTCGACGAATTATCGGGCCCATGACCTTCGAAGCCGAACGTGCCGCTGCCCGGGATGTCGACGTCGCAGACATCGCGGACGCGATCGAGTCGATCGGCTTCGAGTGCACCCGGTGTGGCCACTGCTGTCGCGGACTCGGCGAGGCGGAACACACAGCGACGGTCTTCCCCGACGAGATCAGAGAGATCCAACGAGAGGGCGCGGATAACTGGCGCGATGTCGCCCGGCCAATGCCCTTTGGCCTCTCGGAAACTGACGGCGAGCCGACGACCGGCGAAACCTTCGAGTGGGCACTCCAGACCGATGCCTGCGGGGACTGTACGTTTTACGACGACGAGAACGAGGCATGTTCGATCTACGACCGCCGCCCGCTCATCTGTCGGACCTACCCGTTCAGTCTCTCGATCGAGGATGAGGGGGATGGGACGACCTCGCCGATGGGAAGTGTCGTCGATCGTGCGGGGCCGGTCCACGCCCACGAATGTGAGGGACTGGGACGCGATATCTCGCGGGAGGACGCGGAGGAACTGGCGGCCACGCTCAAACGACGGGCGATCCGCGAACGCGAGGAGGCTATCGGCGTCCGTGACAACTACGAGCCACGCGATGTCGACGGCGTGGTCGTCCACGACTCCGAGGGGCAGAAGCGACCGGATGGCACGCCCATCAGCGAGTGACACCACACCACAAGGCGGTCGACAAGTTCTTTAGGGAGGCCTCCGACGCCGGGAACGGAGGTTTAACCTTGGAAATCTCAGAGAAACTCTTGTGTCTGTTCAGTGCGGACGTAACTGCCGAGGACGACCGGTATGTCGTCGAGGTACCGCGACGGGAGATCGAAACCGGTTCGATCGAACCCGGTGAGACCTATCGGATTGCGCTGATTTCGGGCGAGGACGAACCGACAGACGAGCAACCGAGCACCGATACTGCGCCGAGCGAACCACAGCCGCCAGTCGAGAGCGGCGAGATCCGGTACGTCGAGATCGAGGATATCGGCAAGCAGGGCGACGGCATCGCTCGCGTCGAACGCGGGTACGTCATCATCGTCCCCGGCGCGGAGATCAACGACCGCGTCAAGGTGGAAGTCACCGAAGTGAAGTCGAACTTCGCCGTGGGCGAGATCATCGAAGAGGACATCTGACCGACGATATCGTTTCCCAGTCGTACCACATTCAGGCCCGTTGGGCTTCTCCCGACGGCCACACACCATCTGCCACGGAGATAATCGCAAGACATGAGTCGATTAACCGACCATACCAAATCGCCTATACCACTCTCGTCACTACAGTGAAACATGAGTACGAGTGCGGCTGGCACCCACGACGATGGACCGCTCTCGGAGAAACAACGCCGGATCCTTGATTACCTGCGAGCCAACGCAGACGACCAGACGTATTTCAAGTCCAGGCTCATCGGCGAGGAACTCGGTCTCTCGGCGAAGGAAGTCGGGACCAACATGGCCGCCCTCCAGGAGGGCGAGTACGATTTGACCGTCGAGAAGTGGGGGTACTCCTCCTCGACGACCTGGATGGTCGACGCCTGAAAGGAGAGCCCCGGCCGGAGCAACTGTTTCAACCGTCGTAGGCGACGTACTCGTCAGCTTCGGCGGCAAAGACGATGGCGTCCTCGCCGAATGATTCGGCGTATCTGACGACCAGCATCAATAGCGTCTCGGGGTGGCGAAGCGCGTACCCGTCCTCGCGTGTCAGCAGGCCGGCTTCCTCTAGCTGTGTCGCGTGTTTGCTGACGGTCGGGTTCGAGACATCCAGCCGTTCGGCGAGTTCGTTCGCGGTGGCACTCGGATCCCGGAGCAGTTCGATGATCATCCCTCGGGAGGTATCCCGACGGAGATAGCCGAGTGCCGTCCGTTCGAACTCGCTGAAACGATCCGCCGGGAAGAACCGTCGATATTCACCGTCGCGTTGACTTTCGATCGTGTTGTCCTGTAGCAGCGCGCGAAGGTGATGTTGTGTCTCGCCGGTCCCGAGTTGGAGATCGTCACGAAGCTTCGAGAAATGTGCCCCCGGCGTCGTCGACAGGTACCCGACGATCGCTCCCGGGGCGGTGCTGTCACTCCCCGAATCCGCCAGTCGAACGAGTGGACTGGCGGCCCCCAGTGCGGCGAACCGACGGAGCGTCGCGCGCTTGCTCTCGTCGACACCATCCCCAGCCATTGTTCACTCATTAGCATCGAGTTACAAAACGCCTTCGCTCGATCCGACGTTCGTCACGAAAAGCGGGGCTGTGTTCGTCAACCCGTTGGCGTCAAAGGTTGACCGACGCGATCCTCTCAGGACTCCTCGTCGGTATTGAACTCGTTGTCCATCTCCTCGATGACCTCGTCCGGATCTTTGATGTCGGCCGTTTCTTTGCCGGATTTGACCGCCTGTGCCTGCTCTTCCATTTCTTCGACGTCGACCTCGGCCTCCTGGTCGATCTGGCCGAGGATCTTCTCGATGTCGTCGAGGCCGAGCATCTCGCGGGTCTCGTCGTCGAAGTCGAGGCCTTCGAGGGTCGATTCGCCGTCCGTCTGGACGTCGCTGCCGGTGAGGTGCTTGCCGTACCGGCCGACGAGCGACGTCAGCTCCTGGGGCAGGACGAACTTCGTCGACTCGCCCTTGCCGATCTCCTCTAAGGTCTCCATGCCACGCTCGATGACTGCGCGCTCGCCCATCGCTTCGGCGGATTTGGCGCGCAACACGGTCGAGATGGCGTCACCCTGTGCTTCGAGGATCTGGCTCTGCTTTTCACCCTGGGCGCGGATGATGTTCGATTGCTTCTCACCCTGGGCCTCCTCGACGGCGGAACGACGCTCACCCTGCGCCTCGAGGATCATGGCACGCCGGCGGCGCTCGGCGGAGGTCTGTTGCTCCATGGCCTGTTGGACGTCTTTGCTCGGGTTGACCTCCCGGACTTCCACACTCTCGACGCGAATCCCCCACTCGTCGGTGGGTTCGTCGAGTTCCTTGCGGATCTTGGCGTTGATCTCCTGGCGCTTGTTGAGCGTGTCGTCGAGTTCCATGTCGCCAAGCACCGCACGGAGTGTCGTCTGTGCGAGGTTCGAGACGGCGCGCTTGTAGTTGTCGACTTCGAGGTAGGCCTTCTTTGCGTCCATCACCTTGATGTAGACGACGGCGTCGGCGGTCACCGGCGAGTTGTCACGCGTGATCGCCTCCTGTCGTGGCACGTCCAACGTCTGTGTCCGCATGTCGAACGTGTGGGTCGCCGAGACGAACGGCGGGACGAACGCGATCCCGGGTTCCAGCAGCTTCCGGTACTCCCCGAGTACCGTGAGGGCCTTCTTCTCCGTGGCATCGGTGATGACCACCATTTGCCAGACGGTCACCACAGCAATTGCCAGCAGTACCAGGGCGACAATGGGGAACAGTTCCGCACCCCCCAATTGTAGCGGGATACTTGATAACATACGCACTTGTCTTAGGAGGAACACAACAAAAGTGTTGGGCTCGTGCCGACGGAATATCCCAGAGCCGACGGCCGCCGCTTACGCGGATTCGGTTTCGCGGTCGAGTTCGCCCGTCGGTTCGTTTACGGATTCGTCTCCAGCCTCCCGTGTCGACGAGCCCGAGTCCGTCGCCTGTGACTGCTCGCCCGCCTCGCGGCCCCGTTCGAGTTCCGCCTCAATATCGTCGGAACTCAGCACGGCCATCGATTCGACCGTAAGGACGTTGCCGCCACCCGGATCGACGACGATGATCTCTTCGCCTTCCGGGATCTCGTCGTCGAACGCCCGGGCCTGATAGTGCGGGTTGAACCCACCGCTGTCGAGTTTGACCTCGCCGCCCGTGCCGGTGACGCGCTCGGTCACATGACCTGTTTTCCCCTTGAGCGAGTCAGAATCGCTCGTCTGGCCGGCCCCTTTCCCGCCGTAGAAGTCGAATTGACGGTAGGCATACAGCGCAATACTCCCGACACCCAACACCAACCCGGCCATGATCACGACCGAGAGGATCCCGAGCGACGACGGAAGGGCGAGGCCAACGAGGCCGGCGACCAGCAGCGCGATCCCGAGGACGATGAAGTGTGCCCCCGGGACGAACGCTTCCCCAATGACCAGTAGCGCTCCTACCAACAGCAATATTAGCGAGAGGTCTGCGCCCAGGACCGATACCATGCCCGCGAGTTAGACCCCAACCGGGTTAACAGTTCGGTCACCGACCAGTCGTTCTCCCAACTGGTCCGGTTCGCCGGGGCGGGACTCAAAACAGTAGCTGCCAGACGACGACCAGTCCAAACGCGAGGCCAAGCCCGACAAACAGCGCGTTCTCCGCCGAGGGCGAGCCAGCCTCGATCTCGGCGTACAGCGAGAACCCGTCCGTGTCGTCCTCCCCGTCGTCATCGGCCAGATCCTCGAGAGTGAACCGCCACTCGTCGTCACTTGCGGTGTCGTCCGCACCGTCTCCCGGTTCCCCGTTCCGTCCGTCCCCCGCCTCGTCGAACTCGACTGGGTCATCGTTCCACTCGTCGTCGTCCATACCGTGACTATCGGATCACGCGGCTAAAGTGCTTGGTCGTTCCCGAATCCGCCGGAACCTGGCTGTGGCGTCACTACCGAATTTTCGATCCGAGCGGCGCGTCCTCGTGGGTTCTCAGCAGGTCGGCCTCCTCGCCGGCAGCCAGCACCATCCCGTTTGACTCGTAGCCGAACAGTTCGGCCTTTTCCATGTTCGCGAGCAGGACGACACGGGTTTCGGGGAGGGACTCGACGTCGTGGAGTTGCTTGATCCCCGCGACGACCTGGCGAGTTTCGAGCCCGATGTCGACTTCTAGCCGGACGAGATCGTCGCTGTCCTCGATGGGGTCGGCCTCGACGATCTCGCCGACGCGAATGTCGAGTTCCTGGAAGTCATCGAAGCCGATCCGTTCCTCGGCGAGTGGTTCGAGATCCATGCCAGTCGGTTCGGCCCCGTCGCCGTCGTCGCTTTCGGTTTCCGCGTCGTCTTCGGCCTCGCCGTCGGTCGCTTCCGCGACGCGGGTTTCGAGCTTCTCGTTGAGTGCTTCGACGCGCTCGTCGGGGATTTTCTCGAACAGTTCCGTCGGTTCGTCGAACTCGGCAGGTGGCGCTTCGAGTGCGGCGTCGAGGGTCACGTCCGCGATCGACCCGTCCTCGTCGAGTTGTTCCCAGAGGCGTCGGGACGTGTCAGGGGTGGTCGGCTGGAGCAAGACGGCGACGGCCTTGGCGATCTGGACGCAGTCACGGATGACCGGCGCGGCATCGTCGTCGTCCAGATTCCAGGGCTCGTGGCGCTGGATGTACTCGTTGCCAAAGCGGGCGAGTTCAACCCCCGCCTGGGTGGCCGTCCGGATCGAGTAGTCGTTGACGCCCGCCTCGAAATCGTCGATGGCTGCCTCGATGCGATCCTCGACTTCCGGAGAGAGTTCGACATCGGGCGTACCACCGTAGTTGCGGTCGGCAAAGAGCAGCGACCGATAGGCGAAGTTACCGACCGTGCCGACGAGTTCGCCGTTGACCCGCTCGCGGAAGCGATCCCACGAGAAGTCGATGTCGTCCTGGAAGCCGCCGACGGTCGTCAGGTAGTACCGCAGGAGGTCCGGATGGAAGCCCTCATCGAGGTACTCCCGCGCCCAGATCGCGCGATTGCGACTCGTCGAGAAGGCGTCGCCGTCCAGACTCATGAACCCGCTGGCGACGACGGCGCGTGGCTCGTTGTAGTCGGCGACGTGGAGCATGGCGGGCCAGAAGATGGTGTGGTGTTGGATGATGTCCCGCCCGATGACGTGGATGATCTCCCCGCTATCGGGGCCGGCCGGCTCGTCGGCCTTCCAGGCCCCCTCCCAGTCGTAGGTCTCGGGACTCACTCGATCGGTGTACTGCTTCGTCGAGGCGATGTACTCGATGGGCGCGTCGACCCAGACGTACAGGACGAGGTCGTCGACAGTGTCCTCACCTGCGTCGTCAACCTCCGGATAGTCGAAGCCCCAGTCCATATCGCGGGTGATACACCAGTCCTGTAGGCCCTCCTCGATCCACTGGCGGGGCTGATTTTTCGCGTTGGCGGTTCCCTCGAGGCGGTCGAGGAATTCCGAGAGGTACTCCGCGAGTTTCGAGACCGTGAAGAATTTGTGGGTACGCTCGCGGTACTCCGCGGGGTTGCCCGAGATCTTCGAGACGGGATCCTCGATCTCGCCGGGTTCGAGGTGACGCCCACAGCCCTCGTCGCACTCGTCACCGCGGGCGGTCTCGCCGCAGTAGGGACAGGTCCCGACGACGTACCGATCGGGCAGCGGCTGGTCGTCCTGGGGGTCCCAGGCGACCTTGATCTCCTGCTCGTCGATGTAGCCTTCCGCCTCCAGGGTTTCGACGATCTCGTGGGTCAATTCCCGATTTGTTTCCTGGTGGGTGTGCCCGTAGTTGTCGAAGTCGATATCGAACTGCGGGAACGTCTCCTCGTACTGTTCGTGGTACTCCAGAGCGAACGCTTCGGGGTCGATATCGTCCTGAATCGCCTGGACGGCGATCGGGGTCCCGTGCATGTCCGACCCGGAGACGAAGGCCGTCTGCTGGCCGAGTTTCTCCAGGGAACGGGTCAGGACGTCGCCGCCGACGTAGGTTCGCAGGTGGCCGATGTGCAGGTCGCCGTTGGCGTATGGCAACCCGCAGGTCACCACTGCGGGATTCTCGGTGGGGAACGCGTCGTGGCTCATGCTACAGTGTACCGCCAGTGGATTCATTAACGCGATGGTTTGCGGTCGTGGGGTTCGATGGGTTTGCCGTGGGTGTGTTTCTGACTCGGGACGGTCGACGCCTCGGAGTGGACGGGACTGTCGCCGAACGGGCTGTCCCGAGTCCGACCGCCCAATGGCGATTCGGGACGTGGAGTATGCGTCCATCGCGGCGAGAACAGGGTCCACCCGGCCCTAGCAGGATGGCATGTGCATCTGGCGGGTGAGCGAGACCCACGTCAGACCCCCCTCACTTCGTGGCCGGGGACAAAAACATTGCTCAATCCGTGACGCTGACGCCCCCGAACGCCACAAAGCCCGTCACGACGAGATCAACCTCGTCGTGGTCACGTTCGTGACGTTTCCGCTCGTCTTCGGCCCCGCCGAAGATCGGCAGGATGTCCATCCGAACGTTCCACGCCGGCGGGACGGCGATCTCACAGCCACCGAACATGGCGGTCGCGTTGATCGTCGCCGGTCGATCCTCGATGTTCGCCTCCCGGAGGTCGAGTTCGACGCCGCCGAACAGCGCCGTCAGGTCCGCGCCCGCAAACGCCGCCGTAGTCGTGCGTTGCCCACTGCCCCCGAAGACCCCGACCGAGCTGATGTAGGTGTCGGTGATCACCCGCGAATCCCCCCGGAAGTGACCGGCGATGATCGAGATGCCGACGGCTACGAGGAGCAACGGCCAGAGCTGCGTGACCTGCTCGGCCGCGACGTAATCCAGGGCGACCAGTTGCCAGGCCCCGGCCACGGCGACGACCACGATCGGCCCGAAGAGGTTCCGAAAGTCGCTGCTGATCAGGGCGTACACCCCCAGGAGGACGAACAACGAGGGGACGTACTGTAGCAGTATCGACGCGTCGTAGGTGTCGGTGGTCTCGACGAGCAACGTCACGCCGACGACGATCATGATCGCCCCGAGAACGAACTGATTCGTCAGATTTCGACGGTTCATACCGCCTCAATCGCCGGGAAACTCTATAAAGCTATGTTCCCCCGATCCGGACCACGCTCACTGGATTGCAGAATCGTTTCTGTCGGGTTGCCTGCCAAAGCCGTCCCTGATCTGTGCCGCCACTCGTCTGCAACCGGACGACGGCCAGTCGAAGTGCCGTTGTTTCACGATGAGACGACACTGTTAATGGTTGGCCGGTAAACAGATCGACCATGCAAACTGTCATTCTTGCTGCCGGCCAGGGCACCCGAATGGGACCGCTGACGGAGTCGACGCCGAAACCGATGCTCCCCGTCGCCGGGCGGCCGCTCGTCGCCCACGTCGCGGACGCAGCCGTCGAGGCTGGCGCGTCGGAGCTGGTCGTCGTCGTGGGCTACGAGGCCGAGGCAGTTCGGTCGTTCTTCGGCGAGACGTATCGCGATGTGCCGGTCACGTTCGCCGTCCAGGAGACACAGGCGGGCACCGCCGACGCCGTCCGGGCCGCCCGCCCGGAACTCGACGGCGCGTTCGCGGTGTTGAACGGCGACAATCTCTACGATCCGGGGGCGATCGAACAGCTGTTCGACAACGCCCCCTCGCTGGCGACCTACGAGGTCGCCGATCCGTCGAACTACGGCGTCGTTTCCGTCACCGACGGCATCGTTACCGACATCGTCGAGAAACCCGCCGACCCGCCGACGAACCTCGCGAACACCGGTGCGTACGTCTTCCCGGAAGCGGCCATCGACTGGCTCGACGTTCCAGAGAGCCAGCGCGGCGAGTACGAAATCACTGACGTCGTTTCCCGCGTCATCGACGAACACGAAGTGACGCCGGTGACGCTTTCACGCTGGCGTGACGTCGGCCGTCCCTGGGAATTGCTTGAAGCCAACGAAACCCTCTTGGCTGAACTCGATGGCGACGTCCAGGGGACGGTCAGTGAGGACGCTGACCTCCGGGGGACCGTGGTCGTCGAGGACGGCGCAACGATCGAACCGGGCGTCGTGATCGAGGGGCCAGTGTACGTCGGTGCCGGCGCGTCGGTCGGCCCGAACACCTACCTCCGCGGGGCGACCTATCTCGGCGAGAACGTCCACGTCGGCAACGGCGTCGAGATCAAAAACAGCGTGATCCGGTCGGGGACGAACGTCCCGCATCTCTCCTACGTCGGCGACAGCGTCCTCGGCCAGGACGTGAACTTCGGGGCCGGAACGAACGTCGCGAACCTCCGCCACGACGGCGACGACGTTGGACTCACAGTCAAAGGCGATCGGCTCTCGACGGGACGGCGAAAGTTCGGTGTCGTTGTCGGCGACGGCGTCAAGACCGGTATCAACACGAGCCTCGAACCCGGTGTCACGCTTTCGGGCGGCGTGCGTACCGAACCCGGCGAGCGCGTGCGTCGCGATCGCTGATTGTCGCCACCGGTTCGCCCGATTTTGATGGCCGTCTCAGTTTTGGTCCGCTACCCACAGTTGACAGACGCGCTCGAACTCGTCGTCGGAGAGTTGTCCTGTCGCGAAGTGATCGGCCGCCAGTCGCAGATCGTTGTCGGTGACCTGTCCCTCGGCCAGGACGCGCTCGAGGACATCGGTGACGACCGCAACCGAATCCGCCCCCTCGATCGCGATGTCGTCACCGTCGACGAAGACGGCACCGTCGATCGGCAGAGTCGTGCCGCCGGCGGTATCCGCCGGCACTGTCGCGTCGTATTCGACGACGATGCGGCCGTCGACGTCCTCGAAGGCCAGAAACAACGTCGATCCCTGGGTCGCAAACTCCGTCGGATCGGGGCTTGTCCCGTACAGTGCCAGCTCGGTACCGGCCAGCCGTTCTCTGATCGCAAGTCGTTCCGGTGGGTTGTCGATCGAAAGCGTCACTGCCACCTCGCCACCCGGAGCCACGTGGCTGGGCGCGAGATCGCGTTCGACGCTCGGTCCTGGGGCATCCGTCGGTTCCGCGGTCTCGATATCGGTTGTGTCATCGTCGGAGTCTCCGCCGCCCCCGAACGCGTCTTCGGGGCCAAAGAGGCGCGTCCAGACGACCAGCAGGCTCGGGAGGACGAGCACGCTCGCGAGGAACGCATAGATGATCGTCAGGCCGGTGATCAGCCCGAACTGCTGGAGCGGCGGCAGGATGGCGAACACGAGCACGCCGAACCCACCGACCGTCGTCGCGGCACTACCCAGCAGTGCCCCGCCGGTCCCGGTGACTGCCCGGTCGAGGGCTTCGAAGACCGAACCGGTCTCTTCGAGCTCCTGGTTGTATCGTTCGCTGAGGTGGATACTGTAGGCGACCCCGAGCCCGACAGTCAGGCTCGTGATCATCCCCGTCATCACGTTGAAAGGGATGCCGAAGGCGTACATCGTCCCCAGGATCCACGCCACGCTGAGGACGACCGGCAGCAGCGTCACGAACCCGAGGGTCGCACTGCCATCACTGATCCGATAGACGACCATCAGGAACGCGAAGACGGCCACGAGCGTGATCAACAGACTCTGGATCACCGTCTCCAGGAGCTGATTCTGGACGATCTCGAAGATGATCGTCTGGCCGGTGGCGGACGCTTCGAGGCCGTTTTCCGAGAGCGAATCGGCGACCGACCGCATCTGGTCGGTTACGTCAGTACTCGATGCAGTCCCCTGGATCGTCACGACGATCCGGGCAGCCGCGTACTCCCCGTCGTCCCGATAGAGGACTGACTGGGCCTGCTGGGGTGCGACGTCATAGAGCGTATCGTAGACGCCGGCGACGTTCTCGTCCGGAACGCGGTCATTGTCGGTGTCCGCAGCGGATAACGTCGCATTGAACGTCTCGTTTTGGGCGGCAACGGTTTCTATTACCGACAGGGGTGACCGCACGTCGGGTTGACCGCCGGGGAGTTTCTGCGTGACGTCCTTCTCCGCGATCGTCCCTCGTGCCTCGGCCAGCTGTTCAGTCCCGTCGGCTGTCGCGACATCATCGCGTATCAGCAATTGGGCCTGTGAGTCCTCCCGGACGAACCGCTCGTTGACGTACTGGAGGTTGTTCTTCGCGGTGTATTCGCCGGGTTTGAACGGCTCCGGGAGGTCTTCCATCCATCCCGGTGGATCCTCGGCGAGGAAGTCTTCCTGAGCAAAGCTCGTGTCGACCTGTGTTCCTGCGTAGGCACCGCCGACCGAGAGCAACACGGCGAGGACGATGATCACGTAGGGGATCTTCCGTGCGCCGATCGATCCGACTTTGAGTAGCTGGCTGAGTCGGCCGCCACCGGTTCCGATCGCTCGCTTGCGGCGGTCGATGCCGAAGCCTTCGAGAACCTCGTCGAGTTCGACTTTGAGCGCCGGAATCAGGACGCCAAAGACCAACAGCGCAGCCACGATTCCGACGGAGCTCACGATACCGAAGTCCTGAATCGGGGGGACCGGGCTCGTCAGGTTCGAGAGGAAGCCGATGACTGTCGTCGCGGTCACCAGCGTGAGCGCGACGCCGACGCCACCCAATGCGACCCGCATCGCCTCGCGTGGACCGCGGTCCGCGTCGTTGCGTCGCTCGCGATGGCGCATGAAGATGTGGATCGCGTAGTCGATCGAGAGCCCGATCAACAGTACGGGCACGGCGATGAAGATCTGGTTGAAGCTGATGTCGGCCCAGCCCATGAACCCGAACGTCCAGATCAGGACCGCACCGATACCGAACAGGCCAAGCAGGATATCGAGAATGTCACGGTACCCGATCGCCAGCGCTGCCAGAACGAAGATCAGCGCGAGCGGGCCGACGATCAGCATGCTGTCGCTCATCGAGCGGTTGATCTCGTCGGTGATCAACCCGCTCCCGAAGACCAGATACTCCTCGTCGAAGTCCCCACCGAGGTCCTGCATCGCAAGCTGGGAGTCGACGATCCGGTCGGAGACAGTCCCGCCGGGCGCGACAGCGCTGTCGGTCCGCTGGGTGACCAGCAGCATCGTCGCCTCGGCGGTCGTCGATCCCTGCTCGTACTCGCTGGACATCAGCCCCAGGGCGCCGTTCCCGCCACCGTTTTCGCCGTCGCCGAGCACGAGTTCGATCGTCGATTCGAGCTCGGTGGTGTTCATCGACGCAAGTTGGGTGATCTGCTCGTCGAGTGTGATCCCGGAGACGTTCTCGAGGGCTGCACGCTGCTCCTGGAGGGTCGCGCCGAGTTCTTCGAGGCGTTCACCCTGCTCGCGAAGTGACGCTCCCTGCTCTTGGAGGGCAGCGCCCCGTTCCTGGAGGGCCTGGCCCCACGCTTCGAGGGACTGTTGGCGAGTTTGAAGGGTCTGGTACTCCGCGGCGAGGACCCCCTGCGTGCCGAGTTCGTACGCCGACTGGATCGACTCCTGGTCGGTCGCGTTCCGGAGATCCTGAGCGGCTGTCCGGAACGTCGCGTAGTGGGTTTCGTTCAACGTCACTGGCGCATTCTGGGCCACCGCGTCGAACCGGTCCCGAACACTCGCCGATGGGTCCTCACGGAGTGTAGTGAGGGCGGTCCGGAGGCTCTGGGCCGTCGCGTTCAGCTGGGCCGCTCGCGTCGCGACCGCCTCCCGCGTTTGGTTGAATTCAGTTCGATTCGCCTGGAGCGCAGCGCGTTGTTCCTGTAGCTGGGTCCGTTGCTCCTGGACGGTCGCGTTCAGCTGCCGGAACTCCGCGAGCGTGGCCTGCAACTCGGCCCCTCGTTCGCGCTGGATCGCGGCCGTTGCGATCGCGTTGGCGATACCGGTTGTGGGTGACCCTTCGGCCAAGGTGGGCCCGACAGTCGCGTTGTTCCTGAGGGCTTGTTGGTATTCTACCGTCTCGATCAACGTCTCGTTGCTGAGGACGTTCTCCCCACGAACGATAATCTGTGCCGTGGTCGTGTTTTCAGCCCCAGTCGAGAAGTTCTGGTCGATATAATCCAGGTCCGCTGCTTCGGGTGTGTCCGACTGGAACTGATCGAGCGACGACGTCTGGTCCACCTGAGCGGCCCCCGCGCCGACGAGGACTGTCACGACGAGCATCACCGCGATCGCTGCTTTCGTATGATCGGTGATCGCGTCGACGACCCTGTCGGTCAGGCTCATTGTGGACCTCCAATACGATATCTGAAACCAGTCATTCGTAGTATCGCCTTTCCGGGCGAGTTGGTTATAGGCTTTCCGGAATTTACTGAATGTTCGTTCAAATAGTTCCGCTTTCTCGGGAGTTCAGCACCCGAGCTTCGAACCTACCCCCCGTCTCCGCGAACAGCTGATACATAAAATCCAAAGATTGATCATTGACTAACCGTTCAATTATCGGCATGGGGAACAATACGCCAGTGGGTAGCATGCGCTCGTCCGATCCACTCGATCCGGGTGTGATCGGCGAGACAGTCGACGATCATCTCGGATCTGTCCTGCCGAGCGCACCGGACGCCCTCGTCGACGATGCACGTACATTGCTTGGAAAGATGTCGGACCGGATCCGTGGCCAGTGGCTCGTCGTGGGCGCACAGACTGGTTCGGCGGACATCGATATTGAGGACATCCTCCCGGCAGCAACGAGTGTCGAACTCGTCTACGGACAGGCAGTAGCTAACGCTCAAGCGGCCGGCTTCGACACTGGGGCGTTGGACCGTGACCAGGCGCTGTTGACCAGCGATTATCTCCATTCGCTCGCGTACACGGCGATGGGATCCGTCAAAAGTGACCCGTCAGTCCGGCAGGCCTGTTTCGATTCACTCTCGGACGCGAGTCAACGGCTTGCTTCCTTGTGGAGCCGACTGGAAGAAACACGGGCCGAGGATTCCTCAGCGCCGGACTCGGTCCCGATCGATCCGATCGTGATGGCGACGGCGGGTGATATCGCCGGACTGCTGGGAGGTAGCGACCCGGATTCGCGATCGGCGCTCCGAGAAGCCGGCGCGGCACTCGGGATCGCTCGCTGGCGACCTGACGGACAGTCTCCTGCCGACGACCAGACGGATGTCGTCGCCGAGACGATGCCCGGCAAGTGGTCGGCTAGTGATGTCGTCTCTGTCGGCGATCCGGATCGTCTCCGGGGGCTTTTGGATCCACTCCCACAGTCGTCCGCGACCGAGACGCTTCGGTCGTTTGCCACCTCACGGTGTCCGAACGCCGTCGAACATCGCCCCAACATCCATGAGTGAGTTACCTGCGGCGACTGCTGTCGCCACGAACCCGATCGGTCGGCATCCCGTGACCCGGACGGACGCCGACCGGAAGCCGATTTCCGCTTCGAAACGGTTCCGTGACCGGCGACCACAACCGTGGCAGGGGGTGATACAGTGACCGGGTGGTTCGAGACGACGGACTCGACCGACGAGGAGATCATGGCGGCGACCTATCGAGCACTGTGTGCCCACGGGTACGCCGGGACAACCATCTCCAGAATCGGCGAGGAGTTCGAGAAGAGTCAGTCGCTGCTGTACTATCATTACGACGACAAGGACGATCTCCTGGCGGACTTTCTGGCCTATTTACTCGATCGACTCGAGGCCGATCTGCAGGACACCGAGATGACAGAACCCCGACAGCGACTGACCGCGCTCTTCGAGAAACTCGCCCCGTCCGATCCGGACGAGGCACAGCGACAGTTCTTCCAGGCGCTGCTCGAGATGCGCGCCCAGACGCCGCACAACCCGGCATATCGGGATCAATTCGAACGCTCGGACGCGCTCATCGTCGCCGAGCTCACCGAGACGATCGAGGCCGGTATCGAACAAGGAACCTTTGTCGAAGTCGATGCCGATCGGACGGCTGCTTTCCTCTATTCGACACTGTACGGCACGCTCGATCGGTGTGTCACGCTGGGCGAGTGGGAACTGTTCGACCAGACTCGTCGCGAACTCGACCGGTACGTCGAGACGACGCTTTTGGCTGATGTCGCCGAGGACTAACCAGCCGCTCACTCGATGTGGATCGCGGGTTTGCCGGGATCGGCACGCTCGGCCAGGTCAGCGTCTTGCGTCGCTTCCGCCGTCTCGACGCTGATCGACGCGTCGAACTCTTCTCGGAGCAGCCACGCCGCCCGTTCCAGGACCGCCTGCTCAGTGGTCGGTTCAAGCACGGGTTCCAGCGACCGACGACGCTCCTGTAAGTCGGCGAGATACGGCCCCGCTACGTCCCGGTGGTCGGCGACAAGGTCGTCTTCGAACGCCTCGCTGACGACCGCGCTCTCGGGATCGGCCCTCCGAACTGTCTCGTAGGCGCGGTACTTCCACTCGGGGGCGATGACCAACGTGATCGCTTCGGGGTCGTCGATCCCGGCAACCTCACAGATGTCCCGGACGTCGGCCCGCGTCGTCTCGATCAGCGAGCGCTCGATCCGGTAGTCGCCGACCGCCGCCGCCGGCTGTGGCCAGTCGGCTTCGGCGGCGAGCCCGTCACATCGTAGCAGATTCCAGAGCTCTTCGGCCAGATAGGGAGTGATCGGCGCGATCAGCGCCGCAATCGTCTCGAGTCCACGTCGATACACTGTTTCGTGGACTGGCCCCACTTCGGTGTACTGTCCGAGCACGCCCGCAAGCGATCGAATCTCCGAAATCGCCCGGTGGAATCGGAACGCGTCGAACTCTTCGGTCGTTGCGGCGATCGTCCGGTCGATCTCCCGGTCGAGGTAGTCGTCTCTGGGCTCGCGCTCGCCCCGATCGCTTTCGCGCCCGACGAACGACTGTACCATCTCGTAGAGCTGTTGCTGGAGATCGTAGGCCGAACTCACGTCCTTGGCGGTCCACTCGAAGTCCTGGCGCGGGTGAGCGGCCCCGAGGACGAACAATCGGGTCGTCTCCGGGCCGTACTCGTGGGGCGTGATGACGTTCCCCTTCGCCGTCGACATCTTCTCGCCGCCGTGCAGTACCGTCCCCTGGTTGACGAGTCGTTGGACGGGCTCGCTCTCCTCGAGGAGACCGAGATCGGAGAGCACGCGGGCGAAAAACCGGATGTAAAGCAGGTGGAGGACGGCGTGTTCCTCGCCGCCGACGTAGACGTCGACGGGCAGCCACTCGGCTGCCTGGTCCGTGTCGAACGGCGTGTCCGCTTGTGCGGCCGAGAGAAATCGCAGGAAGTACCACGACGAGTCGACGAAGGTGTCCATCGTGTCGGTCTCCCGGCGGGCGTCCGCGCCACACTCCGGACACGTCGTTTCCACGAACTCGCTGTTCTCGGCCAGCGGGTTCCCTGCTGTCGGTTCGTACTCGGGCAACTCGACCGGGAGTTCGTCCTCTGGAACCAGGACGGGGCCACACGCCTCACAATGGACGACCGGGATCGGCGTCCCCCAGTAGCGCTGCCGGGAGATGAGCCAGTCCCGCAGCCGATAGGTGACGGCGGACTCGGCGACATCCAGGTCGGCGAGCAATCGGTCGCGGGCCGTCTCGGTGTCCAGGCCGTCGTACGCCTCGCTGTTTTCGAGAGTGCCCTCGCCGGTATCGGCGGCCGAGGAGAAGTCGTGTTCGTCGGTATCGCCTTTCAGGACCGGCTCGATCGGCAGGTCGTGTTCGCTCGCGAAGGCGTGATCGCGCTCGTTGTGGGCGGGCACGCCCATGACAGCCCCCGTCCCCACGTCGTCGAGGACGTACTCGGCGACGTAGATCGGCATCTCCTCGCCGGTCAGTGGGTGGATCGCGCGGACGCTGGTTTCGACGCCACTCGCCGTTGACCGCCGCTCGGCTTCCGATCGTCCCCGCGTTCCGTCCAGATACGTCGCCACTGCATCGTCTTTCGCGGCCAGTTTACGGGCCAGTTCGTGACCCGGCGAGACGGCGAGGAAGGTCGCGCCGTAGATCGTATCCAGACGGGTCGTGAACGCGTCGACGGTGCCGTACTCGGGCACCTCGAAGGTCACGTTCGCCCCGTCCTGTTTGCCGATCCAGTTGCGCTGGATCTCCCGGACGCTCTCTGGCCACCCGTCGAGTTCGTCGAGGCCTGCAAGCAACTCCTCGGCGTAGTCGGTGATCGAAAAGAACCACTGGTCGAGTTCACGGGTCTCGACCGGCGTCTCACACCGCCAGCAGACACCCTGGCTCGAAACCGGCCCGTCGACGCCGGCGTCGTGATCGTGGTCGTCCTCGTCGGGTGCCGGTTCGACCTGGGCGTCCGCCAGCACGGTCTCGCAGTTCGGACACCAGTTGACAGCGGCAGCCTCGTACTCCACCAGCCCTTCCTCGTAGAACCGCTCGAAGAACCACTGGTTCCACTGGTAGTATTCGGGGTCGCTGGTCGTGAACTCCCGACTCCAGTCGTAGCCAAACCCCATCGCCTCCATCTCCTCGCGCATGTCCTCGATGCAGGTCTCCGTCCAGGACTGGGGGTCCGTCAGTTGGCGCTCGGCGGCGTTCTCGGCGGGCAACCCGAACGCATCCCAGCCCATCGGTTGGAGGACATCGTCCCCACACATCCGCCGATACCGGGCGTAGGCATCGGTGATCGCGTAGTTGCGGACGTGGCCCATGTGGAGGTTCCCGGACGTATAGGGAAACATGCCGAGAACGTACGTCGGATTCTCGGCGTCCGGTGGACACTCGTAGATGTCTTTGCGATCCCACTCGAACTGCCAGATCTCCTGGACTGCCTGGGAGGAATACCGATCTCGGTGAGACATTTCCTTGCTCGTCCTTACCGGAGTCGAGACAAAAACTTGCGGGACGATCTCCTCAAATAGCCCCCATAGTCCCGGGAATGCTTTTGTGTTCGTCGGCGCACCCACGAGTATGCAACTGACGTTTCTGGGGACGGGGAGTGCCATGCCCACCGGCGACCGCAACCAGACCGGACTGTTGCTCGAAGCCGACGGCAACCGACTGCTGATCGACTGCGGGAGCGGTATCCTCGACGCGCTGGCAGCGACCGACTCAGGGTACACCGACCTCGACGCCGTCCTTCTCACCCATCACCACCTCGACCACGTCGCGGATCTACTACCCCTGTTGAAGGCCCGCTGGCTGGCTGACGCCCCGCCGCTCCGGATCGTCGGCCCATCCGGTACCGAATCCCTCCTCGACGAACTCCTCGATATCCACGGCTACCTCCGGAAACACGTCGAGCCGACGGTGGCCGACATCGAGGTCGGTGAGACGATGCTCGCGGGTTTCGACATTTCGGCGCGGGAGATCCACCACTCGATGGCCGGCTTTGGCTACCGACTCTCGCCGACCGGCACTGACCGTCCCGCAGTCGTCTTCAGCGGCGACACCGTGGCGGTTCCCGAATTTCTCACCGTCGCCGACGGGGCCGAGGTTTTGGTTCACGACTGTTCGTTCCCGGACGACATCGAGACGGACAACCACGCGACGCCTGCGTCACTGGGGACAGCCCTCGATGCAGCCGACGCTACTGTTGGGACGCTATATCTCACGCACCTCTATCCCCACACTGACGGTCGTCATCAGGAAATGGTCGCGTCGGTTCGCGAGCGTTACGACGGCGCGGTCGCCGTCGCTCGCGACGGGTTGACCGCCGAGTTGTAGGCCAGGCGGGTCACTCTACGTCACCCGTGATGACTTCCACAGCGCTGATCCGAAGAATGACCCGCTCGGTCTCGATCGGTGTCGGATACTCCTCCTCGTCGAGATATCGCTGTGCGAGCGCGTCGATGTGCTCACGTGCGCCCTCGGTCGTCGTCGATTCGACTTCGCCGGTCACCGACAGGAACCGATAGGGGTTGTCCGGGTCTGTCATGCTCACCGAAACTGTCGGGTCGCGGGCCACGTTCCGCTCCTTGCGTCGCCCGCGTTCGGTATTGATCAGAATCCGGTCGTCGTCGGCGTCGTAGTCGACCCACACGGGTGTTGTGTGTGGCTTCCCGTCTGCGGTCATCGTGGTCAGATGGGCGAAGGTCCGTTTCTCGAAGAGGTCCTGAAACGCGGCGGGAATGCTCGCCATAGCCGGGCGTTGTCGTCGCTGGAGATTAACAGTATCGCCGCGGGTGTCAGCCACGCACCCCTCAGGCGCGCTCGAGAACGACCCGGAAGTCGGCCCCGCCGGCGTCGCTCTCACGGAGTTCGACCGTCCCACCGTAGGATTCGGTCAACGCGCGGACGAATCCCAGCCCCAGACCGGTCCCCTCGCTGTCCGGCCCCTTTCGCCCCATCTCGAAGATCTCGTCGCGGATCTCCCCGGGAACGCCGGCACCGTCGTCAGCCAGGCCGACGACCACCGCATCCGCATTCACTTCCTCAGCGTAGATCGAGACCGTTACGGGTTCGTCGTTGTGGATCGCCGCGTTCGAGAGGATGTTCGTGAACACCGAATCGAGTAGATCACCACCGTACACCTGGCATTCGAAGTCCGCGGGGTCGAACTCGACAGTGAGATCGTCGTACTGTGTGTCGACAGTCGAGACTGTCTCTTCGAGTTCTCGCCGGAGTGATTTGGGCTCGGGTTCGTCGGCCTCCTCCAGCGTGGAGACGAGATCTCCGACGCGTTCGATGAGGTCGGCCGCGTCCTCGGCCGCGTGGTTGATGCGTTCGACGTACTCCAGGGTTTCACCGTCGACGCTGTCCGCGACGAAATCAGTGAATCCGGAGATCACTTGCAGATCATTGCCCAGGTCGTGTCGCAGGAGCCGGTCGTACAGCTCGATCATCTCCTTGCGGGTTTCGAGATCCTTTCGTGCGCGTTCGAGTTGTTCTCTCGACCGGATGTTACTGATCGCGGTGGCGGCGTGGGAGGCGAGAATTTCGAGCGGTTCGGCGTGTTCGGCGCCGATCTCGTCGACCGATGTCGCTCGTGTGACCAGCACCACGATGACCTCGTCGACGATACTCGCCGGGACGGCAAGCGTAGCCGTTACGTCCGAATCCTCAACCACACCGGCTTCGTCTCCCGTCCGACGAACCGTCTCGCCGGTGTCGATGGCCTGGGTCACCACCGGCGTCGACTCGTCCCCTGGATCGAAGTGGGGGTTCGTACTGTCTGCGACTTCCGGATGTCCGTTTCGAACCACGACGAACGTTGCGTAGGGAAAATCAAACAACAGCGACACCGCTTCCAGTGTGAGCGAGACGACTTCGTCGACACTCTCACAACTATTGAGTGCCTGACCGTATCGATTCAGATCGGCAACCTGGCTGGCGAAATCCGGCTGGTTCTCGAATGACATTTCGGGTGAGTATACTCCGTCGGCTTAGCATCACACCCACATCAAAAAATCGTTTTGGAAGCTCGTTATCACTAATTCAGGCGATATCGCAACAGCGCGGCGATCCCGCCGAGATTCGAGAGTTGCTGTCCCGGATCGAACTCCCGTGAGAAGACGGTCACGTCCCCGCCTTGCTGCTCAGTCCGCTCGATGGCGCGATCGACATCGATGTCCCACTGGTCGCCGTCGCCACGCGCCCGGCGAAGCGGTTCATCGAGGACGAGCAAGTGCTCGATGGCACCGTACTCGGCGGCCTCAGACACTGGATCCGGGCCGTAGGCCACTTTCGCGCCGGTCGCGATCCGTTCCATCAACTCGTCGATCAGCGTCGCCTCCTCGGCGATGCGGGTTTCCTCCTGGACCTCCTCGACGGCCCCGCGCTTGAGCACCTCGTGGACGCCCCGATCGCCGACGGCGCTTGTATCGACCGTGCGGATCGAGTCAGCTACTTCCGGTGCCTCGTCTTCGATGTAGGCGAGCGCGTCCTGCTTGGTGAAACCCGGGCCGGCGAGGATGATCGCGTCGGCGTCCGTTCGCTTGAGCACGTCCGTGAGTTCCCCGAACAACTCTTCACGGGGTCTGGCGTATTCGCCCTTCCCGGTCGGCCCCGCAATCGACGCCCGTTCCTCGGTGCCGTACTGTTCGACGGTGTGGACGTACGCCTGGGCCTCCTCGACGGTCACGATGGCAACGTCCGGGACGTCGGTCGCCTCGACGGCCTCCTCGATCCGATCCATCTGGTCGGGCTTCCAGGTCTTCTCGACGTCGAGTTCGTCGTGTTGCTCGACGTTGATCGTGTGATGCTGGCCGAGTTGATCCTCCCGCGAACAGTCGTCGATCACGCCGCTGACCCGGAGCCGATCAGCGAAGCGGGCGAATTCGACGTCCTCGACGTCGAGGGCCGCCCAGATGTGTTCACGCTCGCCACCCGTGTCCCGCATCTGGTCGTCGTTGCGTTGGATTCGGCGCGTCGTGTCGCCGGCCACCCGGTCGCCCGGCTCGATCACGTAGGTGAGATGCCAGAGGTCGTCGAGGCTCTCGGGGACGAGCGTCAGGCGCTCGCGACCGCCCTCGACGCGCTCCCGCTCGGCGATGCGCATGTCTCGGAGTGAGCGTGCGGCGAGTAAGTGCCTGCTGGTTCGTCGTCGGAGCGCGCTCTCTTGACGCCCTCACTCCTCGACCATCCGGCTGCCACCTGCCGGGAGGAACTCCTGGAGCAGGTCGGGACTGGCGACCTTCCGGACGAAGCTCTCGTCGGCGAAACGGCCCTTGAACTCCCGGTAGAGTCGCTTGGCGATGTCGTTCTGGGCGTACCGCCCCGGTTCGACTTCGATCGCAGTCTCGGCCTGTCCCGCAATCGCGCTCGGCGGGCCGCCGATCACACGCGTCTCGGGTTCGCAGGTAATCCCGACAGCCACGCCGACCGGCGTGTCGTCGTAATAGGTTCGATCGCCCCGGATGGCGAAGCTCCCCTTCTCCAGATACTCGCCGCTCTCGGGCGTCTTGGTGACCTGGTCGGGGCCGACGCAGTAGACGTCACCCGCATATTTGCCCTCCTTCCAGAGCGTCGAGTAGGAGATGGCGAACTGGGCGGCCTCCTCGCGACTGGACTCGGGGATCGAGATGTCGTCGGGTGGGGCCTCGCTCGGCCCGGTCGCCTTCAGGATGGTCGCCGGCGCGCCGTGGGCCTGGGTGTGGAAGAACAGGTCGCCGCGATCGAGGTACTTCTTGACGAGTTCCTCGTTCTCGTCGGCGTTTCGGCCGCCGATCACGAGAAAGCCATCGCTGGTATGGAACCACCGGAACCGTTCGTACCACTCCTCGCTCGTCCGGATCGGAATGGATTCGCGAGTCAGCCAGTCGACGTCGGCTCCCTCCTCGCTCTCGCCGTCCGCTTCGTCACCATCGTCCCCGTCGCTGGCTTCCCACTCCTCACGCCGTTGTTTGACCGCCTCAAGTTGCTCGCGGGTGTTCTCGATCGCCTCCTCCGCGCCGGCCTTCTTGCCCTCGATGCGCTTTGCCTCCTGGTAGAGGCGGTCGGCGTTCTTCTCGACGCCGGTATCGGCGTCGAGTTCGATGTGGTGGTCGTCGATCTGCACCGTCACTGTCCCCTCGCTGCCGTCGACATCGCGGACGGCCTCGGCGGCCGGGATCCCCTGGTCCTTGCCGGCCGAAAGCGTCGCCTCGATCTCGTCCCAGGGTGTTTCGGCCGCTCTGGCGTCCTGGACCGTCGAAAGCACCTCGTCGACGAGATCGTAGTTCGCATAGAGGAGTTCGGCTTTTTCGCGTTGGGCCTCGGCGTCTTCCTCGAAGTCTTCGATGGCCCCTTCCTGCTGTTGGATAATCCGCTTTTGCTTCTCGATCTCCGCCTCGAAGTCCGGTCGATTCGATCCGGTTTCCTCCTCGTCGGGCTCCTGTTCCAGACCGAGGAAGTACGCTTCGAGGGCGTCGTTGAACGAGTCGAAGGGCTCGCTCGGCTTCTCTTCGTACTCGACCAACGGTACCGGCGTCACGTCGACTGGCGTCTCCTGGTCGTCCGTCTCGAAGTAGAGTCGCGGGTCGAGATCGCCCTCGCGGAGTCGTGTCGAGAGGTCATTCACTGCGTCGTACAGTGCCTCGAACTCCGCGTCGGTGGTCTCCTCGATGGCCTGGTTGTAGGGAACGCCGGCCCGCGAGCAGAGTTCCTCGCCGTAGAGCCCGCCGAAGTTGAGCTGAGTCGCCAGCGTCCGCACTACGTCTGCGTCTGACTGTCGCATCCGCTCGACGAAGGTCTCGTACTCGACGGTGAGCGGGTTGAACCGCGCCGACGGAAACTCGTATTGAGAGCCCGGCGTGACTGTTCTGGATTGCAGCCGGACGGTTTCCAGCGAATCGATGACGGTGTCCGTCTCGTCGAGCACGGCGAGGTTCCCGTCGCCGAACAGCTCGGCGATGATCGTCGTGTGGTCGTCGCTGCGTTCGAAGCGCAACTGGAGGATGCGGTCGAACTCGAACTGCTCGACGCTCTCGAGTTGTGCACCCTCCAGCCGATTCCGGAGCATCATCGCGAAGTTCGGCGGTCGCTCGGGCGCGTTGGGAACCCGATCCGGAGTGATCGTGTGCACGCGCTTGGGGTCGTCGACCTCGATCAGCAGTTCGATCCGGCCGAAGTTCGGGCCGCTCAGCTTGAGGCGGAGCAGATCGTCGTCGTAGAGATAGGATTTCTCGTGGTACGCGCCGACGAACGCCCGGAGTTCCCCGGCGAGTGCGGCACAGTCCACGCTGGTGAGTTCCCGCTTGCGGTCCATGCCCGGACTGGTCGGGCGCGCGTGGTAAGCGTGTCGCTCGTGGTCGCTCAGTCGAAACGCTCGACGAGGTCGTGGGTCTTCCAGACGGTGACGGCTCGTTGGTCCTCGAAGTCGCTATCGTCGCTCCAGACGTCAACATCGAGATGAAGGGTGAGGGCAAGAAACGGAACGTCGTCGGGATCGGCTCCGGCGATGTGGTGGCGTGCTTTCTGAAGTTCCGGTTCGAATTCCTCACGTGGGACGATATCCGTCTCCTCGAACAACATGGCGAGTAGCAAGTCCAGGTCGTCCCCCGGGAGCTTGGACTTCTCCTGGATTTCCGCTCGATGGTTGTCGAGTTCCGTGAAGAAGAACTCCGGCGCGTAGAGATCGGTTCGGTCACTGAGAATCAACTCGCGGGTTTTCCCGCCGGCGATCAACGCGGAGAAGACGACGTTCGTATCACAGACCAGCTTCATTCGTCATCACGGTAGTGGGCTGCGATGTCCGCCTTCACGTCCTCGCTCAACTCGCGGGCGTCTTCCTCGGACAGTTCACTCCGGGAGGCGATCTCGTCGGCGACGTTCAGCCGGGCGAGGTATTCCCGCATGGATTGGCGGGCCACCTCGCTCCAGTTTATCTCGGGGTGTTCGTCGAGGGACGCTTTCAGGTCGTCAGGAACGCGGATCGTCATGTTTGGCATGGCTCAATCACCTGTGCATGTATATTCACGCACAGACATCATATGCCTTTCCCCACCCAGTAGCTGCTGGCGTGGAACGAATCGAATCTCACAGCGACGTGCTCCGCTCCTGGACAAAAACTGAATTACAGCCGCTTGCTCACGTACGGGCCGTCCTGGCGATACCCGAGTTGCTCGCGATAATATTCGCGCGCGCCGATCCCACTGAGGACGGCGATCTTCCCGTATCCGGCGTCGGCGGCGAGTTCCTCCGCGCGCTCGATGAGCCGACGACCGTAGCCCTGGTGTTGCCAGTCGCTGCCGTCCTCGCCTGCCTCGCCGATCGGGATCTCGCTGCCGTAGACGTGGAGTTCTCGGATGACAGCCGCCTCTTCGAGTTCCGGCCGGACGACCTCGCCGGGGAACCGGAGACGTGCGAACCCGACTAGTAGATCTCGATCGCGATCCTCGAAGCTGATGAAGTGCTCCGTACCACCGGCAACCTCGTATTTCTCGACGTCCAGCGTCACGTCGCCGGGTTCCTCGTCGCTGTGGCCGACTTCCCGACACCGGATACACGAACACGACTCGCCACGCGATTCCATGCGCTTGCGGGCAAGCTGGCGGAGGTTGGACTTCTGGACACCAGCCTCGATAAGGGGGGCCGGAATATCGCGCTGCACTCGCTGGAGGCGCGTGTACTCGGGGATCATCGGCTTGACGTCCGCGACGAGTTCGGCGGCCTCCTCGCTGGTGAGGGGGTCGAACTCGTCGCGGCGATGCATATCGTACGTGACGGTCCCGCCGACGACGAGCGTCGGATAGATCTTGAGGTAGTCCGGCCGCCACTCGGGCCGTTCGAACAGCCGCCGGAAGTCCTCCCGGACCATCTCCTCGGTCATGCCAGGCTGGCCCGGCATCATGTGGAAACCGACCTTGAACCCCGCGTCCCGAAGACGACGATTGGCCTCGATGCTCGCGTCGACGCCGTGACCGCGGTGCATCTCGCGGTTGATCGACTCGTAGGTGGTCTGGACGCCGACCTCGACCTTCGTCCCGCCAAGCCGAAGCATCCGGTCGACCTGTTCGGGGCCACACCAGTCGGGCTTGGTTTCGAAGGTGGTGGCGACGTTGCGGATCGATCCCGTCTCGTTGTCGGCGATGACATCTTCCAGATAGCGGAAGTCATACGCTTCGGGGTCCTGGGCGAAGCTCTCTGTTTCGGAGGGCTCGGGATCGCAATTCGGATCGTACTCGTTCATCGCCTGGAGTGCCCGCTTGACGAACCACTCCTGATAGTCGTGGCTACGGGCGGTCATCGTCCCGCCCATCAGGATGAGTTCGACCTTCTCGATCGGGTGACCGATCTTCCGGAGCTGGTGGAGCCGCAACGTCACCTGTCCGTAGGGGTCGTAGTCGTTTTGCACCCCGCGGGCCGCGGCGGGTTCCTGACCGGTGTAGCTCTGGGCACTCTCGAACTCCGAATCCGGCCCGCCCGGGCAGTAGAGACACTTCCCGTGCGGGCAATTCTCCGGTGAAGTCATGATCGCCACGGGCGAGACGCCCGAGGCCGTCCGCATCGGCTTGCGGCGCACGACGGCCGCCAGCTCATCGCGGCGACCGTCCGGCGCACGGTCGAGCAGATCCGAGTTCTTCGGCACCGTCGGCGAGGAGTGCTTCGAGCAGACGTCCCGCTTGGCAGCTTCGAGGCCGTCGCGGTCGAGATCGCCGTTCAGGATCCGGTCGATCAACTCCTCGCAGGCGCGTTCGAACGGATCCTCGACTGCCTCGGGCGCGTCGGTGCTCATTGCGTGGCTCAACGTCGCCGTTTCGCCCGAATAAGCGTGTCGCTACGGGCGATAGCGAACGGAAGAGAAAGCAGCCGCGATCAGATGCTGTCGACGATCGCGTCGAGCACGGCGTCGACGACCGTCGAGCGCTGGCCGGCGAGGAACTCGATGCGATGCGACCGGGTGCTGAGCGGTTCGAGGTCGGCCCCTTCGACGGTCTCGTCGGCCATCTCGACGAGTTGGCGGACGTCGAGTTCGTGGCCGCTCCGGACGTGGAGTTCGTCCTCGTCGACGCCGACGATCGCCGTCAGATCGTCACTCCGGCGGTAAAGTTCGTCGAGCAGCAGCGTGGCGGGCGGGAAGTCATACGTGTGGGTGAACCGATCGATGTCGAGCACGCCGATCGTTTCGTCGCCGACACTGCGTCGGTCGAGGTTCTCCTGGGCCGTTTCGACGGCGACGTCGAGTTTCTCACGGAACTGCTCGCTGACGTGACTCGCCAGCCCGCGGACGTCGGCGTCGGTGGTCTCGCGACCGCCAAAGAGCAGGTCCGTGACGAGTTCGCGTTTGTCCTCGTAGGACTGGTAGTAGGCTTCGAGCGCAACTGCCTCGCGGATCTCGCTGACGGCCGTCCCGTCATAGCCGGCCTCGGCGGCAGCCTCGGCGTAGGCGTCGGGCACTTCGCCCCAGTAACTCACGGCCGGCAGGTGCGCCAGATCGGGTCGGACGTCTTCCTCGACGTGAGCACCGACCGTCGCCGCAAGCGCGCTCGCGGTCGGCCCACGCGTCGTTCCGTCGGCGACGGCAATCGAGGTTGCATCGGCCTGCGGGGCGAGTGCCGCGTCGACAGCCTCGACGATGGCCGGTTCGGCGACGGTGTCGATGACCACCCGCTGGGCGTCATAGACGTCAAGCAGGTCGAACCCATCGAGGGACTCCTCGGTCCCGCCGACGGCGACGAACACCAGGAGGGGAAGGTTCTCGTCGTGGCGCTCGCGGTCGCCAAGCATCCGCGTCACGTCGGTGGTCGCGTCGTCGAGGCCGTAGACGTCACCTTCGAGCGGCCGCCGATCGATGTAGTGATACTCCGCGTCACGACGGTCGTGGCGATCGCGAACCAGCGGCAGGACGGCGCGCTCGATCGCCGCGCCCCCGACGTACCCGTCGGTCGTCGCGCTGTGGCGCACGATCACCGGCCGGTCCTCGAGGACAGCCCGCCGGATCTCGCCGACGACGTCACGGATCGATTCGCTTTCGGCGGCGACCGCCTCGTCGTCGACGAGCGGGTCGATCTCGTCGGGGCGGGCGCGTTCGCTGAGCGTCGCTTCGATCTCTTCGAGGACTGCCTCGCGTTTGTCCTCGTCGAACAGTTCCAGTTCCTCGGTCTCGACCTGGAGCTCGCCGCGGCGTTCGCGGACTTCGCCGTCGATTTGCACAACGGCACCTTCCTCGACACTCGGGTACGCACGGACGCCGGCTTCGACGAACGCCGCACAGTCGACACTCCCGGTGCCGTCCCGGAGTTCGAATACGGTCGGCCCACTCGTCTGGCGGGCGTCGACGATTTCGCCGGTAATCCGAACGGTGTCGCCGACCCACCCGTCGAGGTCGCCGACATCGACGCTCGGTGGTTCCGGGGTGCGTTCAGTTTCGGTTAGTTCGCTCTCGGAATCTGCCGTGTCGGCAGTTTCTTCGGCCTCCGCCGACTCGTTCGTGACCGATGTCTCCGTAGCTGGTTCCGGTTCAGATTCTTCCGCGCCGACGGTCCCGCCGCCGGTCTGAGCTTCGTCACGCGTCCGCACGGCACCGGCCGCAGTCGCTTCAGCCGGTTTCGATTCCGTCGACTCGGTCTCGGTTGATTCAGCACTGTCTTCGGGTGTCGATTCCTCTTCGATCGGTTCGTCTGTCTCCTCGGGCAACAACTCGTGATCCTCGTCCGGATCGTCGATCAAGACGCCGCGGAATTCCTCATCGGCCTGGCGGATCGACCAGCTGAGGTCGACGTTGCCGTTGTCGCGCACGTTCGTGACGCGCACGTAAACGGTATCGCCGGGTTGCCAGTCGAGACTCTCCAGTCGACTATCCAGCTCGCTCTGGTGTAACAGTCCAGTGACACTATCGCCGATGTCGACGAAGACGCCGAACTCGGCGAAGCCGTCGACCGTGCCGCGGTAGTATCGACCCGGCGTCAACTGTTCCGGTGTACTCCCACGAAACTCGAAGACCGCGTCTTCCTCGTGGATGTCACAGATGTGCCCTTCGACAGACGTACCGCAGATGATACACGAACCCATTGATGTGAGCAAACGGGTCCGGCCTAAAACGGTTGTCGAAACGTCGCTGGCCCTGATTGTCGAAGACCACCGCTCAGACGACGGCGCTCAGCGCATCGAACCCACCGAAGGCGACGCCATACAGCAGCACCACGGGGATCACGCCCGTGAGTGTCCCTTCCACGTAACTGACATCGTGTACTGTCGACAGGCCGAGGATCAACAGCAGGGAGCCGTACCCGGCAGCTACTACCTGAAGAGGGGGCCACGGCACCCCAGCTACCACACAGGGGGCAGTGGCGTACGCGAGTACCTGAACGGTCTCGCTGATGCCCGCGCGATCCGCCGCCACCGGCCACAGCAGGACGGTCTGGATCGCCGCCAGCAGGTGGAGTCCAGTCGGCGCGATCAGGACGACTGTCACCAGGACAGCCAGCACAGCCGTCGCCACCGGACGGTTTCCCACGACTGGCGCCGCACCCGGGACCAGCACGTACCGCACGCTCTCCTCGATCGCAACGACGACGGCCAGAAACACCAGCCCCGGTGCCTGATCGCCCGGCGCGACAGCCTGCCGGAAGAACTTGCGCGGCGTGGTCAGTATCCCGATCCACGCCCGGAACAACCCGACCGGTCCGCGTTCGCGACCGTGCCCTGCCGGATCGACCCACTGCGTCACGACCAGTCGTTGTCCTCCGGGGGCTTTGTCGGTTTGGGTCCCGTCAAGGTGCTCGGGTCGGCGACCCTCGAACCGGATGGATTACTTAATCGTCGGCACCAACGTTCTCGCCGCTCTCGAAGGACGCGGGATCCGGCTCGATGTGGGCGTACTCGACGGCCTCACGGCCAAGCACTTCGATCCACTCCCGGAGTTCCTCGTCGACGAGGTCACCATCCTCGTAGGCACTCGACGCGCGCGGGATCGCGACCTGGTGTGGGATGACCCAGGCGTCCAGCGAGCGCCCGACCGTCCGGAGATGTTCGAGGGCGGTGATCGGGAAGCGCCCGCCGGCGACGGCGAGTAGGCCGATGGTCGTGTGCTCGAACTCGTCGAACCCACAGTAATCCAGGGCGTTCTTCAGCGGCGCGCTGAACGAGCCATGATAGACCGGCGTCCCCAGGAGTACCGCGTCCGCTGCCCGCACCCGATCGCGAAACGCGTCGGCCTCGCCCGCGTCGTCCGCGTCAGCGTCGAGCACCGGCAACTCCCACTCCCGGAGGTCGAGCAGTTCCGTGCTTGCGCCGGCGTTTTCGGCCGCTTCGAGCGCGATTCGGAGTGATTTTCGGGTATAACTGCCGTCTCTCAGACTGCCGCAGATCCCGACGACGTGCGTCTCGCTCATGGTGTCTCTCACTGACGCGTGCGTGATAGTTTTTCGTGGTTGCGAACGGGATGCTGCGATCGGAACGCGACGCGAACCACCGGCTTGGAGTCAGCGCACGCGCGTGAACCACCCCTCGTGATCGGCGATCGGTCCCGACACGAGATCGAAAAAGCGGGTTTGCAGGTCGTCGGTCACCGGCCCCTTCGATCCCCCGCCGATCTCGACGCCGTCGACCGACCGGATCGGCGTCACTTCGGCCGCCGTCCCGGTGAAGAACAGTTCGTCCGCCGTATAGAGTTCGCCGCGGCCGATCCGGGCGTCGTCGTGGACGGTGTATCCCGCTTGGCGAGCGAGTTCGATGACGCTCCGCCGGGTAACTCCATTGAGCGCGGCCTCGGCGAGTCCGGGGGTGTAGACCTCGCCGTCGTCGACGAGAAAGAGGTTCTCGCCGGGGCCCTCGGCGACGTTGCCCTCGCCGTTGAGGACGATCGCCTCGTCGTAGCCGTTGCGCGCCGCTTCGTCGGTCGCGAGCACGCCGTTGACGTACGCGCCGGTGGTCTTCGCCGTCGGCGGGATCGCGTCGTGGCCGTACTTTCGCCACGAGGAGACGCCGGCGTCGATCCCGTCCTCGAGGGCCGACTCTCCCAGGTATGATTCCCACGGCCAGGCGGCAATCGCGACCCGCTCGGGGACCCTCGTCGGCGTCGTCGGACTCACGCCCAGCCGGTCGTAGCCGTAGAAGACGATCGGCCGGACGTAACCCGAATCGAGCTGCTGGCGTTTGATCAGCTCAATTGTCGCCGCTGTCAACTCCTCGGGGTCGAACCCGATATCCAGATCGTAGACGGCGGCCGAATCATAGAGGCGATCCAGGTGGGCGTCCCACCGGAACAGCGCCGGCCCGTCGGCTGTCTCGTAACAGCGGACTCCTTCGAAGACGCTCGTCCCGTAGTGCAGCGCGTGTGCGAGGACGTGGATCGTCGCCTCTTCCCAGGGTCGGAACTCCCCGTCCATCCAGATGGTGTCAAGGGCGTCGTTCGTCTCGCGTTTTGCCTCGAAGCCAGTCGGACCTGTCCCGTCTGCCATGCCCGTGGCGAATCCCGAATGGATGAAAGTAATTTCGGCTATCTGCCCAAATTGCGTAGATACGGGTGGGAAATGGGCCGAATATCGGCCTCGAATCCGGACTTCGACGCCGTTATCTGTTCGTATTGCATAGATATATCCATGCCGGCGGCCATCGACGACGCGACGCGCGCCGATATCGTCTTCCGGGCAGCCCGCGGTGCCACCCGATCGGAGATCGCCGAGGCGCTCGACCTCTCCCGGACTACAGTACGAAAATATCTGGAGCGGACCGACTCTGTGGTCGAAAACAGTGATCAACCCCGCGAGACGCTCTGTGCGATCATCCGCAACGAGTACGACTGGGATCGCGGGGACGGCGAGATGGGCCTCGACATCGACGGCGTCGACTTCATGTCGATGTAGGTGTTCTCGTCTCCGCCCCTCAACCGGTCGATTGCTCGTGATTCTGCGGCTACGAGTCGCGAAAGTGTTAACGGGGGCCTGCTCGGAGAGAGGGGCGTCTCTCTGACCCAGAATGAGCACAGACGATCACGTGGACATCGAGTACATCGAACGATATCGTGACGCGGTCGAACACCCGCTGTGGCAGCTGTTCCAGCGTTACGGCCACGGGAGTCGCCGATGGTTCCTTGTCGGAATCCTGGCGTCGATCGGCTCCCGGTTCGCCTCCCTCGTCCCACCTGTCCTTCTCGGCGTAGCGCTCGATGCTATCTTCCGAAGCGAACCCTTCGCGCTGCCCCTGATTCCGGGGACGGTGCTCCCGAACGAGACGATGGATCAGTTCTGGTTCGTGATCGCCCTCATGGCCGTGTTTATGATCGGCCAGGCCGTCCTCAACTTCGTCCGGGCGTCGTCGCTGAACCTCTTCTCCCATCGCGTCAAGCATGAGGTCCGGACCGCGACCTACCAGCGGATGCAGCGCCTGGATATGGACTTTTTCAACGAGGTCCAGACTGGCGAACTCATGTCGATCCTCTCGAACGACACCAACCGACTGGAGCGCTTTCTCGACAACATGTTCGGGGAGTCGATCCAGCTTGGCGTCCTCATCGTCGGCATCTCGCTCATTCTGTTCTGGTTCAACGGCCAACTCGCCGTGGTCACGCTCGCGGTCATCCCGCTTGCGGCCGTGTTTACCTACTGGTTCATGCAACTGGCCGAGGAACGCTACACCGAGGTTCGCCAGTCCGTCGGCGACCTCAACAGCCGCCTGGAGAACAATCTCAACGGCATCGAGGTCATCAAGTCCGCCAACACCGAGGATCACGAGGACGAACGCGTCCGCGAGCACTCCTACAAATACTTCCGGCTCGACTGGCTCGCACTGCGGTTGAACTTCATCTACCGGCCCGGCCTCCAGGCGCTGACCTCCATCTCGTTCGTCGCGACGTTTATCGTCGGCGGGGTCTGGATCCTCGAGGGGCCACCCGGCCCGCTGACCGGCGATCTCTCGGAGGGGACCCTCGTGATCTTCCTCCTGCTCACCCAGCGCCTGGTCGAGCCCCTCGCCCAGATGAGCACCATCATCGACCGCTACGAGGACGCCCGCGCCTCGACCAAGCGGATTCTGGGGATCATGAACCTCCCCGTCGACATCCAGGACGCCGAGGACGCGACGGAACTCGAGGACGTCGAGGGTCACGTCCAGTTCGACGACGTGACCTTCGGCTACGAGACCCAGACTGTCCTCGAGGACATCGACGTCGACGTCGAACCGGGCGAGACCGTCGGCCTCGTCGGGCCGACGGGCGCGGGCAAGACCACCTTCGTCAAACTCCTCCTGCGGCTGTACGACGTCGACGAGGGCGCGGTGCGGGTCGACGGCCACGATGTCCGGGATGTGACACTGTCGAGCCTCCGGGAATCCATTGGCTACGTCGGCCAGGAGAACTTCTTATTCGACGGTAGCGTCGCCGAAAACATCAAGTACGGCGCGTTCGACGCCGACCGCGAGGAGGTCGTCGAGGCCGCAAAGCGCGCTCAGGCCCACGAGTTCGTCACCAACATGCCCGAAGGCTACGACACCGAGGTCGGCGAGCGCGGCGTCAAGCTCTCGGGCGGCCAGCGCCAGCGCGTCGCCATCGCCCGGACCCTGCTCCAGGGGCCGGCGATCACGGTCTTCGACGAGGCGACCTCCGCCGTCGACACCGAGACGGAACTGCTGATCCAGCAGTCCATCGACGACGTCTCGGCCGACCGGACGACGTTCGTCATCGCCCACCGCCTTTCGACGGTTCGGGACGCCGATACGATCCTCGTCGTCGAGGACGGCCGGATCGTCGAGCGCGGTACCCACGACGACCTGATCGACGCGGACGGCCTCTACGCCAACCTCTGGCGGGTGCAGGCGGGCGAGATCGGCGCGCTGCCGGAGGAGTTCCTCGAGGAGGCAAGCCAGCGCATCGCTCAGCAGGGGTTGGAGGGCGAGTGAACCCCCACGAAGGCTCATCGCCGTAGACGGGCCACGGTCTCGCCACTTTTTTGACTCGTCTCGACGAGTCCATCGTCAGTCAGATCTTCGAGGAGATCTCGAAGCCACTCGCGGCCGTACTCGCCCTCCGGCGCGTAATCGACCCGCACTTTCGGCCCGAGGTCATCGATCGCGAGGTCATCGTGTTCCTTTAACGCGGCGATCACCCGCCCCCGCATCTGTCGCCGACTCCCTTCGAAACTCGGCTGAGTCGGGACATCCGGCGCGGTGAAGTCGCCGCTCGCGTAGGCGTCACACCACTCCCGCCAGGGACAGCCCGCCTCGTCACAGCGCGGCGTCTTCTCACAGGCCACGCCGCCCAGTTCCATGATCGCGTTGTTCCAGACCCGGGACTCCCCGCCGGGCATGAGCGTGCTCGCGGCGTCCTCAAACACTGCGTCATCGTCGGGGATCGAGAAGGCACGATACAGCACGCGCTTGACGTTGGTATCGACGACGGCGTCGCCGTTGTTGAACGCGAAGCTCGCGACCGCGTTGGCGGTGTAGGGACCGACGCCCATGAGTTCGGACAGTTCGTCGGGAGTGTCCGGAAACTCGCCGTTATAGTCCTCGACGACCTGGCTTGCCGCCTCGTGGAGGTACTTCGCCCGGTTGTTGTACCCGAGGCTGTGTCCCGACCAGAATGCGACGACGTCGGCTCGGTCGGCGGCCGCCAGGTCCGCGGCCGTCGGCCAGCGATCGAGGAAGTCCGCCCAGGCGTCGACGACGCGGTCGAGCTGGGTCTGCTGGCTCATGACCTCCGAGACGAGGATCGCGTACGGGTCGTCGGTCTCGCGCCAGGGGTACTCGCGGTGGTCGGCCTCGTACCACTCGATTAGCGCACGCTGGATCGAATCTCTGTCGGCAGGCAGATTCACGGCGGCCTCACTCATCGACGTGTCGTAGGCAATTCCGGCGTTTACCTCTGGCGTCACCGGCAGTTCCCCCGGCGAGAGTCGGTCGGCATCCGCTCTCACCCACCGCCGAGCCGAAAGGAGTTTGCCCACCCATCGACAGGTTCGGATATGACACTCGACGCGCTGTCCGAGGACGTCACTGCGGAGTACAGTGCGCTGGGCGAGGAGATTGCCGTTGATCTTGACCGCGAGACCCGCAACGAGCTTGCGATGCTCGAAGCGGCACTCCAGCCGGAGTCGACTGACGAACTCCTGCGGCGTGCCGTCCACATGCTCTTTCAGAGCACCGTCGAGACCGGGACGCTCGATTTTCACCTCCGGAGTGGGTACGACGTCACCTACGACGAATACCTCTCTGGGATGACATTCGACGAGATGACTAGCGCGAATCAGTTCCCCCAGAAAGGCGACCCGGACGATCGCCGCTACCAGTTTTAAACTGGGCGTTCGGTGGGTTCCGTTACAGGTCGATGTATTGGTCTTCCCAGTCGCTTCGTGCTTCGATCTCACGCCGCCCTCGACGTGTTAGACTGTAGTAGTTCGTCCGCCGATCGCGCTGGCCCTTTTCGACAAGTCCCTTGTCAACAAGCGTGTCGAGATTGGGATAGAGACGGCCGTGATGGATCTCCTTCTCGTAGTAGTCTTCAAGCTCATCCTTGATCGCCAGCCCGTGCGGTTCCTCCTCCCCCGCGATGACATATAGGAGGTCACGCTGAAATCCTGTCAGGTCGTACATCGGTAAAGTCCACATCATGATTATTATCGGGTTGGTATAAATATACCGCTTCGTTCACCGAGACGTTCGGTTTTCACGTCGCTATTGCCGCCGATCCTCACCTCTTCAAAAGATAATAGATATGAGTAATCACCCAAATCTTGTGAACTGGTATCATATCCATCCCGTATCGTCAAGACGACTGGTAAGTTACGTTACCGGAGTAGTCGTCTAAGGAATATATCGGATCGGCCAGGGTACGGACACATCGCTTCCGAGTATCGAAAGAGTGGAAAGCAGTTCACGCGGGGAAAAGTCCCGCGTGAACGCTTGCCGCCCTGAATTGGTCCCCGCTGACGCTTCGGCCCTCCAAGCGAAGCGTCATCATAACATCACCGATGGATGGACTTAAAAGTACCGACCTCAGTCGATATTTAGCGCCGCTCGGGGGAACCAGTGACCCCCGGGCGACACAGCGGTGTCGTTCGGCGTCGGGTCGAGGTAGCAGGCCCGTTTTATACTCGGAGGCATCTTGAGTAGGTATGCGGATTCGTGGCGAACGCGAGTGTCAAAACTGTGGTCGTCGGTGGACGTACTACGAGACGGGCAGTGTCGAGTGTCCCGACTGTGGCAGCCTACGCAGCGTCGGCGTCGACGAGCGGACGCGCCACACTGCCAGTCCAGTCTCACTTGACCTGAGACACGCTCGTGCGGCGGTCGATTCTGAGCCGATCGGGACGGTCGCGACCCGCGCCGCCGAGAGCGCATCCGAGTTCGTCCGCCTTCATGGATTCATCGACGCAGGGAAACTCCAGCCCCTTTCGGAGCAGTTCGTCGCGACGATGGAACTCAAACACGTCGGCCGGGCCATCGCCCGATCGATGGACGTTACCGAGGCCGCGCAGCATCACTTGCTCGCACTGCTGGACGGGGCACAATCGGGAACGCGACCGGACCCGTCGTCGGTGCCCGACTCGCTGATTCCTCATCGGGGGCTCGCTGCCGCCGCGACGGTCGAGGACTATCGGCGAGACCTCCGTCAGTATCTCGAAGACGAACCCGACGACCAGGCCCGAACCGTCCTCGGCAGCGTTGAAGATCACCGGGCACGGGTGGCTGCTCTCGACGGGGATATCCCACCTGAGCGGGCTGAAGCGCTGATCGAGGCCGCCCGGGCAGTCGGTGCCTACCTGATCGAGGATGATCCGGACGCGCTCGACCGCGCCCGTGACCGGCTTACGGAACTCGATCCGGAGCGATAGCGCGTATGCAGTCTGCTGCTCAGGGAAGCGTCACGTCGACGTTGTGCTGGAGGCCAGCGGCTTTGACAGTGTTATACAACAACATCGCCCGCGTCATCGGCCCGACACCGCCGGGGACCGGCGTGATCGCGCTTGCTTTCCCCGCTGCGCTGTCGAAATCGACGTCGCCGACCAGTTCGTAGCCCTTCTCGGTGTCCGCATCGACACGGTTGATCCCAACGTCGATGACCGTCACGCCTTCGGTGAGCATGTCGCCGTCGATCATTTCCGGGACGCCCGCGGCCGCAACGACGATGTCCGCCTCGCGGGTTTTCGCCGCGAGGTCATCGGTCCTGGAATGACAAACGGTCACGGTCGCGTTGCCGCCGTCCGCTTTCTGAAGGAGGAGATTCGCCATCGGCTTGCCGACGATGTCCGACCGGCCGACGATTACCGCGTCCTTGCCCTCGGGATCGACGCCGGCATCATCAAGCAGCATCTGGATACCGTGAGGCGTACAGGGTTTGTATCGGGCGTCGCCCGCGACCAGTCGACCGACGTTCTCGGGGTGGAACCCGTCGACGTCTTTCTCGGGGTCGATTCGACGGAGAACGGACTGCTTGTCGACGTGATCGGGGACCGGCATCTGGACGAGGATGCCGTTGACGGTCTCGTCGGCGTTGAGTCGATCGATCTCGTCGAACAGTTCCTCGGCGGGTGCCTCGGGATCGATCTCGACGTCGATCGCCTCGATGCCGACCTCGGCGCAGTCGTCCTGCTTCATCGAGACGTACGTCTCGCTGGCCGGATCGTCGCTCATCAATACCGTTGCCAGCGTCGGCGTCACGCCTTCGCTCTCGAGTTTGCCGATCGCGTCGCCGAGGTCGTCGCGGATCGACTGTGCCACTCTGTTCCCGTCGATGCTGTTTGCCATTACGGAATTCAGGGCGGCCGCGGAACATAAAGGCCCAGTATCCGTGCCCGGGCTCGCCCCGATTGTCGGGGTGGCGTGTCCAATGGACGCGACCAGCTGGGCACTTACTCCAGTTCCTTGTGGGCGTAGACGTTCCAGGATTCGTGTTCGACCACCGCTGCCTCGACCCCGGAAACCGACAGCGTAACCGCGTCACCAGTCTCGACGACATCGTACGCTTCCCTCCAGGCGTCGACGTACGTCTGCCGATCGTCACTGCGGTGGACGACGATTTCAAGCTCACTGGGGTCGAGTTCCGCATCCGTCTTCGAGGTGATCGAAAGCGATTCGCTCTCGGCGTCGTACGCGAACGTGAACTCGAAGGCCGGATGGACCGTCTCCGAGAAGACACTCGTCGGCTCGTCGCCCCCGGTCCACGTGACCTCGACGGTGGATCCAGTTTCGGCGCTCAGATCGATGCTGTCGCCGTTCGTGACGGTGTCCGTGAATCCATCGACGTCCTCGCCGTCGACGGTCACATCGAACTCCTCGGCGGGCCACTCACCCTGGCCCGAGAACACCAGCGAGGATCCGTCAAGCTCAAACTGGAGCATATTGTCCAGGTGGAGCCAGGTGAGAGTGATCCGCTCTTCCGGCTCCGTCCAGTACACGTGGACAGGACTTGTCCCGTCCAGTTCGATGGGGGCGCTGTCGCCGCCTTCGAGGGTGTCGTAGTCATCAGCGAAGACGGGATCGGACTCGCCACCACCCGTTCGGACGGCGAAGGCATCAGCGTCGTAGGTCACTTCGCTCCGGTAGACGATTTCGAACCCGTCGGTGGTCCGCGTCAGCTCGAAGGACGCTGGCGGCCGGACGTACTCGCTGAACGTTTCCGTCGGCCCGCCGTTGCCGACCCACTCGACGACGACTTCATCGCCCGTCTCGGCGTCGAGCTGTAACGTATCGACCCGTTCGAGCGTGTCGTATTTCTCAGCAAATCCCGTTGCAGGCTCCTCGCCGCCGACAGTCACCCGGAAGTTCGCCGGATCACGGCCCTCCTTGCCGTAGTAGACGAGTCTCGGCCCCTCTTCCGTATCGAGTCTGAAGTGTCCCGGAACCTGTGCCCGGAAGGTGTAGACCGACGACGACAGCGATCCACTGGCCCCCGCTCGCTCGTAGCTGTGGGTGGCCATCAACGTTACTCGATCGCCGAACGCGACGCCCTCGATGGTGATTTGGTCTCCTTCAGTCAGTCGGTCGTGACGATCCGCCAGTGATTCGGTCGTCTCGTCGCTGCTTGGTTCGTCTTCCTCGGGTGACCGATGCTCGATTTCGACGTGGTCCGTGCGATCGACCGGTTCGGAGCCGGTGTACGTCACCGTCAGCGTTTTTGATTCGATATCGTACGTTTCCTCGAAGGTTACTCCCCTGGCGATCACATCGTGGAAGACGATCCGTTCGAATTCGGGGTTCTCGGGATCGGTCCACTCGATCATGATCGACGAGAGCGGATCGGCGTCGACGGAGATCGAACTGTCGGGCTCCATCGGGTCGCCGTTCCAGGCGTCTTCGACCGGTTCGTCGTCGACAAACAGTGTCAACGACTCCGTTTGAAGCGGTTGCTCACCGTAGTGCTCCAGCCTGGCCGTTCCGCGTTCCTGCTCGTAGCTGACCGTGAGGTGGGGATCCGGTGCCCGTTCGCGGATCTCCTGGGTCGGCGCTTGCACGGTGAGTGTCCCGATGCCGACGCGACCGTCGCGCTCGACCGTTAAGTCGTCAGTGTTGCCCGCGCCGATATTTTTGGCGAACGTCTTGAATTCCTCGGTGTCGAAGTCCGATTGCTCGGTGTAGACGGTCGTGATCGAGACGCGTGCCGTCATCGGATCGAGTCGATCCCCACCGAAGGCGAAGGCCTCGATCACGTCGGTGTTGACCCCGTCGAGCTGCCCGGTCTCGTCCGCAGGGATCGATGGCAGCAACTGGATGACGGCTGACTCGCTGACCGGTGATAACGCGAGTCGGGCGTCCTCGGACAGCGGAAGCTCGCCGTCGCCCGCCGCCTCGGTCGCCGCCGTCAACCCGTCCTTCCAGCCGTCTTTGGTGTCGTCCATCGCCACGATCAAACGGCCGTCCTCGCGATGGAGCTGTTCGATCGGGGCCTCTTCGGGCAGCGTCGGCTTCTCGGCGTCGAACGAGCCGACTATCGTAACGATCTGTGTCTGGTAGTCGCCGTATCTGGCAGCCGCGGCACGATCGATCTCGTCCAGTTCGAGACCGATCTGTGACACTGATCCGAACGCCGGCAACTGATTGAAGCTTTCGTCGTTGTCCGGGGATGGGGCAGTGCTCCGGATCCGAGACACCGACGTGCCGTCGACTGATTCCGGGATCGGATCAAGCACTGCAACCAGATCCTCGGGGAGGGTAATTTCGTCTGTCTCGGGTGTGGGCGTTTCAGTCGGCGTTGGTTCGTCTGTCGGTGTCGGCGTCTCTGTGTCCGAAGCGGTCGATGCTGGAGGGGCCGATGACTGGTTGTTGGGGTCACCCATACAACCAGCCAGGGCGGTCGTGGTGACACCGGCGAGAAGCCGGCGGCGGGTAAGATCCACCATACCCGGGTAATTACACCAGTCTGTGATTAAGTATTTCGAATGCGAATGTATCCCCTGTCGACACCATTTCGGCGGCAACGGGCAGAACTCTCAGCGTCGACGATTCAGCGTTCGTCGATGGGTCCGCGCGGAATCAGGCGTACAGCGGGTACTCGTCGGTAAGTTCGTCGACGCGTTCGGAAACCTCGGCGATGACGCCCTCGTCGCCGGGTGCGTCGACCACCTCGTAGATCAGGTCGGCGACCTCGCGGCAGGCGTCCTCGTCGAAACCACGGGTCGTCAGACCGGGCGTCCCGGCACGGATACCCGACGGGTTGAACGCCGAGCGCGTCTCGCCGGGGACGGTGTTGGCGTTGAGCACGATTCCGGCGTCCTCGAGTGCTTCCTCCACGTCCTTGCCCGGCGTGTCCGGGTGCGAGGGCCGGAGGTCGATCAGGACGAGGTGGTTGTCGGTTCCGCCGGAGACGAGTTCGAGGCCGTGTTCCTGCAGGCGGTTGGCGAGCGCCTTCGCATTGGCGACGGTCTGTTCGGCGTATTCCTCGAACTCGGGGTCGAGTGCCTCGCCGAAGCCGACGGCCTTCCCAGCGATGTTGTGCATCAATGGGCCGCCCTGCATACCGGGGAAGACGGCCGAGTCAATGTCGTCGGCGTATTCGTCGTCGCACATGATGACGCCGCCGCGGCCGGCCCGGATCGTCTTGTGGGTCGACCCGGTCACGAAGTCGGCGACACCGACCGGCGAGGCGTGGACGCCCGCCGCGACGAGGCCCGTAATGTGGGCGATATCGGCCAGGTGATAGGCGTCGACTGTGTCGGCGACGTCCTGAATTCGTTCCCACTCGACCTCGCGGGGGTACGCGGAGTACCCCGAGACGATCATGTCCGGGTCGAACTCGTCGGCGATCTCGGCGAGGCCGTCGTAGTCGAGATAGCCCGTCTCGGCGTCGACCTCGTACTGTTCGACCTCGTAGACCTGGCCGGCGAAGTTCGCCGGGTGGCCATGAGAGAGATGGCCGCCGTGGGTCAGATCCAGCGAGAGGATCTTGTCGCCGGGATCGAGGACGGCCAGGTAGACGCCCATGTTGGCCTGGCTGCCCGAGTGTGGCTGGACGTTGACGTGGTCGGCTCCCCACAACTCCTCGGCGCGATCGATTGCGAGTTCCTCGACGTCGTCTGCGTACTCACAGCCGGCGTAGTAGCGTTTGCCCGGATACCCTTCGGCGTAGATGTTCGTCAGCGTCGACCCCTGGGCCTCGAGGACCGCCTCGCTGACGTGGTTCTCGCTTGCGATCATCGCGAGCGTGTCTTCCTGTCTGTCGCGTTCGCCGGCCAGCGCGTCGGCGACGGCCGGATCCGTCTCACGGACGCTGTCGTCGTCCATATCTGTTCCTCGATGGCCAGTCTTGAATAAGCTACTCTTTCGACGCTGGGCCTGGTCCGGGTCAACCTGTAAATCTTCGATGAGGCCCCGCTTTTGATGAACGATATATCTCAACGGCGATATCCTTAAATATTAGTGGCCTTTAAGACAGGCCACTTCATGACAATAGAGAATACGATCGCGTCTGACATCGAACACGTCCTCGCAGAGACTGTTTCGTCTCCCGAAGACATCTACGTCGTCAATCCGGCCCAGGAGACGATCGTCGCTCTCGTCAACACGCTGGATGCCCTCGACTCGCCGCCGACAGTTCGACTTCTCGCGCCCGAGCGCCCGCTCAAACAGGTGATGGACGACTTCATCGTGGCAAGTACGGCCGCGGATCTGATCGACGAGGGGACGCTGTCGCTACGGCTGCTCGACGAACAGCCGGTCAACTCGTTGCTCGTGACGGACGAAAACGTCGTCTCGCTCGTGACAGCGACCGACGGGGCGGCCGGACTCCGGACCGACGACGGGTCGTTCGTCTCCTCGACCGCTGAATTCTACGCTGACCGCTGGGAGACAGCCGGCGAGTTCACGCTTCGGACGCCGCCGCTGTCGCGCGTTCGATCCACGCTCGCCGCGGAGATCAGCGAGGAAGCCCGCGCGGATTTCGACGCCGTCCTCGACTCGCTGTCGACCGCCCGTAGCGACGGCGAGGGAATCGACGAGGTGACGATCAGTCTGCTCGTGGCCGCCCGGAACCGCGAGTTGCTCTATGACATCAGCAAGTGGGGCGAGGACGTCGGCCTCGCGAGCAAGGCGACGTTCTCCCGGACGAAGACCCAACTCGAAGACAAGGGACTGCTCAACACCGAGAAGGTCCCGATCGACGTCGGCCGCCCCCGACTCCGCCTGCTGCTCGGCGACGAACGACTCCAGCACGCTGACGCGACGGAACTTGCCGGCGTTGCCATTGACCTGCTTTCGGAGTAGCGCGACCTTTTTGCCGCTCGGGCATCCACGGAGGACCATGTCTGTTGGTCTCGTGGGTGCCGGTCCGGCCGTCGAGGCGGTCGAATCCGCGCTCGGTGACGTTGATAGCGCCGTGTCGACGTGTGAACCCGATGAAATCGAGGACTACGACCTGGGGATCGTCGTCGACGTTGCCGGTGCAGGCACCTTCGAACGGGCGAACGAGCGCGCGCTCGAAACAGAAGCATCCTGGATCGCGATCGAACTCGGCGGTGTCGGCGGCGTCCCGGTTGTCGACGCCGCGATCACCGGATTTGGGCCGGAGACGGCGTGTTACGAGTGTCTCCGCAAGCGCGTCCGGGCGAACGTCGATCCGGCGGAGGAGCCGACGGAAGCCCCACCGCCGACGACGGCACGGTTCGCCGGGGCAATCGCCGGCCGGGTGGCTGCGAGCACGCTTGATCGCTCCGTCGACGCCCCGGAGGTCTTCGGGTTCGTGACGGAAATTCCGGAGGCGACGCGCCGCTTGCTCCCTGTCCCGCACTGTACATGCGGGACGGAGCCGTCACGGACCATCGAGCGAACGGCCGTCGACCGCGACCTTGAGGCGACGATCGCGCGGGCCGAGCAGGGGCTCGATGACCGTCTCGGGATCGTCCAGGAGGTCGGCGAGATCGAGTCCTTCCCTGCCCCCTACTACCTCGCCCGGAACGGCGACACGGACGGGTTCAGCGACGTCTCCTCGACTGGCCCGGCAGCGGGCGTCGACGTCAACTGGAACGCTGCACTGATGAAAGCGCTCGGGGAAGCCTACGAGCGATACAGTGCCGGCGTCTATCGGCGTGAAAGCTTCCGGACAGCCGCCATGGAGGAGCTGGCCCGACCGATCGCGCCGTCGTCGTTCGTGACGCCGGAGCCGCCCGGAGACGGCCCTTATGACTGGATCGAGGGGCAGGATCTCGCAACCGGCCAGGGGGTGCAGGTGCCGGCGTCGGTGACCGTCTATCCGCCGTCCGACGATCGCTTCCGGCCCGCGAACACGACCGGGCTCGGCTTTGGCAACGCGATGGTCGAGGCGTTGCTGTCGGGACTGTACGAAGTGATCGAGCGCGACGCGTCGATGCTGTCGTGGTATTCGACGTTCGAACCGCTGGAACTCGACGTTTCGGACGATCGTTTCGAGACGCTCGCCAGGCGGGTAAACGTCGAGGGGCTCTCGGTCACGCCACTCCTGCTCACCCAGGATATTGACGTGCCGGTCGTGGCGGTTGCCGTCCACCGGGCGGACGGCGAGTGGCCCCGGTTCGCCCTCGGATCGAGCGCGAATCTCGATCCCGCCGCCGCTGCGCGCTCGGCGCTGGCCGAAGCGGTCCAGAACTGGTTCGAACTCCGCCAGATGGGGCCGGACGGTGCCGTCGACGCCAGCGGCGCGATCGGTGACTACGCGACATTCCCCGACGTTGTCGCGGACTTCGTCGACGCCGCGGGAACTGTCCCGGCAGCCGATGTCGCACCCGATGCGCCCGACGATGGGGGTGAGGCGCTGTCGGCCGTCGTCGAACGGGTCACCGACGCCGGTCTCTCGCCGTACGCGGTGCGACTTACGCCCCGCGACATCGAAGCGATCGGATTCGAGGCCGTTCGCGTGCTTGTTCCGTCGGCCCAGCCGCTGTTTCTCGGCGATCCGTACTTCGGTGAACGACTCGAAACAGTCCCGGACCGTCTCGGATTCGAGGCACGGCCGGACCGTGCGTTCCATCCGTTCCCTTGAGCAGACAGCAACGACTTGCTGGCAAAATTCTCAGATGCCGAACGCAGCCCGGAGCATGTCACGGGATCCGGGCCCGAGGCCGACGGCGACGACCCCGACCAGGAGGACGTAGCTGTACCGGGGATTCTCTTCGATGAACGCCTCGTCGAACAGCCAGACGATGCCCAGGGCGACGCCGAGCTTCACGAGCAGGAATGGCCACGCGCTGCCGATCGCCTCGAAAATCCCGGCCGGCAGGACCGCTTCGGTCACGTTCATGATGATCTCGTTGGCCGGATGCTTCGGGTAATACGAGACGGGGAGGGCAAGCGTGTCCGCCCAGTCGGTGATGAGAACGTTCGCGACGCCGTCGATCGCGTGCGCCCAGAGGACGATCAATCCAACGTAGCCGGTCCCGCTGTTGATGTATGGGGCGAACCGCTCGGTGAGGGCGTAGACGCCGTAGGCCATCGCCGTCGCGCCGCCGACGATAATGAGCAGGACGTGTGGGAGGAAGTCGACGTGTTCGACGGTCACTCCGAGCACGACCAGATAGCCAAACGTCACACCGAAGGCGACGCTCCCGATGATCCCGAGTGCCCGTTCGGCCGAAGAGACAATCCCACGATCGGCGAGCCGGAGACTCCCGACGAGCGCGCCGATGGCGATCCCGAACACGGTAAAGTAGATGATCGGGCTGATGAACAGCGTGTTGAGCGGATACGAGGCGACCGGTTCGACGCCGGCCTCGACGGCGGCGTCGGTCGCGTCCTCGACGACCCGGAGCGCGCCGCCGAACAGCATGAACGGGAACAGCGCGTAGAAGTACTCCCGACCGAACGAAACGTCGAGATTCTTCAGGAGCAGGTAGACGCCGATCAGGAAGAACAGTCCGATGACCATGTAACCCGCTTCCGAAACCAGGGTATAGCCCGGTTCGGCGACGATGTGGCCCTGTTCCATCGCGATCCCGCAGTTCTCGGCGAAACCGCTACCGCCCAGCAGCGTCTCTCCGCCGTCTTTGATCGCACAGCCGGCGTTGTGGGCGTCGGCGTACACCGGCCCCCAGAAGTACTGCCAGATGAACTCGTCCCACACCTGCCGCGTGAACGCGATCGACGCGCCCCCGATCGCGACGATCGCGGCCCCGAACATCGCGAGCCACGCCCGCCCGGGCGTCAGCGTGAACGCTTGGTCGTCCATGTTCATGCAGGTGTCAGCCGTCCTGTTTAGCGTTCCGGTCCCGGCGCGCATGTCGTCGTGGTGGCCCCGTCCGCGAACGCTTTTGGCGCTTGCCCACAAACGCCACCCATGGACGCAGCGGTGATCGGCGATCTGGTTGCCCCGGCAAGACGGAGCGACGACCTCGCGTATCGGGTGGTCGGCGACCGGGCGCGATCACACAGTTACGATAGCGTCTGTGCAACTGCCTGGAAAACGGCGAATCTGCTCCGGCTCTATGGCGTCCACGACGGATCGATCGTCGGTGTCGTCGATGCGCCCAAACACCCCGATTACGAACCGGGAACGCCGCCGTCACGAACCGAAGACACGCCGATTCCGGAGGTCATCTTCGCGTTGCTCGGCGCGGCGTTGCTCGGCGCGACCGTCCGGTTCGATCCACCGCGGGACCTCGAAGCCGACGCGCTGGTCGGCCCGGCCGCCTGGATGGACGACTACGAACCGGGACCGGCCAGTACGTCGATCGCCTACGGCGGGCCGCCGGAGAATCCGTCTATAGTCCACTTCGAAACCGAAGTCTGGAGCGAGACGCCGATCGCCCCACCTGAAACGGTTTCGCCGGACACACCACTGTTGATTACTGACGACCGGCAGTTCGATCACCGGACGCTGGTCGAAGCTGCTGAGGCTTTCCTCGATCAAGCGTCTCTCACGGCCGCCGATAGCGTCGCCATCGATAGCACCCTCTCTGAACCGGGAACCGTCGTCGGTGGGGTTCTCGCTCCACTACTCGCCGGCGGGACGATGCTGGTCGGTACCGACGACGAGACGGTTCGGATCGGTGCGGACGGGATCGACCCGCGATCGATCAGCATCGGGAATTCGTGATAGTACCACACGGGAGTCAACAGAAACCCGGACTGACCCCTCTCAGGTACTCGGGCGGACGTAGTTCGCCAGCGTGACCACGGTCCCCAGCAGCCAACCGACGGGGATCGAGATGGCGAACCACATGACCGCGTGAGCGACTCCACGGAGGTCGTACGTGCTTCGCAGGCGCTCGTTTATGTTGTAGACGTCGAGCAGCGTGTCGTTGATCCACCGGGCGATCGCTTCACTCCGGGAGAAGACAGTCTCGGCGAGCGTCGGCGAGTACAGCGCGGCGACGACGGGTGGAAGCAAGAGCGCGGTCACACCGAAGGGATACGCAAGGAGGACGGTCGTCACTCGGCCGCCGATGCGGCTGAAGACGTAGGCGAGCAGACCGGCGACGATCGCGACGACGCTTGCCGCCAGGACGGCGATGAACCCGCTGGTGGAGAACTGATATCTGGCGAACGCACTCAGCGCCCCCCATAGCACGGCCAGGACGACGAACACGCCGATCGCGCCGATCCGGGCCGCCGCCAGGTCGATGCGTCTCGTCTGGGCGCGGAACACGTAGCCAAGCAACACCAGTGGGTAGAGTATTGCGACCAGCAGCGCCCCGATGGCACCCCACAGCCGGTAGGCGAACCAGCCCGACTGTGAGTTGGGGGTCCACTTCCCGAGGACGGTGTCCGCCGCGTTGCGCTGGCGTGGATAGACGATCTCCATCCACGTCTCGTGGAGCCGCTTGAGGTCGATACGAATCCCGGCGACGATTCCCGTCGCGTTCCCGCCCGACATGTGTAGCCGATTGATCGCCAGTGCGTATAATTGCTACGAGCCGTCCCCGGCGCTTGGACCCGAGTTACCAGGAGGCAGGTGCCCAGTCCGGGTTGATCTGGCGGTCGGTCCGCTCGATATCGTCGATGGCCGCGATATCCTCGTCCGCAAGGTCGAGTGCGACACTCTCGAAATTGTCCCGGATGTGGGCCTCGCTGGTCGCTTTCGGGATCGCCGTGACCCCTTTCTCTCGCAGCCAGGCCAGGCTGACCTGTGCCACGCTTGCATCGTGTTTTGTAGCGATGTCGGCGAGCGTTCCGTCGTCGAGGACGGTCCCCCGTCCGAGCGGCGAGTAGGCCACGAGGTTGAGATCAGTCTCGGCGGCGAACGCCCGGAGTTCATCCTGCTGTAGGTAGGGGTGCATTTCGACCTGATTGGCGAACAGGGGTGCATCAAGTACCTCCTGGACGCGCTCGACCTGTTCGGGGGTGAAATTGCTCACGCCGACGCGATCGATCACGCCACGGTCGACCAGTTCGTCGAACGCAGGCAGCGTCTCTTCGGGGTCATAGGCGTGTGACGGCCAGTGGATGTACAGCAGATCGATCGTCTCGACGCCGAGGCGATCGGCGCTCCGTTCGGCGCTTTCGATGACGTCCGCATAGGCGAGATCGCCCGCCCAAACTTTCGTTGCAAGGAAGATATCCTCACGCGGGACGTCGGCGGCGGTGATGCCGTCGCCGACGGCCGCCTCGTTGTGGTACGCCTTGGCCGTGTCGACGTGGCGATACCCCATTTCCAGGGCCGTCCGGACGCTCTCGGCGCACTGTTCGGGGGCTTCGTTTTGCCAGGTCCCAAGCCCGAGCATGGGCATGGCATCGCGAACCGGCACGTCGTCGTGAGTCGTCTGGCCTGTCATCGGGTAGCCGTAGCAGGCACACCGAAAAAAGGGTGCGGATACGGCTCCCGGCCGCCCGTCAATTGGCCGTCAGTATTTCGGATCGGCCCCAAACTCCGCGAAGAAGTCGTCCATGAAGGCATCGCGCTTCTCCCGCCAGTCTTCGAACCCGCTGGGCGATGTCGGATACTCGTCGTAGATCGCTTTGAGTTGTGAGGCGCGCTGGTTGACTTTGTATGCGTCGTACAGCGTCCCCCAGTGACCGAACGTCTGGACCATCGTCTTGATTTTCAGCCCCCAGCCCATCGAGGAGGTCCCGCTCCGGCCGAGGATGTCGATGAGTTGCTGGGCGGGCAGCGCCGAGATGACGTCTGAGATGTCCTCGACGGACAGTGTCGTGCCGAAGATGTTGTACAGATCCATCGCCGCAAACCGCTTGCCGAAGTCCGTCAGGACGCGGTGGTTGTACTCCCACAGCGCGGCCTCACTGACGTCCCCCTCGGCGATGGCGTCGGCAGCGACCTCGGCTGCCCAGTGCCCGGCTTTGGCCGCACCCGGAATCCCGCCGCCAGTGGTCGGGTTGACGTGGGCCGCAGCGTCACCGATTGCGATGAATCCGGGCGCAGTCGCGGAGTCATAGGGCCGCCGGGTCGGTAGCGCCGCGCCGAGTTTGTCCGTGACTGTGGCGTTCTGGAACTCCTCGCGGTCTTCGATATCTTCGCGAAGGACCTCGACGAGTTCCATCGGTTCCTGGTCCATCTGGAAGCCCAGCCCGACGTTGATCTCGGTCGGCGTCCGCGGGAAGTACCACAGATACCCCAGTTCTTCGGTCGGTTTGAACACGATAGCGTCCTCGAAGTCGACCGGTTCCTCAACCTCGATGACCTCGCGATAGGCCGAGCAGAACTGTCGGTGGGTGACGTTCGTATCGAAGGTGGCGTCGGCGAGGTCGGCCTTGTCCTGCAGGAGCGACAGCGCGCCCGCGGCGTCGATCACGACCTCGGCGTCGTAGCGTTTCCGGTCGCCCTTCCGGGTCGCCTGCACGCCCTCGACACGGCCGTCGTCGGTCTGGACGACGTCCTGGACGACGGTGTCGAAGTGTAAGTCCGCCCCGACGCGGTCGGCCTCTTCGAGCAACACTTCGCCGTAGCGCTTCCGGTCGACGATCGATCCTGAGCCGGTGGCGAAGGGATACTCGATCGTGCCGCCGTCGGGCACCTCGAACACTGCCTTCTGAATGTTCTCGTTGGTAAACGCTTCCTCGCGTAGATAGTCCAGATCGATCACATCCGGGAACGTGCTCTTGCCCTTGATCGCGTCACCACACGCGATGTGTCCCGCCTCTTGTTCGCTCTTTCGCTCCAGGAGGACGACATCGAGATCCTGTTGGGCGCCACTGGCGGCTGCGAACGCACCAGCAGTCCCACCACCGACGATGACGATGTCGTACGCGTCTGCGGACATGAACCATTGGTAAACTTGGGGTTCACAAAAAACTGCCGTGTATCCGTAGGAAATATTGCCACTTAACACTTGTTTTGCATTTTTTGGCGGGCTTTACGGTCCCGTGACGGAGTGGCCGCCGTGGCGAAAAGATGATATTCACACCGGCCAGAACGCCACCAATGTGCCGGCGACGATCAGGCCGGATTCGGATGGTGATCTCGTAATGAGGACGACACTTCGCCGGCGATTCGCCGGCTGGCTGGCCGAGCGTGACACAGTACCGACAACTGGCCAGGCCGTCTTCGGGTATTATGCCGGCTCCGGCGTCTTCGATCGCGAAAGTATTCAGCTCAAACGCATCGTCGATCGACGGACCGAAGCGATGATCGACGATGCCTTCAAGCCGGTCGAAGACGCGATCGCCGATGCCTTCGACGTGGCTCCTGGGGCCGTCTCGTTCAGTTACGATACCAAGTTGACGATGCCGGCCGAGTTGACACTCGGTCAGATCTATCGGACGGCGAGGAATCGCGCCGACGACGGTGCCGATCCCGTCGCGTTGAGTATGTGGGAGGACGAGACTCCAGAAGCCACGGACCTCGCCGAGAACGACGTGGCCGGACCGGTCAGTTTTCGACAGTCGATCACTGAAGAGCAGTGGGCCACCGGCCCGACTTCCCCACAGGATCTTGTCGATGGTGGGGACTACCTCACTCGGCTCGTGCTCGCCGCGTTGATCGACGGTGACATGCGGGATGCGATCAACGACGCGGAGTTCGAGGATTTCTCCGTCGGCTTCGACATCACTCCGGCGGAGCGACGCCGGGTCGCCGAGATCGCCCAGGAGACCCTCGCGTCGGAGCTCGATGCGACATTTGACCGCCTCCCCGGGGAAGTCCGGGAGATCTACGAGTGGGCCGTCGACCTCTCGGAGCGCCACCAGGATCGCGATCCGCACTTCCGGGACCTCTTTCGGGCTGCCCGTGACGGTGATTCCTCGGCTCGTGAGGACATCCGAACGGAGTACCGCGACGCGTCCCTGTCGGAATTCGACGCGGAGGTTACGCTCTTTGAAGACATCGAGGCGTTGCCCTATCTCAAAACCCAGTACGCCCGGGTCGGCGTCATCTACGACGGCATGATCGAGATGTATCGGCGTGCCGGGTTGCCCGTCGACGAGGCGTTCAAGCGCTCGATCGTGCTGGCGATCATCGGCGCCCAGATCTGGCTCGACGATGTCGACGACTACGCCGACGACCGTGTCGATGGGCAACTCACGCCTGTCACCGCCGAATACGTCCTCGCCGAGGACGCCGAGACGGCCTACGACCGGATCGTCTCGATCAGCGAGGGGTACTTCGATCTCGCCGAGACGTTCGCGACCGAGACGGACTCGCCGCTGACCGGCATCGCCACCGAGTATATCTATCGCTCCGGCGATCCGACCGTGTTGCCCGGGGCCGCCGCCGGCGAGTGAGCGAACCCCGGGGAAGGGCTAATTGTCACCGACCGAAAGACCGAGGTTCCCTGCGCCTGACGGTGGAGATAATGACTGACGAAGAAGACGTCTTCGCCTGGTTGCAAGACGAGGTCAAACCGACGGTCGACGATCGAATACGCCAGTGGCTCGAGGAGTTCGAGTACGCCGAGCGCCTCTGGTATCCGATCGATACCGGCGGCAAGCGCATCCGACCGGGGCTCGTGTTCCTCGTCTCGGAGATGGTCGACGTCCCGCGGGCGGACGCACTCGACATCGCCGCAGGGGTCGAACTCCTCCACAACTTCACGCTGGTCCACGACGACATCATCGACGGCGACGAGTATCGCCGCGGCGAACCCACGTTGTGGGCCGAACACGGCGAGGGGAGCGCGATCAACCTCGGCGATATGATGTTCGCGAAGGCGATCCTGTGTTTCCCCGCCGAAACCCGTGATCTCGCGCTCGATACGGTCATCACGGTCACCAACGGCGAGCAGATGGACATCGACTTCGCCGACCGTCGTGACATCACCGTCGAGGAGTACATGACGATGGTCCGGCGCAAGACGGGCGCGCTGCTGGAACTCTGTGTCGACGCGCCGCTGGCCCTCGCCGACTCGGACCTCGACCTCTCCGGATTCACGTCGCTGGGGCCGGCCTTCCAGATCCGGGACGATCTGCTGGACTTCCAGGAGGGCAAGGGCCGCGAGCAGATAGGCAACGACGTCCGGGCCGGCAAACGGACGCTGATGGTTGTCCACGCCGACGACGAGCGAGTGTATGACATCCTCGATAAACCGTTCGACGAGACGACCAAGGAGGACGTCCGGACGGTCATGCAAATCCTGGAAGCCGAGGGGAGCATGGCGTTCGCTGAGCAGCGGATGAACGACCTGATCGAGGAGGCTCGCGGGGCGATCACCGAGCTCCCGGACTCGCCACAGCGAGCGAAACTCCAAGCTCTCGGACAGTTCATTACCGAACGGGACGTCTAGGGTTCACTGGCGGCACAACCGCGGCCGAAATCGACGGGAGCGGTGGCTTTATGTGAACCTGCCGGCGTGACTCGTGCATGTTACCGGAGCCGAAGGCGTTGTTCTGGGCGTTGACCGGAAACCTGGTGATCGGCATCGGTGCGGGGACCGCGACGCTGTCGGCGTTCTCGCCGTCGCTCCCGTTGCTCGACGGCTCGAATCCGGCGATCAGGGTCGGCGTTGTCTCGATCGGTTTTGCGATCTTCTTCGCGGGGTATCACCTCACGCAGGTCGGGACGTACCTCGATCCCGACGAATCGTTCGTTTCGGCGTTCGTTCCCGTTCCCGACGACGGCCCCGACAAACTCGCCACGAGTGGCTCGGGTGGCGTCGACGGCGTCCTCCTGGCCCGCGGTGGGTTCGTCGTTCTGGGCGTCGTCGGCCTCGGCGCGGGGATGCGGCTGTTCGCCCTCACGATCCAGTCCTGGGACGCGACCCTCGGCGTCGCCGCTGGCGTCGTCTGCATCGGGGGGTACATCTTCGGGCACATCGGGATCAACGGGGTGACGCTCTGAGATGGCTGCCGGGACACGCCCACGTGACTCGTCGCTTGCTCGCGTTGGGAGTGCTTTGGGCCTGATCGTCGGCCTAGCGGTCACCGCCGCCTCGATGTCCTCGGGTTTCATCTGGGCCAGCCAAGGCCACGTGCTGCTGGTCTACGTCGCCGGGTTCACCTCCTGGTCCGGCTATCTCATCGCTCACTACGCCGAGGAGGGCGTCTTCGTCGACGACATGAGTGAGGGGAGTGCCGACGCCCCGACGATGAACGGGGCCGCCGATTCGGGCGACGCGGATAGCGGCGTCCTCTGGCAACTCCGGGCGATCCTGCCGGATGGACCCGCTGTCTTTGGCTTTCTTGCCGGGATCGCGATTCTCGTAGCCGGAATCGCGATTCTGGCGTGGTACGTCCGCCTGGAGAATCACCTCCTGGGGAACGTCGGCAGCGGCATGTTCCTCGGCGGTTATGTGCTCGCCCACTACTTCGACTCCGGCAAGTTCCTATAGATTTATTTATACGAACGAATCGTATCCATTCGGCTGGTTCACAGGAACTTTTTTCACCGCCTACGCAGGAAAACCCACCACGAATGGGTGAGCCGGACGCGACCGACAGGTCGACGGCGCGGGAGGACTGGCGGGCCGATCGGCCGGACGACGACGAACTGCTCGGGTCGCTGTGGATCCGGTGGACCGACGGCGGCTCGGACTTGCACCTCCACCGGATCTGTGAGATCGTCCCTCAGGTCACTCGCCGCGACTCGTTTCCGTTTCTTGCGGTCAGCCCCGAGTCGGGTGCGCGGCCGACGTTCGAGCGGGTCGAGCGCGAGCCGGACGGAACCTACCGCGAGACCGGTGAGGAGGCACAGTTCGCATTTATCGACGGGGTTCCACGACAGCTCCTCCGGCACACACCGTTCGTGATTCTGGTGGCGAGTGCCCTCCTCGTCGGTGGGGCGCGGATCGACCCATCCGTGGCCCCCATTACTGACCTGGTCCCGACGATCGCGGGGCCGGATGCGGGACTGTTTGGACTCTATCTCGCCATCACGCCGGTGTTGCTCTGGCTGCTGTCGATGGTCGACGTCGTCGAGTACCGGGAGTTCCCGACCGCACTTGCCATCTACGGACTCGTCGGGGGGCTGCTGGCCGGCGTCGGGGCGTCGGTGTTTCTGACTGTCTCTGCCGGTCATCCCAGCAGCGTTGCCCCGAACGTCGTCTTCGTCTCGGGCTATCTTCTGTTGTTGCTCGTTGCCGGACAGTTTCTCTACGAAGCGACGCTTCGGATCGAGCATCTGTTTGTCACGCTTGGCACGCGGACCAACGACATCGTGGGTGACGAACTGGCCTACCGGCACTTCCTGACTGACCTCCATGATAACCTCCGGTTGAGCGCCTACGGGTTCTCCCCGTCCCGGGTGTTCGGTGTGCTCGTTGCTGCCCAGTTTGCCATCATCTGGCTAATCGGGAACGGCCCACAGGAACTGGAGTACGGGCTTGGATTGGTCGTCAACGCCTCGCTCAACGCCGTCCTCGGCACTGTTGCGTTCCAGTTTCTGGTCGTCGTCCGGTATTTCAACCGGCTCCTGAACGCAAACGGGGAGTACAGCGATGTCGATCTAACCTACGAACCGTTCCACGTCGACGGGTACGGCGGCTTCCGGGATCTCGGCCGCTTTGCGATCCGGATCAACCTGCTCCTCTCGATGGCCGGGCTTTATCTGGTCTACCGGCTGTACGTCGTCGGCGGCCGGGCCGTTCCGCCCGAGGGCGTCATGGCGATCGGCGATCCGCTGGCGACCGCCGTCTGGCTGATCAGCTTCGTCGGCCCGGTCGTCGGGTACGCGCTCGGTGCCGGCGCGTGGGGCTACTACTCGTTTTGGTCGATGCACGCCAAGATGGTCCGGGACAAACACCGGATCGCTCGAAAGTACCAGGGGACCCATCGGGAGACTGACGCGTCCCGGACGCCGGCCGCGGGCGACCGGATCCACTCTTTCGACGATTCGGAGGGGCCCGAGTGGGCTGCCCTCCAGGACGCCCCGACCTGGCCGCTTGACGTGAACAAGATGGCCAGTCTCCTCTCGTCGAACGTGGTCCCCCTGCTGTTTCCCGTCTCGAACGTCCTGTTTTGAGCGTCGGCGCGGATATTTGTTGGATCGATCGAACGGACCCGACAGTCGAGAACGGGGGGTATAATACCGGGGCGACCACAACCAGCTATCAATGCCGAGTTTCGACGCTATCGCCCGCACTTTCGAGTCGGCGACGAGAACGATCTCCCTGGCCGGTCGAACGGTTCTCCCCGTGGACACGAACCCCGTGCCCGCTGAGTGGGAGCACATCACGAAGATCGACCCGGAAGAAGAAAAGAAACTCCCGCTTTTGTTTCCGCTCTATCTCCAGCACACGGGTGCCCTGGAGGTCGGGGGCTCGAAGGACGTGACCGGACAGAACACCGAGGAGACCCTCGAACTCGTTTCCGGACGGCCGCGCCCTGCCATTCAGGAGCCAAGCGGCGTCCGACAGGTGACCGAGCGGACCCGCGAGCAGGCCGATTACTTTGCCGTCCCACAGGTGCTCAACGGCGACACTGAGGCCATTGTCGGGACGCTCGGCTCCGGAATCGAGTACCTCAGGGAGGAACTCGGTCCGGAGTACCTCGACGACAAGCTCCCGATCCCGCTCGGAGAGGGCCTCGAACGGCGGGTCGTCTCGCTGTTCTCGGCGTGGACGCTCCAGGAAGCCGTCTTCGAGGCGTACATCATCATGAACCTCGACAGTGCTGCGGCCCGGGAGGCCTCGGTGACTGAGGACGATCTGCTCAGTCCCCGGGCGGCCAAACAGCGTGCGATGGTGGCCGAGACGGTCTTCGAATCAGAGATCGTGTATCTCGAGTATTCGGGGACGTTTGGCGGCGAGGAAGCCGTCGAGATCCTTGAGGACGTCTCGGATGCGCTGTCGTGGTCGCGGCTCTGGTACGGTGGCGGACTGGACTCCCGCGAGAACGTCGAGGCCGTCCTCGAAGCCGGCGCGGACGCCGTCGTCGTCGGTAACGTCTTCCACGAGATCGCCGACGAAGAAGCCGATCTGTGTGCCGACGCTGTCGAGGCGCTCTCGACCGACGCCACGCATGGCGACATCGAGTCCTGGTTGAGCGACGAGTGCGATGTCGCGGAGACGAGTGCGGCCGAGTATCTCTCGACGATCCCGTCGCTGTCGAATCCGACCGCCAGGGCCCGGGAATATCTGGTGTCGACCATCGAGGCCGCGCTTGCACTGGAGGCCCTCCGGTCCGAGCTGGACGGCGAGGTGACGAGCGAAGCCGAACTCGCTACTGCGCTGGATCGACGCGACGAACTGCCCGGTGGTATCGAACTCTCGAACGTCCTGGGAGACGACGAGCAGTCGTTCCCCCGCGATCTCGTGGCCGGCCTGCTCGCCGAAGACCTCGATCTCGACGCCGAGGCGCTGCCGGTCGAGCACATCAGCGTCGCGTAAACGACCTCCTGTTCTCGTCGGTTTCGCACCTATTCGCGACCGCCGGATCCCCAGCCCAGATCCCACGCCGGTCGTGGCACGGCGACCAGGAGCAGGGCGGATTCGCGGGGCACCCAGCCGTAGACGTGATTCAGCATGACGTAGGTCACGATCCCAAGGAAGAGACTGATCGACCAGGCGGCGACGGCGATCCGCCCAACCCGGGCATGGGCCGTCGATCGAAGTTCGGCCGGCGTGTGCGTGAGCCCGAGAATCACCGCATAGAGGACGACCGGGACGGCGACGACGGACAGAATAATGTGGACGGCCAGCATCAGCAGGTAGGCGATCTCCGGGGGGCCGGTGACGGTGATCGACTTCTCGAAGCCGCCGCCGACTTTCCAGAGATACAGCACCAGGAAGACGGCGATGAGGGCGAACGCCGTCAGCATCGCCGCGCGGTGTTTTTCGACTTCGTCGTGCGTGATGAAGTAGACGCCGACGAGAATCGCGCTTAGCGCGCTCGCGTTGACGACGGCGATGAGGTGACCGAAGAGGTTGACCGTCGACCGTTCGAGCGGCGGGAACAGCGGGATCGCCCCCGCGAACGCGCCCGCCACGAGGGCGTACCCGATCGCCGAGAGCACGGCCGTCACGCCGAGCGGTCGCTCCCGGGCCACGCGGCGGAGCCAGGAGCCTGAATCTGTCTGCATACGCGACCCTGGACCGCCGGCGGCTTTTGTGTTCGGCTTCCGGCACGCCTAGACGCTGTAGACGAACAGCGCGAGGGCGATCTGGGCGAGGCCGGCCGCGACGAGAATCCCGCCCGCAATCGGCGTCATGCGCTCGGTCAATCCCGCGAACCGATCCGTCGTGATCTCGACGCCGACCGCGACTGCGACGGTGGCTCCGATCATCAGCACCGCCATCCCAGCAGCGTATCCACCCAGGACTGCGGCTGTCCCAGCCGGCCCGAACGTCAGTGCCTGGGAGACGACAGCCAGAAAGACGGGGGCGACACAGCCCGTCGCCGCGATCGCGTAGAGTCCCCCGAACCCGACGAATCCACTGATCGACGTGGTTCTCTCGGGCAGTCGCGCGTGCCAGCCGATCGTCCGGCCTGACAGCGTCACCAGTCCGAACAACACCAGCAGGACGCCGACGACCACTTCGAGCGCCGAGAGATGTGCCTGGAGCGGCCGGCCGACCGTGATCGCCGCGACGGCCAACAGCCCGAAGGTCACCAGCACGCCGACGCTCGCTGCCAGGCCGCGGACCAGAGCCCCAGTGAGTAGCGACTCGCCCTCCGTGGACTCGGCCTGCATGTAGTAGCCGACGTACCCCGGGAGCAGTGGATAGGCACAGGGCGCGAAAAACGTCGTTGCGCCGGTCGTGATTGCGAAGGCGACGGTCGCCCCGAGCGTGAGGCCGCTCATGGCCGGGCGTCGTCGATCGCTTGGCTCACTCGTTCCGGGTCCGGGACGCCCGTCTCCGCCCAGACGACTCGCCCGTTCGGGTCCACCACAGCCGTGTATGGCAACGTCGATGCTCCGAGACTCGCCAGCAGGCTCCCCTCGGGGTCGTGGCCGACGGGCCAGGCCCCGCCGTACGCGTCCCACCACGCGAGCACGTCGTCCCGGGAGAGTTCTCCGCCCAGCACTTCGTTGGTGACCGAGACGAACGCGATGTCAGTGGTTTCCGCCTGGACCGTCCGGAGTGCGTCGAGAGCGGGCTTGCACGGTTGACACCATGTCGCGAACAAATCGACGACGGTGACCTGTCCTTCGACGGGGACCCGCAGTTCGGAAGCAGCGCTGTTCGGCGTCTCGAATGTGTCGACGGCGACTGGATCGATTCTGCCGTCGTCGGTGGAGACCGCCAGATACCCGCCAGCCCCGACGACCGCCGCGCCGCCCACGCCAGCGAGGAGATCGCGCCGTCGCATCGCTATGCTTCCCGATCTCGGAGGGTCCGGAGGTCGTCGTATATCGACTGCCACGACGGCGTCGAGTCGGTGTAGGACCGTTCGACGTATCCATCGGCGTTGACCAGCAAAATGAGCGAGCGATGCGTGAACATGTACTTGTCCATCTCCTCGGGATGGGTCCGCTCGAACCGGACGCCGAACTCGTCCATGACGATCTCCTTGGCGTCTTCGGGCGAATCCGGGGCCAGAAACCGCCAGTTCTCATCCAGGGCGACGTTCATTCGGTCGGCGTAGCCTCCCAGCCGGTCCGCGTCGTCGCGTTCGGGATCGAACGTGACTGCCTGGAAGGCCGTCGTGTCGATGCGGTTGTCCTCGATTGCCTTCGCCTGCACGTTTCGCAGAGCAGAGATCAACCGGGGACAGACCGTCTGACAGTGGCTATAGAAGAACGTGATCAGCGTGTCGCGACCGTCGCTGTCGATCGAGACGGAGTCGCCTGCAAGCGGATCTGACAGCGTGACATCGGGAAGTGATTGTCCGTACGCTGGATACGGCAGAATCGACGGTTCGGCCCGCAGATCGGGTGTATCGAGATAGGTATTCGATGCATCGATCGAACGCTCGCTCGTCACTGTGGTATCCGACTCGGCGGTCGAACACCCGGCCGAAAGCGCGGCGATCCCACCGCCGATGGCCCCGAGATATTGTCGTCTGTTCACGCTCGCATACTTGCATCCAGCGCACTAAACCGTTCGCGAATCCGAAAGAATTGCAGGGAGCGACCACCGGATTCATTGTGGCACACTCCCAATACTGGCGTATGACGAGGAGCGAGCGGTCTGGGGACGGCTGTCGCTATGTGCCTGGGCCCCGTGGGCACGAGGGACAGGTCAGCGCACGGGAGCACGCCGAGTGTGTGCAGCATGGGCTCACACGGCGAGGACTTCTTGCGGCGATCGGCGGTGGCGCGGCGGTCAGCGCCGCGGGCTGTCTCTCGACGCAAACCCCCGAACCGGTCACCGTGCGTGACGACGACGCCTGTGACGTCTGTGGCATGATCATCCCCCAACATCCCGGCCCGAGCGCCGAGGTGTTCTACCGGAACCACGACCCGTCGGGTCACGAGAACCCGGCTCGATTCGACAGTACCTGGGAGGCATTCCAGTACGATTTCGAGCGCCGCGACCGCGGCTGGTCCCGCGCAGCGTTTTACGTGACTGACTATTCGAGCGTCGAATACGAGATTTTCACGGACGACGGCACGACGTTCATCTCGACGCATCCGTCGGCCGAGGCGTTCACGCACGCTTCCGAAGTTACGTTCGTCGTGGCGTCGTCCGTCGAGGGCGCGATGGGCCGGGACCTCATTGGATTCTCCGGCGATGACGACGCGACGGCGTTTGCCGACGAGTACGGCGGGTCGAGGGCACAGTTCGGCGACGTGACCAGATCGATGATCGGCGAACTGGCCCAGACGTAGCGATGCGCGTCACGCTCGTCCTCGCCGTGCTCGGGGTCGTGATCGGCGGGGCGAGCCTCGCGTTCGCGGCCGATCCCGGTGCGAGCGCGAGCGCACAGCCGGTGCCGTTCTCGGACACGCTCACGACCGGCCTGACGGGCGTCGACGTCCAGCAGGCCCGCGCCGCGGGCACTGAGATCCCTCGGGTCGAGGTGTTTTACTCCCAGTATCAGTACATCGTCGGCTATTATGGCGTTGACTCGGCAGTTTCGGCGCTGTCCCGCGAGGCCACGACCCGGCAGTTCGGGCGTCCCGTGGCCATCTACGTCAGTGACTACTCGGGTGCCGATCCCCGACTCACTGACGACGATTATCTCACCGTCGCGTCCGATCCCGCAGTCGGGTGGACGCGAGCCAGCGAGGCGTCATTTGTCGTCGAGACTCCCGCGCGGACCCCTGGCGGTCCGGCGATCGTCCCGTTCAGCGATGGGACCGACGCCGGGGACTTCGCCGAGCGATACGGGGGCAGTGTTCGGGACTGGGAGGACCTCCACCCGCGCGAGGACGAACCGCGGTCGTCGTGGCTCCGCAACGCGTCGACAGATCGCGCGGCCTGGGCCGACCGGACCGTCACGCACCGTCGGCCACTGCTGGATCGGCCAGTCGCAGTCACGGTCGGCCAGGATGTCCCGACGCTCGCCGGAGCGATCGACGCCGCGCCGCCGAACACCACGATCCGACTGCCGCCTGGAATCTACGACGGGAACGTCACCGTCGAGAAGCCGATCACGATCCGGGGAGCGGGCGAACGGACGCGCGTCGTCGGCGACAACGGGACGGTGTTTCGGGTAACCGAACCGAACGTCAGCCTCGCCGGACTGTCGATCACCGGTGTGGGTGGGGCGAACACGGGCACGCCAGCCAACGCGTCCGGGACCGCCGGCGACTGGGACGAGGGTGTTCGGACGACCTACGGCTACGGCGACGCCGCGGTCGTCTTCGACGGGGCGAACCGCTCGCTGCTGTCGAATGTCGCCATCGAGACGCCAGCAAGCGGCGCAATCGTTCGGGACAGTGACGGCGTGGTCGTCGAGGACATCGCGATCGACGGGACAACCCACTGGCAGGACGGGTTCATGGGCGTCCTCGCGATGGACTCCCGGATCGTGGTCCAAAACAACACGTTCACCGGCGGCCGGGACGCCGTCTACACCCACCACGCCGACGGACTCGTCGTCCGAAACAACCGCATGACCGGGATGCGCTTTGGCGTCCACGAGATGTACACGTCCGGGACGGTGGTGGCGAACAACACTGTCCGGGACGCGGACATCGGCGTCGTCGTCATGACGCGACCGCGATCGAACGCGATCCTCGACAATCGGGTTTCGGCGAGTGACGTGGGCATTTCGGTGGGCGGGAGCGTCTCGCTCGTAGCCAACAACACGCTCGTGGCTAATCGCTATGGCATGGATCTCGGTGCCCAGCGATCGACCGTCGAATATAACGTCTTGCTCGACAATGAGGTGGGCCTTCGAACGGGGACGATCGTCCCGACCAACCGCGTGACGGGCAACGACGTGATCGACAACGATCGATACGTCGACACCGGACGCGGCCCGGTTCGGGTGTGGACAGGCAACTACTGGGGGCCTCTTCCGGGCCGTGATGCCGACGCTGACGGCCGGTTCGACCGGGCATTTCGACCGACAGGGCCGGTCGACAGCGCCGTGGGGACGTCCGAGGGAGCGGCGACGCTCGCGACTTCGCCCGCCGTCGCGGTGCTTCGTCGCTTCCAGGCCGCTGTTCCAGGTCTCCGGTCCGCGAACGTGATCGACGACGAGCCGCGGATCGAGCCGATCAATCCCGACAAGATCGCGGCGGCACGGAACGGATCGGCTGCCAATGAGGGGGTGCTGCCGTGAGCGATAGTGGTTCCGGAGCTGCCGGACAGTCCAGTAATGCCGAGTCGACTGATGGCGAACCGGACTCGCATGACGGGAAGGAAGCCGTCCTGACGCTCCAGGGAATTCAGCAAGCGTTTGGGGATGTCTCCGTCCTCGACGGGGTGTCACTCGACGTCCAGCCCGGCTCGGTGACGTGTCTGCTCGGGCCGAATGGCTCGGGGAAGTCGACGCTCCTTTCGATCGCGGCTGGCCTCCGAACGCCGGATGACGGGACAGTTACCAGACGAACCGATGCCCCACGCGAGGTCGGGTATCTCCCCCAGCACCCGGCGTTTCGCCCCCACTTCACGGTCGCCGAGACGATCGAATTCTACGGTTCCCTCGTGGTGATGGATGTCGACGAGTCTTCGATCCTCAAGCAAGTGGGGCTCGAAGCCGTTGCCGACCGCCGGGTCGAGCATCTCTCGGGCGGGATGGTTCGGCTCCTCGGGCTGGCACAGGCGACCGTCGGCTCGCCACCGGTTGTGGTGCTCGATGAGCCGGCCAGTGGTCTCGACCCCCAACTTCGTCGACACATCGCCGACGTGATCGCTGATCTCGCCGCCGATGGGGCGGCCGTGCTCATGGCGACCCATGATCTCGACGCGGCCGCGCGTATCGCCGACGCTATCCGTGTCCTCGACGACGGCGAGTTCGTCGCCGGAGGGTCGTCCCAGGCAGTGAGGGCGGACACGGACACCGACTCACTGGGGGCCGCCATCGACGCTCTGATCGACCGCGAGGACGCCATCGGCGTCCGGGCCGGGGCGGGTGATCGGCGATGATGGGGTCAACAGGTGATCGCGGATGAACGAATCCTGGACCCGGACGATCGCAGTGGCCCAGCGCGCTTTCGACGCGACTGTCCGGAGTCGAGCGCTCCTCGCGGTTGGTGCGGGCTATGCGTTCGTGATCTTCGCCATCGCCTGGACGACTCGGGGCAGTGGCTATCTCTCGCTGTCGCTATCGCTGCTCACACCGCTTGAAGTGCTGGTGCCCGTGGTGGCCTTCGCGGTCGGCTACCGGTCGATCCTCGACGATCGCGTCCGGGGTGAACTCGCCGTCGTTCGCACGTATCCGCTGTCGGCTCGATCGTACGTCTTCGGCGTGTTCCTGGGTCGGCTGGCGACAGTGCTTGTCGTCGTTCTCGTTCCCCTGTTGATCGCCGGGGGATCCGTGGGTGTGTTCCGTGCGGAGTCCATTTCCGTCCTGGCGACCCACGCGACCGCCGATTCCCCGCTGGTCTACCTGCGGACGGTCGTATTGACCGCGATCTTCGTGCCGGTGGCGCTTGCGGTCGCCATCGCCGTCTCGGCGATCGCCCGGACGACCCGCAACGCGATCACGCTGGCCATCGGCGGCGTTCTGGTACTGGTCGTCGGCCTGGATATCGGGTTCGTGGCCGGTCTCGCGGGCGGCTTCGTTCCCGGGGAGGCATTGTCGACGCTCGTCGCTGTGAGTCCGCTCTCGGCCTATCGCGGACTCGTCCTCGAAGTCGCCATTGGACCAGTGGCTGGCGACACGATCGCCGGGGGCGTCGATCCGCCGGCTGCACTCGCCGGGCTAGTCGTCTGGACGGGCGGCGCGCTTGCCGTCGCGGTCCGGTCGGCGTTCCGAACGAACTCGCGGTAGTCCGACCGCGAGCGACTCCCCGGAGCATCACCTATATGCCGGGTACGCCCGTGAGTATTGGTATGAAGCTCCGGAACCTCCTCACGACGGCTGTCGGCACTGCCGGCGTGATCGCTGGCGTCAATCGCGTTCTCACGGCCCGTGCCGGCGACCTCGAACCGCCACTGGTCGGGGCCGACGGAACCTACCGCTGGCGCGGCTTCGACATTACCTACACCGAGGCTGGCGATCCTGACAATCCTGATGTCCTGCTGGTCCATGGCATCTCGGCGGCTTCCTCCAGCCGCGAGTTCGCTAACGTGTTCGAATCCCTCTCCCGGGAGTACCACGTCATTGCCCCTGATCTCCCCGGCTTCGGCCGGTCGGATCGCCCACCGCTGCTGTACTCGTCGTCGCTGTACGAGACGTTCCTGCGGGACGCCATTCGAAGTCTCGTCGAGGAACCGCGGATCGTCGCGTCGTCGCTGTCCGGTGGCTACGCCGCCAGCGCCGCGGCCGAAACGGATGTCGATTCGCTCGTGTTGATCGCCCCGACTGACTCGACGATGAGCGACTCACCCCGGTCGTGGCTCCGGACGGTGTTCCGCGCGCCGCTGGTGGGTACCGGCCTGTTCAATCTGCTGGTCAGCAAACCGGGGATCAAATATTTCCACCGCGATCACGGCTACGCGAACATGGATAATCTGACGGACGAGACCCTCGAATACCAGTGGAAGACGGCCCACCAGCCCGGCGCACGCTACGCCCCGGCGTCGTTCGTCAGCGGCTACCTCGATCCGGATGCGTCGCTGGCGGAAACACTCGCTGCGGTCGACGCCCCGGTGACACTCGTCTGGGGACGTGACGCCGATATCACGCCCGTCTCCGCCGGTCGTGCGCTGGCAAAGAAGACCGACTCCCGCCTGGTCGTCTTCGACGACGCAAAGCTCCTCCCACACGTAGAACATCCCGCCGCGTTCGTCGGGGTCGTCGCCGACGATATCGACGAGGCCCCCTCGACGGCTGTTTCGACCACCTGAGGGGGCTGTGGCGTCTTCCCTGGAAGCACGTACCTGCTACATCCCCATGTCTTCGGCCGGTTCAGGAACCGGCAGTTGTGCCGGGGAAACGTCCAGTAGCTCCCCAGCGTGATCCAACGCCATGTCGAACCCGTAGTAGCGTTCGAGTTCGTCATCCTCGGCTGTCGGTCGGACCTTCAACATCGCATAGCCTTCTCGGTTCTGGGCGATAGCGGCCGTTTTTCCACGGCGCTCGAAGACGAGTACGCGTTCGGATTCCGTTTCCTCGTAGGTGGCGGTGATGTCGCCATCCGTCTGCTCCGTCGCTGTCATATGTCGTGTTTGGACGCCAGCCTGTCGAAGGTGTCGGTCCGATCGCTCCCCCCTTTATCGGACCCGTTGTCACTTCTGTATCTCGAAAGATATAGGAAGGCGTGAGGGAGACGATTTTTTATGCTGTTGTCTACGCGTAGCGACGGGTCGCGGAGGTATCGCCCGTGAAACAGGGGACGGCTGCGTGGGGGAAGCGAATCGGTTGGTGGCACGGTGGTCGTTCCATCCCGTCGCGGTCGCTGACAGGGACCGGCCCGCGACACCGACGGGGGGTGTAGCGATGGACTTCACACGCTCTAGTCTCAAGCTGTTTGCGAGCAACGTCGGCCGGACCACGATCCGGTTTCTCGGAATCGCGGTGTTCGCGCGGGCGCTGGGGGCCTCGGAGATGGGGATGTTCTTCCTGTTTCAGGCACTCCTGGGGATGATCGCCATCCCCGCGGACTTCGGCTTCCGCGGGGCTATCGAGAAGCGAATCAGCGAGGGCAGCGAGCAGAGCACGTATCTCACGAGTGCGCTGGCCGTCAAACTCGTCCCGATGGCGCTGGTGGTAGGGCTCATCCTCGTCTTCCAGGACGCTATCAACGGCTACATCGGCGCGGAGTTCGCGGTCTTTCTCGCTATCGCCATCGTGATCCAGGACGTCTCCCGGCTGTCGACCATCGTCCTCCGTGGCGAACTCCGGGTCGGCGAGACGGCGATCCTCCGGGTGACCCGGTGGGCCGTCTGGTTCGGCGTCAGCGGACTGCTCGTCAGCCAGGGCATGGGCGTCGAGGCATTGATCTACGGCCTGCTCGCGGGGCTAAGCGTCATGCTGGTCTGGGGCTGGTATCGGGTGTCGATCCCGCTCGGGACTGTCTCGCTCGAGCACGCCAGGTCGCTGTTCGAGTACGGCCGGTGGGGCGTGATCTCGCGGGTCGGCTGGTACTTCTACTCCTGGATGGACGTCGCGATCATCGGTCTGCTGATGACCCAGGCCGACGTCGGGGCCTACGAGATCGCCTGGCGGGTGACGCTGGTCGTGATGCTGTTGAGCCGCTCGATCGCGACGACGCTGTTCCCCCAGGCCAGCCGCTGGGACGCCGAGGAGGCCTACGACCGGATCGAGGACATGATCCGGAAGACGATCACGCCCTCGATGGCGCTGGTGATCCCCTCGTTTTTCATCACGCTGGTCTACGCGAAGGAGATCCTGGGACTGGTCTTCGGGCCGGAGTATACCGTCGCATGGGTCGTGTTGATCATCCTGATGGGGGAGAAACTACTGCAGTCGGTGCATACGATCCTCGGTCGGTCGCTGCAGGCGGTCGACCGGCCGGACCTGGCCGCCTACGCGACTGTCGCTTCCATCACCGTCAACCTCGTCCTGAACGTCGTGCTCATCCTGGAGTTCGGCATCGCCGGCGCGGCGGTCGCGACGGCCTCGTCGTTCGTCCTCAACACCGTCCTGCACGCGTACTTCCTCTCGCGGTTCGTGACGATCGACTTCCCGTGGCTCGAGATCGGATGGCTGACCGGTGCGGCCGCCGTGATGGCCGGGGCCATTCACGCCATCGGTGTCGTCATCCCGATCGACACCTTGCCGCGGTTGCTCGGTATCCTGGTGGTGGGTGTCGTCGTCTACGCAGCGCTCACGCTGGCAAACTCCTCGTTGCGTCGGAAGTTCGTCGGCGAGATGCAGTCGTTGGCCCGTGGCGTCGCCGAGTGAGGGGGCTTGGAGACGGTGATGTCCCATGCAATTCACCGTACGCCGGTACGACGGATTGGAGCTTGACAGCAAGACGACGCCACTCAGTTGGAACGTCAAGGCTAACCCACCCCGGACGCAACCGGGGACATGGACGCTTCCGAGGAACTCCAGGTCGCCCTCCGGGCGGCCCGCGAGGCCGGATCGATCGCCGCTGAACACGCTGGCACTGACTTCCGTGACTCCAAGGATACCGAATCCAAGAGCAGCGGGAACGACCTCGTCACCGCCGTCGACCGCGAGTGCGAACAGCGGGTCACCGACGTGATCGGCGAGGCCTTCCCCGATGATCGCGTCGTCGGCGAGGAAAACGAGATCGGTGTCACCGGCGAAGGCCGGGAGTGGATCGTCGATCCGATCGACGGCACATCGAACTTCGCGACCGGGTATCCCTATTACTGCGTCTCGGTCGGCCTCCGGATCGACGGCGAAGGTGTCGTCGGCGTCGTCCACTCGCCCGATACCGCCCTGGGGCGGACGTGGTACGCCGCCGCTGGTGAGGGGGCCTACCGGAGCGACGACCACACGCTCGACGGCGAGCCGATCGCCGTCTCCGAACGCGACACGCTGGCCGGTAGCATGGCGTTCGCCCGGTTGAGCGAGCGGAGTCGGGCCTGGCTCGCGTCGGACCTCGCGGTCGCGACATCCCTCCTCGAACGCGAGAGCATGGTTCGACGGCCCGGGAGCTCCGCACTCAACATGTGCCAGATCGCGGATGGGAGCGCCGACGGCTACGTCGTGCTGTCGATCAACGACTGGGACGTCGCTGCGGGCGAAGTCATCCTCCGAGAGGCCGGCGGCGGGGTTCGGGATCGGGCGCTGGAGGATGGCACCCGCCAGGTGATCGCCTCGAACGGGTCGATTCAGGGCGCCCTCGAAACCCTGATTGACCAGGTCGTTGGTGACCGGCGGTAACCAAACACGTAAATCAGTCACTGGACTATCCGTTTCCGTGGCGAAGCCGCTTCGATTCCGGCGTTCGAACGAGCGCTGGACCGCCGACCGCGTTCGATCCGCCCTCTATCAGTCGCTGAACCAGGCCATCGGTGCGACGATGGGCCGACCGTGGTTCCGCCAGCCCGAGGGGTACGACGCCCGCCGGTTCGACATGGACAACGGCGACGTGGCGCTGTTCACCTGGAGCGACGACGTCGCCTACTGGATGGGCAACACCGAGACGCCGCGGGCGCTCTGGCAGACCGAGAAGTACACGTTCGAGGAGGTGCCCGACGCCGTGGCCGAGTGGGCCGAACGCGAACTGCTCGCACAACTCCACGAGGAAGCCCCCTGGCTCGCCGAGTATCCGACGCTCTCGTGGTTTTTCCTGCCGGTGTTGCTCTCGAAGGACGGCCGACACACCTCCCGGGAGTTCTTCAGGGACCACGCCGCGGGGTTTCCGGACTGCGACCGTGAGACGGCGCTGTCCTATTACGAGGAGTTACTGGAGGGCGGCGTCTTCCCGGATCGCTACGAGATGGCGGCGAAACTCGGGACCGCGGAGACGCTCAACCTGACGCGGATGAGCGCGACGATGAGTGAGTTTACCGTCGCGAAACTCTTAGACGAAGCGGGCTACGATCTCGCCCCCGAAAACGAGGTGTCCTCGGGCCACTCGATCGATTTCCGGGTCGACGGCGACGAACAGACGGGCCGACTCGTCGAAGTGACGCGCCCGCTTCCCCCCTCGAAACGTTCGGCCGGGTCGGCCGTCGCCGCGATCAAGGAGACTGTCGCGACCAAGACCGGTGGGCAACTCGCCGATCACGGCGGTGGGGTGACGCTGTTCGTCGACTGCTCGTCGTTCGATGACGGCGAATGGGCTCGAATCCTCGACGAACAGCCCGAGATCGGTCACCGGCCGGCTGTCGTCTTTCGCGTGCGGCCCGGTGGCAACACCGAAGCCTACACGCTCGGGTCCGTGCCGATCGCCCTCCCGGATGACGTCGAATTGGCGTAAGCGGGGTCGAGGTATCCCCGATCGTCCGTGATCGAGAGATTCATGCAACCCAGGTGCCGAGTGGACGACGTGACTTACGTTTCGGACGCGGCGTTCAATCCATTCGGTTTCGATCCTGACGATGAGCGATTCGTCCCCGGATACGGTGACGTCGAGGCGGACTTCCAGGTGATCGGCGACCATCCAGGGATTCACGGCGGCGTCACGACCAGCGTGCCGTTCACGGAAACAGCTGGCGCGGACCGCTTGCAGGACGCGCTGGTTCGGGGCGGATTGCTTCGGAAGGCAGGGACGCCACCGACGGTCGATTCGACGTATCTCTCGTACCTTCACCCGAGTGTGCCCGAGCGAGCACCGAGCGACGACGAGTACACTCGCGAGGAGACGTTCCTCGAGGCCGAAGTCCGTGCGATCGCGGCCCACGTTCTCCTGCCGGTCGGCGAGCGTGCGACCAGGTGGGTTTTCGAGAACATGACGACGGAACCGAGCGACGACATCGACATGGCGGCGCTACACGCCACAGAGATCGTCGGCAGCGGGTGGCTCGTTGTGCCCATCGCCGATCCGGACACGTGGGACGAAGACGACGGGCAGAAACTCGCAGACGCACTCCGTGAACTCCAGCAGCAGGATTATCGACGAGAGGCCGATCTGGGTCGGCTCGCCGGTGGCGGCGGGGCGTATTACGTCCGATGAGCCACGACTCGGTGGGACGACCGCCGCGATTCAGCCCAGGTCCGCACGGAATTTGGCGAAGTCTCCCCGAAGGAACTGGACGTACCGGTCGATGCCAAGCACTAGCGAAACGCCGAGTGTGACGACGACCGACTCGCCGCCGATTTCCAGATACCGGTCACCGATCCAGCCGAGTTCACCGATCGGCTTCCTCACCTCTTTGCGTCCGTCCTGAGTGTGGCAGATCCTCACGATCGATAACAACAAGAGTCCCCCGAGTACGAGCAGAATGCCGGCGGCGGGACTGTCCAAGCGTGGGAGGTTTCGGGACCGATCACTCGGCGATCGCTGCGATCTCGGACCGGAAGACGAGCGCGTGGGCGAGGCCGATCACGACGATCGCGCCGGCGAGATAGCCCCATGCGGGAACGCCGCCGAGTACCTCTCCGAGCGTCGTCAGCGCGGCTGGCAGGCCGCTGAAAATAGAGAACGCCAGGAAGATCGGGAGCACCGTTGCGATCAACACGGCCCAGGGGCGCGCGAGCGCGTCAGTGACGCTCCCGCCGCCGAGGCGGAGTTCCTCGGTTGCCTCCTCGCGCAGGATCCACACCGCAAACAGCAGGAACGCCAGCAGGCCGCTCGCGAGACCGAGGTTCGCGAGATTGTCGGCGAACAGCGCGAACACGTCGCTTCTGAGCGCACACACCGTGCCGGTTGACGCGAACAACAGCGTGATGCCGACCGTCGCCCGTTCGCGCTCGATCGCGTGTTCGTCGACGAGGTACGCGACGAGCACCTCCATGATGGAGATCGCACTCGACAGCGCCGCCATCGCGAGTATGAGATAGAAAATCGCCCCGAGCGCTCGCCCGAAGGGCAACTGACTGAACGCCTGTGCGAGGCTGACGAAGATCACGCCCGGGCCACCCGTCCCCGCTTCGATCGACCCGAAGGAGTAGATGATCGGGAAGACGACGAAGCCAGCGAGGACGCCGATCGCGGTGTTGAGCACGGCGATCGATCCGCCGTCGACGAACAGCGACCGATCCTCGTCGAGATAGGAGGCGTAGGTCAACATGACACCCGCGCCCACCGAGAGGGTGAACAGGGCCTGTCCGGTTGCGGCCTCGACGACGGACACGAAGTTGTTTGCGAGGTAGTCAAAATCCGGCGAGAGGTAATACGACAGGCCAGCGCCAGCCCCGTCCAGGGTGAACGCCCACACGGCGAGGCCGACCAACAGGGCGACGATCGCCGGCACCATCACCTTCGTCGCGCGTTCGATGCCGTCGGCGATGCCAAAATAGACGATTCCGCCGGTGAAGCTGATGAAGACGAGATGCGCGACCAGGGCGGCAGGACCGGACGATATCGCCCCGAAGTGCGCGCTCGGCGCGCCGAAGGCGGTGGTCTCGGCGAGGCCGATGCCTTTTAAAAGAAGGTCGCCACCCAGGCTGTCGAAGACGTACCGGAGCACCCATCCACCGGCGACGCTGTAGAACGTCAGGACGATCAGCGACGTGAACACTGCGATCCAGCCGATGGGTCGCCACGACGACGACTGGAGTCGTTCGAACGTCCCGACGGGATTGCGCTCCCCGCGTCGGCCGATGACGAACTCGCCGATCAAACCCGGGAGTGCGATCGCGAACACGATCACGAGATAGACGCCCAGGAACGCACTCCCGCCGTTCTCGGCGGTCATCCAGGGGAACCGCCAGACGTTCCCCAGTCCGACAGCTGATCCCACGGCCGCGAGGATGAACCCGATCCGGGTCGTCCAGGCGTCGCGATCACTCATCGTCCGCTGTCGCTTTGTCGCCATCCATCGATTCGTCGTCGCTATATCCACCCGACTGAAGGGCTATCCACAGCGTCACGGCGAGGCCGCCAAACAGGAACACGAAGCCGAAGATGGCCATCGCGAGCGCCCCCGGATCGATCGCCGTCATGCACCATCACCTCCGTTCGCGGCGACGGTGTCCGCCCGTTGGGTGACATAAGAGGATATCGCCGCGGAGAAAATAATCACCAGCGGCGCAATCAGGCCGGTTTTGCCATCCACGACGATCTGGGAGAGGATCGTATAGCCCAGTGCCGTCGGGACGACGATCTGGAGGACGGCCGCGTACAGCCGCGGCGGAATCGAGAAGTCGCTGACAGCATTGGCGGCAGTGGCGATCCGCTGGCCGCCGTCGAACGCACCGACGCCGTAGACCCACCCGAAGATGAGTGTCTCGCCCAGCGCGATCATCGGCAGCGTGTAGGTCGCACTCGAGGTATCGAACATCGAGAGCAACTGCAGCGAATCGCCGACCGCTTCCCCACTGCCGAGCAACCCGAGCGGTCCTTCGAGGGCGATCACGAGACTCAGGGCGACGCCAGCCAGGGACACGGCGTTGACAGTTGTCGCGCGGCCGAATCCGAGTTTTTGCCGGAGCGGGCCGACCTGGGCCTCCGCGAGTGAGAGCGACGAGGAGAGTCCCGCAAGCGTCAGCAAGAGGAAGAATATCGCGCCGACGATCGGTGTAAACGGAATCGTCTGGAACGCTTGCGGGAGCACGACGAAGGCGAGACCGATGCTGTCGGTCGCCCCAGCGTCCGCCGCGAGCAGATACGGGAAGATCGCAAAGCCAGCCAGGAATGCAAAGCCGGAGTTCGCGAAGGCGATGATGAAGGCGTTGTTGGTGATGTCCTGGCCCTCCGGTTGGTAGGACGAATAGGTGATCATGATCCCCAATGCGACGCTGAGTGTGAAGTAGATCTGTCCGAACGCACTGATCCAGATACCCGGATCAGTCAACGCCCCGAAGTCAGGCGTCAGATAGAACTCCAGACCTTCGAGGCCGCTGGGCAGCAGCATCCCCCGAACCGCGAGCAGGATGACGAGCACCCAGATGAACGGGACGAACAGTTTGTTCGCCCGTTCGAGGCCGTCCTCGATGCCCAACTGCAGGATCACGTAATTCACCGCCCAGATCGCGATCACGCCGGCGACCGGATACCACGACGTGAGGAAGGACTTGAAGTTGGTGAAGAAATCCCCGGTGGCGAGATCAAAGCCATGCGTGATCGAGAACACGATGAACGCCGCCGACCACCCCAGGATGACGACGTAGTAGGCGTTGACGATGAAGCCGTTCAGGACGGCCCACCACCCGAGGAACTCGCTCTCTTTGAACTTCTCGCGGATCGCGAGCGGCGTCGTCAGTCCCGTCTCACTGCCGAGCCAGATCTCCACAAGGAGCACCGGTATGCCCGCCAGGAGCAACGCGGCGAAATACGGGATCAAGAAGGCGCCGCCGCCGTTGGCGTGGACTTGGTACGGGAACCGCCAGATGTTCCCGAGTCCGATTGCCGATCCCACTGCCGCGAGGATGAACCCGATCCGGGTCGACCACGATCCTCCCTCTGTTTCGTCGACACTCATACGCCACGTCCCTTCCGTACCCGTCCCAATTAAGTCGTCGATATTTGCCGGGTCCGTTCGGACAGGCGTCTATTTTTCGGAGCGTATACGTGGATGGAATGCACAGCCGTTCGGAACGCACGACAGCTGACAGTCGTGGCGGGAATCACCCCGAGTGATCGAGCGGAATCGCGCCGCCCGTGATCGGCGACGCCGCCTCGCTACACAGGAACCGAATCACGTCGGCGATATCCGCGGGGTCGACCCACGCGTCGTGGTCGGCGTCGGGCATCATCTCCCGGTTAGCCGGCGTGTCGATCACGTCGGGCATGACGGTATTCGCCCTGACCGTCCCTTCGTTCTCGGCAGCGATGGATTCAGTTAGCAATCGAACGGCGGCCTTCGAGGCACGGTAGAGCCCGTCCCCGGAACCACCCTGAAGCGACGACGTCGAGGAGACCGTCACGATCGACCCGCCGGTCGTCTGAAGGTGGGGAAGGACGTGCTTGGCAGCGAGAAACGCCGTCCGGACGTTCACATCAGCGAGAAGATCGAACGTCTCAGTACTCGTCTCCTCGACGGGATCGCCGCCCTGCCAGGTGCCCGCCACGGTGACGAGGGTATCCAACCGACCGTGTTCGGCGACGATGTCCTCGACGGCGGCCTGTACGGCCGCTTCGTCGGTGAAATCGGCCTGGTATGTCCGGAGTCGATCCTGGTCGGGATCGAGGGGGTATCCCTCGTCGTCCGGGCCGATCACGTCGGCGGCACACACTGTCGCGCCCGCATCGAGAAACGCTTCGACTGTGGCACTCCCGAGCGCGCCGCCAGCACCGGTCACCAGTACCACGTAATCGCTGAAATCAAACTGGACTGACATCGTGTCACGTTAGCGCGTCACACCGATAAAAACTGCCCCGCCGAATCAAGTTACTGTTATCGAGCGGTGAAGCCGCTGTCGACGGTGAGTGCCTCGCCGTTGGTGAACGAAGCCCCGTCGGAACACAGCCACATGACCGCGTCAGCGATCTCATCGGGCTGTCCGAGACGCCCTTCAGAGTGCATCCCGGCGATCCACTCGCGGACGTCATCGTTGGTGGTGATGCCGGCGTCGTCCAGCATCTGGGTCTCGATGAACCCGGGACAGACCGCGTTGACACGGATGCCGTCCTCGGCGTACTCCCAGGCTGCAGTTTTTGTAAGCCCGAGCACCCCGTGTTTGGCCGAGACGTACGCCGCGGAGTTCTCGAAGCCGACTTTCCCGAGGACCGACGCCATGTTGATCACGACGCCGCCGTCGTCCTGGTCGGTCATCTCCGCAAGTTCGGCTTTCAGCGAGCGCCAGACGCCGTTGAGGTTGATGTCGACGACTTGCTCCCAGCCGTCTTCCTCGACATCGCCCGCCGGTACCTGGTCACCGCCGATACCCGCGTTGTTGACCGCGTAGTCGATCCGGCCGAACTCCTCGACAGCGGTCTCGACCATCGCCTCGACCTCGTCCATCTCCGTCACGTCCGTCCGAACGTAGACGGCCTCGCCGCCGGCGTCCTCGATGTCGGCAACGACGGCCCCACCTTTCTCGTCGTCGACATCCCCGATCACGACCGCGGCTCCGTTTTCGGCGAACTGAATCGCTGTCTCTCGGCCGATTCCGGAAGCTCCGCCCGTGACGGCCGCGACGCGGCCATCGAAGTCATATTTTGTCATGACGTTATCATACACACCTCTCCCGTATATCTGGGTTTACCATGGCCTCAAAGGCTGAAGATCGTCGAATAGTACTCCACGCTGTCGGTTCCAGAGAATGTTACTGGTAGTTTCCTTTCCAATGTTCTGAGGTCACTCGCGGGCCGATCCTCGCTCGGTGACGGCCCGCGTTCGGCCGTCGGGCCTGTCCCAATATCGAATCTGATGACTGGAGCCAACATATAGGTTCGTCCGACCGCAAGAACGGTCAATGATCGAGGTAGACGATCTCCGCAAGGAGTACGGCGGCTTCGCGGCCGTCGAGGGGAGTACCTTTTCGGTCGACCGCGGCGAGGTGTTCGGCATCATCGGGCCCAACGGCGCGGGCAAGACGACGACGCTGAAGATGCTCGCCGGCCTGATCGAACCGACTGCGGGCGACGTCAGGATCGCCGGCCTCGCGGCCGACGATTCGGCGATGCGACGGCGATTGGGCTTTCTCCCCGAGGAGTCGCCGCTGTACGAGGAGATGACGCCGATTTCGTACCTTTCCTTTTTCGCTGACCTCTACGACGTTCCCGAGAACCAGGCGATCACGCGTATCCACGACACGCTCGACAGACTGGATCTCCAGCACCGCGATCGGCCGCTGGGAGACATGTCCAAGGGCATGAAACGGAAGGTCGCGATCGCCCGGTCGCTGATCAACGATCCCGACGTGTTGATCTACGACGAACCCGCGAGCGGTCTTGATCCGCTGACGACGAACTTCATCATCGAGTTCACGACCGAACTCGCCGAGGCGGGCAAGACGATCGTCTTCAGCGCCCACAATCTCTTTCACGTCGAGAGCATCTGTGATCGGGTCGCGATCATGAACGAGGGCTCGATCGTCGCCCGGGGACCACTCGAAACCCTCCGGGAGGAGCACGGCAAAACGACCTATCACGTCTACACGACCGTCGAACTGCCCGGCAGTGAAGCAAAGAACGGACGGTACGTTCGCAGCGTCGCCACGATGGACGAGGTCGAGGAAACCCGATCCGCGGCCGCCGACCGTGATGGCGAGGTAGTCGATATCCGGACCGAGGAGGCGAGTCTCGAAGAGGTGTTCCTGAACGTCGCCGACGAACCCGCCCGTGCGGCCGCGACCGGGACGACGGGCACGGGTGCCGTCGAACCGGGGGAGTGAACGTGCGTCTCAGAAAGGTCCTCCGGATCGGCTGGTGGGAAGTCACGAAGAACGCCGGCGGGATCGACCGCCGGACGGCGGCTGTCACGATCGGTGCGCTCGTCGTCCTCGGCGCGCTTGCGCCACTCATTGCCAGCCAGGGCGTCGCACTCGACGCCGGACTGTACCGCGTCGGCGTCGACGAGTCCAGCCCCTACCACGACGTGGTTGAGCGAGACCCGACGTTCGCCGTCAAGCCGCCGACTCGGGACGGCATTTCGAGTGGCCGAGTCGACCTACTGATCGACGGAACCGTGGTCACACCCACCGACTCGCCGAAGGGGAGCGCTGCACTGACGGAACTGCGGAGTTCGGTTCAGGCGTACAACGACTGGCTGATGGACCAGGACGATAACCAGACTGCAGCCTACCCAGTCTCAGTGACGCTGACCTCCGTCGAGCGGCGACCGCTTGATTCTACAGGCACTGACGACGGAGCCAGCGACGGAGGAGCGTCCGGCGGAGACGACACCGGTGGCAACAGCAATGCATCCGGAGACGCCCCTGGAGCCGGCGATGGCGATACCGGCGGTGGTGCCGGTGGAACTGACGGTGACACTACGGGCAGTGGTGGGGGTGGATTGGCCGGCGGCCTCGGGGGGTTGGCTGGCAGCCTCGGTGGCGGGAGCACGACCGGGTCGCCGTCGGACATCGCGCCCCCCTTCCCGTTTGGCTCGCTCGTGCTGGCGTTCGTCTTCGTCCTCCCGCTGAATTTCATCATTCAGGCCTACGGGAGTTCGATTCTCAGTGAACGACTCAAACGCCGCGGTGAACTCATGCTGGTCTCACCGGTCACTCGCGGGGATATCATCGCCGGGAAGACGCTGCCGTATTTCCTCGGGGCGATGGCCTTCGAGGTACTCATCACTGCCGGGCTCGTCGTCTTTGCGACCGACGGGGCAAACGGGGTCATCTCCGTTCTGGCGGTGATACCGCTGGTGCTCCTCTTCCTCGGGGCGACGTTTCTCGCGGGGATGTTCGCCCGGTCGTTCAAGGAGCTTACCTTCCTGACGGTCACGATCACCGTCGGCCTGACCAGTTACGCGTTCGTGCCAGCCATTTTCACCGACGTGACGCCGATCGCACTCATCTCGCCGCTGACGATCGTCGTCCGGGATATCCAGGGTCAGGCGGTCGGACTCATGGAGTTCGTCTTCTCGACGCTCCCGCCGCTTTTGACGGCGGCCGTGCTGTTCGGCCTCGGCGCGGGGCTGTACCGCGAGGAGGACATGTTCACCCAGCGGCCGGTCCCGCTGAAAGTGCTTGATTCACTGTCCGGTCGGATCAAGCGCCGGACGAGCGCGGCGAAACTCTCGATTATCCTGTTGCCGTTCGTCCTCGTGATCGAATTGGTCGCGGTCGCGATGGCCTATCCGATCTGGCTCGGCGCACCTGAACTTGCGGTGGTCTTCGTGCTGGTCGCCGTCGCCGTCATCGAGGAGATCGCCAAGAGTCTCCACCTCTACGCCGGGTTCGTCCACCGGAAGTATGAACGGACGATCGCGAACGCGGTCGTCGTCGGGTCGCTATCTGGACTCGGCTTTTTCCTCGCGGAGAAACTCGGCCTCATCGTCCAGTTGCTCGGGACCGATCTGCCGGCCGTCCAGCAGGCCGCGTTCGTCACCGGCGGTGCGGAGTACGGCGTCTCACCGCTGTTGGCCGTTGGACTCCTGCTCGCGCCGCTCGCGCTGCACGCGGTTACGGCGACGACCTCGGCCATCGGGGCGGCCCGGAGCCGACGTGGATACGCTGTCGGACTCCTGGCCGCGATCGTCATTCACCTGGCCTACAACCTCACGGTGGTGACGTTCCTTGCCTGACCAAGAATCCGGATCGAGCGACTCGTTCCTCGGCGATAGCCGATTGACCATCGCAAAGCGGGACGTGGCCTCGCTCTCCCGGGAGAAGACGATCATCCTCGCGCTGGTCATCCAGTTGTTCATCGCCGCGTTCTCGTCGTTCCTCGTCGTGGGCCTGACCTCGTTGTACGATCCCGGGTCCGTCGAGGCAAGCGGGATCGATATCGGCGTTTCAGGTGACGCGACGGCCGAACTCGAAGACGCCGCGGCGGCCGTCGACGGGGTCGAGGTCACGCCGTACGCCGACCGGGCCGAGGCGATGGCAGGGTTCCAGGCTCGGACCGTCCGGGGGCTAGTACACGCCGAAACGGTTGGGGGAGAGATACGGGTGACGGCAACTGTCCCCGAGGGGAGCATCGAGTCGACGCTGGTCGTCGTCCAGCTTCGGTCGGTCCTCGAAGAGCTCGAACGGACCGAGCGGATCGACCGAAGTGACTTCCTCGATGCGCCGCCCGTCACGCTTCCGGCAGAGACGAGTTCGAGTCCGTACTTCGGGTTCACCTACACCGTGCTCGTGCCGCTCCTGCTGTTCTTGCCTCCGTTCATCAGCGGGTCGATCGCCGTCGACGCGATCACCGAGGAGATCGAACGCGGGACGCTCGAACTCCTGCGCGTCGCGCCGGTCTCTCTCGTGGATATCGTCGACGGGAAAGCACTGGGGATGGCGATCCTGGCACCACTTCAGGCGATCCTCTGGATCGTGTTGCTCGGTGCCAACGGCATCGCGATCCGGAACGTCCCGGCACTGGTACTTCTGGTGGCAGCCACCGCAGTCCTGGTCGTCGTCTTCGGGATCGTCCTGGGGCTGCTGACCGGGAAACGCCAGCAGGCACAGCTACTGTACTCGGTGCTAGTGTTGGGTGCCTTCGGCGCGCTCGCCTTGTTGCCCGAGCACCTGGCTACTGTCGCGGCGAAACTCGCTGTCGGCAGCGCGACGACGGTGACGATCGCGACCGTCGCTGGTGTAACGTTGAGTGCCGTCGTCGGGTACGCCGCGATGCGCCGCTATGTGACGCGGATCGATACCGAACGATATTGATCCTGGAGCGGTCCTGACCGGTGGGAATCGACCATGGGCTTTTGACGATCTGGGACGACAATCCACCGAGACGAATGACCGAGGAGCATCCACATGGTGACGACCCGCCGTCGGCATCGAGCCGGGGTCACGGCGGCCCTCCCGGAGCGTCGAATCCGGGCCACCCTGGCGGTCATCCCGGGACCCGGAACTACGACGAGCGCCCGCTGATCGTCACCTGGGAGGTGACCCAGGCCTGCGAACTCGAATGTGATCACTGCCGGGCGGAAGCACAACCGGAACGCGACCCGGCGGAGCTCTCGACGGCGGACGGGAAAGACTTCATCGACTCGATCGCTGACTTCGCCAGCCCACAGCCGATTCTCGTGTTCTCCGGCGGCGATCCCCTGGAGCGGCCGGACCTCTTCGAACTGCTCGATCACGCAGCCGACCGTGACATCACGACGGCTGTGACGCCCGCGCCGACGGCAAACCTGACAGAGAGCGTGATCGGCAAACTCGCCGACGCCGGCGTCGAGCGGATCGCGCTCTCACTGGATGGGGCCACCGCCGACGCCCACGACGAGTTCCGCGGCGAGGACAGCTCGTTTGCCCGCGTCGAGCAGGCCGCCCGCCAGGCTCGCGAGGCAGGGATGGAGATCCAGATCAACACGACCGTCACCGCGAACACCGTCGAGGATCTGCCCGCGATCGCCGACATGGTCGAAGCGTTTGACGCCGCGATGTGGGAAGTGTTCTTCCTCGTCCCCATCGGCCGCGGCGAGGAACTCGCCCAGCTCGATCCCGAGCGGACCGTCGAGGTGATGGAGTGGCTCTATCGCCGTGGCCAGGCGGCTCCATATCGGGTAATCACGGTCGAAGCGCCACACTACCGGCGGGTTGCCGACGAACTCGAACGTCGGGAGTCCGGCGATGGCGTCCGCGTCGGTTCGACGCGGGCTGGGAAGGGCTTCGTGTTCGTCAGCTACGAGGGCGAGGTCTACCCGTCAGGCTTTCTCCCGCAGAGCGGTGGGAACGTCACGGACCGGAGCCTCGTGGACATCTACCGCAACGCCGATCTGTTCGAGCGACTCCGCGATACTGACCAGTTCGTCGGTTCCTGTGGGGAGTGTGAGTATCTGGATCTCTGTGGCGGTTCGCGATCCCGCGCCCACGCCGTTACCGGAAATCCGCTCGCGAGCGACCCGCTGTGTCCGTGGGTCGGGCAGGTGGGAGACACCGTCTGAAAGCCGCTGGGTGAGACACTCCCGTTGCGATCAGTCCGCGCCAGCAGCATCCGTTTGGCGGGGATCCGGCAGGTCATAGCCCACCCCAGTGAGATCGACCGAGACGTCCCAGAGTTCCCTGGCGAGTTCCTCATCGTAGGACCGGTCACTGGATCGTTGCATCTCCGGGGTACCGCGCATGTTCAGCAAGCCGCCCGGCCCGACGTATTCTCCGCCGTCGACGGCAGGATCGGTCCCGGCCATGAGCATCGGGAGTGCGCCCGTGGCGGCGGACTGGGCGAAGACGGCGTTGGCAATTTTCATCATCCATAGTCGAAGCCGTGAACCCGACTGTTCGGGCCCCCGTCGCTGGAGGTTCGTCGCGGCGAAACCGGGGTGGCAGGCGACGCTCGTGACGTCCGCGTCGGCCGCCTGAAGCCGTCTATCGAGTTCGTAGGCGAACAGCACGTTCGCGAGTTTCGACTGGGCGTAGGCGTCGAACCGGTCGTAGGAGTTCTTGCCGTGGAGGTCATCGAAATCGATCTCCCCTCGCTCGTGAAGGCCGCTGCTCTGGGTAACGATCCGCGTCTCACTTTCGGTGTCCCGAAGCCGGTCGAGAAGGAGACCCGTGAGCGCGAAGTGACCGAGGTGATTGACGCCGAATTGGGTCTCGAAGCCGTCTGCGGTCTCACTCCGCGGAATCGCCATCACGCCGGCGTTGTTACACAGGACGTGGAGATCCGAATACGTCGATCGGACGCCCTCCGCGAACGATCGCACCGAATCGAGGTCGGCCAGATCGAGTTCCATGACCGCGAGTGCTGCGTCGTCGACCTCGGCTTCGTTCCGTATCTCCTGCCGGGCCGCATTCCCGCGATCGAGACTTCGACACGCCATGACCACGTCAGCACCCCTCTCGGCGAAGGCTTTCGTCACTTCGAAGCCGATTCCGCTGTTGGCTCCCGTGACGACGACAGTCCGTCCTGACTGGTCGCCCATCGCATCGCGATCGCCGGTTTCGGTACTCATTGTGCAGTGAACGGCTGTCAGGCCGATAAGTGGATCGCCCCAACCGGACCCTGATTCGCTGAGAAGCCGGCGAATCGGCTCGATTAGGCGTCCCAGTGGACGTCTTCGATCCGCTGGCGATCGTCACTCGCCACCACTGTTCCAACTACCTCGCCGTCGTCCCGCCGCTCGACGTTGATCTGTTCGTATCCCTCGGTGACGATTTCCCGAACATCCGCCTCCAGATCGTCGGCTTCCTCGACTCCCAGTCGATTCTGGCCGCCGATCTCGCGGACGATGACCGGATATTCTGGCATGACCGGTGGTAGGGAAATGACCGTGAAGTGTCTGTCGTCGTGGTCCTGGCTGGCAGTGTGGGCTATGGCTATCGAGGCAGTGGCTTCCCCGGCCCGATGACATAAGTGTCCGACACCCATCTTTGTGGACACTTCTACCATGCAAGGCGAATACGACCTGGTCATCGTCGGCGGGGGCATCAGCGGGGCGTCGTTGCTGTATACGGTCTCGAAATTCACCGACATCGAGTCGGTCGCACTGTTCGAGAAGGAGCCTGATATCGCGGCGATCAACTCCCACCACACGAACAACTCCCAGACGCTGCACTTTGGGGACATCGAGACGAATTACTCCCTGGAGAAAGCCCAGGAAGTAAAGGAGGGTGCCGAAATGGTCGCCGGCTACCTCGAAGCCAACGACGCCGACCGCGAGATGCACGCAAAGCGCTCCAAGATGGCACTGGCGGTCGGCGACGAGGAAGTCGACCGTCTCGACGCCCGCTATCACGAGAAGGGCTTTGGCGATCTCTTCCCGAAACTCGACGCGATCGACCGTGAGGAGATCGAAGCAATCGAACCGAAGGTCGTCGAGGGGCGTGAGCCGGACACCGAGATGCTCGCCCTCCAGACGCCCGACGGCTACACGGTCGACTACGGCGAACTCGCGATCGACTTCGTCCGTGAAGTCGAAGGCGACGAGGGCGTCGACGTCTTCACGGGCACGGAAGTCGAGTCGGTCAACGAAACCGACGACGAGTTCCTGGTCGAGACCGAGCGCGGGTGGTACCAGAGCGACGCGGCGGTCGTCGCCGCCGGCTCCCACAGCCTCCAGATCGCCAAGGAGATGGGCTACGGCGAGCACATGTCCTTGCTCCCGGTCGCGGGCAGTTTCTTCGTCGCCGAGGAGGGCCTGCTGAACGGCAAGGTCTACACCCTCCAGATGGCGAAACTCCCCTTCGCGGCGGTCCACGGCGACGCCGAGGTCCACGACCAGGGACTGACCCGGTTCGGCCCGACGGCGAAGGTCGTGCCCGCCCTGGAACGCGGGCGGCTCTCGACGGTCGCCGACTTCTTCGACGTCTTCGAACTCTCGCCGGACTCGTTCCTCAGCTACGCGAACATCCTCGCCGATCGGACGCTGTTGCCGTACGTCCTCGAGAACCTGCTCTATGACCTGCCCGCGGTCGGCAAACGGGCCTTCCTTCCGCACGTCCAGAAGGTCGTGCCGACCGTCGAAGCGAGTGACATCGAACGCGCGAAGGGCTACGGCGGCGTCCGCCCGCAGATCGTCAATACGGAGACGAAGTCCCTGGACATGGGCGAGGCCAAGATCACCGGAAACGACGTCATCTTCAACATCACGCCCTCGCCCGGGGCCTCGACGTGCCTGAAGAACGCAATGGCCGACGCCGAACAGCTGAGCGAGTGGCTCGACGCTGACTTCGACGAGGATGGCTTCCGCGAGGCGACAATCGGGAACTTCCCGCGTGGCTTGGCCGAATAGAGCTGTTTCAGGGACCGTTTCGCGCTATCCGTGGACGCTCACCACTTCTTCAAGAGTCACAGCGACTCGACGGCGGTGTCTAAACCGACTGGCCGTCCATCATCCCACTCGACAGCATTGACGAGATCGGACAACGCGTCGAACCGACGTTCGAGAACGTCGAGTGGATGCGCGTCGATGAACCGGGTCGGTCTGTGCTCGACAGTCCTCGATCCGTCATTCACCTGAACGTGAACCGGACCGAGATTGTCGTGCGTGTCGTCCTGATGCCACCCGACCAGTACGTCCCGGTCCGGTTCGATCCAGTTGAACCAGTAGTGCTCGGACGAGTCGCCCGTCCGAAGGCGAAATCCGACTTCGATCCGTGCCGTCGTTGCCGGATAGTCCGGATTCTCGAGGAACTGTCGGGGATCCACCTCACCGACCACGCGGTACTGGCCAGCATCTCGCGGTTCGGCCCGTCGCCGTCGCACGTCCGTGAGTTCGCCGTCGAGCCGATTGCGGATGCGGTCGTGGAGGCGCTTGCTCTGGAGGTTCCCTCGGTTTGCGAGAAAGACGACCATTATGCGAAGGTCGAGGGAACGTCAGTCCGTGGCGAGGACAGTTCGGTTACGTCGTCGTACAGCTGGAGGGCGTGCCTGACGAGCCGACGCTCAGTGTTGATCGCTTCCCACGTCTCGATCACGTTGCGCCGCTCGCGGATCTCGGACGCATTCAACTCCGCTTCGGCCAATTGATTCCGGAATTCCGAAAGCGAGTCGGCATTGTACTCCGCCGCCAACTGGTCTCGCTCCTCGGTCAACTCGGCGAGTTGTGATTCGAGCTCCTTCCGTGAATGCTCCTCGATGAGATCCGTCACCTCGTCGAAAAGCAGGCGAACGGGGTTCAGATCGTACGCTTTGGTTCCCTCGACTGTCGTTTCACTGACCCAGTCGTCGCTCGCCAGCTGTTCGAGTTCGTCGTCGGCCGTCGCCCGGGAGACGTCCGCCCTGTCGGCGATTTCGCCCACCGGTGTCGCCCCCTCCAGCGCCTCGATGGCTCGGCGAACCCGTTCCCGACCGCTGAGCGTGTCCGTCCACGTTCGTTGTTCCGATTCGTCCATCTCTGTGCGTGGTTGCCGCCGCTTGTTCAAATAATTTGGCCTCGGTCAAATATATGGGTCCCGTGGGCGAACCCTTTTCTCTTCGCCGGACCTGCCCCGTCCATGGAGTACACGACCCTCGGCTCCACTGGCATGGAGGTCAGCCGGATCTGTCTGGGCTGCATGAGCTTCGGGAGCAGCGACTGGCGCGAGTGGGTCCTCGACGAGGAGGAGAGTCGCGAAATCATCGAGCGCGCGATCGACCTGGGGATCAACTTCTTCGACACGGCCAACATGTACTCGCTGGGCGAGTCCGAGCGTGTCCTCGGGAACGTGCTGGCCGACTACGACCGCGACGAGCAGGTCGTCGCCACGAAGGGCTTTTTCCAGATGGACGACGAGAACCCGAATTCGGGCGGCCTCTCCCGGAAGGCCATCGAACAGGAACTGTCGAACTCGCTGGATCGCCTGGGCATGGAGACGGTCGACCTCTACCAGACCCACCGCTGGGACTACGACACGCCGATCGAGGAGACGCTATCGGCACTCGACGATGCCGTCCGCCGCGGGCAGGCCCGTCACGTCGGCACCTCGTCGATGTGGGCCCACCAGTTCGCCGACGCCCTGGCGACCAGCGAGCGCGAGGGACTGGAACGATTTCAGACGATGCAGAACCACTACAACCTGCTGTACCGCGAGGAGGAACGGGAGATGCTGCCCCTCTGTGACCGCGAGGGGACCGGCGTCATTCCCTGGAGTCCGCTGGCGCGTGGCTATCTCACCAGGCCACACGAGGAATTCGACGCGACGACCCGGGGCGAAACCGACGACTACGCCCGCGAACACCCCTACTTCGATGGCGGCGGCCGGGAGATCAACGAGCGCGTCGCCGAACTCGCTGCCGACTACGGCGTGACGATGGCCCAGATCGCGCTGGCGTGGCTCCTCCATCAGGACGCCGTCGACGCGCCGATCGTCGGCACGACGAGCGTCGAGCACCTCGAAGACGCCGTCGAAGCCCTGGAGATCGACCTCAGCGAATCCGATCAGGCCTATCTGGAAGAACCGTACGAGCCAGTTCCGGTTTCCGGTCACGAGTAATCGTTTTGGGGCGTGAGATGACGGCGTTCGGCCGCGGCCGAAATATCAAGGTTTTCGGGAACGAGGGTCCCTATTGATGGTATGGTCCTCCAACTTGTCCTGCCTGCCGTGTTCGTGTTCGCCTTCATCATGATTTCGGCGTACGCCGGCGCACTTCGCGCGCTCGAAGTGTACTTCGACCCCGACGCCGACAGCATCTTTCTCTCAGATGAGACCGAACCGCCGCGCCTTCGACGGGAGGAATCGAAATCGCGGTAAGGAAGGACTCGACGATCCGGACAACCCATAGTATTTAATCGAACCGGCCGATCCCCCATACATGGCTGACATCGACATCTCCGGTGACGACGATGGGTCCGACGTGGATGCCCCGTCGTCGGGGTCCCCGCTGCCGTACTTCCTGGGAAAGCGAATCGTGATACTCGCGATCGTCGTGGGAATCGTATTCCTGGTTCGGCCGTTGGTCCACGGTGTGGTCTACGCCGCGCTGTTTTCCCCCTCCGGACTGGTCCTGATTGGCGGTGGCACCGTCACGGCGCTGATACTGTGGTTTTACCCGCCCTGGCGACTCGAACGTGAGAAACGAGAATCGAACCTTGTCTCGATGCTGTTCGAGGACGACCAGACGTCAGTCGACGGGATCGTGGTGGGTGGTGGATCGGCGATGCGAAAACTTCGGATTTTGGGGGCTGTCCTCAGCGTGCTGTTCGTCCTCTCGATCCTCGCAAGCGTGCCGGCGGGCGCGCTCGAACAGCGGACCCTGGCCCAGCAGACGATGGCCGACGCGACCGAGGTTCAGGAGTTCCCACAGGCCAATGCGAACAACCCGCGTGTTATTCCGCGTGAAGTCTCGGACGTGACGACCCGCGGGTCGGTGTCCTACCGAACGCACCGCCTCGGGACGAGCGACATCGCCAGACAGGAAGACGGCTCGCTGGCGTGGTCCTATCCCATCGAACCGGACGGCGCCCGGAACAAGCTACTGGACAACCAACGCGGCGTCCTCGTCGCCAACATGACGTCGATGGACGCCCAACAGATCAACGTCTACGAAGAAGACTTCACGTACGGCGAGGGGATGTGGCTGCACCGTTCGGCACGGTGGAACGTCAAACTCGGCGGGTTCTTCTCGAAGTACAACGACGATGCCGTCGAGTTCAGCCACGACGGCACGCCGTACCTCTACTATCCGAAGACGGGCCACGAGTGGCACCTCCTTCCGTTCCCGCACACGACGCCGAAATGGAACGGCGGGGCCCTGGTCCATCCCGACGGGACCATCGAACATCTCACACCCGAGGAGGCACAGGCGAACGAGATTCTCGATGGCCAGCGCCTCTATCCGATGACGTTGACGCGCTCGGAGACGGGTTCGCTGGGGTACCGCGAGGGAATCATCAACCAGATGCCGGTCATCGGCGCACACGAGGGACAAATTGAGGTCGCTGCTCTGCCGGAGGGTGCCGACAACGAACAGCCGTTCGTGATCGATCTCGAGGGCGAGCAGATGTCCTACGTCACGGCCATGGAACCCTACGGCGAGGACACCCGCGGCCTCGATGAGGTGTGGTTCGCCGACGCCGACACCGGGGAGTACACCTACTTCGGCACCGACGAGGAGACGCTGACGGGGCCAGAAAAAGCGATGGGAATGGCCCGGAACGCAGATTCCCAGACTGGTTGGGGAGATAACTTCGTGGTCACTGAGCCAGTACCGGTGACTGTCGACGGCGACCTCTGGTGGCACATCAAGGTCGCGCCGGTCGACTTCACAGATGTGACCCGTAGCGTCTTCGTCAACGCCGATGCCAACAATGCGATCGAACTCAATGATGACGCGGCGATCCGGGAGTTCCTCCGTGGCGACATCGACGATAGCGACCTCACACCCGGCGAGAACGGGACCGATGTCGAACCGGCACCGGACGACGAGAACATCCTCTATTACGTCCTCATCACCGACGAGAACGGCGACATCGTCGATCGTATCCCGGTCGAACGCGGCCAGGACACCCAGATCGTCGCGCCCGACGACGAGCGCGCCGCGAACGAAACCAGCCCCTGAACGCTGTCCCAATCTGTCGCGAGATCGGGGGGATCCCCCTCAACGTTGAACTACTGGCGGTCGTACTGTCTCGTATGGCTCGCCCGTACACCACCATTACAGCGACGCATTGTCTCGACGGACCGCTCGGAGGTAAGCGAGATGGCTAGCACCCGCCAACCCGCGGTCGCCGGACGGTTCTACGCCGGCGACGAGCCGTCGCTCCGCAAGCAGGTCGAAGCAGCATTCGCCCACGAGATCGGTCCCGGATCGGTACCGACGCCGGCGGCGGGCTCGCCCGACATCGCCGGAGTCGTCGCGCCACACGCCGGCCTGCCGTTCTCCGGTCCCGTCGCCGCCCACAGTTACGCGGCACTCGCCGAGTCCGGAACGCCCGAGACGGTCGTCATCGTCGGGCCGAACCACACGGGCGTCGGCGCGGCCGTTGCCGTTCCCGGCGACGACGAGTGGCGAACGCCGCTTGGCTCAGTTCCGATCGACGACGGCCTCCGCGATCGAATTGTCGCCGAGACCGACGCAAGTGTTGATGACCGTGCCCACGCGAGCGAGCACGCCGCTGAAGTCCAACTCCCCTTCCTGCAACACCTCTACGACGATTTGGCGGTGCTCCCGATCTCCCTCCGACGACAGGACGCCGACGTGGCCCAAGCACTCGGTGACGTCCTCGAAACACATGCCGGCGAGGGGGCGGTCGTTATCGCTTCGAGTGACTTCACCCACTACGAGCCACACGAGGTGGCGATCGACCGCGACGAACTGGCGCTGGATCGGATCGACGCGACCGATCCGGCGGGGCTGATCGAGACCGTCGAACGCGAGGGACTGTCGGTCTGTGGCTACGGGGCGATCGCCGCGATGCTGTGGGCGAGTGGTGCGGACAGTCAGGTCGACGTCCTCGCACACGCCACCAGCGGCGACACCGCCGGTTCGCGAGACGAAGTAGTCGGATACGCGTCGGTCGCCGTCCGTGACGGGGCCAGCGAGGCAGCCTGATCAGGCCGTCTTCGCGACGGCGCGGATCGGCTCGCCGAGCGCATAGACGGTGTTGTGGCCGGTGATCTCGACGTCGACGAAGTCCCCCAACTCCAGCCCCATCGATTCTGCCTCAGGGATGGCGACCTGACGGTGGGCCTCGTCGTAGCCAACCAGCGAGTCCTCAGTGCCGTCCTGGGTCAGCAACACCGTGTGCTCCTCGCCGACCATCGCATCGTGGGCCGCGCCGACGACGTCCATCTTCAGATCGGTCATCGCCGAGGACCGCTCTTTCTTGATCGTCCCGCCGAGGCCGTCCAGCTCGGCGGCGTCCGTCCCTGGACGCTTCGAGAAACGCGTCACGTTGACCTTCTCGGGTTCGACTTCCTGAAGGAGCTCCAGCGACTGCTGGAAGTCCGCGTCGGTTTCGGTCGGGAAGCCGACGATGAAGTCTGTCGCGAGCGTCCAGTAGTCAAGGCGGTCGTCGAAGGCCGCGACGATCTCCTCGAACTCCGGCGTCCGGTGACGGCGGCGCATGTCAGTGAGGACATCGTCGCTGCCCGACTGGACCGGCGCGTGCAGGAAGTTGTAGAGTTCGTCGTGGGCTGCGAAGACATCGGCGAGTTCCTCGTGCATGCCGTAGACGCCTTTCGGGTTCGCCATGCCGACTCGGACGCGGAACTCGCCCGGGAGCTCACAGATGCGGGTGAGGAGCTCCGGGAGCTTTCGCTCGCCGTTTTCGAGGCCGTAGACGCCGGTGTCCTGGCCCGTGATCCGGATCTCGCGCGCGCCGGCCGCGAGGAGTTCACGGGCCTTCTGGACGTTCGTCGCCACCGGCGGGGAGTCGATCGTGCCGGTGGCCTGCTTGGTGATGCAATACGAACAATCCGAGAGACAGCCCCTGGCGATCGGCAAGATGCCAGTCACGTCGTCGAGCACGGCGTCGGTATCCGGTGTCGCCGTCGGACACTCGCCGTTGCGGACGTACTCGGGGACCTCGTCCCAGTGGAGAATCTCGGCGTCCACGTCGGCATCGTCGAACGCCTCGCCCTGGGCGAGCGCCATACAGCCGGTGACGACGAGATCCCCGGGCGTCCCCTCGTCGAGTTCCGCTGCCCGTCGGAGCATGTTCCGTTCGGTCTTCTCGACGACGGTACAGGTGTTGAGGATCGCGACGTCGGCCCGCGCGGGACTGTCGACGGGGTAGTGGCCGCCCTGGCGGAGCCGGCGCTCGATCGCCTGGCTCTCGCCGCGGTTTGACGTACACCCGTACGTCTCGATGTGATAGCGGGCCATCCGTAGGTGTCACTACGGTCCGGGAGGCAAAAGCACGGCGAAAGCGGTGGTCTCAGACACCCATCTTGTGGTACTTGTTCACGCGTTGTTTCTCGACAGGTATCGTGTCGTAACAATTATTGGGCCGATTACAGTACACCTAGGCGCAACGATGACGAAGAGAAACCTTGCCGTCCTGATAGTGGTCGCGGCGTGTGTCCTCGCCGGCACAGCCGTCGCGGCTGCGGACAATGGGGATCCAGGCGTACCGATAACGAACGAGACAGACACTGCGGATGGGGCATACGTCACTGACGATGGCAGCGTGATCGTCGTCTCTCAGAGTGAGGGTGCCGCGGGCACCGGTGAACTCGGGATGAACGTCACGGAGGGACTGGTGTATGGCAGTTACCACGAACCAGTCGAGACAAACGTGACGGGCGAGTTCGCGATGGCCGCCAACAAGTCACAAGTCAACGCGTCGGGCTCGCTCGCGATGCCACGGCCCGAGAACCTCCAGTCGCTTGATGCGACCATCGAAAGCACCACCAATGCCGAGAACTCCCGCAGCGACATGGACCTCGAAGCGACCGTTGCCCTCCCCGAGGACTCCAGTGCCCTCACGATGCTGTTCGACGAGTTCACGACCACTGGCACGGCCACAACGAGCGGTTCGGCCCTCGAGATGCAGGGGAGTGCCAATTGGTCGGCCGCGCTCGGCATGGACGCCCAGGAGCATTCGTTCGACCTGCGGGCGACCGAGAAGGGACACGTGCTGGAAGCCAGCCAGTCCTACAACGTCAGCTCGTTCGCGGCCGAGCAGTGGAACACTCGCGAGAAGGCCACCGAGTCCCTCGAGGGGCAGTTCTCGATGGTCGCACAGATGGTCAATGGGTCCAGCAATCTCACGATGGACGCGTATGACTTCGAGTCGACCGAGGACGGCGGACATCTCGATGTCGAATACACCGTCGAACTCCAGGGGATCCACCAATTCCTCCAGCAGGGGCTTGCGGAGTCCCTGTCCGAGAGCCCACAGTTCGGCGACTCGATGAACGACCTCGACGTCGAACTTGACGACGTCTCGATCGACCGAGTCTCGGTTTCAGTTGACGTCAATCAGGGATCCGGATCCGCAAGCTGGGACGTGGCTGTCGACGGCTACGACCAGCTCATGCTCGCGTACATGGATGTCATGGAGGCCACCGACGATAGTGGCATGATCGCCAACCAGTCGGATCGTCTCGAAGCGCAGTTCGCAGCCATGCAATCGGCGAACTACTCACAGACTGGATCGTGGGATATCGCCGTTTCGACGACGACTGACGGAGCCATCCAGGCGGATGCCTCGATGGAACAGCGGACCGACAACTGGCAGGCGTACGTCGCCGAACGGGATGCCCGTGACCTGCCGGCGGTCGGCACCCAGCGGTTCGCCTTCGACGCAGCCACGGAGGCCGATCAGGTGGTCATGAACGGGTCGTTCCTCGTCCAGCGCGAGGACATGTACGGACAGACCCTCCAGAGCCTCGAACGGAGTTTCGAACAGTCTTCCTCCGTCGCAGGGACGCCTGACATCAACCCGTTCGCGCGACTCAACGCGGCTGACTTCGTTGGCTCGCGCCTCGACGCCTCGGTTAACGAGACCGCCGTGGCTATGGATGGACACGCCGAATTCGGCAACCTCTCGGCGCTGACGAGCCTGATGGACGAACAAATGGACGCCGGCTCGATGGAACAGATCTACGTCGATGCGGAAGGCGACAGTGCAACGACGTACGTCCGACTGGAGAACGTCGTCGAGTCTGACAGTCCCGACAAAACCACGCTCCGGGAACACGAGATGATCTCCGACGAGACGAACATCTACCTGCCGGGAGAATGGGACACCGAGACACAGTCCGTCACGGTCCCGGACTCCTCGGCCGAGACGAGTATGGCGCTGCCGGTAGCAAACGACGACGCCCAGCAATCCGACGATGAGATGACCGACGACGAGACGAGTGAGTCGTCGTCCACCGATGAACCGACCGACCAATCGAGCGAGGACGATACTGAGACGACCGACGAACCCACCGAGACGACCACCTCGACTGGTCCCGGGTTCGGCGTCGTCGTCGCCGTGGTCGCCACGCTCGCCGTGGCGATGATCGGCTTGCGTCGTCACTGACGACGCCCTCGATTTTCTCGCGTCATTTATCCGAACCGTCAGCTGTGATGAGAAATGAGTAGCTTCGCCCCGCGTGTCAGCAATTTCGAGGCGGAGCCTCCGGCCTCAAGTCGTGAGGGACCGGAGGTCCCTCTTGACCGTTCGAACGGGCGCTTCGCGCCCGTGAGAAGAGAGCGAGGACTTCCGACGCCAGTCGGAAGGGCGACGCGAGTAGGGTGGCGTAGTTTACGACTCGGATTGTCTGTATTCGTCGACGATCGTCGCGCCGCGTGAGGCTCCGATCCGTTCAGCCCCGGCCTCGAACATCGCCTTTGCTTTCTCCCAGGAGCCGATCCCGCCGCTGGCCTTGACCGGAAGATACCGACTCAGCCGCTCGACATCGGCCACTGTCGCACCGCCGTTGAATCCGGTCGATGTCTTGAGAAAGTCAGCGCCAGCTTCAGCGGTCAGTTGCCCGACGCGGTCGAGTTCGGCGTCAGTCAACAGCGGTGCTTCGACGATGACTTTGACTGGCAGCGACGTGGCCGCGACGACTTCCGCAATGTCCGTCCTCACGAGCTCGTCTTCGCCGGCTTTGAGCTGCCCGATGTTACAGACCATGTCGAGTTCGTCGGCACCGTCGTCGCCGGCCTGGGCTGCCTCGGCCGCTTTGACCGACGACGCATGCTGTCCATGGGGGAACCCGACGACAGTCGCGAGTCTGACCTCGGGTGCGTATGTACCCGCCTGGGCGACGTAACACGGCGGGACGCAGGCAGCCATCCCGTACTCGATCGCGTCATCGAGCACGTCGATGACGGCAGCTGGTGTCGTTTCCGGGCCGAGCACGGTGTGTTCGATTCGTGCGGGAACGTCTTCCGGGAGCATACGTCTGGGAGGAACCCGGAGGACATAAAGGTCAACTGTCTCATTTCGGCGGTGTTCAGATAAGCACCGATCAAAGAGCGACTTTTTGCCGGCTACACAACCGAATCCTGGTGGACTGAAAGGGCGAGTCAGTTCCGGGAACCCCGACGATGCAAGCACTGCAGAGCCTGAAAGGCTCGAAGCGCGCAGCGAGTCGCGGGACCGGAACTGGCGAGGGCTTTCAGAGCAGTCTCACTCAATTCAACCCCTTATCTGAACACTACCCTCATTTCCGTCGTGGGTCCACACCGGACTGGCGAACTCGATCCACGACAATGAAGCGTCGGTTTCCCAAGACCGGAACGTTTTCCATGGATGCCTAAGTAAACCAACATATGGCAATTCTTCCAAGCGGGCTGGTCGCTCCGGGGCTGCCGTATCTGGTGGTACTCGGGCTGGGGGCGCTGCTGACGACACTGCTTTTGTTTGGGTTCGAGCCGCCGGTGGGGAAACGACACGTCGTTGCGTTGCTTCCGTGGATGGCGATCGGGGGGATCGCACACGGGTTCTATCAGGTGCCGGGACTGTACCCGGCGTGGGTCGCGCCGCTGTTTTCAGCTCCGACAGTGTACGTGACGACCTACGTCCTGGTGGCGACTGTCTGGCTGCTGTTGATCCTCCTCGGGACAGCCACGGGCAATCTCGGTCGCGTCGGGACGTATCTCGGGGCGGCTGGTCTCGGTGTCTTGATCGTCTTCCTCGGCGCGATGGTCTGGCAGGGGATCGCTCCGGCGGTCGAGTTCTCGCCGATGTGGCCGACCCTCGCGTTCGTAATCTCGCTTGCGGTGACGGCAGTCACGTACTTCCTGGTAAGTCTCCGTTGGACTGGGGCGGTCGCTCGGACGGGGATCGCCGGCGCGGCCGTCGTCTTCGCCCACACGTTCGACGGTGTGATCACGATGATCGGCTACGACATCCTGGGATCGACTGAGCGAACGCCGATCCCGGCGGCGATCATGGATTTCGCCGGCTCGCTGCCGACAGCCGCATACATCGGCTCCGGATGGCTGTTTCTCGTCGTGAAGGTACTCATCGCGACGTTCGTTGTCGTCACGTTTGCCGACTACGTTGAGGAGGAACCGACCTACGGCAGCCTCTTTTTCGTTGTCATCACGGCTGTCGGGCTCGGACCGGCGGTGAACAACTTCGTGCTGTTCACGCTGGGATAATCCGGGGGCGATCGTCGTGACGGGGGCGACGGCGCGGAGTGATGGCAGTTCTCAACTGTTTTAGTCCCCGCGATCACAGCCACACGCATGGCGAAACAACCGCACTTGCTCGTCGAGGAGGGCGACCTGCCCGACGTCGTGTTGCTTCCCGGTGATCCGGGCCGCGTCGATCGCATCGCCGACCACTGTGAGAACGTCGAAACGGTGACGCACAACCGCGAATACCGGATCGTCACCGCGACCTACGAGGGCCGGGAACTGGCGATCTGTTCGACCGGGATCGGGAGTCCGTCGGCGGCAGTTGCCATCGAGGAACTCGCGGCCGTCGGCGTCGAGACGTTCCTGCGCGTGGGGACGACCGGCGCACTCCAGTCCGACATCGAGATCGGCGACGTGATCGTCGCAACCGGCGCGGCCAAGGACGAAGGGACCACGAAACGCTACGAGTCGGCGACGATTCCGGCCGTCCCGGACCACGAGGTGGTGTCGACGCTGGTTGGGGCGGCCAGACGACGCGACGAGCCGGTCCACGTCGGGCCGATCGTGACAGACGATGCCTTTTACGCGGAGGACGACTCGGCCGTCACCGACTGGGAAGCCGCTGGCTTGCTCGCTGTCGAGATGGAAGCGGCCTCGATTTTCTCGCTGGCGCGTCGGAAGGGACTTCGCTCGGGCGCGATCTGCACCGTCGACGGGAATCTGGTCGAGGGGACCCAGAAGGGCGAAACCGAGGACGACGAACTGCCGGCGAAAGCACACGATAACGTCGAACGAATGATCGAGATGGCGCTCACGGCCGTGACGGAACTGTAACCCAGTCGGTGCTGACGGAATCGGGGGAGTTTTCATGCACGGCTCGAATAGCCGAGTCACATGAGTGGACGGTCGGGGGCTGCCTACCGCAGATTGCGTCGGCGCATGCGCTATCGAGCCGGCGCGTTTCGCCGCTGGGTCGAGCACACCCGGAATCTCGTCCACCTTTCGGTCCTCGTTGCGATCCCGCTGTTGATGGGTGTCGTGACGTGGCTCTCGAACTTTCTCGGGATTCTCCCGTATCTGCTGTTCCCGCCGCTGGCCTCCGGGTCGTACTCGCTGTTCACGAACCCGGAAAGCCCCGCGTCCTCCCCACGCCGGTTCATCGGGGGGCTGACCGCCGGCGCACTCTGTGGGTGGATCGCACTCGCCGTGACGGCCCGGTACTGGTATCAGGTCCCACCGGGACAGTATCAGGTTCACGGTGGGGCGGTTGCGCTTGGCCTCTTTCTGACCGGGGCCGTCACGTGGGCGTTAAACCTGCGCGAGGCATCGGCGTATTCGACGGCGCTGCTCGTTCACGTCACCGGGACGGCACAGATCGAGTACGTCCTGAGCGTCTTCGTGTCGTCGACGATCGTCGCCGGTGTCTTCGTTGCCTGGCGTCGTGGCGTCTACGAAAACCGGGCGGAGTTGCTCTACGATTCGATCCGCGGCGACGACCGCGTGCTCGTTCCGTTGCTCTGTGAGGAGGCCGACGCGACGGCGATGCTCGCCGCTCGACTCGCTGGGGCCCACGACGCCGGCAAAGTCGTCCTGCTCGACATCGTCGACGACGAAGCGGTCGCCAGCGTCGAGCGCGAACTCATCGACACTGACGCGACTTACAGCGGCGATGCGGACTGGCTGGCGAACGCGGGCGATGCGTCGCTGACTCAAGCGGATCGGGATGATCTCGAAGCGGCCGATTTCGATGCAGCGACGCTCGACGATATTGCGGAGAAACACGCCGTCTCGGCCGCGGCGGACCGTCTCGAAACCGATGCTGCCCGTATCGAGACGAAGGTTGGCGTACCATGTGACGTGATCGTCGCCGCCGACGGTGACTCACCTGCAGATACGATCTCCCGCACTGCCAAGCAGGCAAACTGTGACTTGATCGCCGTCCCGTACCAGGAACGCCACGGCGGGCTGTCGCCGACGATCAAACAGCTGTTCGTTGGTGATATCGACGTGCTGGTCCATCGGTCTCACGAGGGTCGCACCCGCTGGAAGCGAATCCTCGTCCCGGTCCGGACGAAAGGCGTTGCCCACAGCATGATCGACTTCGCGACGCGGCTCGCCGGACGGACCGGTCACGTCAGCGTGTGTCACTGTATTACCGCAGCCCAACAACGTCGCCAGGCCGAGGAATTGCTCGCCGACCTCGTCGAGACGTTTACCGGTCGGATCGAAACCCGGGTTGCGGCCGAGGATCTCCAGTCGTTTCTCACGGAGAACGCGCCGGGATACGATCTGGTCATCATCGGCTCAAGTCAGGACCGGAGTACGACCTCGCGGTTCGTCTCGCCGCCGACCTTCGAACGCCTCGAAGACGTAGCGACTGATGTCGCGATCGTCGATCGGAATTACGTCGACGACCGTTAGCGCTCCGTCACTGATCGGAATGCCGTGGTTGGGGCCGGTCCCGGCTCCCTGTATCTCAGAGATCGTTTTCGTCCTTGACCGCGAGCAGTCGGTCGGCGATCGATTCCATACCGTCCCCGCCCATGGCCGACTGGACCAGAAGATGCCCGCCGATAACTGCCGGGCTGATGACCGAGTCGGCCCCCGCTCGCCGGAGCTTCTCGATGTTTGCGCGGTCAGTCGCGGCGGCGACGATCCGGGCTTCGGGATTGAGTTGTCTCGCGGTCAGGATCGCGAGAGCATCCTGGGCGTCGTCGTTGGTTGCCACCAGCACCGCGCGGGCGCGATCGATGCCGGCCCGCTGAAGGGGTTCGTCGTCGCTGGGATCGCCAACGATCGCATTGATGTCCCGATTGCCGAGTGCGGTTGCCGCGTCGTCGTCGGGCGTGACGACGATAAAGGCCGTCTCGGACTGAAGTTCTTCGAGGATCGGTTCCGTGAGGTCGCCGTACCCCAGCACGAGGACGTGATCCTCGAGCTGGTCGAGTTGTGTGCGTGTCATAGTGCCGAGTGCGCGTGCAAACCGGGCCTGGATCATCGGGCCGATCAGCGAGCCGAGGGCGAGCGCGAACGACGCCGTTCCGAGAACGACGACTGACAGCGCGAACAGTCGAGTGCCGTCGGAACTGGACGGGATCACGTCGCCATAGCCGACAGTCGACGCGGTCACGACCGTGTAGTACAGCGCGTCCGTGAGTGTCTCGACCTGTGCGAACTCCTCGCGCAACGCATAGGTGCCGACAGTGCCGTAGGTCATCGTTCCGACGAGCGCGGCCAGTGCCGCAAGCTGTGAGAGCGAGAGGTCGATCTTCCGGTCGAACCGCCGGTAACTCAACAGGACAGTCGGGACCGACAGCACCGAGAGGACGACCAGCGGCATCGAGACGACCGAGGACTGCACGAGTCCCTGGAAAGCTGTCACCGGCAACAGGACAACCGTCGAGAACCACGCGATCCGAAGTCGTCGCCGAAGGCCAAAGACCGACGCCAACATGAGAAAGCCGGTCAGTGATCCGGTAAATCCGGCAGTCTGCTGAAGCGTCGACGGGATTATCTCCGCGAGAGGGCCCGAGACCGACGCTGAGCCGACGTGTACGAGCCCCGTCGCGACCGACAGGACGGCCACGACTGACGTCAGATAGATCGCCGGCCTTGAGCCCAACCAATCCCGAATCTCGTCCATAGTCGCACACACCGCAGGCCGGGAGTAAAGTCTGCCGGGACGGCGGGAGCATGCCAGGTGGAGAGGGTGATCGCCGGTACTGATTTGAGCGAGGGCCGTCCATCAGCGCACATGCCATCGCTACCAGTTGCCCTGCTCTTTGGCGTCTACCTGGGCGTGCTTACCGGCATCATCCCGGCGCTGGTCGCCTGGGTGCTCGGGTTCCTGTTCAAATATCTCACCGGTGTCACGCTGCCGGGGTTCGGTGTGGTCGTCCTCGGGGTCGCGTTGGCTGGCGTCAACGGTGGGTTGCTCGCACTTGCGGACCCCTCGATCACGGGGTCGGCCAATGCGCCGACGATCCTCCTCGCCCTGCTGGTAATCATGATGATGGTGCTGTACGCCCACAGCAAGGGCGACCAACTCGGCGCGGCAATGCCGCGGAAGCTCTCGCTTCGGACCCTCGGTGAACGGACGCTCGCTCTCGATCTGATCGAATCCGTCGGCAGCAACGAGGTCCGCGTGCGGGTGACCGGTGAGGTGGCCGACGTGGAAGGCTACCCCCCGCTGCCGGACGATCTCCGGGCGGAGATACGGGCCGGCGAGTGGACGTTCCCGGCCGATCTCGACCTGCCCGAATTGGAGACCAGACTCGCGGAGCGACTCACCAACGAATTTGCCCTGGGTGACGTCTCGGTCGCGATCGACAAGCGCGGCCGGGCGACCGTCGCGGCCGCACCGCCGTTCTCGGGGCTTTCCAAGCGCGTCGAGTCAGGCAAACGCGCCGTCTCCGTCGACGCGCTGGTTCCGACCGGTCTCGCCCGCGGGGACGTGGTGACGGTCGCGACGGCCGACGCACAGGTCCGCGGGACGGTCCTGAGTGCCCGCTCTTCCCACGACGACAGTGGCCCGCCCCGCCCGGCGGACTCGCCGGAGCAACCGGTGGAATCGGCTTCCGGACCGGAGCAACAGCCCGCCAAATCGGTCCGTGCACCGACGACAACCGGCGGTGACGGCCAGGTAACCGTCGCTGTCGGTCGGACCGACGCCGAAGCGCTGCTCCGGTCGGACCGGGCGACGATCATCGTCGAAGCGCGGGGCACTCGCCGGGAGTACGCGCTAATCTCGTTGCTTCGGCGAGCAGGCAAGCGGTTTCGCCGCCTGACCGTCCGGGCGGGCGGCGAACTCGCGGGGGGGACGCTCGGGTCGGCCGGCCTCCGGGACCGGTTTGGCGTCGTCGTGCTGGCCGTCCGGGACGGGAGTGGGTGGGAGTTCGACCCGCCGGGGACTCGCTCGATTGAACCAGGGACGGAGCTGTACGTCGTCGGAACGCGTGACGGACTCGACAGTCTCGGGGCGGTGGTAGCGTGATACCCGCCCGTCCGTTGCAGATCAGCGCCAGGGCGAGCACCGTGTTGGAAGCGGCCGCCGAAATCGGCGGGCTCGCTGTCGTCGCCGCGTCGGTAGCCGGCGGCGTCGCGATCGCGTACCGCTGGTACGCCCGTGAGCGCGTCTCGAACCCGCCGGCCGTTCTCATCGCCCTTGGCGCGGTCGCCCTACTGCTCAATGCTATGACAGCACTCGGACAGGTCGTGGGTCCAACGGGTGGGGCCGCCGTCCTGACCGTCCGCGCTGCGATGTTCAACGTGAGCGCCCTCGCGGTCGGCACGGCCGCGGCGCTGCTCGGAATCACCGTGGGCGATCACCTGGCGAAAACTGTGCTCGGCGGGACCGATCAGGTCGCACTCGACGATTCGGTGAGTCGTGTCGTCCGGGCTGTCGGTCGGGTCATCACTGTCAACCTTCCGGACGAAATCGAGGACGTGCCGGGGTACGATCCCGTCGACGCCGACACCAGGGCGACCCTCGAAGGGAAGACCTTCGTGTTTCCACGCGGCCTCACCGTCCAGGAGTTGCGCGACCGACTCACCCGTCGTCTGCGCGAGGATTATCGCGTCGGCCACGTCGATATCGAGATCGACGACGGCGGCACTGTCACGCACCTTGGACTGGGGAGTCGTGCCGCGGGGATCGGGCCGACGCTACCCCCGGAGAGCGCGGCGATGGCGATCCGCGCCGATCCCGCCTATGCGGCCAGCGCCGGCGATCTCGTCCAGGTGTGGGAGCGCGATCCACAGCGCCGACTCCTGAACGCCGAGGTCCGGGGGACGGCCGGCGAGGTCGTCACGCTTGCGATCGACGCCGCCGACGCCTCGAAGCTGTCGGCCGAGGCGCGGTACAAACTCGCCACCCTCCCCGTCGAGGAACGGGCCGATCGCGAACTCACGGAACTGCTCCGGGCAGCCGACGAGACCCTCGGTGTCGTCGAGATCGCTGAGGGAAGTTCGCTGGCCGGGGTGCCGGTCGGGGCGCTCGATGCCACCGTCGTCGCGATCCACGCCGGTGGCCCGGACGATCGCATCGAGGCACTGCCCGCCAGCGACCGCGTGCTTTCGGGCGGTGACTCGGTGTACGTCATCGCCCGGCCCGACGCTATCCGTCGGATGGAGGCGGCCGGCACTGCCGAAGGCGTCGGCGAGGGAGAGTCCGCATCAAGCACCATCTCCGAGGTCCGTGCGTCCCAATCTGTCGAGTCCGCCCAGCCAGTCGACGATGCTAGTTCCGAATCCGAGGAATCGTCCACCGGATCGGCCGAGACGAGCGCTGAAACACCCGAGGATCCATCCGAGGGGCCGAACGGATCGACCGACGCTGACAGTGAATCCGGCGAAAATGATGAGGTCGAGTCCAACGAGTCGGCGAACGCTGACGGCGACGGACGGACCGAACAGTCGCCCGCTGGATCGAGTGAGTCGGGTGACGAGACACCGGGCGAGGGGACACCGGCGTCTACGGAATCGGACGAAACCGGTGAGGGGACAGGTGAGACGAGTGAAGAGACAGCGGAGACGAGTGAGGCAGTAGATGCGGGTCCCGAAGAGACCACGGAGGCCACAGGAGAGTCGACAGCGGAAACGAACGGGGACGAACGCGCCTGATTTCCCCAACGCGGACACTGAGGGTTCGCGTGGCCCAGCGCCCGTCACGACGGAGATGGCTACCGTCTTCCGGAAGTATCACCCAAAAAATAATACGGGGCGAATACTGCCTCCGAATATGAACCCAAGCCGTCGGACCGCCCTCAAACTCGTTGGCACAGCCAGTCTCACGGCGGTTGCTGGCTGCAGCGGCATTGCCGCCCCCGGCCAGTCCTTTGGCAACCGACGGACGCTTTGGCCCGATGACGGCACTGCGGACGATCTGTTCGGCAACGAAGTCGCCGTTTCCCGGGACGGATCGACGATTCTGGTCAGTGCGTATCAAGCCGACACCTCCAGTGGAACGGAAACGGGCGCAGTCTACGTCTTCGAACGCGCCGATGAGTCCTGGACCCAAGCTGAAAAACTCGTTCCCGACGCCTCGCGAGACATCTACTCGTTCGGGGCCGGCGTGGCGCTGTCGGCCGACGGCACGACGGCCGTCGTCGGGTGTGGGTTCGACGAGCGACGCGAGATGCAGACATCGGGTGCGGTGTACGTCTTCGAACGGGTCGACGGCGAGTGGAGCCAGGAGGCGAGATTGATCGAGGACGTGGCGGATGACGCCACCGACAGGTCAGTAGCGTTTGCCAATGCGCTCGGCGAATCCGTCGCGGTCTCGACCGACGGGGGGACGGTGCTGGCCGGCGCACCCTACCACGTCTTCAGTACGACCAGCGGCGGCCCGCCGGTCTCCGGTGGATCGGCCGTCGACGACGTGGTCGCGTCCGTCAACGACTCGATCGGCCCGACACCGGGAGCGGCGTTCGTCTTCGAGCGATCCGGCGGCGAGTGGCACCAGGCCGCGAAATTCGCCTCCGAGGAACGGCGGGGGCCAGACCACGTTGGATCGGCGGTCGCACTCACAGGTGATGGGTCGAAAGCCTTCGTCGCCTCCCAGGGGGGCGGTTCGGTCACCGTCTTCGAGCGCGTTGAGGAGTCCTGGGCCGAAGCATCGACGCTCCCGATCGACGACGATACCTTCCTGTACCGCGACGGTGTGATCGGCATCTCCAGTGACGGCACCATGGCGGTCGTCGGGGACTACGGCGGCCCGGCGTCCGTCTTCGAATGGGTAGACGGCGAGTGGACCCGGTCGGCGACACTCTCACCCGGCCAGACGGACAACCCCGGGAAGAACGCACACGTCGCGCTCTCCGCCGACGGCGAGAGGGCCCTCATCGTCAGGCCGAGTACCGAACGGAAGAATGTTGTCGAGGCCGTCACTCGGTCGGGAGGATCGTGGCCTCGGGGAACGGTACTCGACGCCGGGGACGGCCGGTCGGACGGTCGATTCGGGCGGTCACTGGCACTCGCCGGTGACGGAACCACGGCCGTCGTCGGCGCTGATCGGGCAGCCACGGAGAACGGCATCCCCACCGGTGCGGCGTTTGTTTTCGAGTAAACAGGTTACGACAGAACGCGCTTCGAGTCGTCTTCCCTATTCCCAGGGTGTCGATCGGTCGGTGATCTCGCCGGCCAGCGGTTCGCACATCGCACTCGCGGGGTCGTCGCGGTTGGCCAGCACCCACATCAGCTTGACCATCGCCGTCCCGGGAAGCATGTCCTCGCCCTCGATCACGCCGGCGTCGAGCAGATCGCGCCCGGTGTCGTAGACGCGATCGCAGACCCGGCCGTCGATGCACTGGCTGGTCATCACGACCGTCGTGCCGTCCTCGACCAGCGCGTCGATCCGGTCGATCCAGTCCGTGTTGACGTGGCCCAGCCCGGTGCCTTCGATCACCACGCCCGCCGATCCATCGACGGGGTCGAGCATCGCTGGACCCGCACCGGGCGTGAACTTCACGAGGTCGACGTCGGTTTCGAGGTCAGCCCGCAGTGCCAGTTCGGTGTCGCCGCGCTCCTCGTACGCCCGGTTGAACGCAATCTCGCGGCCGTCGGCCGCTCGACTGTCCGAGGTTGCGTCGTCCTCGCTCGTCTCGTAGTCGACTTCCCCCAGGGGCTCCCGGCCGATCGTCTCGAAGGCGTCGCGTCGGGAGGTGTGGTTCTTTCGGGCGCGGGTGCCTCGATGGAGGGCGCAAGTGTCGTCGCTCTCGGAGGCGTGCATGGCGATCATGACCTCCGCGGCGTCACTTTTGGCGGCCTCGACCGCGCAGACGGCGTTCATCACGTTGTCCGAGGAGGGGCGATCGGCCGATCGCTGGCTGCCGGTGAAGACAATCGGCACTGGCGTTTCCAGCATGAACGCCATCGCACTCGCGGTGAATTGCATCGTATCGGTGCCGTGCATGACGACGACGCCGTCGGCCCCGGCTTCGATCTCCTCGTGAATGGCCTGGGCGAGGTCGACCCACACATCGGGGGTCATATTCTCCGAGAGAATGTTCGCGACGACGCGCCCACGGTAGTTGGCCAGGCCGGCGAGCTCGGGGACGGCCCGGAGGACGTCCTCGGCGTCGAACTGCGCCGTGACCGCGCCGGTCCGGTAGTCGACGGTGGAGGCGATGGTGCCGCCGGTCGAAATCAACGAGATTGTCGGGAGGTCCTCGTCGAATTCGATTTTCGATTCCTCGCTTGCTTCCCCCGGCTCGATGTCGTAGACGTCCGATTCGAGGACGTCTGCTTCGGCCGTTGCCCGGTCGATCCCGACGTTGTAGCCATTCGGGAGTTTGACGACGAGCGTCTCCGCGTCCGAGGAGGGGAGTAACACACCCTCGAACGTCCGGCCGCCGTCCTCGACCGCCACGCGATCTCCTGGGTTCATGCTCCGGGCTACCGGACCGGTGGACTTCAAACCATCTTTCTCTCACGGGAAAGGCCCATATCGCTGGCCGCCCCAGCAAGGGTATGGCCGAGCGATCCGACCAGCGAACGCGCGAGCGATCGCAAGTCGATACCGAGGACCTCCAAGAGCTCCTCGACACCGGCCCGGATGTCGACGACGTGGCGGGCGACTCGACTGACGCCCCACGCTCGGCGGACGCTGACTCGGGGCTGGTCTCAGGTCTCCGTGATCGCCTCGGGTCGGCTGTCGCTGGAGCGGTGTCTCGGCCGTTCGCATCGATTCGCTCCCGACTGGGGCAACTCTTTTCCGTGCGAACGTTCGGGACCGCCCTCGTTGCAAGTATCGTCGCGGCGATCGGCTTCGGGTTCGCGATTCCCTTCGTCGATACACTCGGCGCGCTGGTCGGTATTTTCGCCGTTGGACTCGGATTTGGCCTCGTGGGTGATCGCCGGCAGTACCTCGAACTCGGACTCGCGGGCGCGGCCACGGCCGTACTGGGTGCTGTGATGGAATTCCTGGTCATCGCGCTGGCCGGTCGTAGTGACCTGGTGGTGCTGTTCGGCGTCAGCAGCGGCCTGCTCGCGGCCGTGATCGGCCACTACGTGGGCCGTGATCTGCGCTCCGGACTGACGCGAGATATTTGAGTTACCGTCGCAGCATCCACTGATCGCCGTCACGATGGACGACGCCACGCGATTGCAGCGACCCGAGAATGTCCTCGACGACCGGCGGCGGAACCTCGACCTGGCGACTGATCGAATCGAGATCGGCACCGCCATCGGCGATCGCTCCCATGACCTCGACGTAGAGACGATCGTCGCTGTCGTCTATCTCCTCGCTAACTCGCTCCATGACGTCCGTCAGCCGGCCCTGGACCCACCGCTGGGCGAGCGAGAGTTCGTTGCGGAGCCGACGGAGCCGACGCATCTCGACGGCGAGTTCCGGCAACTCGGACGCACCGTCCGGGTCGACGTCGATCGAGAGGTGCTTACACGAGGTGATGTCCAACCCGGAACTGGCCGGATACGCGGTTTTGGTCCCGAAATCGTACGGCGAGGCCGTGACTTCGAGTCGGAACCCGCGTGAGATATAGAAGTACTTGCGACGGCGTTCGTCGGTTCGGCTCTCGACGAGGCCGGCTTCTTCGAGCTGTCGTAAATGGTCGATGACGGCCTTCGGACTCACGCCGAGGTAGTCGCTGATCTCCGTGACGTAGCAGGGTTTGCGCGCCAGCAGACGCAGGATGCGTCGACGGTTCGCGTTTCCCAGAAGATCGAGTAACTCGGCGGATTCCATTCACGTGACGTTAGTGATTCTAACATATAACTCTATCTTTTGGGAGGGTCCACCCCGCGAACTGGTGGCCACGTGGCTATACTATTCTGCATTCCTCTATGCGTGTTCGGCAATCACGGTACTGCCCGTCGTTGAGGAGTTCCAGTAATTGACTCACCAGGCCCCGACCGACGTCTGGTGGTCGGTGAAAACTCCGCCTGTCCGGTCCCCCACCTTGGCTAATTCTCCGAGTGAGATGTCCGCTAGTATGCTCCCGAACGACGGTTCAGTGTCGATCCCGGTTGGTGAGCGGTTCCTGTCGGGCCCGTTGTTCTCAGCGTTCCCGTTTGCGGGGGACCGAGTTTCGTTTGCTGCACTTTCAGAACTTGATGGCGCTGCCATGCCGCCACCCTGGCCCGGCGTTTTTCCATCACCGCCGCTCGGACCGGGCGCTGTCTCGTTTCCTGTGGATTGGGTAGTTCCGTTCGCCGCCGGTGCCTTCGTCCGATTCGGGCCCGTTGACATCGTGCCGTTTGCCCCCTGGGTTGAACCGTTCGTTCCGGGTGCCGTCGCGCCATTCGGCTCCGAGGGGGCCACCGGTCCGTTGGGCCCGTTTGGACCGGTATTGTCGGATCCATTGGATCGGCCGGGCGGTTCAACCGGCGGGCCTCGCTGCACTCCCGGTGGGGGGCCCCCGGAGAGATTCCGGGCTATCGATGCGACCTCGTGGCCACTCATGTTCGACGCCTGCGATCGGAGCGTTTCGAGACGTGTCGTGTTGACACCAATCGACCGCGCTGTCTCTCCCGTTTCGTTGATCGATCGTTCCAGCGCCTGAATCCTTGCGGCGAGCCGAGAGACGGTCGCGGCGGAATTCGGATTCCGCACGTCGACGCTTTCGTTTTCGAGGGCGGCAAGTCGCGTCCTGAGCTCCTGAAGTCGCCGTTCGAGCGATGCGGTACGTCGTTCGACTGCATCGCGAGCTGTCGATGCGTTCGCTCGTGCCACCCCCGCCTTCCACATACCGCTTTCGACAGATGCATCGGCTGAGACGGTACTTGATTGCATGAACGCACTCATTTTGCTCCCGAGTGTCGGAGCTGTCTCGTTAGTGGAGGATACACTCTCGTTTGTCGTCGTGTTGGTGACCGGGTCTCCCGCGATGGTGACCGGCCCGTCAGTTGCGGAAGCGACGACGGCGGACGCAAGCGATGGCCCCACTGCAACGCCGATCGCAAGCAACAACACGGCAATGGGAACCCGATATCTCATATCACCTGCTTGTGTCTGTCCACGTATAAACCCGGATATTTGTTTGCACCGTTCAGCGATCGAAAGGAGCGGCTCATATCGTCCAATAGCGTTCATCCTATGGTCTGCATCCGTTTGATGCTCGGAATTTTCACTACCAACCGCCACCTATCGGTTCGTTCGGACCGGTTTGCCGAAGATTTATATCCGATGGTGTGGTGTATGTTATTGTATAGCATGTTCGAACCGTTCTCGGGAGCCTACTACCTCGGCCGGTTGTACGTCGAACCGCGTGATGGAGAGACCCCAGCGATAGCCAGAGATCAGTATGAATCGGTTCGACGACAACTCTACGACCCGGATACGGGCGGTCGAGATACGCCGCTGGTGATGAAACTCGACCAGCAGCACTTCCCGGTAACTGGCGTCGAGTCCGTACCGGCGGACACACTCGCAGTGCCTCCCGAGATACTATCGGAGTCCCAGGTCGAGCATCCGCCATCGTTGCGGGAAGTGCTGCTCGCGACGGCGGATCGAGCCGATCAGCTGTTATCGCTGACCAGCAGCGTGGATCCGCCTGATAGATTCACCGGCGCCCCGTCGGGACTCCGTTCTGATGGCGGGCAACCCACGGGGATTTAACCCGTCAGGCCCGTCGAGTCAGAGTGATGCTCGACGAGCTACTCGGGCGCGCCCGGCTCAAGGAGCGCATCGAGGAACTCGAAGACGAAAATCGCCATCTCAAGCGGGAGTTGGACGCTGAGTCCGACCGGCGAGCGGACATCGAGACGGAGCGCCAGGCGGCCGAACGCCGCGCGAACCGGCTCGATGACCGGGTCCAGGAACTACAGGATCGCGTCGAACGGCTCTCTGGATCGGATCGGGACTTGTCGGTTCGACGCCGTGAGACACTCCGCGGTGACCGGCTCACGTCGGTCCTGGACCGTCTCGATTCGTTCGAAACTGGTCCCGAAGGTGCGCTAACCGCGTTCGTCGACGACGGGCCGCTCCCGGACGCTGTCAGCGATGCTTTCGGCGACCATGCGAGCCTTGTCTCCCGGGCCGCCCCGTGCTTCGTGTTCACCGACGACGCCGGCCTCCTCAGCGTGGCGCTGGACCCGCCGATCGAGCCCGACCCGTTCGTCACCTGGGATGACGGGTTCGTCTTCGATCGATCGCATTTCGAGCCGACGGGGGAATTCACCCTGGCGCTGGTCCGTTCTGACCTCTTTGCCATGGGTGAGTACCACGGGCGCGAACGGATCGCATTTCACGGCTTCGACAGTGATCTGGGGCGGAATCATTCGAAAGGTGGCTTCTCGCAGGCGCGCTTTGAACGCCTTCGCGACGAGCAGATCGACTCACACCTCGAACGGTGCCAGGTAGCCCTCGAGGAGCGCTCGACCGACCGGCTGTACGTCGTCGGCGAGGGGACCGTGCTGGACGCGTTTACCGACGAAGCGGACGCGACGGCGACTGTCGACGCCACTGGCGATCCCGAACCGGCGCTGGACGATGCGTTCTATGACTTCTGGACGACGACGCTGTGGGCGATCTGATTGGTAGACGCTGGGTTGCCGTCCATCTATGCCAGCACTGGTGGGTAAATAGTAATTTTTTGGGTGTGGGTGGTCATCTGGGGAATACTTATTGACTCGCCCCTCGTAGTAGCGAACATGACCCAAGCGACGCTTGACGACCGGGGGCGGTTGACGTTGCCAAAAGAAGTGCGTGAAGAGTATGGTGAGACGTACTACGTTGTTTCTCTCCATGACGGTATCAAGCTGGTTCCCGTCGCGGACGATCCGCTTGGGGCGCTTCGAGACGAGTTTTCGGACGTAGAGAAGACGGCCAGTGAACTTCGTGAGGGGGCACGGGCGGGTGCCATCGAGGAGGCCGGTCGGTGAATGTACGTCGAGGCTGACTTTCTGCTCGCACTGATCAAGGACGACGACTGGTTAGGGGAGGCTGCCGAGGAGGTGTATACCACTCACCGTGAGGACCTCTGGACATCTCAGCTGACACTTATTGAACTGCTCCTCGTCGCGTACCGCGAAGATCGGGAGGCAGAGCGAGTCGTGACGAACGCTGCCGCGCTTGTTGAGGTTGACGGCGACGTCGAAACGGTCGTGACCGCGGCAACGTACGTCGATGACTACGGATTTACACCGTTTGATGCGCTCCACTATATCGAGTCAGACGGCGAGACAATCGTCTCCAGCGACGACACCTACGATCAAGTCACATCCCGACTCGATCTGAGGACAGTTCTCGAAGAGTGACTCACCCTTCCGGCCGTCACCGCAGAAGCTAAACGCCGGTCGCACCTTCCCCCGACAATGACTGACTGGACGGAGATTCATCGTCCTTCGACGCTCGCGGAGGTGCGGGGCAACGACAAGGCCCGCGACGCCCTCCGGGAGTGGGCCGAGTCCTGGCCCGACCACCGCGAGGCAGTCGTCCTCTATGGCTCGCCTGGCATCGGGAAAACCTCGGCGGCCCACGCCCTCGCCAACGACATGGACTGGCCGACGATCGAACTCAACGCCAGTGACTCCCGGACCAAAGACGTCATCGAGCAGGTCGCGGGCGAGGCTGCCAAAAGCGGCACGCTCGCCCAGGGTGGATCAGGGCGGCGACTCGTCATCTTGGACGAGGCCGACAACCTCCACGGCAACGTCGACCGCGGCGGGACGCGGGCGATCACGGCCCTGGTCAAGGAGGCCCAACAGCCGATCGTCCTCATCGCCAACGAGTTCTACGAGATGAGCAAGGGCCTCCGGAACGCCTGCCGGGACATCGAGTTTCGGGACGTCTCCACCCGGTCGATCGTCCCTGTCCTCCGTGATATCTGCCGACAGGAGGACGTCGGCTTCGAGAAGGAGGCACTCCGAAAGATCGCGGAGATGAACGACGGTGATCTTCGGGGAGCGATCAACGATCTGCAGGCCATCGCCGAGGGCCGGGACACGGTGACCGAAGACGACGTCGTGACCAGCGAACGCGACCGGACGACTGACATCTTTTCGTTTCTCGATACCGTCCTGAAGGAAGCAGACGCCCAGGAAACCCTCGAAGCGTCCTACGACGTCGACGAGACGCCCGACGACCTCATCTCCTGGATCGAGGACAACGTGCCCAAGGACTACGAGGGCGCGGAACTGGCACGTGCCTACCGCTCGCTCGCGAACGCCGACCGGTGGCTCGGTCGCGTGCGGGCTACCCAGAACTACTCCTTCTGGCGATATGCGTCCGACGCCATGACAGCCGGTGTCGCGGCCGCACGCAGCGGTGAGAAGGGCGGCTGGACGCGCTATGGCCCGCCGAGCTATTGGTCGAAGCTCGGTCGAACCAGGGGCGCACGGGACACGCGCGACGATGTCGCCCGCGCCATTGCGACGACCAGCGGCGTCAGCATGTCCACCGCGCGCCGCGAGGTGTTGCCGTATCTGGAGACGATGACCCACCACTGCAAGAACCGCGAGTTGACGGTTTCGATGACGGCGGCCTACGATCTCGACGCCGACCACGTGGCGTTCATTACGGGCAGCGGTGCGGACACGAACAAGATCGCTTCGATCGTCGAGGACGCGGCAGAACGCCGGGAAACGGCCGCCGTCGACGCCTCGGAAGGCGCGTTCGACCCGGGTGAAACCGGCGATTCGTCGTCCCAGGGCACTGACGGTGAGCAACGGGACGGCCAACCGGAACCGATCGACTCACAAGAAGCCGAGGAACGCAGTGCTCCGGACGAGGCTGAGACGAGCGTCGAGGAAGATGAGGCCGACGATCAACAGACCGGTCTCGGCGACTTCGTCTAGATCCGGTCGGCGCTATTCTCAGTCCGCCATAGACCCACAGTACTCCCGACCAATCCGCCATAGACGACGAGACCGGCGAGCAGATACGCCGTCTGGTGGAGTGGTGAGGCGGCGATCAGATGGCGGCCGAGATAGACCGCGACCGGCAACGCGGCCAGGGAAGCGAGCGGCGCGTGTCGGAACGTGCCGGACAATTTCTCGCGGCCCACGACGACGAGGACGAGCACAGCAAGGACCAACACGAGCAACACCGCGTACTGCAGGGTGCCCAGAACGGGCGTGTAGCTGCTGATGAACGGTGGCGTCAACAGGACGTTGGCCGGAAAGAGCACGAGCCCCCCGACCGCAGCGGCGGCGAGATGCGTCGACCGGATCGAGTCCGCCCAGGTCGCGACGAACGCGAAGGCGAACGCCCCAAAGATGGTGAAAGCGGTCCAGAAGTGCGCCGTCAGCACTTCGGACATCCCGAAGTTGGTCACCGTCTGCTGGCCGAGCAGCACCTGCAGCGGCGTCAACAGCGCACCGAGGGTCAGTGCGTACCGGATCCTCGTGGGCGTCTCACGACGCCAGGATTCGATGGCGGACCCGACGATGAACAGCCCGCCGATGCCGGCGACGACCCGGTGGATCCACTCGAAGAAACTCGGGAACGATTCCGGAAACAGATTCAGGAGTCCGCCGTCACAGACCGGCCAGCGCGCCTCACAGGCCAGCCCAGCGCCGTAGGACTTCGTGGCGACGCCCAGCAATATCGTCGCGAAGACGAACAGCAGCGTCGTGGCGACGAGAGAGCGAAATCGACGGTTCATGGCGTCCCCTTCGTCCGGAACTCACTTAGCCTCCGTCATTCCGGCGACCGAACGTCGTCCCGGTCGTTTCCGCGCCATCGCAAGATTTGGCGACTGTCACCTACCTTTTAGTCCATGCCTGAGAGGTTCCCCGTATGGGCCTCGAAGAGGACGCACTCGATTACCATCAACGGGACCCGCCCGGCAAACTCGAGATCGCCACGACGAAGCCGACAAACACCCAGCGGGATCTCAGCCTCGCGTATTCGCCCGGCGTCGCCGGGCCGTGTCGGGAGATCGACGCGGATCCCGCCGACGCCTTCGAGTACACGGCAAAGGGCAACCTCGTCGCCGTCGTCTCGGACGGCAGTGCCACGCTCGGACTGGGCGACATCGGCCCGCTCGCATCCAAACCGGTGATGGAGGGCAAGGGAGTGCTGTTCAAGCGCTTTGCCGACATCGATGTCTTCGATCTGGAGGTCGACGCCGACGATCCCGAACGGATGATCGACGTCGTCGAGGCACTCGAACCCACGTTCGGCGGCGTCAACCTGGAAGACATCGGTGCGCCAGCGTGTTTCACCATCGAAGAAAAGCTTCAGGAGTCGTTGTCGATTCCGGTGTTTCACGACGACCAACACGGGACGGCCATCATCACCGGCGCGGCACTGTTGAACGCCATCGATATCCTCGGGAAGGACCTTTCGGAGCTGGAGGTCGTCTTTTCGGGCGCTGGCGCGAGTGCCATCGCGACCGCCCGCTTTTTCGAATCGCTCGGCGTCCCCGGATCGGCGATCACGATGGTCGACTCCGGCGGAATCGTCACCGACGTGCGGGCCGAGTCCGGCGACGTCAACGCGTACAAGGCCGAGTTTGCGACCGAAGGGCCGGCGGGTGACCTGGCCGACGCGATGGCTGGCGCGGATGTCTTCGTTGGCCTCTCGGTCAGTGGGATCGTCGATCGGTCGATGGTTGCCTCGATGGCCGCGGATCCGATCGTGTTTCCGATGGCGAATCCGGACCCTGAGATCGATTACGACGACGCCAAAGCCGCCGGGGAGGGCACCACGATCGTTGCGACCGGCCGATCTGACTACCCGAACCAGGTCAACAACGTTCTCGGCTTCCCGTTCATCTTCCGGGGCGCACTGGACGCCCGCGCCCGGAGGATCAACGAGGAGATGAAAGTCGCGGCCGCCGAGGCACTCGCGGCACTCGCCCGGGAGGACGTTCCCGATGCCGTCGTGAAAGCCTACGGTGGCGAGCCGATCCAGTTCGGCCCGGAATACGTGATCCCGAAACCGCTGGATCCACGGGTTCTCTTCGAAGTCGCCCCGGCCGTCGCCAGGGCCGCAGTCGAGTCCGGTGCCGCACGACGGGAGCCCGATTTCGGGACGTACGTCGAGTCCCTCGAAGCGCGCCTTGGCAAATCCAGAGAGATGATGCGGATCATTCTCAACAAAGCCAAAAGCGACCCACAGCGGATCGTCCTCGCGGCAGGGGCTGACGATACGATGATCCGGTCCGCGTACCAACTTCTCGACCGCGGCATCGCCGAGCCGATCCTCGTCGGCGATCGTGCCGAGATTCGATCCAGCACCGACAGACTCGGGCTCTCGTTCGATCCGACGATCGTCGATCCCGGTGGCGATGCCGTCGACTGTTATGCGGATAGACTGTACGAACTTCGCAACCGAAAGGGGGTCACCCGGGACGAGGCCCGTGAACTGTTGACCGACGGCAACTATCTCGCGAGTGCGATGGTCGAAACCGGCGATGCGGACGCCATGCTGACGGGCGCGACCGATCACTATCCTTCCGCGCTCCGACCGCCGCTTGAGGTCGTCGGGACGGCCCCGGATGCCAACTACGCAGCAGGCGTGTACATGCTCACCTTCCGGAATCGAGTTATCTTCGTCGCCGACGTGACCGTCAATCCCGAACCGGACGCGGCAGTGCTGGCCGAGGTGACCCAGCATACGGCCGACCTGGCTCGACAGTTCAACGTCGATCCTCGCGCTGCATTGCTATCCTATAGCGATTTCGGGAGTGTCGAGGACGAACACACGGCTGTTCCGCGGGAAGCAACTCGCCGCCTCAGGAGCGATCCCTCAGTGACATTCCCGGTCGACGGTGAGATGCAAGCCGACACGGCGCTGGTAGAAGAGGTCCTGACAGGTACCTACGAGTTTGCCGATCTCGACGAACCGGCGAACGTGCTGATCTTCCCGAATCTCGAAGCGGGCAACGTTGCGTACAAACTCCTCGAAGAGCTCGGCGGCGCCGACGCGGTCGGGCCGATGCTGGCCGGCATGGACTGCCCGGTGCACGTCGTCCAGCGTGGCGACGACGTCGAGGATATCGTCCACCTTGCCGGTGTCGCTGTGGTCGACGCACAGTCGGAAACGTAGCGATAGTCGCCTAATCACTGGCTGGTCGGTCTGCGCGTGAGGGCGGCGGGATACGACGGTCGCCATCTGCCGGCGGCTCGGGGCGCAGACACTGTTCGCATTCGTCGTTCACGTGGGCGTATTCTTCCGGCGCGTTCGCCAGCGGATGGGCGGGATTACGGTCGCTCTCGATCCGGGCGACCCTGAGTTCGTGAAAGCCGCTCACCCGCGCTTGGATGCCCCGCCAGTGGTTGGTAATGGACGGCGGAATCGACATCCGGTGTGGGGACGGCTCGTCGGGCGTCTCGAAGTCCAGTATGGCCGCGTTGACGTTTGCCGCCAGTTCGTCGTGATCAACGAGGACGCCAACGCGAGAGCGGGACGGTGTCCTGGCAGCCAGGACATCCAGTCCGAAGTGGAGTGCCCGATATTCCGCAATGTTGTTGTCCGGAACGCTATCCGGAACTGACAGGCGAGCGACACACTCGCCATCACGGGTCTCGATCACGACGCCGAGACCACCCGTGTTCCCGTGGAAGGACCCGTCGGTGGCGAGATAGAAATCCCGATGATGAGTCCGTGGCGGGTGGGCGATGTGGGGCGTCGGAGAATCGTCGAACAGGTCTCTCAGGTTCGGCCGGCCGTATGCGGCCATATGAAATCTACGCGGTCGAGCCCTTGTAAATCTTCCTTGGATGCCAATCATTGCCAAACATATCCGACCAGCAGTCCCACTACTGGGACCGGTGTCACCCGAGTCGGGACGTTCATCAGTCCCGGAGCCCAATCCGAGTCTGATGACACCCGATCTCTTCTCGCCGCTCGACATGCGTGACACGACCGCGCCGAACCGTGTGATGGTTTCGCCGATGTGCCAGTATTCCTGTGAAGATCGGGACGGTCTCCCGACTGACTGGCATCGCGTCCACCTCGGCAGCCGGGCCGTCGGCGGTGCTGGGATCGTCATGAGCGAGGCGACGGCGGTCGAACCCCGCGGCCGGATTTCACCCGAGGATACCGGCATTTGGTCGGACGAGCACGTCGAGGCCTGGCAGCCGGTCACGGCGTTCATCGCCAAGGAAGGCTCGATTCCAGCGATCCAACTGGCTCATGCCGGCCGGAAGGCCTCCAAGCGTCGACCCTGGGAAGGAAGCACTCCCGTCCAGCCCGATTCGGGCGGCTGGGAGACGATCGGCCCGAGCGGCAACGCCTGGCCGTACGACGGCGAAGCCCCGCCCCATCGGCGGATGGATCACGACGACATCGAGACCGTGATCGAATCGTTTCGGACCGGGGCCGAACGCGCACTCGAGGCCGGGTTCGAGATTGCAGAGATCCACGCCGCTCACGGGTATCTCCTCCACGAGTTTCTTTCGCCGGCGACGAACGACCGGACCGACGAATACGGTGGGAGCTTCGAGGACCGAACGCGATTCCTTCGGGAGGTTGTCTCCGCAGTCAGGGACGTCTGGCCCGACGAGAAACCCGTTTTCGTTCGGATTTCCGCGACTGACTGGATCGACGATGGCGAGTCCTGGACAGTCGAGCAGTCGGTCCGACTGGCGAGGGGCCTCTATGAGGCGGGCGTCGATCTGATCGACGTGAGTTCCGGCGGGATTGCCCCCGCCTCGTATCCCGACGAAGCGGGACCGAACTATCAGGTCCCGCACGCCGAGCGGATCGGCGACGGCACGCCCGAGGACCTGCTCGTCGGGGCCGTGGGCAAGATCACGACGCCCGAACAGGCCGACGGCATCGTCGCCAACGGTCGGGCAGATCTCGCGATCGTAGGCCGAGAGCACCTTCGGGACCCGTACTTCACGATCCGCGCTGCCGACCAACTCGACGCGCTGGATCGCGTCGACGTACCGCCACAGTACGATCGGGCGTTCTGAGCGGAGCGTCGGCCACGGCCTTCAAGCACCTTCGGCACGCACACTTTTGGCACCTCCCGCTGTCAGTTCTCGTAGACACATGGTGGATCGAGTTCTCTTTCCGACCGATGGGAGCGCGGGGGCGATGTCGACGCTCGAACACGCGCTGGATCTCGCTGCCGACCACGATGCGAGCGTCCACGTACTGACCGTTCAGGACGAGAAGACGGCGGCCGACTTGGAGGAGCCTGCCGGGACCGAGCTGGTCGAGCTGGCGGCCGATCGCGTCCGCGAGCGCGGACTCGACCCGGTGACGGCGATCCGGTCGGGGCGCCCCTATCAGCGGATTCTGGAATACGCCGACGCGGAAGACGTCGACCTCATCGTGATGCCGACCCACGGCCGGACTGGGCTGGAACGACTCCTCCTCGGGAGTGTCACGGCGCGCGTCATCCGGCTTGCGGACGTTCCCGTGCTGACTGCCTGTCCTGACGCCGAGTTGCGCTATCCCTACCGTCGAGTGCTGGTGCCGACCGACGGCAGCCGGTCTGCCAGAGCGGCACTCGACGTTGCCGTTACCCTCGCCAGCGTGGCCGACGTCCCGCTGACCGCCCTCTCGGTCGTCGAACCCTCACGTCACGACGCCAACGTCCGCTCGACGGCCAGCCGGGATCGAATGGACGAGCGTGCCCACGACGCCGTCGAGGCCGCTGGTGAGGTGGCAAGGGAGGCGTCGATTTCCGACGTCTCGACGACCGTCGTTCGCGGTTCCTCCGTCCACGCAGAGATCGATTCGTACGTCGCGGCGAACCCGATCGATCTGATCGTCGTCGGAACCCACGGCCGGACCGGGATCGACCGGTATCTCTTCGGTGGCGTCACCGAGAAACTGGTTCGGACAGCCGACGTCCCGGTACTTACGGTCCGTGAACCTGACGGTGAGTGACGTCGCCCACACGATCGATCACGGTAGGGCTGTCGGTCAACCAGTGCGTGTCACTCGGACGCCGTCCGAAGCTTCGATGCGGTAGTAGTGGGGATCGTGTTCCGGGAACTGTTCTCGATACGCCGCTTCGATGGACGTGGCGACCGATTCGACGGTTTCAGTGTCGACGATGGCGATCGCCGCCCCACCCCAACCAGCACCAGTCAATCGTGCCCCGTAGGCTCCAGCCTCGAGGGCCGTCTCGACGACGAAATCCAGTTCTTTACAGCTGGCGTCGTAGTGGTCGGCGATGTCCTGGTGTGCGGAGAGAAGTATCTCCCCGAACGTCTGAATCTCCCCGTCTTCGAGTGCCGCCTGCGCCCGTTGGACGCGAGCGTTCTCCCGGACGACGTACCCGAGTCGCTCTCGCTCTCGCGGGGGCAGTCCGACGAGATCGGCCTCGGTCACGGCCGTCGACGAATCGACGTCCAGTTTCTCGAGCGCACCCTCGACGGTCTCCCGACGCTGGTTGTAGGCCGACTCGACCAGTCCCCGGGAGACACCGGTGTGAAAGACCAGGATCTCGATTCCGTCCGGAAACGGGACTGGCGTGTACGTCAGTGTTTCAGTGTCGATCGAGAGTGCGTGGCCGTCCTGCCCGAGTGCCACGGCAAACTGATCCATGATCCCACAGGCGACCCCGACGTAGTCGTTCTCGACGCGCTGACTCAGCCGCGCCATTCGCTCCCGCGAGAGGCCAAGGTCGTATGCCTCGTTCAACAGTGCCATGACCGCAAGCTCCAGGCTTGCCGAGGAACTCAACCCGGCCCCGATCGGCAGTGTCGTGGTGATGTCGCCGCGAAAGCCGCCGGGATCGTATCCCGCCGCCTGTAAGATAGCATAACAGCCTTTGACGTAGTCGACCCAGTCCTCGACCGGTTCCAGATCGTCGGTCGCGAACGAATAGCTCGATTCGACCGCGCTCGAAGACACGTGTACGTCCTCGCTCACGGTCGCTTCGAGTCGCGTCTGCAGATCCGTCGCCAGTGGCATCACGTACCCGAGTGTGTAGTCAGTGTGGCCCCCGATCAGATTGACGCGACCCGGGGAACTGACGGTATAGCCCCCTTCGAAATCGACCATGTACCTCTCTGTTTGACTCGACCAGCAAAAAGGCCGCCGTGGGAATTTCGCGGACTGCACGAACGGCTCAGGGAAAGCCCCCTCGGCCATGGCCACTCCGATATGTTTTTCCAGCTATGCCCTGGCTTGGGGACATGGAGCTGACTGACAAGCAGGTCGTCGTGACCGGTGGTGCCGGACTGATCGGTGCGGCACTCACCCGGCGACTGGTGGCGGACAACGACGTTACCGTCGTCGACAATCTATCGAACGGCATCCGGTCGTCCGTGCCTGACGAAGCGACCTTCATCGAGGGTGATCTGACCGACGAGGCGGTCGTCGCCGACGCTATTACGGGTGACGTCGACATTGTCTTTCATCTCGCAGCGGACAAATACGTCAACGCCGACGCGCCACGCGAGCAGTTCGAGGCCAACGGCGAGATGACCTACAACGTTCTCGAACGCATGGGCGACGTTGGCGTCGAGCATATCGCGTTTACGTCTTCCTCGACTGTCTACGGCGAAGCGCCGCGACCCACGCCCGAGGATTTCGCCCCGCTCGAACCGATCAGCGAGTACGGCGCGGCGAAGCTATCCGAGGAGAGTCTCCTGTCGGTGTACGCCCATAGCCATGACTTCTCGGTCTGGAACTTCCGGTTCGCGAACATCGTCGGCCCGCGATACGGTGCAGGCGTCGTCCCCGACTTCATATATAAACTCTCCGAGGACCCGGAGACGCTGACCATTCGCGGCGACGGCCGCCAGGAGAAATCCTACATGTCGCTCGACGATTGCATCGACGCGATGTGCTACGTGGTCGAGCACGCCGACGACGCGGTCAACACCTATAATCTGGGCACGCGCACGACCACGTCGGTCAACCGGATCGCCGATATCATTAGCGACGAGATGGGCGTCGATCCCGACTACGAGTACACCGGCGGCGACCGCGGCTGGACCGGCGACGTGCCCAAGATGCGCCTCTCGATCGAGAAACTCGCCGCGCTCGGCTGGGAACCGTCCGTTTCGAGTGACCAGGCCATCCGCCAGGGCGTCCGCCAACTTCTCAACGATCCCGAGAACGAGCCACACCTCGGTTGAGTTCCGGAGCCGACGATTCTCTGTACACGGCAGATCCGGCACGTATTCAGTCTGGTTGGGCCACCACTCCGGACGCAGCTAGCACACTTCGACCCTGCATGGGTCCGTCGTTTCGAGGCACCATCATACCCAGCTGTACCCGAGAAACTGCCCTACACCGAGTGCTCAGACGTATTTCGGGAGTTCGACCGTGAACACACAGCCGGTGGAGTCCGCGGCCACAGCCGCTTTCTCGCCAGCGAGTCCATCTGAAGTGTTTTCGACGCTGACCTGCCCGCCAAAGCGATCGACGATGGTGTGAACCAGATAGAGACCGATCCCGGTTCCGGGGCTTTCGGGACCCATTTCACCTTTGCCGAAGATCCCGTCGATAGTCGCTTCAGGGATACCGGGGCCGTTGTCCGCGACGTGGACTCGTACGTCCGTCTCGCCCTCCTCGACGCGGATGTTTACCCGCGGTTCGCTCCCGTTGTTGTGACGGACAGCGTTGCTCAGGAGATTGCCGAACACCGACGACAGGAGTTCGTTCCCTCTCACGGTTGCTTTTGGGACCTCACCGTCGACCGAAACGACGAGATTCTCGTGTCGCCGTTCGGCCTTTTCGACTTCGGACTGGAGGATGTACCGCAGATTCACGCTTGAGTACTCCAGATCGGTGTCGCTCCCGATCGACTCGACGAAGTCACGCGCGATCGTCGTCAACTCCGATATGTGGTCGCAGGTGTTCTGGATGCGGTCTAAATACGCCTGGCCTTCCTCGTCGACGTGGTCGCTGACGCCATCGGCCCACCCGATGAGCAACTGGATGTCGTTGTTGATGTCGTGGCGGACGAGCCGATTGATGACCGCTAACTTCTCGGTCCGCTCTTCGAGTTGCTGTTCGCGTCGCTTTTGTTGGGTGATGTCCCGCGTGATCAACTGGAAGGAGTCCGCTTCGCTGCCGACGCTCACTGGCACGGCGACGTTGTGGAAGTGGCGATACCCGACGCTGTCCTGGAATGTGACTGCCGAATTGATCGTCAGGGCTCTCCGCCCCTCTTCTAGGCGGCTGGCCGCCGTCTCCTTCGGGAGGATATCCGTCAGGTGTTTTCCGACCAGCGCAGATTGCGTTGTGTCGAACGACCGTGCCGTCGCCTCGTTGGCTGCCATGATCGTCCCGTCCTTGCCGACCTGGGATATCTCGTCGGGCGTGTTGTTCACCAACAGTTCGTACTTCTCGCGTGCCTGGCGCTGTGCGACGACGTTCCGGATGCGGTTCGCCAGCAGGTCCAGTTGTCCGCTCTCGGCGATTTCCGCTTTCCGCAGATAGTCATCGACACCGGTGCCGATCGCGCGGCTCGCAGTTTCCTCGTCGCCCTGGCCGGTCAGCAACACGAACGGCAAACCGTACGCCGCTTCGACGCGTTCGTACAGTTCGAGGCCGGTCATCTCCGGCATTTCGAAGTCACTCACGACGCAATCGATCGCTTCACGTTCCAACACTTCCAGGGCTTCCGGCCCTGAACTCGCCTTTCGGACCGATAACCCTTCCCAACCGGCCAGTTTATCCGAGACGACAGTCCGAAAGAATCCACTGTCGTCGACGAGTAACACGTCGATCGACGACGGCTCATTCATACCCCGCCTAGCATAGAGACGGTAATATATCTGCCTCCGAGGTTCTCGAATCCGATACTCTTCGTTCTAATCGGGAGATAGTACTCTTCGCAGTGCAATATCCGATGACCAGTCGATCTCACTGGGTACATTATTGCATTCGAATCTGCCTACATTACATCCGCTCACGGATTGTTCGCGGCAAAAGTGGGTTGGGGCAGATTCGAACTGCCGACTTCCTCCGTGTGAAGGAGGTATCATAACCGGACTAGATCACCAACCCGCATCACCCGCTACTGGCAGGGCGAACTTAAGAATTGCTTTAGCGCTCTCACTCCGTCCGGTAGTCGTCGATCTTTTTCCGGGCGTCTTTGATAGCTTCCTTGGCCTCCCCCTCGGCGTTCTCCTGCACCCCCTTGAGGTCTGTACGTATCTTCTCTAAGCGACCAGGTTCCGGCTCGGGTTCGTCTTCGCCGGTCAGCTCCGTGAATCGTTCCCGGACGGGTTCGAGTTCTTCCTCGACGCCCTTCTTTGCGGTTTCGCCGGCTCGCTTGAGGTAGTACCGTGCGTCTTCGAAGTGCTTGTTCATATCTATTGATACGGGGACCAGCGATAAAATCATTGTGGCGGTCCCGGAGGAGTCAGTATGTCGGGGTCGGTTCCGTACCCCCCGCCCGGTCGTTGAGCGTCCGGGCGAGGACGAACAACAGGTCCGACAACCGGTTGAGGTAGACCAGCGGCGGCTTCCGAACGCCGTCGTCCGCTGTCTCCGCGAGCGCGATGGCGCGGCGTTCCGCACGTCGACAGACCGTCCGGGCGTGATGGAGAGCGCTCGCGCCGTCGCCCCCGCCAGGCAGGACAAACGATTCAAGCGTCGGTAGATCAGCATCAAACCCGTCGATCCAGGCTTCGAGTTGCGCGACGTGTTCAGTTTCGATCAGTGGATCGTCGTCAGTCGCCGCTGGCGTGGCGAACTCCGCCTGTACCACGTGAAGATCATTTTGCACGCTCCGAAGGACCTCCGCCACGTCGTCGTGTTCGGTCGGGTGGATCGTCCCGATGAGTGCGTTGAGTTCGTCGATTGTTCCGTATGCCTCGATGCGGGGACTCGTTTTGGAGACCCGGTCGCCGGAGTGGAGGTCTGTCTTTCCCTCGTCGCCACGGCCAGTGTAGAGTGACATAGCATTGCTACGGTGTCGACGCCCTTGAATATTGGAGCGACTCTGGACGCTCCCAGGTAATGAGGGCGGTATCGGTACTAATTCTCATATTTGAATGGGGCTGAGCAGTCGTGTCTGCAACCCCGGGACACCTGCGTATCCGCCGCCCTGGATGGAATCAGATGAATCGCCGATTGCAGCAGCCGAAAGTCCCCATTCCGGTTGTCATCGGTCCCCGGTCCTCGACAGTGTGGGTGCCACTGGCATCGCCGGGTCGCGAGCCCTCCTAATTATCATATTTGATTTTTAGTCCGATACATTACATAGGATAGCGCATGAAGGGGGACGTACGGCGATGCCAGACGAAATCACAGTCTTCCTCGTCGACGAAGATCGCGATATCCTCGACATTACGGCGACGTTTCTCGAACGGGCCGATGACGACCTCGACGTCAGGATCTACCAGAGCGCAACTGAGGCACTCCGCACGATCGAGTCAGACCCGACTGTTGCGGACTGCGTTATCAGCGATTATACGATGCCGGAACTGTCTGGAGCGGCATTTCTGGAGGCTGTTCGCGGGGTGGATTCGGACATGCCGTTTTTCGTCTTCAGCGGCCGAGAACGTGAGGATGTCGAAGCCCAACTCGACGAGGAGTCGTTCACCGGATACATCAAAAAAGGAGCCGGAACCGAGCAGTACGCACAACTCGCCGCCGAGATCCGATCCGCTGTCGAGGAGTGAAAAACTCCCAACCAGCCGCTATCGACTTTCCCGCTGCTCGACCTTGTTCAACTCGATCAACAGCCGAAAGATGGCCTTTACCAGGTTGGCGTCGACGTCGAACTGTTCGGCGTTCTCGCCGGCACGGTCCATCACGCGCTGTTCCTGTTTTTCGTCCGTCGTTGGCAGGTCTCGATCCTCCTTGACTGCCGCGATCGTATCGGCGACGTACGTCCGTCGCGCGATCAATTCCACGAGCTCGCGATCGATGGATTCGATCTCCTCGCGGAGCTCGTCGAGACTCATCTCGTCCGGGTACCGTCGGTCTGTGTCGTCGTTAGCCATGTCGTGCCCTCTCGTTGTTCCCAGATTTCGCGGACGCGCTCTAAATCATCCCGGTTTCCGACTGCCGTGACGCTCGGGCCAGTCCCCGACAACGAGACCCCGGCGGCGTGGGGCATCGCCTCGATCAGCGGTTCCGGGGAGAACCCAAGCGCTGCCGTAAACGCCAGGCCGTTGACGGTCATCGCTTGCTCGTATGCGCCATCGAGCGCGAGGTCGGCAACCAGGTCAGCCATCGGCGCGACCTGCTGGCAGCGTTCGATGTCGGCTTCGGCGCTGTAAGCTCGCTCGGGCGGCGTCCACACCAGCACGTCCCACTCGACAGTGTCGCGGGCGAGCAGCTCGTCCTCGTGGTTGTTCGTCACCGTAACGCCCCCGAGCATGCTCGCGCTCGCGTCGTCGAACGCTCCCGTCGCGGTGACGCCGGCCTCTCTGGCCGCCTGAACGCCGATGCGTGCGGCGTCCGCCCGGGATACTTCCGACGTCGCGTCAAGTGCTGATAGCGTCGCCAAAACCGTCGCATTTGCCGCAGCGCTTGAGCTCTTCAGGCCGGCAGCCAGCGGAATGTCGCTCTCTGTGCGGACTGTCCCACCCTCGCCGTCCCCGAACCGATCGGTGACCAACGCGACGCAGCGTTCGATCAACGTCGTGTCGCCGTCGGGCTCGCCCGCGATCGTCCCGGTGACCGGCCCGTCGGGTTCGAGGCTCACCTCGGCGCGCAATTCCGCGTCGATGGCGAACGCCGATCCCGTCCCCGTCGCCAGCGCATTGAGGACCGTCCCGGCGGCCGGCGCGACAGCCGTCCCGTCCATGTACGCTGTGGTCTCCGCGGCGATATTTACGTGTGCTGGTTCGCCCACAGCGGGGCGTTTTTCCATCCACGGTTCCCAGCCCCGATATGAGCATTCGAGCGGATGTCCCACCGGAGACTGTCGGTGTCGAGTTGACCGAGGAGGGGGTCGTCGTCGAGTACGTCGACGGGCGAGAGACGTTCTATCACGGGATTCCGAACCGACAGGAAGGATCGATACGGACGATGCCTGGCAAACAGGTCCACGTCCTCGTGACGGCCGAAAGCGAGACGGAGGGTGTCCTGGTGTACGTCAACGATCGAATCACCGAAGCCGAAATTCTCGAATCGACCGGCGTCGGCCGCGTCGTGCTCGAACCGGGCGAGGAGACGACCGTCTTCCCCGGGGTACGAGCGCGCAACGAGGCCCAGCGTATCGTCATCGAAGCGGATTTCGAGGCTGTCGACGGCCGGGTGTTCGTCTTCGAGGAGAACGAAATGGGCGAGCGATCATTCGAACTCACCCCGGCGAAAGACGGCGAGTGATCCGGCAAACACTGGGAGATCGGTGCATGACCGACAACCGAGGTGCCATCGACAGATCCGCTGTCGGTGCCGCCGTCACTGGATGTACGAAGGGTCCTCGGCGTCGCAGTTGTCCTCGTGTTGTTGGGCGTCCTCGCGACTGTCAAAGAGCATCCCGCAGCCCTCACACTGGTACCAGGTCATGCCGTCGCGCTCGGTTTCTGTTACCATATGTATGCGTCCGTTGTGCGTGAATAAAGGCGTTTTCGTGGTTGTCGGTTATACGATCACGCGGTGGGAATTCTCAAGGGCCAGCGACTCAAATGAGCCTGCATGGTAGACGCCGACGACGGGATCTCGGCCACCGTCAAGGGGGCGAAAAAGCGCGACGCGGGCCGGGGTATCGCCCGGCTTCCCGAACCAGTTCGAAACCAACTCGGCGTCCTGAGTGGCGACCCGGTCCGCATCGAGGGTGACGGCCAGACTGTCGCGAAAGTCTGGCCCGAGGACGGTACTGGGTCGTACGTTCGCATCGACGCCGACACGCGATCCAACGCCGAGGTGACCGTCGGTTCGGAGGTGACGCTCCGGCGAGCATCGCTGCAGGACGCCGACCGAGTCGACCTGAGACCGATCGACGGCACGATCGAAGGCAGCATCGAGTCGACGATCGACGATCGACTCGGGAACACCCCCGTCCAGGTCGGTGACCGGGTGACCGTCCCGGAGGTCGGGACCTTCCACGTCGAAGACACGGACCCGGAGGGGACCGTCAGGGTTGTCAATGGGACCACGATCTCCGTGGGACAGCCGATGGCTGCCGACGACAGTCCCGATACCGGGACCGAGGGGTCGGGAGAGACGAACGAACCAGGCGACGTCACCTACGAAAACATCGGTGGACTCGACGACGAACTCGACCGGGTCCGGGAGATGATCGAACTCCCGCTATCCGAGCCCGACGTGTTCACCCGCCTCGGGATCGACCCGCCGAAGGGCGTCCTGCTCTATGGTCCGCCGGGCACGGGAAAAACACTGATCGCCCGTGCCGTCGCTAACGAAGTCGACGCGTACTTCGAGGCCATCTCCGGGCCGGAGATCGTCTCGAAGTACAAGGGCGAAAGTGCCGAACAGCTCCGGGACGCCTTCGAACGGGCCGACGACGAGGCCCCGTCGATCCTGTTCATCGACGAGATCGACTCCATCGCCGGCGCGCGCGACGACGACAGCGACATGGAAAACCGCGTGGTTGCGCAGTTGCTCACCCTGCTTGACGGGTTGGAATCCCGCGGCCAGGTCGTCGTCATCGGCGCGACCAACCGCGTCGATGCCGTGGATCCGGCGCTGCGGCGCGGGGGACGCTTCGATCGCGAAATCGAAATCGGCGTCCCCGATCGAGAGGGTCGCGAGGAGATTCTCGAAGTCCATACCCGTGGCGTTCCGCTCGCCGATGACGTGGATCTCGATCGCCTCGCCGGCCGGATGCACGGGTTCGTCGGGGCAGACGTGGCGTCGGTGGTCACTGAGGCCGCGATGGCCGCCCTCCAGCGCGAACGCGAGGATCCCTCTGTCACCTGGGCTGACTTCGAACAGGCGCTGGCAGCCGTCGAGCCATCGGCGATGCGGGCCTACGTCGCCGAGTCGCCGACCGTCGACTTCGGAGACGTCGGCGGTCTCGATGACGTCAAAGACACACTCAGGGAAGCCGTCGAATGGCCGCTCCAGTACGGCCCGCTGTTCGAAGCGACCGATACAGACCCACCAACAGGCGTCCTCCTCTATGGTCCGCCGGGCACCGGCAAGACGTTACTGGCTCGTGCGCTGGCTGGAGAGACCGACGTCAACTTCATTCGCGTTGCTGGTCCCGAGTTACTGGACCGATACGTCGGCGAGAGCGAGAAGGCAGTCAGGGAACTGTTCGAGCGCGCCCGCCAGACCGCGCCGACGATCGTCTTTCTCGACGAGATCGACGCGATCGCCGCCCGACGTGGCGAGGGTCACGAGGTAACCGAGCGTGTGGTCTCCCAATTGCTCACCGAACTCGACGCCGCGGGCGAGGATCCGAACCTCGTCGTCCTGGCGGCGACCAACCGCCGGGAGGCACTCGACGACGCACTCCTCCGGCCCGGACGGCTCGAAACCCATATCGAAGTCCCCGCGCCCAGCCAGGCGGCTCGGCGGGCGATCCTCGAGGTGCACACGGCTGAGAAGCCGCTGGGAGAAGCTGTCGATCTCGATGAGATCGCGGCAGCGACCGACGGCTACTCCGGGGCGGATCTCGACGCGCTGGTCCGGGATGCGTCGATGCGCGCGATCAGGCGGGTCGCTGACGACCAGATGCCAGCCGTCGCCAACGAACGCGCTGAGGAGGTAATGATCCAGAGCGAGGACTTCGCGGCGGCTCGCGAGCGGATCGAGCCGTCACAGGTCTAATCCGGGCCGATGGCCGACGAGGAGGCGGGTGCCGGTTGTCCGGACAACCGGCGTCGACTTGCGGCCGAGCAGCGTGGCGGATGCGTGGCGGGCGTTGCCGGCTAGGCGAGAAAAGCGCCGCGCCGGCACCCGGATTTTCGATCTCTGGACAAATAAATGTCTGCATCCCGATCCCGAGAAACCCAGTCACTCATGGCGATTTCACTCACTCGCCGTCCAGAAACGCATCGAGCCCGTCCCGGAGGTTCTCGAACTCGGCTTCGAGGTTTTTTTTGAAGAACCGTTCGACGCCAGGGATCCGCCCCTCGACAGTGAAGGTGTTCGTGAGGCGCGTGCCCGTCTCCGTCGGCGTGAGTTCGTGTTCGCCGACGACCCGGACCGCTTTCGAGCGCCCGACGAACTTGACGAACTCCGGCTCTCGACGCTCGACGTCTTCGGTTTCGACAGTGATCGTCCGGTTGATGACAGGGATCGGCAGCGAGATGTGCCAGGTCGCAGACCGATCGCCGTCGACGCTGTAATCTTCGACGACGCTGATGTATTTGGCCCGTTGCTCCGGATCAGCGATAAACCGCCACACTTCCTCTGGCGTCGCTGACACTTCGATTACCTGCTCCAGACGGATCGACATACCGATCCCTGGGGCGGGATGCCAAAAAATCCGCCGTTAGCTTCGAGTGACTCGCCAGGTTGTCGAACGCGCTCGTCCCCACTTCTCGATGTCGACTTCGTCGGCCTTCTCGGCGAGATGTGGGAGCCGAACGCCGACCTGCTTGGCCGAGAGCCCGATGCTCTCGGCGATGTTCTTCGCGCGGAAGTAACTGTCACCGCTGGCGACCTGCGTGCGCAGGTACTCCAGGATGCGCCGTTCCTCCTCGCTCAACTCGACCATACTCGAAAGTACGGCTGTAGCGATAAAAGCCGTTTGTTCACGCGAAGGTGTGACGGGCGGCGACGGCCGCCGATCCGGCACCGACCGCGACGGCAAAACCCGTTGCGGCGACCAGATTATCGGCTGCGCCCAGAAGCATAACCAGCGCCCCGACGAGTGCGAGGACGCCGAAGAGAATCGTCAGCCCGAAGCCCTTCTCGGAGTCGATCGTGGCTGCCATAGTCCTCGATTCGCGTCCATCCCGTTTGTAAGTTTGCCTGGCGGAGAAGGTTCGAAACGCGCCGGACCGTCAAGACCTATAGGCATCGACCTGTTTCGCCAGTATATGCGTGACGTGATCGTGGTCGGTGCGGGACCCGCGGGCAGTCGCTATGCCCGCCAGGCTGCCAGTGATGGACACGATGTCCTGGTCTTCGAACAGGGCGAAATCGGCGAGCCACTGGCCTGTTCGGGCCACGTCAGTACGGACGTCCTGGAGTTCGTGCCGCCCGAGGACCGCGATCAGCTGCATCAAAACGAGATACACGGCGCGCGCTTTCATCTCGGCGGCCCGGACAGCCGTGCGTACCCGTTTTATAAGGATGCCGTCATTTCACACGTCATCGATCGCGTCGAACTGGACAAGGTGCTCGCCCGCGCTGCAAGCGAGGCTGGCGCGGAGGTCAGGGACGAACACACGGTCACCGACGTTGCGGAACGCACCGACTGCGTCGTCGTGACGGTTTCCGGCCCGGATGGCGTCGAAACCCATCGCGCTCGGATGGTTGCGGGCTGTGACGGCCCACAGTCCCGGGTTCGGGACGCCGTCTCTCTCCCGGACCCTGCCGAACTTCTCCACGGGGTCCTGGGATTCGACGATGATCCCGACGGGGGTGACTTCGTGGACGTTCACCTGACTGTCCCCCGGTTTTTCGCCTGGCGGATCCCCCGTGGCGACGCCGGCGTCGAGTACGGGCTTGCGGTGCCGCCGGGCGAAGCCGCAAGCGAGCGCTTCGAGACCTTTACCGACTCTTACGGCGTAAAGACGGATCGCCGGTGTTCCGGACTGATCCCGATCGGCCCGCCGGAGTCAGTCACGAGCGATCGGGCGTTTCTGCTCGGCGATGCGGCCGCCCAGACCAAGCCGTTCACCGGCGGCGGGATCCGCTACGGGATGACGGCTGCCGATCACGCCGCACGTGAGATAGATCCAGCCGACCCCGCCACGCTGGCTGACTACGAACGCGCCTGGCGGCGGGATCTGGGCCGGGAAATCCGCCTCGGAACCTGGGTCCGTCGTGGCTACTCACTGCCGAGACCGATTCAGCGTGTCGGACTCGGACTTTTCGCCGGCGAAATCGGCGTTCACATGGACGAGCCATCCTCGCTGTTCTCGCGTGCCCAGTTGCGCGCACTCCTCTCACGTTGATCGGCCAGTCGACCCCTCAGATGGGAACCGCCTATTGCAGTTGTTCCACGACACCTTCGACGTCCGCTCGGTCGAACGCGGGGATCGGTCCCGGGGTCGTCCGGGTCAATGTGGCTGCGGCGACGCCATAGGCGAGTGCTTCGTCCGGACGATCGCCGTCGAGAAGCCGCTGGACGAACGCCCCACTGAAGGCGTCGTGTTGCCCGGCGGCATCGACGGTCTCCGCCTCGACGCTCTCGGTTTCGTGGACGACGCTGTCGTCGATGACGAGTGCACCGTATTCGCCCCGCGTCATCGCGAGCATGTCGAGGTCCCACTCTGAAGCGATTCCATGGGCTATCTCGCGCGGGTCACCGGTCCGTCCGAAGACGGTCCGCAACTCGTCCTCTGTGGCGATCAAGACGTCGACGTGCTCCAGCAACGGCGTCAGCCCGTCGTTGGCCGCCTCCGGCGACCAGAGACGCGGCCGATAGTCGAGTTCGAAGACCGCCAGATCATCGCCGTTGCCACCGGCCCGGAGAACGGCCGAGATCGTCTCTGCTGCCGTCTCCGACAGTGCTGCCGTACTCCCGGATGCGAAGACGCCGTCGGCCGTCTCGACAGCGTCCATCGGAATGTCCGACGGCGTCATCGATTCGGCCGTTGCCCCCGCACGATCGTGAATGATCACGGGCTCTCTCGGCGGGACACCCGGCTGTCGAAATTCGAGTCCGACACGCCCCTCATCAGTCCAGGAGACGTCAGTTTCGATGCCGTATTCCCTGAGTTCGCTGACGATGCGTTTGCCAAGTTGGGTCGCCGGCAGCTTCGACGCCCAGGTTGCGTCCGCATCCAGCGCGGCAGCCGCGATCGCCACGTTGCTTTCGGTCCCTGTCGCAGTCATCCGGGCCGTCTCACTGCCGACGAATCGGCGGTTTCCGGGCGGACTCAGTCTGAGTGGCGTTTCACCGACCGTGATGAGAGTAGACATAACGTAGTCATCCGAGGCATCATGCTTAATTGTTTTCAGACGGCGAGCACATTTTCCGACGGGACGACCGGACGAAATTACGGGGCCGCCCCCGGCGGATACCCGAATCCAATCTCCCGTTCTGTCGTTCAATCCAGGCGCCTGGTCGTATGCCCGGGGTAGTCCCGCTCGAAGCGTTCGGCGAGTTCGTCGGCGTCGATCTCGACAATGACTGGGCGACCGTGTGGGCACGCATACGGGTTCTCACATGCATCGAGGCGGTCGACGAGGTCGACGATCGATCCCTCGGTCAACGACGTGTTGCCAGTGATCGACGGATAGCAGGCGAGATCAGCGAGGACCTCGTCCGCCGCCGCCTCGACGGTTGCCGCCGGATCACCGTCGGTGTCGACGAACGACGAGAGCACGTCCCGAAGCAGTTCGGGGTCGGCAGTCTCGGCAACCAGTGCGGGGACGGCCGTGACGGCGACAGTCCGATCGTCGATCCGTTCGGCGCTGAACCCGAGTCGCGCGAGCGCCGGCTCGAAATCCGCAAACAGGGCCGACTCTCGCGCGGTGAGATCGATTTCGACCGGTTCGGCAAGCGCCTGGGTCGTTGTTTCCCCAGTGAACGCTTCCCGGAGGCGCTCGTAGTTGATCCGCTCGTCGGCCGCGTGCTGATCGATCAACACAAGGCCAGTATCGGTCTCGGCAATCACGTACGTCCCGTGTAACTGGCCGAGAATTCGCATCGACGGGAGTGACTCGAACTCCCGATCGAGGGGCTGTTCGCCAGCCTGGAGACGGGTCTGTGCACCGCTGTTGATTGTTTTCGACCCCTCTGTCGCGCCGTTCGGGAACGCCCCGGCTTCGGGAGATGAGGTCCGACCGGCTGATGTCGGTGGCCGGGTGTCCGCTGTCGGATCGTCCGTCTGTGCGCTTGTCGCGGTGTCACAATCGGATGCGTGTTCGGCAGTGTCGCCGCTACTGGGCGTTGTCCCCGTGGACGGGCGGCGATCCGTAGTCCGCTTCTCTCTTGATTCGTCTGCGCCTCCAGCCGAATCAGTCGACTGCCCGGGGGTCGACCGGGCCGGATCCTCCTCAGCAGGACTGGTCGCTGCGGGCTCGCTTTGGTCATCGTTCACATCGTCGGGCGAACTGGTGGGGGTTGCCGACGCCGTGGGATCGATCTCAGTCTGCTCAGGGGCCGACTGCCCCCGGGGCGCGCTCGAGCGGACCAGTCCTTCCGCCAGCAGCGTTTCCTCGACGGCCGTCCGCACTTGCTCGCGAAGTCCCGCTTCGTCGGCGAACCGGACCTCCATCTTCCGGGGGTGAACGTTGACGTCGACCGTCTCCGCGGGCAGTGACAGATCAAGTACAGCGAAGGGATAGCGATCGGGAGCGAGCTGATTGCCGTAGGCTTCGACGATAGCGTTGCGTGCCGCGTTCGAGCGGACGTACCGACCGTTGACGAAGGTTGCGACGTACGCACGGTCCGCCCGATTGGTCTCGGGGTGGCTCACCAGTCCGTCGATGCCGTCGAGTGGTCCATCTGGCAATTCACCGGGGTCGACGTCGATCATCGCTTCAGCCACGTCGCGGCCGTAGACGGCCATGACCGTCTCGCGAAGCGAGTCCTGTCCCGTGGTGGCGAAGGTCTCCCTGCCGTCGTGTTCCAGCGCGACGGAGACGTCGGGGTTGGCCAGTGCGTAATTGGTCACGACCGTGTTGACGTGGTCGAATTCGGTCGCGTCCCGACTGAGATACTTCCGGCGGGCCGGGACATTATAAAAGAGGTCCTCGATCTCGACGGTCGTTCCCTCGGGACAGCCCGCGGCCCCAACGGCCGTCACGTCGCCACCCTCGACGCGGAGTCGGGTCCCGCGATCGCCACCGCGAGGGCGTGTCGTGATCGTCATTCGTGATACCGCACCGATCGCGTGCAGCGCCTCACCCCGGAATCCGAGTGTCCCCACACCGGATTCCAGATCACTGATGTCCTGGATCTTGCTCGTCGTGTGTTCACGGACCGCCGAACGCACGTCGTCTTCAGTCATGCCGACGCCGTCGTCGCTGACCCGGATCGATTCAGTCCCACCGGCTTCGACGGCGACTCGAAGCCGGGAAGCGTCGGCGTCGAGGCTGTTCTCGACCAGTTCCTTGACGACCGAGGCCGGGCGCTCGACCACCTCTCCCGCTGCGATACGCTCGATCGTCGTCCCATCGAGTTCCCGGATCTCGTCCATGTTCCTGGTCCGTCACCTGCCCGGAAAAACGTACGGTGCGCGGATTGCCGCTTCTCTAACAATTTTTAATGATCGTGTCGAAGGATATGTCAATGTCGACGAAAACATCCCAACTCCGGTGCTGTCCGGCATGTGGCAGCGACGACCGTGATCGCGTCCGAACCGACATCGTCCCCGGTGGCACCGACTGGCGCTACTTCGAGTGTCAGTCCTGTGGCCACGAATGGCGTGAGTGACTCACAGCGGCGTCTCGACGCTGCCCGAGAGACGGTCCCGCGACCGCTATCGTTTTGAGCGCGGCTTCCGTCCAGGCGTCTATGGCAGGTGTCGGTCGTCGCCTCGAACGGACTCTCCGAGTTTTCTTTGACGTCGAACTTCCGCCGACCCACAAGCGGTCACGCTTCATCGCACCGCTTCCCACCTGGCTCGAGGATATCGGCCTCCGGCTCGCGTGGCCGATCGCGATCGTCAACCTCGTCGGGACGGTCTTCGGGCTCTGGTATTATGCCGGACGGCCACTCAACGTCGAGCCGCCCCTACTCGAGGGGCAACTTGGCGCTGCCCCCCTCTCGGCCTGGCCGCTGATCCCTGATAGCCCACTCGCAACCCTGCTCATCGCCCTCTCGCTGATCGCCTGGCGGCTGGATCTCCAGGCCAACTGGCTGCACGTGCTCGCCTTCTTTGGCTGTATCAAGCTGGGGTTCTGGACGCCGTTCGTGCAACTGTTCGTCAATGGCCCCGAGGGAATCGCCACCTGGCTGTACGTATTCTTGATTACGAGCCACCTCGCGATGGCTGTTGAGGCATTCCTGATTCATCGCTACGCGCAGTTCACACTGCCGGCAATCGGCGGCGCAACCGCCTGGTACGGATTCAACGACCTGGTCGATTACTTCTGGCCGATACTGGACGGGCCCCATCACACCGTGCTTCGTGCTGAGCCGTACGTCGACGGCGCGTTCGATCACACCGTCGTTGCCCACGATCTGGCTGCCGCCGCCGCAGTCTTTCTTACGCTGGCAGCGATCGTACTCGCGCTTGGGACGTATCGAGCCCAGACATAACGGGGACTGTTCTATCGAAGCGTGTGGATTCCCACGCAGCTACGTGAGCCTGTCCCGGATCGATGTGACTCCCCGCTGGATCGATCCTACAAATTCACGAATGGGGTTTGCCTCTTGACTTGTTGTCTCTGCGGTGGCTGTCTCTGCGCTGGCGGTGTTCCGGGCTGTCTGGTCGGACAGATTGCTAGCTTCTCTGTCGGCCTCCGGACTGTCGTTTTCCCCTCCATGCCGTTGAATTTCCGTGAGGCGCTCTGCCGTCTCGGTCGCCATCTCTTCGACTTCTTCGAGCCGGTGTTCGAGTCGATCAACCGTCGCGATCGCCGAATCCGCGCGGCGTTCGACGTCCTCGTTCACCGATTCAACGTTCGAAACGTAGCCATCGATCGATTGAACGGTCGATTCGAGGTCGGCGACCCGTGCATCGAGTGCGTCGAGTCTGGATTCGAGCTGTTCGATGTCCGCGTTCGATGTCGCGTCTACATCGATCATTGTCCCATCGTGGTCTCCGTCGACGACGGTCCGCTCGATGGCTGCGAGCCGCTGTTCGAGGCTGTCGATATCAGTCACGGCTGTTCGTCCCCCCACTGTCGGCTCTGAGCGGTTCCCCTCCCACTTCCTCGCTAACTGTCGTGTTAATTTTCATATATTCACCATGTCCCTGCTGGTCGTCGTCCCCTGTCCGTCCCTGATCTCTGCAGTTCGGTTGTCGTTCATGCGTCTATGAGCACGAGTGATGTCCCGTCGATCTCGATCCGACGCACGACGAGCTCGCCGTCGGTCCGCCGCCACGCGACACCGTTGGTGTCGATCCGCTTGCGCGTCCGCTCGGCTTTCGAGAGCAATGCCGTCGTGTTGAAACTGTATTCTGCGATGACGGATTCCGGCCGCTGACCGTGAACGATTCTGTCGAATGCCTCCCGCATAGTGGCGTTTTCGACTGCTTTCACTGGTGTGAGTGAGCCAAAGGCGACGGACTCACGGGTGGTGCCACCGTCGTTTCGCATTGCAACTCGTCGGGTATCGATCCTGATTTCGGCGGCGTCGTGGGTATAGATCGCTGCTGATTCCTGGGTTGCCCCGGCGACTCGATCGATCGTATTGACTGCTTTCGTTGCGTCCGGCGGCGGCTGGGACGGCAATCCAAGCACGAACCCAACCAGCGTCACGCTCACGACGGCGACGCCGATCCAGACATACCACGCGTCGACTGGTGCTTCGAAGTCCATGTGATTTCATCCACCACCCAGGCCGAATCGAGCACACGACATGGCCTCCGGATCGACGACGCCCACTTCCGGATACGTCGGCGAGCACTCGGGGTTCTCACCGTCGGTATCACCGACACCGACGCCGGTCGGCGTGATGACGATAAGGACGGAGCGGCCAGTGAAGTTGATCGGTTCGACGCTGCCGAGTCTGCGTGACTCACCGGCGATGTCGGCGGTAACGGTCCGGTTCTCACGGACGTACGTCGTCGCGGTCGTCTCCGTTGGCGACCCGACGTTCGCTGTCACTTCGAAGCGTGCGTACTCGCCGGCGATGGTGACGTCCCAGGCGTTCATCGTCGCGTACCAGTGAGTGGGAACCGGCAGCAGCGGCAGCCCCGCTGCGATTCTGGCCGGTCGCTTCGCCTTTTTCGACCACGATCCGGCCCACTGCTCCATCTTGTCGCTCACCCGCTTGCTGGCCTTTTTCGCGACATCGCCGAGCCGTTTTTTGATAGCCTCCGACGCGACATCGCCGATCTTCGACTTGACCGTCTCCTCGATGATTTCGACGTTTTTGTTCTTCCCGACGTCAACTTCGATCGCACTGGCGTTCTCGATCGCCGGGCGAAGCGCTGATTCGACCAGCAGACGCCATTGTCCGTCATCGTACGACTCGGTGAATGCCGGATGGCGATAGGCGTCCGAATCGATGGTTTGCGTGACCGTTGTAACGATCCGTTCCGTGGCCGTGCCGTTGCCGATCGCGACCGCTCGTTGGGCCGTCGTGTCGTAGCTGTCCAGGGCCGTGTCTGTGCTCCGTTTGATCTCCGCGTGAGCAGTCCTGATCGTCTCGATCAGCGACTCGCTATACTGGCTCGAACACGCGACTCTCCGGCCACGCGTATTCTCACCCACGACGCAGGCTGCGGCTTCTGTGGGATACAACTGGCGGACCGTGTCCTCAGCGACAGTTTCGCTAACCGTCTTGACCGACTCGCTGACGCTATCTTCGAAGGCGTCCAGGGACCGCTCGAAACTCCTGTTCGTGATCGGGTTATCGCCGGCGGCTTCTGCGAGATTCCCGGCCATGAGTATATCCCCAGCCGTCTTGATGGGGACTGTCGCGTCCGGCCCCCCCAGGTTGATCGCGTTCAGCACGGCCCCGACAGTGCCGTCGACGATGTCGTCGAGCGGGGAATCGAATAGCTCCTCGTTTCGCATTGCAAGTGGTGTGAACGTGGTGTTTGCCTCGATCGCCGGGACATCCCGTTTGGTGAGGTTTGCCGCGACGAGGTAGGTCGGCGCGCCCGTGACCTCGTAGGAGATGGTCCCGGTCAGATTCGATGAATCGAGTGGGACTGGATCGGGTTCTTTGGCTGCGATTCCTGCCTGTAGAAAGGTCAGCGCTTTGTCCAGACTCAAATCGACCGCTTCGAACTTGTCGTCGATTCCCTCAACTGCGCTTTCGTGGCCGTCCTCGACAGTTTCGAGTTCCGCAAGCAACGCCTGAAGATAGGCATACCGAGCCTCGTAGATCGCTTTCTGGCCCACGCTATCGTAGGGTTTCGTTCGGTCGAGGTATTGCTCGCTCAGTGTTGTCTCTGTCTTTTCGATGAGGCGGGTGAACGGACTTTGCTCACCGCGTTTGAGCAAGTCCGTCCGCGAATACTCGTGTGTGATGGCCGCGGCGTCCCGCTGCATCTCGGCGAGATCGGAAGCGATCGCTGCAGCGAGTTTCGCGTCGAGAAACTTCTCGTGATCGAGTGTTACTCGTTTCTTGACGTTCAACTCGGCGTCGATCCCTGCACTAACGTCCGCTACACTCTCGATCCGGTTCGGTACCGCTGATTCGACCCACGATGCGTGTGCGTGCGGGCTGATATCAGCACCGAGCAACGACGCTGTCACCTTTTTGCCCCCACCGGCGTAGTTCCTGAAATCACTCGGCAATCCGGCGATCCGACTCCCTCGATTGTACTTGTTCTCGCCGATCGGGACCGAGTGTATCGCGTCGATCTCGGCGGCCGGATTCGCATCGGCTTCCCCGAACGTCGTTGTAACCTCCAGCTCCATGGTATCAGTGGCTATCATCGGGTTCTCAGGCTCTGGATGACATTTTTTGTACTTCGTCACCCTCGCTTCGACAGTCGACGTCGCCTCGTAGTACTCTTCCTGTGGGGTAGCTTCTGCTATCGATTCGCCATCGACTGATATCCGATCGGTAACCGTGTACGTTCCATCTGCGTGGGCCGAGTTGTTGCACGTGGCGCTCCCGGAGAGGTCAAGCGGATCGACGACTGTGCTTCGAGTATGCGCCCGGCCATCGATCGTATAGATCCGGTCGATGGCACTGTCGATGGAATGCGTACTATCCGCGGATGCCATCCTGGCAAGGGGCACATAGGCAGTCTGGTTGACGCCGATGGTATCGGTCGCGTTCATCCCTGGCGCGTCCCCGAGGAGGTCACGGGTTCCCGGAGCTTCCGGTAGCTCACCGGTCACCTGATCGCCGAGCGCCAGTTCCGCCCCTGAACAAAGTGTGTCTGCCACACCTTTGCCGTCAGTCGGGACGCTGGCCGAGAGATCCGATCCGTTCGAACGATCGAAAACCAGCTCGTCACCGGTATAGGTGCTGTTCCGGTAGCTGACGTCGTTCGATCCCATGTATTCGTCGAACATCGCCCCGCCGTCTTTCAATGCCATACAGGTCCAGCCGAGTCTGTTGGCGTCCTGTAGCTCCGGGTCGGCCGCGCCGAAGACGTCTTTTTGGGTCCGGTAGACGGCGTCGTTTGCGGCGGGTTCGATGTGTCTGTTGGCGAGGACCTGAGCGATCGGTGCCTGGTAGTTCTGGGCGTATCCCCGTGCCCAGCCCAGTGCGTAGATCCGCGCGTTGAACCGCTGTGAAAAACCGCGTTCGGTCACGCCAGCATCGAGGGCACGTTCGAACCGTTCGACACGCTGATGTAGTTGCATGATCGGCGTTGCGATCGACACTGAGATCGCCGTCTCGCGGTCGTCGATCACCCGGCCCTCGGACCGAGCGGTGATTGTCACGTTCTCGATCGTCACTTCGAGAACGCCTTCGGCCGGCTCCCCAAGCGAGACTCGATCGATCGCTGCCCGGAGTGCAGCGGGACTCCCCACGTTCGGTACCGAGACATTCGTCCGGACGTCGCCAACCCGCTGTCCAGCACGTTCCAGCGACGATCGGACTTCGAGATAGATCATCGCCCGGAGATAGTTCCGGAACGTCCCGGATGCCAGTTTCCCGTCGACCAGTTTGTCCGGTGACTCCCTGGCGGTGTCCGGGTCGCTCGCATTGAGGACCGCTCCCCACCTGGTATCGCTCGTCTCGGTCAACGGTTGGGACGCGGCGGTTTCGATCCCATGCTGTGCGCCGGTCCGGATCGCTGACTGGGTGACGCCCTCCGTCTGGGAGATGGCGACGCTCGCGTCGACGTTCGGAGTTACCGCCGATCGCGTCAGGGTGTGGCCAACGAACGTGACGCTCGTGAGCAATAGCAGGACGCCGATGATCGCGAACGGCACCCGTCCACGAGTATCGTTCCCCAGTTGTCTGTGGGGAGTCGCAGTTGCCTGTCGACGCGCCCTTGGACTTTTGGTGCTGTCTCTCACTGCCATGTTCTCACCGTCACACGCACTGCCCCGGTCGAGATGCGCTCGGCTGCGGTTGTTGCGTTCCCGAGCGGCCCGGCGGCTGGCTGCGTGGAATCATCGGGTTCGAGGTAGGCTTCGAGCTGGGCCGCCAAGGCCCGGGTCAACGCCGCGTTTGCTTTCGTCGCGTTGGCAGTCCGCCGCGAAAGCGCGGGGGCGACGGTCGATTCGACGTCGTTCGTCTCAGTCTCCAGAACCTGTGCAAACCGCTGGTATCGATACGCCGTCAGGTCGCGGGCGACGCCATTGCTTTCGAGTGCTCGCTGTGATCGTCGGGCCGGCAGATATCCCTCGACCAGCGACCGGGCGAGGGCGGTCGCGACGACGTCGAAATCGTCCGGATCGTCGACTCGATCGATTGTCTGCTCCCGGACCGACGGCATGTCGACCGGGACGGTGATGGTCGAGGCACTTACGTCGGCCTGTGGAGGTGGGCGCTGGCCAAACTCGGCCGTCCCGCGCAGTGGTCCACCGTCGAGTGGCTCCCAGACGGCGATCACCTGCGTGTCGAAACTCGATTCGACGAGGCGCGTCTGGAATGCTTCATCGACAGCGCGTTCGTATGCGGCGGCTTCCGTGGACAGTTCGACGGCCCCATGATCGGCTTCCCCTCGAAGCCTCCCGAGATCGAATTCGAGATTCAACACGGCGGCTGCTGCAGCGTGAGCAACCATTGGCCGATGTGCGAGCCGGCGGAGCTCTTCGTCGGTGTAGTCCGTCCCGTCGTGGGCCGCGCCGGGACCGTCGTACGCTTCGAGCGCCGCTCGGACATCGTAGGTGACGTTCATCGTCCCGGACGCGATCGTTTCGGCCGTGTACTCCGCCGTCATCGGGTCGTGGCCGGCTTCCTCGCGTTCGACGACCGTCACGAGAACGCCCATCGCAGCGACGACCAACAGGATCGCGAGCGTCACGTCCGCGACAGTACTGACCCCCCGGTCCGTCTCGATCACGACCAGACCACCACCGTGAGCGTCCCCGGCTGGACGTCGCCCGGCGAGATTCGGACCGGGACTGAGCGGTTGTATCGCTCGGCGGCAGTCGGCGGGTCCGTCCGGATCACGTCACCCTGGGCGTCGAACGTCGCTGTCCCGGCTGTTTCGATCCGACCCCCGTCGCCGACGTGCGTTACCGTGACTTTCACGGTCGCACCCTGCGGGACTGTTGAGGCTTCGATCAGGGTCGGTAGATCGTCGTCACTATCGTAGATGGCGTTCTCCCCGATCGCCTCCCAGACCCGCTCGGTCGTGACCTCACCGAGTGATCGGTCCTGACCGACCCCGTCGAAGAGCTCGCCATACAACCCGGTATACAGGGTGATCGCCGTACACACGAGTGCGACTGCCGCGAGTGCTGCCAGCGGTTCGGTCTGTCCGCGGGTCGGCGATTCGTCCTCTTGCATATGCGCTTGCACCCCCTGGCCCGGGTATCGTACTTAAACTCGGAGATGCAGACACTCAGAATGTCAGGCCGACGACCACCACGGTGATGACGTAGATCGGAACGGCCCCGAGGAGTGACCGACCGACCCGGTACCCGATGAGTGGCCTGTCGAGACCGTCTTCGAGGGCGACCGAGAGCGGTACCAGAATGAACGACAGCGAGATGACGTAGCCGCCGATCACGAGGCCGAGCTGGTCGGTCGGCAACGTCGTTGCCTCCGCAAGCACTGCCGTTCCATCGTTTGAAAGCCCGCCAGCGAGCCCGACCGTTGCTCCGGCGACCATCGGTCCAAAAAAGGTGGCTGTATTGTCGATCGTATCCGTAATCGTCGACAGCTGTCGCCGCGTCTGTGCCTCGACGTCCCTGAGTTCGTCGAGGTGGTCGGCCATCGAGACGATCGCGCGGCCGGCCGGTGCGCCCTGCTCGGCCGCGATGGCGAGTAGTTCGACGGTCGCCCGGACCCGCGGGCTGGGTACGTCTTTCACGACCCCGTACTCCCCGAGGAAGGCCTCTTGGACGCTCAGGTGCAGCCGGCGTTGAAGCCCGGCTGCTCGCTCGAACAGCTCGCCCGTCGCTGCCGGGACCTGATCGCCAGCCCGCTGGATCGCCGTCTCGACGGATTTGCCGTCGTCGACAAGCCGTCCCGTGAGATAGAGTGCGTCAGTGAGATTTGACTCGATCTCCCGAACGTGCGTCCGGACGTGGAGGATCGGACGGACGTAGGCGATCAACATGGCTCCGATGCCGAGTCCGGCAGCTGTCACTGGAGCCAGGTGTGTCACGCCCAGCACCGTCACGAGTGTGTACCCGGCGATGACGCCGATGGCCCCCCACAGGAGCGTCGGGAGCAACCGAGAGGGGACGTCCGGATGGGAACGCGTTACCTTCGGCGGCGGAAACGCGATCGGGCGTCGTTTGAGCAGCCAGAGACTCGCCCCGGTAAGCCCAATCGGCAGGACGATGTCGTACCCCACGACGAGATACCAGATGCTGATATCGTAGCCGACGAACCCGACGGCAGGGACAAGCGCGACAAGGGCGAGGGGCACCATCACGCCAAAGGCATACAGCATCGTCGTCGGCCCACGGATGGCGTTCGTGAACTCGGCCATCCGATCACGCGTCCCATCCAGAACGGCTGCGAGCGACCGATCGAGCGTCCGGGCTCGCTCACCGTCCGGGGCCTGCTGTGCACTTGCGAGCAAGTACGCCGACCGTCGCATCGCGGGAAAGCGGTCGGCCCATTCTTCCGCGAACGATAACAGCCCAGTTCGTGGTGTGCCGACGGCAGCGTCGATATGTGTCGACAGATTCGCCGCGAGCGAACTCGATCCAGTGTCAGCAGCGAATCTGACGGCGGATTCGGTCGCGGGTTCGATCTGCATTCGCAGGACAGCCCGGCCGATCAGATTCGGTGCGTCGCCGAGCGCTTCGGTCCGTTTGAACGCTGCCTGTACGTGTGGAAGCGTCTGTATCACATGTATCGCCGACAGCGAGCAGATTAGCGAGGCGAACGTGGCGCCATACCATGGCAGCCAGAGTACGAGGGTAACCGGAGCCACTGCACCGACGATGCCGGCACCGAACCCGGCTCTGACGTAGGTTTCCGGCGCATGGGTCGAATCCAGAAACGTCACCGAATCGGCGAGTTCGGCACTCACATCGACGTCGACGGGATACAGCTGTGCGAGACCAACCAGCAGCATGGAACCAACTGACATCAGTCGGCTCGGATGCGGTCGGCGTACGCGCCGGCGACCTCTGTCGGTTTGGTTCGGCCGTCCCCTGCGAGCCGTCCCAACCGGTCGGCGCGCTCGGCGATCGATTCCCTGACGTCGGCGTAAGCCTCCTCGGGACCGGACAGCTGATGGATAAATCGACTCTCGCCCTGCTCGATCCGACCAGTCGGTCGTGCGGCGGTGCCGTCGCTCTCGTAGAGCGGCTCGAACCACACGTCACTGCCATCGTATATCACCTCCTCGATTCGGGAGACGCGACGATCACGCCCCTGTGGCGTCGGTGTAGCCTGAGTCGTGACTACCAGATCGGTAACCGCGAACGATGAGGGTTCGACACCGAGATCCGAGACGACCCGCTCGTAGACGTCGTCCGCCCCGTCGCCATGGATCGTCCCGAGAACGGCGTTGGCGTTTGCCCCGATCCGCATCGCTTCATACAGCACCTGGGCCTCCTCACCGCGAATTTCGCCCACCACGAGCGCGCCATCTCCGAGTCGCAGAGCCGTCCGAAGGGCCTCGGCTGGCGTCACTTCCGGGCCGTGGCCGGTGCCCGTTCGGAGTGCCTGGACGTCCCGCCCGACGGATTGTAACGATTCGATCGGCAACTCGGGGGTGTCCTCGATCACGACAGTTCGCGTGTCCGCTGTGAGTTCATACAGCAATGTGCCAAGGAGCGTGGTCTTTCCAGCCCCGCGCGTGCCGGCGATGAGTGTTGCGGCACTCGATTCGACCGCGACCGACAGGAACCCGGCGACGTCCGGAGAGAGTGTGCCGTTCCGGACGAGTTTCGGTAGGGTGAACTGGTCCGCGGCCTGCTGTCTGAACGCGAATGCGATCCCGTCGGAGACCGGTTTGGTCACCCCGGCCACCCGCACGTCCGTTTCACTGTCGAGTGTCGCTTTCGCATCGACCGTTGGCGTCGCACGCGAGAACGCCCGCCCACTCGTTCGTCTGATCCGTGATGCGATGGCGTGTGCACCGTCGATGCTCAAAAAGACGTTCGTCGACATCGATTCGCCACCGCGAACCACTCTGAGCGGATTCCGCGATACCGGTGCGGTGACGTATACGTCGGTAATTTCCGGGTCGGCGAAGAGGTCTTCGAGAATCCCGTACCCCTGTGTGTGTTTCCGAAGGATCGACGCCACCATCGGATCGACTGCGCCGTCGCTTGCCTCTTCGATCGCGTGAGTGGCGGCTCTCTCACCGGCTATCTCGCCGTTTGCGATCCGCTCGTATCCATCCAGCAGAATCCCTCTCTCTGACGCAGACAGCTTGAGGTCGACCGGATCGACCGCGTACAGAGGGACGCCGTCAGAACGTGCATATATCCGCGCTTCACTGCCGGTATCGAGGGAGACGACCGCCTTGAGTCGGGAATCCTCGTCGATCGATTTGTCGACGAAGTAATGGCCGATCGTGAGACCGAGTTCCGGCGTCAGCACGTCGGGTACGTCGTCGATTCGGGCGGCCGTTTCCAGCAGTCCGGATTCGACGCCGATGTCCGCGATCGGATCGACTCGCTCACGGAGCTCGCTAGCGACCGCGAGCGGCTCAGTCACGACCCGTTGTTCGACGGCGTTCTCCCGGTCGCCAAGCAGACCGATAAACCGACCTGCAGCCGATAGTAACGCCGCTGCGTCGTGTCGATACCGATAGCGAAAGCCGTTCGATCGGACCAGGATCTCCTTGGCAGGATCGGCCACGAGCTCCCCGACGACGGTCTCCCGACAGTTCGGGGATGCCCCGAGATCGCCGTCACACTCGCTTGCGTCGACGAGCAACTGGTCGCCGTCTCGTTCCGGCAGGCAGTCACACGCGTCTGCCCCGTCTCCAGATATCACCTCCAGTAGTGCTTCGAGCCCCAACTTCCGGGCGAAGGCTGTGGCCGACGATCCAGCGGGCGTATCCGGCATGGCGATGCTGGCTGCCCACTCCATTATAAACGCACGCACCGCACGTCCAGATCGCGACGGTGCAGTGCCGATTCCCCACTGGAATCACTCATTTCTCGACACCACACGAAGGGCGATGTACACCTCTCGATCGTTGTCAGGGCTGTCGCTTGCTTGCGAAAGTGAGAGGGCGACTGTCACGGTTCCTGTGTGGTCACCGAACGCTGTCATCCCGTTCGAGCTGTCCGTGTTCCTGATGGTGGCCTCAACGTGTTCCGTTCGTGTCATTCGCTCGTCAACGCGGTATTCGATGATTGAGACGCCACGTGGATCCGGGCGGATTCGGAACGTGTCGACTGTTTTGGACGCGAACCCAGCGGACGGGAGATCGAGTTCGACGATGCGTCGTGGCCCCTTCTGTCCCCGTGGTGTCGGCTCTTCGGTTTCGAGGAGTGACATCGCCGCCGTTTCCAGTTTGGCGATCTGATTTTCGACCTGCTGTTCGCTCCTGACGGTCGCGGCGTGATCGACGCCTGCAACGCCGATTCCCAGCAGTGCAGTGGTCAGGATTATCGCGAGAACGTATCGGATCATTGCGTCTGGGGACGCTCACACTCATTCATCATCTGTCGAGACAGTTCCCACCGGTATGTCGAGAAACGCGGCGGATTTGACCGACGCAGTTTGTCCGCTCTGCACCGACAGATTAGTGGCCTGTCTCTCATCATCGGAGCCGAATCGCGAGGGACGAGCGTCAGCCGCATGATTTAATCCATGGCCGTTTTGCTCCCGAACGGACTGCCGTCCGATACATCCATTTCGCTCACAGACGGGCTGTCGCCGCCGTGTGGCGTCTCGCGGTCGCGAACCTGGGCTGCGTGGACCGTTTCTGTCGCGTCGTCGATGATGACGACATTGCCGGGTTCGGTCGGCATTCGATCGGAAAGCGACCCGTTCAGATACGTCGGCTGCGCCCGCGTGAGCGCATCGAGATCGGCCCCCGCAGTCAGTCGATGCGAGACGAGTACGTCCGACTGAGAGATCCCCACGTCCGGGACAGCACTCGGCCGCTGGGTCGCCGAGACGAGGCTCACGCCGGGTGCACGCCCTCGCGTGAGTATCGTTTCGAGGGCACTCCTGGCAACGCCGTCGAAGAACGTGTGTGCCTCGTCGACCAGCAGCCACGGCAGGCGATCGATGGTGTCACGCACGCTGGCGCGGTACAGCGCCTCGCCAACGCCGCGACAGACGGCGTTCATCGGCGCGGAATCGAGCCCGGAGACGTCGAGGACGGTGATCTCGCCGCTCGAAAGCATCTCGGCGTCGATGCCGTTTTCGTCGAAGACGCCCCAGGATTCGGCGAGTCGGAGGTGATTGACCGCAGCGCGTTCGTCCCGGGCGGGGGCATCGCGCTCGGTGACAGAGGTAGCCATACCCGCAAGCGTCGAGCGTTCCTGTGCTGCCTGCCAGACGAGACTCCCTGCGCCGCTTTCGGGATCGAGACCCAGAAGCGCACACCACGACCGAGGATCAAGCGAATCCGGGATGACTGCTGGATCGTCCATGACTGTCCCGGCAATCGAATCGTGGCCCGAGTCGCTGCTCGAATCGCTCGCCAGGGAGGTGAACACCCCCATCGGATCGATAACCGTCGGTGCGACGCCAGCCGTCCGCGAGAGTCCTTCCGCGATGACGCCAAGCGTGTATGACTTCCCGTAGCCGCGCTTGCCGACGACCAGTATCGAGTGTGGGCCGTCCAGATCGAGATAGAGGTCGGCCCCGTGACTGCCGTCGAGCGCTCTGTAGGCACCGAGTCGCATTTTCGGCAGTGCTTCGTCGGTCGCTTCCCCGCGGCCGATGACGAAGGTCATGGCGACGGTGGCCGCGCCATCGCACTTGAACGGCCGGGCGTCCGGGAGTTTATAAGAGATAGCGCAGCCACGAATGGTATGCGACGGAGAAACGACGATTTTGCGGGGGACGAACGGGCGATCGAGGGGCTACCGATCCGACTAGTCATCGCACTGGTCGTCGGCGTCGCCGCCCTCTCGCTCATGATGAACGTCCTTGGACAGTTCGACGACAGCTTTCAGGACGAAACGGTGACCGTGGAGTTCAGTGACGAACTTGTAGAAGTCGGAGAATCCACGAACGTGAGTGTCGTGACGAGCGAGGGTGAGCCAGTTGAGGGTGCACGCGTTCTGGTTCGGAGCGGGAGTCTGACTCTAAAGGATGAGCCAACTGTTCTTAATACTACGGGTGGCTCGGAGAAATTCATAATTTATAACACTGGTACTAAAAAGCCAAAAGTTGACTTTCGGGCGGATCAATTTAGAGGAGATCTTGAATTCGAGGTGGTTCCTCCATCTGATTCAAATTATAAGTCAAGTGAAGAGACGAAAAAACTGGTTGTTATTCGATAACTATCTAAGGACATTTTTGTAACATTAATAATGAACGATATAATCACAAAAGTGGTTCCCACAACTCTTCCAATCGCTATCATCGGAATCTGTTTGATATGCATAGTGAGTTCTGGGATTGTCTTTGGAGCGGGAGAAACTCCCCTTGAAAAAATGAATGGATCGGGAACCCAAGATAACCCTTATATAATTAATAATGTGGAAGAATTACAGGCCATGGAAGAGGATCTTGAAGCGAATTATGTCCTTGGAAGTGATATTGCGGCAAATTCGACAGAAAAGTGGAACAGTGGAAAAGGATTTGATCCAATTGGATCAGATTTGAACGAACCCTTTCAAGGGTCATTTAATGGTAATGGTCATATAATCAATGAATTAACAATAATGCGGATGTCGGAAAATCATATTGGTCTGTTTGGAGTGATTAACGGTGGTTCTATTCGTTCAGTCCATCTTAAGAATGTAGACATTCAAGGAGATATTCTAACTGCAGGTCTTGTTGGCCACCTTAGAAACGGAAAGATAAATTCGTCAATTGTAACAGGTGAGATACGCGGATCAAGGGGTACTGGTGGGATTGTTGGTGATCTTTATCAATCCAACCTCCACGGTTCTAGTACTTACGGCCGGGTTACGGGAGATGAAGATGTTGGCGGAGTGGTTGGATATGTTGGCACTGGTGGTGTCGTCACTTCATCCGTTTCTCATAGTAATATAGAGTCAACTGACATTTCGGCAGGCGGTTTAATTGGGATGCTCGGTAAAAGTTCGAAAAATGTACAAAGATCATATGCAACCGGTACTGTCCAAGGTGGTGAAGATATTGGCGGGTTAGTTGGTCGAGTTAACGAATTTAGGTCACCCAAGATTTCATCTTCATATTGGGACACGGAACAGAGCGGCATCGAAGAAGGAATCGGAGCGGGACCGGGAAGCGTTACCGGCCTCACGACGGAGCAGATGACTGGCTCAGCCGCGAAAGAGCACATGGAGTATCTGTTCGTCGGGACGGACTTCATGACGACGGATAGCTATCCGGTTCTCGAACAGCACGTCAAAGACGTCGACGTCTCGCTGACGAATTCGCTCGTCAGCGTCGAGGACACGACCGATATCACCGTCCGGTTGGATCTCTACGATGGCTCGACGACGACGGCCACGACAACTGCCGACTACAATCTCGACGGCAACGCCGTCACCATCGAAGATGGAACCCTTACCCCGGCCGAGACGGGCAAAACCAACATTTCAGTGACCGTCAACGGCAAAACCGACACGGCGACGCTCGACGTTCGCACGCCTGCAGACATCTCCATGACCGACGCGGCACTCGACACGTCGGCGATCCTCGCCAACTCGACCGCTGCTGTCACAGCCACGCTCGAAAACGACGGTGGGATGCCCGGCAGTGAGCCGATCTCGACCACCGTCGAAGGTGAGACGGTCCATTCGGATACCGTCCATGTCGGCGGCCACGACGAGACAACAGCGACGTTCTCGTGGTCCGTTGGACAAGCGGGTTCATACGATATCACTCTCGGCGATCACGATGTTGGTGAGCTGACTGTCGTCGACAACGACAGCGTCAGGCTCCGGGACGTCATCGCGCCGAAGACCGTCACGCCCGGCGGTACCTACGCCGTGAAAGCGATCTTCGAGAACACCGCCGATACTGCCGTCTCGGTTCCGGTCACTTTCCGTGGCGACGGACAGATCGTTGCGGATCGACTTCGCGTCCAACCGGGTGAAACGACCCAGACCTTTGACGTGAACGCATCGAAGCCCACCGGTCGCACCATCACACACGCGGTGTCGCTTGGTGAGACAACGCGGCGGGCCAATACGACGATTCTCGCCCCAGCGACGTTCGAAGTTGCTGGTTTGGACGTGCCCGAAACAGTCGATACGGGTGAGACGATGACGGTGACTGCCACCGTGCGGAATACCGGTGATATCGGTGGGTCGACGGCGGTCAGCCTCGACGTTGCTGGCGACGAGCGGACGGTTGAAAACACGAGTCTCGAAGCCGGCGAAACTCAGGAAATCGATATTGACGTGACCGCAGGCGCTGCCGGAACGCTCGAATTCGGTGTCACAGCCGGCGACGATTCCCTGACCGAGGCGGTAACCGTACAGTCGGATGCCGGTAGCCACACCACCACAGCCACCGGTTCCGCTGGTGGCGACAGTGACTCCAACAGCGCAGCGACTACTGCCGGCCCACCGGACGGCGACGGGACGACAACAACCAACGGCCCTGGCTTCGGGGTGACCGTCGCACTGGTGGCGCTCCTGGGTGGGGGGCTGGTGGTCGCCAGACAGCAATGACCCGGTTATCGGCCGGAGATTTCACTCACACATGGTCGAATTGAACGCCGACACGACGGTTGAACAGGGAGTTACGTTCGTCCAGGCGACAGTCACGAACACGCGCGGGACAGCCCAGGTAATCCGGCTTGCGAGTCAACTTGCGGGCCCAACCTGGCACCCCCAGTACGGGACTGTGTCTGCGCCCCAATGGGATGGGGACCGCTGGGAGTCGGCTTTACGGCCCGGAGAGTCCCGTGGAGTTGGCTTTGCGAGTCCGACGACACCATCTGACCCGCCGATAGCCGTCGTCGATATCCGCAGAGCAACGCCAGCAGACTTCGAAAACGACGCCGGGGCGGTACTTCGTGACCTTGACGAGTGGCGGCCGCCCAGGGACATCGTCCGAAATCGGCAATGATCGTTGCAGTCGCTGGTGGCAAGGGCGGCGTCGGCAAGTCGACGGTCGCACTGAATCTGGCTGCGGAACTGGATGCCGTCGTGGTCGATGGGGATCTCTCGACTGCAGACCTGCCTCGTGGCACCGGTCCGGATCTTCACGACGTGCTTGCTGGCCGTGCCGATCCAATGGATGCGGTCGAGGAGTTCTGGAACGTGGAGTTGCTTCCTTGTGGGAGAACTGTTCAGGGGGCTCGTGCAGTTGATCTCCAGGCATTCGAGACGGTCGTCGGAAGACTCGAACGGATGTCTGGTCCGGTCGTCATCGATTGCCCCGCCGGCCTGGCGCGAGACGTCGGCAGTGAGATCGCGAGTGCGGACGTTGTGGTGCTCGTAACGAACCCGAGCGAGGCGGCACTGGCCAACGCAGCGCGGACGCGCGACCTCGCCGTCAAGCTCGAGACCCCAGTGGTTGCCGTCGTTCTCAATCAGACCGACGAATCCACGTACGAACGACGCCGGACCGAGGTCCGGAAACGATTCAACGCTCCTGTGACTTACGTCCCCCAGCGGACGACTATTCACAGGGCTCAGGAAGATTGGGTGCCCGTTCGTGATGCGTTTCCCGAGAGTTTCCCAGTCGAACGATTTGAGGAACTCGCAGCGAGTCTAGCGGAGTGTCGCCATCGGATCGACGGCCGGTGGGTTCAGTGATTTGCCGGATTCCGGATCCGACCCCCTATTCAGTCCCCGTGAGAGGGACTTCGAGTTGGGAGGACTGATTCGGCGACGAGATCAAGATCGATCGTTTCCGCAGGGAGTGGCTCGCCACGGACCTTGGGCACGGTCACCTGCTGGGAGATTCCGGTGACGTCCATCGACGCCTCGAACTCGAGGACCAGATCTGCAACGTGGATCGTCAGCGGTCTGAGATCGGGCGGGTTTTCGCTGTCGAGGCAATGCAAGAACGCGACCGACTCAGTCCGTCTCACGTGCTCGGCGAGTCCGTTCATAAACGCCTGAAACTGCTTGCGATCGGTTCGCTCGAAGGCATCCATCGAGTCGATGACGAGATTGGCACCATCCGGCAGGCTCTCGACGTAGTCGTTCGCCTCGGACAAGACAGCAGGGGCATCGAGCTGTCGAATCGACGGATTCCCGGCGGTGACAGGGGCTGTGTCGATCGATTCTTCGATATGCGACCGTGAGCGTTCGACGGTGAGATATAACGTGCCGCGGGCGGCCGTCAGCGCGTAGAGAAGCTGCTCGGATTGGCTCGGTGGCTCCGCGAGTACGGCGACGACGTTGCCGTGTGGAATGCCACCGCCGAGTGCTGCATCGAGTGGTTCGATACCGGTCGTGAGCCGATCGGCTGCTGCCGGTGACCCGTTCGTTTCAGCCCATCGGTTGCTGAGTTCCGATGCGATCCGATCGTAGGCCTCGCACGTCTCCGGATGTTCGAGTGGTGATTCCCTGTCAGGGATCGCTGCCAGAATCGGCTGGTCAATGGCTTCGACAAGCGACGGCGACACACGATCACACTGATTGAGGACGATCCCGGCGACGGGGACGTCGAGACGGTCGGCCATGTCGATCGTCGCTTTTGCCCCTTCGATACTTCGGGTCGTGTCCGTCGTGACGACGATGACACGGTCGGCGGCTGAGAGGGGATCGACGGCGTCCGGGCCAGCGCCCGATGGGCAATCGACGACGGTCCGAACCGAGCTGTTTGCGAGGCGATCGAGCACGGATTCGAGCGCGACGTCCTCGGTGGGTAACGGTGCCGGAAGCAGGCCGGCCGTCGGTTCCCGGGGACTCGGTGACACCGTTGAGAGTCCGTCGCCGTCAGCGAGGGAAGCGAACGTCGGCTCCCGGTCGACCCCACCGATGACGTGGATGTTCGGCAGCTGTCGATCCGCGTCGATGGCGACTGCCGGGATGTCCGCCCGAGCGAACCCCTCGGCGATGCCGATGGCTGTTGTGGTCTTTCCACAGCCTCCCTTTGTCCCTGCGACTGCGAGCATGGGGCCTATGGGTTCGTTTCGGAATATAAACTACAGCCGTCTCAATCCCGAAGTTCCGATCGGCGCTCACGCTCGAACGTCCCAAGCGATTCGAACGCGGCCGGGCCGCCGAAGACGTAGATGTCGTCGCCGCTTCGAAGTGTTTCGGTTTCGTCAGGGAATGGGAGTACCGTACTGTCCCTGACAATCGCGAGCACGTCGACAGCCACCCAGCCGACGAATTCGCCCTCCAGTGGTTCTCCCGAACTGATCGATAGCATCGTAATCGAGTGGTCACAGGCCCGCAGGACGGACAGGAAATCAGTGACGTCGTCTGGGACTGCCGGTTTCGTCGTGAGGCTGTACCCATCGATATCGCCGAGTGTCCGGGCTGCCTGTTCCGGAAGGACGAGCGTCGCGGTATCGGTAGGTGTCGAATGGAGTGTGGCGCTGCCGGCGAATTCGACGCGTTCCTCGTCGGCCGTCCATAGCTCGATCGGATCGCCAGGTGCCGCGTCCGGAACCATTGCCTTTCGGATCGCGACACCGACTGTTCGGGGAGGGAGGGTGACACTCAACCCGGACGGCTCATACCCGATAGCGAGCTGTCGTATATCACCGTCTTCGGATAGTTCAATCCCAACACGGTCGATCCCGTAGTCCCGTTCAAGTCGCTCTCGGCAGCGCGATTCGAGTGCTGCGGGTGGGAGTCCACTCGGAAACAGCCACGTATCCCCTTCGAGTTCGCGTTTCAGATCCTCTTCGACGGGCTCGCTTCCGGATCGAGTTCGGATCCTGTCAGGCAGCTCAACGCTTGTAGCCTGTTTCGCCGAGCGCCGTCTCTTTGCCGTCTGTTCGGACTGCTCGTCGGGTGGACTCTCGGCGACCTCACCGGCGATGGCATCCCCAAGTCGTCGGCCGCCGACCGACACAGCGCCACTCAGTCCGAACGCCGCGAGCAGAAAATAGCCGGTTGCATCGAGAACGATCGATAGATCGGACACGATGGCGCTCCCGGCCGCAATTCGGGCCGTAAGCCAGGTTGCCACGGACACCCAGCCAAGGAGGATGGCCGTGCCGAGAGGTATCGGTCGCGATGTGAGACGTCGATAGGCGACCGCTCCGATGCCGGCTGTGAGGACTGCGAGAACGGCGAAGCCGACGAGACTGATCGCTGCGGAGCGCACGGTCGGCGAGACGAGCGCCGAGAGTTGCGCGGGTTCTCCCGGCAGTCCGCCGATCACAGGAAGCAACGCAACCGTCATTGGGCTTCCCCCGTGGCTAGCTCCGGTTTGCCTTCACCGAGTCGAGCCAGGACACGTTCGTTGCCGATCACGAATACCTCCGTTCCTGGCGGAATAGATGGCTCGATATCGCCCGCAGTCGTATCGGCTGCTGACGGTTGTGGGTTCTCGGAGTGATCTGACACACCGTCGGCTTCACTTTCAGCTATCGGTCTGTCGGATTCGTCAACGCGTGCGGACTGCTCGCCGGTTCGGAACTGCCAGGCAGTTGGGTCCCCCGATTCCGCCGGGCGACGATATGCAAGGATCTCGATATCGCCGGCGTGGTCGTCGAGCTGTTCCCGGGTCCGCTTGTCGACCGTCACGTGCTGGACAATCAGTCCGGCGCGCTGCAACTGTCTAAATGCGCCGCAGGCCCCGTTCGAATCACACGAGTTCACGTACAGATCGACGCCCGTCGACGTCAGGATCGTGGTGACGTCATCGACATCGACGGCAACCGAAACCCGACGGTCCTCGCCGGTCGCGGGATCCGATTGTTCGATGGTGGTTTCGCTTCGATCAGCCCGGCCAGCGGACGGCGACCCTGGTCCGGCGTGGTACGTCTCCGGTTGCTGGGTCGCTGGTGGATCGATCAGATTCCCAGCGGAACCGACCCCGAGAACGACACCGTCGACAGCGTCTGCGTCACTGACAAGGGTAACCTGATCGCCGGCTTGCAGTTCGGCGGGGACGACTGTCCGCACCGTGACTGCCCGTTGCCCGTCGGACAACTGTGACCCGACCGATTTCGAGGAGTGTTCGGCGGTAACCGTTGCTCGTCCCTGCTGGTCTATCGAAACGGCGGAGACATCGACGCCGACCGTCGTTTGAATACGAGCCGCAAGTCTCGATTCGAGTTCCACGATCGGCAGATCGACCGGGACTGTCCAGGCCCGGGATTCGATGGCATGCCACTGTTCCCGCGAAAGTGAGTAGCCGTTCTCGACATGCCGGTTATCGCGGGTCACGTCGAGAGAGATGTTTCCGGTCGCGTCAGCCGAGGCCACTGTCTTCGGAGCTAGTGCTCGTCGATTGTATCCCGGGGACGTCTCGGTTGCCGGCATATCGCCGGCGATCCGGTCACCCTGGCTGTACCCGTACACTCCAAGCAGCGTCGACACGACCCCGAATACGCCTACAAACGGCGCGTGTTCGACACCGAAACCCACCATCGCCCGAACTGTTGGGAATGACAGGTGGTACTGTTCGGTCGCAGTGAATTCGATCCCCGGCGAGACGGTCACGATCAGGAGAGACAGGACGCCGACGAGCAAACCCGCCACAACGACGACGGCACCGGTCGACAGCTGATGTCCCCTGTCGTATCGACTGGCGAACCCGATGCTTCCCGTTGTGCCGGCGACGATGGTCCCGACAATGAGACCGAAGCCTGCGCCCAGCAGTATCGCAAGCGCGGTCGCCGTCATCGGCGGGAGTCTCGCTTCGATCGTGATTCGTCCTTTCGTCGGTCCTGTCGCCCGGCCATCGGAGAGGTTTGTTCGATATGCATCGCTCACCCAACTGACGACGGAAGGTCCGTGTTGCCCTCCGTCGCTAACAGAACCTATTCGCCTGACTTTCGGATATAAACGTCCGGACTGTCCAGCGGTCACACCGACAATCGAAAAATCGGCCCTCGTTGTGTCCCCCGAAACCACCCAGTCTCTATGCCTGGACGACGATGGCTACGTCCTCGGTTTCGACGAGTTCGCCCTCGCCAGCGTAGGTGTGCTCCTCGCGCACCTCGAACTCGCTGGCTTCGAGCGTCACGTCGCCGGCGCGGAGCTGCTCGCCGTCGAGTTCGTACTCGTCGGTCGCGAGGGCGCCTTCGATGTCGCCGACTTTCTCGCCGTACTTCGGTCCGACGGTGGCGTAATCGAGGTCGATATCCGCGATCTCGGTACTGATCTCGGGATCGTCCTTGACGACCGCGATCTCGTCGACGTGCATGACTTGCTGGATGGCCGATTCGAAACCGGTCACGTCGCCGTAGACTTCGACGCGGTCGAGATCCGCATTCAGCGCCATGTCGTGGTCGGTTTTGTACGACCGCAACGCGGCGATCGTCGCCATCGCCGTCTCGCCCGCGGCAAGGTCGGCGTCGTAGCCGCGAGGTTCGGGCCAGTCGGTCGTGTGGATCGACGCCGCGTCGACCTGCTCGGCGTATTTCGCCTGCCAGATCTCTTCGACGACGTGTGGCAGGAACGGCGCGAACAGCTTGAGGAAGGTTCTATGGGCAGTCACAAGCGTGTAAGCCGCCGACTCGTCGTTGCGCTGTTTCGCGATTTCGAGGTAGTCGTCACAGAACGTATTCCAGAAGAACGTCCGGAGTTCGTTGCGGGCCTTCGAGAACTCGTAGGTATCGAGTTTCTCGGTCAGGCTCCCGACCGTTGCGTCGAGTTTGGCCAGCAACCACTCGTCGATCGCGGCGAGGTCCTCGGGCTCCTCGTAATTGTTTCCGGGTGCGAGCTGATCGACGAGCTTCGAGGCGTTCCAGAGTTTCTGTAGCAGGCGCTCGCCGGCCTCGAGATCGTTTTCCTTGAACGGGAAGTCGTCGCCGATCGAGGTTCCGGCGGCCCAGTACCGCGTGGCGTCGACGGGGAAGTCTTCGAGGACTGCCTCCGGCGAAACGACGTTGCCCTTCGATTTCGACATCGCCTCGCGGTTCTCGTCGAGTACCATCCCGTTGACCATCACCGTATCGAAGGGGATCTCACCGGTGTGCTCGTAACACTTCACGACGGTGTGGAACAGCCAGAAGGAGATGATGTCGTGGCCCTGTGGCCGGAGGTTCATCGGATAGAGCTCCGGGTTGTCGAATTCGAAGGTCTCCGTGTCCGCATCCCAATCCCACCCGGCGTTGATCAGCGGCGTCAGCGAGGAGGTCGCCCACGTGTCGAAGACGTCGCTCTCCGGCTCGAAGTCCGAGCCGCCACATTCCGGACAGGTGTCGACGGGGGGGTCGTCACTGAGTGGATCGACAGGCAGGTCTTCGCGGTCGGCGAAGACGGGTTCGCCACAGTCTTCGCAGTACCACACCGGGAAGGGGATACCCGAGTCACGCTGGCGGGAGATACACCAGTCCCATTCGAGTCCCTCGATCCAGTGTTTGTACCGGGTGAACATCTTCTCGGGGTACCAGTCCATCTCCCGGCCGGCCTCGAGATAGTCGTCGGTCGAGTCGAGCATGTCGACGTACCACTGCTCGGTCACGAGATACTCGACTTCGGTCTCACAGCGCTCGTGGACCTGGACCGAGTGGTGGTGATCGCGACTCTCCAGGAGGTGTCCCGCGTCGTCGAGATCGGCGATGATGGCCTCGCGGGCCTCGGTCGTCGACAGTCCCTCGTACTCGCCGGCGCGGTCGGTCATCGTTCCCGATTCGTCGATGGCGATCCGCAGGGGCAGGTCGTGTGCCTGGTACCACTCGATGTCAGTCTGGTCGCCGAAGGTACAGCACATGACGACGCCGCTACCGGTCTCTAAGTCGACGCGCTCGTCCTCGATGATCGGGACCTCCTGGCCGAAGAGGGGGACTTCGGCGGTCCCGCCGACGAGGTGAGCGTTCGCGTCGTCATCAGGGTGGACGAAGATCGAGACACAGGCCGGCAGGAGTTCGGGCCGCGTCGTCGAGATCGTCAGCGTCTCGCCGTCGTCGGCTTCGCCGTTCCCGTCCTCGACCAGCGGGAACTCGATGTCGTTGAATGTGGTGTGTTGTTCGGTATCCTCCTGTTCGACCTGTGAGATGGCCGTCTCACAGTCGGGACACCAGATCGTCGGCGCGCGCTGGCGGTACTCCTTGCCCTGCTCGTAGAGGTCCAGGAACGATAGCTGGGAGATGCGCTGGACGCGGGGTTCGATCGTCTTGTACGTGTTATCCCAGTCGACCGAGATGGCGAGTGACTGGACGTCCTCGGTAAAGGCGTCCTCGTAGTCGGCACAGACGTCGCGGGTCTTCTCCTGGAACTCGCGGCGCTCGAAGTCGCTGTGGCGGATCCCGAGTTCGCGCTCGGTGAGTCGCTCGGAGGCGATGCCGTTGTCGTCGTAGCCAAAGGGGAAGTAGACGGTGTCGTCGGTCATCCGCCGGAACCGGGCGACGAAGTCCTGGAGGGTGAACTGATAGAGGTGGCCCATGTGGAGGCTGCCCGAGACGGTCGGCGGCGGCGTGTCGATGGTGAACTGGGTGTCGGCGTCGGGCGTCTCGCTTTCCTCGTAGGCGAAGACGTCGTTGTCGACCCAGTAGTCCTGCCATCTGGGCTCGGTCTCGCGGGGATCGTACCTCCCGTCGAGCGACGGTTCGGCTGTCGATTCGTCGGTCGGCTCGTCGTCAGTTTCGTGTTCCGTACTCATGGTTTGTGGCGTCAGTGGTCGTCGTGCGATCCGTCCGTGACTGTGAGAAGGAGCTGTGGGGCTATACCGCCCCTACTACAGGAGGGGTGCGAGCAGACTGCGTGTTCGTCGATCCGGAGCCCACGCCGGACGGGACGCGTGACATATCTTTCCCTGTGAGTTCATCCGGATTGAGTGTTTCGTGTTTGATCGGCCGCTGGCCGGGGCGGCCGGTCCGTCACAGATTGTCACGAGCGCAATTCCTTTGGCCGCCCGTCGGCCAGCACGGACATGGAATCCGCTGAAGTCGAGCGCCGCATCGAGGACGCGATCCCCGATGCGACGGCGACCGTCACCCATCCGCGGCCGAACGACACGGAACATCTGGCCGCCACCGTCGTCTCGCCTGCCTTTGCCGGGAAAACACTCGTCGAGCAACACGAGATGGTCTACGACGCCTTGGGGGAGGCGATGACGACCGAGATCCACGCCCTGAAGGTGACGACCCGGACGCCTGAAGAAGCTGAGTGAGACGTCTCGCAAGCCAACGCCACACGTCATTTGATAGCACGTCGCAGAAAGAGGCATGCCTTGACTGTTCCCCAAGTCATAGGCGGACCGATGCGCTGAATCCGACGATGTCAACTGAGACTCCCACTGACGCCGAAACTGTCACTGAATACGTCGAGCGCGTGATCGAAGAAAATGACGTCGTGCTGTTCATGAAGGGAACACCGCAGCGTCCGCAATGTGGCTTCTCCCAGCGAGCGGTCGGGTTGATACGTGCCCACCGTGACGACTTCGAGACTGTCGACGTCCTCGATGCGCTCCCGGAGTACCGGGCTGCGCTGGAAGCACAGAGCGGATGGGAGACCATTCCACAGACGTACGTCGACGGTGAGTTCGTCGGCGGCAGCGACATTCTCGCAGAACACGAAGAGAGCGGCGACCTCGCCGAGACACTGACGGCGTAAGCCGACCGTGCCGAAACGCGTTCGCCTCAATTCGTTGCTGGCGCACGATCGGGGCGTTCACCCGAGTGTGCGCGTACCCAGAGTTCGCCGATCCGGGAGAGCCGCGTCCGATAGGACTTGCCGTGCTCTTCTTGCTCGATGTAGCCTTTCCCGCCGGGCCCGAGGCGATCGACGTTGTAGAGCACCTTCGACCGGAAGCTGTCGGTGTACTCCTCGCCGAGGTCTTCGGCCAGTGTCTGGGCCAATTCGGAGACCGATTCGAACTCGCCGTGTTCGCCCAGCGTAAAGAGGATGAGTTCCTCGAAGGGCTTGACGTTCGAGAAGGAAGCGACGGGGATCTCGACCATGTAGCTGCCGTTGATCTCCTTGGCTCCGATCGTCGTTCCACGCTCGTCGAACTCCTCGATGAGATCCTGTGCGCTTCCCAGGCGCTTCTCGACGAGATCGTCGTCGACGTCGTCCGAGAGGTCCTCGAGCAGGTCGATCTGCTTGCGGAGTTCCTCGGCGAGTTCCGTTTCGAGGTACTTCTCGGGAGCGGTGTAGTAGGTGTGGATCCGGTGACGGTCACCCTCGCGCTCGACGGCGATCGAGTGGGCGGCCGTCGCGAAGGCGAAGCTGACTGTCCGGGGCATCGCGGAGATGTTGAGCCAGACTTCGGCGTCAGGATCACGATCGAGTTCGTCGCTGATGAGCGAGAAGCCCTGCTCGAAGGCGGCGTCGTAGTCGTAGACGTCCTCGACGAGAATTCGCTCGGTCTTCGAGCCCAGCAGGTTCTGGAAGTCCTTCTGGAGTTGACTCGTCAGGAGTCGGGAGTATTCGGCGTTGGCCTCGTTGCCGATGGCTCCCTCCAGCAGGATCGCACGATCGACGGTACGTTGCTCCCGGACCAGCGGCGCGATGAGCCGGTCGTAGTCGAACCCGACCGGGACGATGTGTGTTTGCATACTCGCTATGTCGGGCCGGTTTGATAAAAAACCAGTCTCATACGTCGCGGAATGTCGGGGAAACGTATCGTCGAATCAATTTTTGAAGAATCTGATCCCCGAATCGGTTGCTCAGCGGAATCCAGGCCTACCTGTCCCGAACTCGGTGGTTGTTCTGGACATTCGTGGTGGCGGAAACGCTGGGAACGCCATCCGTGTTCGATAACGGCCGAGAGTCTTCACTCAGCGTCGGTCCGTTCGGGCGTGACGAACCGATCGGCGTTCTCCTCGGGTGCGGCCCGGGTGACCAGCGAGACGCCGACCGTCAGCACGAGACCGATCCCCATCCCGATCAGCCCGGCCTGCCAACCCCCGTAGGTCGCCGGGACGGGGTCGGTGAACGTCGCAAGCAGGTAGAACGCCTGGCTGATACCGACGCCCGCGAGCATCCCTGCCCGCGTCGTCCCGCGCCAGTACAGCGCGACCAGCACGGGCAGAGTCAGTTGGGCGTAGCCCTTGAAGGCCGTCGCGCCGATCTCGATCAACGTCAGGTTCGTCCCGAGGCTCATCGCCAGTGCGATCAGCGCGAAGGCGACGACCGCCAGCCTGGCGACGAGGTCCTCCCGGCGGTCGCTGGCGTCCGGGTCGACGAACGGCCGGTAGAGGTCCCGCGTCAGGTACGACGATCCCGACAGCAACATCGAGTCGCTCGAGGACATCATCGCGGCCATCGCGCCCGCGACGACCAGGGCGGCGAACCACGTCGGCGTATAGGCGTTCAACAACGGCGGGAGAATGTTCCCCCGGGCGTTGGGCGTGACCCCGAGTCCCGTCGCCCACGCCCCGAGGATGAACGCGGGGACGAAAAGCAGGATGACCAGCAGGGGCCACAGTGCCAGCGACCGTTTGAGGACGCGCTGGCTCCGGGCGACGAAAAAGCGCTGGTTGATCTGGGGGAACATCGCGACGCCGAAGCCGATCGCGATCGCCATCGAGAGCATGTATTGGGGCGAGTACAACCCGCCGCCAAGCGAGAGGAACTCGGGGTTGGCCTCGCCCATCGCCGCCGTCAACTCGCCGGGGCCACCCGCCGAGACGGCGATCCAGGCGAGGGCAACCCACACGAGGACGAGCATGAACACGCCCTGTAACGTGTCTGTCCAGGCGACGCCGCGCATCCCCGCGAGGACGACGTACCCGATCATAAATGCGGTGATCAACGTCGCGCCCGCCCAGTACGGGATCGCCCCTTCAGTGAGCGATTCCAGCGCCCGGCCGGCCCCGACCTGCTGGAGCATGACGTACTCCAGTAGCCAGAAGAGGCTGATCCCGGCGACCAGGCCGCGCAGTGTCCGGGAGTCAAAGCGGTCGCCAAGCATCTCCCCGACCGTGACGTACCCGTGTTTCCGACCGATCAGCCACTGCTTGTACCCCATCACGTACCACAGGATCCCGAAGATGACGCCGTCCATCAGCCCCATGACGAGGATCCATTCCGGCCCGGCCGAGAACGCCAGATTGGGACCGCCAAAGAACGTAAAGGCCGACAGCAGCGTCGCGAAGGTCGTAAAGAGGAGGACGACCGTTCCGATCGTCCGATTCGCCAGGTAGTAGTCCTCCGCCGAGCGCTCGGTCAGCCGATACGCGACCAACCCGACGCCCAGAGCGAGCAGCAAGTAGCCGACGACGATCCCGAGTTGCAGGGCGACGTTCGCCATCTCAGACACCCCTTTCGACGCCGACACCCCACGCGTGTCTGGTGAATGTGTAGAAGACGAGCGACGTCAGGAACATCCAGCCGACGTGCCACCACAGCCACACTGGCAGGCCGGCAACGATATTGTCGGTGCCCCACAGGAACCACGGGATCGCAAGTCCACTCAGGACGAGTGTCACGACCCCCCAAAACAACGCGACGGTCCGTTCGGCCATCTGTAGACGTGTGTTGCCGATAGAGTGGCTTAACAGTTACTACCACCCATCAATGTAGACTATTGATAAAAATACCTATTCAAAACCCGGTACCGCTTTTCACACTCAGTTGTCATATTATGGTTGAGAGGGGTGGTCCACGGGGGCGGGGCTCCGATAGTCCCGCATGCAGACACTTCATCCGCCGTCTGTCTTTCTCCCGACAGGTATTTGCTGGCTCGTCACGTACCTTGTTTCGTCCATGGATTCGGTCATGGCAATCACATCACGCCCGCACGACGGGCAGATCATCAATGCAAGATTCAGCGAAATATCTCATCCACGCACAGATCGAAGCCAACGGGGTGGTCGAGCGGAGTGACGTCGTCGGCGCGATCTTCGGCCAGACCGAAGGATTGCTCGGCGACGAACTCGACCTCCGGACGTTACAGGAATCCTCGAAGGTCGGCCGCATCGACGTCACGATCGATTCCGAAAGCGGTCGCTCGATCGGCGAGGTGACGATCGCCAGCGGACTCGACCGCGTCGAAACCTCGATCCTGGCAGCCTCCCTGGAAGCGATCGATCGGGTCGGTCCCTGTCGCGCGACCTTGGAAATCACGCAGCTCGAAGATGTCAGGACAGCAAAACGTCGTCAGATCGTCGACCGTGCCGAGGAGTTGCTCGCGCGCTTCGACGAGGAAGTGATGTCGAGTCACGAACTCGTCGAGGAGGTCCGCCGCCGGGCCCGCGTCGAACGTATTACCGAGTACAAGGGATACCCGGCAGGTCCGAGAGTCGCCGACGGCGATGCGATCATCGTCGTCGAGGGCCGAGCGGACGTCTTGACGCTTCTCCAGTACGGGATCAAGAACGCTGTCGGCGTCGAGGGGACGAACGTCCCGGACCCGATCGCCGAACTAACTCACGATCGGACGGTGACGGCATTCCTCGACGGCGACCGCGGCGGCGATCTCATCCTGAAGGAACTCGCACAGGTCGGCAGCGTCGATTACGTCGCCTTTGCTCCGGCCGGCCGGTCGGTCGAGGACCTCTCGCGGACTGACGTTACCGACGCCCTTCGGGAGAAAGTCCCCTACGAGTCTGTCACCGATGGCGAGGGGTCCCTCGAGGATATTGCCCCCGACAGCCCCGACAACGAGGGTTCTACAACGGGAGAAACGGCCGAGCACTCATCGAAGGAGCCGTCCCCGGATGAAACTGGCACGTCAGGCGGGAGCGACGAATCACCGGAAGCCATCGCGGACGCTGAAGCGAATGGCTCGGGTACTGACAGTACTGGCGAGGATCCTCCGGCCCTCGACGGGACAGCAGCCGACGGCGATGATGTGACGGATGACACGATCACGACGGAGGGTGGCGAAGCGGTGCCCGTTCCCAGCGACGGGGAGGCAGTCGTCGAAACGACGACGGGCAATGGGACTCTCTCCGAGGATGACACGGAAAGCAAGGAGATTGACGGAACCGAAGTCACGCCCGAGTCGGATACCGAGGAGACTGACGAGGTGCTCACCGTCGCGGAATCACTCGAAGATCACGTCCGGACTGTCATCGGCGAGTCCTCCGGCGCGGTCAGATTACTCGATGAATCACTGGCAACCTTATCGGAAGCCCCGGTCGAGGAGGCGTTCGGCACGATCCGTGACGCCGACCCGGTTCCCGGGACGGTCGTCATCGACGGCCCGGTGACTCAGCGTCTACTGGATGTCTCCGCACAACGCGGGGTCTCCCGGATCGTCGCCAGCGAGCGTGGCGATCTCGTCAAGCAGCCGGCGTCGGTCCGTGTGACGATTCCCGGAGCGGCCTAAAGCGGACGGGAGAGAACCATTCCGGCCGCCGGCTCCGTCCCGTAGTACTCCGGCAAGCGCTCGTGTTCGCGGAAGCCGTGTGTCCGGTAAAAGGCCTGCGCGCGCTCGTCGTCGACGCGAACAGTCACTCGAAGCGCCGAAGCCCCCGCTTTGGCCGTTCGCTCGGCGACGCCGTCGAGAAGGGCAGTCCCGATGCCCCGCCGCTGGTGGGCCGGATCGACGGCGATCTCGGGGACATACGCCGCGGTTTCGCCAACCAGCGCGAAGACGTATCCCACCGGCCGATCGATGACGGCAACGAGGCCGATCCCGAGGCCGTCGACCGCGGCCCTGAGGAGTTGGGGCGACGGTTCGTCGATCGCAGCGTTCTGGATTGGGCGAAGGTGTTCGTGATCCTCGGGTCGCACGTCTCTGAGGTCCACAGTGGGCTGGGCCACCATTCGTCACACCACCACGATACTCGTGGCGAGTGCAAGGGCGGCCCCGGCGACCCCGGCCGAAAGCGTGGCGAGGAAGTTCACGCCCTGGTTGCCAACCCACTGCCCTTCGATGGTCGCTCCCAGCACGCTGTCTACGGTCATGCCGATGAATCCGCTGGCGACAATCACGCCGGCGCCACCGACGGTGATCGTGTCGAAGGCGACGAACGCGATGGCGGCAATGACGGCGGCACCGGCGAGGCCGGCGAGTTCACCCTGCCACGTCACGCCGCCATCGGTGCCCGGTTCGACCGGCTCGAACGTGGTGATGAGTCGCGGCGCGTCGTAGAGACCACCGAACTCACTCGATAGCGTATCGCTCATCGCTGCCGCGACCGAGCCAGCGAAGACGAACAGAAACAGGTCTGGATGGACACCAGTCAGTCGCGGGCTTGCCGCGGCAGCCAGGACAGCAAAGAGCGCGACCAGCGAGTTCGCGAGCACGTTGCCGCTCCCTCGGGCACCCTCGTTTTCCTGGGCGATGCCCCGGGTAACCTTCTCGTCGTACCTGAACTTGCTCGCGAGTCCGCCGCCGCCGAAGAAGGTGATGAGCATGGCGAACCAGCCGTAATCACCGATGACGATCGTCAACAGGCTCAGAAGGACGCCGGTCAGCATGCCCGGGAGCGACGCCGTCTCGAGGGCATACGAAACGTATCCGAGTGCGACCGTGATGCCGAGTGCGATCGCGATGCCGGTTGTCGTCACCGAGATCGAAAGGTCCGCAAACAGCCACAGGAGGAGTCCAACCGACAGGATTACCAGCGGATCGTCGCGCTCGAACAGCATCGAGCGGAGCAATGCGGCGAGCAAGGCACCGCTTGCTGCAAGAAAGACGAGCACCGGGAACGAGGGGAGCACGCCGCTGATCGACCCCGAGAGCACGAATCCGCCCAGACCGGCGATGAACCCACCGACGACAAAACCGGCCGTCGCCGCGATCGGTTCCCGGCCAGTGGCCCGGACCAGCCGTGCGCCGACATTGCCGACGCTTAGGATCATCGTGGCCGCCACCGGAACGGCCACTGGCATGTCGAACTGTAACGCCAGCAAAACGAGTGCGGCGATCGAGAGCGAAAAGCCGGCCAGCCCGTAGAGCTGTCCATCCCGGCGGTCGCCAGGTCGCGCGAACAGCTCGAAGACGACGCCCGACTCGACGAAGTGCAACCCCCCAGCCAGGAGCAAAAACGGCGAGACAGCCAGAAGTGTCCCGATGTTCGGGGAGAACAATCGGTTCGCAACGGGAGCGATCACACTCGCGAACCCGACGAGTGCGAACGCTGACGCACGTCGGAGCGCGGAAGTCACTACCGGCGGTTTCCCCGAGAGCTACTTACCAGTTCCGACCCGCGGTCGTCCTCGCTATCCCATCCCGTGACCTTCTTACTGGTCGGCAGCCAACCCGTCGTCGTGGGGTTGTACGACCGCTATCTCGCGACGCGAATCCGGCTGAGCGACGCTGCAATCCCGGAACGCGTCGCGATCGTTCTGACAGAGCAGGATCTCCTGGAACAGGGAGCCTACGACATCCTCGAATCCGTCCTGGAGTGGGCGTTTGAATACGGTGCCCGGGAGCTTATCCTCTATGTCAGTGTGCTCGATGAAGCCGCCGTGCCCACGTTGCGTCGGCAACTCGAATCGATCGACGTCTCGCGGGACATGGCGGTCCGCGGTCCCGGCGACGACCACCGGGCCGACGCGCCGATTCAGATCAGCATCGGACTCGGTGGAAAACACGAGTTTGCGACCGCCGTCCAGGGACTTGCCCGGGAGGTCGAGGCTGACGAACTCGATCCCGCGGACATCGACGAAGCCGAAATCGAACGCCGGCTGGTCTTCCGGTCGGACCCGGATCTCGTGATCAAGACGGGAGCCGAACGACTGTCCGATTTCATGATCTGGCAATCCGTCTATTCGGAACTGTACTTCACCGACGTCAACTGGCGGGACTTCCGGGAGCGAGATTATCTTCGAGCCATTCGGGATTACCAGCGGCGTCAGCGGCGTTTCGGCCGCTGAACTGTGACGAAGCAATTTTGGGACGTGGTGACGTATGCAATGGCATGACAGTGGTGCACGAGGCGGTGATCTATGACCTCGACGGGACCCTCGTTCAGCTCGATGTCGACTGGACGTTGGTGACCCAGAAGGTTGCGTCCCGCCTCAGCGATCGGGGGATCGACACTACGGGGGCGAGTCTCTGGGAGTTACTCGAACGCGCCGAAGTTGCCGGGATACTGGACGTGGCAACTGACGTCGTCGCGACGCACGAACGTGTCGGCGCACGGACGGCGGAACGATTGCCCGCCGCGGCCGAACTTCCGCTCGACGTGCCGGTCGGCGTCTGCTCGCTGAACGCCGAGGCGGCGGTTCGCACGGCGCTGGAACGGCACGATCTGCTCGACGCCGTCGATACCGTCGTGGGCCGGGATACGCTTTCGGCCCAGAAACCCGATCCTGAGCCGCTGTTGGCTATCGCGGACCGGCTCGATGTCGAGCCCAGTCGGACCCTGTTCGTCGGCGATTCGGCGAAAGACGAGCGGACAGCCCAGCGAGCCGGGATGGCGTTTCAGTATGTCACAGACCGGATCGACGGGTAGGCGATAACGATTCCGCGACTCAGGATTGATGCCGTGCGTACGCGAAGACGCCGACTGCGGTCAGAAACCAGATGACCGCACCCACACGGATGGCGAAGGTCGCCCGCGTCGTCCACGTCGGCAGTGACTGGTCGAGCGAGAGGACGGCGACGATCGGCGCGCCGACGACGATGGTGACGACGAACGTTGTCTGAAGGACCCACCCGTAATCGACACCATCCGGATCCGTACGCGCACTCGGTTCGGCCACAATTTCGTTTGTGTCGGCCGTGTTCTTGCGTCTGTCGGTCACCGACAGCTTGGTCCGGCCGAGCGGATCGTTCTGGCTGACCCGAAGGCGTAATAGCGAGCCGTGACGGAATACTACGCATGACCACGGTGCGAGATCTCCGGGCGATGGCCGGTGAGGACCCGATTACCATGCTCACTGCCTACGACGCGACGACGGCCGAACTGGTCGAAGAGAGCGGCGTCGACGTGATTCTGGTCGGTGATAGCCTCGGGAACGTGGTACTGGGCCACGACTCGACACTCCCGGTGACGATGGAAGAAATGGCAAGTCACACGGCGGCGGTCGTCCGGGGAACCGACGACGCGCTGGTCGTCACGGATCTTCCCTTTTTAAGTATCGGCGCCGACCGTGGCGACTCGATCGAGAACGCCGGCCGGCTGCTCAAGGAAGCGGGGGCGAACGCGGTCAAGCTCGAGAGCGGCCCCCATACTGTCGAGTTGACCGAGCGCCTGACTGATCTCGGCATCCCGGTCATGGCCCACCTCGGGTTGACTCCCCAGCACGTCAACCGGCTGGGATACACCCGTCAGGGCACTTCCCAGGACGCGGCCGAGGAGATCCGCGATCTCGCGGCGGCCCACGAGGACGCCGGCGCGTTCGCACTCGTGCTCGAACACGTCCCCGCGAACCTGGCGGCGGCTGTCACCGACGCACTCGACATTCCGACGATCGGGATCGGTGCCGGCCCGGACTGTGATGGCCAGGTGCTGGTCGTCGACGATGCGGTGGGTCTCAGCGAGTCGACTCCTCCCTTCGCCGAGGCGTTCGGCAACGTCCGTGAGGCCTACACCGACGCACTCGATGACTACGTTGCTGCCGTCGAGGACGGACAGTTCCCATCCGGGGAACACAGCCACGTTGCGGAGGATCTCGATCTCGACTGACCTCCGTTGCAGTGGACCCCGATCTCCACTGACTGTATGGTGTGAACCGCTTTTCCACTCAACTTCGAATATGCCCCCACGTGGAGTCGAATTTGGCGACAAGTTTAAATACTACTAGAACTAACTCAAGGTTAGCATGGAACTCGAACAGCAGACGGTCGGCGATGCGGCGATCCGCCGGTTCGACTACGAGGATGCGACGACCTTTGTGGCCGATATCGGCCGCGACGGCGCCGTTGACGTGGTCGGCGACACGGCAATCGTCGTCACTGACGACGAGCAGTACGACGTGGCCGTTCCCGACCACGATGACGTGACAGCGTTTATGAAAAACGGCGTCCTTACTATCGAGGTGAAACGATGAAACTCACCGTCAAGCCACTCAAGCAGAAGGACGCCGGCCGCGGGCTGGCCGCGATCGATCGCGCGGCGATGGAGCAACTCGACCTGGAGAACGGCGACTACGTGGTTCTCGAAGGGCGCGAGGGCCGCGCCGTCGCGCGAGTCTGGCCCGGCTATCCCGAAGACACCGGCGACGGCGTCGTCCGGATCGACGGCCAACTCCGCCAGGAGGCTGACGTCGGCATCGACGATCGAATCGACGTCGAAAAGGCCGACGTCAAGCCCGCCCGCTCGATCTCGGTCGCCCTCCCCCAGAACCTCCGGGTCCGCGGAAATATCGGCCCCCACGTCCGGAACAAACTCTCCGGGCAGGCCGTGACGACCGGCCAGACGGTCCCCTTCTCGCTCGGGCTCGGCCCGGTCTCCAGTGTCGGTGGCCAGAAGATCCCGCTGAAGATCGCCGAGACTGACCCGGAAGGGACGGTCGTCGTCACCGAGCAGACCGAAATCGAGGTTAGCCAGCAGCCGGCCGAGGAGATCACCGGTGAGGCACCCGAGGACGCCCGCCAGACGCCCGACGTGACCTACGAGGACATCGGCGGGCTCGACGACGAGTTAGAGCAGGTCCGGGAGATGATCGAGTTGCCGATGCGCCATCCCGAGCTGTTCAACCAGCTGGGCATCGAGCCGCCGAAGGGTGTGCTACTGCACGGCCCACCGGGGACCGGCAAGACGCTGATGGCCAAGGCCGTCGCCAACGAGATCGACGCGTTCTTCACGACGATCTCTGGCCCGGAGATCATGTCGAAGTACTACGGCGAGAGCGAAGAGCAGCTCCGGGAGATGTTCGACGAGGCCGAGGAGAACGCCCCGTCGATCGTCTTCATCGACGAGATCGACTCCATCGCCCCCAAGCGTGACGACACCAGCGGCGACGTCGAACGTCGCGTCGTCGCCCAGCTCCTCAGCCTGATGGACGGCCTCGAAGAGCGCGGCGACGTGATCGTCATCGGCGCGACCAACCGCCTGGATGCGCTCGACCCCGCCCTCCGTCGTGGCGGTCGCTTCGATCGCGAGATCGAGATCGGCGTGCCCGACAAAAAGGGTCGCAAGGAGGTCTTGCAGGTCCACACCCGCGGGATGCCGCTGAACGACGAGATCGACATCGACGAGTACGCCGAGCGGACCCACGGCTTCGTCGGTGCTGACATCGAGCAACTCGCAAAGGAGAGCGCGATGAACGCCCTCCGGCGCATCCGTCCGGAGATCGACCTCGAAGCCGACGAGATCGACGCCGAGATCCTCGAAAACCTGGAGATCACCGGGGACGACTTCAAAGCGGCGCTGAAGGGCATCGAACCCTCCGCGCTCCGGGAAGTGTTCGTCGAAGTCCCGGACGTCTCCTGGGAGGACGTCGGTGGACTCGAAGACACCACCGAACGTCTCAGAGAGACCATCCAGTGGCCCCTTGAGTACCCGGGGGTCTTCGAGCAGATGGACATGGAGTCCGCCAAGGGCGTGCTCCTGTACGGCCCACCCGGGACCGGCAAGACCTTGCTCGCGAAGGCCGTCGCCAACGAGGCCCAGAGCAACTTCATCTCGGTGAAGGGGCCCGAACTCCTGAACAAGTACGTCGGGGAAAGCGAGAAGGGCGTCCGCGAGGTCTTCTCGAAGGCCCGGGAGAACGCACCCACGGTGGTGTTCTTCGACGAGATCGACTCGATCGCGGGCGAGCGCGGCCGTAACATGGGCGATTCGGGCGTCGGCGAACGCGTCGTCTCCCAGCTCCTGACTGAACTCGACGGGCTCGAGGATCTGGAGGACGTCGTCGTGGTGGCGACCACGAACCGCCCGGACCTCATCGACGCCGCACTCATCCGCCCCGGCCGGCTCGACAGGCACATTCACGTCCCGGTACCCGACGAGGGAGCACGCCGAAAGATCCTCGAGGTTCACACCCGCGACAAGCCGGTGGCCGAGAGTGTCGATCTCGACGACCTGGCGGCCCGTATGGACGGGTACGTCGGTGCCGACATCGAAGCGGTCGCCCGCGAGGCCGCGATGGCTGCCACCCGGGAGTTCATCCACAGCGTCGACCCCGAGGAGGTCGACGACAGTGTGGGGAACGTCCTCATCGACGAGAGCCACTTCGAACATGCCTTAAACGAGGTCGGCCCCAGCGTCGACGAAGAGACCCGTGAGGAATACGAGGAGATCGAACAGCGCTTCGACAAACGCGAGAACGAACTCGACGAACCCGAGGTCGGCAAGACCTTCCAGTAACGCCGCCGACGATTACGCTCGTTCGATGCTGTTTTCTCCGTCCGCTGTCTCGACTGTCCGGAGACCGAGGGCGTCGAGACACGCGACCGTCCGTTCTGGAACCGGGAGGCCGCCGTCCCGTCGTGCGCGCAAAATCGGCAGGGCCGAACGCAACTGTGCGGGCGTTCGCAGCGTCGGCGCCATCTCGAGGGTACTCACCGAGAGGCCGGCGTCGGTTGCCCGCTCGACGGTCGTTTCGATGCCCAGACGAGTCCCAACGTCGCTGAAATCGATCGGTTCGGTAAAGCCGGCGTAGAATACTTCGCCGTTTACCGCCGGCCCGACGACGACCTCGTTGCGTCGAAGCTGCATCGACGCCTGATCGAGTCGGGGCCGGGGAGCCAGCACGGCCGTCGGATCCAGCATGGCGACTGAGGACTCGCCTTCCGATTCGAGCAGATGGGTGACTGTATTGCCGATTCGGGCGCCGGGCGTCGAGCCGACCTGGACTTCGAAGCGTGCCGCCTCGGGATCGGCAAGCGCCGTCGGTACCACGTCCCGAAGGACTTCCTCGACGTCCTCGTCGCGGTCCTCGCGCTCGCGATAGTTCACGAGCAGGTCCCCACCGCTTCCGGCGACAGCTTCACAGACGTCCTGTAGTGCACTCCGATAGAGGTCGGCGACGTCACCTTCAGTCAGTGGCGTCCCTTCGACGAGTCGTGGCAGCACACTCCCCGGAATCGGTGCGTCAGCGCGAACGACGACGGTGGCCATGTGCGTAGGTGAGTGACTCGCGCTCTTGTATGCGCTGGTTCCCGAGGCTCGTGTTGGGTCGTCGATGCATCACTGGCCGAGTTCTGCTTGAGTATGAGGTCCTCCGGTCAAGGACGCTCGCTCGTTCGGGTAACTGCGAACACCTACTTCCGACGCTGCCCTTTCGTCTGTCGGTAGTCCCGGTCGAGTTCGTCGGCGAAATGTTCGCGGAAGGCCGTCAGTTCGGCTTCGCTGGCTGTCGCCGGTTCGATCAGCGGCAGAATCTCGAACCCGCGACCCTGAATCGTCGTGGCGTGTTCGGCCGTCACGTCAAGTTCGTCGGCGCTTTCCATCGTGTACTCGAACGCCAATGCTTCCAGTGGCTCCTGCCCGACAGCCACAATCAGTTCCGGATTGATTCGGCGGAGTTCCGCCGTCCGGTACCCCTCGCAGTTGTGCCGTTCCTCCTCGGTTGCCCCCCGCTCCGGATGATGACACCGCGTGACGTAGGTGAGATAGACCTCCGTGAGGTCAGGTTCAGTGGTGTCGGGTGGCGAATCACTGAGTCCGACCGCCCCGAGAATTTCCTGTATTGTCTCGCCGGTCTCGTCGCCAGTGAACGGGATGCCGGTCCGGTCTGCACCCGGGGTCGGAGCCGACCCGAGGACGATCACGTCCGCCGTCGGATCGCCGTAGCCATGGACGACCTGGGTCCGTGATTCGACCAGTGCCGGACAGTTGGTACAGTCCTCGTCCATGCTGTAGGGGTTCCGTGGATCCGGGAGGTCTGGGCTCATGGGTGGTCGATAGGGCGGGCCACTCAAAACGCGCGCGGTCGCGGCGAACGGCCTGCTGCCGGAGTCCACACGTTCTTGGCTCTGTCGCGCGTACACTGGACCATGAATCTGCGTCGCATCGGCCGCGTGGCGTCCCTCGTCGCGTTCATCGCCATCCAGCAATTCACGTCCATTTTTGCCCAGTACCCGACACTCGAAGCGGTCGGAATGGTCGGCGTCGCGATCGTTGGCCTGGACGCGCTGGTGTGTGCGATCCGTCGGTGGCGCTCGCTGGACGGGTCGCTGGTCGCTGGGGACGCGTCGGCTGGAGAGTGACAGGAGTCGCCGTCACTCGTCGTCGATCGTCTCGGCCTGCGTCGCGGCGTCGTCGGGGTCGTTGACGGGACTCGACGGATGGTAGTCGGTGTCGTACTCGCCGGGCCGGCCGTCGAGTCGGTCGGGGTTGATCCGGCCACCGAGCAGCATGAAGTCAAGTACCGTACAGTACAGGAGCCCTTCGACGACGGGGACGGCACGCGGCGGAAGGACCGGATCGTGGCGGCCGACGACCTGGATCTCCTTGCGCTCGCCCGTTTCCCAGTCGGCCGTTTCCTGGGCTTTCGGGATCGAGACCGGCGGATGCCAGGTGATCTCGCCGTAGATGGGGTCGCCGGTCGTGATCCCGCCCTGGATCCCGCCGTGGTCGTTGCCGACGGGCGTTGGGTCTCCGTTCTCATCAAATTCCCAGTCCTCGTTGTACTCGCTACCGGCCATCGTCCGGGCGTCGCGGCCGACCCCGTACTCGAAGTCGTTGACCGCCGGGATCGAGTAGATGAGTTGTCCCAGTCGCGAAGGGATGGAGTCGAAGCGGGGCGCGCCGAGTCCCCGCGGGACGCCCTGGCATTCGAAGTAGACCGACCCGCCGATGGAATCGCCCTCCTGTTGGTACTGTTCGGCCAGATCGCGCATCTCCTCGGCAGTTTCCGGGTGAGCACACCGGATGTCGTTTTCTTCGCTGTGTTCGAGCATCTCCTCGAAGGAAACCTCGGGGGCCTCGACGTCGCCGATCTGGTTGACGTGAGCTTTGATCTGGACATCGTACTCGCTCTGGTCGAGGACCTGCTTGGCGATGGCACCCGCGGCGACCCAGTTGACCGTCTCCCGGGCCGAGGACCGGCCACCGCCGCCCCAGTTGCGCGTGCCGAACTTCGCCGAGTAGGTAAAGTCTCCGTGGGAGGGGCGGGGGGCCGTGACGAAGGGCTCGTACTTGCCCGAACGCGAATCCTTGTTCTGGATGACCATCCCGATCGGCGTGCCAGTGGTGTAGCCGTCCTGCAGGCCCGAGTTGATCGTGACGGCGTCGGGTTCGTCCCGCGAGGTCGTGATCATCGACTGGCCGGGTTTGCGCCGGTCGAGGTCGTGCTGGATGTCGTCCTCGTCGAGTTCGACGCCCGCCGGGACGCCCGAGACCGTACACCCCATCGCCTCACCGTGTGACTCGCCGTACGTGGTCACCTGAAAAAGCCGACCGAAGCTGTTACCGTTCATTGTTCCGGTGTGAGGCGCGGGCGCATTTAGGCTTTGAGATGCCGGGGTTCTCTCGTGAACCCTGTTACTCGCCCGAGCGATCCGTCACCTTCTCGGCCATTTCGCCGAGGTCGACGCGCTTCTCACCGATCGACGCACCGACGAGCGCGCCGATGCCGGCTCCGGTACTGGCAGCCTTCCGGCTCACGAACCCGCCGACAGCGGCCCCAATGGCCCCGCCGATGGCTGCGAACTTTGCCCGACTGACCGCTTTTTCGATTCGCTTTCCCATACCTGAGGATATGTTCCGTGTGCTGATAATGGTGTCGAGCGGTTTGCCGTGTCCCCTTCGTTCCAGAGACGCCCCTAGGTGTCCTCGCGCTGTTCGGAGAGGTGTTCCCAGACCTCCGCACACCCACACCCGTCCTCGACATCTTCGAGGTGGTCGTCTTCAGTGGACTGTGCTCCGTCCGTCTGCTCGTCGTCTGTCGTCGACTGTTTTGTGTCGGACATCTTAGCACCACTCCTCGTACTGGTGAACGCGTGCCGGGTTGAACGCGACCGGCGCGCGGTCGGTGTCATCGTACGCTTCCCGGTGGGCGCTGTAGGGGATCCACAGGTCGCCCTCGGGGTCGATATCGCGGGCCGTCGCCTCTCGGGCGCGATCCGCGTTCCACTGTGCGAGCTGTTCGACGGGCGCGAGGGCTTCGAGTGGCCTGGCGTCGAGTGAAGCCTCAGCACGGTCGAACGCCGCTGCCCCTCGCTCGGTCCTGACCAGCACCGTCGACTCCCCCTGTGCGCTGCCGACGGTCCCGACCGTGAGGTCGGCTGTCCCCCCCGTCGCGTCGGCACACTCCAGACACCCGTCTAAGATCGCTCCCCGAAAGTCCCCGAGCGGGGCGCGCTCGTCTCCGCCATCGGTCAGGTCGATCCGGATCCCCTGGCCGACGAGATCCAGGCCCGCCACGTCGTCAGGATCGAGGTCGTACTCCCGGGAGAGGACGTGTTCGAGGCCCTCGTCGTCCAGCGCTTGCGTGCACGTGAGTGCGATCGTCAGGTCGACGTGATCGAGCGGTCGCGATTCGTCGAAGCGATCCTCGCGGTAGGGACTCCGGTCGAGTGCAGCCACACCCTCGATCACGCAGGGCGTGCCGACAAGTGCCAGGCTCGGGTCCGCCGGCAAGTCAGCAGCAGCGAGCAGTTCCTCAAGCGCTGCAAGTTGCAGCGGTTGGGTGAACAACGTCCCGGCGTATTCCTGAACCTCGGCTGGCGTGGTCGCCAGCGCCGGCTCGGCGAGTCCGGTGCCGTCCGTTGCTTCCGTGGCGACAACGGCCCCGTCGATCCCATCGGGGGATTCGAGCAGGGCCGCAAGCAATGCAGTGACGACCCCGCCGTGCTGTGCGCCGGCCACGTCGGCGGCCGCGCTTGCGGCGTAGCCGTCCTCGATCGGACCGATGCCGCCGTCGACCGTTTCGGGATCGGCACCGTCGAGCGTCGGCAGTCTTTCATACCGGAGGCCGGCCCGCGGACAGGTGTCCCAGCAGCGCGAACAGCCCGTACACATTTTCACGAGGGTCGGCCGGCGATCGCTGTCGGCGATTCCGATCGAGTCCGAGGGGCAGGCGGCAACACACGAGCCACACTGCACACACCGATCGGCCTCGATGACGGCCTCGTCGAGGTGGCGAAAGCGCACTTTCCCGTCCGGTGGCTGTACGTCGGTCGTCGCTTCCCGTGGATCGTCGCCCACTGCGGGCGCACGGGGCTGTGGTGATTTCTCAGTCGGCATCGGTTCGCCCTCCGTTTGCAGCGGCTTCGACAGGATCGATTGCTGCTGGATGCAGTACCTCCGCGAGTCGATCATCGTCCACCCGTCGACAGAACTCGTGGAGTTGCTCGCCATCGCGCCCTTCGCGTTCGAAGACCGCGACCAGTCGCTCGATCGCATCGGGGGCGGACTCGATGGGGACGCGTGGTGCGATCCAGGTCGCGAACTGTGGATCGACATCGAGTTTGCCGCCGACGGCGATGTCGACAGCACTCTCCACTCCGTCGTCGGTCTGGCGAGTTTCCCCACGCAGGCCGATGTCGTCGATCTGTGGCTGGGCGCAGGAAGCGGTACACCCGCTGAAGCGCAACCCGACCCGATCCTGATCGATGTCGACCCGCTCGTCGAGTTCGGCGGCCCAGCGTTTCGCGCGGGCTTTTGTTTCGACAAGGGCGTAATTACAGAACTCCCGACCGGTGCAGGTGACGACGCCGCGTGTGAACGGCCCGGGATCGGGGGAGTACTCGTCGAGGAGCGGTTCGGCTCGCAGGTCGTCGAGATCCCCATCGGCAACGTCCGGAAGCAGGAGGTTCTGCTGGGTGGTCAGTCGAATCTCGCTGTTCCCGTAAGATCCCGCGAGATCGGCCATCCCCCGGAAGTCCGTCCCGTCGATCCGGCCGACCGGGATCGAGAGGCCGACGTACTTGTCTCCGTCGGCCTGGTCGTGGACGCCGACGTGGTCGGGGTGGTGATGCGTGACGAGGTCCTCACCGGCAGATTCGAACTCAAAGGGGGCAAAGCGCTGTAGTTCCTCGCGGAACTGTTCGGCCCCCCACTCCTCGACGAGAAAGCGCAGGCGATTGACTGCCGTGTCGAGATAACTCCCGTGTTCGATGAACAGGTCCGCCGTGGCTCGCACCACGTCCACGACCTGGTCCCGTTCGACGAAGACATCGAGGTCGCTGGCGACGCGTGGACTGTCCGAGAGGCCGCCCCCGGCGGCGAGGTTGAAGCCCACCCGATCGCCCTTCCGCGCGGGGGTGAATCCGAGGTCGTTGATCTCCGGCTGGGCACAGGCCCCGCGACAGCCGTTGACGCTAACCTTCAGCTTCCGGGGCAGGTTGGCGTACCGGCGGTCGGCCAGAAACGCCTCGGTGATCGCCTCGGCGACCGGGCGGGCGTCGAGCACCTCGTCGTCGGCGACGCCCGCTGCCGGACACGAGACGACGTTCCGGACGGAGTTGCCGCCGGTCTGGAACGTCGAGACGCCGGCCGGATCCAGCAGCTCCCAGATTTCGGGGACGTCCGCCATTCGGATCCAGTGGAACTGCACGTCCTGTCGGGTGGTCACGTCGAGATAGCCGTCACCGAACGGCGACCGTTCGGGGTCGCGCTCTTCGGGCAGCGTGGCGTACTCCTCGGCGACCGTCCCGAGCGCCCTGGCCGCGTCGGCTGTCAGGACACCGCCCGGAATCTTCGTCCGGAACATGAAATAGCCGCTTTGCTTCTGCTCGTAGAGGCCGACCAGCTTGAGCTTCGCCGCGGCGTCCTCCCCGAGGGCTTCTTTGACCGTCTCCGGTCCCTCGTTGGCGTGTTCGCGGACGCGGCGCTTGATCTCGGCGGGGTCCCAGTCGTCGGTCTCGGTGCGAAGCCAGTCTTCGAGACTCCCCTCGTAGAATCTGACGTCCCCGTAGCCGAGGTCTTCGAGTACCGCAAAGACGTAACTCAGTCGGCGAGCCGTGTTACAGTAGAGGACGACCGGTCGATCGGGTTCGAGGCCGTGTTCAGCGAGGGTTGACTCGACCGCCTCGACGCTCCGTCGTCGTCCGGTCTCGTCGTCGACGAAAGCCTTCCAGTCGAGCTGGACGGCCCCGGGAATGTGGGCCTGCTCGAACTCCGGTTCGGTCCGGGTGTCGACGACGATCGCCTCGCCGTCGACTGCCGCCTCGACGTCCTCGCGGTCGGCGAGAAGAGTCTCGTCGAGGTCGCCCGGCTCGTATTCGACAGGCTCGATGTCCGGCTGTTCGACCGTGACGTCTGCCTCGCGTTCGTAGACGCTGTAGTCCCCGTCCAGGAGATACAGGTCGCCGTCGTGACCGAACGCCCCAAGCGTTGCCAGGAAGCGAGCGGCGTAGACGCCACAGTCGTCGTCGTAGGCGATCACTGGATCGGTGGGGCTGATTCCGGCCTCACCGAGCCACGTTGCCAGGTCCGTCGGATCGGGCAGCATCCCCCTTGCGATCCCGGTCGGGTCCCGGAACCGATCGACGGGGATATTGGCTGCGCCCGGGACGTGACCGAGGTCGGTGTACGCCGACGCCTCGCGGACGTCGACGATCGCCGCGTCTCGGTCGCCGAGCGCAGCCGGCGGGATGAATTCGATAGCACTCATGTGACAGTACTCAGTATTCGAACCTTACCGGTCATAGTTGCCTGCTTCGGCCCATCTCTTGCCGCGCCCCATGACGAAAATATATCGACTTATCCGTGGTATAATTCACTTTGTTGGAATATATTCGGACAGAGTTTGATTCTTTCAATCTCTGGGCCCAGGTCACCAGGTCCGCCAATATATATTCTTTCCGAGAGATGCTGTTTTCCCGTGAGTGGCCAACCCCGATATTGGGGGCTATTATGAGCGCCGTCCGAAACCGTCTGTCCACTGCATATAAGTTGATAAATCGTTATTGATATGGGCCCATACGCAAGACAAAGCCGAATTGTGTCGCATTATGCGGTTATTTTTGCCTGTTTCTTGGAGGGGGCTCTGGCTCCAAAATCGGACAATCATGGACCATGGGCCCGTCGAGGAGGCTACAGCGAGATTTTCGGCGTCATCAAACAGCGAAGCGAAAACGGCGTCTTCTATGGGGCTCGTTACGAACTGTCGGCGGTCGGAACCAGCATCCGGACCGTCGTTCCGTCTCCATCTGTGTCAAACGAAAGGGAACCACCGGCGTCGGTGAGTGTCCAGTGGACGAACCACAGACCGAGCCCGCTGAGATGGGCCAGTTGGTCGTGTTCGTCGGACTCGATGACGCGTCGGACTGACTCGGGGATGCCGGGACCATCGTCCGCGATATCGACGGCGGTCATTCCGTCTGGTCCATCAGTCTTCGAGACGCTGATCGAAACCTGGGGTGTATCGCTGTCGGCGTGGATGACCGCGTTCGTGAGGAGTTCATCGAGCGCGGCCGGAAACATATGATTGGCCCAGATCGTGGCTTCCTCGGGTATCTCGGTCGTCACATCCACTGCATCCGTGATCGCTTCGCTGCGTTCGACGACAGAAGGGATGATCTCCGGGAGGTCGTACGTCTCGACGGACTCCCGTTCGTTTAACCGTCTGATCTGGCCCGCACGTTGAATGTAGGAGATGATCGCCTCCGTCTTCCGAAGAATCGTCTTACATGGCTCGGATAGATCCTCCTCATCACGCTGGGATTCGACGACGTACTCGGCGTGGCCCTCGATCACGTTGAGGTCGTTGCGAAGGTTGTGCCGCAGTACTCGATGGAGAACGTGCAATTCCTCGTTCCGCCGTTCGAGTCGGCGATTAGTCCGTTCGAGCTGGTGGCGACTCGCGACACTGATGGCGTAGATGAACCCGGCAGTGACCAGAATCTCGACCGCGCCCTTGAGCGCCTGGATCTGACTGCGAAGGGGTTCGGCGAAAATACTGGCAAATATGACATCTGAGATATACAGCCCGACGAATCCAAAGAGGAGGTACACAGCAGCGATACGCCCGGGTGTCAGCTCCCACCGGGAAAGCGATGCCCAGAAATCAGCGACGAGCCCTTGTTTAGGCCACGCTTCATTTGACCACGATGCAAGCCAGTCCATACACATAGTTATTGCCAGAAACCTAAGAAGACTAGGGGAATACCAGTACCGGGTCTCGGAACGCAAAGACTGGATTAGGCCCGATTCAGTGCGCATCCCAATCGGAGTACGTACTGATCGCTATTGGACGACGGCTGATATCGTGCCTACTGTCCCGGACCCACAAGTTGAGGGGTTTCCGGGTCCAAACGAACGCGATGCTCGGAATACTCCGCCGCGTTGGATACGGATGGATCGCCCTGCAGGGACTGCTCGCCGCCCTCCTGCCGAAACAGCTGGTGAAACTTTCAACACGGCTCTCGTTATGTGGCTTCGAAAATCCCGAGGAACTCGAGCCCAAAGCGTGGTATCTCGATGCGGTGCGAGCGGCCGGCATTGGACTTCTCGCCGCGGGAATCACGGGTCTGCTACTCGAACGTGGCGAGGACGACACTGACGAGCCGGCGGTCGATATCGACGCACCCCCCGAACCCGAGGAAGCCTGATCGGATCGCTCCCTTCCCCATTTTCGCTGGCCCGATAGCAAGCCGCCGTGCCATCGCTGCCCATCGACGCGGTTGGTGGAACGCTATCGAACATGTTCGGCAAATGTGGCAGGATGCGAGCGGTCCAACGGGGACGTATGCGTACCCTCACGCAGGACGTAGATACTGAAAAGGGGCCGCCGGTCGCGATCACGCTCCATCACGTGGCCCTTGCGGTGCTGGTCGCACTCGCCGGGCAGATACTCGCTGCGGCGACCGTCGATACCCCGATCGGACTCTCGGGGATCGCTCACACCCATCTGTTTCTCGCCGGTTTCGTCGGTGTGACGATCATGGGAGCGATGACCCAGTTCGTCCCCGTCTGGTCCGGCGTTGGACTGTACTCCCAGCGGCTGAGTGCGGTCGAAGCCTGGCTGGTCGTCGCCGGCCTGATCGGCTTCGTCGCGTCGATGCTTACCGCCGAACTGACGATGTTGCACGTCGCCGGCACCTTGCTTGTCGCCGGGATCTGGGTATTCGTCTACAACATCGCACGAACGCTCTGGCGGGCGCGGCCCCTCGACATCACGGAGTGGCACTTCGCCATCGCGCTGCTGGCTTTCTTTGTCCTGACGATACTGGGGTACCTCCTCTCGCTTGATTACACCCAGCCGCTGTTCGTCGATCGTGCGATCACCCGAACCGGCGTGGCGAGCGCGCACGTGACCGTCGCCGTCTTCGGGGCCTTTCTGACGACGGTGATCGGCGCGCTCTACCAACTCGGCGAGATGTTCACGCAGGCTGACGACGACCGCCTCGACAGGCTCGTCCAGCGCGGCGAACTCGTCGCGTACCCGTTCGGCGTCGCCGCCCTGGCCCTGGGTCGACTGCTCAGTCAGGCCACGGTCGCCCGGATCGGTGTCGTCTTCGTGACTGGATCGATCGCCATCGTTGGACTCTATCTCGCCCGGAAGCTATTCCGGGCCCGGACCGAGATATCGACCGTTCTCAGGCGATACGCGGTCGTGGCAGTCGCAATGGTCACCTGGGCGGGGCTGACACTGCCGGCCTGGCTGGCCGAACCGACCAACCGCCTGACAGTGCTCGGTACGCCGGCAAGTGAGCCCGTCCTGCTGGTCGGCGTGCTCGGGTTCGTCGTCATCGGCACATTGTATCACATTGTGCCGTTCCTGGTCTGGCTGGAAACCTACAGCGACCGCATCGGCTACGAGCCCGTGCCGATGGTCGAAGACCTCTACGACAGCCGGCTCGCCGGCGCGGATTTGGTCGTCCTCCTGGCTGGCGTGCTCGTTCAGGCCGTCAGCGGAGTCATAGACGTCGGTTCCACGATCGAACTCGCAGGGGTCGTTGCTATTGGGGCTGGCTTTGTCATCGTCGCCCTCAACCTCGCGCTCACTGTCCGCCACCACGGACCGCACTCGCTGAGTGGGCTATTGCTCCCGTCGCTGTCGGCTGGGCCAGCCGAGGACGCCTGACGACAACCGGCGTGAGAGGACGATATCAGCAAGCAACCCGAACACGTTCGGCACAACCTCCGGGGGCCCCGGAGACATACGTGAAACCATGAAGCGACTCGGTGCAAGCAGCGACACGTTCGACGAGGAAGGGTCGTTTGTCCCCGAGAATGTGCCTGAACCGGACGCATTTCTCGACGGGCACGACGTCCTGGCGGGCGAAGACCACGTCGACTTTCACGCGACGACCTGGGACCTCTTCGAGGAACGCGGCGTCTACGACATGACCTTCGGCTACAACCTGGCGAAGCTGAATCTCGACACACGCCACCCGATGGCTGGCTTTCGCTACGCTGAGGACGCCGACGAAGATGGCGTCCTCAGGGCGGAGTTCACGCCGACGACGGAGTTCTGTCCGGCGGGCAATTCCCTGGCGATCGGCGCGTTCCGGGCCTGGAACGGACTTTCCGAGCGTCACGACTACGATCTCGTTCGGGTCCGTGTCGCCGAGATGCACAACGAGAGCGAGTCGCTGAACGACGACCTCCAGCGTCTTGAAGATATCTTCGAGGAGACTGGCGAAGTTCCAGGTCCCGATGCCCTCACGGAGGGATCGCCATGAACGCCGAGGATCCGGTGGCGGCGAGTGAGGCCCCGGGCGGTCGCTCAAGCATCGAATTGGACGTTCGGAACCTCGGCCCGCCCAAGCCGTTGCAGAAAACGCTGGAAGCGACGGCCGACCTCGCCGAGGACGAAGTACTGGTCCAGTACAACGATCGCGCGCCACAGCACCTCTATCCGAAACTCGACGATCGCGGTCTCTCTCATGACACCGTCGAGACAGACGACGCGACGGTCACGGTCATCTGGCGGGAGGGCTAGGGCTGGTCGTCGGTGTCTGCTCGAAAAGGTAACGTCGTCACTCGCCCCAGTCTTCTTCGAGTTCCGGGGCGGGTTCGAGCGTCGCGGGCTCATCCGCGACGACTTCGAGTTCCGCACCGCAGGTTGCACAGTCGACGATCTCTCCGACTTCGACGTCGTCGTGCAGGGAGACCTCGGCCCCGCATTCCGGACAGTCTGTCATACGGGTGAATCGACGCTCGCGGGTAACTTGAAGGGATTGATTCGTCGCCCGGGCGTCGCGACGGACCCCTAGCCCGTCGCTGGACGAACATCTTCCGCTGTAGCGCCACCTTTGCGCTGTGCCGAACATGTACCGTTATAACCCCTTATATTTGGGGTTATTAAAACAGGTCTCACCGATCTCCCTAGAGTGTTTGCTGAAAACAGATATAAGTGTTCGATTGATCGACAGAGTCGAATGGTAGTAGCTGAAGTCTCACCACTGGGTCCGAAAGGTGGACGATGATTGTAAAGTATAGCCATGAATTAATCGTTCGTCAGATATCGGATGCGGAGATCCTCCCACCGACGGAGAGGGCGGCGGGTCGGTCGTGGCCGGACATCGCCGGATTCTCGGCGGAGGGATCGACGTGGGCCTGATCAGGATGACCAAGTGGCGAACGCTGATCCTCGCCACGATCGGATTCAACTTCTCGTTTCTGATCTGGTTCTCCTTTGCACCCTTCACGGGGCCGATGGCCGAGGAGTTCGGCCTCTCGACGGCCGAGATCGGGATCCTGGCGAGCGCGGCGATCTGGCTGGCCCCGTTCGGGCGGATCCTGACGGGGTGGCTTTCGGACAAGTTCGGCGCACCGACAGTGTTTGCGATCGTCTTGGTATACGTCGGTGTGTTCTCGATGGCCTCGGCGTTCGCCCAGAGTTACGAGGTGTTCTTCGTCGAGCGATTGATCGTCGCGACGGCGGGGATCACCTTCGTCATCGGGATCCAGCACGTTTCGGAGTGGTTCGAGGAGGAGAACCTCGGGATGGCCGAGGGGATCTACGCCGGGATCGGCAACGCCGGCGCGGCTGCCGGCGCACTCATCCTCCCGACCGTATTCTACGCCGGATGGAGCGGGCCGATCTTCGATACCCGCTGGCGGGCGGCCTTTTTCTACACGGGCGTCGTCGCCATCTTCCTCGGCATCGCTTACTACCTGCTGGGCGAGGCCGCAAAGAGCGAGCACAAGCGCCAGGCCACCGCCGAGAAGGCCAGTTTCGACGACTGGATCCACACGGCCACGCGCTACGGGACGGTCGTGCTTGCGCTGGCGTACGTGATGACCTTCGGCCTGGAACTATCGATGAACGGCTGGCTGGCGACCTATTACGACCGAGGGTTCAACCAGAGTCTCGAGCTGGCGAGTTACTTCGCGGCGACGTTCTCGGTCGCGGCCGGCCTGCTGCGGCCGATCGGCGGCTACGTCAGCGACGTGCTCGCCCGCAAGGAGAAGAACATCCTGCCGGTCTTCACCGGCCGGTACCGCGAGCAGTGGACGTTCGTCACGCTGTGTTTCGTCGTCGTGACGATGGTCGGCATGACGTTTGCGGGCCTCTCGGGTGAGGTCCTGCTCGCGGTCGGGGCCGGGTTCATGGTCGGGATGGCCTGTGCGTTCGCGGAGGGATCGATCTTCGCGCAGGTCCCGGCGATGTTCCCGAACAGCTCCGGCGCGGTCGCGGGCGTCGTCGGCGGCGTCGGTACCGTTGGCGGGATCGTCTACCCGCTGGTGTACTCCTCGGCGGCGATGCCAAATCTCCACATGGGCTACACGGTGGTCGCCGCGTCGATGGTCCCCATCGTCGCGCTGACGGCCTGGGTGTTCCGGCCGAAGATCGCCAATGTGGCCAACGAGGCTGGCTTCATCGGATCGGATGCCGGGACGACGTCGGCACCACCGGGTGGTGACGATTGATGCGGCGGATCGTCGCGGTTCGACCTGTATCGACCGACGGATCGAGCGACTGCGGACGGAGTGATCGACACAATGCCACACAAGAAAGAAGACTGGAAAGCGGAGATGTACGGCGACCAAGTGCGCGAAAAGATCGAGGAGTTCGCCGAGACGGGCTGGGACTCCATCCCCGAGGAGGAACGCGAGAAGTGGTTCTCGCGGTTCAAGTTCTGGGGTGTCTTCCATCATCGGGGCGGCCAGGAGAGCTACTTCATGATGCGCCTGACCAACTGCGGGGGCGTCCTCGAACCCGACCAACTCCGAACGATCGGCGAGGTGGCCCGCGAGTACGCCCAGGGGCCGGTCGAGAACCCCGAGTTCGGCAACGGCTGGATCGACTTCACGACGCGCCAATCCATCCAGCTCCACTGGCTCAAACTCGAGGACATCCCCGATATCTGGGAGAAACTCGAGGCCGTCGGCGTCTCCTCGCGCTCCGCGGGCGGGGACACGATGCGCAACATCTCGGGGTGTCCGGTCGCCGGCAAGGCCGAGGAGTACGTCGAGAGCCGCGACCTGCTCGACGAGATCCAGGACGGCATTCGCGGGGACAACGCCCTGGCCAACATGCCCCGGAAGTTCAACATCTCGGTGACTGGCTGCCGGCAGGGCTGTGCCCAGGACTCGATCAACGACGTCGGCCTCGAAGCGGCCCACACCATTATCGATGGGGAAGAAGTCAAGGGATTCAACGTCCGTGCGGGTGGTGGCTTGGGCGGCCGCGAGCCCCGCAAAGCCCGCTCGCTGGACATGTTCGTCCGGCCCGAGCAGGCCTACGAGACCGTCCGGACGTTCGTCGAACTCTACCACGAGGAGGGCAACCGCGAGAACCGCTCGAAGAACCGCGGGCGCTTTTTCGTCGACGAGTGGGGCACCGAGAAGATCCGCGAGGCGATGGTCGACCGGCTCTCCTTCGAGCCCGAACCGGCGGGGACGGACTTCCGCGGGGAGTACACCTACAACGCGGGCAAGCCGGTCGAGCGCGGCGCTCACGACCACGTCGGGGTTTACGACCAAGAAGACGGCACCAACTACGTCGGCCTCTCGGTCCCGGTGGGGCGAATGCCCGCTGAAGACGCGATAGAACTCGCCGACCTGGCCGACGCCTACGGGAGCGGCGAGATCAGGCTCTCCCGCCGGCAGAACCCCCTGATCATGGACGTGCCGGACGGCAACCTCGCGAACCTGCTCAACGAGCCGCTGCTCTCCGAGTACCCGCCGGAGCCCAACCCGTTCGTCCGGGGGGCGATGGCCTGTACCGGCACGGAGTTCTGCTCGCTGGCACTGACCGAGACAAAGGCCCGGATGGCCCGCATGCTACGCTGGCTCGGTGCGAACACCGACCTGCCCGACGACGTCGACCGGATCAAGATCCATTACTCGGGCTGTACCGCCGACTGCGGCCAGGCGATGACCGCCGACATCGGTCTGCAAGGGATGCGTGCTCGCAAGAACGACGAGATGGTCGAAGCCTTGGACGTCGGCGTCGGGGGCGGGATCGGCGAGGACCCCCGTTTCATCGAGTGGGTCCGCCAGCGCGTTCCCGCCGACGAAGTGCCGGGAATGATCGCCAACATGGTTGAGGCGTATGCAGCACTCCGCGAGGAGGGACAGACGTTCAGGGAGTGGGTCGATGCCACGGGACAGGAGGCCATCGTCGACCTCGCCGAACCCGAGGAGGTCGCCGGCTACGAGGACCCTTGTCTGCACGACGCCAAACAGTCCTGGTACCCCTTCGATTCCGGCCCGAGCCCAGCGCCGACCAAACCCGACGGGACGCCGATCGAGATGGGTGACTGAGATGGCGGGCCGACTCCTCGACGTGACAGCGAGCACCACCCTCGACCACGTCCAGGGAAGCGTTCGCGGAGCCGACTGGACTGACGAGGGGGTGGGCGTCCTCGACGTGTACACCCCGCGCGACGACCCCGACGCAGTCGTCCTCGCGTTCGAACTCGACCCGGCCGATCAGGCCCACGTGGATCAACACATGGACCGGCTCAGGCTGTCGCCGGATCGCGCCCGAGATCTCGCTGCTGCACTCGAATCTGCGGCCGGCGAAACACGTGACGTGACGCGACCGCGCCGTCTCGGTGACTGATCATGTCACGAGCACTCACTACACAGGAAGTTGACTCGCTTGCAAACTGCTTCACGAACGGGCGTCGGAGCCGTGTCCGGGGGCGAACGAGTGGCCGCGGCCCGATCCGCCAGGCTGCGAGAAGGACGGTGTCCCCGTGAGCGACTGGGTACCGACGACCTGCATGCGGTGTGCGGTCGGCTGTGGCCACGTCCAGATGGGCGTCGACGACGGCTACGGGCTCGACACCGTCCGCGGCGACTCGGCCCATCCCGTCAACCAGGGGCTGGCCTGCGGGCGCGGAATCAAGGAGACTGCCGAACCCGAGGGTGACTGGCTGACACAGCCAGTGATCCGCCGGGACGGCGACCTCGAAGCCACTACCTGGGACGTCGCCATCGGCCGGATCGTCGCCGAGTTCCGTGATCGACTCGACGAGCCCGACCGGATCGCCGTCCTGGGCAGCGGCCAGCAAACCAACGAGGCCGCCTACGCGCTGGGCAAACTCGCTAGGGGCGGCATCGGCACCGAGTACTACGACGCCAACACGACGCTGTGTATGGCCTCGGCCGTCACGGCGTACTACGACGCCTTCGGCAGCGACGCCCCGCCGCCGACCTACGACGACATCCCCGACGCCGAGACCCACCTCGTCTGGGGGGCCAACCCCCGCGTGGCCCACCCAGTCATGTTCCGGTGGCTCGCCGACAGCGCCGACGACGAGGGGAGCGAGATGGTCGTCGTCGATCCCGTCCACAGCGAGACCGCCGAGGCCGCCGACGGCCACGTCGCGCCCGACCCCGGCGGCGACCTCGACCTCGCGCGGGCCGTCCTCGCGCGACTCGTCGAGTCCGGTTGCGTCGACCGGGAGTTCGTCGCGGAGGCGACGACTGGCTTCGAAGAACTGGTTGCGGACCTCCCCGATCCCGAGGTGGCTGCCGAAGAGGCAGGGGTCGACATGGACGCAGTCGATCGACTGGTCGACCTGCTCGAATCGGACACGCTCATCTACTGGGGCATGGGCGTCAACCAGTCCGTCCAGGGGACCGACACCGCCGGCGCGCTGATCGACCTCTGCCTGGCGACCGGGAACCTTGGCCCGGGGACCGGCCCGTTCTCGCTGACCGGCCAGGCCAACTCGATGGGCACCCGGGTCTGCTCATCGAAAGGCACCTGGCCCGGCCACCGCGCCTTCGACGACCCGCACCACCGCCAGGTCATCGCGGATGCCTGGGACGTGCCGAAAGCGCGATTGCCCGCAGAGACCGGGCCAGGCCCGGTGGGGATCATCGAAGCCATCGAGGATGGCCCGGTTGAGGCGGTCTACGCCGTCGCGACCAACCCCGTCGCGGGCGCGCCCGACGCCGGAAACGTCTCGGCGGCGCTGGATGAGGCCTTCCTCGTCGTCCAGGACGCCTTCCGGACGGCGACCGTCGAGCACGCCGACGTGATCCTGCCGGCGGCGACCTGGGGTGAGAGCGAGGGCACGACGATGAACATGGAGCGACGGGTCTCCCGCGTGCGGGCGGCCTCGAACCTCCCGCCGGGCGTCCGAACCGATCTCGACATCATCGCGACGATCGGCAACGCCCTCCGGGACGATCTGTTCCCGGACACCGACCCCGCGATGGTCTTCGAAGAGTTCGCCGACCTGACCGCGGGCACGGCCGCCGACTGCTCGGGCATCTCCTACGATCGCCTCGCCGAGGAACTGGCGATCCGCTGGCCGGCACCCGACGAGACGGCCGACGCGGGCTATCGCTACGACGGGGGCGAAGACGGCGAATGGGAGTTCCCAACCCCGTCGGGTCGGGCCCGCTTCGCCGGCGGGACCGGCCGCGAGCAACCCGAACCGCCCGACGAGGCGTACCCGCTGACGCTGACGACCGCCCGCGAGGCCGACGGCTACAACACGGGCGTTCGCTCGCGGTCGGCCCCCGAGGAGCCCGATCCCCTCGTGGCCCGGGTCCACCCCGAGACCGTCGAGACCCACTGCGCGGGCCCGAGTGGGACCGAGCGCGTTCGGATCGCCTCGCGGCGCGGCAGCGTGACCACCGAGGTGGACGAAGACGACGCGATCCCGCCGGGGATCGTCTGGCTGCCGATCCACCACCCGGCGGTTAACGAACTCACGATTCCCGCGACCGATCCCGATTCGGACGAACCCAACTTCAAGCAGTGTGCGGTCCGGCTGGCACCTGTCGAGACTGCCGCGGCGCTGGCCGAGAGCGGGCGGGCGGACTGACTTTTCCGGTCAGGCACATTCAAGAAAGACCTTCAGAGGCGCTCTCGAACGTCACGAACTGCCTCGACGGAATCCACGTCAACGTCGACCGCCAACTCGGCCAGCGCATCTCCGAACGGGATCGTTTCGTCGTCGTCCGGATCTGCTGCCTTAAGATCTTCGAAATCATCCGTCGTGAGACTCATACGTACGGGTTAGAGTGGATCTCCAAAAGTTTGCTGGTGATGTCATTCACCTGTCTTCGTCGCCGACCACGTCACCGCCATCGGGGGCCGCCTTCCCGGCCTCCTCGCCCTCCGCTGGCGCAGCCTCGTCACTCGCCGATGACTCGTCCCGGGCGTACTCGTAGGGCGCACGGTCGCCCTCGCTGTCCGCGTATTCCGGATTGGGCACCCACTCGCCGTTGTCGTCTTCAATCAGGTACTCGCCGTAGTAGGGGACGCGCTCGGCGACGGTGTCCCGCAGGGCGGCCTCGATGGCCTCCCGGGAGCGATCGCCCAGCGACCGGAGGTCGTCGTTGCGGTTGAGACAGCCCTTCAAATAGCCGTCGTGGGTGACCCGGACCCGGTGGCAGTTCTCACAGAAGTCCGTGTTGCCGACCGGGTCGACCACTTCGACGAGGCCGCCCGCGTCGTCCGCGGGCGTGCCGTCGATCCAGTAGCGCGTCCGGTCGTGCATTTCCCGCGCGGTGACGTCGGTGGCCTGCTCGGCCAGCCAGTCGTGGACGCGGTCGATGTCGATCGCCCACTCGGGCCGGCCGGCGAGTTCGGGCATGTACTCGATGAGTTGCAGGCGCAGGCCGTCGCCGTCGGCGACGTGCTCGACCATCTCCGGGACGTACCCCGCCGTGTGCTCGAAGACGACCATGTTGAGTTTCACCGGCGCGAGTCCGGCGTCGAGGGCGGCCTCGACGCCCGAGAGTACCTGGTCGTAAGCCCCCGACTGTGTGAGCGTCGCGAAGTCCTCCGGATCGAGGGCGTCCTGTGAGACGTTGACGCGTTCGAGGCCAGCGTCCGCGAGTGCCTGGGCGCGGTCGGGCAGGAACGTGCCGTTGGTCGTCAGCGAGACTTCCAGTTCGTCGGGCGTCCGGCGGACAATCTCTTCCAGGTCGGCCCGGAGCATCGGCTCGCCGCCGGTGAACTTCACGGCCTCGACGCCGTGGTCGCTGGCGACCTCGAGGATGCGGACGACCTCCCCGGTCGAGAGTTCGCCTTCTGCGGGAGCCATCGGCCCGCGCGTGTCGCCCAGTCCCTCGTTGTGGCAGTACACGCAATCGAAATTGCACCGGTCGGTCAGCGACACCCGGAGGCCGGTGAGTTCGCGACCGAAGTCGTCTTCCAGCATCTATCCACACAACGGGATCCCACGTCAAATAGGCCACGCCGAAGACGTTCTCGTGATTCGTCGCTTTCGCCCCGCAGATTCATATACCGTGCCGGAACCACGGCCGCTATGATCGGACAAGCGTCCATAGCCAACGGCCAACGGGGGAAGCTACGGTGAGTCATCGTGCCCTCGTCGTCGTTTCCGGCCAGAGTGGGTGGCTACGTGGTGAAACAGTCTGGCGGGAAGACCGAACCGAACCACCGGATGGCTGGCGACCCCCTCGAGAAACGCCGTTCGAGTCAGACTCGCTTCGGGACGTCGTTGGGTCGCTGGATTTCGCCCGATTTGACGGCATGTACCGCCGCGCAGGTGGCGAGTGGACCGCGTTTCTGGCCTGTTGGCTGGCGGTCGAGCACTATCTGGGGAAGCCAGTCCCGGAACCATGCGGTGACGGGGCGGTAGTTGCGATCTACTCCCCCCGGGAAGAGACAGCACTGCGAACCTGGCTCCGAGGGGCGAAAGCGACTGTCGCCGACGCAGTCCGTGCGAACGAGCTGTCGATCATGGCCGGACGACGGCAGTTGCTGGTTGGCCTTCGCCAACGAGCGGGAAATCGCGAAATGGCGGTCGGGAAATTTGGGAGTGATCGCGACTCGCGACGCTTTTGTGACCGGACGAGCTACTGAGGGCCGTGACTGACACGGGCGACGGACGCAAGCAGGGAGCCGAGGGCAACCGCGAGCCCGTGGTCGATCCGCCGGCAGAGACTGCGCGTGAACGGGTCGCGCGAGCCGTCGATCGGGGCGACATGGTGACGGTCTTCGGTCGGTGTCGCGTCGAGTACGACGGCCGTGCGAAAAGCACACTCGGTCCCGGGGATCGACTGCTCGTACTCAAGCCCGACGGCACGGCCCTGGTCCATACCGACGAAGGCCACCAGCCGGTCAACTGGCAGCCACCGGGCTCGACGCACGACGTGAGGGTCGAGGACGACCAGCTTCAGGTCGAAAGTCACCGGACAGGCCCCGAGGAATACCTCGAAGTCACGTTCGAGTCGATCGAATACGTCACGACCGTCGACGTGACTGATCCGGAGGACCTCTCGCTGTCCGGCACGGAGGAAGACCTCCGCGAGCGGGTTCTGGAGTCGCCCGGGTTGATCGAATCCGGGTTCCAACCGCTAGCGACCGAGCGACCGACGCCCGCCGGCGCGATAGATATCTACGGTGAGGATAGCGACAACCGGGCAGTCGTGGTCGAACTCAAACGCCGACGCGTCGGGCCGGATGCCGTCGGCCAACTTGATCGCTACGTGGGGGCGCTGGCCCGCGATCTTCACGCCGACCGGGAGATTCGTGGCGTCCTCGTTGCGCCCTCGGCGACGGACCGGGCGCAGGAACTCCTGGCCGAGAACGACCTGGAATTCGTGGCGCTGGACCCGTTGCCGACCTGATGAATGCGGCGACAGCTGACGGCCGTCTCTAGGGGCCGCCCCATTCCTTTACCCGCTGGCTCCCGTATCCAAACGCGTGACACCGAAGGTAAGCATCGTCGGAGCCGGAATTGCCGGGGCAGGTGCCGCTCACGCGCTGGATGAAGCGGCCGACGTGACGGTATTCGAGGCCGGGACTGTCGGTGGCCGGATGGTTTCGGGCCACCGGGACGGCTGTGTCTACGATTACGGTGCCAACTACGTCGATCCACCGAACGACCGCGTCGAAGAGCGCTTCCGTTCGATCGTCGGAAAGCAACTCGCCGTCACGACCGGCGACGTATGGATCTTTGACGAGTCCGGTGAGATCGAGGAAGGCCGGCCGAATCAGGGGGTCAAACTGACCGGGCGTGACGGTATCGACGAAATCGTCCGTGCGTTCCTCGATGCCAGCGGAGCGACAGTTCAGGAGCACACGACAGTCGACCGCCTCGCCCGTACGGCGGACGGCTGGACGGTTGTCGCCGACGGCGAACGGCTGGCGTCCGATGCGATCGTCGTGACGCCGCCGACCGGGGATCTCCTCGCCAGCGCGGACTGGGAAGCCGACTTTCGAGAAACGCTGGTGGCCGCCCGGCAGCGACAGTCCTATCGAACGATCGATTCGGTCGCGCTGCACTATCCCTTCGAAATTGACGTCCCTTATTACGCCCTGGTCAACACCGACAAGGAACACGCCGTCGGGTGGCTCTCCAGGGAGTCGTGCAAACCTGGCCACGTCCCCGATGGCGAGGAAATCCTGATCGTCCAGTTGAGTCCAGCCTGGGCAGCCGGACGCCCGGACGCGACGCCGACGGAAGCGGCCGACGCCGCGAGCACTCACGCCGCGACCCTGCTCGGCGACGACCGACTGGCCGAGCCGGACTGGTGGGATCACGAACGGTTCACGCACGCACTGCCGGGTGACCGGGTTAATCCGGCGCTGTTCGAGCAAGCCCTCGCTCATGATCTCGGGCTTGCGGGGGACTGGCTCGCGGGAACCGGACGAACGCACGCGGCCCTGGAGACGGGACTGGACGCCGGGCGACGGCTGGCCGGGAACCGGTGAGTGTTCTGGGGAAGACTTATCCCGGATAGAGCGGACGGATGAGTATGCCACTCGATTCGACTCCGAGCGATGCGAATCCGCTCACCGACTACATCGAAGAGGGCGCACGAATCGCCGCAATCCTGCTCGTCTGGGGGATCATCGCCGTCGCGGTCGCCTGGGTGTTCGACGACATCATCGCGGCGAGCCGCCCCGGAGCTTTCGGTCTGAGTGTCGGGTCGATATTCTGGCTGACGGGGATCCTCAACGCTATCCTCTACGTGTGCTTCCGGACGGTCGATCACTTTCGTGGGTGATCGGCCGGTGTGAAACAACCGATCGCTCCGTCGGTAGGCCACTATTTTATCCAGATCTTACGATTCTGCTGTAGACACCGGCATCTCGAAGAGTGTTACCTCACAGTCATCACAGGAGACGGTTGCGACCTCGAAATCGTTACAGCAGGAGGTCACGACTTCCGTATCGAAGGTCGCTCGCCCGCCACAGTCGGGGCAGAACTCCAGGTACAGTCGGACGCTACCGGCCAATTGGCTCCGTTTCCCGGGTGACCGGTCGTCCCAGTCGTCATCCCGGTGTTCGAACACGCGACACGCGGCGAGGTCGGCAACCATCGCCGGATGTGATACCCACTGGGCGAGCAGCCGTCCGTCTCGATTAGCATGGACTGCCTGTTCGGTCTCCTCGATCTGGACCGGTTCGTCGACGGAGAAAATGTCCGCAATGGCAGAATCGAGCGCTGAGTCGTCGAGATCGTCGATCGCGGATCGCCAGGCACGCCGAAACGAGGGGTCGAGTTCGAAATCGTTGTTGTCGTTGGTGAACTGGAGACAGTCGATGTCGAGCAGGATCGATTCGACGTCCTGAGTCTGCTCGTCACTCGCCTCATCATCGGGAGTTCGCTTCTCCGAGAGCGTTTCCCAGGTCTCCGCACACCCACCGCCGTCGACTTCGTCGTTCAGTTCTTCGCGGTGTCGTTCATACTCCTGTTCGTTGCGTTCTAGATCGCCTGCCATAGTGTGTAGTATCAACAGGATATCCTTTTAAAACTATTGGTAGTCCAATACTTCTATGCCTTCCTGGTCGACATTTGGTACCATCTCTGGCGGGTATCGGATACTGACTCTCCGTCGGACAACCGCTCGATTGATGTGTTTCGTTCCCAAATATCGGATTGGCAGTCTTTGTATGAGCACGCAAGATGCAGTCGAGTCCCTGAGGCGACTCGGCCTTTCGAAGTACGAGGCGGGAGTCTTCGTTGCACTCCAGCAGCTTGGATCGGGAACGGCCGAAGCGATAAGCGACACCTCGGACGTGCCCCGCTCGCAGGTCTACGGTGCGGCCGACGACCTGGCGGAACGCGGGCTGGTGGAGGTGACTCAGTCCACCCCCAAGGAATACCGGCCAGTGAGTCTCACAGCGGCACGCGAGCAACTCACCGCACGGATCGAACGTGAACGTGAGCGTGCCTTCGAGAACCTCGATGCGTTACAGGACGAAGCAGCCCACGACCGACGGGTGCAGGGCGTCTCGACGGTGCGCGGGCGGCAACCGATCGACGAACGTATCATCGCACTGCTCGAAACTGCCCGGGACTCTGCGGTATTCGTCGCACCGGCGGGATCGTCCCTTTCCCCGGATATTGCGGCATCGCTACGCGAACGGGCCACCACGGGCGTCAATGTCGTGCTTGTCACCGCTGAACCGGCACTCGGTGATCGATTCGATGCTGACCCCGTCCACGTGATTGTCATGGGGGAAGACAATCCGGCGGATTTCGCCGGACGGGCACTGATGGTCGACGAGGCAACGGTCCTGCTTGCCGTCGCGAGGGCTGAGGGTGGCACCGAGGAGGAGGCGTTGTGGACGGCCGAGTCGAGTATCGGTCGCATCCTCGCACAGTTCATGCAGTCGGGCATGGAGTCCGGACGGCAACGACAGACGGACGAGTCCTCAGCCTAAGAAGACCGGGGGGCTGCACTCACCGGTGTCGTGTGACCGATGGCCTCAGTGTTCGTGACCGTGATCGGGTCGGCGGCTGCCCTGATCGTGTTCATGTCCGTCGCCCGAGTCGGCATCGCCGCCGACTACGACGACTTTCACCTGCTTGACGCCCGCAAGCGCTCGCAAGCGATTGGCGAGTTCATCGATCTGGCCGGCGGTGCCATCGACGACGAGGGTTTCCATACACCGGTCTTCCGAGAGATGGATGTGCTGGACTGACGTGACAACGTCGGCGTATTCGTGTTGGATCGTCTGGAGCCGACTCGCCACGTCACTGTCGTGGTCATGTTCGTGGGCGATAACGATCGTGCCGTAATGGCGCGTCTCGTCGCCACCCTCCCATTCGTACGTCGTAAAGAAGTCCCGCAGCGCGTCCCGGACCGCTTCCGATCGGCTTCCATAGTTCCAGTCCGCCACGATCCCGTCGAGGCGGTCGGTCATCTCGGGCGGCAAGGTGAGGCTCACCCGGTCGAGATCGTCGGCCATACGGCCGATTGGACTGGTGGCCATATCAGGCTTGTAACTCGCGTTCCCAGTATTACCGAAACTCCGAAACGTATTATTACCTGGAGTGGCCTACTCCCGTCCATCGATGCACATCGCCGATGGATACCTCGACCTCTGGATCGCCGCCGGGGCTGGCCTGCTGTCGGTCGTCGCCCTGGCGTGGGCCGCGCGGCGCTCGGCGGGCGACCTTGAGGGCCCGCGCGCGCCGCTGCTTGGCGTCACGGCGGCCGCGATCTTCGCCGCACAGATGCTGAACCTCCCCATCCCCGGCGGGACGAGCGTCCACTTCGTCGGCGGGGCCTTCGCTGCCATCCTGCTTGGCCCCCATCTCGCGGCGCTGGCGATGACCAGCGTCTTCGCGATCCAGGCGCTGGTGTTCGGCGACGGCGGCCTGGTAGTCATGGGGGGGAACGTCTTCGCGATGGCGATCGTCGAGGTCTACGTCGGCTACGCCGTCTACCGGGCGCTGGCCCCCTATCACGAGCGCGGGGCCGTCTTCGCCGCCGGCTGGGTCGGCATCTCGGCGGCCGCCCTCGTCGCGGCGGTCATGCTCGGCATCTCCGAGGCCTTCGCCTACGAACTGACGACCGTCCTGGCGATCGTCGGTGGCTGGCACGTCCTCCTGGGGATCGCCGAGGGCGCGATCACGCTGCTGGCCTACGAGTTCGTCGCCGAAACCCGCCCCGACCTGCTCGCCGAGCGGACGCCAACGATCGACCGCCGACGTCTGCTCCGCCGCGGGGCCGGCGTCGTCGGTGCCCTGGTCGTCCTCTCGCCGCTTTTTGCCTGGGCGGCTGGACAGGTTGGCTACACTGAACCGCTGGAACACGCTGCGAGCGCGACCGGCGCGACCGCCCACACCGTCTCGACGCTGCCCGCCCTGCTTCCGGACTACGGGCTCGCGGGCGTCGATCCCTACGTCGGGACGCTCGTCTCGGGGCTCGTCGGTGCGGCGCTCGTCCTTGTGATCGGCTGGCTCGCCGGCCGCCCGCTGACCGCCCAACGTGACCCGCGCTGATCCCGTCAGCCGATCGGCGGGCACGCTGACCGATCGGGCGCGGGGTCTCCTGGCCGACGAGCGCGTCGCCGATCGACGGGGCTGGCTCCAGGCCGTCCACCCCGTTCTGAAACTGCTCGGCGTCCTAGCGCTGCTGGTCGTCACCGTCACGTTCGACCGGCCGGGGCCACCCGCCGCGATGCTCGCAATGACTGTCTTCGCGGCAGTCCTCTCCCGGGTCCCGCTGGGCACCCACGCGCTCCGGACGGGCGTGCCGATGACCGTCTCGCTGCTGATCGTCGCGCCACAGGCCGTCCTCCTTCCGGGCGCAACACTCGCCGGGCCGGTCACCGTTCCGGGTTCGACCTACGTGGCGACGTTCACCCTCCGCGTCGGCGCGAGCGTCTCGCTGCTCGGGCTGTTGCTCTCGACGACGCGGTTCGCCGCGCTGGTGGGCGCTCTGCGGACCCTCCGCGTCCCCCGAACGGCCGTCACGCTGCTGGCGATCACCTACCGGTACCTGCTGGTCGTCTTCGAAGAACTCTCGCGGCTCGTACTCGCGAGGCGGAGTCGTCGGGTCCGGCCCGCGACGCTGCGGGAGTCCTGGCGTGAAGCCGGCTCGCTGCTCGGAACCTTCCTCCTGCGAGCGCTGGACCGCGGCGAGCGCGTCGGGCGGGCGGCCCGTTCGCGGGGCGGGACAGCGGGCCGGGCGTACACCCGCCGGCAGGCCGTCGGGACGGCCGACGCCGCCTTCGCGTTCGTCGTCTTCGCGACCGTCGCCGCGGGGGTGTTACTGGCGTGAACGCTCTGGACGCTCGTGACCTCGCCTTCGCGTACCCCGACGCGACGACCGCTCTGGAGGGGATCGACCTGACGATCGAGGCGGGCGAGCGCGTGGCGATCCTCGGTCCCAACGGCGCGGGCAAGAGCACGCTGCTCTCGCTGCTGGCGGGCTTGCGCGACCCCGCGAGTGGCGAGGTTCGGTACTTCGGAACGGACGAGCCGGCCGACGAACTTCGGGATCGGATCGCCCACTGCCCGCAGACGCCGGCCGATTACCTCTTCAACGCGACCGTCCGCGAGGATCTGGAGTACGGGCCGGCACAACTGGAAATCGATCGCCGGGAAGCGGATGAGCGAGTTGACGCCCTGGCCGCCGAGTTCGATCTCGACGGCCTGCTGGAGAAACCACCGTTCCGGCTGAGCGGCGGCGAACAGCGCCGGGCCGCGGTGGCGGCCGCCCTCGCCGTCGAGCCCGACCTGCTCTTGCTCGACGAACCGGTTGCCGACGTGGACGCCGACCACCGGGCGACGATTCTCGACGCGCTCGATCGACGGCACGAGGCAGGCACGACCATCGTCGTCTCGACGCCCGACGCCGACCTGGTCCCACAAGTCGCCGATCGCGTCGTCCTGCTGGATCGCGAGGGATCGGTCGTCCGGGACGGCCCGGTCAGGGCAGTGCTCACCGACGGGGATCTCCTGCGGGACGTGGGCGTCTCGCCGCCTCAACTCGTCGAAATCTTCCGGCAGGCAGGGTTCGACGAACTGCCGCTGTCCGTCGCGGAAGCCGTTGGACGACTACGAGAGCTCCGGGCCGGACCTGACGACCCGGGCGAGCAATAACCGACCCGGCGTTATCTTTCGAGGACTGTTGCCTCGTCTAGATTCCAGTCAGTGAGATAGGGGCGTTCAGCGTCGACGAGGTCGACGAAGAGGTTTCGGGCGTCCTCGGGCGGCAGCGTCACGAGTGGATCGTTCAGGAACGCCCGGTACGCCAGATCGAGGTCGCCGTCGAACCCGGCCTCGATGAGCGTCTCCTGGTTGCTCACGTGTGTCCTGACCATGCTCCGGACCTGCTCCGGAAGCTCCCCAGCGGCGTGCGGGACGATGTCGTCGTCCGTCACCAGCGCGTTCGTCTCGACGACCGCACTCTCGCGAACCCCGGAAAGTTGCCCCTGGTTGGGAAGGTTGACGTTCGTGACGAGTTCCTCGCCGCCCAGCAGTGCCGTCATGATATCGACCATTTTCTCGCCGGTGTCGGTGAACTCGAACGCTTCTTCGCCCGCCAAATAGCGCTCGCGCTCCCGTTCGTTCGCCGGCCAGTGCTCGATCCGATGCTCGCTCGGCGTTAGGCGAATGCCCCACCGCTGGACGTCTTTCGGATCGTCGATGTTCAGGTACCACGGGACGAACTCGGCGAGGTGGCGGTCGCCCGCGGCGGGAAAGATCCCAAAGCGACGATAGAGATCCAGCGCGATCCGGTCGTTGTTGACGTAGAACGTCTCGTCGTCGAGGTCGCCGGGTTCGAACCCGCCGAGGAGTGGGCGCTGGGAATCGAGTTCGGCGTCGATCACGTCGAAGACGTCCTCGCTCCGGAAGCGGACGTCGTCGATCCAGGTGAAGTGGTTGATTCCCTTGACGTTCACCCGGAGGTCGTCGCCGCTGACCGACTGACCCTCCCCCAAGTTTCGGTGTTTCTCGACGTACTCGGCGAGATCGTCCTTGACGTGGAGCACCTCGTGACAGAGCCCGACGGCCTGTATATCAGGGAATTCCTCGTAGAGCGTCCGGGTACAGACGGTCATCGGGTTGGTGTAGTTGAGTACCCAGGCGTCGGGGCAGTGTTCGCGGATCGCGGCCGCGATCTCGCGGTACTGGGGGATGGCCCGCATCGCTCGGAACGTCCCACCGGGGCCGACCGTGTCGCCGACGGACTGGTAGATGCCGTACTCGGCGGGGATGTCGAGGTCGTGGGCGAATGTCTCGGCCGGCGGGTCCTGCGTCGAGAGGACAACGACGTCCGCGCCGTCGAGCGCGTCGGCGAGGGACGGGACGGCCCGGTAGTCCCACTCGGCGATCGCCTCCTCGCGGTCCTGGATCAGTTTCCCGAGGCGCGCGTTCTGTTCGGCGCTCGCCCGATCGACGTCGTAGAGGCGAACCTCGCCGTGGAGGGTGTCCTGCGTGGCAAGGTCCGTCATCATTTTCGCCGCCCAGTCGCGAGAACCACCGCCGACGAACCCGATCGTCACGTCCTCGAACCGGCCGTCTTCCTCGTGGGACTCACGCATAGCAAGCACCAGGAAAGCAGAGCCCAGGAAAGTACTGGTTCCGGCTTCTCGGAGAGAGCGGTCTGGCGCGGAGTCGATCAGAATCCGAACAGTTCCTTCGGCCGGTCGTACGCCATCCGTTCGACGAGGTCGCGGGCCTCCGGCTTGGGAACCTGCCCGCGTTCGACCATGTCGCCGACGGCGTTGGCGAGACTCCGGCGGAACATCTCGAAGCGCGAGCCATACGAGACGAGCTTTCGAGAATCGCTGACCATCCCCGCATAGTTCGAGAGGAGATCGACCGTCCCGACGTACTTCAGCTGTTGTTCCATCCCGAACGGGCTGTCGTTGAACCACCAGGCTGCGCCGAGGCTGACGTTCGGGAACGCCCGCGCGATCGTCGCTGTCGTCGGGTAGTGCGTCGGGTCGACGGTGTAGAGGACGATATCGAGCTCTCTGTCGAAGGTATTGAGGAAGTATTCCAGCGCATCGACGAGTTCGATGTCCTGTGTGGAGATGTCGCCGCCGGTGTCGGGACCCAACTCCTCGTAGAGGTCCTGACGGTAGTCCCGGACAGCCCCGATATGGAGCTGGGTCACCCAGTCGGCTTCGCGGTTCCACTCGCCGATCTGCTCGAGCATGAACGCCTCGAAGTCCCGGACTTCGTCGGGATCGAGGTTCGCGCCGGCGATTGCTCGCTTGTAGATCCGCGCGGCGCGCTCCTCGCTGACGGGTTTCGAGATCGGCTGCTTGATTCCCAGATCACTTGCGACGCAACCGTGGTCGTCGAAGTGGTCGTGGCTGTCTTCCATTGCGGCGAGGAACCCATCGAGCGTAGTCGTCTCGATCCCGCGCGCTTCTTCGAGTTCATCGACGAAATCCCGCCAGCCGTCGTCGGCGATCTTGATCGCCCGGTCGGGCCGCCAGGTCGGCTTGACCGCGATCCCGTCGAGTTCTTCGGCCGCACGTTCGTGAAGAGCGAGGTCATCCGTCGGATCGTCGGTCGAGCACATCACCTCGACGTTCATGTCCTCGAGGAGTGCCTGGGGCTTGTACTCGGGCTGATCGAGGAGGTCTTTCGTCTCCATCCAGATCTCCTCGGCTGTCTCGGGCGAAATCCGTTTCTCAATCCCGAATCGGCGCTTGAGGTCGAGGTGGACCCACTCGTAGGTCGGATTGCCGACCAATTCGGGGAAAATCTCCGCGAGGGCGAGCCACTTCTCCTTGTTCGAGGCGTCACCAGTGATCTTCGCCTCGGGGACCCCGCGCTTTCGCATGAGTTCCCAGACGTAGTGATCGGTCGCCCCCTGGACTTCCCAGATGTCCGACCAGCCGTCGTTTGCGACGACTTCCTGCAGGTCCACGTGACTGTGCGGGTCCAGGATCGGTGCGTCGCCGATCGCCTCGTACAGTTCGACGGCCGTCTCCGTCTCGAGGAGGTACTCGTCGTCGATGAACGCCATGGCAGGGCCTTCGGCGAAGGGTCGAATCAATCTTCCCCACCGCGTGGTTCGGTCCGTCTCTTCGTCTGTTCACCGATCCCCTCATGGCTTGTCGTTAGCTCCCAACAACTACCAAAAAAGAAATATAACAGCATAGGAAAAAACTCCGACGTATGCCGATACCAGGTGGAACCGAGATGCTGGTCGGGTCGCTGATCATCCTCCTGCCGATTCTCGCACTCGTCGTGTCGTTCCTGTATAAGTGGCTCAAAGAGGGGTACGATCAGGAGGTGGAAGACACGGAATTCAGGGATTCGTCATGAGCACGAGCGCCAGCACGAATCCCTTCACTGAACGGTCGATTCTGCGACGCCGTTGGTGAACGAATTCTGCGTTCGCTCATATCACTGCCCGGCTGGATGAACGCTTATGGGACCCACCGGAGAACGACCCGCCATGGCGACCGAAGACTTCCAGGCGGCGTTACCCCCGGACGTGACTGTCTACGAACGATCGGTCTACAGCGAGGGGGACTCGACGTTCGCCCTCGTCAACGATGCGGACGGCATCCGCCGTCTCTACGTCGAGGGACCGGCGGCCACGGACTTCGACGGTGGCACAGTCCAGGGCGACGGCCAGGTCTTCCCGCTGACCTACGGGAACGCGACGGCGCTGGCCGATGTCTTCCCCTGGCTCGAACCGACAACCGCCGGTCGGCAGTCGGCCTTCGGCTTCGGCGACCGGATCGGTCTGGCGACGCCGGGCCACGTCCGCGCCGTGCGTGACTCTGGCCTCGTCCCGGTGTTCGCCCAGCAGTCGATCCGCGAGATGGATCGAACCGGGCGCTCGCCTAAGGACGTCCTCGCGACGGCAATCTTCGGCGTCTTCGAAGAGGGCTACGAGGGCGGATTCGTCGCCGACGCCGACCACCTCATGGCCCGCGAGGACGTCGAACGCACGGCCGGGGTCGGCTTCACGATGTTCACCTGCGATCCGAGCGAGCACGTCGTCGCCGACGCGGACTCGATGAGCGAGGCTGCAGTCGAGGATGCCTTCGCCGACCTCGACGACAGCGAGGCGATCCTTGATCGCTACGCTGGGGAGACCTTCGAGGCCGAGACTGACGGGTACACCTGGTCGGACTCCTTCTCTGAGATCGAACTCAAGCGGGCGGCGGTGAAGTATTACGCGGCCATCGAGTTTGCCGAGAAGCTCTATGGCTGGGTCGAAGCGGCGGTCGACGGCGACTTCGACTTCGAGGTCTCCGTCGACGAGACCGAGACGCCGACGACTCACCTCGAACACGCCCTCATCGCTAGCGAACTCGACCGCCGCGGCGTCGAGGTGACCAGCCTCGCCCCGCGGTTCGTCGGCTCCCTGGAGAAGGGCATCGACTACATCGGCGACCGCGACGAGTTCGAGGAACATCTCAGGGGACACGTCGCGATCGCCGAGACCTACGGCCCCTACCGCCTTTCGCTGCACTCGGGGTCGGACAAGTTCAGCATCTACCCCTTCTTTGAGAAGTACGCCAGCGACTACCAGCACGTCAAGACCGCCGGGACGAGCTATCTCGAGGCGATCCGCGTCGTCGCCGAGCACGATCCCGATCTCTATCGGGAGATTCACGCGTTCGCCCTCGAACGCTTCGAGGAGGACAAGGCCACCTACCACGTCAACACCGACCTCTCGAACGTGCCGGACATCGACGACCTGGCGGACGACGAACTCCCCACGATCCTCGAGGGCGACGACGGCCGACAGCTGCTACACATCACCTACGGCTCGGTGCTGTCAGCCACGGATGAAAACGGGGAGTTCCGGTTCAAAGACGACCTGCTGGCGACGCTTCGCGAATACGAGGACGATCACTACGCGTTTCTCGAAGAGCACCTCGGTCACCACGTCGATCTGTTGACCGGCGAGATCGAGGACTGAGAGTGAGGGGCTGTCCCGCGACCCACAGTGTTTTGCCCGCTGCCATCCTCATCCGCGGCCATGGCCACACCGGCGGACGCGACACCGACTCACCTCCGCGTCGAGTACGAGACATCGCCGACGAACGTCGACCCGTCGCGTCCGCCCCGTTTCTCCTGGCGTATCGTGACGGATCGTCGCGGCGCGGTCCAGCGGGCCTACCGCCTCGTCGTCGGTCGCGACCCCGACGCGGTCGCTGACGGCGAAGGGACGCTGTGGGATTCCGGAAAGATCACCTCGGACAGCGCGACGAACGTCGTCTACGACGGTCCCGACCTCGCGGCCGACACCACGTACCACTGGTCGGTGAAGCTCTGGACGGACGAAGGCGAGACCGACTGGGCCGAAGCGGCGAGGTTCGCGACGGCGCTCCGTCCCGCGGACTGGTCGGGCGAGTGGATCGCCCACCAGCCCGGCGTCGGCGACACCGACGGCTGGCGCAGCCAGTGGCACCGTCCCGAGGAGGACGCCGAGGAGTGGGTCCAGATCGACCTCGGTGAGACCCGCTCGGTCGAGGAGATCACGCTCCAGCCGGCCGATCCGATCTCGGTCGTGCGGACCCCCGACGATGTGGCGGTGACGATCCACTGGTCGTCGAACCCACTCGCTGGCTTTGGCTTCCCCGAGACCTACCGGATCGAACTGTCCGAGGACCCCGATTTCGCGGAGAGTACCGTCGTCGCCGAGCGGAGGATGCCGGACCAGGGCGAAAGCACGACCGATGGGCTCCCGACCGACCTCGCGACGCCGCCCCAGACCCACGACGGCCTCGACGCCGGGGGGCGGTACCTCCGCATCACGGCGACCGACCTCTTCGAGTTCGTCCCCTCGACGCGCCGGGACGCGGCCGACTCCCGCAAGACCGAGCAAGTCCACCCCTGGCAGTGCTTCGCCCTCGCCGGCGTCACCGTCCGGGACGGCGATGGGGCAGACCTGACCGAGAGTGCAGCGGTGGACACCGCCTCGTCGGTCGAGACGGCGACCTGGGGCCGCGAGCATCTCCTGGACGGCCACACCGACTCGCGACTGGCGTCGACGTCGCCGCAGCTCCGCCGGGAGTTCGAACTGGCGAAGCCGGTCGAACGGGCCCGTGCGCACGTCGCTGCGGTCGGGTACGGCGAGTTCTCGATCAACGGCGAGAAAGTCGGCGACCGCGTGCTCGACCCGGCCTGGACCGAGTACGAGAAGCGTGTCCTCTACTCGACGTACGACGTCACCGAGCAGCTGACCGAGGGCGACAACGCCGTCGGGCTGTGGCTCGGTCGCGGCTGGTTCGCCAAACGCGGGGCCTACTGGGTTGCCGACGGCTCCCCGCGAGCCAGGGCCGTCCTCTCCGTCGAGTTCACGGACGGGACGACCCGCCGGATATCTACCGACGGCGACTGGGCGGCCCGGGAGAGCCCGATCGTCGAAAACGACATCTACGACGGCGAGACCTACGATGCCCGCCGCGAAGCCGACGGCTGGCGACAGCCGGGCTTCGACGCGTCCGGGTGGGACGGGGCCCAAATCGTCGACTCCCCGGGAGGAACGCTCAGACCTGAGCGGATCGAACCCATGGAAGTTGTCGAGACGTTCGACGTCGAGGCGGTCCACGAACACCCGGACGGGCCGATCCTCGACTTCGGCCAGAACCTCACCGGGTGGCTCGAAATCGAAATCGAGGACCCGGCGGCTGGCGACGAGATCACGTTCCAGCACGCCGAAACGCTGACCGAGGAGGGCAACCTCGCGACGGTCGATCTCCGCGGTGCCGACGCGACTGATACGTATGTCGCGCGTGGAGCGGATAGCGAGACGTATGAACCCCGCTTCACCTACCACGGGTTCCGGTACGCCCAGATCGAAGGATACCCAGGCAATATTGATCCCGACGCCGTCACGGCGAAGGTCGTCCACACGGCGATCGATCGACGCGGGGAGTTCGCCTGCTCGAATGACGACCTGAACCAGGTCCAGCACAACGCCGTCTGGGGGCTGGCCGGTAACGCCCACTCGATCCCGGAGGACTGTCCACAGCGCGACGAACGCTTCGGTTGGACCGGTGACGCCCAGATCGCCGCCCAGTCGCTTGCGTTCAACTTCGACGCCGCACGCTTCCACGAGAAGTGGGCGCACGATCACGACGATGCGGCGAGCGACCTGGGGTACGCGCCGGACGTCATTCCGAATAAGGCCCCGGAGAACCCGGGCGACCCGACGTGGACGATTACCCGCGTCGTGATTCCCTGGTATCGCTACCGCCACGACGGCGACGAGCGCATTCTCGAAGAACAGTTCGAGGGCATGCGCGCACACGTCGAGTACTGGTTGTCGGTGACCGAGGACGATCTGGTTCCCCCATCCTACGGCAAGTTCGGCGACTGGCTGGCCTTCGAGAACACCGACGGTCGGCGTGGCCTCCCCTACGATCTGTTCACGACAGCGTTCGTCTACCAGATCACGGCTGTTCTCGCGAAGATCGCCGATGTGGTCGACAATGATGGCGACGCCGCCCGCTATCGCGAGTGGGCTGATCGGCTCCGGACGGCGTTCAACGAGGAGTTCTTCGAACCCGCGGCGGGCCGCTATCGGCCCGGGACGCAGGCCTCCTACGCCGTGGCGCTGTTCCTCGGGCTCGTCCCCGACGAACACGTCGAGACGGTCGCGGCTGGGCTGGCAGAGGAGGTCCGTTCCGACGGCGGGAAGCTCAAGACCGGGTTCCTGGGAACTCGCCCACTCATTCAGACGCTCGCCGAACACGGCTACGACGACCTGGCATACGAGGTTGTCAGCCAGCCCGAACGGCCGGGGTGGGTGTACATGGCGCGTAACGGCGCGACCACGATGTGGGAGCGCTGGAATTCGGACGACAGCATCGGCTCGGGCATGAACTCGCTGAACCACTCCCCGCTCACACACGTCTCGGAATACTTCTACGAGGTGCTGGCCGGGATCCATATCGGGGACCGGCCAGTGACTGACCACGTCACGATCGCGCCCTCGCTCGTCGAGGACCTGGAATGGGTCGAAGCCAGCTACGAGACACGCAACGGTGAACTGGCCGTCGACTGGGAGCGGACCGGCGGGGGCTACGATCTGTCGGTGTGGGTGCCCTGGAACACGTCGGCGACCATCAGGCTCCCCGACGCGGCCGGTAGGTCGGTGTCCGAATCGGGAGTCGATCTATCCGTCGAGGCGACTCCCACACCCGAGGGAGTCCGATCGATCGACTACGAGGATGACGTGGTTGTCCTGGCTGTCGACGCCGGCCAGTTCGATTTCTCGGTCCGGTAACCGTCTTCCCCGGTCCCCCCTGCCTCCGAAACGTTCAACTCCGCGTGCCGAGCACGGACCGTCGTTGTGGCCCCATCAGACGATCATTCGGAGCGGAAAACCACGGGACGCACTGAACGACGGGTTTCGAACCTGCTCGACCGAATGACCATCGAGGAGAAGGTTGCACAACTCGGCTCGGCCAATCCGTCGCATTTCATCGAGGACGAAACGCTCGAGAGAGACGGCGTCGAAGCACAGCTGCGCGACGGGATCGGTCATCTCACCCGCACTGCCGGCGAGGGCGATCTCGATCCGAAACGGGCCGCGCTACTCACGAACCAACTCCAGGAGTACCTCATCGAGGAAACGCGGCTCGGGATTCCGGCGATTCCACACGAGGAGTGCCTGAGCGGCTACATGGGTCCCCAGGGAACCGTCTTCCCGCAGATGATCGGCATGGCGAGCACGTGGTCGCCGCAACTGCTCGAATCGGTCACCGGCGTGGTCCGAACCCAGCTGCAGGCGATCGGTGCGGTCCACGGGCTTTCGCCGGTGCTCGACGTCGCGCGCGACCTCCGCTGGGGCCGCGTCGAGGAGACGTTCGGCGAAGACCCCCAGCTCGTGGCAGCGATGGCGCGTGCCTACGTTTCGGGATTACAGGCCACGGACACCGTTCGGGGAGACGGTCGTGACGTCCACGCCACACTCAAGCACTTTGCTGGCCACGCAATGGGGGAAGGCGGCAAGAACCGCTCGTCGGTCCAGCTCGGTGAGCGTGAACTCCGGGAGGTCCACCTTTACCCCTACGAGGCGGTGATCCGGAACGGCGACGCCGCCTCGATCATGAACGCGTATCACGACATCGACGGCGTCCCCTGTGCCAGTTCCGAGTGGCTCCTGACGGACGTCCTCCGGGGAGAGTGGGGATTCGAGGGGCCAGTCATCTCGGACTACGGCAGCGTCGCTCTGCTCGATGGCGAACATGGCGTCGCCGCCAACAAACGCGAGGCCGGCGTGGCCGCACTGGAGGCCGGTCTCGATGTCGAGTTGCCAAATACCGACTGCTACGGTGACCCACTGCTCGAAGCGTTCGAGGCGGGAGAGGTAAGCGAAGCGACGATCGACACCGCCGTCGGTCGCGTCCTCCGGGCGAAGATCGAAACCGGGGTGCTCGATGATCCGTTCGTCGATCCCGAAGCTGCCCCGCAAGCCTTCAACACCGACGAACAAGCCAGACTTGCCCAGAAGGCGGCCCGTAAGTCGATCACGCTGCTGGAAAACGATGGGCTGCTTCCGTTGGGAGGCGACCTCGACACGGTCGCCCTCCTCGGCCCGAAGGCCGACGACGATCAGGAACTCCTAGGTGATTACGCATACCCCGCGCACTTCAATCAGGAAGAAACCGACTTCGAGGCGACGACGCCACGTGACGCCCTCGAAACGCGCGGTATAGACGCTGGGTTCGCCGTCGAATACGTCGAAGGCTGTACCACGTCCGGCCCCTCGACCGAGCAGTTCGAGATGGCTGCCGAGGCAGCCACGGATGCGGACGTGGCGATCGCCTGCGTCGGCGCACGCTCGGCCGTCGATCTCTCCGACGACGATCTCGCGCACCGCAACCAGTCGATGATCCCGACCAGCGGTGAGGGGAGCGACGTCACCGATCTCGGGCTGCCGGGCGTGCAGGCGGACCTGCTCGACCGCCTCACCGAGACGGAGACGCCGGTGATCGTCGTGCTGGTCAGCGGCAAACCCCACGCGATCCCGGAGATTGCCGAGACAGTCTCATCCCTGCTTCACGCGTGGCTACCCGGCGAGGAGGGCGGCAACGGAATCGTGGACGTGCTGTTCGGCGACCACAATCCGAGCGGACACCTGCCACTTTCGATCCCTAAATCCGTCGGGCAGCAGCCAGTCTACTACAGCCGCAAACCCAATTCCGCGAACGAGGAGCACGTCTACGACGATGGCGAGCCGCTGTATCCGTTCGGCTACGGGCTGAGTTACACCGACTTCGAGTACGGCGATCTCGAACTCGACGCCGAGACGGTCGCGCCGATGGGGACACTTACTGCGACTATCACAGTTACGAATGCAGGTGACGTCGCCGGTGACGACGTCGTCCAGCTCTACCAGCACGCCGAGAACCCGAACCAGGCCCGTCCCGTCCAGGAACTGCTCGGCTTCGAGCGCGTGCATCTCGAACCCGGCGAGTCAAAGCGCGTCAGCTTCGAAATCGACATGACTCGGCTTGCCTACCACGATTTGGCCATGAGCCTCGTCGTCGAAGAGGGGCCATACGAACTCCGCGTCGGCACATCCGCGGCCGATATCGTCGACACTGCTGCGTTCGACGTGACGGACACGAAGGCCGTACCGCGCTCCGCTCGCTCGTACCTCACCCAAACCAGTATCGAGCCGATCAGCTAGCGCTCATTGTCGCGTTTGTGGGTGCAACCATGCGTCCCGGATGGGGCCGATATCTATATAGCGATATGTGATTTATGTCTCTGGCATCGTACAATATGCAGCCACCGGAAGCTGATAAATGTGATTTTCGTATACGTCACGAACCCGATCTCCCCAATCGTGGGTGTACGTATCGATGATATCCTGGGCGACGTCACCGCGCAGATACTTCACGATCCCACGGTCACCGGTTCGATCTCGAAGGTGTGTGGTGAAGAAGTGCCGGAAGTAATGTGGAGTGACGTTTTCCTCGACACCGCCACCGTTGTCGTACCACCCATGCTCACTTGCGTGGCTGGTGACGATGTGACGTACCCCATCAGTCGTGATCCGCTGGCCCCAGTTGTCCGTCGTACTGGTAAACAGCGGACGCGCGGACGAAACCGGGTCAGGACGAACATCCAGCCAGGCCCGGAGCGTCTCGGCCAGATCGTCATCGACAGGAACGACTGTGTCTCGCCGGCGCTTGTTCGAGGCAGCCCGCTGCTCGCCATTCACTGTTGCACCCCGGGAGGGCTCACTTGCGACGAACAGTGAGTCGGGTCGCCCATCGAGGGCGGGTCGTGTCGTTACCGATTCGCGGGGATCATCGGACAGATGGAGGTCGCGCTGATCGAGATTACACAGCTCGCCGACTCGCATCCCGGTCTTCAGCAACGTGACGATTACCGCACGGTCCAGCGGATGATCGATTCCGGAGACGAAGCCCTGCATTTCCGGGATCGAAACGTCGCGACGAGCCGGATCAGCGTCGATCCGTTCGTCCATCTCTTCGACGACGATCGCCATCGGATTCGAATCGAAGACGCCGATCTGGGTCATATAGGCGTAAAATCGGTGTAGATAGGACGCGTACGTGGCCACAGTGCTCTCTGAGAGTTCTTCTCGCTGGGAATGGATCCACGCCATACAATCACGATGTGAGGCCACAGCGAGGGGCTTCTCGCCGTTCTCACGGAGTGATGCTTCGAAGTCCCTGAGGACCCGTTCGTAAGCGTCACTCGTCCGCTGGCTCTTTCCCTGGTAGGTAATATCCGTCAGGAAGTACTCGATCGGATCTTCAACCTCCTCTGGGATGGCAGTACCGGCACTCATGGTTCGACCAGGGTGTAGCCGCCCTCACGGCCACTATACTTGATGGCGTTTTTCTCCTGGAGTTCGTCCAGTGTATCTTCGAGCCGTGCCTCGATGTCGTCTGTCAAGGCGGCGACCAGCTCGTCCCATGTTAGTGCGCCCGCGCTTGACAGCTGCTCGCGGACGCGATCGGCCAGGCCACCTTCGCCTGTCTGGCTAACGTCAGTGGGTTTCGGCTGAGGTGTCCGAGTAGCGTCAACTGTCTCGTCCTCTGAAAAATGCCGCCGTCCGGCCTGGACCATCGTCCTGACGAACTCGCTTTGGCTCATCCCAAGTTCGTCGGCATGGGACTGCCAGGCATCTTTTTGGTAGGCCGGGACGTACGTCTTGACAGCTGTTCGGGACGTCGACTCTTCATCCGGCATGCTCGGTCGTTCGATTCGTCCCACCTTCAATCTGTCCCTACAATTGCCGATAAGAGGGGTTATCCGTGTAGATATCACCATCTCTCCCCGAGGGATGCGGTTTTTATTCCGTAAATCTATGTATACTAGGTATCGTATAGTTGCATATACACGGATAACTAAATTCACCGTTGCACAGGGCCGTGTCTTGACGATACACTAACAAATATGCCCGTGTGCACAAAGGCCTCTTTTCGGCGGTCAAACCCTGGGGGTCATCGTTCGAAAACACGGCTCCACCATACTGAATGGGGGCCGGGGCAGAGCGCATCTTCGGTCCCGATATCGTCCATCCGTGATGGGGCGGCAGTAATATGTTGGTTCAAAACCACTCACGGCACGTCAGCGTTCGAGATGAGTTGGCATTGCATCCGCGGACAGCTGATTGGTTGTAGGCCTTCGGTTACCGGCCGTTTCTCGATACGGTTTCAGTGGTCTGGGGGTTGGAACCCTCTGTGGTACATCACGCTTCGATGTCGATTGGCTCCGTCGATCGATATTTCGGTTACAATTTTGCTTCCGTAGGGATGCTTTTCATCTTGGCGTCGTTTCGTTCATCTATCGCTCCCAAATCCATTTCCCAGCGACCGGGGCAGTCCAAGAGGAAAGATGTGGTTCTGGTTGAGTCTTTCGGGCGGATCTAAGCGTTTGAACTCATCGGCGTGGATTCCTGCACTGCGTATCGGTTTCTCAGATCCCCGGATGTCGAATGGGCGATTGTCGATGAGCTACCGCCGAAGAGTTCTAATGTGGACTTCTCTCGTGGTTTCACTACGTTTGCTGGTGGCCTTGCCAACCCAACGCGGACTTGGGGTGAGGGTCCTGGAGCCGAGACGTGGTAGTTTCGGTCGATGAGCCTCGTGTGTCGGGTAGCGGGAAGCAGTTCAGAGAGCGAGTCCCCGCATTCCCAGCTCCCGCGGCCTCGACGGGTCGTTTCGTTCTCACGGGTTGCGCCGAACCCTGTCGAACAGCCGAGGTCTCGCTGCTCGCTGCGCTCCAGTGCGTGCGTCACCGGCAGAGCGGTGCTTTCCCGAGCGACGCGGCATAGCCGCGGACGCCAGGGTCGCTGGCCGGGGATTTCTGGCTGTTCGCAGCCGAATTCGTTTACTAACCACTACCGATGAGGCGTGCTTGCATCATGTCGTAGTCTACACACAGCAACCCGGGACAGCGTGAGGAGGATACGTTCAGCTTTCAGTCCGTTTTGGAGTCCCATTGTCGTTGTACGACGTTGAATCCGCAGGCCGTATACGAAACGATTGACACGCCTTTCGGGCGCTTTCACCGTAGTTCGTGTGGGGGCCCCACAGTAGCGACTCCATGGGCGTGCGAATGGCGCTGATTGTTCATTCGAGGCGAGTCCAGGACCTACAATGGGCCCTTGTCCAGTGCTTCGTTCCCCAGGACCAGCCCAAAACTATAATTTTCAGTGATGGGTTCTCAATGGTCGGTATACGTATTATCCTCGCATCTGCCACTCGTAAACCAAATATCGCTATATGATCTCAGTCTTCTCCAGCAGTTGAGACTGATTGTCTCATGAGGTGTGTGCCGAGAGTTGGTGGTCTGATCGGAGTGCTCGCGAACCTTGGGAGATCTCGGAGATACGGACTTTGAGTAGCTCGCTTGGTCGTGACCGGTCAGGAAATGAGCGGTGAGTCCCGTCAGTGAGGACTGCTCACTGTGGGTTTCATCTCATCCATCGCCCGCTGTAGAGTCTCTATAGTGGGTCAATAATCTATAAACTGCTCGTGATCGGTCTTGTTGGCTCCCACTGAGACTAGATCACAGACCAGGGGGCATGAGCCGAACCGACTACCCGATACGGGTATTATAAACCCCTTTGTTGGGTTCGTCCGCCGGTCCACCTGGATGAACTCCACCAGACGGCGGTTCTTGACTGGTATCAGTATCGCAGCCGGGGCTGGACTCACGGGCTGTTCGGCGAACAGTGATGACGGGGGCGGCGGTGCGGGTACCGATGCTCCCGGTGACGCCGATGGATCGGGTGGTAGCGGTGGGACTCATGAAGTCGGCTACGGTGATTATAGGACGACGGTCTCAGCGAGTACCTTTCCGGATAAACTCTTCATCTACGCCGTCCAGACGGGGTGGTCGAACTGGGAGGCGCTTATGGAGGGCTTCGAGAATGAGTACGACGTCTCACTCAACGACGACCAGCGCTCCTCCGGCGAGGCACTCTCCCATGCCCGCCAGAACGCCCAGAATCCGAATCACTCGGCGATGAACGGTGGCTACACCTTCGGCGTGATCGCTCGCAACGAGGGGCTCACCCAGCCCTACAAGCCGGCCAACTACGACAAGGTGCCGGACTCGTTGAAGACCGATGACGGCCACGTCACCGCGACGCGTCGGATGACCACCGCGGTCATTTACCGGAAGGACCTCTACGAGGAGCAGGATATCGATCCACCCGAGACCTGGGAGGATCTCAAACAGGAGGAGATCGCTGCCAAGACCCAGTACCAGCCCCCGCAGGCAGCCGTCGGGCTAGCTGGGGCGCTCTCGATCAACAACGCCTATGGCGGCTCCTTGGACGATGTCCAGCCGGTCATCGACTTCTACAACGAGGTCAAGCGCAAGGGCGCAGTCTTTGCCGGTAACGTCGAGCAGAAGTTCAGCAAAGGCGAGATCCAGACCTTCGTCGAATATGACTATACCGGGCTGGACTTGAAGTACAACGCGGACTCCGTCTCCGAGGACCAGGTCGGCGTCAGGTTCTTGAACGGCCCCGAAGGCATGGGTGCGCTGAACCAGCCATACGGCTACGCAATGCTGAAGGATGCGCCCAACCCTGAGGCCTGCAAGCTGTTTATGGACTACGTGCTCTCGAAGGACGGGCAGCGAAAATTCTTCGACGCCTTCGTCCGCCCGATTCGCGCGGACGAACTCGAAACGCCGGAAAAATTCCCATCCCAGGACCGTTATGAGGGCAAAGAGTTCCAAGTCGACTATGGCAAACTGATCGACAATCAGGAAAGCATCATCAAGGAAATCGGCCAGGGCGTCGGCCTAACCGGCTACTGAGTCCATGTCCACACTTGAGGAGTCCGGCCTGCGTGGTCGCATCAGGGAAACCCGCCCGGGGCGGCTGGCTTTCCCAGCCACCGAGCGGGGCCGCAAGCGTCGTCGTATCGCGCTGCTGGCGGTCCCGTTTTTCGCCCTCGCGACGTTCGGGGCCTTCATTCCGCTGGTGAAGATGTTCCGGATCAGCGTCTCCGAGCAGTTCCTCTACGAGGTTCAGGGGTGGACCCTGGAGCCCTATCGGCAATTGTTCGCCTCCATTGCTGCGTTCGTCCCGGTCGTCGGGACGGACCTCTCGGCCGCCATCGCGGTCGGGGGCGAGGCCGTCAATCCGGTCTACGGGCGGACCATCTGGAACTCCCTGTGGTTCGGCGCGGTTACTACCGTCGCGAGTGTGGCGCTCGGTATCGCTATCGCCCACGGGCTCGAGAAGTACGATCTCCCCCGCAAGGACATGCTAATAACGCTCATTTCCTTCCCCATCAGCCTGCCAGGGATCGTCGCCGCCTTCATGATGATCGTGCTGTTCGGTCAGACTGGGTTTCTGACCAATGTTTTCGCCGTCATAACCGGTGCCGAACCGGTCGACATCCAACTCACCGGCCAGCCTTCCGGAACGACCCTGGCCATCGTCGGGCTGTTCTTCGGCTACATCTACTCGATGATTCCCCGGGCGACGCTGTTGTTGCGTGGCACCTACGCGGAGGTCAACACCGATGCCGAGGAGGCTGCCCGATCGCTGGGTGCGACTCCCCTTCAGACGTTCCGGTACGTCACTCTCCCGCAGATTCGGCCGGGTATCGTCGGTGCCCTCATCCTCACATTCCGGACGGCACTCGCCATCTTCGGGACCGTCCTCGTCCTGAAGTCTCTGTCAGTCGTGACGTTCCGGTTCGATCAACTGGTCGGGGTCGGCTACGAACTGAACATCGCCTCCGCGCTCGCGAGTGTGTTCTTTGTCTTCACGGTCCTGTTTACCTTTCTCGGCCTGCGCTATACCAGCGCGGAGGTGGGGCGATGACCGCTCCCGACGAGACGGGGATCGTAACGGGGACGGTCCCCGATCGCACGCCGGGCCGTCTGGGTCGGCTGTCCGCCCGATACGGCCGGACGGTGATCACGGCGCTTTTGTTTGCCACCGTGGCTTTCCTCATCGGACCAGTGCTGATAACCGTCGTCGGATCGTTCTTCGAGAACTGGACCGGTATCTTGCCCAGCGGCGGACTCACACTGGATAACTGGGCGCAGGCGCTCGGCATCGCGGGAGGCGACCTCGGCGCACAGCGCGGGATGGGGGGGTTCTGGACGTTCGTCGCGCCGGATATCCTTTTCGTCCTCCAACTGCCCGTGGTGCCCGATTTGACGGTGCACTTCCCGTTCGATTTTGCCGTACAGACGCCGATCCCGATGGCGCTCGGACTCAGCGTCCTGCTGGCGCTTGCGGGCGTGTGTATCAACCTCCTCGTCGGCGTTCCGATCGCCTACGCGGTGACTCGCTACGAGTTCACCGGCCGGCGGTGGATGAATACCTTCGCCGTCCTGCCGATCGTCCCGGGCATCATCCTCGGGATCGCCTTCCTGAAAACCTACCCCAACTTGCCAAGCATCATCGCGCTGGTGCTTGGCTACTCGTTGCTGAAGATTCCCTACATGGTGCTTGCGGTCCAGTCGGCGTTCGAATCGATGGACTTGCGCAGCATGGAGGAAAGCGCCCGGTCGCTCGGGGCTTCCTGGACGACCACGTTTCTCCGGGTCATCGTCCCCGGCGCAAAGCAGGGCATTATCTCGGGATCGATCATTTGCTGGACGCTTGCGGCCGCCGAATTCAATTTCTCGTACGTGATCTACGCGAGTGGCCCACGTCCGTTCTCGTTGTTCCTCTTCGAGAACATCTCGAACAACCCGTTTTTGCGGGCCGCGGCCGCCATCTCCATCTATTTCGTCATCGTGGCCGCGGTGACGGCGCTGTTGAACTACGTCGGTGAGAACGGATTTTCGGTTGGAGGTGTCCAATAGATGGCCGAACGTGTTAGAATCGACGACATCACGAAACGCTTCGACGAAACGCTCGCCGTCGACGACGTCTCGTTGACGGTCGAACCGGGTGAGACGCTGGGACTCGTCGGTCCCTCAGGTTGTGGCAAGACCACGACCCTCCGAACCGTCGCGGGCTTCGAAACTCCCGATGCGGGACGGGTACTGTTTGACGACGAGGCGGTGACCCACGTCCCGCCCGAACAGCGCGATGTCGGACTGGTTTTTCAGTCCTACGCGCTGTTCGATAACATGACCGTTCGGGAAAACGTCGAGTTCGGCCTGCAGATGCGGGACGTGTCCCCGGAACAACGGGCAAAGCGGGCGAGCGAGTTGCTCGACCTGCTCGATATCGGCGGGCTGGGCGACCGCGACCCGACGACACTCTCGGGCGGCCAACAGCAGCGAGTTGGACTCGCCCGGGCACTGGCCATCGAGCCACGCGTCCTGTTGCTCGACGAGCCGATGACCGGCCTGGATGCGAAACTCAAATCTCGGCTGCAAGAGGAAATCGGCACGCTGCTGGAGGATATCGACGTTACGTCGCTGTACGTCACCCACGACCAGGCCGAGGCGATGGTGATGTGTGATCGTCTCGCGGTGATGAACGACGGCCGCATCGAACAGGTGGGCACCCCGGCGGAGATATATGAGTCACCGGCCAATGGCTTCGTGGCCGATTTCGTCGGCACGTCGAACCGGCTGGACGCGACGGTCCAAAACGGGACGCTGGATCTGGGTCACGCGGCCATCGAGGCACCCCCGGGTGCCCCGGAGGGCGACGTGACGGTGGTCGCCCGTCCGGAGGCCTTCGCCCTCGACGGCGGTCCCGTCGAGGCGACCGTCGAGGATCGCTTTTATCTGGGTGAACACGTCCGGGTGAGCGCGCGAACGCCTGACGACCAGCAGTTGACACTGCGCTTTGACCCCGAGAACGCGCCTGATAACGGCGACGTAACACTCTCGCTCGATTCGGACCGTGTCCACCTGCTCCCGACGGACGCCGCCAACGCATGAACGGGGTCGATGGGCACCTCCTTGCCCGCCTCCCCGCAGTGACGGCAGCCAAACGAACCCGATTGGGGGTTATCGCTGACCCACACCTGTCGACGCGAGCACAGGGCACCTGGAAGTGCTACCACCGAACCGAGACGTTCCTCAGTCGGGCTGTCGACGGTATCCAGTCGGCGTCGCCCGATGCCACGGTCGTCGCGGGCGACCTTACGAAGGACGGCGAACCAGCTAATTTCGACCGCTATGACGAACTCGTCGCCCCACTCTCGGGCCCACTGACGGTTCCGGGTAACCACGACGTCCCCAAGTCGTTCGTCGACCACGAGGTGCTGCCCGTCGAAGATTTCGCCGACCGGTACACGTCGGGTGGCTACCCGTTCCGTGAGCGGGTCGGTGGACTCGACGTCTACTGTCTGAACAGCGCGGCAACCACCGACGGGTCGCTCCGTGACACCTGGGGTGGACGCGTCTCCCAGGACCAGCTAGACTGGCTGGCCGAGCGGCTTGATGGTCCCAGAGTGCCGGTGGTCGTCGTCCACCACAACCTGTTCGCACAGCCGGAACACACCGGCGGATTCTGGCGGAACTTTCCGCTCCAGAACGCGGACGCCCTGCAGGACGTTCTCACCGGGCACGGGCCGGTGCTCGTCGTCAGCGGGCATCATCACATTCCGTCCGTCCAGCGCGATGGTGACGTTCACGAGGTGATCGCGCCGGCGCTGTGTTCGTATCCGCCATCGTATCTTGTCATCGACGTGGGGCCGGAGGGTACGACCGTCCGCCGGATGCCTGTCACGACCCCAGCAGAGCGGACCGAGGCCTACATGCTCGGGGCGACTGGGACGGATCTCGGCCAGGCAGTCGTCACACTCGCTGCCGATCGCGTGGGGTCAGAGCCACAATGAACCGCCGTCGCCTGCTCGCGCTCGCGGGAACGAGCGCCGGCGGGCTTGCGGTGACCGCTGTGGCAACTAATGACGCCTGGAGGTCCTTCGGCGGGCAGCTCCGCGTCGGCCTGGCCCCTGTGGTCCCTACAGACTATCGCGCCGCTGCTCGCCGGCGGGTCATCGACCAGCTTGAGAACGCCCTACCGTTGTTGATGAACGTGCGTGTCGGACGGGCACACAATGAATACAGACTTCTCCGGGGGCTCGCTGACGGTGACTACGACGTGGTCGAGTTAGGTGCCGTCGCGGGGACTGCCGCGCTGGAGGCGGAATTGGTGGACCCGCTCGTGTGGCCTAGTCTCGGCGGTACCGACCACGGGATGACCTACGACGTGCGGATCGTCACCAGGAACCCGGACCTGGACCGCCTGCCAGAGGATCGCTGGATTGCAGTTGGCGACCCGCTTTCGACACCGGCCCACGCCGCGCTCGCCAGCGTGGGGAACTTGCGGGTACCGCCGACACGGGTGCGGTGGCATACTGCCCCATCCGGGGAGGCACTCGACAACGAACGGGTCGCGCTGGCGGCAACCGACGAGTTCCGTGCCCCGTCATCGCTTTCGATCTACCGGTCCACTCCGGTGTCGGTCCCCGCGCTGTACGTCCGACGCGGCGTTGGTAACGTGTCCCGGCTTCGTGCACAGTTTGGGGCCCTCCGAGGGAACAGCACCTGGTACGAAACTGCGAAGACACCGGCGGAAGTACCCAGCAAGGAGTGGCGCGGGGATGCCCCCGAGTGGGTCGGGGAGCTACATCTCCCGGGTATACAGTGACGAGGATCGGCGTTTCGCTCCGCCGGTGGCCCAGATTACGGAACTGCACCGCTTTCGACCATGCACACACTCCGAACGGGCAACTGGGAGTTCGGTCGCCGGCGAGTTCCGACTGAACCGTCGGGTCTTTGCCGGGGCCGACCGAACTGCTCGGTATGTCAGCCGACACGCCAGATGTGTACGACGAGTTTCTCGATCACGTACAGCAACTCAGCTACGTGGCCGATGCAGGCGGCTTGCTCCAGTGGGACCAACAGGTGATGATGCCGGAGGGCGGGACACCCGCACGATCCAAACAGCAGTCGGCACTCTCGACGCTTCATCACGATCTCCTGACGGACGACGATCTGGGCGAATACCTCGCGGCCCTCGAAGATACGTCGCTCGACCCCGAACAGCAAGCGGTCGTACGGGAGATCCGCCGCGAACACGAACGTGCGCGGAAGGTTCCGCGGGATCTCGTCGAGCGGATTTCGGAGGCCACGTCGGAAGCCTTGCCAGTCTGGGAGCAGGCACGGGCGGACGACGACTTTGAGACGTACGCACCCGTCTTGGAGGAGCTGGTGGACCTTCGCCGGGAGTACGCTGAAGCCATCGACCCTGACCGTGATCCATATGCAGTTCTCTTCGAGGAGTTCGAACCGCATCTCGGGCTGGACACCGCCGAGCGGATTCTTGGTCGACTTCGAGACGAACTCGTCCCACTGATAGACGAGATAGCCGATAGTGAGGTGACCCAGCCCCGTCCATTCGATGGGACGTATCCCGTCGACGAGCAGGAGGCGTTGGTCCGTGCGGCGCTGGAGGACCTGGGGTTCGACTGGGATCGCGGGCGACTCGATACCTCATCGCATCCGTTCACGTCCGGGACCCAGTTCGACGCCCGGATCACGACGCGGTTCGACGAGGCGAAGCCACTCGACTCACTGTCCTCGACGATCCACGAGTTCGGCCACGCGACGTATGCCCTCGGACTTCCCGACGAGCAGTACGGCACGCCGCTGGGCGATGCCCGGGACCTGACAGTCCACGAGTCACAATCACGTCTCTGGGAGAACCACGTCGGCCGCTCACACGCCTTCTGGGAGTATTTCATGCCGACTGTCAAGGATCACCTCGGTATCGAAACGAGTGCCGAAGACGCATACTGCGCGGTCAACCGGGTCTACGACGACAATCCCATTCGGGTCGAGGCGGACGAACTCACCTATCACATGCACATCGTCCTCCGGTTCGAGATCGAACGCGATCTGATCGCCGGCGATCTGGACGTCAGCGAGGTCCCGGCGGTCTGGAACGACAAGATGGAGGAGTACCTGGGCATCCGGCCGGACACTGACGCCGAGGGGTGTCTGCAGGATATCCACTGGACGAACGGCACCTTCGGCTACTTCCCGACGTACTCACTGGGGAGCGTGCTGGCGGCCCAACTCTACGATGCTGCCGAGGCGGCCATCGGCCCGATCGACGACGCCGTTCGCGCCGGTGAGTTCGAGGACCTCCACGAGTGGCTCACGCAGAACGTCCACCGACACGGCAAGCGATACACGACCGACGCCCTCATCGAGGAAGCGACCGGGCAAGCCTACACCGCTGATCATTTCTTAGAGTATGTGACGGAAAAGTACGGGGCCCTGTACGATCTCTGATTCTCTCTGCTGAAGTCACTCCCTGTCAGCAGGGCTCAGGCCAGATTGAGCAGGAAACCGAGAAAGCCGAGCACGAACGTTACCGTCAGCATTTTGCTCACGGAGACATCGTGGGCTTCGGCGAGTCCAATCCCCTGGATGCTCGCTTTCCATACGAGTCCGAAGATACTCGCGAACAACCCAACCGCCGACGAATGGACCCCGGTCCGCTCTAAGAACCTGGCGGCTTCAGCGGGATCCGATGGGACCGTTCCAACCATCAGAAACAGCCCAGCGGCTGTGACCGGCAAGAGAACGATCGAGACCAGGTCCGCCTCGCCGACGACCGCCAGCGTCGTCCCGAATCCCCGGTCGCCGTCGGCGAACCAGACGAAGACGTGCAAGATGGCGGCGATGAGCAGCCAGCCGAGAAAAATGCTGATGAAGATTCTGAAAACGCCGTTATTGATCACACCCTCCACGCTGGCACGTTCAGCGGGGGACATGTCGATTTGTGCCATGACGTCCCGAAGGAACTGCCAGGCGAGGATCGCCACGAGAATCGCTTCAGACAGAATGATCCCAGCACCGAGTAACAGCGAGGGGCGATCGTTGCGTTGAAAGTACTCGGAGGGGCTTCGAAGCGGCGTGGTTGGGGCCATAGCGATGGTGACAGTTCATGTGTACTAAGCATTTTCATATTAGGGCGGATCCCTTATCCACGCGGAAGACAGTAGTTTCCGCCATGCCATCACCGGATCTGGATCAGGGGCAACTCGATCGCTACGCCCGACAGATCGTCATGGACGACATCGGCCCGAGCGGACAGGCCAAACTCCTTGAGGGGTCCGTGCTCGTCGTCGGCGTCGGCGGGCTCGGCGCACCCGTCGTCCAGTATCTGGCGGCCGCGGGTGTCGGTACCCTGGGGCTCGTCGATGACGACATCGTCGAGCGGAGTAACCTCCAGCGACAGGTCGTCCACGGAACCAGCGACATCGGCCGGGCCAAGGTGGACAGTGCCGCCGAGTTCGTCGCCGAACTCAACCCCGATGTCACCGTCGATCGCTACGAGCTGCGGTTCGACGGCGATGGGGAGATACTTGAGGGGTACGACGTCGTGGTCGATGCGACTGATAGTCTATCGGCCCTCTACGCGCTGAATGACGCCTGTACGGCGGCCGACCGGCCACTCGTCCACGGGGCCGTTTCAGGGTTTGACGGCCAGGTTTCGACATTCGACGGCGGGGACCCATGCTATCGGTGTCTGTTCCCGGAGGCACCACCGGACGGCGCGGTTCCGGATTGTGCAACGGCGGGCGTACTGGGTGCCGTCCCGAGCGTAATCGGGTCGATCCAGGCGAGTGAAGCGATAAAACTACTTCTGGATATCGACGGGACGCTTACCGGGCGACTACTCAGATACGATGCCCGGTCGATGTCCTTCTCCGAGGTTGGGTTCGAATCCCGGCCGGACTGTCAGACTTGCGGCGGGCAATCGGCCGTCGAAACGGCTGGCGATGGCCCGAAACACAGTCCGGCGTCGGAAGGATAGCTCACTGCATCGGGATCAACCACGGAGGCCCCATCATGCCCGATGGAGCGATCCCGGGTGATCCGGCACGCACACCGGGGACGAGCCGACGTAGGCTACTTCCACATTTGATAATTCAATTCCATTATCTATTTGGGTAAAATCCATAGCAGACTCTCTGACCGCCAAATTGAAACCAGACCCAATAATCAGAAAGAATAATTCGACCACGGTGTTTTTTACCCCGGCTGCCGGAATTTAGCGCAATTGCATGGCAGTTCGGCATCGTGTCCGCCAGTCACTCGAGATCGAGACGCCTCGGTATGGCGTCTTAGTGCTACTGATGGGTGTCATCTGGGGCATCGGAGACACGTTTTCGACGGTGTTGGCCGCAAACGTCACGGGATCGCTGGCCAGTGAAATCAATCCCCTGCTTCGGCTGCTCCTCGCGGTCGATCCCTTCGCTGTCGTGTTCCTCAAAGGAGCCGTCGCCCTCTACGCCAGTTTCGTCCTGCTCGCCTGTCGCGAGCAAGTCAAGCAAGTCCCCGGATGGCGACTCTGGTTTTTCGGGATGATCGGTGCCGGAATGGTGATCGTGGCACAGAATCTGTCGGTCGTGTTCGTAACGATCTGACCTGATTACAGGGAAAATCGCTCTCGGATTCGATCGACGAACGTGTCGGTGTCGTCGTCACTTTCGGGACCGATGACGTCGCTATCCGGAGCGATCCGTGTCTGTTCGCCCTCGTCGGTCGCTTCGATGAGGTCGTCAGCTTTGAGCTTCGACAGCGCCGTCTCGAGTTGGTCGATATCGACGTCGACGGACGATCGCAACTCGAAGACGGTCATGCCATCTTCGCCACGTTCGGCCAGGGCATCGAGCACCGCCACGTCCGTCTCATCCCGGTCACGATACTCCGGCTTCGCTTGCATACCAATACGTTTGCGGCGGCAGGTCTTACACTTGTCCCCACTGTCCAAGCAGTACGCTTATAACTCGCAGGTGGCCACTTCATGGCAATGGGTATCAAGTGTTCGCTGCTCGGTCACGACTTCGGTGAGACCACCGTCGAGCGCGACCGTGAAGAACAGGGAAACGAGGTCGTTAGCACGATCAGAGAGATCGAAACGTGCGCCCGGTGTGGGGAAACGCGCGTCGTCTCCGAGAACACGGAAGTAACCACGATCAAGACACCGGACGACGTTGGCGAGGAATCGACCGACGAAGCGACAGCGGATACAGAATCGGACGCCGAAATCGTCGACGCCGAGGAGGGCGAACCGGTCGATGACGTCGACACGACGACGGCGGAACCGTCCGAGGATGCGACGGAGTTCGAGTCCGCTGCCGAGGACGACGGCGTTATTCTCGAAGACGATGCAGACGAGGAACTCGACCGCGATCCCGGCGAGTGGCCCGAGTCCGAACCTGACGAACAAGCCCAGGCCGATGCCGGGGCTCCAACACAGACAGTCAGCCACGCCGAGGAAAACGAACCGGACACGCCGGGCAACGAATCGGACCACCCGGCCGACGGCATGGCCGAGGAAGCCGCCTCGGTGGCGGACGACCAGGCGGAGGTCTGGTCGGGCAGCGATCCGGATCTGGAACAGGCGGAATCCGATATCGAACGGACGGACGCCGAGTCCGGGACCGTCACTGACGGCGAGTTTCGGTGTCGCGAGTGTGGATTTACGACCCCGATCGAGTCGTCGTCGCTCCGTGAGGGGGATTACTGTCCCGAGTGTCATCAGGGGATGCTCGCCATCGAGGCGGCGTGATCAATCCGACGCGAAAAGGGTAAACCCGACAGTATCGAACGGGCCCCTATGCGCGAGTACAAGATGCGGCGCGGCGAGTATCTCGAAGACAGGGTTCCGGACATGCGAGAGACGGTCGAAGAGTACTTCGGCCCCATCTCGGGAACGGAACCGTACAACGATACTGAACTATACATCGTCGAGGATCCGGACAACCCGGTGTTCGAGCGCGTTACCGTCGGGACTGTTCCGTACGGGAGCAAAAAGGACAAACTCGCCCTCGATATCGAAGAGCGGCCTGCGGAGGAGGTTATCGCTGAAGGGCACGTCGACGCCGCCGAGGACGCGGTCAACGTCAAAAACGACTTTCTGGAGATGGCGACGGGCCGGGACGCCAAATCCCGTCGCGATTCGATGAAGCGATCGGTCGAAGACGACGCGGATGCGCCTGACTCGGTCTGATCGAAGTCGGCGGGACCCGTCTACCGGCCGAGTCGCTCGCGATTGACCGCAACGTCGGACGGAGTAATGATGAGTTGGTCGTCGTCTTTCTGGACGATGTCGCCGCCGACTTCGCTTGCGACCTGCTTGAGTTCGTCGGTGATGTGCTCCATCTTTCGATCCTGTGTCGTGTGACGCGTGATGTCGGCCAGGACGATGTCCCCATCGTAGACGGCGTCTTTGATTTCGATGACGTCTTTTTTGTCACCGATTCGAGCGATTCGGACTTCCGTCTCCGCATCCTGGGCGGCTGTATTCGCGTCACCGGCGTCGAGTTCGACGTAATCATCCGTCCGGCGAGAGGAACCTGATCCCCCCAGAATTTTGCTCATTAGTCCCATATCTTATCCGGTGTTCGGGACGGGTATAGGTTTTACGTCAGACACGATTGCGCTCGTTGGCACGGTTGTCGTCCCGGTGGGACGACGATCGTCTGATTAGAGTACGTGGTCCGGGCGCAACTGCGGTTCCGGTCGGTTGCTCGCCGGCCCGTCTTCGGAGATGGCGCTGGCTGCGTAGAACGCGGCCTCCGGATCCCGGGTTCGTCGCCAGTGATACCAGGTTCGGACGACCAGCCACAGCCGTCTCGTCATCGTCAGCGACGCGTCTCCACCGAGCACATCGTAGTCGAGCTGTCGGATCTGTTGATGGTGGTCCGCATACAGCACAGCCGAGAGCAGGACGGCGAACTGGCAGTCCTCGGGGAGATACCGGATGCCGGCCACGCCGTGACGGTACAGCGACTCCGTCCGGTGGAGTTCGGTCCGGATCACGGCAGCGACATCCTGGGACATCTCGCCCGTTCGAAGCTGTGGCTCCGTCACGCCGTATTGGTCCAGGGTCTCCGCTGGCAGGTACACCCGGTCGTACTCGCAGATGTCCTCACGGACGTCCCTGACGAAGTTCGTCAACTGGAAGGCTTCGGCCAGGGATCTGGCATGGGGTTTGGCCGCCTCGCTTTCGGGCGGGTCCATGACCGACAGCATCATGTTCCCGACGGCAGCCGCGGAGCCGCGCATGTACCCGCGCAACTCCTCGTAGGTGTCGTATCGAGAGTGATCGATGTCCTGAGCCATCGCATCGATGAAGACGTCGATCTCTTCAGGGTCGATGTCCGCCTCGGTCGCCAGCGTCCGGAACGTCTCTAGGACTTCACGGTCGGTTTCCGTGAGGACGTCCGACGGCGGGGTGTCGCCCTTCGCTGCAGCACGGATCGCTTCGAGATGCTGTCGCTGTGTATCGTCGTCAGGTGGGTCCGGGCGGTCGACCACATCGTCAGCAATCCGGAAAAACGCGTATAGCGCGTACGTTGCCTCACGAACTCGTTCGGGAAGCAATCTGGTGGCGACGTAAAACGTCTTCCCGGTCCGCCGGTGAATCGCCTTGCTTGTTTTGACGGATCGGCCTGTCATAGCAACAATCGGTTGACTCGCAGTTAGAGTGGCTCGCTTGTAATGGTGACGACACCTGCAACGCGAATTAAACTTCTCACTACGATCGTAGTATTCCGCCAGAGAGCATAAGTATCGTACCCAATCAGTTCGGACGGATTTTACATACTTGTCCTGTAGGTCCACTTGTCGTGTCGCCGGCGCGGTCACTCCTCGTCGATAACCTCGATTCCGCGATTGTTGACCGCCGCCGGGTCGAGACCGACTTCTTCGAGGAACTTCTTATACTCCCGTTCGCACTGTTCGGCGTCTTTTTGTTTGTCGCTGGCGCGATCACACAGCGCGACCAGATCCTCGGGGACGTCGTTGGTGTGAACGATCCAGTGGTTGATGAGGTCTGAGAGTCGGCGGATCGGCGACGTGAAGTGGCCGTAGATTTCGAAGTTCAGGGCGTGGTGGCCGCCGAAGGGGTCGTTCATATACTTCGCCCGGGGCATCACTTTCATGACGGCCCACTGGATCTTGTCGAGTTGTCGTTTTGGGGCCTCCTCAAGTGTTGCGTTGACAGCCTGTCTGGGATCGTCCCAGGCCCCGCCCGGGATCGAGACGCCGTCTAGGTCCTGGATCTCCTGGAGCGCCTCGTTCCACTCCTCGGGACTGGGCTGTGGGTGAACGCGGTACATCGCTTCGACACCCTGCTCCCACATCAGCACGTGGGTGACGGCCTTGTTGGCCTTGAGCATACACTCCTCGATGATGGTATGTGCCCTGTCGCGCCGGGGGTTCAACACGAGCGACCCGTCTTCCTTCCGTTGCTCGTGCATCCGATCGGCCAGTTCCCACACAAGTTGGGTCTTCTCCGCGAGGTCGACCGACTGGTCCTCCAGTACGTCTTCGGCCGTTTCGGGTTCGTCGAGCAGCCGCTCGGCCTCAGTGTAAGTCAGTCGCGCATCGCTGCGGATGACGGACTTGTAGATCTCGATGTTCTCGTAGCCGAGGTTCTCGGGGTCGAGGTGCATCTCGACGGTGTGGGCCAGCCGATCCTCGTTGGGCACCAGCGAGCAGACTGTCTCGGCGAGGATCGGCGGCAGCATGTGGACAGTGTAGCCCGGTAGATAGACGGTGTTCGCCCGTTCGACGGCCGAACGCCACATCGCGGTGTCAGGATTCACGTAGTGGGTCACGTCGGCGATGTGGACCCACAGGACGATCTCGTCCTCGCGGTGCTCGATCGAGATGGCGTCGTCGAAGTCCTGGGCGTCGATCGGGTCGGTCGTCCAGGTCGTCATCTCCCGGAGGTCGCGGCGCTCGTCGATCTCGTCTTCGATCTCGCTTCCGACGTCCTCGGTTCGCGCGTTCGCCTCTTCGAGGACTTCCGGTGGGAATCCGTCCGGGATCTCGAACTTCTCGAAGAGCTCCTCCCGTTTGTTCTCGAGGTGGCGAGCGAGTTCCTCGTCGATTTCGACGGGCCCCTGGCCCTCTGGCGTGCCCGCGGCGGCCTGGTCGTCGTCCTGCTGGGCGGTCATGGCACCCGCTACGGGGACCCGCTAGGTAGGCGTTTCGACAAACAATCGATTTATCCCGACTCGCGACCAGCCATCGCACATGAACGTCAAATCCCGCCACCACCTTCGGGCCGACGCGATCGACGAGATCGAAGACGCACTCGCCGATGGACTGGACGTCGAACTGGACGCCGACACCTACGAGAAAGTCACCTTCGAGGACAGCGACTGGGAAGTCGTCCTCGTCGAGGGCGAGCCCGCGGTCTTCTACGTTCCCGACGACGAATCGCCGGACAGCACGGACGATCCGTTCCTCACGGTCCGTGGCGCGAACGCGTATCCACCCGCCGAGAACGTCGTCACCGTCGACGCCGGCGCGATTTCGTTTGTCTCCGACGGGGCCGACGTGATGCGGCCCGGCATCGTCGACGCCGACGATTCGATCGAGAGTGGCGATCTGGTCGTCATCAGCGAGGAGAACCACGGCAAGATTCTGGCCGTCGGCCGCGCACGCGTCGACGGGTCACAAATGCTTGGCGACGAAGGAAAGGTCGTCGACACGATCCACCACGTCGGCGACGACCTCTACGAGTTTTCCGGGTGACCTGACGACGGTCGCCGGTCGTGAACGCCTTCCCCTCGCGATCAGCGTTCGTCCTGCCGCCACACGAACCGTTTTTTCCATCGGGCCGGACAACTATGTCATGAGTTCACATTTTACTCGGCGGGAGATGCTCACAGCGGGGATGACAGCGATCGGGGGTGGACTTGCAGGCTGTTCCGATGGATCGGAGACGCCAACTACCAGTGAGACAGTTGACGCCAGCGAGACCCCATCGACCCCGAGCGAAACAGCGACGACTGAGACGGACGAAGCACCGAGTGAACCTGAAGAGGGGGCCCTGCCGGGGAGCGTCGGTGTCGAGCAAATCGCCGACGGATTCACGGCACCTGTCGGTGTCGAGTTCCTGCCGAACGACGACGTGTTGCTCGTTGCCGATCAGGTCGGCACGATCCACGTCGTTTCGGGCGGGACAGTTCGGGACGAACCGCTGATCGACCTCCGGGACCGGATGGTCGACGTCTCGGGCTACGAGGAGCGGGGGCTGCTCGGCTTTGCGTTGCCCCCGGACTATCCCGCGGACGATCGCCTGTTCGTCCGCTACAGTGCCCCACCGCAACCCGGAACCCCTGAGGGGTACTCCCATACGTTTGCTCTCTCGTCGTTTACGCTCGATACGGACGCACTCCTCGCGGCGCCTGATACCGAACAGCGGATCCTCGAACTCCCGGAGCCACAGACAAATCATAACGCCGGTGCGATCGAGTTCGGGCCGGAGGAACACCTCTACGTCGCCGTCGGCGACGGTGGCGGGGCTGACGATACCGGCAACGGGCATGTTTCGGACTGGTACGATGCAAATGCGGGCGGGAACGGACAGGACGTCACCGAGAATCTCCTGGGGGGCATCCTCCGGATCGACGTCACCGACACCGGGGACGAGCCGTATCAGATCCCCGCTGACAACCCGCTCGTTGGCCGGGACGGACGCTCCGAGTACTACGCCTGGGGATTGCGCAACCCCTGGCGGATGGCGTTTCACGACGGCGAGTTGTACGCGGCGGACGTCGGCCAGGGCCGCTTCGAGGAGGTCAACCACGTCACGAACGGCGGGAATTACGGCTGGAACGTCCGTGAGGGAACACAGTGTTTCTCGCCCGGATCGTCGGCCGATGCTTGCCCGACCGAAACCCCGGACGGCGAACCCCTGCTCGATCCGGTTATCGAGTACCCTCACAGCGGGCAGCCGGTCAGCGGCGTCGCGGTCATCGGCGGGCAGTTCTACGCGGGTGAGTCGATTCCTGGGCTTCGTGATCGATACCTCTTCGCCGACTGGCAAGCTGACGGGACCTTGTTCGTCGGCACACCGACGGAGGACGGGCTCTGGGAGACGACGACGCTGCCGGTTGACGATGATAGCTTCGGCTCGCTGGTGCTGGCGTTCGGTCGCGATGGGGCCGGCGAGATCTACGTCTGTACGAGTGACCGGGGCCAGCTAGTCGGTTCGACGGGGGCCGTCTGCCGACTCACACAGGCATAACAGTCCGACTGACAGTGAGTCGGACCCTGGATTAGCCAGGCAGGATGATGTTAATGCCGCCGACGACGAGACCCACGAGGCCGGTCCGGAGCCCCGCGATGACCCAGTTCTGCTCCGAGAGGTTCCCCATGTACGCCCCGAAGACGAACAGGAGGGAGACGCCGATCAACACGCCGATGACCGTCGCCCACAGCATCGAGAGTGTGACGCCGACGAAAAAATACGGGATGATCGGGAGCAACATCCCGATCGTCGGGCCGAGGCCGCTCATCGCGGCGTTGACCTTCCGGGCGTCGCCTTTCCGTTCGTGGAGTTCCGTTCCCTCCAGTCCGGTGAGCATTTTCTCCTCGACTGCCTTGAGTTCGGCGAGCTTTTCGGCGCGCTCGATCTCCCAGACGCTCCAGACGCCGGAGGCGGCCAGCCCGACGGTCCCGCCAGCGACGACCCGTACGATCTCCATGCTCGATTGGCTCCCACCCAGGAACGAACCGACGATGATGCCGATGGTGGTGAGCGTCCCGTCGAAGCCGTTCGAGATGAAGTATCGACGAGAGATCGAGCGGACGTCCTCGTCCTCTAAGAGTTCCCGAAGGTCGGCCAATCTCGAGGACACGGGTCAGTCCTGGTGGGTCGCGCTTTCCTCGACCATGCGATCGCCACAGACGACCTCGTCGACGGAGTGAACCGTCCCGCCGAGGTCCTCGACCGCCGTCGTGACGCTCCCGTCGTCGATCCCCTCTCCCTCGATCGTGATCTTGAGGTTCTGGACGTCCTTGTCCGATTCCAGCAGCGAGACGTTCGCCCCCTCGACGCCGTCGAGGTCGGCGATCGTCCGGGCGAACTCGACGTTCTCGATCTCGTTGGGTTTCAGGAGGTCGATGACCAGCCGTCTGATCGTACTCATTGTTTGTAGCGGTTGCGGGTCGATCTGTATAGTTCAAACGGTCGAATGTGGACAAGATTTATATAAGATGAGTGATATTAATTGACATGGTATTGTTCGCCCTTCTTCAGTCTCTCCACTCACGGGTGTTCACCGACAACTGGCGACCAGTTGTCGCTGGCATTGCCGTGATGTTGGGGATTGGGCTTTTGAGTATCGGTACTGGAAATCCGGAACTCCTGTTCGCTACGTCCGGAATTGGCGGACTCGTCGCTGGGTTCTTGTTCGGCAAGCACAGCACAGCGACGACTGGGCTCGGATTGCGTGTCGGGTTGATCGGCGCTAGCCTGGCCATGTGCATCGGGCTAGTGTTGCTGGCAAGTGGCAGCTGGGCGCTGGTCTATGACGCGACCGGCGATGGCGCGGGCGTGACTGGCGTGTCAGGGATCGGTGGTGGAGAATCGGGCGTGGCTGAATCGGATATGGGGGAAGCAGGTGTCGACGAAGCAACGACAGGCGACTCGGGCGTCGAAGAACTTAGTGCCGGCATATCGATGGGATTTTTGCTCGTTTTCGGTATGCTCTTCATTCCGGCAAGTGCGCTGATCGCACTGATTGGAAGTATTGTCGGGACCAACGTCAGGCAGGCAGTGATCCCGGATAAATACAATCCACCGCTTTTCTGAGGCCATCAAGGAATGACCGCGATGAACCCCCCGGCTCGTCCGTCGGGGACAACCCACTATCTAGCTCCGTTGGTACACCGATTCGACTGCCACCCGTCCGATCGAACTCAGTCGTTCGTTCGATTCTCTGAAGGAACGTACCCGCATTCTGTCTAGTTCTCACGGTCAAAAATGATAAAGATTTATAGTGCTTTTTTGAGAATCACGAATATGAGCATCCCTGCTCAACAGCAGTCCCTCCAAACCCGCGTTTTCGGTACGAACCCGCACCCAGTGGTCGTGGGGTTCACGATCATGGCGCTGACGGCTGTCGTCGGGGCGTCTATCGGCCGATTCGATGTAGCCCTCTTGAGTCCGGCGGTTGGTGGACTCGCTGGCGGGTTTCAGTTCGGAAAGAACACCTTCGCCGCTGGGGGGGTCGGATTCCGTATCGGGATCACTGCCGCTGTCATGATCTGGGTCGGGAGCGTGGTGCTTTTGATCCTCCTCATCGGGCTTGACAGTCTCGGAGTAGCACTCGGAGAGCTCGGGACGAGTGTGACCAATGCTGTCTGGCTGTTTTCGCTTCGTGGGATCGGGTGGATCCCGGTGAGTGGCATATTGGGCATGATCGGGAGTGCAGTCGGGACGAACCTTCGACGGATGCTCGTCCCACACGAATACAATCCGCCCCTCCACTGAGAACATTCACCCAGGGGATCGCTACGTGTCCTCGATCACTGTCCCTGGAATCACATCGACGCTCGCGACGGTGTCCTCGGCGGCGACGTCCATGATCGTGACGCCCATCGTGTTCCGGCCGACCGTCGAGACGTCTTCGACCGGACACCGCATGATCTGTCCGGCGGCACTCATGACGATCAGGTGATCGTCGTCGGAAACGGCGTTGACGGCCGTGACCGACCCATTCCGATCACCGGTCTTGATGTCGATGAGTCCTTTGCCGTACCGAGATTGCGTGCGATACTCCGAGAGGGGCGTTCGCTTGCCGTACCCGCGCTCGGTGACCGTCAGCAGTGCTTGCTCGTCGCTTTCGTCGGTTGCAACCAATCCGGCAACGCTGTCGCCGTCCTCCAGATCGATCCCCCGGACCCCACGGGCCGTCCGACCCATCTGGCGGGCCTCGGTCTCGTCGAACCGGATCGTCATCCCGTCTGCGGTGGCGATCACGAGGTCGCTGTCACCGTCGGTCACGACAGCGTCGATGAGTTCGTCGCCGTCTTCGAGCTTTGCGGCGATGATGCCCGTCGAGAGGATGTTCTCGAACGCCGAACAGCAGGTCCGCTTGACGTATCCCTGGCGGGTCACCATCGTGATGCACTCGTCGTCGTCGATCTCGTCCATACTGACGACAGCGGTGATCTCTTCACCGTCGTCGAAGTCGATGAGATTGACGGCGGATTTCCCGCGCGCAGTCCGGGACATTTCCGGGATCTCGTAGGTCCGTAATCGGTAGACCTGGCCGTGGTTCGTGAAGGCGAGCAGATAGTCGTGCGTGTTCGCGCGGAAGACCGTCGAGACACGGTCGCCCTCCTTGGGATCGGCACCGATGATACCCTTTCCGCCGCGGTGCTGGGCGTCGAAGCGGTCCGCAGGCATGCGCTTGATGTAGTCGTCCTCGGTGACGACGACCAGACACTCCTCTTCCGGGATGAGGTCCTCACGGGTGACCGTGCCGTCGTCCTCGACGATGCTCGTCCGGCGGTCGTCGTCGTACTCCTCGGCGACGGCCCGGAGTTCGTCCTTGATGACGTCGAGCAACTCGCTTTCGTCGTTCAGGATCGTCTCTAACCGTTCGATCTCGGCCTGGACTTCCTCGTACTCTTCTTCGACCTCGGCGGTTTCCATCGAGGTGAGGCTGCCGAGTTGCATCCGGACGATGTGCTGGGCCTGTTCCGTCGAGAAGTCGAACGTTTCTTCGAGCGCGGCCTTGGCCTCGTCGCGATCTTCGGAGTCCCGGATCAGATCGACGACGCTGTCGACGTTCCCGAGGGCTTTCAGTCGGCCTTCGAGGATGTGCGCGCGGTCCTCGGCTTCCGCGAGGTCGAACTCCGAGCGCCGACGGACGACTTCCTTCCGGTGGGCGACGTATTCCTCCAAGGTCTCCTTTAAGGTGAGCACGCGGGGCTCGCCGTCGACTAAGGCGAGGTTGATGACGCCAAAAGTCGATTCGAGGTGGTGATCAAGCAGTTGGTTCTCGACGACATCGACGTTCGCCCCGCGCTTGCACTCGATGACGATCCGGACCCCGTTGCGGTCAGACTCGTCACGGAGGTCCGAGACGCCCTCGATGATCCCCTCGTTGACGTCGTCGGCGATCCGCTCGACCATGCGGGCTTTGTTCTCCTGGAAGGGGATCTCCGTGATCACGATCCGGGGGCGGCCCGAATCCGTCTCCTCGAACTCGTACTCGGCGCGAACGGTCAGTCGACCCCGGCCCGTGGCGTAGGCCGAGTGGATCGCGTTCTTCCCGACGATGTTCGCGCCGGTCGGGAAGTCCGGCCCCTTGACGTACTCCATGAGGTCGGCAACCTCGGCATCGGGATTGTCGATCAGGTGGATCGTCGCGTCGATGACTTCGCCGAGATTGTGCGGCGGGATGTTCGTGGACATCCCGACCGCGATCCCGGAGGAACCGTTGACCAGCAGGTTCGGGAACGCCGACGGCAACACTTCGGGCTCTTCGAGGCGGTCGTCGTAGTTAGCCTGGAAGTCGACCGTGTCTTTCTCGATATCCGCGAGCAGTTCCTCGGCGATCGGTGCCATCCTGGCCTCAGTGTACCGCATCGCTGCGGCCGGGTCACCGTCCATCGACCCGAAGTTCCCTTGCCCGTCGATCAGCGGGTACCGCATCGAGAAGTCCTGGGCCATCCGCACCAGGGTGTCGTAGATCGCGCTGTCCCCATGCGGGTGATAGTCACCCATCACTTCGCCGACAACTGACGAGGACTTGCGGTGAGACGACCCCGAGGAGACACCCATCTCGTGCATCGCATAGAGGATGCGCCGATGGACGGGTTTGAGGCCGTCACGGACGTCCGGGAGGGCGCGTCCGGCGATGACGCTCATCGCGTAGTCGATGTAACTCTGCTCCATCTCGTCTTCGATCCGGACGTGTTCGACGCGTGCGGCGTCGGCACTCACGTCCGGACCTTCTGGTACGTCTGAACTCATATGTCGACCCATTCGGCTTCCGGCGAGTGCTCTTTGATGAACTGCTTGCGCGGTTCGACGGCGTCACCCATCAACACCGAGAACATCTTGTCGGCGGCCGCGGCGTCGTCGATGGTGATCTGCTTGAGGAAGCGATTCTCCGGGTTCATCGTCGTATCCCAGAGCTGCTGGGGATTCATCTCGCCCAGCCCCTTGAACCGCTGGATCTGTGTCGGATTGCCGTTGCATTTCTCCTCGATGATCTCGTCCCGTTCGGCATCCGTCATCGCGTCGTAGGTTTCCCCACGGTACCGGATCCGATAGAGCGGCGGCCGAGCCGCGTAGATGTTGCCGCCTTCGAGCAACGGTCGCATGTGGCGATAGAAGAACGTGAGAAGCAACGTTCGAATATGTGCGCCGTCGACGTCGGCGTCAGTGGCGAAGATGATCTTCTCGTATCGCAACTCGTCGTGGTCGAACTCGTCGCCGACGCCGGTACCCAGCGCGGTGATGATATTCCGGATCTGATCGTTCTCCAAGATCCGGTCGAGACGGTGTTTCTCGACGTTGAGGATCTTCCCGCGGATCGGCAGGACGGCCTGGAAGTCGGGATCGCGAGCCTGCTTTGCGCTCCCGCCCGCGCTGTCCCCTTCGGCGATAAACAGCTCCGCCCGGCTGGGATCTTTCGTCTGGCAGTCGGCCAGCTTGCCCGGCAGCGCCGTCGACTCCAGGGCGCTTTTTCGGCGGGTTAGTTCCTCGGCTTTCTGTGCGGCTTTGCGGGCCTTGGCGGCCTCGACGGCCTTCCGAACGATCGCCTGGGCGACGTCGGGGTTCTCCTCGAAGTACGTCCCGATGTTCTGGTGCATCGCACTCTCGACGACGCCCCGAACCTCGCTGTTGCCGAGTTTGGTCTTGGTCTGGCCTTCGAACTGGGGATCGGGGTGTTTGATCGAGATGACTGCCGTCAGTCCCTCTCGGATGTCCTCGCCCTTGAGTGTCTCCTCAAGATCAGAGAGGAGGTCGTTGCTGGTGGCGTAATCGTTGACGACCCGGGTCAACGCGGTTTTGAACCCGGTGAGGTGAGTCCCACCCTCGCGGGTGTTGATATTGTTCGCGAAGGCGTGGATCGAACCCTGCAACTCGGTGGTCGCCTGGAGGGCCACCTCGACCTGGATGTCCTGGTCCTCGTCTTCGAAGTACACAACCTCGTCGTGTAGCGGGTCCTTGGTCTCGTTCAAGTACTCGACGAACTCCCGGATTCCGCCCTCGTATTTGAACGTTTCCGCAGTCCCCTCGCGCTCGTCGGCGAGCGTAATCTCGACCCCGGAGTTGAGGAAGGCGAGTTCCCGGAGGCGGTTCGCGAGCGTCGAGAACTGGAAGTCGGTCGTCTCGAAGATTTCCCCGTCGGGCCAAAACCTGATCGTCGTGCCCGTTTCATCGGGGTCGTCCAGCGAACTGACCTCCGTGAGGTCGTCCGCGGGCGCGCCGTGGTCGAAGGTCTGCTTCCAGACGCCCCCCTCCCGGCTCACCTCGACCTCGAGTTTCTCCGAGAGGGCGTTGACGACCGAGACGCCGACGCCGTGAAGCCCCCCCGAAACCTGGTAGGACTTGTTGTCGAACTTCCCGCCGGCGTGTAACACCGTCATGATGACTTCGACGGCCGGCCGGTCGTACTCGTCGTGAATATCGATCGGAATCCCCCGACCGTCGTCGCTCACGGAGACAGAGCCATCGTCGTGGATCGTGACCTCGATGTGGTCACAGTGTCCCGCGAGCGCCTCGTCGATGGCGTTGTCGACTACCTCGTAGACGAGGTGATGCAATCCCCTGGTATCGGTAGAGCCGATATACATTGCCGGTCGCTTCTGGACGGCTTGTAACCCCTCCAGCACCTGAATCTGGCCGGCTCCGTAGGCGTTGTCGTCGCTCATAAAAAACCTTGATGGGAAGTTACGTCTGGGGGGTCTTAAATTTCACGTGCGCGCGGGCATGTGCGGTGGATTTGGGAAGAAATGATACAAACAATTTATACGATCGGCGCCGAAAGTAGGTACCAACATGGCAAACGAACAGTGTGGTGGGCTACTGACTAACAGATCAGTGGCAACCGTCTTCAATCTCCCGGTGGGTCGTGGGACGGGTCGGGTAGGATACCGTCGATCAAGTGGACCGTTCCCCTCCGAGGGCCAAGCATGAGCGAAAACGACGATTCGGCGCTTGCCCGGCAGTTAGAACACTTCGGGCTCTCGGATACCGAAATCCAGACGTATCTGGCTGTCCTCGAACACGGAGAGGCAAAGGCGAGTACGATCGCCGACGCGACCGGCGTTTCCAAGCGATACGTCTACAGCGTGTGTGAGGAACTCGAAGATCAGGGATTCGTCGAGGTCAACGACCACGTCGTCCCGACGAAGATCCGTGCCAAGCGACCGGAAGACGTCATCGAGATCCTCTCGAATCGCCTCGACGAAATCGAACCGGCACTCGAACGCCGCTTTTCGGAAGCCGAGACACGCCCACAGCGCTTCGACGTCATCAAGTCCCGGGTCACAGTGGTCAAACGCATCGGCGAGTACATCGACGACGCCGAGCAACGTGTTGCACTCTCGATCCCGTATTCGACGCTCCCCCAAGTCGTCGAGGAGTTACAGGCTGCCGTCGACCGCGGCGTGTTCGTCCTCCTGTTGGTAACTGACGTCGACTCGGACCCAGCTGACTTCACCGAGTACGATCGCCCGATCGCGAGTGTCGTTCGGAGCTGGAACGTCCCGATTCCGGTCATGTTGGCCGTCGATCACGAACTCGGCATCATCTCGTCTTCGGAGATGATGACGGTCGCAAACAGCGACGAGCGCGCGATCTCGCTGGTACAGGACCGGATCGTCCCGACGCTGTTCGGATCGTTCCTGGCGAACTTCTGGTCGAGCGCCGACCAACAGTACGTGATCGATGCTGCGTCGCTGCCGGGGACCTACGAGAGCATCGAACAGGCCGTTTTCCAGGCGACGCTGCACCTGCGAAATGACACTGCGATTACTGCCCGGGTCGAAGCGACGCCGGCCGCTTCCGAGACGGACACCGAAACGGTCACCGGCCGGGTCGTCGCGACCCGTCAGGGGGTCGTCGACCCGATTACGAACGAGTTCCCGATCGAACACACGCTCGTGCTGGAGACCGATGAGGGACGGACGACGGTCGGCGGCCACGGAGCCTTCTTGGAGGAATACGCCGCCAGGACGGTCACACTCGAGGCCGCTGAGTGAGCGCCAACGGCCGAGCCATCGACCACCCGGAAGGCTTTAACCCGACCGCGGTCCCTGATTTGATAGAGAATGCCATCGATGCAGTCAACGCTCGGCGAAGAGGGGATCGCCGAGGAACTGGCCGCAAGTCAGCGCCAGATCTCCATCGCCGAGTTCTTCGAGAAAAACAAGCACATGCTCGGGTTCGACTCGGGAGCCCGCGCACTCGTCACGGCCGTCAAAGAAGGTGTCGACAACAGCCTCGACGCCTGCGAGGAGGCCGATATCTTCCCCGACGTCTACGTCGAAATCGAGGACGTCGGCGAGTACTACCGGCTGGTCATCGAGGACAACGGTCCGGGGATCACGCGCGAACAACTCCCCAAAGTCTTCGGGAAGCTGCTGTACGGCAGCCGGTTTCACAAACGGGAGCAGAATCGCGGTCAGCAGGGGATCGGAATCTCCGCAGCCGTCCTCTATTCGCAGTTGACGTCCGGCAAGCCCGCCAAGATCACCTCCCGGACGAAGGGCAGCGAGGAGGCCCACTACTTCGAGTTGATCATCGACACCGACACCAACGAGCCCGAGATCGACGTCGACGAGACGACGGCCTGGGATCGCCCCCACGGGACGCGAATCGAACTCGAACTGGAAGCTAATCTCCGGGCGCGCCAGCAACTGCACGATTACATCAAGCACACGGCCGTGGTTAATCCACATGCCCGTATCGAGTTCCACGAACCGAACATGGCCGAGCCGGCGAAGTTCGAGCGCGTCGAGGGCGCGGATCTCCCGGCCGAGACCGAAGAGATCCGTCCCCACCCCCACGGCGTCGAACTCGGGACGGTACTCAAGATGCTCGATGCCACCGATTCGTATTCCGTGTCCGGCTTCTTGCAGGGGGAGTTCACCCGCGTGGGTGGGAAGACGTCGGACAAGATCCTCGACAACTTCCGGGATCGGCACTTCGGCCGCGAGATGGCCTGGCAGCCACCACAGGTTCACGAAGGTGACGTCGAGGTGGCCGTCAGGGCTGCCGTCGCCAACAAGGGTAAAGACGCCACCAAATCCTTCGCCCGTGAGGTGGCCGACGCCGTCGATGGTCGCGAACGGATCGCCCATCACCAGCTCCGTACGATCGTCGACGAGGCAGCCGAAACCGCCGCCGAGGGCTTCGGGACGACGTTCGGCAGCACCGTCCGGGAGAAAGCCACGGCGGCAGCCTGGGCCCAGATCGTCGGGGACACGGACGAGGGCGATCAGCGCGAGACGCTGGCCTCGGACCTCTATGGCCTGGTCGACGAAGCCACCAGCAAACGAAAAGACGACGCGACGATCGAAGGGCTGGCCGACCGCATCGCCTCGAAGTTCGCCGATAGGGATGACCGCCACCGTTGCACCCGCGAGCAGCTCGCCGAGTACGTCGAGCGAGCCGCCGAAAACACCGAGGAGTACGACGACGCGACGATCGGTGAAACCGCCCGCGAGAACGTTGTCGAAGCGGTTTGGAGCGTGATGGCGACGGTCCCTGACGACGTGCCGAACGTCGCGACCCTTGCCGACGACCGCGACGCGGCCGCCGAACTCTTAGAAGCGATGCGTGAGACCGAGATCATCGCGCCGCCGACCGGCTGTCTCGCCCCGATCTCCGAGCGGCTCGTCGAGGAAGGGCTCCGCAAGGAGTTCGATGCCGACTTCTACGCCGCATCCACGCGGGACGCCTCTGTCCACGGCGGCGATCCGTTCATCGTCGAGGCCGGGATCGCCTATGGCGGCGAACTTGAGGAAGGGGGGCCGGTCGACGTAATGCGATTCGCGAACCGCGTCCCGCTGGTCTACCAGCGTGGGGCGTGTGCGACGACGGACGTCGTCAAGACGATCAACTGGCGCAACTACGGGCTCGACCAGCCGGGCGGCAGCGGCATTCCCAGCGGGCCGGCCGTCGTGATGGTCCACGTCGCCTCGACGAACGTCCCCTTCACGAGCGAATCGAAGGACGCCATCGCCAACATCCCCGAGATCGAAGACGAGATCGAACTCGCGATCCGGGAGGCGGCCCGCGAACTCAAGTCGTTCCTCAACGAGCGGCGGTCGCGTCGTCAGCGCCGCGAAAAGCAGGACAAACTCGGGACGATCCTCCCGGAGATGGCGACGAAGCTGACTGCGGTGACCGGGCGCGCAGAGTTGAACATCGACGATTCGCTGGCCCGGATCATGAACAACGTCCTCCTCGAGCGGGAGCGCGAGGACGGGACAGTCAGTCTTGTCGTCGAGAACAACGACAGCACGAACGCCGACGTCGAGATCACGGAGATCGTGACCGCCGAGCCGGTGAGCGTCGATGCCGACGGTGACGAGGCCCGCGTCGTCGAGATGGACGGCGAGTGGTTCATCAAGTGGTCGCCGACCGTTTCGAGTGGCGACGAGGCGGTTCTGACCTACGAGGTCAGCGAGGACGCAGCGTTCGACATTTCGGTCGAGGGTATCGCCGAGGAGAAACTCACAGTGGACGGTGAACAATGAGCACGGACACAGACGGAACCGACGGAACCGACGGGGACGCCCGCGAGCGGTTGATCGAGCTGGCGGCACAGTTCTACGACCAGTTCGACCGCGGTGACGTGCCCCACATGGACGTCCCGACCCGGACGAAGACCAACATCGAGTACGACCCCGAACAGAAAGTCTGGGTCTACGGCGATCGGAAGAGTACACGCTCGGCCAACAGCGTTCGGGGGGCACAGAAGCTCCTGAAGGTCATCTATTCGATCGACTTCCTCGCGAATCAACTCGAAGAAGACCGCTCTTCGACGCTGCGTGAACTGTACTACCTCAGCGAATCCTGGGACCTCGACGAGGCGCAGTTCAACAGCCAGGACGAGTCAAATCAGATCATCGAGGACTTGGAAATCGTCTCGGACGTGCGCCGTGAGGAGTTCCATATGCGTCCCGAGGAGTCCGGCGCGAAGGTGATGGGCCCGTTGCGACTTCGGGAGCAAACCAACCGCGGGGATCGGGAGATCCACTGCCAGGACGACGTGGGCCAGGGCGGCTATCAGATCCCGAACGACCCCGACACCATCGAGTTCCTTGACAACGACGCCGACTTCGTCCTCTGTGTCGAGACCGGTGGTATGCGCGATCGACTCGTCGAGAACGGCTTCGACGACGAGTACAACGCCCTCGTGGTCCATCTGGGCGGCCAGCCTGCCCGTGCGACCCGCCGGCTGACCAAGCGACTCCACGACGAACTTGATCTGCCGGTGACGGTGTTCACTGACGGTGACCCGTGGTCCTACCGGATCTACGGATCGGTCGCCTACGGGTCGATCAAATCCGCCCACCTCTCGAAGTACCTCGCGACGCCGGAAGCGCAGTTCATCGGCGTCCAGCCCGAGGACATCGTCGAGTACGACCTCCCGACCGACCCCCTCGCGGATTCGGACGTCAACGCCCTCGAATCAGAACTCGAAGACCCCCGCTTCCAGACCGATTACTGGGAGGAACAGATCGAACTCCAGCTCGACATCGACAAGAAGTCCGAACAGCAGGCCCTGGCCTCCTACGGCCTCGACTTCGTGACTGATACGTATCTACCCGAGCGTCTCGAAGCGATGGGTATTCTGTAGCGAATATAGCCGTCTTCCGGCAGTCGGCACGTCGCCTCAGTTCGTCGTCGTGATCTCGACGACGTCACGGTGATCGAGTTCCGTCTCCGCGCCGACCTGACGCTCCGAACGGACGTCGTGAGCGTGAAGAAAGCCCTCGCCGATGTCGGTATGCAGGAAATACGCGAAGTCCTCTGCCGTCGAGCCGTCGGGGAGGACGAAACAGTCCTGCAAAAAGGTGCCGTCGTCCTGTGGCTTGCGCGCGCCAGGGAAGACGGCGATCGCGTCTAACACTTCGAACAGCGCCGTTTCGATGACGTCCTGGACACCTGTCCCGCCGTAGGCTCCGATGAACTCGCGGATCTCTTCGAGGCCCGCTGCTTTTGCCTCGGGGAGGTCAGCCGTCACTTCGAAGTCCTCGTCACCGGGCCGGTAGTCCAGCACACCCTGTTCGTTGCCGTTCTTCAACGCCTTTTCGGCATGGGCCGAGACAGGTACGAACGTCAGGTGCTCGTAGTCGGGATCGCTCGTCACCGCGTCCCAGTTGTCCTGTGCGGCCTCGGTGTCCATCTTGTTGGCCGCGATGACGATTGGCTTGGTCCGCATCCGGATCTCGCGGGCCAGAGCTTGCCGATCGGCTTCGTCCCACGTGTCGGGATCGAGTTCTAACTCTTCGGCGAGGATGACCTGCTTGATCTCGTCTTCACCGATCCCGAACGCCGAGAGCTGTTCGGCGAGGTCGGCCTCGATGTCCCCATCTGCGCCATTATACCCCGTCTGGTGGCGCTCGATCCCCTTCTCGAAGACATCGACATACCACATGTCGAGTTCGTTCTCCAGGAAGTCGATGTCCGCGCGTGGGTCGTGATCCGTCGTCGGTTCGCCTTCCAGATCCGTCTCGCCGGTGAAATCGACGACGTGGATCAGGACGTCCGCCTCGTTCAGGTCCGAGAGGAACTGATTGCCGAGCCCCTTGCCCTCGTGAGCGCCGGGGACGAGCCCCGCGACGTCAACCAGCTTCGTCGGGACGAAGCGGACGCCATCGTCACAGTAGCCGTGATTCGGCGTGCAGGTGTGGCCGAATTCGGGGGCTGCACACTCGACCCGGACGTACGCCTCGCCGACCGAGGGGTCGATCGTCGTGAACGGATAGGCCCCCTCCGGCACGTCGTTCATCGTCGCCGCATTGAAGAACGTGGACTTCCCCACCGAGGGTTTGCCCACGAGACCGATCTTGTAGCTCATTGGCGACTAGCGGGCCATGGGCGGCTAAAGCGTTCTCAATCGACGGGACAGCGGGTGTAAGTACCACACATGGGGTGGCCGTCAGGACGCACTCGGCCAGCCCACGCGGCCCCATCCATCCGGGCATGAGTGAAGCGATGGCTCGCCGGTCGTCCAACGGCGTCATTTGGCGGTAGGCGTTCCGTCGGTGGCCCACACTGGCCACTTGCCCGGGGGATGTCGGATTTCCGCCATCGAGGCACAAGGACTTTCGACGTCGGGCTGTATCCTTATCGAAATGACAGGCGTTCGTGAACATGCGTCACAGCACGATTCCATCGCGGACCTCCCGCTGGTGACCGAGTTGGCCCGGATCACCGATGTCGTCGCGATGGACGCCGACCGCCGCTCGGACGTCGAGGACGCCGTCACCCGACAACTCGAAACGGCAGGGCTCGGAGGTACGTACGGTTCGCTCGACGATCCAGAAACGTGGGACAAGTTGTCCGAACGGCTTGTCGAGGACGGGCATGCGGACGTGGCTCGAACCGTGACGACGTTGTCGAGGCGCTATCATCGACCGACGCCGATGCTCACGCGCGTCCGGTTCGAGACCGACGAGGACGTAGATTTCGTCGCGGGACAGTACGTCGGCTTTCAGTACGACGGCATCCCACGGGCCTACTCGCTGTCGGGCTCGCCGACGCGCGAGGACCTCGAGATCTGTGTCCGGCGCGTCCCGGGCGGCCGGCTGTCGCCGCGGATCTGTGACGACCTCTCACCCGGCGATTCGGTCACCATCCGCGGCCCGTACGGCGAACTCGTCCTCGGCGATCACTCGCCGCGGGACACGGTGTTCGTCGCGACCGGCACGGGTGTCGCCCCGCTGAAGAGCATGATCGACTACATCTTCGAGACTGGGCGCGATGAGTACGCCGGGGAGAAGCGTGACATCTGGCTGTTCCTCGGGGCCGACTGGGACGACGATCTGCCATACCGCGAGGAGCTCCGCGAACTCGATCGAACGCACGAGAACTTTCACTTCGTGCCGTGTCTCGTCTTCGAGCCGCTACTGGCCGACTGGGACGGGGAGACGGAGTTCGTCCAGCACAGCCTGCTCAAACATGTCGATCCGTCGGTCGTGACGGCAGGGCTCGGCAAGCCGCTCGAAGGCTGGCTCCGGAAACGACCGCGGTCTGGTGTCGATGCCCGACTCGATCCGTCCACCATGGACGTCTACGCCTGCGGAATCAACGCGATGGTGTATGGACTCGTCAGGGTGGTCGAAGAGCTCGGTGTCCCCCAAACCCGGATCGAAGCCGAAGGGTTCGGGTAGCGGAGCCGGAGCGTTCACTCGCCGGTGGCGGACGAGCTATTATCTGTTCCGCACCCGTCGAAACCACCATGGCTGACATGACTGCCGACGAAGCCCTGGAGAAGTACGGGCCCAGCGAGACGACTCGGGCGGATTTCCTGGAGATCGACGATCCGAACTACGCCCCCGAGAACGTCGCCATCGTCACGGGTGGCGGGGCGGGGATCGGGCGCGCGACCGCCCACGCGTTCGCGGCGAACGGCCTGACCGTTGTCGCCACTGACCGGGACGAAGCGGGACTCGCGGACACGCGATCAAAAGCGGCTGCCATGGATCTTCCGGGGGAAGTCGTCACCGTCGCCGGGGACCTGGCCGACGACGACGCGCTCGAACGGATCGTCGATCGGGCGGGCGAGCACGGATCGCTCCGGTACCTGATCAACAACGCGGGGATCCAGACCGTCGCCCCCATCGAGGCGTTCCCGATCGAGAAGTACGACCTGATGCACGACGTGATGCAGCGCGCGCCGCTCGTGCTGAGCAAACACTGTCTCCCGCACTTCAGAGCGAACGACGACGGCCGCGGCGTCGTGGGCAACATGTGCTCGGTCCACGGTCACATCGTCACCCGGGACAAAGTGGCCTACAACACCATCAAGTTCGGCCTCCGTGGACTGACCCAGTCGATCGCCGCCGAGGGCGAGGGGCAGGTCCGGGCCTTTTCGGTCAGTACGGCCTACGTCAAGACCGCACTCGTCGCGAAGCAACTCCCCGACACCGCCGACCGACGCGGAATGACCGTCAAGGAGGTCGTCGAGAACGTCATGCTCGAACGCACCCGCGTCAAGGAGATGATGGAACCCTACGAGGTCGCGAACCTCTTCGTGATGGGGTGTTCGGAACACAGCAACCACCTCAACGGGGGCGACATGACCCACGAGGGTGGGATGAGTCTGACATACTGACGAGCGACGACGCGGGTCGATCCCCCCTCGTGACGGCCGCACGCGGAGCCGTCACCACATGAGTGATCGCTGGCTGTATCCATGGGGACTGGGCTCCGTGGCGTTCGGGAGGTGCCTCGCTTCTCGTGCCGCGGTACATCGTCGAACTGGGCGCGTCGCCGGTCCAGCTCGGCGTGTTGGCCTCGACGGCCGCGATCGTCGGGGGCCCGGGATCGATCTTGTTCGGCCGACTTGCCGACCGTGTCGACCGCCGGCGTGACGCGTCAGTCCTCCAGGTACGTCTCCTCGATCCCCTGATCGCCGCCGAGCAGGCCAGTCAGCGACCGCGTCCCCCTGTCGAACACCGTGACGAGCGGGCCCAGGATCCATTCGACGGCGGCGATCGGGCGCGAGACCCGCAGACTCCAGGCTTCGGCGTGTCCGAGTCCGTAGGACTTCGGGACGATCTCGCCGAAGACGAGGATGAGGACGGTCGTCGCCAGCGTCGAAAGCACGACCGTGATCCCGGGCGGGACGTACGTCGCGACCAGCAGCGTGACGATGCTCGTGATCGCGATGTTGACGAGGTTGTTGCCGACCAGCAGCGTGACCAGCAGCCGGTGTGGGTTCCCGCGTAACTCCTGCAGTGTCAGACTCGCCGCCGACTCATCGGCCGCGGCGGCCTGGATCCAGTCCGCGGGCAGCGAGAACAGCGCCGATTCGCTGCTGGAGAAAAAGGCGCTGACGCCCAGCAGGATGGCGACGGCGACGACCGAGGGAACCAGTGTCGAGAGGACGCTCATACGGACCCATCCCTCCGCACACTCAAGAGCGTTGGCCGGCCGGTCAGCCGGCGTCGTGGTCCGACAGGAACCTCCGAGCCGACTCCCGTCCGTCCTCGATCAGCGTCTCGATGAATTGCGGATCCCGATCGAGCTTCGTGTGCCAGTCGAGGTTCCGGGTCAGCCGATCGTCTCGACCAGCGGGATGACTTCCCGTAACTCGGCGGGCCAGGACGCCGGGATCAGCGAGACGTCGGTCATCATCAGCGCCGGCGACTTGGCGATGGCGTCGCCGGCCATCAGCATGCCCGACAGCGTCGCCATGAACGGCAGCAGCGTCCAGACGCCGTCGACCCACCCCTCCATGGTCGCCCGCGGGCCCGTCCCGGCGGCGAGCGCCCCCAGAAACGTCAGGAACGTGAGTATTATTTCGATCGTGTATGGGTCCGGAATGTATCGCAACGACCATTCGGAGAACTACTCCCCAGTCCGCCGTATCGGATCGAGCAGGGACATCGGCGTATGCTATCAAAGGATAGACGTTCTGTGAAAAGCATTCCGCCGAGCGGAGCACGGCCATTTATCTGTCCGCGGGCTGACTACATTGATGGAGTGAAAATTCCAATGGCAATACTCGATTCGTTCGGCGGCCTGGTCGCGAGTCTCATCGCGGCCCTGGTACTGTTGGTGTTCGCAATATTGAGCTTCTTCGTGACGGTGTTCATCGTGGACGCCGGCGCGGGGCTGGCGGGACTGTCACCGGACGCCGGCTTCGTGACGTTGTCGGCGGCGATCATTTCGGCTGCCGCGATCATCGGCGGCGCGTCGCCGCTGACCGGCCTCGCTGGGGAGTGAAGAATCACCGATACCGGTTCAAGTGGTTGCGTCTGTCGTGAGGGTTGGACACCCCGGTTGGACAGACCGGTCCACGCAACCGCGAGGTCTTTCCATCCGTGCCGAACTCTCTGTCGCGGTCGATTGGTGCGCATACTTCCCATTCCGGTCCCCGTAGCCGTTCATCGAACGGGGTTCAACTACTCTGTATTTCGAACAGGTCGATCGCCTTCGTGCGAGCGATAGCAAGCGGGCGCTGAGGGATTTGAACCGAATGGAGACGGTCCTGCTTGCCTCGCTTCGCTCGGCTGCGCGGGCTGCGACTGCCAGGGTTCAAATCCCTCAGAATGACGAATTCGTCGCTCGCGAATTGCGAGCGACAGAAGTACGGGCGCTGAGGGATTTGAACCCCCGACAGCTTGGTCCGAAGCCAAGTACTCTGTCCAGGCTGAGCTAAGCGCCCACGGAGCCGTGGCCGACCCTTCGCATTACCCCAAAACGTACCCACTGTAAAAAATGTCTCTATCCGTCCCGGCGACCCCACCTCATTTCCCAGATTGCGCCACGCTTTTCCATACCATGCCCATAATATTCCCAATGCCTGTCACTGACGACGAGCTAATGGCCGAGATCCTCGAAACGAGCGAGACAATCGCAGTTGTGGGTTGCTCATCGACACCCGGCAAGGCCGCTCACGATATCCCGAAGTACCTGTTGGAAGCGGGCTACGACGTGATCCCCGTCAATCCCTTCGCCGAAACCATCTTCGGCCGTGATGCGTACGACTCCCTGCTGGCCGTCCCCGACGAGGTCGACGTCGTCAACGTGTTCCGCCCGGGCGAGGAAGTCCCCGATATCGTCGAGAGTGCACTCGACCGCGAGGACGACGCCGTGATCTGGCTTCAGGAGGGGATCACCCACGACGAGAGCGCGCGAAAGGCGGAAGCTGCGGGTCGCCAATTCGTTCAGGACCGGTGTATGAAGGTCGAACACCAGCGGCTGCTCGGGTGATCCGTCCGGGGCCCGAATCGATGCCCAGCATCACTTGCCAGGTGGTGGCGTTCACTGATTAGGCGTCACTGGTTTCGGCGTCGACATCGGCGGCCTCACTCCTGTTCCCATCAGTGTCGCCTGCTTTGTCGGTGACCTCCGCACCCTCTTCGACGGCGTCGATGTCGGCATCTGCGATCACGGTCTCGACATCGAGGCCCTGGCTTTCGGCGATGGCTTCGATCAGAGCGCGTTGTTCGGCGAGATCAGTCTCGATCTCGTCGACTTGCTCGCTCGTGGTCGCGACCTCCTCGCGGAGTGACTGGACTTGCCCGCGGAGTTGGTTCATCTTTTCGTAGAGATCCTCTGCCGCACTGGTGACTTTCTGCAGTTTTTTGGCCGTGTCTCCGAATCCCATGCCCAGCAATTGCGACTCGGGATTTGTGCGCTTTTCGGTGGGGATCGACGAGCGTCGGTGTTAAGATACCGGCGGTCGGACTGCCTGCTATGAACCGAATGCGTCTCGCGCCAGCCGTCGGGATCCTCGCGTGTCTGTCGTTTCTGGGCGCGTTGGTGTTTCCGTTCCGCGCTGGATCGGTGAGCACGTACTATACGTCAGGGGCGCTGAATCCTCTCTTTGGTGGGTTATTTGCCCTGGTCACGGTGATCGTCTTTGCCGCGGGTCGGGAAGATCGCACGGATCCGCCACTGGCAGCCGGTGTCGCACTGGCGCTTGGTATCCTGATCGCAGCGATCGTCGTTCTCTGGCTCGTGACCGCCCGAACGGACGTCCTCTCGATCACCTGGCTCCACCGGTATGCACTCGCCGGGACGGCGGTCGCGATCCCGATCACGGCGATCTGGTACGCTCGCGAATTGGGAATCTGGTGAGCGGTCGTTTCGCCAGCAAATCCACGAGCCGAAAGGCCCTTATGGGTTAGTGAGGAAGAGTAAACTGGACTAGGCCGGGCGGTTAGGCCCCGCTCTTTCCCCGCGCTATGGTCTTCAGCGGGGGCCAAACCCCGGGGGCGTCCGTGCAGACGGGCGCGGGCCCCGTTAGCCAACGTCGAAGCCTCGTCCTGCGGGGGTAGCGGTCGACGCTGAATCGCCTGCAGGGGCGTGCCGGTGTCGTTAACCGGGGGCAATCCGCCAGGCGCGGAAGCGAGCAGCGGACCCCCGGACACCTGCCGCTCGCAGGGTCGCGGGGTGGAGGAGGCACGCGGGATTCCCCACGCTCGAACGCCGGGCAATCCCGGGCGTCCACTCCATTCATACCGATTCAGCAATCAGTGAGCGATGGGTCCCAAAACTCCATCCCGTTGGATCGCCGTCACGCGATCGAAATAGCCAGGGATTTATTCGCCCCTATCGATCACACTGTGTCCCAATGTCCACGGAGAAGTACCCGTCCGTTTCGCTGCACAACGTCGCGGAGTTGGAGAACGCGGAATGGACAACTCAGGGCGATCGACTGTCTCGCGTCCCGGAATCAGTCAGAAGTGACCTGAACGAGGAGGCACGTCACAGAGTTCGCCATCCCACGCACAGCGAGATTCGGTTCGTCCCCGAAGACGACACCGAGGAGATCGAGATCACGCTCTCGGCTCCCGAGCGAGCGGAGCTTCGGATCTTCTGGGGGTCGTTTCAGCCGTGGGAGGCCAAGGCGATCGATTCGACGCCGAAGACGTTCACGCTCGGTGTGCCCGAGCGATTAGCTGAACTCGATGACAGCGTCGACGAGGGCCGATTCGATCCGCGCGTCTGCTGGATCGCCTTCGAGCGGTTCGTCCCCGTCGCACTCCACGACGTCGCCGGGGACTGTCGCCCACCGACAGCGGCGGAACTCCCGGACCGGCGGTATCTCGCGTACGGCACCTCGATCACCGAGGGGGCGAAAGCTTCCGCGGCACACTTGAGCTTCGTCACACAGATCGCGCGGGCCAACGACTACGACGTGGTGAACCTCGGCTGTTCCGGGTCGGCGTACGCGGACCCCGCGATGGCCGAGTACATCGCCGATCGCGAGGATTGGGACGTCGCGACGCTGGCGCTGTCGGTCAACATGGCGAACGCCGAGTTCACGAGGGCCGAGTTCCGCGAGCGCGCCGAGTACTTCGTCAATACCATCGCACAAGCCCATCCCGAGAAACCGGTCGTTTGCGTGACGCTGTTCCCGTACTTCGCCGACGTCACCGAATCGGGCGATCCGGCGCGCGCCGAAGCGTTCCGGAGTGCCTTGGGAACTGTCGTCGAAGACTCACCGCACCAAAATGTCTCCCTTGTCGACGGCACGGAGCTTCTCGACGCATCGGAACTCACCTGGGACATCCTCCATCCTGCTGACGAGGGGATGCGTTCCATCGCGGCGGGGCTGGCACCGCGCCTCGACGAACGCCGAAAATAATTCTCGCGTTGTCACAGATCGTTTGCGGACGCCGTTTACTCCTCGGTAGCGAGAGGACCGGAGCCCGCGAGTTCGAGTTCACCACCGATCGTGCGGTTGGGGTACGGGATGTTGATGTCGGCCTCGTCGAAGCGTTCCTTGACAGTCTTGACGTATTCGGCGCGGATCTTCACGAAGTCCGACCGGCTTGGATTCGAGATCCAGATCCGAGATTGCAGACCCACAGAGGAATCGCCAAGTTCGACGAGTCGAACCGACGGGGCGGGATCCTCAAGGATCTCGTCGTGTGCCTCGGCCTCCTCGATGATGATCTCAGTCGCCGCGTCGATGTCGTCGTCGTAGCCGATACCGAAGGTGAACTTCATCCGAAGCTCGTCTTTGGCCACGGGGTTTTTGATGACGCCGTCGGTCAAGTGGGAGTTGGGAACGGTGAGCAGTTCGTTGTCGAACGTGCGGATCCGAGTCACCCGGAGGCTGATGTCCTCGACGACCCCGGAGTGGTCGTCCCATTCGATCCAGTCGCCGATCCGGAACGGTTTGTCGGTGAAGATGAACACGCCGGCGACGAAGTTCGCGATGACGTCCTGCATCGCGAAGCCGATGGCGAGCGTCGCGGCGGCGGCGATGGTCGCCAGCGACGTGAGGAAGTTGCCGAACCCGGCCATCTGGAAGGCGACGGCGACGGCAACGAAGACGATCAGGCCCCGCGTGAGCTTCAGAATCGGTATCGATGCGTGTTTGTCCACGCCACGTGATCGCAGGCCACGTCGGACGATGGGCTGGACTGTGGCACGACCGAGAAGCGACACCAGCCCGAGCACGAGGACGAACGTGATCGTCGAGCCGATCGCCCCCGCATACGGGACGTTCTGTTCGGCAAGCAGATCACTGATGACGCCCACCAGCGGCACGAACGTGATCGAGCTCATCGTTTGAGAACAGTTGTGTGGCCCCGTGTGTCCACGACCGTTGCGTTCGTCCGCTCGGCAAGCTCCGCGGCGAGCGTCGCCGGTTCGCCCTCGGATCGAGCGGCACGTAAGAACTTGACCTTGACCAGGCCGCGTTCGTGCAACTGATCACCGAGTTCGTCGACGACCGCGTCGAGCCCCTTTTTGCCGACCCAGACCGTCACGTCCAGGTCATGCATCGCGTTTTCGGGTGTCACGTCACTCATACCCCGTTGTTCGTCCCCAGACTG